>NZ_JACVWI010000042.1:0-255 GCF_020658455.1 Clostridioides sp. ES-S-0005-03 | reverse complement strand
TGTGTCCGGGGTTCGAATCCCTGTGCGCTCACCACATATATATTGGGGATTAGCCAAGTCGGTAAGGCACATGACTTTGACTCATGTATGCGTAGGTTCGAGTCCTGCATCCCCAGCCAAATAAAAACATGGTCTATTAGCTCAGTCGGTAGAGCACCTGACTTTTAATCAGGGTGTCCCGCGTTCGAGTCGCGGATAGATCACCAATGGAGAGGTGTCCGAGTGGTTTAAGGAGCTGGTCTTGAAAACCAGTGA
>NZ_JACVWI010000041.1:0-255 GCF_020658455.1 Clostridioides sp. ES-S-0005-03 | reverse complement strand
AATCTTTGATTTATCTAGTAGCCTCTTACATGCACTTTTAGCTTATCTTTAGACAAGCTATGTGCGTTAGCACTTTAAGCAACAGAATAAACTGAACACATGTGAAGTTTGTTTGTTGGCGACGTGCACTAGCACTTTAAGCAACGGGATTTATACGTTGGCGATGTGCGTTAGCACTTTGAAAACTGCATATATATATTTAGTGATATGACATCTAATTTGTAATATATAAAGTTGATAGCTTTTAAAAATTAT
>NZ_JACVWI010000040.1:0-255 GCF_020658455.1 Clostridioides sp. ES-S-0005-03 | reverse complement strand
ATGAAACAGTAGATCCATCAGATAACACATATGTACTAACACTAACAAAAGGAACAGTAAAAGATGGAGATGTGAAAGCTAATGTTGAAGTAACAGGATTACCATCAGGCTTAGATTATACAGCAGTGGGAGATTCATCAGCAAATACAATAACAATAACAGTATCAGGAACAGCAGTCCCAGCTGTACAAAATGATTTAAATAATGTAAGTGTATTAGTTAAGGCAGGAGCAGTATCTGAAACAACTGCTACAG
>NZ_JACVWI010000039.1:0-261 GCF_020658455.1 Clostridioides sp. ES-S-0005-03 | reverse complement strand
CTGAATCTGTAGCAGTTGTTTCAGATACTGCTCCTGCCTTAACTAATACACTTACATTATCTAAATCATTTTGTACAGCTGGGACTGCTGTTCCTGATACTGTTATTGTTATTGTATTTGCTGATGAGTCTCCCACTGCTGTATAATCTAAGCCTGATGGTAATCCTGTTACTTCAACATTAGCTTTTACATCTCCATCTTTTACTGTTCCTTTTGTTAGTGTTAGTACATATGTGTTATCTGATGGATCTACTGTTTCAT
>NZ_JACVWI010000038.1:0-264 GCF_020658455.1 Clostridioides sp. ES-S-0005-03 | reverse complement strand
TATCAGGAACAGCAGTCCCAGCTGTACAAAATGATTTAAATAATGTAAGTGTATTAGTTAAGGCAGGAGCAGTATCTGAAACAACTGCTACAGATTCAGCAAAAAATACAACATTTGAAGTTAAAAAGTATGTAGCAGCACCAGCAGTAGGTGAATTAACTTTTGATGCAACAGATAAACAAATAAAAATGACATCAGGTGATGAAACAGTAGATCCATCAGATAACACATATGTACTAACACTAACAAAAGGAACAGTAAAAG
>NZ_JACVWI010000037.1:0-265 GCF_020658455.1 Clostridioides sp. ES-S-0005-03 | reverse complement strand
CCAGGCAGTTTCCCACCAAGTACCATCAGCGCTAGAGAGCTTAACTTCTGTGTTCGGAATGGGAACAGGTGTATCCTCTCTGCTATTGTAACCACATAATCTCTATGCTTAATATTACTATTAAGTTTTTGAAACTAATAAAACTAGATTCTTTAGAGTTAGCACTCTAAAAACTACATATATATTTTAATCAATGAACATCAAATAAATATTGGTCAAGTCCTCGACCTATTAGTATCGATAAGCTAAATACATTGCTGCACTT
>NZ_JACVWI010000036.1:0-266 GCF_020658455.1 Clostridioides sp. ES-S-0005-03 | reverse complement strand
CCAGGCAGTTTCCCACCAAGTACCATCAGCGCTAGAGAGCTTAACTTCTGTGTTCGGAATGGGAACAGGTGTATCCTCTCTGCTATTGTAACCACATAATCTTTATGCTTAATATTACTATTAAGTTTTTGAAGCTAGTAAACTAGATTCTTTAGAGTTAGCACTCTAAAAACTACATATATATTTTAATCAATGAACATCAAATAAATATTGGTCAAGTCCTCGACCTATTAGTATCGATAAGCTAAATACATTGCTGCACTTAC
>NZ_JACVWI010000035.1:0-273 GCF_020658455.1 Clostridioides sp. ES-S-0005-03 | reverse complement strand
GGCTGGATCACCTCCTTTCTAAGGAGAATTGCCTACTGTTTAATTTTGAGGGTTCGTTTTTACGAATACTCAATTAGCACTTTGAGCAACAGTATAAACTGAACGCATGTGAAGTTTGTTTGTTGGCCTTGTGTGTTAGCACTTTAAGCAACGGAATTTATTCGTTGGCGACGTGCCTTAGCACTTTAAGCAACAGGATTTATCTGTTGGCGCTGTGCGTTAGCACTTTGAAAACTGCATATATATATTTAGTGATATGACATCTAATTTGTA
>NZ_JACVWI010000034.1:0-280 GCF_020658455.1 Clostridioides sp. ES-S-0005-03 | reverse complement strand
CCCTGCACCCTTAATAACTTGACCAGTTAAAAAGGTTTGATAGATTAGAAGCTATCAACTTCGATAATTTTTTAAAGTTATCAGCTTTATATATTACAAATTAGATGTCATATCACTAAATATATATGCAGTTTTCAAAGTGCTAACGCACAGCGCCAACGAATAAATTCCGTTGCTCAAAGTGCTAATTGAGTATTCGTAAAAACGAACCCTCAAAATTAAACAGTAGGCAATTCTCCTTAGAAAGGAGGTGATCCAGCCGCACCTTCCGATACGGCTA
>NZ_JACVWI010000033.1:0-288 GCF_020658455.1 Clostridioides sp. ES-S-0005-03 | reverse complement strand
ATCTGGTTGATAGGTCGAAGGTGTAAGTGCAGCAATGTATTTAGCTTATCGATACTAATAGGTCGAGGACTTGACCAATATTTATTTGATGTTCATTGATTAAAATATATATGTAGTTTTTAGAGTGTTAACTCTAAAGAATCTAGTTTACTAGTTTCAAGAACTTAATAGTAATATTAAGCATAAAGATTATGTGGTTACAATAGCAGAGAGGATACACCTGTTCCCATTCCGAACACAGAAGTTAAGCTCTCTAGCGCTGATGGTACTTGGTGGGAAACTGCCTGG
>NZ_JACVWI010000032.1:0-317 GCF_020658455.1 Clostridioides sp. ES-S-0005-03 | reverse complement strand
CACCGCAAGGGTAAGACCCCAGAAAGACTATCTGGTTGATAGGTCGAAGGTGTAAGTGCAGCAATGTATTTAGCTTATCGATACTAATAGGTCGAGGACTTGACCAATATTATTTGATGTTCATTGATTAAAATATATATGTAGTTTTTAGAGTGTTAACTCTAAAGAATCTAGTTTTACTAGTTTCAATAACTTAATAGTAATATTAAGCATAGAGATTATGTGGTTACAATAGCAGAGAGGATACACCTGTTCCCATTCCGAACACAGAAGTTAAGCTCTCTAGCGCTGATGGTACTTGGTGGGAAACTGCCTGG
>NZ_JACVWI010000031.1:0-330 GCF_020658455.1 Clostridioides sp. ES-S-0005-03 | reverse complement strand
GGATTTTAAGTCCTGTGCGTCTGCCAGTTCCGCCACTTCGGCTTTTTTGGCTCCAAGGGTGGGGCTCGAACCCACAGCCTACCGGTTAACAGCCGGTTGCTCCACCGTTGAGCTACCTTGGAATATTTTGGAGGCGACACCCAGATTCGAACTGGGGATCAAGGAGTTGCAGTCCACTGCCTTACCACTTGGCTATGTCGCCGCCTTTTTGGTGATCTATCCGCGACTCGAACGCGGGACACCCTGATTAAAAGTCAGGTGCTCTACCGACTGAGCTAATAGACCATATTAGTTGGGGTGGATAATGAGAGTCGAACTCACGACCTCCAG
>NZ_JACVWI010000030.1:0-343 GCF_020658455.1 Clostridioides sp. ES-S-0005-03 | reverse complement strand
CAGCTTATCGCGTCCTTCATCGGCTCCTAGTGCCAAGGCATCCGCCCTGCACCCTTAATAACTTGACCAGTTAAAAAGGTTTGATAGATTAGAAGCTATCAACTTCGATAATTTTTAAAAGTTATCAACTTTATATATTACAAATTAGATGTCATATCACTAAATATATATATGCAGTTTTCAAAGTGCTAACGCACAGCGCCAACGAATAAATCTCGTTGCTTAAAGTGCTAGCGCACGTCGCCAACAAACAAACTTCACATGTGTTCAGTTTATTCTGTTGCTTAAAGTGCTAACGCACATAGCTTGTCTAAAGATAAGCTAAAAGTGCATGTAAGAGGCT
>NZ_JACVWI010000029.1:0-347 GCF_020658455.1 Clostridioides sp. ES-S-0005-03 | reverse complement strand
TAGGTTCGATTCCTATCACCAGCTCCATGTAAAATTAATACGGAGGATTTCCCGAGCGGCCAAAGGGGGCAGACTGTAAATCTGTTGTCATCGACTTCGGTGGTTCGAATCCACCATCCTCCACCAATTAAATTAAATATGCGGGTGTAGCTCAATGGTAGAGTTCTGGCCTTCCAAGCCAGCTGTGAGGGTTCGATCCCCTTCACCCGCTCCAAAAAGCGTGGGTGCATAGCTCAGCTGGATAGAGCAACGCCCTTCTAAGGCGTGTGTCCGGGGTTCGAATCCCTGTGCGCTCACCACATATATATTGGGGATTAGCCAAGTCGGTAAGGCACATGACTTTGACT
>NZ_JACVWI010000028.1:0-362 GCF_020658455.1 Clostridioides sp. ES-S-0005-03 | reverse complement strand
CCCTGCACCCTTAATAACTTGACCAGTTAAAAAGGTTTGATAGATTAGAAGCTATCAACTTCGATAATTTTTTAAAGTTATCAGCTTTATATATTACAAATTAGATGTCATATCACTAAATATATATATGCAGTTTTCAAAGTGCTAACGCACAGCGCCAACGAATAAATCTCGTTGCTTAAAGTGCTAGCGCACGTCGCCAACAAACAAACTTCACATGTGTTCAGTTTATTCTGTTGCTTAAAGTGCTAACGCACATAGCTTGTCTAAAGATAAGCTAAAAGTGCATGTAAGAGGCTACTAGATAAATCGAAGATTTAAGTAATATACTCTTAATGGTGGAGATGAGGAGAGTCGAACTC
>NZ_JACVWI010000027.1:0-397 GCF_020658455.1 Clostridioides sp. ES-S-0005-03 | reverse complement strand
CACCCTTAATAACTTGACCAGTTAAAAAGGTTTGATAGATTAGAAGCTATCAACTTCGATAATTTTTAAAAGTTATCAGCTTTATATATTACAAATTAGATGTCATATCACTAAATATATATATGCAATTTTCAAAGTGCTAACGCACAGCGCCAACAGATAAATCCTGTTGCTTAAAGTGCTAAGGCACGTCGCCAACGAATAAATTCCGTTGCTTAAAGTGCTAACGCACAGCGCCAACAAACAAACTTCACATGCGTTCAGTTTATACTGTTGCTCAAAGTGCTAATTGAGTATTCGTAAAAACGAACCCTCAAAATTAAACAGTAGGCAATTCTCCTTAGAAAGGAGGTGATCCAGCCGCACCTTCCGATACGGCTACCTTGTTACGACTTCA
>NZ_JACVWI010000026.1:0-440 GCF_020658455.1 Clostridioides sp. ES-S-0005-03 | reverse complement strand
AATCCCCGTGTCGGTGGTTCGATTCCGCCTCTGGGCACCAAGAATATGGCGGTATAGCTTAGTTGGCTAGAGCGTTCGGTTCATACCCGAAAGGTCATAGGTTCGACTCCTATTACCGCTACTAAAATTTAATGTGGGCCATTAGCTCAGTTGGTTAGAGCGCCCGGCTCATAACCGGTAGGTCTGGGGTTCGAGTCCCTGATGGCCCACCACATTAAATTAATAAAATTTCGAGGTGTAGCGCAGTTTGGTAGCGCACATGGTTTGGGACCATGGGGCCGGGGGTTCGAGTCCCTTCACCTCGACCAATATAATGGTGGGTATAGCTCAGTTGGTTAGAGCGCCAGATTGTGGCTCTGGAGGTCGTGAGTTCGACTCTCATTATCCACCCCAACTAATATGGTCTATTAGCTCAGTCGGTAGAGCACCTGACTTTTAAT
>NZ_JACVWI010000025.1:0-542 GCF_020658455.1 Clostridioides sp. ES-S-0005-03 | reverse complement strand
AGTCCCCTGCTCTACCGACTGAGCTATCTGGGCATTTGGCGGAGAGGGTGGGATTCGAACCCACGGCCCCTTTCGAAGTCACTGGTTTTCAAGACCAGCTCCTTAAACCACTCGGACACCTCTCCATATTCTACTTCCAATGATTCATCCGAGGATCGAACTCGGGACACCCTGATTAAGAGTCAGGTGCTCTGCCAGCTGAGCTAATGAACCTTAACTTTAATATTTAATGGCTGGGGATGCAGGACTTGAACCTACGCATACATGAGTCAAAGTCATGTGCCTTACCGACTTGGCTAATCCCCAATATATGTGGTGAGCGCACAGGGATTCGAACCCCGGACACACGCCTTAGAAGGGCGTTGCTCTATCCAGCTGAGCTATGCACCCACAATAAATATGTATAAATTAAATAAAAAATGGTGCGGATGAAGGGAGTCGAACCCCCACGCCAATGGCGCTAGATCCTAAGTCTAGTGCGTCTGCCAATTCCGCCACATCCGCGCATTTTTTTGGTGGAGGATGGTGGATTCGAACCACCG
>NZ_JACVWI010000024.1:0-545 GCF_020658455.1 Clostridioides sp. ES-S-0005-03 | reverse complement strand
ACCTTTTGGAAGAAGTCGTCGAAGGTGGAATCAATAACTGGGGTGAAGTCGTAACAAGGTAGCCGTATCGGAAGGTGCGGCTGGATCACCTCCTTTCTAAGGAGAATTGCCTACTGTTTAATTTTGAGGGTTCGTTTTTACGAATACTCAATTAGCACTTTGAGCAACGGAATTTATTCGTTGGCGACGTGCGTTAGCACTTTAAGCAACAGGATTTATCTGTTGGCGCTGTGCGTTAGCACTTTGAAAACTGCATATATATATTTAGTGATATGACATCTAATTTGTAATATATAAAGCTGATAACTTTTAAAAATTATCGAAGTTGATAGCTTCTAATCTATCAAACCTTTTTAACTGGTCAAGTTATTAAGGGTGCAGGGCGGATGCCTTGGCACTAGGAGCCGATGAAGGACGCGATAAGCTGCGATAAGCTTCGGGGAGTTGCACGTAAACTTTGATCCGAAGATTTCCGAATGAGGAAACTCACTTAGAGTAATGTCTAAGTATCATTAAGTGAATACATAGCTTAATGAGGGGAACTC
>NZ_JACVWI010000023.1:0-653 GCF_020658455.1 Clostridioides sp. ES-S-0005-03 | reverse complement strand
CACCGCAAGGGTAAGACCCCAGAAAGACTATCTGGTTGATAGGTCGAAGGTGTAAGTGCAGCAATGTATTTAGCTTATCGATACTAATAGGTCGAGGACTTGACCAATATTATTTGATGTTCATTGACTAAAATATATATGTAGTTTTTAGAGTGTTAACTCTGAAAAAAAGTATGAAAAAAGTATTGACAAAAATAACAAAAAATGTTAATATTATACTTGTCCTAGCAACAAAAAAGAAATGTGGTTATAATAGCAGAGAAGATACACCTGTTCCCATTCCGAACACAGAAGTTAAGTTCTCTAGCGCTGATGGTACTTGGTGGGAAACTGCCTGGGAGAGTAGGACATAGCCACGTTAGATGTTCCAAGGTAGCTCAACGGTGGAGCAACCGGCTGTTAACCGGTAGGCTGTGGGTTCGAGCCCCACCCTTGGAGCCAATAAATGGCTCGTTGGTCAAGAGGTTAAGACACCGCCCTTTCACGGCGGTAACAGGGGTTCAATTCCCCTACGAGTCACCATTTGTGGGATCATAGCTCAGCTGGGAGAGCACCTGCCTTACAAGCAGGGGGTCGCAGGTTCGAGCCCTGCTGGTCCCACCATTTGCGGCCTGGTAGTTCAGTTGGTTAGAATGCCAGCCTGTCACGCTGGA
>NZ_JACVWI010000022.1:0-680 GCF_020658455.1 Clostridioides sp. ES-S-0005-03 | reverse complement strand
AAAAACACCTACAAGTAAATATTTTGTTAGTATATGTTGTGAAGTTGACATAAAACAATTAGAAGAATCTAATAAGTATATTGGCATAGATTTAGGCTTAAAAGATTTTGCAATATGTTCTAATGGAAACGTATTTGATAATCCTAAATGGTTAAGAAAAGCCAACTATAGATTGAAGTTGGAACAAAGAAGATTATCAAAAATGAAGAAGTTCAGTAATAATTGGAATAAACAAAAAAATAAAGTAGCTAAGATACATGAAAGAATAGCTAATCAAAGAAAAGATTACTTACATCAAATATCAACTAAGCTAATTAGAGAAAATCAAATAATTTGTTTAGAAGATTTAAAAGTAAGTAATATGATTAAGAATCATAAATTAGCAAGTGCAATAAGTGAAGTTAGTTGGTATGAATTTAGGAAGTTGCTTGAGTATAAAGCTATTTGGTATGGAAGATTAATTTCTATAATAGGAAATACATATCCATCCAGTCAGTTATGTAGTGTATGTGGTCATAGGAATAAAGATGTAAAAAACTTATCACTCAGAAAGTGGATTTGCCCAGACTGTAATACACAACATGACAGGGATATAAATGCAAGTATAAATATACTAAAAGAAGGATTAAGATTAGTGGGGATGGAACAGCCCTTAGAGCCTATGAATGCTTAGTACAAAA
>NZ_JACVWI010000021.1:0-702 GCF_020658455.1 Clostridioides sp. ES-S-0005-03 | reverse complement strand
ATAGGTCGAAGGTGTAAGTGCAGCAATGTATTTAGCTTATCGATACTAATAGGTCGAGGACTTGACCAATATTTATTTGATGTTCATTGATTAAAATATATATGTAGTTTTTAGAGTGCTAACTCTATGTATTTAAATTTGTCAATAATTAGAGATTTTTAAGAATTTTATAAGCTTAAAATCGAATGAAAAAAGTATTGACATAATAAGACAAATATGTTATTATAATACTTGTCTTAGAAAAAAGATAAATGAAAATTTAGACAATAATCTGGTTATAATAGCAGAGAGGATACACCTGTTCCCATTCCGAACACAGAAGTTAAGCTCTCTAGCGCTGATGGTACTTGGTGGGAAACTGCCTGGGAGAGTAGGACATAGCCAGGTGATGTGCCGAAGTGGCGGAACTGGCAGACGCACAGGACTTAAAATCCTGCGGGACTTACCTCTCGTACCGGTTCGATTCCGGTCTTCGGCACCAAATTATTGTGGGCCATTAGCTCAGTTGGTTAGAGCGCCCGGCTCATAACCGGTAGGTCTGGGGTTCGAGTCCCTGATGGCCCACCACAATAATTTAAAGAACTTTGAAAATTAAACAGTAGGTTAATTTATAAAACAAGAAACAAACCATAAAGCCAGATATTTAGATAACAATAGTATCTGAGCCTGATAAACTTTTATTTGAGAGTTTGATCCTGGCTC
>NZ_JACVWI010000020.1:0-723 GCF_020658455.1 Clostridioides sp. ES-S-0005-03 | reverse complement strand
ATTTCCCACCGCAAGGGTAAGACCCCAGAAAGACTATCTGGTTGATAGGTCGAAGGTGTAAGTGCAGCAATGTATTTAGCTTATCGATACTAATAGGTCGAGGACTTGACCAATATTATTTGATGTTTATTGATTAAAATATATATGTAGTTTTTAGAGTGTTAACTCTATGTAAAGTACTAACTTCAATTAATAGAAGATATTTAATAAAAAACTATTATTATTTAGTACTTTAAAAGTATTGACATTTAAAAATAAAGATGTTAATATAATACTTGTCTTATAAATAGGCAATATGTGGTTATAATAGCAAAGAGGATACACCTGTTCCCATTCCGAACACAGAAGTTAAGCTCTTTAGCGCTGATGGTACTTGGTGGGAAACTGCCTGGGAGAGTAGGACATAGCCACGTGAATATTCCAAGGTAGCTCAACGGTGGAGCAACCGGCTGTTAACCGGTAGGCTGTGGGTTCGAGCCCCACCCTTGGAGCCAAAAAAAGCCGAAGTGGCGGAACTGGCAGACGCACAGGACTTAAAATCCTGCGGGACTTACCTCTCGTACCGGTTCGATTCCGGTCTTCGGCACTTATAAAACAATATCGCGGAGTGGAGCAGTTGGCAGCTCGTCGGGCTCATAACCCGAAGGTCGTAGGTTCGAGTCCTGCCTCCGCAACCATTAAAATGGCTCGTTGGTCAAGAGGTTAAGACACCGCCCTTTCACG
>NZ_JACVWI010000019.1:0-875 GCF_020658455.1 Clostridioides sp. ES-S-0005-03 | reverse complement strand
TTTTTAACTTCAAATGTTGTATTTTTTGCTGAATCTGTAGCAGTTGTTTCAGATACTGCTCCTGCCTTAACTAATACACTTACATTATTTAAATCATTTTGTACAGCTGGGACTGCTGTTCCTGATACTGTTATTGTTATTGTATTTGCTGATGAATCTCCCACTGCTGTATAATCTAAGCCTGATGGTAATCCTGTTACTTCAACATTAGCTTTCACATCTCCATCTTTTACTGTTCCTTTTGTTAGTGTTAGTACATATGTGTTATCTGATGGATCTACTGTTTCATCACCTGATGTCATTTTTATTTGTTTATCTGTTGCATCAAAAGTTAATTCACCTACTGCTGGTGCCACATATTTTTTAACTTCAAATGTTGTATTTTTTGCTGAATCTGTAGCAGTTGTTTCAGATACTGCTCCTGCCTTAACTAATACACTTACATTATTTAAATCATTTTGTACAGCTGGGACTGCTGTTCCTGATACTGTTATTGTTATTGTATTTGCTGATGAATCTCCCACTGCTGTATAATCTAAGCCTGATGGTAATCCTGTTACTTCAACATTAGCTTTCACATCTCCATCTTTTACTGTTCCTTTTGTTAGTGTTAGTACATATGTGTTATCTGATGGATCTACTGTTTCATCACCTGATGTCATTTTTATTTGTTTATCTGTTGCATCAAAAGTTAATTCACCTACTGCTGGTGCCACATATTTTTTAACTTCAAATGTTGTATTTTTTGCTGAATCTGTAGCAGTTGTTTCAGATACTGCTCCTGCCTTAACTAATACACTTACATTATCTAAATCATTTTGTACAGCTGGGACTGCTGTTCCTGATACGGTTATTGTTATTGTATTTGCTGATGA
>NZ_JACVWI010000018.1:0-1012 GCF_020658455.1 Clostridioides sp. ES-S-0005-03 | reverse complement strand
GGTGTCCCGCGTTCGAGTCGCGGATAGATCACCAATGGAGAGGTGTCCGAGTGGTTTAAGGAGCTGGTCTTGAAAACCAGTGACTTCGAAAGGGGCCGTGGGTTCGAATCCCACCCTCTCCGCCAAACTAAATAATAGGACTAAATTTGGAGAAGTACTCAAGTGGCTCAAGAGGATCCCCTGCTAAGGGATTAGGCTGGGTAACCGGTGCGAGGGTTCGAATCCCTCCTTCTCCGCCATTTAAAAAACGAGGTGTAGCGCAGTTTGGTAGCGCACATGGTTTGGGACCATGGGGCCGGGGGTTCGAGTCCCTTCACCTCGACCAACCAGGACCTTTAGCTCAGTTGGTTAGAGCGCCCGGCTCATAACCGGTAGGTCTGGGGTTCGAGTCCCTGAAGGTCCATTATTCTTCATAGGGGTGTAGCTCAGTTGGTAGAGCGTCGGTCTCCAAAACCGTGCGCCGGGGGTTCGAGTCCCTCCACCCCTGCCAAATAAAAAGGACTTGAAAAAAAATGAGTTTTAGAGTAATATAAGATAGTAAATAATATTTCGAGGTGTAGCGCAGTTTGGTAGCGCACATGGTTTGGGACCATGGGGCCGGGGGTTCGAGTCCCTTCACCTCGACCAAGTAAGGGCCTATAGCTCAGGTGGTTAGAGCGCACGCCTGATAAGCGTGAGGTCGCTGGTTCGAGTCCAGCTAGGCCCACCATTTGCCCAGATAGCTCAGTCGGTAGAGCAGGGGACTGAAAATCCCCGTGTCGGTGGTTCGATTCCGCCTCTGGGCACCAGAAATACGGCGGTATAGCTTAGTTGGCTAGAGCGTTCGGTTCATACCCGAAAGGTCATAGGTTCGACTCCTATTACCGCTACCATCTAACTATATCAATAAAGAACTTTGAAAATTAAACAGTAGGTTAATTTATAAAACAAGAAACAAACCATAAAGCCAGATATTTAGATAACAATAGTATCTGAGCCTGATAAACTTTTATTTGAGAGTTTGATCCTGGCT
>NZ_JACVWI010000016.1:0-2844 GCF_020658455.1 Clostridioides sp. ES-S-0005-03 | reverse complement strand
AATATTGGTCAAGTCCTCGACCTATTAGTATCGATAAGCTAAATACATTGCTGCACTTACACCTTCGACCTATCAACCAGATAGTCTTTCTGGGGTCTTACCCTTGCGGTGGGAAATCTTATCTTGAAGTTGGCTTCGCGCTTAGATGCTTTCAGCGCTTATCCATTCCGTACATAGCTACCCAGCCATGCCCTTGGCAGAACAACTGGTACACCAGAGGTACGTCCATCCCGGTCCTCTCGTACTAAGGACAGGTCTCCTCAAATTTCCTACGCCTGCGACGGATAGGGACCGAACTGTCTCACGACGTTCTGAACCCAGCTCGCGTACCACTTTAATGGGCGAACAGCCCAACCCTTGGGACCTACTACAGCCCCAGGATGTGATGAGCCGACATCGAGGTGCCAAACCTCCCCGTCGATGTGGACTCTTGGGGGAGATAAGCCTGTTATCCCCAGGGTAGCTTTTATCCGTTGAGCGATGGCCCTTCCACGCAGAACCACCGGATCACTAAGTCCGATTTTCATCCTTGCTCGACCTGTATGTCTTGCAATCAAGCTCTCTTTTGCCTTTACACTCTACGTACGATTTCCGACCGTACTGAGAGAACCTTTGAGCGCCTCCGTTACCTTTTGGGAGGCGACCGCCCCAGTCAAACTGCCCACCTGACAGTGTCCCAAGACCAGATTCATGGCCTATGGTTAGAGTCCCAGTACTACAAGGGTGGTATCCCAAGGATGGCTCCGCCAAAACTGGCGTCCTGGTTTCAAAGCCTCCCACCTATCCTGTACATGTAGTACCAAGACCCAATGTCAAGCTACAGTAAAGCTCCATGGGGTCTTTCCGTCCTGTCGCAGGTATCCGGCATCTTCACCGGAATTACAATTTCACCGAGTCTGTTGTTGAGACAGTGCCCAAATCGTTACGCCTTTCGTGCGGGTCGGAACTTACCCGACAAGGAATTTCGCTACCTTAGGACCGTTATAGTTACGGCCGCCGTTTACTGGGGCTTAAGTTCACTGCTTCGATTACTCTAACAGATCCCCTTAACCTTCCAGCACCGGGCAGGCGTCAGCTCCTATACATCGTCTTGCGACTTAGCAGAAACCTATGTTTTTGGTAAACAGTCGCTTGGGCCTATTCTCTGCGGCCACCGTATGGTGGCACCCCTTATCCCTAAGTTACGGGGTCATTTTGCCGAGTTCCTTAACAACAGTTCTCTCGCGGGCCTTAGGATACTCTCCTCACCCACCTGTGTCGGTTTGCGGTACGGGTACCTTTAACCTCGATAGAGACTTTTCTTGACAGTGTGAAATCAGCTACTTCGCTACTAAATTTCGCTCCCCATCACATCCCAGCATTATCAAAGCGGATTTACCTACTCTGACTGCCTCAATGCTTGGGCACACATAACCAACAGTGTGCTTAGCTTATCCTACTGTGTCATCCCATCTCTCAAACGGTTATCGGTAGTACAGGAATATCAACCTGTTGTCCATCACCTACGCCTTTCGGCCTCAGCTTAGGTCCCGACTAACCCAGGGCGGACGAACCTTCCCCTGGAAACCTTGGGTTTACGGCCTGTGGGATTCTCACCCACATCTCGCTACTCATGCCAACATTCTCACTCCCATACTGTCCACATGTCCTTACGGTCATGCTTCAACCCGTATGGGAAGCTCCCCTACCCATCATTACTGATGCCGTAGCTTCGGTAGTAAGTTTTAGCCCCGGAAATCTTCGGCGCAGGATCACTCGACCAGTGAGCTATTACGCACTCTTTGAATGAGTGGCTGCTTCTAAGCCAACATCCTGGTTGTCTGTGCAATCCCACATCCTTTACCACTTAACTTACATTTAGGGACCTTAGCTGACGATCTGGGCTGTTGCCCTTTCGACTATGAATCTTATCACCCACAGTCTGACTCCCAAGTATAAGATGACGGCATTCGGAGTTTGATAGTCTTCGGTAGGTGCAATACCCCCTAGGACATTCAGTGCTCTACCTCCGTATCTCTCACCTTGAGGCTAGCCCTAAAGCTATTTCGGGGAGAACCAGCTATCTCCGGGCTCGATTGGAATTTCACCGCTACCCACAAGTCATCCCCGAGCTTTTCAACGCTCGTGGGTTCGGACCTCCACGAAATTTTACTTTCGCTTCATCCTGCTCATGGGTAGGTCGCCCGGTTTCGGGTCTACGTCAAGTAACTGAACGCTCAGTTAAAACTCGCTTTCGCTACGGCTCCACACCTTAAGTGCTTAACCTTGCTACTTAACGTAACTCGTTGGCCCGTTCTACAAAAAGTACGCGGTCACACAAGAAATGTGCTTCCACAGCTTGTAAGTGCAGGGTTTCAGGTTCTATTTCACTCCCCTCCCGGGGTTCTTTTCACCTTTCCCTCACGGTACTATACGCTATCGGTCACTAGGTAGTATTTAGCCTTGGAGGGTGGTCCCTCCTGCTTCCCACAGGGTTTCACGTGTCCCGTGGTACTCTGGATCATATCTGAAGTTTTCTCGTTTGACATACAGGACTATTACCTTCTGTGGTGGGTCTTTCCAAACCTCTTCAATTACGATACCTCTTCGTTTAAGATATGTCCGCAACCCCAATAAAGAAAACTTTATTGGTTTGGGCTATTCCGCGTTCGCTCGCCGCTACTTACGGAATCGAATTTCTTTCTCTTCCTTCAGGTACTTAGATGTTTCAGTTCCCTGAGTTCCCCTCATTAAGCTATGTATTCACTTAATGATACTTAGACATTACTCTAAGTGAGTTTCCTCATTCGGAAATCTTCGGATCAAAGTTTACGTGCAACTCCCCGAAGCTTATCGCAGCTTATC
>NZ_JACVWI010000015.1:0-5631 GCF_020658455.1 Clostridioides sp. ES-S-0005-03 | reverse complement strand
GGTTACAATAGCAGAGAGGATACACCTGTTCCCATTCCGAACACAGAAGTTAAGCTCTCTAGCGCTGATGGTACTTGGTGGGAAACTGCCTGGGAGAGTAGGACGTAGCCACGTAATTTTTTTATTTGTTATATTGAGTTAAAATTTAAAATAAAATTCTAGCTTAATATAACAAATAAAATAAAAACCTATTGGTATGAAAATCAATAGGTTTTTATTTTATTTAAGTTTTTAATTACGATGTTAAATATATTATATAGATACACAATCTATTAATTTATCATCTAATATCTTATATTTAAAAATTGTTTGATTAAAATTATTATGCCATTATCTTAGATACAAATTCTTTTAATTTATCTAATCCAGCCAAGAAAGTATTCTCATTACAAGCATAAGATATACGAATATATTTATCCATACCAAATGCTATGCCAGGAACAACTGCTACATTGTATTCTTCTAAAAACTGATTACAAAATTCTATAGAAAAACTATCTTTATATTTAAAGTTTTCAGCTATCTTAGAAAGGTCTATAAAAGCATAAAACGCACCATATGGATTTACGTAATCTACATTTTCGATAGAATCTAATTTAGATGTGATTAAATCTCTTCTAGATTTATATGTTTCCACCATATCATCTATATCAGTTGAACAATCTTTTAAGGCTCCATATGCTATGTATTGTGATGTTAAGCTTGGATGTGATATAAGATGTCCTTGTATGGAACTCATTACTTTAGCTATGGTTTTATTAGAAGCAGTATAGCCTAATCTTAATCCAGTCATAGCAGCTGATTTAGAAAAACCATTTATAGTTATAGTTATATCTTTTGCTTCTTCGCTTAATGAAGCAACTGATGTGAAATTTCCAGTGTAACATATTTTTTCATATATTTCATCTGCCAAAATATATATTTTGTTCTGTATACACACTTTTACGATTTCAATTAGCTCATCTCTTGTATAGACACTACCAGTAGGATTTGAAGGATTATTTATTACAAGAATCTTTGTTTTGCTTGTTATAGATTTTTCAAGTTCTTCTTTTGTTAATTTGAATCCATTTTCTTTTCTGGTATCAATAAAAATTGGAACAGCATTAACTAATTTAACCATTTCAGGGTAACTAACCCAATATGGTTTTGGCAATAACACTTCATCTCCCTCATCTGTTAACGCTAGTAAAGTGTTTGTTATAGAATTTTTAGCTCCACTTGATATAACTATTTCATCTATTGAATATTTACAGTTATTTTCTTCAATAAGTTTTTTACAGATTTCTTCTCTAAGTATTTTCAATCCAGGAACTAAATCATATTTAGTACAATCTTTATTTAAAGAGTCAATTCCGTAAGATTTTGCAACATTAGGTACATTAAAATCAGGTTCTCCTATACTAAGGTTGATTACTTTAATTCCGTCACTTTCCATTTCTTTAACTTTTGAACTAATACCTATTGTATAGGATGGAGTTATAAAGTTTAGTCTTTTTGATAACATAAAATGCCCCCTTTTAAATTATTATTTATATTATACGACAAATTTGAAAAATGTACATAAGGAAATTTGTAGATATATACATTAATACATATGAAAATGAGTATTTTTTGCCTAAAATTAGTGTAAAAAAAAGAGAAAAAAGTTTTGACTTCCAAAGTGGTTACAAACGCTGATGTTCAAAATATCTACATAGTATTTGCAATGATTTGCGTTAGTTTGACTATTATGTACAAATTTGGTAATCTTAATATAGTAATTATTAAGATAATCCCTTTAACTTAGTTGAAGGGGATTTTTTTAGACTTAATATACTACATATAGTGGTATGTAGATTAATAAAATACAATATATAGTAATAGGGGGTTTTTTTAATTGGTTGAGTTTGTAAAAAAGAGAGATGGAAGAGTGATTCCATTTAATGAAGATAGAATAACAAGGGCTATATTTTTAGCAGCAACAAATGTTGCAGAAAGAGAAGGTATTGTACCTGATTATAAGTTATCTGAGCAACTAACTCAGGAAGTAATAAAGTTGATAAATCATAAATATTCTGAATCAGTTCCAAGTGTTGAAGACATACAAAATTCTGTAGTTAAGGTTCTTATAGAAACAGGTCATGCAAAAACTAGTGAAGAGTACATAGTATATAGAACTGAAAGAAGTAGAATAAGAAATTCAAAAACACGATTAATGAAGGCAATAGAAGAAATTACCTTTGAGGATGCAGAAGATGCTGATATAAAAAGAGAAAATGCAAATATCAATGGTAATACAGCTATGGGAACAATGTTACAATATGGAAGTACTGTATCCAAAGAATTTTGCAAGACTCATATATTAAAGCCAGAACATTCTTTCGCACATGATAATGGAGATATACATATACATGACATGGACTTTTTAAATATGGGGACATTAACTTGTTGCCAGATAGATGTTAAAAAACTATTTGAGGATGGTTTTTCAACTGGTCATGGTTTCTTAAGAGAACCACAAGATATAATGAGTTATGGAGCTCTAGCCGCAATTGCGATACAAAGTAATCAAAATGATCAACATGGAGGTCAAAGCATACCATTTTTCGATTATGGTTTGTCTGAAGGTGTGTATAAGACATTTAAAAAATTCTACATAGGAAACTTAGCTAAAGCATTAAAATTATTTAAAGGAATTGAAAATAATGAAGCAATAAAGGACATAGTATATAGAACAGAGAAAGAAACAAATAAAAAAGTTGGTCTTAAAAAAGATGAATTGTATTTAAACTCTGAAAAAGAAAAACTAAAAGAAATGTTTAATATTGATGAAGAACTTATAAAGAACATGCAAAACTTTGCATTTGAAGAATCATATAAAGAAACTGATAAAAAAACATATCAATCTATGGAAGCATTTATACATAACTTAAATACAATGCATTCTAGAGCAGGTGCACAAGTACCATTTTCAAGTGTAAATTTTGGAACAGATATTTCAGAAGAAGGAAGAATGGTAACTAAGAATCTATTATTATCACAAGAAAGAGGTTTAGGTAATGGAGAGACCCCAATTTTCCCAATATTGATATTTAAAGTTAAAGAAGGTGTAAATTTAAATCCAGAAGATCCTAATTATGATTTATTTAAGTTATCATGCAGGGTATCAGCTAAAAGATTATTTCCTAACTTTAGCTTTTTAGATGCTCCTTTTAATGCTAAATATTATAAAGCAGGAGATCCAGATACAGAAGCTACATATATGGGTTGTAGAACAAGAGTACTTAGTAATGTATGTGGGCCAGAAACAGTTAGTGGCAGAGGAAATATATCTTTTACTACTGTCAATCTTCCAAGATTAGGTATAAAGCATGGAATTATAAAAAATGAGAAAACTAATTTAGATGAATTTTTTAAAGAACTAGATGAGAAAATAGACTTAATTATAGAACAATTATTAGAGCGTCTTGAAGTTCAAGGAAATAAAAAAATGAAAAACTTTCCGTTTTTAATGGGTCAAGGCGTATGGAAAGATTCTGATGATTTGGGCCCAGAAGATACATTAAAAGAAGTAATAAAGCAAGGAACATTGACTATTGGGTTTATAGGTTTAGCAGAATGCCTTATTGCTCTTACAGGTAAACATCATGGAGAAAGCAAGGAAGCTCAAGAATTAGGACTAAAAATAGTGTCATATATGAGACATAAAATGGATGAAGCTACAGACAAATATAAATTAAATTTCTCTTTAATGGGTACTCCAGCAGAAGGTCTTTCAGGAAGATTTACTAAAATAGATAAGAAAGTATATGGAGAAATTAAAGGTATTACAGATAAAGAGTATTATACTAATTCATTCCATGTTCCAGTTTATTATAATATAAGTGCATATGACAAAATTGAGATAGAAGCTCCATATCATGAATTTACTAATGCAGGTCATATAACATATGTAGAACTAGATGGAGATCCATCTGATAACTTAGAAGCTTTTGAAACTATCATAAAAGCAATGAAAGATTTGGGCATAGGATACGGAAGTATAAATCATCCTGTAGATAGAGATCCTATATGTGGTTTCTCGGGAGTAATAGCAAGTAATATATGTCCTGTATGTGGAAGAAATGAAGACGAAAGTGATATTAAATTTGAAAGAATAAGACGAATAACAGGATATTTAGTTGGTACAGTTGATAGATTTAATAATGCCAAAAAAGCGGAAGTTAAAGATAGGGTAAAACATAGATAGTTTTATTTGGAGGAATAAGTTATGAAGATAAGAATGTCATCTACTATAAGTCATGACAGTATAGTTGATGGACCAGGGTTAAGAATGGTAATATGGACTCAAGGATGTGTTCATAATTGTAAAGGATGTCATAATCCTCAAACACATAATTTATGTGGTGGATTTTATATGGATACAAAAGAAATTATAAATAAGATAAAGTCACTAAAATTACAAAAAGGTATTACACTATCAGGTGGAGAGCCATTTTTACAGCCAGAACCATTAGAAGAAATAGCAAAAGAAGCCAAAAAGACTGGCTTAGATGTATGGTCCTATACCGGATTTACATTTGAACAACTACTAGATAAAAAAAATAGTGCATATTTTAAAAACTTGAACCTATTAAAGCAGATTGATGTTTTAGTAGATGGAAGATTTGTAGATGAAAAAAAAGATATAAGTCTAAAATTTAGAGGTTCATCAAATCAAAGAATAATTGATGTTCAGAAGAGCTTAAAGTATAAAAAAGTATTTTTAATTGAGCAGTATATGAAGGATGATTTATCTATAGCAGAATAGAACATAAATAGACGAAAGTAAATGTAAAAACATATTTACTTTCGTCTATTTTTATGTAAAAAGTTTTTCTTTAATTATGTATTATATAAAATGTATTTATATTAGACTGACTATTGTAGCTTTTATAGCTTTAGTTTTATAATATATTAGTTTGTTTTGATTTATATTCTTTTAAAATAAAGTTTTACAAATTGTTTAATTGATACTCGGCTATGAAACTAAAGTATTTAATTTGATTATGAAAGTTTTTAGTTAATATATAAATTTACAAAGTAAAGTAGTAAGGGGTTGATAAATACTTTAATAAAATTATATGCTCATGTACTATTATCACTACTAATATCATTATTAATGCTTTTGAGAGGAAATAATGCTGCTATTAAAGTAAGCATTTTCAACCAAGGTTTTCAAGTTGTAAACATATTGTATCATATAGATAAATGGACTAATGAAAAGTGATTATACATATGGATTTATCTTTATTCAAAAAATAATAAATTATGTAATATGTGGATAAATATGTTTATAATGTGGATAATATTTAATGTAATAAGTTAAAACAATATGAATCAGTTGTTTATAATGTGGATAATATTATAATAGAGAGGTAAAGTGATAATTTAAAAATAAAAAAAGTAAAAAAAGTTGTTGACTCTAAAAGAAAAAGTTGGTATAGTAATACTTGTCCTCAAGAAAAGGACATAAACATAAAGAACTTTGAAAATTAAACAGTAGGTTAATTTATAAAACAAGAAACAAACCATAAAGCCAGATATTTAGATAACAATAGTATCTGAGCCTGATAAACTTTTATTTGAGAGTTTGATCCTGGCTCAGGA
>NZ_JACVWI010000014.1:0-9441 GCF_020658455.1 Clostridioides sp. ES-S-0005-03 | reverse complement strand
TAGAGATTATGTGGTTACAATAGCAGAGAGGATACACCTGTTCCCATTCCGAACACAGAAGTTAAGCTCTCTAGCGCTGATGGTACTTGGTGGGAAACTGCCTGGGAGAGTAGGACGTAGCCACGTAGTCTTTTTTTATTGTTTGCTATAAAATCTAAAATTAAACAGAATATAAACTCTGTATTGATTTATACTAAGATAAAATATAGAATTATATAATATAGACAAAAAGTTTTGATTTAGAAAGAAGGTATGATATGAATTCTAATGAAAGAAGAAACAAATTAATAGATATTTTAAAGGAATCCAAGCATCCTGTAAAAGGTGGAGTGCTAGCAGAGCTATTAAATGTAAGCAGACAAGTAATAGTACAAGATATAGCGCTTATAAGAGCTAAAGGTTTTGAAATAATAGCGACACCTCAAGGATATATAATATATAATCAACCATATTTTTCCAGACAAATAAAATGTAAAAATCATAGAAATCCCCAAGAAATTTATGAAGAACTAAGAATTATTGTAGATTTGGGTGGAATTGTAAAAGATGTTATTGTAAATCATCCGACATATGGTCAAATAACTGCGGAACTTAATATTTATTCTAAAATGGATATAGATGATTTTATGATAAAAGTTGAAACAAATGAGTTTAAACAATTATCAGTTTTAACAGAATGTAGTCATATTCATACAATTGAAGCACTCAAAGAAAAAACTATTGAAGATATAATAAAAAAACTAGATGACAGTGGAATATTATCATAAGGAGGAGTTAAATGAATTTTTTGTCATTGGCTAAGACTACTTCAACAAATAGTAATATAACGAAGAGAACTTTAGAAAATATGCTTAATAATTTCAGTGATAATATACCAAATATTATATATGCAATAACAATATTTATAATAGGTATTTATATAGCTAAGATAGTAAGAAAGATGGTTTCTAAATTTCTAATTAAATATGGAATGAGTAAAGGTGTAAATAATTTTATTGTATATGGTATATATATATCAATGCTATCCATCATATCACTGATAAGTTTAGGT
This sequence comes from Clostridioides sp. ES-S-0005-03, assembly GCF_020658455.1. Lineage (NCBI taxonomy): Bacteria > Bacillati > Bacillota > Clostridia > Peptostreptococcales > Peptostreptococcaceae > Clostridioides > Clostridioides sp. ES-S-0005-03. The sequence continues at coordinate 8,390 of NZ_JACVWI010000014.1, read as the reverse complement.
ATTATAGGAATACAAACTACATCAGTTGTAGCGGTCTTAGGAGCAGCTGGATTTAGTATAGGATTAGCATTTAAAGAAATATTATCAAACCTAGGTTCAGGCATGATTATTTTGTTTTTTAAGCCATTCAATATAGGTGATTATATTCAAGGGTCAGGTGTGGAAGGTACAGTTTCTGATATACAAATATTTAGCACTGTTCTTAAAACTCCAGATAATAAAACTATAATAATACCAAATTTTCAATTGACAAGTAATAATATAATTAATTACACACATCAAAATAAAAGAAGAATAGATTTTTCGTATAATATTTCTTATGACAGCGATATAGATATGGTTAAATCTATATTAAATGAAATTTTTACAAATGAAAAAAGGATACTAGATGATCCAAAGCCAATCATAGGGTTAAACTCTATAGGTAATAATACTATGCAAATAGTTGCTAGGCCTTGGGTTAAAACTGATGATTACTGGGATGTATACTTTGATATAATGGAAAAAGTTAAAAAGAAATTTGATGAAAATAAAATAGAAGTTCCATTTATTCCTGCTTCATTATTGTTTAATAACACAAGTAATTTAAATTCTTTAGATAAAAGATAATATTTTAATTAAACAAAAAAATCAAATTCAAGATAACAAATTAAAGAAAATTCTAAAAAAAATTGAATAATAGTATTGAAAGATGTTAATATATATAATATAATGATTATCAAATAAAACAATTAGTTAAAAGCATTGAAAGAAAATAGTAAAAAACAGGTTGTATTCAGAGAATGAGTGGATGGTGAGAACTCATTACAATGGTTTTTGAATCTACTCTAGAGCTTCTAGTTAAAGCTAGACGTTTACCTACGTTACAGGTCTGAGAGGATTGTACATATGGGTATAATCAATTAGGGTGGCAACGCGGATAAAAGATTTTCGTCCCTTTTATAGGGTAAACGGAGGTCTTTTTTTATTTTCAAAATTTGTTTAAACTAAGAATTTGCAGTTAAAAATGTTTTAATTTAAATTGGAATTATTAATTTATATTATAAAAATTATTAGGAGGAATTAATATGTTAGATATTAAAAGAATAAGAGAAAATTTAGATGATATTAAAAAAGCTATGGAAATAAGAGGCGAAAAAGAATTCGACCTTGATGCTGTAGTGGAATTAGATAATAAAAGAAGAGAGATACTTCAAGAAGTTGAAGTTATGAAAAATGAATTAAATGTAAACTCTAAAAAGATACCACAATTAATAAAAGAAGGAAAAGATGTAGAAGAGGAAAAAGCAAGATTAAAAGAATTATCAGACAAGATAAAAGGTATTGATGAGAAAGTAAAAGAAGTTGAAGGAAAAATGGAATATGCATTGATGAGAATTCCAAATGTACCTCATCCAGATGTGCCACAAGGTGAAACAGATGAAGATAATGTTCAAGTAAGAACTTGGGGAGAACCTACAAAATTTGATTTTGAACATAAAGCTCACTGGGATATAGGAACTGGTTTAGGGATATTAGACTTTGAAACAGCTGGAAAAATAACTGGTTCAAGATTTACTTTATATAGAGGATTAGGTGCTAGATTAGAAAGATCTTTAATGAATTTCTTCTTAAATACTCATACAGCTAAACATGGATATACAGAAGTTTTACCTCCATTTATGGCTAATAGAAATAGTTTTATAGGCACTGGCCAACTTCCTAAATTTGAGGAAGATATGTTTAAAATAGAAGGGCTAGAGTATTTCTTAATACCAACAGCTGAAGTACCTGTGACAAATATACATGCTAATGAGATATTAGATGTTGCAGAACTTCCAATAAAATATTGTGCATATACTCCTTGCTTTAGATCTGAAGCTGGTTCAGCAGGAAGAGACACAAGAGGTTTAGTTAGACAGCATCAATTCAATAAAGTTGAATTAGTTAAATTTGTTAAACCAGAGGATTCTTATAAGGAATTAGAATCATTAACTCATGATGCTGAAACTATGTTACAAATGTTAGGTCTTCCATATAGAGTTGTAAGAATATGTACAGGAGACTTAGGATTTACAGCTGCTTTTAAATATGATTTAGAAGTTTGGATGCCAAGTTATAATAGATATGTAGAAATATCTTCTTGTTCAAACTTTGAAGATTTCCAAGCAAGAAGAGCGGGAATAAGATTTAAAAGGGATAAAAAATCAAAAGCAGAATATGTTCATACATTAAATGGTTCTGGATTGGCTATAGGAAGATGTTTAGCTGCTATATTAGAAAATTATCAACAAGCAGATGGCTCTGTAGTGGTTCCAGAAGAATTAAGACCTTATATGGGTGTTGATGTTATAAAATAATTATGTATTAATATTATATAAGTGATAATATATTTTAAGATTAAAAATATACTGTAAGTAAATAGTAAATTAGAAAAAGTTATGAGATTTAATAATTTCATAACTTTTTTATGTTAATATATATAATAGAATATTCATCATAAAAAGCTAAATATTTTCATAAATCAACATTTAATTAGACGTTGAAAAAATTTTTTTAGGTTAATTTAAATTAAATGTAGCTATGTATAGCAATATATTAAATAAACAAAATAAAATTAAGTTGAATTATAAAATGAATTATGATAAGATAAGTTTGTTATAAGTTTTGGGAGGAATTATGGAAAGTTCATTTTATATGAAAGAAGCATTAAAAGAAGCATATAAAGCATATAATAAGAGAGAAACACCAATAGGTGCTGTTATAGTTAAAGATAATCAGATAATAGCAAGGGCTCATAACCTTACAGAAACATTGAAAGATTCTACAGCGCATGCAGAAATTTTAGCGATAAAGCAAGCATCAGAAAAATTAGGTGGATGGAGATTGACAGATTGTGATTTGTATGTTACACTAGAGCCTTGTATAATGTGTAGTGGTGCAATAGTTAATTCTAGAATAAAAAAGCTTATAATAGGGACAAGACATATAAAAAATTCATATATAGAGAAACAGCATGAGTTTAAATTAGATTATTTTGATAATAATAATGTAAAAGTGGCTTTTGATGTTTTGCAAGAAGAATGCTCGATCATATTGCAAGAATTTTTTAAGGCATTAAGAAAAAGAGATTAAGGAGAGGTGGTCGAGTGGTCGAAGGCGCTCGCCTGGAAAGCGAGTATATGGGTAAAACTGTATCGTGGGTTCAAATCCCACTCTCTCCGCCAGAAACAATAAATAAAAGTAATTAAATATGGTTGTAATTTTGCTGTACTAGATGGGGAGGTAGCGGTGCCCTGTAACCTGCAATCCGCTATAGCAGGATTGAATTCCATCTAAAGGCTTATTTTTTGTAGGGCCGCCCTGAATAAGTGGTGTTGATGCTTAGGTCCTGCGCAATGAAAGCTCATGAACCCCGTCAGATCCGGAAGGAAGCAGCGGTAAGTGATCACTTTTGTGTGCCGCGGGGGTGCCTAAGTTGAGCTAACTGTTTTGGTAACGCCTATGGAATTAAGTCGATAGATGGTGTACAGCATTTAATATATAAAAGACTAATCCCTTAGATAATGAGGGATTTTTTTATTAATTTTACTAAAGAGAGGTAAAAAGATGCATAAAGCATTATATAGAGCATATAGGCCACAAAGATTTGATGATGTTGTTGGTCAAGAACATATTATTAAGACTTTAAAAAATCAAATATACAATGATAATATAGGACATGCCTATTTGTTTTGTGGTACAAGAGGTACTGGAAAGACATCTACTGCAAAAATTTTTTCAAGAGCAGTAAATTGTTTAAATAAATTGAATGAAGAACCTTGTAATGAGTGTGAAATATGTGAATCAATATTAAAAGATAATACAATGGATGTTGTAGAAATAGATGCAGCATCAAATAATAGTGTAGATGATATAAGAGAGCTTAGAGAAAGTGTAAAATATTCTCCAGCTAATGCTAAATATAAAGTATATATAATAGATGAGGTTCATATGTTGTCTCAAGGAGCTTTTAATGCATTGTTAAAGACATTAGAAGAACCTCCCTCATATGTAATCTTTATATTAGCTACTACGGAACCTCATAAGATACCTGCAACTATTTTATCACGTTGCCAAAGATACGATTTTAAAAGAGTTACTGTTAAAGATATGACTCTTAGGATGAAAAAAATTTGTGAAGATGAAGGAATTGACATAGATGAAAAAGCTCTTAATCTGATATCTAGAAACTCTCAAGGAGCACTTAGAGATGCTCTTAGCATATTAGATCAGTGTATATCATTTGGAGAAAATACAGTAGACTATAAAGATGTTGTTGAGTTGATGGGAAGCGTGAATATAGAACAATTATTTGAGTTGTCTCAATGTATTGTAGCACAAGATACTAAAAAATCTCTTGAAATATTAAATGAATTTGTTTTATGGGGTAAAGATATAAGAAACCTTATAAATGATTTAATAGACCATTTTAGAAATTTAATGGTTTGCAAAGTATCATCAGAATTAGATGAAATAATCTCATTACCAGAAGAAACTATAGAGCAACTTAAATCTCAATCTGAGGACATAGATATGAATGATTTAATAAGAATTTTAAATATACTGTCAACAACTCAAGATGATATAAAATCATCTTCAAATCCAAGAATCTTAGTAGAAATAACTATAATGAAGATTGCTCAGCCAATGTTTGATGAAAGTAAAGAAGCTCTTATTAAAAGGGTTGAGAATTTGGAAAAAATGATTGAAATGGGTAGCTTTAAAATTACAAATAATGATAGTGGTAAAGAAAAGGAATATGAGGATAATAGAGAAATAGATTCAAAAAAAGAAAGTATAGTTTATGAAGAGGTAAAAAATGAAGATGTTCTACTTATAGAATCATCATGGAAAAATATACTTAAACAAATTAAAAAAGATAAAAAAATGCCAATATACGCTCTTTTAAGTGAGGTAAAAAGTTTTAATGTATATTCTAACATGTTATATGTAATATTTGATGATAAATTTGATTTTGCAAAAACTAGATTAAGCTCCCCAGATACAATAAATTATCTAGAGAAGACTATAAGAGAAGTTTTAAATAGAAGCTTTAGTGTAAAAATAGTATTGTCATCAGAAGTCAAAGATATAAATCTTGAAGTTAAAGAAAAAAAAGACATTGGTGAAGAGATACTAAAGAACATAGTAAACGAAGAGATACTAGAAATAAAAGATAGTATTGATGAAAATGAAAGTAAATAATAAAATACTATTATGATATAATAATAAAATGAAAATAAGTTTAGGAGGAATAGTGTTTATGGCTAAAAAAGGTTTTGGAGGCGGAATGATGCCTGGTGGTGGAAATATGAATAATTTATTAAAACAGGCTCAAAAGATGCAAGAAAACATGCAAAAAGCTCAACAAGAGTTAGAAAATAAAGAAGTAGAAGCTTCAGTTGGTGGAGGAGCAGTTACTGTAAAAGTTAATGGTAAAAAAGAAGTTTTAGATATAACTATTAAACCAGAAGTTGTTGATCCAGACGATATAGAAATGTTACAGGATTTAGTTTTAAGTGCAGTAAATCAAGCATTGAGAAATATTGATGATATACAAGCAAATCAAATGAGTAAGGTAACTGGAGGTATGAATATACCAGGGTTATTCTAGTAGGTGATATTTATGCAAGTTTATACAGGTCCGATAACGAGACTAATAGAAGAATTTTCAAAGCTTCCAGGAGTTGGAAGAAAGACTGCTCAAAGGTTGGCTTTTCATATTATTAATATGAATACTAATGATGTGGAGGCTTTATCTAAGGCAATTATAGACGCAAAAAGAGAGATAAAGTATTGTTCAATTTGTTGCAATATAACAGATACAGACCCATGTAGTATGTGCTCAAATAAGAATAGGGATTCTAGTACTATATGTGTGGTAGAAGATCCGAGAGATGTTGCAGCTATGGAGAGAATAAGAGAGTTTAAAGGGCAATATCATGTATTAAATGGGGTTATTTCTCCAATGGATGGTATTGGACCAGATATGCTAAAAATAAAAGAGCTTATACAAAGGCTTGGTAATCAAGATGTAAGAGAAATAATAATGGCTACAAATCCTACTATTGAAGGAGAAGCTACAGCTATGTATATTGCAAGATTAGTAAAGCCAATGGGAATCAAAGTTACTAGGATAGCTCATGGTCTTCCTGTTGGAGGCGATTTAGAATATGCAGATGAAGTTACAATATCGAAAGCATTGGAAGGCAGAAGAGAAATATAAAAATCGAGGTTACTACCTCGATTTTTGTAATTTTTTGGAGTTAAATTCAGATTAATTTTGATTTAGATTTATTGAATAAATCTCTTCTGTATTGTATAATTTGTTGTATAAATCATTTAAAAATTTTGATAGGGGTGCAACATGAAACCAATTATGAACTTAGAAGAACATAATGCAATGAAAGAAAAAAGAATTAAAAAAATGAAATCAAAAGACAAGCCTAAATATGATGATTTTGAGGAGATCAGTTTTTCTAACAAGAAAAAAACTAAGAAAACTCCAAAAAATAAAAATACTGAATTCAGAAATAACTATAAAAACTATCAGTATGATTATGAAGAAGATTTTTATGAACCAATCTAGCAATTAAATAATTAGAAGATAAAAAATCCCTAATAGGTATACTATAGGGATTTTATTTATTTTATTAATCAGAAATTATACTTAATACTAAATTAGCTATGTTTTGGGCTGAATTTGACTTTCTTATAGATTTTATATTTTTCTTTAACATTTCTAGCCTACTAGAGTCATCTATTAAAACTTTTAATAATATTGATAAATTATATTTCTTTGTAGTTCTAAGTGCTGCACCACAATTGGATAAGAAATCAAGATTTTCTTCTTCTTGTCCAGGGATATAATATGGAACTATCATGGGTACATCTTTTAATAGTGCTTCAGTTGTAGTAAGTCCACCAGGCTTACTGACTAAAACATCGATAGAAGCTAAAATATCATTCATTTTATTAGTGTATCCAAGTACACATACATTTTTGTCATGATAACGAGATACAAGTTTTTTTTCAATTTTCTCTTTTAAACTTTCATTTCTACCAGTTATTACAAGTATCTGAAAATCTCTATCTGTATCTAATAACTCATCAAGAGTTTCTTTTATATTCCCAGCTCCAAAACTGCCACCCATAAGTAAAACAGTTAATTTATCAGGAGATAAATTTAGTTCAGAAAGAACAATTTTTTTATCTCTATGAGAATGGAATGATTTTTCAACAGGGATTCCAAATGTTCTAATTTTGCTAGGCTCGACTCCATCAAATACTAATAATTCCTTTACATACTCATGACCAACAATATAGTAGTCAATCTCATTTTGTATCCATGTGGAATGAGTAGTATAATCAGTTAGTACAGAAATAAGTGGAGGAACATTAATAGTACTTGTATGATGCTTATAAAAATGATCAGTAGAAGCATTTATTTCATTATTATGTAAGTTAAAATTTTTTTTCAATGTACTTAGAGCAATCATTGGAAAAGGATGTGTACCTATAATTAAATCTGGCTTAGTGTTTTTAATGAGTTTTTTAAATTTTTTTGCCATAAATGTAATGATTAGATTATCTTTAAATTCATTTTTCGATAAAAGGTTTGTTTCAGATAATCTATATACACTTCCATATGCTTTGGGTGTATATATGGCGGATTTTTCATATCCTCTTGAAATTATTTTATCCATTATGTTATTGACTAATTTCAAACTGTCTATTATTTCGCACTCAACTGGCTCTCCATCAATTGTTTTGGATGTAAGTTCTTCTTTAATAGCTAGAGCCGCTCTATTATGTCCACCACCTGTAGAAGCAGACATGATTAATACTTTCTTGCTCATAATAAAATCCTCCTAAAATGTAGCATAGTATTTATATAATATTTTGATGTGTAAAAATGTCGTTCTCAATCAAATTATTGATAAATCATTTTTTAATAATAATCTAATACAAGATTACAAAAATTACAAGTGAAAGAAATGTAAATTAATTTTAAAAAAATGTGTATTGCTACAAATAAAAAATTTAAATATAGAATAAAAAGGAAAATTGGGCATAAAATATATATTAGTCCTATGAAATAGAGACTTTTGTTTATTATTAATTTCTGAGAGTTAAGCTGATAAAACATAGAAAAATTAAAAATCTAAAAAAAAATAAAAAATTATATTGACTTAGACAAATAAAGCTGATATAGTATTACTTGTCCTTAAGAAAAGGGCAGACATGAAAAATGAACTTTGAAAATTAAACAGTAGGTTAATTTATAAAAACAAGAAACAAACCATAAAGCCAGATATTTAGATAACAATAGTATCTGAGCCTGATAAACTTTTATTTGAGAGTTTGAT
>NZ_JACVWI010000013.1:0-13030 GCF_020658455.1 Clostridioides sp. ES-S-0005-03 | reverse complement strand
AAAGAATATGTACTTGCATAAGTCGGCATTGTGTAACTTAATATCAATAATAGCGATAGTATTGATATTATTGCTTTCGATTTTAATTTTTTCATAATAAATATCCTCCAATTTATTTTATTTAAAGATATAACAAATATAAAAATTATTTTTAGACATATATATCTACAATTCTTTAAATTCTATATAATTTTATTTATAAAGAATATATGTTGTGAGGGAGATTAACTTATGTTGTTATATTTGACTATTATAAATTCAGAAGAAGAAAGGAATAAATTTGAAGATATATATATTAAATACAAGAAACTAATGTTTTATGTTGCTAATCAAATTTTGAAAGATGAAGCATTATCAGAAGATGCTGTTCACAATGCATTTCTAAAAATAATTGATAATCTCGATAAAATAAATGATGTAAACAGTCCAAAAACTAAAGGATTCGTTGTTATTATAGTAAAGAGAATTTCAATAAATATATATAATAAGAGAAAGAGAGAGGAAATAAATGATATTAATGATGAGAGTTATAAATTTAATTCTTTAGATTTATCGATTGAAAAATTAGGCAATTACAGCCACTTAGGAGATGCTTTAAAGAAACTATCTGAAACAGATTTGCAAGTAATCCTATTAAAGTATAGCCATGGTTTTTCTACTAAAGAGATTTCTAAGATATTGAATATAAAAGAGGTTAATTTGTATAAGAAAAATAAAAGAGCATTAGAAAAATTAAAAAAAATTTTAATTGAAATGGAGGCGTTGTCAAATGAATGAAGATAAATTAGATATAGAAAAATTATTATATGAACAGCTTCCAAAAATAGAAGAAAAAATGTTGTATGAATTACCTTGTGATGAAGATATTGACCATGACTTTTCTATAGAATTTGAAAGCAAAATGGATAAACTTATAAAAGAAAATGAAAAAAAAGTAAAAAAGAACTATTATAAAAATTTTAAAAGAATTGCTATTATTTTTATAATAATTTTATCAAGTATAGTCACTATAACTACTATAAAAACAGAAGCTTTTCCTGAAAGCTTAATGAGAATAATGAAGAAGGTATACAAAGAATTTACAGATTATAATTTTATAAACCCTCATAAATCAAATGTATCATTCAAATATATAGAACCTAAGTATATTTCTACTGGATATAAAGAAGTTGAAAGAATTGAAGAAAAAAATTATCTATCAATATCATACAAAGATAAATCAGATAATTACATAATTTATCAAATGATGCCATACTCTAGAGATGTTGTAGTATTAGACACAGAGGATGCGTTTGTTGAAAATATAAAATTTAATAATCATTATGCACAGTATGTTGAAAAAGAAAATACTCAGCAATTATTATGGCATGATAAAAATAATATCTATATGTTATCTAAAGAATTACCTACAAAAAAAATAACTAGAAAAGATAAATCAGAGTTTATTAAAGTTGCAAAAAATATTGAGTAAAAATTTGTCTAAAAAAACGTCCTTTGTTTGTTATGTTGAATATATAAAATTTTACAAGGAGGTTTTTTAATGAAAATAAAAAACGTAATATCAATATTTGTATGTGTGTTAATTATGATGATTTCAGTAAATGTTGTTAGTTTTGCTGACGAATTTAATTCATCTGATATTATTTTTATGGAAGATGTGCAAGAAGAGGTAATACCCTTTTCAGTGAATATATTAAATGGAAGATGCAATATATCATTCTCTAATGGAAAGATTAATATAAGTGCTTCTGTTGTTGGAAAATCTGGAGTAACTAAGACATCTGTTATAACAAAATTACAAGAATTAAAATCTGGGCGTTGGGTAGATTTAAAGACATCTGCAAAGAAAACTGGAGGCAAAACTTGTTCTGTTACAAATTCATACTCTGCTACAAAGGGTCATACATATAGAGGTGTTGCAATCATTACAGCCGGAAATGAATCTAAAACACTAATAAGTACATCTCAAAAATATTAAAAATTTAAGAATTTTTTTGTGGTTTAAAAATGTTACTATTAGATTTTTATGCCCCCATAAATTTATTAGGCTTTGCTTAGTTTTATTTATGTTTTGGGGCATAAACTTCTTATTGTTTTTGGCAATTCAAAAATAAAATCATTTAAACTTTTCCTTTTGACTTTTAGCAATTATGTCATCTAATTCATCAGTAGTATACTTAGTAAATGTTTCATTGAAATTATGAAATTTAGTTTTCTGTCTAGGCATCTCACTAATTTTTTTATTAGTTTTATTTTGTTTAGTATCTGAAGAAACTATATTCTCTCTTTTAGAAAAATACTTCCTATCATCAAAATCTTTTACAAGAAAAGTTATTGACTCTACTTTTCTACCCTTCTTATTTTCAATAAATTCAATATTAAAATAATTTGTTGAAATGAGTTCCTCTATTGCTGGAATAATGACTCGTCTTTTAAAATCGTTATATTTATCATATTTATTTTCTAGCATTAACAATTCTTTTAAAACATCTATTTTGTATGTAATTGCACCTTTTGTCATTGTCCATAATCTAAGCAAATCATAAAAACGTTGAGCATATGAATTCCTTAAACTAAAAAATATTTGTAGGTTTATTGGAGTATAACCAACTTGGATATAGTTTTCTATTAAATCCAGTAATTCATTAGATGTCCTTACAGTAAAAGTTCTTTCATCTTCGTTATATAGCCAATAATATATAAAACTACATTCTCCCCAATTTTTACCACTCCTAATATAAATAGTTCCTGTTCTCAATTTAGTAAATATTTTACTTATAGCTTGGGATGTTGTATAATTAGGACTTTTCATAAGTTCCTTAATTTCTTCAATAGATATTGTTATTTCTAAATTTTTATTTTTTTGAAATTCATATAATAATCTAACAAATAATCTATTTTCTATAGTTTGTAAATCATATTTTGCCATTATAAACTTATTAGACTTCATTAAAACATTAGTTTTTTGCTCTTTAATGTTTCTCATAAATTAGTTCTCCTAAAGTATCTATTTTTGATAATTATAGCTTAATTATTAATAATACGTCAATTATAAATTATATCGCATTTAATTATCAAAGTGTCGTATTAGATTATCAAAGTGTCGTATTAGATTATCAAAGTGTCGCATTTAAATTATCAAAGTGTCGCATTTAAATTATCAAAAGGTAGTATTTACAATAATTTCAGCTAGGTCTAAATACTATTATTAAATACTATTAAATACTATTTATAGGTTTATTACTATTAATAGGGATATACTATATAGATAAATGACAAAATTTAAAATTGTCGTAATTAAAAATCAATAAATTAAGAAAAAATTTAACTTAAAAGTAAAAACTTAAAACCAAAAAATTGGCTCCTAAAATCAATTCTAAACAGATAAGGATAATTACCTTACAAAAGAATAAAAACTTATTTAACAGGCAATTAAACGCGTTATATGATGATTGTAGACTTGTCCTTAATGTGATTAAAACATTGATTTTAATTGTTGCGATATGTGCTATAATATTAATGCAAGGAAAATAATGGTTGAAAAGTGTAAGAGTGGCTATTTCCATATTTAAACGCCAAATTCCATAACGGAAGGAGGTGGAACAGTATGGTGATAAATTTTTTATTGAGTATACTAGCTGGTGTTATATCAGCTTTCATGTATGATAAAATAAAAAACCACTCAAACGCCAATAAGAGTGGTTTAAAAAAATAGTTCTTTAAATCAATTTTGATGGAAATAGCTACTCTTGTATAAAGTAACTCATTATTTCCTTGCTTTTATTATATCACAAAATAGACGCTAGCGTTTAAAAAAATAGTCTAAGAAGACATTATTGTTTAATATATTATATCCTAAATGAACTAAACTATTTACTATATAATAATACTAAACTACTGAGAAAACAATAACTTTAACACTAAGTTTATATTTATATAATCATACTCGAGAGTCGCACAGAACCTTAAATATATATTCTTAACTGGAAAAATATTTAATTAAAATACTCGCTTTATCATACTCAATTTTATAAAGTTTTATTATAAAAAATTAGGCTACGAATTATAAAAAGACATGATAATAAACTTATCATGTCTTTTGTTGAACTATTTATATATAAGGCTATGTTTTAATACAGTGTTGATATTAGAATCATTTTGAATAACAAAAAAAGTAGGGGGATATCGACTGACATACCTCTACTTTTTGTTCACATTATATTAAAATTGTTCAGTAACTATAATATATAGTTTAAAATTTATTTAGAATATCGGTTTATTAATTCAAACCTTTTAATCTCTTATAATAAAATATATAAGAGTGTATGCTTGGTATTATAACCCAAGTTAAAATTCCAACAATACCTACTATATTTCCATCAAAGAAAAATGACATAATAAACATTACTATTGCAATCGGAAAAGATAAATACCCTACCAATCTATGTGCAATTTTCCAAGTTTCTTCATCTCTTATCGTCCAAGGTAATCTTAATCCCAAATACCTATTAAAAGGTATCTTAGGTGATGCATTTCCGAAAATCATCATAAAAGCTGACATTAAACCAATAATTAATATTTTGTTATCTTCTGTAATAGATATTTGATTATCAGATGATGATGAAGCAAGTATAAAACAAAGTACAACGATAAGTAATGTAAACATATTTAAAAATCTAAAAGTTTTAACTTTAGGATTATTTTTCGATAGCTTTACTATATCACTTGCTTGTCTATCTAATACTACTAAAGAGATAATAGCTAAAATACCTAATATTAATATCTCTATATTTGCTTTTGACATCACAAATCCTATTACAAGCATTAAGAGTGATGTAATTAATAATATAATTCTTGTTAAATCATTTTTTTTCATAATATTTTCCTCTCTTTATTTTTTGAATATTTCCAAGAAGTTACCAAGAACTTCTTGAATTACAGAAGTATTAATAGAATAAATTATAAATTGACCTTTCTTCTCAGAGCTCACAAGTTCTGCTTCCCTTAAAATATCTAAATGCTTTGATATTGACGGTTTTGACATATCAAAATGTTCGGCTATTTCACCAGCACTCATATCTCTATTGTTAAGCAACTTTAATATTTCTCTTCTTGTTTTATCACTTAAAGCTTTAAATGCCTTACTCATATAATAACTCCTTTCAATCTTTTTATAGATATTTAACTAATTAGTTAAATATCTATATTTATATTATATTAAGCTTCTTAAAAAAATACAACTATTTTATTGAGTTATGACTATATTTTAAATAAATTATATAATTTAATACTAAAAAAGAGCATCCTATATTGATACTCTTTTACTTCGTAATATATAACAATTGCGTCTTGTTTTTATTATAGCATATTTTACCAATATATTACCAATTACATAAACTCTGGAGTTCTTAATTTGAAATAATGCTATAATGAAAATAGGACACAATTGCTATGTAATGGATAGTATTTTTTATAGTTATATTAGATATACATAGTGTATTTTTTTTAGTGAGTTAGACTATAATTGAGACATGAATTAAATACAAATAAAAGGGAGTGGGATATATGATTTCAAGTAAATTAAAATTGATATTAAGTGGAATAGCAATTTTAATATCTTTTTATGTATTTGCAACTAATGGTAAAAGTTCGTTTAATGCTTTAAATATAGGATTATTTCTAATATTTGCAGTATCATTTATAACCGCATTGGTTTCTTATATGAAAGATAAAAAATAAAGTAACTAATGTTTAAAAACATATATTATTTTGTATATCTATTCTATTTAAATTTCATTATTATAAACAAGGTTAACTTAATAAGGGATTGCTCAATAAATAAAAATGGAGTTTTCCTTATTAAAATATAAGATTCATAATTTTAATATTATACGAAAAAAAGTAGGACATATCAGCATGACCCTACTTTTTTGCTGTTAAAATAGTCTTATTATCAACATTGTTTTAAAACATAGCCATATATAAAAATTCTAATCAAGGTTTGTAGCAGAGGCAAATTTTTGCCATGTTGCACTACCAACAATTCCATCAGCAGTTAAGCCATAACTGCTTTGAAAGCTTTTAACTTTACTAAGTGTAGTGCTTCCAAATTGACTGTCTGCTTCTAAAGAATATCCAACTTTTTTTAATAACAATTGTACTAAATGAACAGGATTTCCTGAATTTCCGTATTTTACAATCGTAGAAGTGTTAACAGTATAGTTTTTATCTCCAGTAACCTTATAATATGAATAATGATAAGTTACTGTAAATGAACTTGCTCTAGCTGAATACAAGTCTATGTTGCTATAAGTTTTTAATTCACTAGGTGTAATAAAAATTTCATCATTAGGTTGTGGCTCTACGCCTATATCCAAACAATTTTCCTCATATTTATCTTTTATTTCTTGTGGTGCATTTTCATACATAAATGTATAACCAGATATAGTAAAGCTTTTTCCTTCACTATTTTGTGTTTCTGCAAAAACTGTGCTACCCATCATAAGGAAACAACAAGTAATTAGCAATATTTTTTTTAATTTTTTTAACATAATTCCTCCCTATAATTTTGAATATATTTTAATACTAGCAAATATTTAATCTATTGTTATAGTAAAAGATTTTTCTTTGCCTGTATTAACTGGCAATGGTGCATCTAAGGAGTGATTAATTGGCTTTGATATAATTGAATCAAATTTAAAATATGTAAATGATGACAATAAGCATAAAATCAATGCTATTAAAATACCACTCTTACCATTATTTTTAAACATATTATAAACTCTTTTTTCAAAATTTGATTTTCTGTGTAATCCAGTAGTGTAGCTATTTGAATCTCTTGAACTTCTTTCAATTGAATCTAAAATTGTGTTAGCATAACTTTTTATATTTTCAAGGGAACAACCTTTTAATACAACTTCATCACAATGTAATTCACAGTTATGATATATAATTCTATCAAGTAGATAAATAAAAGGATTAAAGAAATAAACACACTTTAAAAATAAAACCAAATATCTAATGTACAAATCTTTACTTTTGTAATGAATTAATTCATGTTTTAGAATCCAATATAGTTCATTTAAATTGTAATTATATGGTGGTAAAAGTATATAATTATCAAATAATCCAAAAAATGAAGGTGTATTGATTTCATAAGTATATTTTAGTTTAATGTGCTTTTCTATATTTAATTCTTTTAATAAATTATTATAAAGATTGTTTATTTCAAGATTTTCAATGTCATATGATAAGTCAATAACCAAACTCTTAAACTTTAAATATTTTATAAACCTATAAGTTGCAAGTAAAATAACAATTGTTAGATATATTATTAATACTGTATTTGAATAATCAACTTCATTTAAAATAGGTTTGTATTGAAATTTAGAATCAGAAATAGTATAAGTAAAATAAGAGAATGGAAAAAGTAATCTAACTATTACAATTAGCCAAATATAATAATTAAAACTCTTATTGAAAATTCTGAATATAGTTGTCCTTAAAAGTAGCAGAAAACAAATAACTAGACTACTTGTGATACTGGTTCTTAAAATATCTTTTAGAATTAAATTACACATATATAGTACCTATTATTTCTTAAGTTTTTTAATAAAAGCTCTCAAAGACGCCAATTCATCTTTTCCTATCTTTTCTTTATTAACTGAATCAACTAAACTTACAATAGAATCATTATGTACATTCTTTATAAAATCAGATGTTGCAAACTCTAAGTAGCTCTTTTTATTAATCAAAATTTTATAAGTAGTGTATGCAGGTTTTTTTGTAGGCTCTAAAAACCCTCTTTTAGAAAGCCTAGATAATAGTGTAAGTGTTGTCGTTTGTTTCCATTCTTCACTCATTATATTTACAATATCTCTTGATGTCAATACCTTGTCAGTATCCCAAAATAGCATCATTACTTTAAGTTCAGCACGTGGTATTTTTTCTATCATAATATGTTCCTCCATCCTAATGTTAAAAAAATTAATAAATGTAACTTTATTCTATTAAAATAGAGTAAGACAGTCAATTGTTTTTTGATGAATGATTTACATGTGTAGAGTAAATTAAAAGAAGTGTATCACTTGAAAAGTTTTACGTGCGTAGAGTATTTTTATCAAATTTCTTAATTTTTTTAATTGAATTATATATTCGAATATAAGAGTAAATCAACTTAAAAGATACAAAAAATTAATACTTACTGACATGTAACTGACAAATCAACAAAAATAAGAGTTGATAAAATAAGTGTATATATTGAAATTACTATAATCTATACAAAAATGGCATAAAATACTTATTTTTATGCCGTATATTACCGACATATAAAAAAGTCTTGTAAGTATTGGAATTACTAGTTTGTACAGGTTTTATATGAAGAATTGTCGTTTTGTAAAAAAGGTCACTAAAATTTATAAAAATAATTATTAACTGATATGAATTATCATAAAAAAAGGCATCTATTTCCATGAAAAAAAAATTTTCGTCTGCATGTAAAAATAGCTATAGTAATACGTACAAATGTTCTGTATTTATAGAGTTATTTGTATGTAAATTATATTTTAGATAGTATGTTTAATAGCTTAATAAACAAGGTTTAAGAGTAGGGGGGTGTATGCAGGAGATGAAGGTTGAGGAAAAATTTTCTTTCAGTGTAGTCCTTTCATTTCCACATCATAAAAAAGTATTGAAAGACTGTAAGTTTGATACCCCTTAATAAGGGTGTTATAACTTTAATTTTTTAATTTTGTAATCATGTTTTAGCCTATAAATATAGTGCTAATTATTTATTTGAATTCAATTTCGCTAAGAGGGGTATGGGGATGATAGACAGAGTTAACTTATATAAAAATATAGAGTTAGACAGTAACAAATTCAGTTTAAAGTTAAAAAAATATTATGAAAAAGAAATAGATATATTAACTGGTGAGGTAATAGAAAATATATCTTTATACATGTATATGATGAATGGAGTTAAGTTTTTATATGTTGTAAAATCAAAGAAGCTGATTGTACAAGGTAGATTAATAATGTTACTTAGAAATGCAAATCACGTTTATAATTTAGATGATGTCTATATACAAAAGGAAGAAATAAGGTACAAGGTTAACAGTAAGCTTAGAGAGCTGTTTAATTGCGATATAGATATACTAGATTTTAATGTTGCTACTGTAGAAATTAATTTTAATATATTTAATGTAAATGCAAGTTTATATATAGAATTGTTTAATAAAATAGTTGAGGATAGACAAGACAATAGATATATAAGTTATACGCATGAAAATAACTTACCTACCAATACAAGTGTATATTTAAAATCCAAGTACAACTATGATAATAATATAAATAAGACTTATGCTATAAACTTTTATAATAAGTATAATCAACTTTGTAATCTGAAAAAGAAAGCTGAGGAATTACAGGGTAATAAGATAAATATAACAGACAATGATTTAGAACTAGCAAAGAATGTTTTAAGACTTGAGATAAAATGTGCAAACTATGAAATAAGAAAGTATAGTCGTACATTTAAAGCCTACTTTGAGGATATATACTTATGTAGAGATATAGTTCTAACAAAGTACAAAAGGTTTATATGTAATACTAGACTAGACTTTTATAACTACTATGAAGCTAAAGATATAATTACCAAAACAAACAAATTAAAAAGAAATAGTAAGAAGAAGTTACTACAATACTTAGAATTGAGATATGCAAAAAAGAAAAAGTATTCTAAAGAAGAATTGAAGAAATATTTTAAGATGTTAGAGTTGTTAAATATAGCTCCTGCAATCATTCCGACTAGATATGATGTTAAAAAATTAGAGAGTCCAATTAAATTACTAGATAATAAATTATTTGATTTAAAGGATGTTCATAGATAGAATAAGAATATAACTGTAATACATATGTATTCAGATATATTTAAGAGGTGAAATATTATGAATTGGAATGATTTAAAAAAATGCGATATTAGTGACATTGTAGGGTATGTAAATGAAAAATTGATTGAATATAAAAGTCTTAAAAAGGTTTCAGATAAATTAGAGATTAATGAAAGTACGATAAGAAAATATTTAAATAGCAAGGGATACAGAAGAAAGGAAAATAAATTCGTACTTTTAGAATATACATGTAATCCCCGAAGTAATACAGTTGAAAATAAAGAAAAATCTTCAATTGGTAATCAAGATGATATAAGTAATACAGGTGTAATATCAACTCCAAAATTAAAAGAAAATATGCTCTATATATCACAAGAATCAGAAACTTTAAAAGAAATGATAGAGTGGTTTAAAATCAATAAAACTGGTAAATCAAATTCAGAAGTTATTGAATTAAGAGAAGGAATAAATATAGATTTACCTGAAGCGCCAATTAAAAGAACTACTATTAGAATTAATGAAAAAATATGGGATGAATTTAAT
This sequence comes from Clostridioides sp. ES-S-0005-03, assembly GCF_020658455.1. Classification (NCBI taxonomy): domain Bacteria; kingdom Bacillati; phylum Bacillota; class Clostridia; order Peptostreptococcales; family Peptostreptococcaceae; genus Clostridioides; species Clostridioides sp. ES-S-0005-03. The sequence goes on along the minus strand of NZ_JACVWI010000013.1, from coordinate 2,600 downwards.
ATTTTAGTTGAAGAAAATAAACCCTATGATAAGCATGACTTAATGGGACAAGCATTAAAGGAATTTATTGAGAGGTATAGAAAATAAAAATATTAAAAAAAATATATAAATACGGAAAATTTTGCTAGTAAAATTTAATAAGTAGAATTATAATTAATTTATATTAAAAAATTGAATACAAAAAAAGACTACTGCTCGTATTAGGTTTGACAGACCTTCTAACGAGTTAATACCAACTACCGACATAGTTAAGTAACAGTAATCTTTTAACTATAGTTTAAAATACTAAATGTTTTGACAGAACATAGAGTATATAAAATATAGCTGTTATCTTCTTAGATATACATAAATTATAAGAGATGAAAGAAAAAAAATCAAGATGATAACGATAAAAGATAGAAATTACAAGCTTTGTTCAAGATAGTTGGACAAGGCTTTTTTTAAATGGTTTTATAGTGGAAGGACGTTTGACCAAGTGCAAACCGTAGGCTTGACAAAGCACAGGGGTAGCCGACAAAACGTTTGGGATAGCCAACTGCATATACATATATCTAGTACTATATGGACGGGCAGAAAGTAGTGACTCGATACTACAATAAATAAAAGCGAGGGGGGAGTTTCTTTGTGGAGCATCTATATATCTTACTATTGGGGGAAACGATAGAGAGCATTAAGTTGCAAAAGAATAGATGTTATAACTGTACTAGTCCTATAAAATGCCGATATACTGGGCAAGGAAAGTTATCCTACACTTGTTTGTAGGGTAACTATGTCCAATTTTAGCCTCTATCTAGGCAGTTTAGTCAAGTGCGTTGATTTATTTAATTTTATATTTTTAATTATTTTGACATAGTTATATATATTGTTTTAAAGGAATCTTTTTTAGGAAATAGAAATGTAAAAAAGTAATTGAAATTCTTTCTTAGAATGTCTAAAAATGAAGTTTATATTTAAAGATGATTTATTAAAGAAGAAAAATCACTTATCAATAACTATTAATTTTTTTGATTCTTTGGGGAATCAATTAATTTAAAAAAGACATAATAATCATTATGTCTTTTTATATTTCTTTATCTATCAGAAACACTGGCAGATATTACACATGTTTGATGTATTATTATTTTTTATTTAAAATTAATTTGATTATATCAGGTTTAGTTAAATTATGAACTCCCTTGGAAAATAATATTCCGCCTATTATTAAAAACATATAAGAATAGTTTTTAAATATTTGATTTTCAATTATGTCTCCAAAGCCTTTATCAGCTAAGTATCTTACTTTCAATGATAATGCTAAGTCATTATTAAAAAGTAATATTATAAAACCTAATACTATTAATATTAAATTAACTTTTAAATACATATTTTTATCTTCCATTTTTAATCATTTCCTTCTGTAATTATTTAAATTTATATTTACTCTTGATATAGATTACTTAAAGAGTTAATTTTAAAATTTAAGACATTAGGCTTTAATTCTGTAACTTGTAACAATTCATTATATAATTTAAATGGATTTTCATCATACATGTTTAAAAATCTTTTGATGTCTTTGTTTTTATGTATATAGAATAAAGTACTAGTATTATTTTTAAATTCTACTAAGCTTACTCCAACGTGTTCGAGTACTTCTTTTTCTTCAATATCAAAATCTTTTTCTGAGATAAAATGAACTTTGATTAAATTTATCCCAGCATCAAATTCATTAGGATTATCTTTATAAACATCAATTAAGTATGGATAATCTTTTAGTTCTGCCTTTCTTTTGCAATCTTCGATTACATAAAAGCCTAATGATTCATTTAAACAATCCTCTGTTTGCATAAGCTTGAAAATTTCGAAGTCTTTCATTCTAAATTCTCCAACTAAATATATATTTGGTTTTTCCATTAACTATATCTCCTTTTATAATATTAATAATACAGCTAACCATGAAGCATATTCTGTAAGTGCAAATAAAGTTACTCCAACAATTGAAACAAATATACTTATTGCGATAATTAAATCATTACGAATTTTTAATTTTAATCCTTGTGAATTCATTTTGCGCTTAGCTTGTTTAGCTTTTGCTTCTTCATCTCTAGCTTTCTTAACATCTTTATGATTTCTTACTTTGTTTTGAATATCTTTAGGAACACCTTTGTTATTCATAGTATTTCCTTTTCCATGAGTTGAAGTTCCATCAAGTGCTTCTTTAGCTTCTACTCCTCCTTTTTTAACGTGTGTATGGTATTTAGTTGCATCACTTCCATGAGGTCTATGTACTGTCATTTTCCAACCTTTTCCTAAGTCTGTCCACTGGTTAAATCCAAATGTTTGCATTTCTCCTGTAGCATTTATTTCATCAGGAGATACATTAAACCTGCTAAGAATTTCTTCTAATTTATCTATTTTTTCTTTAGAAACTGTTCCTAAGCTTCTTTCTTTATAAACTTCTTCAAGTACTTCATTTAACTCTTTCTTATTTTGTTCAAAAGAATATGTACTTGCATAAGTCGGCATTGTGTAACTTAATATCAATAATAGCGATAGTATTGATATTATTGCTTTCGATTTTAATTTTTTCATAATAAATATCCTCCAATTTATTTTATTTAAAG
>NZ_JACVWI010000012.1:0-47777 GCF_020658455.1 Clostridioides sp. ES-S-0005-03 | reverse complement strand
TTGTTTCTATACTATCTACACTAGTCTTTACCTCATTTATTGCACTAACTATATTTGTTTTATCTGTTGTTTCAAGTAGTGTTGTATCTCCTATTTTTCCATTTAAATCTGTCTTAGCAGTTTCTATATTACTTGTTAACTCTGTTTTAGTTGTATCTATTTTAGTGTCTAACTCTTGTATATCTTTTAAAGTTGCCAGCACAACCGTTGGGTCTATTTTTAAGTTTATACTTGCTGTATTAGACACAGCTAATATAATTTTAATTAATATTTCTTTTACTGTTCCAGAATCCGGAGCAGGTTTATAAGTTTCGGGATAACTAGATACTGCCAAAAGTTGGTCTTTAGAGTCAAATACCCCTACCTCTCTAATTGTAAAGCTTCCAGTATCTCCAGTTATAGTTTTTTGGATAACTACCCAATTAGGATTTTTTTCGTCTGCTTGAACATGTTCTAATGTGCTTTCCCACACCACATTTTTAAGTACTGTCTGAGTTTCCGTTGGAATATATGCACTTCCACCACCATCCCCAGCTTTTATTTTTGCAAAATCAACTCTAGTCCCGAGTACTGTAGCATTTGCTATAGCCGCCTTACCTATTTCTGTAAGTAATGTATAATATTGTGCTTGTGCCAATTATATCACCTCCTGTTTAGGGTATAATGTTACCCTTTCAGCACTTTTATTGTTTCCACTAGCTAGTATTATTTCTCCAAAACATTCTATATTTTTAGGAGTATAAGGGTAGATTGTAACTGTTTCTCCTGTACTAGACATTGCTCCTGTATAAAGTCCATTTTGATTATATAAAATCATTTCAAATTTATGTTCTAAATGTGCTGGTTTTATTTCTTCTATTTTCTTATCTAACTCTAAGATGGTATTATAACTACAATTATTTGTTATAAAACTAAGTGTAAAACTAAATAGATTACTAAATACCTCTACATCAACATTAGTCTTTGCGTAAGCTCCTGAGATTGCCTTTATAACTTCTATTGTAGTTGTACCCTTACCTCTTAATTTAGCTTTTATATTACTTCTTCTAGTATCAAAATCCAACTTAGAATTTGTTTTTATTTTTAATAGATCTTCCCAGTCATCAAGTCCCCAAGTTGCTGTATCTATAAAAAACTGATCTAATAAATCATTCTTTTCATCAAGTAATGTTAGAAGTTCATTTTCAAGTGCATCTTGAATTTGTATATCAATTTCATTGTTTGCAAAACTTGGTAAATGGTCAATTAACTTCAATTTAACTCACCTCGATATTAAATGTAACATTTGAAACAGCAGGAACTTTTTCTTCATCAACTATTATGTTTTTAATATCTTCATTGATAAGTAGATTTTTTATATCGTGCACTCCTTCTATGCTTGCTAATAAACTCATTATTTTTATATAAATAATCTCTCTTGAATTTTCTATTAAATAAGAATTTATAATATCTAAAAACACAACTTTTATAGATTCAATATCATATCCATTTTCAAGTGTTAATGTTGCACTAATACTAACATCAAAAATGCTTGGCGTAACAACTGTAACAATAGGCCCAATTGGCTTTTCCTCTTCTATATGTTCAGTACATCTTTGTAAAATTTCATTATCTACAGATTGATTATTTTGACCATAAAGCAAAATCTTGATTGTACCTGGACCATCCCATCTAGGGATTACTTTAGCATTATAAACTCCTTCAACTTCTAAAGCCCAAGCCTCATAATGAGCTTTATTGCCACTTGTGGCTTGATTTTTCTGTATTTTATAAAATCTTTCTTTTAACTCTTCATCAGTTTCTATTTCTGCGCCACCCTTTAGGTCCAGTTCATTATAAATTTTAGTTACACCATTTATATTGTCTATAAGTTTAAATTCTGTGTTAGCTGATAAATTATACTTAATACCAACCTCTAAAGCCTGTATAGGACTTACATTTAACCTACTATCTTCATCTATTGTAATATCTTTAATAACTACAAATAGTAAATCACTATGAGATATTATTGTTCCATTTGGTATTTGAGTTCCGATTTTGCCCTCAAATGTTACTTCACCTATTGCTTCTGTTCCTAACTTTCTATACACACCAAATTCATTGACTCTTCTATCAAGAAAATCGTCAAAGTTATCTTGAATAAAAACTCTCTTATGTATATAAGAAAGTTCTATATATAACTGTGCAAGTTCTGAATTTATTGGAGAAACTATATTATAAAGAGAAGATCCTTGACCTTTATAAAGAGGCAGATTTATGTTATTTAAAGTTCTATTATTTAAGGCACTAAATGTTTGGCTATCATACAAAAGTAATCTCCTCCTCTCCATAGATTGTTTTTATATTCAAATTTATAGATAAATTATCATCCTTAAATTCAGTATTTGTTACATTAACTTCTAATATATATGGATTGATTAAAAGTGCTTCTTGTATATACCTTTTTGCCTCGCTTTCAGTGAGACCTTTAGTATATTTTTGGCCAATCAGATTTTTTATATCTGTTCCATAATCCCAAGTGTATATTAAATGAACATACTTATCTGTCTTTATAGTTTTATAAATCCATACTTTGATTGCTTCATTTCTTTCAACTAATTTAAAGTCTCCATTTTCAATTATCTTTTCATCTTTTTCAAAATCCCAAGCAAATTCCTTAAAAATAGGTAATTCTTCATTGGATGGAGAAGTATAATCCTCTGGGACACCCATGAAAGGGAATATTGTACTCATTATAAACTCACCAACTTACTTACAACAGCAAATTTATCGCCTATTTTAAACATTATTACCATATCTCTAGGTTCAAGATTATTAATAAAAGGGTTTTTTATATTATGCTTGTGTTCTTGATTTATTTCTGTTTCAAATGTTTCTATCTGACTATTAAGTATCCAACTATCTATTAAAAGATTTTCTTTTTCCAATAAAAGAGTATTTATCTCTATCTTTAAATCTGGCAATTTATCTTTAACTTTACCAATAAAAAAAGAAGGCTGATTATGATATTTACCTTCTTTTCTCATTATTCCTATAAATTCATTAATTGGATCTGCCATTTTATCACCTCTTTTTATAAAACTCTTCGAGCTGTAGAAAAGTTTTTAGTGTAATAACTACTGCTTGTTTTGCTTATTTTAACTACATCACCTGTTTGTGGGGCATGTAGAAATTCTCCATTACCTATATATAAACCAACATGACTAACTGGATTATGGAAAAATACTAAGTCTCCTGCTTGCAAATTACTTTGTTCTACTTTTTTACCAACTTTAGATTGTTGGCTAGATGTTCTTGGTAAATTAACATTAACTTTTTTAAAGCAATATACCATAAGTCCAGAACAGTCAAAGTTACTTGGTCCATTACCACCCCATTTGTATGGTTTTCCAAGATGTTTTTTTGCCTCTGCTATTACTGCTTTTGCTCTTTCTGTCATGTTTCCAGCATAACCACCTATGACTATTTTCCCTTTTCTTCTTCCAAAAGCCATCATATCTTCTACATTTCCAAATAAAATATCTATGTGATAAGTTCCATCTTTGTCTATAATTATGGCAGATCCAACATCATTTACTTTGTATGTTCCATCTCGATTTGAAACTCCTGTAACTAATTGTATTTCATCACCATATTTTAATAATGGATGTTTATCTAAGAAATCTTTTGTATAGTAAGATTGTTTAAAGGCACCAACCATAGGGGCTGCACATGTTTTTTTAGAAGGGTCTAATTTTTTCTTTCTACAATCTGTATCTCCACCTTCAGATTTTCTAGGACAATAGGCAGTAAATTCAGCAGGAAACTCTGTTCCTCCAGTATACTCTGAACTGCCATCTTCTTTTTGTTCATCTTGGCCAGCAGATTTTTCATCCATAATATTTTGAAAGTTAAGTTCAAGTTCAATCTGATAATCTCCATTTTGCCAAATATGTTTATCTGTATCTATATAAAAAAATCCTATTAATTTTGTATATGAATCTTTTACTTTTACACCTCTACCAGTTATACAACTTATATCACCATACCCTTTTAAAGAGCAAGTTCTTTCTATGTCTTTAAACTCATTATCTATATCTACAGTGTCATTTTCTTGTTGTTGTATTACCTTTTGCATAATTACTCCAACATTTTTGAATATAGAGTCATTTATTTTTTCGTTAACCTTATTGCCATACTGATCAACAACCAGTACTTTATTTTTCACATTCTCCATACTTTCTGAAAAGGTTGTATTAATAAGATTGAAACCTTCTTCAAAGGTAATATCTAGAGTAACAATTCCTTTTTCAATGACATTAAATTTATCAAGATTGGCTTCTATCATATATTTCTTCTTTGTCGTTTTGCTTGCTTCTGTATAAACACTCATTATAGTGTCATATCCATTTACACCAATAAACATCTTAGTGTATTTAACATTAGTCTTAGGTAAATTACCTAGTGGGAGTTTATTATCTGTAAAAACTTGTTTAACAATATCTTCAACTAATTTATCTTTAAAATTATACGAAACTTCACTTTGTAAAAGTAAAAAACCCATATCTTTTGCAGTAAAATCAATACTGTTATTACTTGAATCAAGAGATCTGTCTATTATCATGCCTCTAAAAATCTCTTTATCATCTATATAGAAACAAATTGTACTTGCCACTGGAATATCTATTTGCCTAAAGTTAATATCAGATGATGATTGAATTATAGAAAATTCAAGTGTTCTTGATGGTGATCTATAATCTCCAGACCAGGTACATTTGTCTACTAAATCAGTTATATTATATATATTTCCGTTTTTTATATGAACTTGTATTTTGATTTTATTAATTATAAATCACCATCCTTTTATGGAACTATTAAAATCCATCCATTTTGTATTATGTTTGGGCTTTTAATTTTATCCTTATTGGCTTCGTAAATTTTCTGCCAAAGGTCACTATTTCCATAATATTTCTTAGCTATCTTAAAAAGAGTATCTCCTTCAATGACCTTGTGAGTTTTTTGCTTAGTCTCAAATCCTTTTGTAATGGGTAGGTCAATACTAGAAGATAAATCGCCATCCTTAGCATTGACCTTAGATATTTTTATTCTTCTATATTCTTTTAAACTTAAGGTAAAATAAACATCTCTTGAACAATCTTGTTCTTTGTAATTAAAATCTGATATGATACATTCAAAGTTTACATTAGTTTCTGTAATTATAAATCTTAATATAAATCCCTCTTTCATCCAACCTTGTATTAAATTTACGCAATCATAAGGTTTTGGGAATCCATTATAATTACAGAAACTATATTCTTGACTTGGAAAAAATGATGCTATTTCTATACTCTTAAGTCCTAGCCCTCCAAATACTGCAATATCTCCAATGTTTAATATGTTGGATGTATTTATTGTTGTATTTCCATTTATCTCAAAAGAAGTTGGTAAAATAGGGAATCTAAAAGAGTTATTTGCTTGCCTTAACCAAATTTCCATTATATCCTCCTAAAAAAAATAAAAGGTACTTAAAAAATAAGCACCTTTTAAATGTTGATTTATTATAAATCAAATACTGTATATTTCCCCACATTTTCATAAGCAATTTCAATTGTTTTTGGCTTTGTATCTTTTGTAAGTTCAAATGCTATTTCGCCTTTTAAAGTATCTCCTGGATGTATTCTGTCAAATAGTAATTCTCCATTTAATTCTTGATTATTTATTGCATTTCCAACTGTATTATCATCTGTTTTTAGTATGTAGTTTTGAAGGAAATCACTTTCAAGATCTGTTTCTCCTGTATTGGTGATTTCAATTTCAACTGCATATACATTACTATCTGATTCTAGCTTTCTAACATTTTTAACAGATACCTTTGCTCCATCTAAATCAACAACTTCGCCTATTTTATGATTTTTAATTTCTTCAGTATTTTGTTTAGGTTTACTATCTCCATTTTTTGAATCATTTGTGCTGCATCCAACTAAACTTAAAGATAGTACAACTGATATTGCTAATACTGGTATTTTTTTATTCATAACATAACCCCCTGTAAATTATATACTACAATTATAGCACGATAATTTACAATATGCCTCCAGCATTCGCAAGAGATATTTTTTTGTTTAGTTTTTTTACAATTTTATCTATGTCTGCTTCTTCTCTTACAATTATTGTATCTGCTAACTTATCAAGAAATAAACTTCCATTTGAACTATTTCTCTTATATTGATTGGCCTCTTGTTTAGTTAAAAGTTTTTCTCCTTCGTGTGCTCTTATTAAATAATCATTTCTAGGAACTCTATTTATACCGAATGCTCCTCTTGGACCGCCAGCAGCATCTGCACCTTTTCCTATTTTTAAGCTAGGACCACTTTTTACAATCTCAATCATTCCTTTGATTGGATTATTAAAGAACTCTTTAAGTTTATTCCAAGCTTCCTTTACTCCTTTAACCTTATCTTTGAAAAGGGAATCAGCAAGATCTATTACAGGTTCTAGTACTCCACTAACTAGATCAACTAGACCATTCCAAATTGATTTTATTACGCCTACTCCACTATCAAATATTTGCTTAAGTCCATCCATGGTCTGATCAGCATTTCCTGTTATAAGTCCCATGACAACATTTATAATTCCAGATATAAAAGACATGATGCCATTTATGATACCAGACACCATTGTTATAATAGCAGTTAATGTATTTAAAACCCATGTAAATGCTAAAATTATTCCACCAACAACACCAGCTATTGCTATTCCTATAGAAGGTAACAATTGTTGCCCTATTTGAGATAAGAAAGGCATAAATCCTTGAAACCAAGTTTTAACAGGAGCAAGTGCTTGACCTAAGCTTTGGAAAGAAATTTTAATTCCATCAGTAGATTTTTTAACACTATCCAATGGTTGACTTACCTTATTTACTGTATCTCCAACCTGTTTGGCTGGAGTAAAAAAGTCAGTAATTGCTTTTTTAACCTTATCAAAACACTCTTTCAAATTATCTAAATGAGGTTTTAAAGGTTCAAATGCTTTTACTAGATTATCTATATTTGTTTTAATATTTCCAGCTAATATATCCTTTAATTCATTAAATTTATCTTTTATTGAAGTTATTGACTCCTTAAATTTATTCTTAAAATTTACTCCAGAATCCTCTAGAATCTTTAGTGCAGGTTTAACATCATTTAATATCTTATTTTGCAGTTCTGTAAATTTAGTCTTTCCAGATTCGACTCCTTGACTTATAGAATCTGTCATAGGTTTAATAAAAGTTTTAAAATCACTAAATGAACCTTTTAAATTTGCCATTGTTTGTTTTAATCCACCTGTATTTGATGTAGATTTTCCAGCTGCATCTGCTGCTTTACTTCCGGGTATATTTACATTTGTTTTGGTAGCAATTTTAGCAGTTGCTTCTATTGGATTTTCTAATGTTGTTCTTAAATCTCTCCATTTATCTGTAAGCCATTTCGCTTTATCCTTAAATAAACTATCTACAATATCAGCTACTGCTTCTATTGGAGCAGTTATAAAATCTATGAAACCTTTCCAAATTGATTTTATAATTTTAGCGCCACCATCAAATATTTGCTTAACTCCATTCATCATTTTTTTACTATCGCCTGTGACAATGCCTATAATTAAATCAAAAATACCATTTAAAATAGATACAAGGCCATTTAATACATTAGTTATAGTATCAACTACAGCTTTAAAGGCAGTTGCAATAGTAGACAAAACTACAACTAACTTTGCTATATGAAAACCTATTACACCAATTAAGACAGGTCCTAACACCTTCATTATCACACTACCTAAATTTAATATAGATGCAAATAATGGTCCAAGCGAAGATAATAATTCTTTGAATTTTTCACCTAATTGCTTAAGTGCAGGCATACAAAAACTTACTATAGGTTTTGCAAATTCTACAAATGATTTTACTAATGAATTAACTTTATTTCTAAAGACTTCAGATTTAGCATAAGCGACAGTAAAGGCTACTGACAATGCAATTATAGCTGTTATAGTCCAACCCATAGGACCCATTACAGCCAAAAATACTGCACTTAATGGTTTCATACCAATTACAAAAGCTCTGAAGGCAATTTTTGTTCTTAATATTATAGGAATAAAGAAAGCGAATAGGCCTGCTGCTTTAGAAATAACAAGACTTACAATTCCTACAGTAGCGACCAACAAGCCAAATGTTGTAACAGCCAACAATATACCTGTTACAGTTGATTGGAAGGCTGTAGGCAAGTTAGAGAAAGCATTGGCCATATTAGATACAACTTGTACTGCGCTTCTTATAAAAGGCAATAAATTATTCCCTATGATTATTGCTACTTGAGTAATCTGATTTTTCATCATCTTGAGTTGAGATTCTGTTGTTGCGTATCTTTGATTCGCTTCATTTGTCAGAGCTACATTTTCCTTCCAAGCATCGTTACCTAATTGAATGGCATTATTAAATAAATCGCCAGCACCAGATGCTCTGAGCAATGCATCAGTCATACCTATTTCAGTTATGCCCATCTTATTTAACATTTTTATAGCACTATTTCCATGTTTTTTAGCGTCTCCAAGACCTTTGACAAAAGATATAATCGCTCCAGCAGCGTCTTTTTGGAATGACGCTTTAAATTTTGATGCACTCATCCCAGAGACTTTGGCAAAACTATTTAATTTACTTCCTCCAATTTCACATGCCAACTGCATTTTTTGCATAACCTTAGAAAAAGCCGAGCCTCCTGCTTCTGCTTTTATACCAACTGAACTTAATGCGCCTGCAAAAGACATTATCTGTGCTTCAGACATTCCAACTTGTTTTCCAGAACCAGCCAGTCTAAGAGCCATTTCAACAATTTCACTTTCTGTTGTTGCTAAATTGTTTCCTAATTGAACTATTGTAGCTCCAAGTCGGTCAAAGTTTTTTTGTGGCATCTGGACTATATTTGCAAATCTAGCTAGGGCTGTGGCAGCCTCATCAGATGACATATTTGTGGCATCCCCAAGCATAACCATTGTCTTTGTAAAATTTGTAATATTTGATGCATTTTTACCAACTTTAATACCTAATTGCCCTGCTGCTTCTCCAACTGCACTAATTTCAACAGCCGTTTGTGGCATTGTATTTGATAAATCCATGATATTTTTTTTAAATGTATTAATATCAGCATCACTTGCACTTACAGTCTTTTTAACTCCTGCGAAAGCGCTTTCAAATTCAATAGCTGATTTGGCACTTAAAGCAAGTATTCCACCAGATACAGCAGCTATGGCACTTCCTGTTTTTAAAGCAGTAGAACCAACACTTTTTAAATTGTTTTGAACATTATTTAAAGCCTTAGAGGCGCTAGAAGTTGAGTCATGCAGAGATCTTGTATTTGCTGCAACTCTTCTTAAAGTTGCACTAGCTTCGTCTCTCATTCTTATAATTGCTTGTAAAACTCTTGTACCATCACTCATGCATTAAAACCACCTTCCAGCACCAGCTTTCATTTCTTCTTTCCTCTCGTCTAATTCTTGATCCATGAAGATACTGGTAATTTCCTTTTCGCCTTTTAACATACAATAAGAAACGGATGGCATTATACCTTTGTACTTAAATAATAAGTACATCAAGTTAACTTCTCCATCCGTTTTTATTAGTTTTTTATATCTTTAGCTCTTTCTTTTTGTCTTTTTTTATCGCCTTCAGCATCTATGCCATTTACTTTATTAACTTCCTCATATAATTTATCTATTTCCCCGCTAAGTAGTAGTTTTTTAACCAACTCCTTAGGTGTAATTGCGCTAAACTTTTTAACTAATTCCATATTGTTAAATATAGAACATGATTCTAATATTGTATTTACTTTAAGTTCATATATATTAATGTTTTCTAAATCTCCACTATTAACATCCATTGAGTTCATTCTTATTTCGTCAAAACGTTCTGGATCAATAGCCTTGCACTCTATCTCTAAAGTATCATCTAGCTTTTTACAATATAATTCAAATACGCTAGATGGCATTTTTAATTTACCTGCATCCATATTTAATAATTTTTCTACTGTATTCATATAATAAAAATCCTCCTATTTTTCTTTTATTTTATCTAAGTATTCAAAGCCTTCGAATGTGAATGGTACTTCTATTTCTCCAACTTTTGCAGCTTCCCAATCAGCTAAAGTTAAATCATCAAACATACATCCATAAAGCGCAATTCTTTCAGAGCCATATGAATCTGGATCTTGCAATTTACTTATTATAGTTACTTTAAACTCTTTGCCTTCATTCAGCATTTTTTCGACGTACTCACCAAATAAGGTACTTATCTTATAAAGAGTTATAGATCCTTTTCCAGTTGCACCTATCATTTTATATGTAGTCATTATTTGACCACAAAGTTTTATTTCTTCTTTATCTATATCAACTTTAGCTTCCATTCCTTTTGTTGATGTAAGTTGCTTATTATCTAACCAACATTCACCAAAAGTACCAGATATTATTCTTTTTGCATCTATTTTAGCTTTCAAATTTTAACCTCCAAACTACATAGAGATGTCTAAATACACATCTTCCATCGCATCTATTAATTTAATTTTTGCTTTTAAAAATACAAGAGTATCTGTATTACATTCTTTTATTTGTTGTTCTTCCATATTAGATATATCTACATTTTGTTTTTTTAACCATGCTCTTTGAGCGTCTAAATTAATTTCTACAGTTGAACCTTCATCAATTAAACCATCTTTTTCTAATTCTTGAAGATATAATTGTATTGCAACAATAAGTAAACACTTATTGTCATAAGTGTTTGGAGTTTTTCCTATATAATTTTTCACAATTATCTTTTTAATATCATTGTGAATTTGATCTAGTGTATCAACTAACTTAATCTTTTTGAATATATCACCTTTTGAATCGTTAGTAGTTGTAAAAGATGTAACCCCTCTAGCAACTACTATAGATCCACTTTCTTTTATTAAGATTAATTCTCCATTATTTATTTCTGTATTTGCTTCAACTCTTGTTAATTTAGGTATATTAGTAACTTCTGACAGTTCCGCATATGTTACAGATTGAGTTGAAGGAGTTCCTGCAATAAAACCCGCTATCCTTGGTAGAAATTCATTTGAAGTGTATTTTTTGCCTTCAACTTCAATGTCAGTTGTTGTAAAGTTTATTATACCTTCATAATCTGCTACATTATTTGCAGTGATAGCCTTAACTTTTATTTTATTATCTTCTCTCATCTTATTAATCCATGTCTTAATTTTAGGCAAATCCTGCTCTGTTTCTTCTGGCATACAAAGATAATTAAACTCACAAGTTTCAAGAAAATCTAAAGCATCATCTATTAATTCATCTGTATCTAATGTATAAACCAATATTTTGTTTGGAGGATATATATTTCCTTTCATAGCCATTTTTATATAATCTAAATTAGCAGCAGAATAATTTTCTGGAATATCCTCCATTTCTTTTATCTCAACCAATCCTGTATTTTTTGCGTCTTTTAAAATAAGTGCTACAATACCCCCAGAACGTTTGACAAAAGTTTTCCCTGCTTGGATAAAAGAAATATTAATTTCCGGTAAACCCATTTAATCACTTCCCATCTCTAAATCTACGCTTTCCATGATTTCAAATGTTTCATTTTCAAAATAGACTTCTTCAAAATAAGATACAGTCATTAGAAAAGTTAGCTTATATCCTACAGGATCTTTTACAATTGATGGAGATATATTCTCTATAGTCAAACTCCTATCATTAACTCTAATGCTTCTGTTAAATATTTTTTCTAATCTACTTTGTATGTCATATAGATTTAATTTATTTTTTCTAGCTCTTTGATAATATTCAATATCTATGAATATCTTTTTAATATCCAAAACTTTATTTCCAATATTATTAGAAACAGGTAAGAGTTGCACAAAAAAACAAGCCTCCTCAAAGCCTTGTGTGTTATCTTCATTAATAAAAATATCTATATCTTTAAATTCATTCTCGATTCTTTTATTAACTGCTATTATAATGTCTCTGTTTGTAAGCAACTAATCACCTACCAATCAAATAGATTTGCTTTTGCGCTTGTCATATTTTCCTTTGTTTTTTCAATCCCTTTTTCAACCATAAATACACCAGGAACAACTCCACCATTTTTAGTTGCATGGCCATTATTTACTAAAGTAGCATAATCAACTTCATTTTTAACAATATAAGTATCATATTCTGGTTGTTTTTCTTCCCATCCTTTTTTTAACTTTTCAGTTTTAACAGGCGTTTCATCTCTTATATTTTCTGCTAGTTCTTGCCCAGTTTCTTTTGTAAATTTCTTGATTTTTCTATTGAAGTTAGATGCATTTAATTTTAAATCTAATGCTAATGATTCAAAAACCCCTAAATTATCTATTCCCATTATATTCTCTCCAATTCTGTAATAGGTATTTCCATATGGCTTGGATATATGTTAGCCATAGAAACCTTAAATATAGCTTCTTCTCCATGACTATAAGTTGCATTTATAGTGTCACCTGCTTTTATATCTACTTCTGGTCTACAAAATAGCTTTCTATTTACGACTATAACTCCAATATCACCACTTACAATAGCCTCTTCTTTTCTTGAAATGGCACATGGTACATTTTCAGCTATAACAACATTGCTAAAATCATTAGAACATGTTTCTTGATTCCAACCTTTTGATTTTCTGATAATAGTCATTTTATCAACATATGTCATTTCTAATATATCTGCTTCGGTCACGTAACCACCTCTTAGTACATACTAACAATACAAAATGGACTTAGAAATTTTTTATCAGCATCAGTTAAAAAAGATGATGAACTTATGCTATTTTCAGCAGTTTGTAATGTCAGAGCATTATATTCTATCTTAGTGTCACCTCTAGTTATAGCTTTTAAGCCCTTTTCTAGATTATCAAGTCCACTATTTTTCTTAAGTTCCTCAAATCTTGAAGATAATATTGATATTACTTTTTCTTCTACAAATCCTTCTAGTGCTACACTTAGTTCCTGCCTACCACAATATTCTAAAACCATTTCACTTATCTTATTTAGATAAAGAGTTATAAGCTTATCATATCTATCATCCTCTAAATTCAAAATTAACTTAATATTATTAATCATTTTGGATACCTAATATCTGTAATAACTCTTCTTTAGATTTACTTGAATACCCCTTTATATTCTTACCTTTAGCAATTTCTATAAGTTCTGGTTTAGATAGATTAAATAAATCATTAGAGTTTTGTTTAACTATTTCGATTTTTTCCTCTTTTTTCTCAATATTATCCTTAGTTACTTCTTCCAAGTATATTTTAAATCCTTTTGAAATCAACTTATCTCTCGAAGTTTCATCTTCAACGACTTTAATCACATTATTTTTTTGAAGTGTAAACATTTAAAACAACTCCTTATCCTTGCACAGCTTTAGCTTGTTTTACAGAGGCTCTGCAAAGTTTTAAATATTCGTCCAATATCCATAAATCATGATATTTTCTATAATCTATTTGATAAGCATCTGCTGTTTGATTTTGATCTGGAGTAAATATTCTTGGTTTATCAGTCTTAGACACTGCAATTGGAGCAGATGCTGGAGTTATTAACCAGTTTATATCTAAAGCCTTTGCTCCTTCAGTAAATCCACCTTCTGTTTGCCCAGACGTTTTACCATCTCTAAATACATATTCTGTTTTCATTCTTTTTGATGGAACTTTTATTATAGGCACATTGTCTATAGATTTTACAATTCTTTTTATATCTCCATCTCCA
The DNA here is from genome assembly GCF_020658455.1 of Clostridioides sp. ES-S-0005-03. Lineage (NCBI taxonomy): Bacteria > Bacillati > Bacillota > Clostridia > Peptostreptococcales > Peptostreptococcaceae > Clostridioides > Clostridioides sp. ES-S-0005-03. Next base: position 34,014 of record NZ_JACVWI010000012.1, on the reverse strand, counting down.
AATTCAATATCATCAAGTTGAGATGATTGTTCTAATATGCTTGCAATTATGCTAGACATACTAATAATAAGAGGTATATCTCCAGATAAATCTTGTATTGATGCAAGTTGATTTTTCAATTCACTTAAAATTGTTGCAACAGATGCTTCATATGAATATTTTACACGCTCATCCACTTTAGCTGTTTCAGAAAATATTTTTGAGTATCTATATGCATCTATCTCTGGTATAACATGTTGCTTTTGAAATAATCCCATTACGGAAGATGCATTTACAACGAAGTTACTTTCATTTACATCCATTGAATCCAACATGAATGTTCTGCCTCTATCCATCTCCATTTTCATTGTTTCGTACTCAAGCGTAACTGCGCCTTGCGTATACCCTTTAGATCTATCATAATCACCTAAGCCATCCATCGTTACTTTTGGTACTTTTACTTCTCTTCCTCCATTATATATAACTTGGCCAGCATTTTTCTCCATCCATCCAGTAGTTGAGCCAACTGTTACCTGCATATCTAGTTCTTGTTGAAAAAGTGTTACATATTCTAATACATTTGCCATTTATAAAATCATCCTTTCTTTTTTATATTAAAGACTATTTAACCCTTGCTTTATTTGTTTTCTAATTTCTGATAGTGAACCTGCATTATCTTTACCAGGTGGAACGTATGAACCATCTTTAATTCTTTCATCTACCCTTGATTGTACATACTGTTTCATTGAATTTTCAAATATCTCTATATTTGCATTTGTTTTATCATCATCATCAGATAATAAATATTCAATTAAGTTTGTAGGTATTTTCTTTTCAACTAAAATATCTTTATATTTAGAAACTTTCTCTGCATGTTTCTTTTCTTTCTCTAACTTATTTAAACTTTCTCTTAATTCTCTTATCGCTTTTTGTTCTTCTGTTTCATTAGCTCCAGTTCTTTTTAGAACTTCAGCACTTATAAGTGTTTGCATATCTTTTTTCTTAAAGTTTTCAAGTGCTTCACTATGATATTTATTTTTTTCGCTATCTATAAAGGTTTTAAAGTCTGTATCGTTATTAATCAATTCTCTAAATTCTTCTATCGTAATCTTTTTATCAGATGCAGATTTGAATAAATCTGTTGATTGTAATAAAGAATCTATTTCTGCATCATCTTCTATTTCTTTTAGTAATTCCAATACTTCTTTTTTTAACATACATCATTCTCCTTTTTAAAAATTTAATTCAAACACTCTATTTTATTCATAACCTTTACTATTTTAGGAAATTGAATTGCAAAGAAGTCAATCATTTCTTCATTTGTAGCCCAAGAACTACAACTCTTCAATCCACTTTCACTAAGAAAGGCATGAATTATTTCATGCCTAGTAACTTCATTTTCATATACGCTCAAATCTTTTAATGAGCCTTCTTCAGAGTTTATTTTCTCTATAACAATTTCTTTAACAGAGTGATCACAATATCCAGCTCTTTCTTTTAATAGCACATCTTCGCTTTCAAGTTTCTCTGTCACTAAGTATTCTGTTCCTAGTATTTCAATTTTCATATTTCACCTCGTATTTTTTAGACACAATAAAAACACCTATTAAATTAATTAATACGTGCTAAACAGGTATATACTGACATCTACAATGACAATGCCTAGGCAAAGAAGGCCTATCTTCATTGACATAAAATATCACTCCATTATAAATACCACAGTCACTACATGTGTGAGAATCTAAATCTGCACAATACATTACTTTTATAATTCCTTGAACCTTGAAAAAATACTCATTTATCTCGCTTTGACATCTGGCGACTTCATTTTCTATTAGTCTGCTGGTTTGCCCTGCACCAGTTGAATATTTGTCTCTTATTGCTTTTTCTATTTTATTTACAGAAGTTTTTCCATTTAAAAAGTCCTTTATTTCTTTTTTAAGAGATTCTTCTATACCTTTTTTATTGATCCAAAGCCTATCACTCCAGTGTTTATTGTCAACTTTGTTGTTTACTATTTTATTTATAATTTTACTGTTAAGATTATTCATATCTCTAATTTTTACTATTACTCCTAATAAAATTACTAGATTTGAATACTTATTTCTAGATGAGTCAGATAAAATACTTTCTATATCCTTTATTTCTTCATCATAATTATTTGAATACTCATTTATAATTTTATTAAGTTTTGCTCTTAATCTTTTCTTATCTTTATCACTAATTTTTACATATTCATCAACAATATTGTATGATAGCAATATTTTAGCTATTTCCAGCAAGAGTTTATCCTTATTTTCTTTTTGATATTTATAAAATGATTTTGTTCTATTTTCAGCAGATTTATATATATCTTCAGTTGATTTAGTTATCGCTTTCTGATTCATCTAATAAAATCTCTCCTTCTGAAACTATTTCCTGCTCTTTTTTTGCTTTTTCCATTTCAGCATGAGGATTATCAATAAAACTTAATTGGGATAGCCCTGTCTCAGTAGATAGTTTATCTCCAAGTTGACTTAATATGTTTGCTACAACTAAATCATCACGAGGAATCTTAGGGGTAAATTTAGCCTTAATATCTTTGTAGTCATAGTCAAAACCATATTTCTTGTTAAGCCAAATGCACAATAATTTGTACCTATTAAATAAAGTATCTGCAATACTATCATTATTTTGACTACAAATCCATTCTGTACTGATTAATCTTGCTATAACTGCTAAACTTGATGTATTGCTTTGCATTTTCTCATTATGATTTATATGAGATGTAATTTCATACATATTTTCTTTTATTGAAGATAGTGTATTTTGAACAAATGTATCGTTCATATCTTTAATAAGCCACTCTATTTTACCTTCTCCATTAACTTGAAGTATTCCAAGTTCTTTCATCCTTGGCAAATCATCTTCTTTAATATTGCATCCAGAGAAGGTTAAATAAGCATTTCTAAAATCACTAATTTCATTACTTATATCGCTTAAATTAGTTTCATAAGCATCTTGTAAACCCTTTATGTCATTATATATTGTATTTTTTCCTAGTTCTTCACTTCTTTTGCATATTGATATTGGTACATGACCATCAAATATATTATTCACTGTAGGGCTTTCAACTTCTTTAAAATTTGAATCAAAATGATAGATGTATTCTTTATCATATACATCTATATATGTTTCATCTTCAAAATTTTTAGTAAATTCTCTAATAAAGCATACTATTTCTCCATTTTCATTTTCATAATGACAACCATCCGTTGGCTTTATTATCTTTACTTGCATCTCATCATCTTTTACATAGTAAAGTTCATAGCAAAGCCCAAATAGCAGTGTATATCTCAATAAATCTGAGTCATGTTTTTTACTCCAATGGCAAGTATAGTATTCTAAATCATTTATAATCTTTTCATCACCAGATCTACTAGTATAAGTAATCTTATTTGCAAGAGAATAAGCGACTTCTTCATTAATAAACTTTTTTAAGAAATTAGTGTTTATCTTATTATTAGACCTCTTAGTAACCATTTTATAGTTACTAATAGCATCTGTTTCGCCCTCATAATACTTATACATAGTGTCATATTCAGATTTACTAGAATCCCAATCATCGTATATTTCTTTTATCAAATCTAAACCTATTTCCACTTAATGTATCACCTCCATACAATCAAAGACCTAAATTTCTTCTATCTAATAGTGTAATACTTTCATTTACTTTAATATTAAAAATCCTATTTATAAATTCTGCTGATATGTCTGGAGCATCATCATGTAAAGAATACTTCTGACCTGTAAAATCAAGTATTTGTTGTATAAATTCCTTATCTTCTTCTGCAAAAATCATTTGACCTTTATTTAAAACAGGTATTAAAGTAGAGATTTTATCATCTTTATTTTTCTTTTGGTGCTCATTAATGATTTCTATATCTCTGTAGTAAAGGACATCATCATTTTTTATTTTAAGTTCTAATTGATTAGCATCTGCACCATTAAATGTATTTTTTTCTATATAAACATGTGTTATATCTGGATACACTTTTAATAAATAAATCATATGGTCTATATACTTATCAAAATCAGTTCTAGCATTTATTTTAGCTAGTTCTGCTAATCTCCCATATAGTAAACCATTATCTGACTCACTCCCAACAAGAAAAGCGCTATAGTCATGTTTAGACCCACCAGCAGACGCTGGGTCACATAATAGCATTGTCTTTTTGAAGTTATGTGTTTCAATACATTCCCTAGATTCAGTTCTGATTGTTTTAAACCATTTCTCACCTATCGAATTTACATCATTTTGTACCTCTTGTTTAAAAGATGTTGGATTTTCATAATAACTTAAAGCCATGTCTAAACAATCCCAAAAACTTGGCCACAATATAGGAAATTTCATTTCTTTTTCATTATCCCAGTAAAACTCTTTAGCATCTTCAAGATGATTTGTATTTTTAAAATCAAATAATAGTTCTTTGAATTTTAGCCATAATCCAGAGTTAAATAATTCATCTACATTATCAACTAAAACTCCTTTTTCACATTTAAACTTCCATGTTGGTAAATTCTTTAGCCTACTATAGAAACATTCTTTGTGTTGTAAGGTTCCTAATGCTATAAAAGTTGTTCCTCTTTTTATAGTCTTACCATTTCTGATTACTGGTTTTTGAGCAGCATATTTTACATCATCAGAAAATCTTTTAAATTTTTTCTCTCTAGCATCTTCTGTTCTAACATTTTCTTCTGACTGATAGTCGTCAAGTATAATAAGATCTGGACGATTATTATTGTATTTTCTTCCTCTCATTGGCGATGAAGATGATATTGCTTCAATAAAGGTTTTATTAGTTAATTCTAGTTGAGTACTATTGCAAATATATTTTCTATCATTATCATTTAAAAGTACTCCAAATGCTTTTTTGATATACTCATTTTCAAGTAAAGCATTCTTTATATCTTTTACAAATTTTTCTGCTGTAGAACCTATATCTGAACAAATTAATGTGTACATTTTATGTTTATAACAGTGTGACCATACAGTTGTTGCCAAATCTCCAAATGCACTTTTACCTGTACCTCTTGGATAAATTCTTCCTAATTGTTGTGATCCATCTCCAATTATAGATTCTTGTATATCTTCCCATAACTCATGATGAACTTTAGCTATAGGAGCAGCAGCATTATCTTCTTTTGGTAAATATGTGTCTTGCATAAAATACATACAGAAAAATTCTAAATTTATTTTCCCAAGTTGATAGGCAAGGCCATTAACACCAAAAAGATTGTTTGAATTAGCTTTTATAATCTCATTTGCTTCTTTTTCAGCGTCTTTTATAGTTGCTCCATTTCTTATAAAGGTCTTTGCTAGATAACTAAATATTAATTGTATATTTCTTTCTAAATTATCCACTCGTATTTACATCCTTTTATTCCTTCTATTTTCTTTTTAGGTTCAGTTAGCAATATAGTTAATAAAATGAACAATACAATTTTCTCTATAATAAAATCACCCTCTTTGAAATATGTCTCTGGTTTTTAAATTTTACTAGAAAATTTCTAGAACTCATTTTCCATAAAAAATACTTTTTTCAAAATAGAAGGATACCCCCTATAAATAAAAAATAAATAAATATTAATTTGTTTTGAATTATTTTCTTGCAAGAAATATTTTTTTGGTTAGAATTATTAATTATCTTTCAACTATTCCTTAAATATGTATTTTCGGCATAGTTAAAAAGAACCTAGCATTTCCAATAGGTTCACATATATTCTAATAAACCTCAACACTTCACTGCATTAAACTTTAATTATTAAGTCTAACTAAATTTTATTAAATTCAATATAATTAAACTCAAATTCAATTTATATCTTAATTATTAAAGTTAATACACATATAATATATGTTTTACTTTAATTGATTTCAGACGTGATTAAACAATGTTCTTGCAAGATTTATTTCATATCTAATTACTTCTTGCCTGTTCTTATTCTTATCTTAGCTATAGCTGCCTCTATCTCCGTTGTATCCATACCCATGCCAACACTATTATCCTCTGCTTGTATAATTGTACTTGTAGGAGTACCATAGATACGATTTATAAGATACTGATTGGCTGCTAACATAACCCTCTTATCGCTCTTGTCACTAGCTAGTTCCTTGATATTGTTGATATAACTATCTAAATCTTTTAATATCATTAAGTTCCCTTGGTTTGTTAGCTCCTGTTTCCGTCTGTCCATTTCTTTCCTAACATGCTCTTTATTCATCCAATTATATATGGTTTTTCTATTTACTCCAATAATTCTGGCAGCCTCTGTTACTGTAGTACCTGTAATCAATAGAGTTACCATATTGCACTGATCTTCTGTTAACTCTTTACCTTTTTCATAGCTACTATCGATTATTTCAACTTCATTCACATCCAATTAATCACCTCTTTACTCAGCTTCTAAATAAACATTTAAATATCTACATCCCTATAAATACCTTGAATAAATGACCTTTAATATGTATTTTCAGACATTTTAATAAATCTGCTCTATTCTTTGAAAACTCTATTGTTAAGGTTCTTTACATTCTAATAATGTCCTGTTGTTGAAAAACGTAACATATTAAATTTTAGATAAAATACAAGATATTTTAATTTCTTTTTCTTTTCTTTAACTTATTAGTAAATTTAGTTATTGCCTTTACTTCTTCATCCTTATCAATTCCAATATATCTTCTTGTCATTTCTATTGTCTTATGCCCTAAAATCTTTCTTATAAGTTCTAATGCATAAGTCTTATTTTCTTCCTCATCATAAATATGCCTTGCAAATGTCTTTCTTAAAGAGTGTGTTGCAACATTTTCTTTTATTCCTACCTTTTCTGCTGCTCCTTTTATTATTCTTCCTGCTTGCCTTGTTTGGATAGGCCTATTAAATTTCTTCCTCTTGCCACTTTTAAATAAAAACTCTTCTCCTGGTTTATCTTGAGTATAGTTTTCTATAGCACTCTTTATTACATCAGATAAGAAAACTTCTCTATCATAATCCCTTTTTTCCTCTATGACTCTAATCCAATCCTTAGATACTCTTATCCTTTTGCCTTTTTTATCCCATTTGACATCTGTCACATCTGCAACTTTAAGTGCTAATATATCACCTATTCTAAGTCCAGTACACATTCCAAATAGAGCTAATAAATAATTTCTTTCATTCCATTCCTCTAAAAAATTTAAAAGCCTAAATACATCTTCAATATCTTTTATAGGATTAACTTTTTGTCCTTTATGTGCTTCCATTCATTAAAAACACTCCTTATTACCATGATAATTTTTTCTTTGCCTCTCTTGAACTAACATTTTTAAATCTTCATCCACATTGGCAAAAGGGTCTGTAATTATAGAGGTTACATCATTTGTGTTATATTTTCTTTCTCCTGCATAAGTACTGGTCATTATTCTAAATCCTAAATCATTTACAGTTTCAGTTACTTTTACTACATTTTCTAACTGCAAATATAATTTAAAGACAACCAACTCAACGCGATCAGACTCATCAATTATACTTTCCTCTAAAATTTTTAGATATAAGTCTATCTTATTGATATTAGAATCATAATTTTTTTTAACCTTCTTTTTTAGTTTTAAGAGTTTTTCTTTCTTTTTCTTTATAAAATCTAAAGAACATTCTCTTCCATACATACTAGGAGTTTCTTTCATTACATTGTCATAATACTTTAGATCATCTGGTACATATGCAGCACTTGAAATTTCTTCTGTTATATCACGTTTAATCTTCAACACCTCTCTAGACAATAAAAAAGACTTAGAACGTAAATTCCAAGCCATTTTCATTAAATATATTTTTCTCACAATACAATCTTATCATGACTAAAAGACACAAAACAGACATAAATCGGTCACAAATCGGACATTTTTTAGACATAAAACAGACATAAATCGGTTTAAAATCGTCACAAATCGGACATTTTTATAGCAATCCTTTTATCTTATCTATAATATCAAATCTCATTTGCTTACACTTACTTGCTGAAAAACCAATCATCTTACCAACATATTCCCAAGATGTCCTGCTACTTGAAAAGTATTTATACTGTACTATCTTTTTTTCTTCTTCACTTAATATTTTCATTGCATTATCTATTTTTCCTATTATCAACTCTTTATGTCTCTTCTCTTTTTCTTTTAAAGCAATTTTCTTTTCTTTTTCTTCAGTCTCTATCTCAACTACACTTTTAATATCATATGTTTTGCCTGTCTTTTCTTTAATTTCAACTCCACTACATCCTCTGTAGTCATTTTTTATCATCTGAATATCAATGTCTATTTTTTCTATCTCCGCTTTTATTTTTTTATAATTATATAACTTGCCTTCTGCACTACTAAACAAATTGTCCTTTTTGCTATCCTGCATTACTTCACGCTCCTAATTATGTTATAATAATATTGTGATGACAGTTTTAGATTTTTGACAAGCAGGAGCGTAAGATAATGCTCCTTTTTTTCTTTTTTGAAATATATCTTATTTTCTAGGCACTAATTGCAACTTATAATCATCAGAACTGTATAATTTATAACCACTTACCTTCAAGTCTGATTCTAGTCGTTCTAAACTTCTATAAGCACCAAATGAATCATATCCGTTCTGCATATTTACAATAACATGCCCACCTAATGTCTCTTTTAAAGAAAGAATCATATATAACTCGTTATTACCACTAATTTCAATAATATCTCCTACTTTTAATTCTCTATTACTTTCTCCAGTTACTTCTATTAACATATTAGATCATCCCCCTTACTCCCATTAATATCTTTCAAGAGCCCTGTTTTCATTTCATCAATGCTTTCATTAACTCCTTTTATAGTGCTTAAGTTAACTAAAGGCATGCACAAATTCCATAGCTTATCTACATCCAAAAATTGTATTTTTGCACTAAATTCTTTTTCATCAACACATTTTAATTTTTTATTCATATTAATTAATTCATTAATCATTAAATTTTTAATTATATTAAGTATGCCATCTCCTATTTCTTTGAGATCCCATCCTCTTTCATTTAGTTTCTTATTATGCATCTCTACACCTTCTGCAATATAATCTTCCATTTCTAAAATTTGAAACATTGTTAAAATGGTTTGACAAACGTCTAATCCTTCTGCGATTATATCTTTAGTAATTCCTGCATCTATAGCCTCTTTAAACTCAGTTACTTCTTCATCAATTTTTATTAACTGCTCTTCTACTTTCCAATTAGGTATACTGCTAATTAATTTCAAATCCATATTTAATATCTCCTCTCTTATTGAAGTCCCAACTCTTTTTGAGTATATTTATTCATAAATATCATTTCATCACAACTACTAAATATAAATAAGTCTCCATCTAATATAAATTGTAATGATACAATATCTTCTATATCAGTTAAATCCATTTCTCCATTTAGAATATTTTCATTATCTATGTCATTTAATTCAAAGAATATATTTTCTGTCTCAAATCTATCAATTAACTCATTTGCATCTTTTATATCTTCAATAGCATGATACACTTTACATTTCATGTCTGATCTTCTCCTCTTTCTCTTTTATTTATCTTCAAGCCAATCATTTTTTAGATAATAAAATACATATATAATGATTGTAGTTACTAATATCCAAATGATCCAAAATACTACTTTAAAAAAACCTATATTAAAATTGTTATTTTCTAAAATATTTTGTATAGACTCATTCTTAAAAACTTCTATATTTTTATTGCCTGGATTCACTATAGTATTATTTTTTAAATTAGCATACATGGTCCCATTAAATTCTTTAGGTATAACTTCATAGTAGTACCTTCTCTTATTATTAATGTAAGCATAATTACCTTTAATTTTAAGTCTTTTGTTTTTTAATATATTTTTGCTTAAACTTAATCTATCTTTGTATAAATTAGTGATTATTTTTGTATCAAATTCTTTATCTAAAAAATTAAATTTACTACATTTCTTTTCTATTGAATTATAATAGTCCCAAGTCCAATAAGTTTCAGTATGCTTATGTGAATGTCCTTTACTGTCTTTAGTAGTAACTACTCTAGTATGCATGGTGTATTTTTCTTCCGTTCTTTCTATAAACCAATAGTCACCTTTTAATTCTTCTATAGATACAGAATCTACACTTTTAAATTCTCCACTTATCAAAGAATCTCCCACGCTTGTTTTCATAGCATAATCAAAGAGATCTTTATCATTATTTATCTTAGTTGCTTTGTAATATCTTTCATTATCTTCTAAAAATTTTGATTGAACTTTATCATCAATGAAAAATCCAAGGCAAATCATTGCACAAACAATTATTATGCTCACTAAAAATTCTCTCTTAGTTATTTCAAAAGTTTTAAATTTCATATTTTCACCTCTTATTAATTAAATAAATTTTGAGGTGCATCCTCTTGTGCTTTATATTCAGTATATTTAGATTCTATTTTTTCATATCCCATGCTACTTAAAATTATATTTGCTGGAAATTTTCTTATATATTTATTGTAATTACGAATCTGTATATTATAATTTTCTCTATGCTGAGCAATCATATTTTCTGTTATGCTTAACTCGCTCATCAGTTGTTTATAGTTTTCATTTGCTTTTAAATCTGGATACTTCTCTGCTACTGCTTGTATATTTAATTTTGCTTCCTTAATAGATTTATCATTTGTACTTACTCTCATGTCAGTTACTTCTTTTAATGTCTTATTTTCATATTTAGCATAGTCTTTCACGCAGTCTACTAGGTTTTTAATTAAATCAATTCTCCTTTTTTCTTGCACCTCTACAGATGCAGTTGCTGATTGGACCTGCTCTTCTAAATCAATTGCTTTATTTTTAGTTACAAGGAACAAACAAGCAAACATAATCAATATTGAAATAACTACTCCTATTATTATTAATGTCTTTTTCATTACTTCGCTGCCTCACTTTCAAGCCATTTTTTTTCTGCCCTCTAAACATCCCCCTAGACAATCTTGGAAATCATAAGTGCAACTAGTACATCCACTTCCACCACTCACAAAAAACTCAGCCATTTCTATTTTGCTCATATTTTTTATCTTTTCATAATTAGTCATCTTATTATTCAAATTATCTCCAAGTAATCTGTCATAACATTTTACACACATATCTTTTCCGAAACTTATTATTCCACCTCTACTATTAACTTTGAATATTTTTATTGTTTTAACTTCTACAATTGTTTCATCGCAAAAATCGCACTTTATAACGCAAGCCATTCTTAATACCCCCTTTTAATCTCTTTTACATTCCATATCTTGATACATACAACCACAATCCTTACATTGCCACACCATTCCAATTGATGTTTCTATTTTAAATACATTTCCTTGACAAATAGGACATTCATTCTCTCTGCCAGCGATAATTTTAATTTTCATTTTGCCTCCAATAAACTTAAATTATTATATTATTTTCCTAGTATATTAATTTCAGCTTTTAATTCTTCAAGTCTCCTAAAGATTGCTGTTTGATTAGTTCCAAGTACTTTACTTATTTCTTTTTGAGTATAGCCTTTTTCTCTTAGATAAACTATTTTCTGTATATCTTTTATCTCACTTCTTTTTATACAAGATCTAATAACATGAACATTTTCTATATCTACATTTTCATTACTAGCCAATCTATCTTCCATTCTTATCCCTTTATCAGAATCATTTCTATAGACACATTTTTCAAAACTATCTATATCGCATCTATAATGCTTTTTAACATATCTAGTTGTAAATTTCATTAAATATCCTAATATATATGGAAATGCTATTGTGGAAATCTTCCCCTTGCTTTCGTCAAAACAACTTGTTGCTTTACATAATCCTATATAACCTTCTTGAAATAAATCTTCTCGCAAATATGGATATTTTCTTAGAAAACATTTAAAATGTTTATTTATAATAAAAGGCACAAGAAATATATTATCTTCAAATAATTTATTTCTCTCCTCTAAACTTCTCATATAATCACCACCCACTTATTTAGGCTTATCAATTTCTCTATTTTGAATTACATTTCCATTCATTTATTCCACTATTTATTCTATCTACAATTTCATTTAAGCACTGTTCGCACAAATAAATTATTATCTCTTTGCCTTTTCTTCTCCCACTGACTGGAGTAAGTAGTTTTATATCCATTTCTATGTTGCATACTTCACATTTTTCTAGTTTAATCATTTTTAATCTCACCTTCCCTTTTTAAAATGGAATATCTTCATCATCTAGAACTTGAAAGCCGATATTCTTCTCTTTATCCTCACTATTTTCCTCTTTAGGTTTATGATCAAGTGCATTAACAGATTTAGTTCTAACTTTTGTAAAAGTTTTTTTCTCTCCATCTTTTTCATATTTCTCTATCCTTATTTGACCTTGAACTGAAACCATTCTTCCTTTCGCTAGATAATTAGCACAAAATTCTGCTGATCCTCCCATAACTTCAATTGGTATAAAATCAACTTCCCTAGTTCCATCTTTTTTTACATAGCCCCTATCAACTGCTAATGCAAAAGTGGCAACTGGAGTGCCATAGCCTGGAATATATCTCAACTCTGGATCTCTTGCTAATCTTCCAACTAAAACCGTATTATTCATATAGCAATGTCTCCTTTCTCATATGTTTCGTTTTCTCTTCTCTCCATCTGCTTTACAACCTCAATTGCATCAACAAAAGCATCTCCCTTTCCAATACTTTCATCTGTATACATGATTGCATTGGCTATTTTATCTGTAAATTCAGCTCTCTCTAAAATACTCATATGACAAATCCTTTTCATCTAATCCCCTCCTTGTTTACTAAGAGGGCTTACAATAAGCCCTCTTAGACTTTCAATTAAGCAATTATATTTACATTTTTAAAATCTTTTAATTCTTCTTGTAAGTATGACTTAATATTTAACATTGCTTGATTTTTCCATGCTCCACCATCTGCTTCATATAATCCTGCTGCAGGACCAGAACTCATTCTAAAAATAAATTCACTTTCTGGCTGCTCTATCTCTTGGAAAGTACGATAAGGAATTAACTTTACTCTGTTTGGAACTATTGCTTCTGATACACTAGCAACACCTGTTTTTATTGTTACAGATTGAGAAACTCCATCATCTCCAACATTTTTTACTGTAGATTCTTGGATATTGCCTGCAATCTTCAAAAGTGTATCTCTATCGCTATTTTTTATAAATGCTGATTGTAGCATTATGTTAAAAGTGTCTAAATCTAAAGGTCTATCAAATCTTTTATCTGGAAGTAGCGCAACACACTCAATGTATGTTTCTCTATCTCTATTTTTTCTTAAAGCAGATCTTAAAAGAACTTTTTTTGGAGTTAGAACTTGTATTAATAAAAGCTCATCCTCTTTATGATCTATGCCACTTTTTATATAGTCCACTAGCCCACTTAATGTAGTTATTTCTAAATCATTAGCCCTTGGCTCTTCTATTATTTCTAATCTATCTGTTGTGTAGTTAAATCCATCTACGCATACTGTTTCTCTTTTTCCTAACTTAACTAAATATTCCATTGCATTTTTTATCATTTTTTTATTCTCCTTTTTATTTAAATTTATATTTTATTACTTCTCTTAAATTACTTTGAACTTGCATTTCTAAAATCAATTACGCCAGCACTATTTTCTTCTGTTTCTTCAGTTTCATTACTGTCTGAAACATCCAGAGACAACTGACCAGCTAGTTGATTTTTAAATTCAGATGCCTCAACTCTTCCTGTTTCCAAGTCTTTTCCTATTAAAACTTTAGTTGTCGTTGCTTTTGCCTCTACTATAGTCGCCTTGGATTTTATATCTACTTCTGCAAGATCTCTATCTTCATTTGCTTTAAACACTATCTCTAAACTAATCTTTCTTGTTTTTTTAAAATCCGTATTTGGATCTGCAATATTATCTAAAACTTTTTGCAACTCTGTATTAAACTTTTCTTTTAGAACTCCACCTGCAAATTTTTCTAATGCTATCATAAAAATCACTCCTTTATTTATTTGAAATAATATTTTTCTACGAGGAAATTAATTAATAAACTTTGACTATAATTTAATAACGTTTTTATCGAAATTTTTGATTTTATTTTTTTCTCTCTATCATTACCATCTTTTAATGATTTTTGACAACTTCTTTAAACCTGTGTTTTTTGTGTAATGCAATCACATTCTATAAGTATTGCAATTGCTATATTTATTAATTTTTTTCAATATTGATTTTCAATACTTCATGAAATTTTAATTTCAATATTGAAAAACGGTATTTTTTCAATATTGAATTTTTAAATTATTCAATATTGGTTTTTCTTACAAAATCATTACTTAATAAAATTTCCTATTTTTTATCCTTTTTTTAAAATACATCTTCTGGAATTTCTGCTTGCACATATTGTTTATCTACATCATATTTGTAATCTCTGTTTAACTCTTCACTAGTCGTGTAAAGTCTTTTTCTTCTTTCTGAAAAATTCATTTTAAAACTTATATTCTGTTTTCCTGTTATTCTATTTTTTAAAATTAATAAATAAGTGTCGTCTGTCTTTTCTTCTTCATCAATAACTCTGTAAGTTGATAAAATATAATCTGCATAATTGACAATCTCACTTGCTCCAGATACATCATACATAGTTGGCTTCATGTCACCCATATTTTTCCTAGGATGTGCAACTAAAATTATTACTAAGTTGTATTTTTTAGCGAGATTTTTTAAGTTGCCTACTATCTGTTCTTGTCTATCATATTTCTCTGCCTTATTGCCAGTTTTTATTGTCATTAGATTATCAAGAACAAAGAGTCTAACCCCTTTTTTTAAATACAAGTGTTCTATGGTGTTTAATAGGTTTACTTCATCGCTTATTGCATCTTCATCATAGAGAAAAAATTTATCTTTTATCCAGTCTGCAATCAAATCAACTGCATAGTCTGGAATATCTGTGTATGCGCCTCCATAAACGCTTTGATATTTTTTTATATGGTAATCATTAGCTACAGTTTTTCTAAACCATTCCATAGCCATAAAAGCAGGTAATTCTCCAGAATATAAAAATGCTTTTTCTTTATTCGCAATTGCTTCTGCTATAAACTGATTAACTATAGTCGATTTTCCAGATGCAGGTTTACCAGTCAAAATTGTAAGAGTTCCATGCCTAAATCCATCTAGAGCATTGTTTAGTTTATTAAAACCTGTATCTATGGACTTGTGTACGCCTTTTTCACGTTTTATTTTTGATGCATCAATGTAATTATCATTTACACTACTACTCGTAGCCACAAGTGCTTTTAAATCGTTTATATCAACAATCAATTCGTCTATACTTGTATCTGAATTTGAATTATTAATTAATTCATTTGCTAACTCTGAAATTTGTCTTTTAAGTAACTTCTCTTTTATTATTTTTATATAGTGATCTATGTTTGAAGTAGTTATGACTATAGTTGTTAGACTGGTAATGTAACTAACTCCTCCAACATCTACTAATCTATCTATTTTTTCTAATTCATTTTTTAAAAGCAAAAGATCTAAAGGTTTATTTGAGTCAATTATTTTCTTCATGCAAGATAAAATAATTTTATGTGACTCAAAGTAGAAATCATTTTCTTTTAATTCTCTAATTTTGTATGTTATTGAGTCATTTATAAGAAAACTTCCTAAAATGTTTTGCTCTGCTTCTAAAGAGTAATTCATTTAATCACCCCTAACTTATTATTAAAATGTCACAACTAAAGGAATTACCCTTTCAACGTCATACAATACCCCACAAATACGATCCTTTGGAACATTTTTGTAAACTAAAATATCAATTATGTCAGCAATAAGTTTTGCATAGTATTTTGAGGTTTCAAATCCATAACTTCTATAAGCAAGTTTTTCCTCAACAAACTGTTCGCATTTATTTCTTGTATTTATTCTAGTTTCATAATTTTTACTTGGTTTTATTTCTACATAATTTCCATCAAAATCTATTATTTTCATAGGTTTACTATGCTGAATTTTAAAAGATTTAGATTTTCTAGCAAGCTTATCATTAACTTTCTCGCAAATCTCATCTATATCAACCACATTCTTTTTACTTTCAAGTATCATTTCTCTTATTTTTGGATCATTTCTTAATCCTTCAATAAGTCTTTCTAAATCTTTTTCTGTAAGTTCATATGCTTTGCTCTCCATTTAACATACCTCCTAACTTATTAGATAATATTTTCAGGATTTTCATCTAAACAATGAGTTTTAAGTATAGAAATTTTCACACCTGTCATTTTGCTTAATTTACCGAAAGTATCTATATGAGTAAAATAGTCCTTACATTCTTGTAGGTAATCGCAAACTTCGCATGACGTAGGGGCTTCTCTGTTTCCCCTAAATGCTATCTCTAGCACCTCATTTTGCAAATGTCTTGCAATACAGTGTAAGTCTTTTTCAGTAAGTTCTAACTTTTCATCTTTCATAATTAACCTCCTAATCTACTTTTAATTTTTAAGATTTCAAAGATATTATAAGTTTCATTCTACAATCTAATGAATCACATGCTATAATTTATATATACATACATAAATTTTCAAGGGGGTAATTATTTGAAAAAAAGCATTGAATCACTTAATATAGTTACTGATGAAATTGTAGATATACAATGTATAATTGAAGATGAATGTCCTATATGCCATACTTCTATTATGCCTAAAACACTTAATTCATATTTTTTATTAGGGTTTAATCAACATTTATCCATTTTAAATCTTTGTACCAAATGCAAAGAATGTTTTATTACTCGTTATGATCTAGATTATGATTTCTTTTATGAAACAGGCGAGGATTATTATCAGACTAATAATCCTGTTTCTTTTCCCTATAAAGCTAAATTATTAGAGTTCGATAAAGAAATTACAAATATTTCTCCAGCGTTTGTAAAAATCTATAATCAATCTTACATAGCTGAACAAAAAGACTTAGACGAAATAGCTGGCATGGGATACCGTAAAGCCTTAGAATTCCTAATTAAAGATTATTTAATTTCACTTGATTCTAAAAATGAAGAAGTAATAAAATCATCATTTTTAGGCAAATGCATTAACGAAAATATGAACTTCCCAGAACTCCAAACAGTCGCAAAAAGAGCAGTTTGGCTTGGCAATGACCATGCTCACTACATACAAAAGCATACAGATAAGGATTTAACTGACTTAAAATTGCTGATAGAGCTTTCTGTTGCATGGATTGTTTTAAAAGTTAAAACAGAAAAATCAAAAGCAATTCAGCCTAAATAACTAAATATCTGACTTAATCTTAAACTCAATATTAAATCGAGCAAGTTTATTAATTGCTTCTTGAAGTTGATAAACTTGCTCATTAACATTTTCTATCAATTCATCAAATTCTTTAATATCTCTAACTCCTAAGAATAACTTCACATTAGAACTATTCAAATAAACAGTCTCTTCTTTTTCATTCATCCTGTCTACCTCCTATCCATTTAATTTTTAAAGTTCTTTAAAGCCACTAAGTGGATTCTTAGCCTTTGCAACTGGCTCTAATATACCTTTACTCATATCTCCATTTCCCCAGGTTAACAAAGCCCTGTAGTGACTCTTATACCTACTCCCTTTCCCATTAACGATATAGTTTTCTAAACTAACAATTTTATCGTGTATGTATTTCTTCCCAAACTTGCTTATAAGTTTGTCATATTCATCTTTAGTTAGTTTTACTTTTTCTATATCTAAGTCCAAGAATGATAGATCTAAATAATCAGTTTTAGGTTCTTTTTGTGGAGTGGTATTACTTTTTATATAAGTCTTTTTATTATTAGTCTTTTTACTAGGCACCTCATGCCTAACATGTAAGGCACCTGGTGCCATAGGGTTAGGCATATCATGCCTAACGTTAGGCACTTCATTCCATACCTTTGCTTTTGAAGATATTAAAAAATATAAGTTACTATTTTTCTCTTTGTTACCATTTTTATATTGGATGGGTTCCGATATTTTTATTGGATGGGGTACGGTATTTTTACTGCACCCATCTGGTATTTTTACCGAGTCTGCAACTTCACCATCATTACTTATATTAGTATTGTTAATATTAGTATTGTTACCTATCACCTGGTGATATACCCCTCTATCATCTCCTGCTATAGGGTATGTCATCTCGTGATATACCCCTCTATCATCTCCTGCTATAGGTATGTCATCTCGTGATATACCCTTCGCACTCATAATGCAATACAGATTACTATCATTTTCCTTTTCATTTTTCTTTCTAGCAATCTTTTTTATAAGTTGTTTTTCTTCTAGTGTTTTTATTGCCTTCCTAGCTGTGTTTATGCTACATCCAACCTTTTTTGCTATAGTTTGATTGCTAGGAAAACACATACTTTCACTATTTGCATGCCGAGCTAGAACTATATATGTCATCTTTTCATATGCATTTAACTTTAAATTATCGATAAGATCATTTTCCAACCAAAACCAATCTTTTTTTCTTACATCTCTCAAGAGATTCATTTCACCACCTCCCTCCTAAAAGATATTTCTTAGTGTAAAGGTTTTAGATTGTAATCATTATATTTTATGTCATCTATTGTCAATATTTTAGTTGTAATGCATTCTAATTCATTGTCATAGTATTCCAAGACTATTTCGTTTTTATCTATATGAGTGATAACGCCTTTTACTTCTAAATTTAATCTTCTAGAGGTCATTTTATATGTTTCATTTAAGTTAAACATTTTTATAATCATTTCATCATTCACTTTAATACCTCCCAATTTATGAATGTTTTATATCCATAAAATTATTTTCTGACAATTCATTTGCTATTTTCATACCTTCCATAATTCCAAGAACTCGATCTCTCTGCTTGTCTTTTAATGAAGAATACAATATTCCAAATTCTGTTGATTCTTTTATGTTCTTTGATATTTTCTTTGTATCTATCTTTTTCATTATTATTCACCTCTCTTGTAATATAATTTTATTATAAATCATCTTTGTGAAAGTTTCAATATAAATATGAAAATTTCACAATTATTTTTTATTTTTTCATTTTTGTTTTGAATTTTTCACATTTATATTGTATAATTATATTTAAGAGGTGATTAAAATTGGAAAACATAAAGGATGAAAGTGTTTTAAAAACATTAAGAGAGGCACTGGGGTTAAATCAAAGCGAATTAGCAAATATTTTAAAAATGACGCCTTCTGCTATATCTAAAATAGAAAAAAATGGCAAGCCTTTGAGTGATAGAATTTCGTCTCAATTAAGCAAAGAATTTGGCGTCAGAGAAGAATGGCTTAAAAACAAAGAAGGCAAGATGTTTGCAGATTCATCAGATGATGATTTAGTTGCAGAAATAGCAGCAAATATAATTAATTCAGATGACAAGTTCATGAAAAATGTCATTATAGCTTTTAACAAGCTTACAAAAGATCAGAGAAATTTTTTAATTAATTTTATGAAAGAGTTAGACAAATAAAGCCGTTAAAATAACGGCTTTATTTATTGAGAATTGTTTTTATAAATATTAAGATTGATTTCAATTTTTTTACATCATTTGTATTTTTAATTGAATTTATAATTTCTTTTTTTAATTCTCCCATAAAATTATCCCCCATATTTTCAAAATATTCTGATTTATATTCTTGCAATTACCCCGCTTTTGAAAAACAACAGACTCCTTTCTTCAATTTTTAAGTTTTTTAAATTGATATAATCTATATTTTTGATTGTGTATGTCATGTCCTAAGATGAGTTTAAAATCTGAAAGTAAAATTGTGATTATTTTAAAAGTGTTTTACGTACGTAGTTTATATGTATTATTTCGATATATATCTTCCTTATATTACAATTGTAACACCTCGTTCAACATTAATCAAATGTCAAAATTTACCATTTTTGATTATTTTTTAAAATTTAATTTTACATAAATAGAGTTTATATATCAATAATAATGTAAAATAAAAAAAGGCTATGGAAAATAGAATTTTACGTCTACAATCCATAACCTTTCATAATTTTGTTTTTTTTAGAATCCAGTTATCTCTGACAACTCATAAGATGCGATTTCTCCATCTGTATTCATTCCCATAGCCTTAAACTTCCAAGTACCATCTTTTTTAAGATCGTTTATATTGTCCATTGCAGTGCCTAATTGATTTCCATCCTTATCATATAAAGTAAATGTTACTTGTGCATATGATATATCATGACCACTATTATTTTTAATAACACCTTTTATATAAGTAGCCATACTGTCTGTTTCTGATGTTACTTCTCCAACTATCTCATATTTTTCCTTTTTCACCTCTTCTTTAGGCTTATCTACACTAGCTGTTTGGCTTGCCCCATCATCAGTTCCAGTATCATCACTTCCGCTAGTGCCAATAGCATATAATAAAACGAAAACTACTACAACTATAAACCAACCTCTTTTATAAAATGGTTTTTTGTTTTTAGCCCCACAGTTAGGGCATGATTTAGCATTAGATGCTATTTCCTTTGAACATGATTTACATTGAATCATTTTTGACATTTTTAATCCCCCTCAAATTATTGTATTATTCCTCAACAATATTATAGTATATCCCCTCTGTCTAAAACTGTAGTATTATGGGATTATAGAATTTTTTTTAGGTATGTCCCAAATATTTTGTTGTATTAAAGGTATTTATAAAGGCTTGTACTTAATTGCATACATTTCTATTGAACTGTTTTTTAGGCTATAGCATTAAATAAATTCTTGATTTTACTTTGAAATATTTTTTATTAGTAGTATTATAAAGTATTTTTTATAATTAAAATTAATTGGTAAAAATTGGAATAATATTTTTAGACATTTAGTATTGTGTAGTCAACTCTATTGTAATAGTATTTTAGATATACTTTTGAAAATGAGGTGTAATTTATGAAGATAAAAAAGATTCCAGAGTCAGAACTTTTGGTAATGATGTACATTTGGGACAGTGAAGATGAAGAAGTTGCATCTACTGAAATTTTAAAAACGTTAGGTGAAAAATATGAATGGAAAAAGTCAACTATGTTAACTTTTTTGAGAAGATTAACTGGTAGGGGTTTTTTAGAAGTTGTTAAGAAAGATAGATTTACATATTATAAAGCATTAATAGGAAAAGAAGAGTATTTGAAGGTTGAGACTAAAAGTTTCTTTAGTTTCTTTCATAAAAATTCATTTGAAAGTTTATTAAGTGCTTTACATGATGATGAAGAAGTATCTGAAAATAAATTAAAAAGTTTAGAGAAATTTATTGAGGATTGGGAAGAAGATAAATAGAGAGCCAATATACTTTTATTTGGTTCTCTATTTTTGTATATGACCTTATATTTCCATTTTTAAGCAAATTTACATCCTTTTAGGTAAATAACATCAAACTTATAATTAAAATAGGTCAGACAAGCCTCTAAATGTCTTAAAACTATATTTAATCAACTTTATTTTTATCAATTTCCTTTTTCCACTCATCAAAATTACAAATTCGATAAACTTTTTTTATCTTTGGAACTTCTCTAAGTTTTTCTTTGTCATATTCATATACATTTACTTTTTTTGTTTCAATGTACTTATGTTCTTCTAAAATTTTAGTAGCAGAAGTTATAATGTCTAAATTATTTTTACTTTTAGAACTCAGACCTATATTTTCAGCTATAAAACTATTTGTTGCAGGCTCAAAATTAGTTTCTGTAGTGATTGTTTTCAGTAAAAAATATACTTTCATTGTGTTTGATTTAAAGTTATTTACCATTTTTTTAAGCATTTCATAACGTATAGTTACAAATTTATTGGTATCAATATTATTTTCTGAAGGTAAACAATACGCAATTCCATTTAAGGTATTTTCTATTTTTAGTATTTTAAAATCTAATTTTTCTAGTCTTTTTATATTTCTTTGGATTGTTGTTTTGTTAACATTCAATTCATTTGCTATTTCTTGAATGTTAAGTTTATTCTTATACAAAATCCTATTTTTATGAGTATTAAAAATCTCACTACTTTCAGCACTTTTTATTAATAGTGCTCCATATTCTTTTATGTAATATTGTTTATCCTTTAAACAATGCGTTGCTATTGGTAAGTAAATTTCTTCTGAGGTTTGTTTTCCGTTTTCAAGCATAAAAAATTCTTCATCTCCAATCTTTTGTAAGAATTTATTTTTATTAAGTATTTAAAGTATACTAGAAAAATAAATAATAAAGTTTTTATATTAAAAAAAGAATAGTTCAGACGTCTTTACTGTTCTTTAATAGTCTTTAAAAAGCTTTTAATAGTGTTTAATAGTGTTTAGACAAGCCTGTAATGCTTGGTAATACTGCAACTGAGAGTCGTAAATATTACTTTTGTAACGATAAATATTACTTTTTTGACGACAAGTATTACTTTTGTAACGATAAATATTACTTTTTTGACGACAAGTATTACTTTTGTAACGATAAATATTACTTTTTTGACGAAATGTTACTTGATTTAAAAACTGGTAATATTTATAATGTAATTATATATTTTGCAAAGGAGAAACTCTATTATGTATTATGTTTATAAATATATTGAACCAGAAAATGATAATTGTGTTTATGTAGGTAAAACAAAAAATTTAAGTAGTAGACATGGAGAACATTTGACTAATAAAAAAGAGGAATGGTGTACTACAAAGTTGAAATTGGAATACATTGAAGTTGAAGATAGATATACTACAGATTATTTTGAAATGTATTTAATAAATAAGTTAGAGCCTAGATTCAATAAAGTTGGAAAAGGAAAAATAAATACTGCTAATGCAAAATTTGAATATAATGGCGTATGGATAGAATACTCTAAGGAGAAGTTTTTAAAGGATTTAAAATCAAAAGGAAAAAATATAGGCATAGATTGTAAAGTAAATCAAAGGATGTTAGATATATTAAAAGAAATGAGAAAATTAAATCTTAATACTGAAATAAGTTACGAAAATAATAACTTGAAAATTAAATATAGCTATAAAGATATAAAACCTTTTAAGGATATTATAGAACCAGAAATAATAAATATTAGTTATAATGCGATAAAGTGTTCTGGATTCAGTCAAGTGCTATCTTGGGAGGGGGATTTTGTTGTAGTCAGAATACATGTATTGAAAAGATTGAAAGATTTACCTTATTTAGAAGATGAAATGTATAAATTAGGTAAACTTATAAATGAAGTTCTTAGCATAATAAGACTTGATTACACTTGGGAGCATGCATTAGAGTTGTTTGGGTGTTAATATTACTTTTTTGACGACAACTAGTTTGATAATAAATATAGGAGAAAATTACTTATGGAAAAAGATGAAAATAAACTAATGTTATTAAATAAGCATAATGCTATGATAAGAGCAAAATATAATCTAAATGCTTCTGAACTTAGAATGTATTTATTTATACTATATAATCTTCAAGTAGAGGTAGAAGTTTATAAAAGTATGAAAAATATAAAAAAATATGATGATTATATAGCTATAGCTATTGAAAGAGAAAAATTTTTAGAAGTATCATCATCAAAGCAATATATTGAAAAATCTAAACTAGATAGAGTTTTTGAAGGCTTAAGACAAAAGCCAGTTTACTATGAAGTTGAAAAGAAAAATGGAAAAAAAGATTGGTCAGTTTTTGGGTTTATACTTAAATACTCATATAGAAGTGATGATGATTCTTATGTATTTTGTATTGATAATGTTATATATGATATGCTTATTACATATAAGAGTTTTGGATATACTCCTTTAAATTTAGCACTTATGTTTTCCTTAAAAGGTGTTTACTCATATAGATTGTATGAACTTTTAAGGCTTTGGAGCAATACAAAGCAAGTCATAACATATAGTGTTGATGAAATTAAAGAATTTTTTATGTTAGAAAAGAAAAAATCATATGATACATATGCCAATTTTAAAAATAAAGTAATTTTACCAGCTGTTAAAGAATTAAATGAGTTAGAATTATTTAGCATAAAAATGCAAGAGAATAAAACTGGAAAAAAAGTAACTTCTATAGATTTTTCTGTAAAGGATTTAGATTCAAGAAAATACTTTGAAAATAATATTATGAGCGTTGTTGAGCCTAGTTTTAAGATTGAGGAAGAAAAAGAAACAATTGGAATTGGAAGCAATGAAACTGATGAATTTTATATCCCAGATAAAACTACATTCACCAAAGGAACAGTTAGAATGTTTAAAACAGATTTCAAAGAGTTTGATTTTAAAAATTATATTTATGAGCAAGCATTTAACAAGGCAATTGCTATATCATTTGAAAGAGATGATACTGATATTATAAGCACAAAAAATTATGATTTCTTCAAATCAACTCTTTCAAATAAAATAAGCGAAAGTATAATTGATCAAAATGATGATTTAAAGTTTAAAGGGGAACTAGATTTATATTGGAATAATGAAAAACTTGAGGAAGACAAGAGAGAAATTGATTATAGTAAAGGTCCTGTAAAACTTGAAACTGTAAGACAGAATTTATTTGATCAAGGGATAGTAAATAGAGAAGGATATTATTATAAATAATATTTGAATAATAAATTTAGTAGTAGTTTGTGCTGCTGATCTAATTAAGAATAGGAGAAATAAGTATGTATTGTGTTTATAAATATATTAATCCAATAACAGAGGAGTGTCTATATGTTGGAAAAACGGAAAATATCTGTAATAGACATTCTGACCATTTAACTAATAAAAAAGAAGATTGGTGTAATCAAGATTTAAGATTTGAATACATGATGTTGGATGATAAATATGTTATGGATTTCTATGAGATGTATTTAATAAATAAACTGAAGCCTAAATTCAATAAAGTTGGAAAAGGGAAAATGAATACAAATAAGACTTTGTTTTCATATGATTCAGTATGGAAGGAATATCTAAAAGAGGATTTCTCAATAGATTTGAAGGCTCTAGGCTATGGGATAACTTATCAAGTGGATGAATACTCACTAGATATATTAAAAAAATTAAAAGAGTTAAGCATTAATAAAGAAATATCTATCGGAAATAAGGATATAAAAATAAGTTGTTTTTTACAAGGAAAAAATACAGAAGTAGAAACAAATAACTTTGGTTTAACTGTATTAAAAGTCGTTTATAGTACATTAGGGAGCAATGGATTAGAGGACTTAATTTTAATGGAATCTGAAAACACATCTAAAAAAATAGATATAATTATTAAATTTGATTTTTTGAAAAAGATTGCAGAAGATCCTTTGATGCCTAAGACAAGTATTAAAGATTTAAATAGTCAAGTTAATGACATTCTTAAGATAATTGATATTAATTGCGAATGGGATAGGCTTTCTGATTATTGCAGTACAAGTTATTAACCAGATATTGCAAAATATGGTATAATTAAATCTAGCAAGAAGAGCGTAATATACAATCTATAGAGTGGAGTTCATGTACAAAAGATTATCCTCCCAACGATTCGAGGGGAGGTGAGTTCATGGATAACTTTTTGTTTAACGTTTTAGCTAGTTTAACTGCTAGCGTGGTAGTTTACTTAATTAGTAAACTATTCAAAAAAGCAAAAAGCCACTCTCGCGCAAAGAGTGACTTACAGGTTGAATTTAAATTTATGTTTAAATTCAAAAAATAAACTATGTTTATGATGAACTCCACTCTAACGCAAAATAGATTGTAGTTCTTCTTGCTTTTATTATATCACAAAATCTTCAAAATGATACAATCTTATATTGAATTGTTAAAATTGGATTGTCAAAAATCTCTTTTATGGAATTGTTAAATAGTAAATATAAAAAATTTTTAGATAAACTTTAAAATAATAAAAAAACAAGAGGTATTAATCTCTTGTTTTTTTATTATTTTTTTTATAATACATAATAATCATTATTATATATAGAGTTAAAATTGTTCCAAACATAAATATCTCTAATTGAAGTTGATTATAAACAATATTGAATAAATTGTGTGAAATCTTTAATAAGACTTGTGGAATTTGCATTATTATTATACAAATTATGCCTATAATCAAAGATATTATATGAAAACTTTCTTTTTTTATGAAAAATTTATATATAAATAATGCAAATATTAAAAAATAAACTAATATAAAAATTAGGAATTGAAGTTTATTAATATTAAATCTTATTATTTGTTCATATAATGATGAGTTAAAAAACATAGCTATTAATACTAGAAAAGGATAAATAATAAGAAATATATTATTTAATATATTTTCTTTATTCATAATCACCAACTACTTTCAAAATTTTAAGAGTATGTGAACTCGACATTAATCGTATGTGTTGCAGTCATCCCCTGAACATGAATTTTAGCACTGCTCCAAGCTCTTGGTGCATTATTGCCCCAAGCTCTATCGTTGTATCCCCATCCAGTAGTATATGAGAAAGTATTTGATGTTGGGCTCTTAGTTAATTTTTTACCAGTAATAACACCAGAATGTGCATTAACTGACCTATTTGATAAAGTATATAAACTAGAGTTTGGAGTCCAACTACCATAAACTCTATTTAATCTGACTTTTTCATTGGTAGAATTAACATCATAATCAACATTCAACTTAGCGGTTACTCCTCCTGATGTGTGTGTTCCACCTGTAGATTCAAAAGGAGTAATCAATTCTCCTATTGGAATAAAAACTTCACATCCTGTATTTGTTGATTTATTATTATATGCAATTGGATTTAAAGTAGTGATTTCTCCTGTTTGATCGTTTGTAATTGTAACTTTAACTTTATGTATTATTTCGTTGCTTGAGTCACTTGCATAACTTCTGCCTGTTATCAATAGTATTAGAGAAAACATTAAAGATAGATAAATAAATAATTTAGAAAATTTTTTCATAAAATCACCCTTTCTTATTAATTTGTCTGGTTAAATATTACCAGTCAGAACTGCTATTGAATCCTCCTTTTTTAAATTATATCATATATTCTATTGCAATAGAATAGAAAAAAGTAAAAATATTTAGAAAATTGGAAAAGTTGAACTTTCGACTTCTGAAAAAGAATCGTCATTAGAAATAAAGTACATGAAAAGGAAGGGCTTAAGCAAAAATTTGAATACTCATATAAGTTTTTAGCTGGCAAAGAAGTAATTAGAACTGTGAATGAAGATATAGAGGTTGGCCAAGAAAAAATAATAAAAGGTCAAAAAAATGGGAAATACCAAGGAGATGGGTCTGAGGAAACTATAAATTTGAAAAAGAAATAATTATCTATGAAAAGAGTGTTTAGAAATAAGTGAAACACTCTTTTTTGTGCAAAATAAAATAAGTATCTTGTGAAAATATATAAATATATATAAATGTATATAAATATTAATAAATTTATGTATTTTTATAATAAAATTTTTCATAAAACTATTGAATTATTATGTAAAATATATTAAAATATATATAAATATTAATAAATTTTATAATATTTATATAAAAAGGAAGTGAGTGTATGGCTAAAATACTTTTGACATTTAAAAATAATGAAAAAGAAAAGGCTATAGAGAAGTTTTTAGAGGACAAAATATCGGCTACAGCGTATTTAAAAGAGTTAGTTTGGGAAGAAATGAACAAAAAAAAGGATAATGCTATGGTTGAACAGAAAAAAGAAGTAGAAGATCCAGCAAATAATTTTGATTTTGGAAGTTTAGAATAAAAGGGGGAAATAATGCAAATGAGTAGATTAGGTATAGATATTGGAAATTATGCAGTTAAAACAAGTACAGATGATATTTTTGAAAGCAAGGTTACAGATGTAAGAAATTTTGGTTCAGATTCGGATAGTATTAAAATAGGTAATAAAACGTATTATTTAGGCGAAGGTGATGAGGAAATAAATATAGTTAAATATGAGAAAGAAAACTTCCTGCCACTACTATTAGGGGCTATATGTAGAAATACAGATGATGAAACTGTTGATCTAGGACTAGGCCTACCAGTTAAGCAATTTGCTGGGCTAAAAAAAGATCTTATTGAAAAGTTACAAGGAAAAGAATATCATGTTGAATTTGCAAGAGGAAATGAGACAAATAAAAGAGATATAACAATAAGATCTGTGCAAGTATTCCCAGAGGGTATAACTGGTTATCTGCACTATGCAAAAGATATAGTTGGCCAAGTTGCAGGAAGAGATGTTGTTTTAGTTGATATTGGTGGGAAGACAACAGATATTGCACTTGTGCAAGGAAATAAAGCAACTGATCCTTACTCTATAAACATAGGGACGATAAATATATATGATGCAATAAAAAAATCTCTTGAAATGGATGAAAGATTTTTAGGTAAAGTTGAGATAAAAAGAGAAAAAATACAAGACTACATAGATAAAGGATTTTTCTTAAATGGTGAAAAACAAGACATAAAGAAAAATATAGATGCATCTGTTTCATTGTTTAAGCAAATTTATAACGAGTTAAAATTAAATTATCCAATCAGTACAGCTGCGGTTGTCGTTATGGGTGGAGGTGCTAAATTGTTAGGTGAAGCATTTAAAAAGAATATAACTGGTATAATAGTCATGAGTGATGTAGATAAACATGTTTTTGCAAATGCAAAAGGATACAAAAAAATGATGAAATAAAAAAGGATTTAGTTTATAGTATGTATAATAGATTACAAGTATATGATACTTGTAATCTATTATTTTTTTTGGAGGTTTATATATGACTTGGAGTGATTTAAAAGAAAAAAATATTAATGAAGTTGTTGATTGTATTAATAATAAATTAAATGAATTTGAAAGTCTTAAAAAAGTTGGAGATGAGTTAGAAGTAAATGAAAGCACTATAAGAAAGTGGCTTAATAAAAAAGGATATAAAAGAGTTGGAAATAGGTTTGTAGAGGATAACAAAATTGATGATGACAAATATCATATAAGTATCATTGATAATAAAATTGATGATGATATTAAATATTTATCTAGTGAAATTGATAATATAAAGAGTGTGCTGGAATGGTTTAAAACTAAAGATGATAGTTATCATATAGATGTCATTAGAGAAGGTGATATATCTATAAATCTTCCAGATGATTCTATAAAAAGAACAACAATTAGGGTGAATAATACAGTGTGGGAAATGTTTAATAAATTTGCAGATGAAAATAAACATTATGATAAGCATGATTTGCTGAGTCAACTTTTACTTGAAAGTTTATTGAAATATGTCAAGAGTAGATGAAGGGAGATACTTAATCTTCTTCATCTAAATTTTTAAATCTATGTACAGTGGACATTAATCGAATAAAATATCCATCTAAATAATTTGGCTCTAAATTATTTATTTTGCATTTAAAATATTCCTTTTCTGTAACTATAGGTATGTAATATATGTGGAAAATTTTAATTCTCTTAAGCAGAACTCTTTTTTTAACAAGTCTTTTAAGTAGAATTTTTGTTGTGGATTTCCGCCACTTGTATTTTTCATTACAGAGGCGAATAATTTCTTTATTTGATATGCTTGAACTTCTTTTCCAAAAGATTTTCATTATGCTTAATTCGCCACGTTTTAAATTTTGTTTCAACATGATGTACTCCTTATAAATGGTTTATAATATAGTAACATCTTTTTAATTAAAATAACGCAGGTAAGTTATTCCAAAAAAAAGGTGGCAGGAGGAACCTGCCACTTCTTACTTTATTTTAACTAATATCTATCTTATTTTTTACTAGCTACTATATTGTCTCTATATGCTCTTTCAATTCTATTTTTACCTTGAAGAAAATAATTGTTATCTAACTCTATTCCAAAAAATTTTCTGCCTGTATTTGCACATGCTACACCTGTATTACCAGATCCAAAGCAATTATCTAGCACAAGTTCATTTTCTTTTGTATAAGTTCTTATAAGATATTCTAAAAGATCTGTTGGCTTTTGAGTTGGATGGATGCAATTTGTTTCTTTATTAAAATACAGAACGTTATTAGGATAATTTGTATATTCTTGAACATATTCTTTTGACAAAGTATGATGTCTATATATCCCATCTTTAGTTTTACTTTTCTTTTTACATGCAATAGGTTTGCCTAATTTTTTTAAGCCTTGAGGATTGTATAAAGGGGCCTTTTTATAGAAGACATTAATATCTTCTACTTTTCGAAGTGGCTGGTATTTAGAAAATGTAAATCCTGTTGTAGTATTTTTTATCCAATACTAAGAATATTTATAATTTTTAATATTTGAATTTATCAAGTTTGTAGTAAATGGCTGTGCTGAAAATAGTACTATGGCACCTCCATTCTTTATAATTCTATTGTATTGATTCCAAAGCGATTTGAAAGGAATTACTGTATCCCATTTGCAATTAGTAGTGCCATAAGGAAGATCGCAAAGAATTAAATCTATTGTTTTATCTTCTATTAGATTCATTACTTCTAAACAATTTCCATTGTATAATTTATATTTTTCTATGTTAAGCATGTTGCAAATCCTCCTAAGTTGAATAAAATTTTATATTGATTAGATATTGCAGCAATTTATTATTTGATAAAATATAATATCTTATTAAGTGTATCAAATCTATCGCTACCTTTTATCATAGTATAATTTTCGTTAGTCATAGAATTTATCTTATTGCATGCTCCTCCACCCACAATATATAAGTTTTCGGTTTGGCCTGGTACATAATCTTTTATATCACATATTAATATTTTTCCGTCACTATATTTCCAACCAAGTACAGTTGCAAGTATTTTGTCAACTTCTCCATCATAAACTATTGTATGTTTGTACATTTGTTTAACTCCCTCGTTATCTATTTTTTTATTTAAAATACCCTCAGCTATTAATTTTGCAACTATATCTTTATGCCTAATATAATATTCCGTATCTGCTTTACTATCTACAAAACATACTTCAATTAATATTGCTGGTGCTTTTGTATGACCAAGCCAATAAAGACCTCTTGCATCCACTTTAGCACCTCTATTTTTAAATACCATTGATAGTTTATCATTGACTCTATTTGCATACATTTTGCCATTATTAGTTTTATATATAGTTTCTGTACCCATAGGATTTAGGGTTGTATTATTTGCATTGAAATGGATTTGCACTGCTAAGTCTATGTCTTGTTTATTTGCTATTTGACATTGTTCAGATAGATAATTATTCGATTTATCTATCTTGCCAGTATATACAGTTGCTCCACCTTGTTTTAACCATTTGACAATTAAATCAGTTAGTATTCTATTTTCTTTTCCTTCATCTATATAGCCAACTGCTCCTGTTCCTTTACCTGTTAGCGTATGACCTGGTACTATTGCTATTTTCATTGTTTATTTTCCTCCCTTAACTTTTAATTCGTCTGTCATTGTATCTAGTAAATTGCCTATTTTCTCCTTTAGTTTTTTAGGCACTGGCAATCCACATAAGTACATATTTTTTAATATACTTACACTTTCATACAAAATGAATAAAATAGAGAAAAATTCAGATATTCCAAGATGATTTAATCTCAGAAAATCAATCCATTCTTGTGGTAACATAAATAAAAAGTTAAACCTTGTAAGTATGTCAACTACTGCTAAAAAAAATATACATGCTATCATTGCAACTTTTCTTATTCCTCCATTTATGCCAAAAGAACTATTAAACTGATGTGTTTTTATTGCTCTTAAACATCCTAAAAGAGTATCAAAAGCTATTGCTAATATTACTAACTTTATAAATATATTTGTTGCTAAAAAAACTATTGTTATGTTCATGCTTCCTCCTAATTTTTCATTAAAATAGGACTTAGAAATTATCTAAGCCCATAAAAAAAGAACCTATATTGTTGGTTCTGTTCCTTCTACTACTCCACTATGCTCTATAATATAATCCTCTACAGCTTTCCTGTACTCTGCGTTAGTAACGTCATCCAGTTCAAAAGGTCTATTTTTCAAAGGGTTTAATCCTTTGTTTAATATTCTCTCTGCTAATATTCTTACTACAACATTATTTATACTCATTATAAAATTCCTCCTCCGATTTCTTGATTTATTAATAAAAGTAATTGATTTTCTAACTCTTGTTTTTCTTTTTCTGCTTCACTTACATATACTGGTATTTCTTCTAAGATAGGTTGTTTAGTTTCTATATTTATACCTATAACTCTGTTTTTAGCATAATCAATACTTCCATACGGAACATCAATACAATGTAATTCTGTTATTTCATCATGTTCTAATATATCTCCTGTTGCTTCTCCTGTTTGCAAGAGTATTTTGCCTGTTTGGTCACATATAATTCTATTTGGTCTATTCATTTTATCACCTCATTTATTAAGTAAATTTTATAGCTTGCCACTTAAAAGAAGAACCTTGTCTTTGGCAGGGAAGTTGTATACCTCTATTATCCATATAAACATCACGTTCATTTAATTTAAGAACTTCGCCTTCAACTTTAAAATCTTTTAAATATGTTTCTAAGCGGTGATAATGTGCAGTAATTACAAAATCCTGAGTGAAAATACCACGACAAGCAAAAACAAAAAATTTGCGAAAATAACCACTATCAATTAATTCAAAAGTAGTAAAAAATATATTAGGAACAAAATTAAGTCCGTTAATTTGAATGGCTCCAGGAAATAAAAATAGATAATCACTATTAAAATAAAAGCCTTTCATATTGGTGCAACTATTAACAACACTGCTACCACTAGCAACCTTATATTTAGAATTTAACTGTGTTATAGTATTATTAGCCTGTGTTAATTTGCTTGTTAAATCCTCAATACTAGCATCCCCACTATCAAAACTCGTTTTAATTTTCTCTGATAATTCTACGAGTGTATTATTTAAATTTGCTTCTATATTCTTTAATGCTAAAGTATTTATAATACTTGTTTTCCCATTTCTAAACCCTTCTCCAATTTCTACTAATTTAGACGATATATCTTGTAAAGTTGCATCCGATTGAAGTGGCATTATTTCTTTACTTATACTCAAAACCTTCTCAACAGTTGCACTCTCTGCGTCTGTAGCTACTATTTTAAGTGTGTGTATTGCATTGTCTGTAAGTTCATAGTTTATTGTTTTTTCTGTTGTTAAATCTGTCATAAAAGTTTCTTTTATTACATCATCTAAATACCATTCTATTTTAGATAAGTTATTATCTAAGTCAGATGCTATAAATTTTGCAGTATTAGAATTATATGAATTAACTTTAATAACTGGTTTATTATTTGTTCTTGTAAATGTTGCTGTTTTACTTGTAACTAATCCCCCTTGCTCTGTACTTATTTCTATAGTTATATTATTTTGTGAGTTTACTTGTAGTGGCAATATCTGTTCATCTGTAAGTACAATGCTATAGTTGCCACCAATAGAATTAGGTTTTTTTGCTATAACTGTTCCATTTAATTTTTCTGTTACTATGAATTTTTGAGTAGGTTCATTGTCTTCAATACTATAATCTATAGTACAACCTCTATTAATATCACTTGGAGTTAAGTTAATTATAGGGTCTTTTATAAATGTAATATCAAGTATTTGTTTCATTTCCAAATCTGTTACAGTTGCTTTACTATTATCAGAGTAACGGATTTTATATATATTATTTGTGGTTAAGAATATACTTGTGCTTTGATTTATAGAAATATTTTTTATATTACTTCTTCCAAAAGTACCTACATAATTCCAATCTGGTTCACTAGTGTATTTAAATGCTTGTTGATTTTCATACAAATCAATTTCAGAATATATCCCCCTTCTCTTTTTCATTTCTGTTGTTCTTTCATAATATCTCACTTTGTCACCTCTCTTTCTACATTGGTATTAGATTACTATTTATACTTGATATAATACTAGTTCTATTACCTTTCACTTCTTGCATTACTTCTTTTAATGCTCCCTCAACATTATCACTTTCAAATAAGTTATCTGTATCTTTTATACTTGTTTTATCTGCTGTTGTTTCTATACTATCTACACTAGTCTTTACCTCATTTATTGCACTAACTATATTTGTTTTATCTGTTGTTTCAAGTAGTGTTGTATCTCCTATTTTTCCATTTAAATCT
>NZ_JACVWI010000011.1:0-94064 GCF_020658455.1 Clostridioides sp. ES-S-0005-03 | reverse complement strand
AACTTGCATGTGTTAGGCACGCCGCCAGCGTTCATCCTGAGCCAGGATCAAACTCTCAAATAAAAGTTTATCAGGCTCAGATACTATTGTTATCTAAATATCTGGCTTTATGGTTTGTTTCTTGTTTATAAATTAACCTACTGTTTAATTTTCAAAGTTCTTTTGTCTTATTTTTGTGCTCCTTTTGGGCACTCATATATAATACCATCTATGTTATTCCAAGTCAACGCTTTTTTAACTTTTATTTTAATTATTTTTTTGTCAAAACAAAAATAGCTTATATTAGTGCATTTTTAAACACCTCAATACAAGCTATTTACATATTTAGACTTATTTTTATAATTATTTCAACTTAGATATTTCTGTATACCTATGTATATTGCCCATGCTATCTTTTCTTGATATGTTTCATCTGTCAAAAGTTTACATTCTTTTTCATTTGATAGAAAACCACATTCTATTAATACTGATGGAATATTATTTTCTTTCAAAAGGTATATGTCATCTCGTGGCTTAACTTCTCTGTTATTTGTTTTATCTACTACTCTTTTAAGTTCTTCTTGAATACACTTTGATAATTCCTTGCTATCTTGCTTATCTTTAGGATAAAATGTCTGAGCTCCATAGTATTTAGATTGTTCGAATGCATTTAGATGTATGGATACAAACATATTAGCATTGGAATTAGAGATTATTTCTTTTCTATTTTTCAAGTTCTCATTATATTTTTGTCTTGTTGTTTTATTATTTTCTTCTTTATAGAGGCTACTGTCATCTTCTCTAGTTAATATTACAAGACCTCCACTTGATTCTATAAGCTCTCTAAGCTTAAGTGTTATTGCTAAGTTGATATCTTTCTCAGATGTGCTCTTATCCTTGTTTAATGCGCCTGGGTCAATACCTCCATGACCAGCATCTAGAATTATTGTTTTATTTGTTATTGGCATATATTTAATAACATCTTCAGAAATATTTTTTACTTCAAATATTGATACTATTACTAGACATACCATAACAAAACTAAAAATTATATGTTTTATGTACTTTCTCACAACATCACCCTGTATATGTATACTTATAAAAACACTATAATATTCCAAATATTAGTACAAACATTTAAATTTCACTTTAGTATTTATCTATCTCTATTTTTTAATATTAATATATGATTACATAAGTATGCTATATTCACATATACTCTAAATTCCCATTTTTAATTAGTATCGTATAACAGGTATAATAAATTATGACAATTTACATTATGAATTATATTATTTAATAACCTAAATTCTATTACTTATAAAATGTAAAATTTTTAATTATATTTACTGTAAATTTCTTTATCCATTTCTCAATAGAACTATAATCTCAATAACTTTAACATATAATCTTTTATTACAATAAAAAGGATGTTTTTCAATAGAAAAACATCCTAATAAGATATCTTATTATTTTATTGTATATCAATCATTAACTTAAACCCAACATTTCAACATGCTTCCATATTTTCTGGATAACAGAAAATAAAGGATTTTGCTTTTCCAAAAAGATAAATAATTATCTTTTTGAGAATTGTGGAGCTCTTCTTGCTGCTTTTAATCCGTATTTCTTTCTTTCCTTCATTCTAGCATCTCTAGTTAAGAAACCTTCTTTCTTTAAAGCAGGTCTTAAATCTAAATCAGCTTTTAATAAAGCTCTAGATATACCATGTCTTATAGCTCCAGCTTGTCCAGTGAATCCTCCACCTTCAACTTTTACTATAACATCATATTTATTTTCATTACCAGTTAAAACTAATGGTTGTTTAACATCTCTTATTAATGTTTCATAGTTAAAATAATTTTCTAATGCTCTTCCATTTACTAATATATTTCCTTCACCTGCAACTAGTCTTACTCTAGCAACAGAACTTTTTCTTCTTCCAGTTCCATAATATTGAACGTTAGCCATTATAAACTCCTCCTTTCACCTATTAATCTTATTTAAAGTTTAAAACTTCTGGATTTTGAGCTGCATGAGTGTGCTCAGCACCTGCAAATACTCTTAATCTAGTCATCATTCTACTTCTTAATTTGTTTTTAGGTAACATACCATTTACAGCATGTGCTATAACTTCTTCTGGTTTTTTATCCATCATATCTCTATAAGATATTTCTTTTAATCCACCTACATAACCAGTGTGGTATCTGTAATATTTTTGATCTAATTTTTTTCCACTTAAAACTACTTTTTCTGCATTTACTACAACAACAAAATCTCCACCATCAACGTGAGGAGTAAATGTTGGTTTATGTTTACCTCTCAATACTGTTGCAATTTCTGTTGCTATACGACCTAATGTTTTTCCTTCAGCATCAACTAAGTACCATTTTCTTTGTACATCAGCTGGCTTAGCTATATAACTTTTCATAACTGTCCCTCCTTAACTACTTTTCATAAAAATTTTTTACCGTTTATGTCAAGTCCGGGGCAAGTGGACTTATTAACACATTCTCATATATTTTAATACATGTAGCCTGGTGTGTCAAGTTAATAATGAACTTTTTTAAGAAATAATCCTTGTGCTGGAGCTGTATGTCCACATCTTGATCTGTTTTTAGATTCTATTATATCTAAAAATGATTCATTAATTCTACCACGTCCTATATCAACAAGTGTTCCAACAATAATTCTCACCATATTATATAAGAACCCATCTCCACTAATTTCTAAAGTAATCAAATCATCTGTTTTTTTTATATTTATATCATATATTGTTCGTATTGTATCTTTTACAGATGAACCAGAACTCATAAAACCTTTAAAATCATGTGTACCCAATAGACTTTTTGATTCTATACACATTTTTTCAAAATCAAGTTCATACTTTACTTGATATGATATGCTGTTAAGTATTGGGTGTCTAAACTTACTGTTATATATTAAATATTTATATGTTTTTCCTTTTGCACTATATCTTGAATGAAAGTCATCATTAACTTCACATGCTTCTATAACTGATATGTCTTTTGGTAATTTAGCATTTAGTGCCATTGGTACACTTTCTATACTTATACTTGAACTAATTTTAAAATTTGCAGTTTGTGCAAGAGCATGAACCCCTGAATCAGTTCTACCTGAGCCTATAAGTTTAACTTCTTCATTCATTATCTCATATATAGCCTTTTCAATTGTACCTTGTATCCCTAGAGAATCTGGTTGCTTCTGCCATCCACAATAATTTCTACCATCATATTGGATTGTAATCTTTATATTTCTCATATTTTACCTCACCTATATGCTTCTATTAAATCGCTATAAATCTAGTAGCTATGATTAATCCTAAATAAATAACTTGAAACACACATGCTATATAATCTGCTTTTACTATAACAGACTCCCTCATTTTTGTTCTATTGTGTCCACCTCTATAACATCTAGCTTCCATGGCCATAGCCAATTCATCAGCTCTTCTAAATGCACTAACAAATAGTGGAACTAAAAGAGGTACTAGATTTTTAGCTCTATTTATAAGATTTTTACTTTCAAAGTCTGCACCTCTAGACATTTGAGCCTTCATTATTTTATCTGTTTCGTCTAATAATGTAGGAATAAAGCGCAAAGCAATTGTCATCATCATTGCAAGCTCATGAACTGGTAAACCAATTTTCTTAAAGGGATTCAATAATCGCTCTATACCATCTGTCAATTCTATTGGTGAAGTTGTTAAAGTAAGTAATGATGTCCCAATTACTAAAAATATAAGTCTTATTGCCATAAAAATTGCTTGTCTCAAGCCTTGACTTGTTATTGTTAAAAATCCAAATGACCATATCTCATCACCTGGTAAGAAAAATATATTTATAATAAATGTAAATAAAATAATCCACTTAAGAGGTTTTACACCCTTAACAATATACTTAACAGGTATATTAGCTAACTTTATCATACCTAATAAACATAATAAAACTATCATATAAGGCCAAAATTTATTTACTACAAATATAGATACCATAAATACAATTGTTGCTACAAGTTTTATCCTTGGATCTAATTTATGAATAGCAGAACTTGTTGGGTAGTATTGCCCTATAGTTATATCTTTTAACATAATCCTCGCCCTCTCACAACTCTTAATATTTCCTGTTTTGCTTCTTCTAAAGTCAATATGTCTTCACTAATGTCAAAACCTTGTTCTCTTAATTTCAATGCAAGCTCTAAAACCTGTGGAATATCTAAACCAATTTCTTTTAATTTAATAGCATTCGATTTAAATACATCTCTAGGAGTACCCATAAATTCTATTTTACCATGATTCATAACAATTAACGTTTGTGCCAACTTTGCCATATCATCCATACTATGTGATGACAATATTATAGTCATATTGTTTTTTTCATGTAAGTTTTTTATTAAATTAAAAATTTCATCTCTTCCACCAGGATCAAGACCTGCAGTTGGTTCATCTAATATAAGTACTTCTGGGTTCATTGCTATAACTCCAGCTATTGCAACTCTACGCTTTTGACCTCCTGATAATTCAAATGGAGATTTATCTTTAAATTCCTCATAGTCAAGTCCTACAGCTTCCATCGATGCTTTTACCCTATTATGTATCTCAACCTCTTCTAAACCTAAATTAGCGGGTCCAAAAGCTATATCCTTATCAATTGTTTCTTCAAATAATTGATATTCTGGATATTGAAATACAACACCTACTCTTTTTCTTATCTCAGTTAAGTTTAAATTCTTATCTGTTATGTTAAAATCATTTATAAAAATCTCTCCTGAGGAAGGTTTTAATAATCCATTTAGATGTTGTATCAATGTAGACTTTCCTGAACCTGTATGACCTATAAGTCCAACAAAATCTCTATCTTTAATCTCAAAAGATACATCATCAAGTGCTTTACTTGCAAAAGGCATCCCTTCATTATATATATGTGTTAAGTTCTTTACTATAATTGACATAATTCCATCACCATCTCATCCACAGTTAATATATCACTACTAATATTTATACCTTCTTCTATTAATAAACTAGACAACTCTGTCATACAAGGCACATCTAAACCGATTTCCTTTAACATCTCTATTTTACTAAATACTTCTTTAGGAGTCCCTTCTAAAAGTTTCTTACCTTTCTCCATAACGACAACTCTATCAGCTTCTACAGCTTCTTCCATAAAGTGAGTTATATGTAAAACAGTTATATTTTCTTCTTTATTAAGCCTTTTTATTGTTTTCATAACTTCTTTTCTTCCAGATGGGTCTAACATCGCTGTTGCTTCATCAAATATTATACACTTGGGTCTCATGGCAATTATGCCTGCTATTGCAACCCTCTGTTTTTGGCCACCTGATAACAAATGCGGTTGTCTACCTCTCAAATCATACATACCTACACTTTTTAAAGACTCTTCTACAATTCGTCTTATCTCTTTTGGCTCTATACCTAAGTTTTCAGGACCAAAAGCTACATCTTCTTCTACTATTGTGGCAACAATTTGATTATCTGGGTTTTGAAATACCATACCTGCTGTTTGCCTTATATCCCATAATCTTTCTTCTTCTTTGGTGTCCATTCCATCAATGAGAATATTTCCTTCTGTAGGCATAAGAATAGCATTTAAGTTTTTAGATAAAGTAGACTTGCCAGAACCATTATGTCCTATTATCGCAACAAATTCTCCCTTTTTAACATCTAAGCTTAAATTATCTATTGCTTTAAGTTTTGCTTCATCTGTAATATACTCAAATGAAATATTGTTTACTTTTATTATATTATCCATTAATTCATACTCCTTTTAGTAAGCAATAACTTATAAAAATCATTTTACACATTATTATATCACACCTTAGTCAAAAAAATAAAAAAAAGATTAAGCCATCAAGCCTAATCCTTTCCTTACTATACTAATTCTATAAAAGCCATTTCAGCAGCATCGCCTTTTCTTGGCCCTATTTTTATTATTCTAGTGTATCCACCATTTCTCTCAGCATATTTTGGAGCTAAATCTGTGAATAAGTTATTAACTACTGTTTCATCCATAACATAAGCTAAAACTTGTCTTCTAGCATGAAGATCTCCTCTTTTAGCAAGAGTTATCATCTTTTCAGCCATTCTACGAGTTTCTTTAGCTCTAGTTACTGTAGTTTCTATTCTTCCACTTCTTAGTAAACAAGTTACTAAGTTTCTTAACATAAGGTTTCTGTGAGCTGTTTCACGTCCTAATTTACGGTACTTAGCCATTCTTATCCCTCCTTTGCTCGCTATTCTTCACTTGGTTTTAATCCTAGCCCAAGTTCCTCTAGTTTTTGTATTACTTCTTCTAATGACTTTTTACCTAGGTTTCTAACCTTCATCATATCGTCTTCAGACTTATTAGCTAATTCTTCAACTGTATTAATTCCCGCTCTCTTTAAACAGTTGTATGATCTAACTGATAAATCTAATTCTTCTATAGTCATTTCAAGAACTTTTTCTTTTTGATCTTCTTCTTTTTCTACCATGATTTCAACACTACTTACATGTTCAGTTAAGTCTATAAATAGATTTAAATGCTCAACTAATACTTTTGCAGCTAATGATATACCTTCTTGAGGGTTTATACTACCATTAGTCCAAACTTCTAGTACTAATTTATCATAATCTGTTTTTTGACCAACTCTTGTGTTTTCTACATGATAACTAACTTTCTCAACAGGAGTATATATTGAATCCACAGGTAAAACACCTATTGGAACATTCTCTGTTTTATTTTCTTCAGCAGAAACATAACCTCTACCTTTATCTACAAATATTTCCATATTAAACTTGGCATTATCATCTAATGTAGCTATTGCTAAGTCTTTGCTTAATATTTCAACATCTGGAGGACAGATTATATCTGAACCTGTGATAGAGCATGGTCCTTGAGCCTCTATTTTAAGTGTTCTACTTCCTTCACCATCTATAGTTGCTGAAAGCTCTTTTAAAGTTAATATTATCTCTGTAACATCTTCTTTAACACCAGGTATTGTAGAG
Organism: Clostridioides sp. ES-S-0005-03; assembly: GCF_020658455.1. Lineage (NCBI taxonomy): Bacteria > Bacillati > Bacillota > Clostridia > Peptostreptococcales > Peptostreptococcaceae > Clostridioides > Clostridioides sp. ES-S-0005-03. The sequence continues at coordinate 87,058 of NZ_JACVWI010000011.1, read as the reverse complement.
AATTCATGAAGAACTCCATCTATTTTTATAGCATTTACTGCTACACCTGGTAAAGATGATAATAATATTCTTCTTAGTGCGTTACCTATAGTTATTCCATATCCTCTTTCTAGAGGTTCTATAACAAACTTACCATATCTATAGTCTTCGCTAAGCTCAACTATATCTACTTTTGGCTTTTCTATTTCTATCATGGACAAAACCCTCCTTAAAATTCAGTAATCCACTGAGGGTAAACAAAATTTTAAAATAATTTTTAAAAGTGTGCTTATTATTTAGAGTAAAGTTCTATGATTAAGTGCTCTGCTATTTCAAGATCTATATCTTCTCTTGTTGGAACACCAACTACTTTTGCTGTCATTCCTTCTACATTAGCTTCTAACCATTTAGGAGCTATTCTTGAGTTAACTTCTACTAAATTTTTGAATTTTGCAGAAGATCTTGATTTTTCTTTAACTTCTATCACATCTCCAACTTTAACTGTTAATGAAGCTATATCTACTTTATTTCCATTTAAAGTGAAATGACCATGAGTTACTAATTGTCTAGCTTCTTTTCTAGAAGATGCTAGTCCCATTCTGTAAACTACATTGTCTAATCTTCTCTCTAATAAACTTAATAAATTCTCACCTGATTTTCCAGGCATGTTTTCAGCACGTTCGTATAAGTTTCTAAATTGAGTTTCTAAAACTCCATATATTCTTTTAACTTTTTGTTTTTCTCTTAATTGTAATCCATAGTTAGAAACTTTCTTTCTCCCTTGGCCATGTTGACCTGGAGCATAGTTTCTTTTAACTATAGCACATTTATCTGTATAACATCTATCACCTTTAAGGAATAATTTCATTCCCTCTCTACGGCATTGTCTACATGATGCACCTGTATATCTTGCCATTTATCTACACCTCCTATTTGTACTCTTATTAATTACACTCTTCTTCTCTTTGGTGGTCTACATCCGTTATGTGGGATTGGAGTAACATCTTTTATCATAGTTACTTCTAGTCCAGTTGCTTGTAAAGCTCTTATAGCAGCTTCTCTTCCTGAACCTGGCCCCTTTACGAATACCTCAACACTTTTTAATCCGTGTTCCATCGCAGCTTTTGCAGCTGTTTCAGCAGCCATTTGAGATGCAAATGGAGTTGATTTTCTTGACCCTTTGAATCCTAATTGTCCTGAACTTGCCCAAGATATAGCATTTCCATGAACGTCAGTTAAAGTTATTATTGTATTGTTGAAAGTTGACTGTATATGAGCATGACCACGTTCTATATTTTTACGTTCTCTTCTTCTAACACGTGTAACTTTCTTTTTTGGTTTAGCCATTTTCCTTTTCCCTCCTTCATCTAATTATTATTTAATTATTTTTTCTTTTTACGAGATACTGTTTTTCTAGGACCTTTTCTAGTTCTAGCATTAGTTTTAGTTCTTTGTCCTCTTAATGGAAGACCTTTACCATGTCTAATTCCTCTATAACATTTTATATCTCTTAATCTCTTTATGTTTAAAGCAATTTCTCTTCTTAAGTCACCTTCAACTAAGAAATCGTCATCTATAACTTTTCTTAACTCATTAACTTGATCTTCTGATAAATCTTTTATTCTTGTATCTGGATTTATCTCAGCTTTAGCTAATATTTCGTTAGCAGTTGCTTTACCTATACCATATATATAAGTTAAGCCTATCTCCGCTCTTTTTTCTCTAGGTAAATCTACCCCAGCTATTCTTGCCATGATCGCACCTCCTACACATAGTTTTTAGTGTTTAAAACTTCATATCATATATCAATCCTACGTCAGATTGTTCAACGATTTTAACGTTCTTTTGTTAACATCACAATATAGTATTATACTATAAAATTTAACAAAATACTAGTAATAATTTCTTATCCTTGTTTTTGCTTATGCTTTGGATTTTCACAGATAACCATTACTTTTCCTTTTCTTTTTATTACTTTGCATTTTTCACATATTGGTTTTACTGATGGTCTAACTTTCATTATTAATCCCTCCTTAGACTAAATATCAAGATAGTCTACTTCTTACGCCAAGTGATTCTTCCTCTTGTAAGGTCATATGGAGAAAGTTCAACATTCACCTTATCACCTTCAAGAATTCTTATGAAGTTCATTCTTAGCTTTCCAGAAATGTGGCATAATATCTCATGTCCATTTTCTAGTTTAACTTTAAACATAGCATTAGGTAAAGCTTCTGAAACTGTACCTTCTAATTCTATAACATCTTTTTTGGCCATTAACTAACCAGCCCTCCATTTCAATAAGTTAAATTATCTAATTTAACTTAGTAAGTTCAGCTCTTAAAAAAGAATCTGTAATCTCTTGTCCAGATACTACTCTTTTTCTAACTTCATCATTAATAAAATTATATTTTTTTAAGTGCTTAACTTTCTTTAACTTAGGTTTGTCAAGTTTTCTTTTCTTTCCATCAGCTATTAATACATATTCATTATTAATTATCTTGACTACGAAAAATAAATTTCCTTGATCTCGACCTAATGAAACCTTAACAACTTGACCTATACTTAAATTATCTGATAGCACTTTTTTCACCTACTTCTTAATTTACAACTTTGTCAATATCAAAGGTTCATGTTCAGTAATTGCTATCGTATGCTCATAATGAGCTGATTTTTTTCCATCTATTGTAACAGTCGTCCACCCATCTGATAGAGTCTTTACATGATAACGACCTGCATTAACCATTGGCTCTATAGCAATAACCATTCCTTCTCTAAGTCTTGGTCCTTTTCCTGGGAGTCCATAATTAGGTACCTGTGGATCTTCATGAAGATTTGCTCCAACTCCATGTCCTACCAAATCCCTAACTACTGAGAAACCATGTTTCTCAACGTGTGTTTGTACTGCGTGTGAGATATCCGAAAGTCTATATCCTAATTTAGCAAATTTTATTCCTTCATAGAAGCTTTCTCTAGTTACTTCTATTAATTTCCTATCTTCTTCAGATATCATGCCTACTCCATGAGTTTTCGCAGAATCACCATGATATCCTTTATAATAGGCTCCTATATCTAAGCTTACAATGTCTCCTTCCTTTAATAGAGTCTCACCTGGAATTCCATGTACAACTTCTCTATTGATAGAAGCACATATACTTCCTGGAAAACCTCCATATCCTTTAAAAGAAGGTTCAGCATTGTATTTTCTTATATTCTCTTCAGCTATTTTATCTAATTCTAAAGTAGATATTCCCGGAGAAATAGCTTTTCTTAAAACTTCATGAGTATCAGCAACAATTTTGCCTGCTTCTCTTAAAAGTTCTATTTCTTTCTTTGATTTCAAGATAATCATTTATTTTCCACTTCCTAAAGCTGCAACAATATCTTCAAATACTTTATCTATTGCTTGGTCACCTTTTATATCAGCTATTATACCTTGTTTGCTATAATAATCTACTAAAGGCTTAGTTTCATCTAGATAAACTTGTATTCTCTTAGATACAGTTTCTTCATTATCATCAGCTCTTTGATACAATTCTCCTTGGCATACATCACATACACCTTTTACTTTAGGAGGATTAAACTCAACATGATAAGTAGCTCCACAAGACTTGCATATTCTTCTACCAACTGCTCTAGATACTAATATGCTCTTATCAACTTCAATATTGACAACTTTATCCAGTACTATACCAGCATTTTTTAAGAATACATCTAAATGCTCACCTTGTGCTACATTTCTTGGAAATCCATCTAACATAAATCCATTTTTACAGTCTTCTTGAGATATTCTATCAGTAACTAAACCTACAGTTAACTCATCTGGTACTAATAAACCTTGGTCCATGTATTCTTTAGCTTTTTTTCCAAGTTCTGTTCCCTCTTTTATATTCTTTCTGAATATATCTCCTGTTGATATATGAGGTATATTGTATTTTTCTACTATTCCTGCCGCCTGAGTACCTTTACCAGCACCTGGAGGTCCAAGTAATATTATTCTCATATTATCCATCTCCATTTTATTTTAAGAAACCTTGATAGCTTCTCATAACTAAGTTTGACTCTAACTGTCTCTTAAGCTCCAAAGCAACCCCAACAACGATTAGCAATGAAGTTCCAGCTAGACTCATATTGACATTCATATAATGTGTTGTAAGAGCTGGTACCATAGCAATTATTGCTAAGAAAGTAGCTCCAGCTAAAGTTAATCTTGTTAAGATTCTATTTAAATAATCCATAGTAGGTTCACCTGGTCTAATACCTGGTATAAATCCACCATTATTTTTCATATTTTTAGATATATCTTCTGTATTGAATGATACAGTTGTATAAAAATATGAGAAGAAAATTATAAGTAGAATTTCAATTGATCTGTATGTCCAAAATCCTTGTTCTGTTGCCATACTTAAGTATTTTTGAACAAAAGCTTGAGCATCTGCCCCCATAAACATAGCTATTGTTTGTGGAAAAGCTAAAAGTGAACTAGCAAAAATTATAGGCATAACTCCTGATTGGTTAACTTTCATTGGTATATGAGAACTTTGTCCTCCATACATTTTTCTTCCAACAACTCTTTTAGCATATTGTACAGGTATCTTTCTAGTCGCTTCTTGTATAAATGTAACCCCTGTAACTGTAAGTAATATAACTACAATTAGAAGTATTATTACCCAAGGTGCAACTTGACCAGATTTAACTTGTTGTGCGATTTTAATAACATCTGTTGGTATTCTTGATATAATACCTGCAAATATTATTACTGAACTACCATTACCAATTCCTTTTTCGGTAATTTTGTCCCCAATCCACATTACTAACATACTTGCTGAAACTAATGTTATTACAACAGTTGTGATAAAAAACACACTATTTGATATTAAAGCACTTCTTACAATTCCTAATGTAATTCCCAAAGCTTGTACAACTGCTAGAGCTAGTGCTGTATATTTAGTGTACTTATTGATTTTTTTCTTTCCTTCTTCACCAGATTTTTGAAGTTCTGCTAAACTTTCAAAACCTACTGTTAGAAGCTGTATTATGATTGATGCAGTAATATATGGACTTATACCCAAAGCAAATAGTGAAAAGTTACTAAATGCTCCACCAGTAAACATATTATACAGAGAAAGTAGACTATTGCCGCCTACCATCTTTTGTATAATACTAGTGTCTATACCTGGAACTGGTATTGTAGTACCTATTCTGAATATCACGATCATCATAAGTGTATACATTACTTTTTTTCTTACTGCTTTAATCTTCCAAGCTTGTTTTAATTTTGACAGCACGCTAATTCACCCCGCCTGTACTGGCTAGGAGATTAGCAGGTTATTATACTAACTCTGCTTTTCCACCAGCTTTTTCTATTTTTTCTTGAGCTGAAGCTGTAAATTTAGCAGCTTTAACAGTTAAAGCTTTTTCTAAATTACCTTCACCTAAGATTTTAATTCCATCTTTACCTATTTTGCTTATAGTTTTAGTAGATTTTAATAATTCTGCAGTTATTTCTGTTCCATTTTCAAATCTGTTTAAAACTTCAACATTAACTTCTGTGTAAACTTTCTTAAATATGTTATTGAAACCTCTCTTAGGAAGTCTTCTAGCTAGTGGCATTTGTCCACCTTCGAACCCTACTCTTACTCCACCACCAGAACGAGACCATTGACCTTTTTGTCCACGTCCTGCAGTTTTACCTTGTCCAGTTGCAGTACCTCTACCTAATCTTCTCTTAGCTCTTACTGCACCTTCAGCAGGTTTTAACTCATGTAACTTCATGGATTGCACCTCCTTGCACTACTTTTTAAAAATTATTCAGCTATTTCAGTTACTTCTAATAAATGACTTACTTTTTTTATCATACCTCTTACTTGAGCATTGTCTTCTTTTACAATAACTTGTTCTCTTTTTCTTAATCCTAACGCTTCAACATTCTTTTTTTGGTTAGGAGTAGTTCCTATAACACTTCTAACTAATTTTATTTGTAATTTAGCCATTTTACACTACCTCCTTACCCTAGAAGTTCTTCAACTTTTTTACCTCTAAGTTTAGCTATATCTTCAACTGTTTTTAGAGAATTAAGTCCTTCTATTGTAGCATTTACCATATTTCTTGGATTGTTAGATCCTAAAGATTTAGCTCTAACGTCTTTTAGTCCAGCTAACTCAAGTACGGCTCTAGCAGGTCCCCCAGCTATTACTCCTGTACCTTCTACAGCAGGCATTATTAATATATTTCCAGCACCAAAGTGTCCGCGTACTTCGTGAGGAATTGTAGTCCCAACCATTGGCACTACTATTAGATTTTTCTTAGCATCTTCAACTGCTTTTTTTATAGCATCTGGTACTTCCATTGCTTTCCCAGCACCTATACCAACGTGTCCGTTTTCATCTCCAACAACTACTAACGCTGCAAATCTGAAGTTTCTACCACCTTTTACAACCTTAGTAACACGTCTTACTTCAACAACTTTTTCTTGTAAGTCAAGTTGTCCTGCATCTATCGGCTTACGACGTAGCATGTATTTTTCCCTCCTTCGTATTAGAACTTAAGACCAGCTTCTCTAGCACTTTCAGCTAATTCTTGAATTCTTCCATGATATAAGTATCCACCTCTGTCAAATACAACTTCAGTGATTCCTTTTTCAACAGCTTTTTTAGCAACTAATTCTCCAACTTTCTTAGCTGCTTCCTTATTTCCTGTATGATTAACAGCACTCTTAACTTCTGCTTCTAAAGAAGATGCAGCAACTAGAGTTACTCTGTTTGTGTCATCTATTATTTGAGCATATATATTGTTAGCACTTCTAAATACACATAATCTTGGTCTTTGAGCAGTACCGCTTATTTTTCTACGAACTCTCTTATGTCTTTGAAGTCTATTAGCATTTTTATCAGCCTTTTTTAACACCTAGCTCACTCCTTTCTAGCGTTTAAGTTTTGGTATTATTTTTTACCAGTTTTTCCTTCTTTACGTCTGATTACTTCATCAACGTATTTTATACCTTTACCTTTGTATGGCTCTGGCTTTCTCCAAGCTCTTATTTTAGCAGCATAGTTTCCTACTAATTGCTTGTCTATACCTTTTACTATTAACTCAGTTTGGTTTGGAGCTTCAACAGTTATTCCTTCTGGATCTTCCATTTCAACTGGATGAGAGAAACCTAAGTTCATAACTAATTTTTTCCCTTGTTTTTGAGCTCTGTATCCAACACCTTTTAGTTCTAATTTCTTTTCGAAACCAGTATTTACACCTACAACCATATTATCTAATAAAGTTCTAGTTAATCCGTGTAAAGATCTGTGTTTTTTATTATCAGTTGGTCTTTCAACCATTATTGTATTTTCTTCTTTTTTTATATTTAACTCAGCACTTAATTGTTTAGTTAAAGTTCCCTTTGGACCTTTTACTGTAACTAAATTTCCTTCAGCTATAGTAACTTCAACACCTGCTGGTATTATTATTGGCTTAACACCTATTCTTGACATGGTCGCACCTCCTTACATTGTTCATATTAATTACCAAACGTAGCAGATTACTTCTCCACCAACATTTTCTTTTCTAGCTTGCTTGTCAGTTAATATTCCTTTTGAAGTAGATATTACTGATATTCCTAATCCATTTAATACTTTTGGTATTTCGTGGTTAGCAGCGTAAACTCTCATTCCAGGCTTAGATATTTTCTTAAGACCTGTGATAACTCTTTCGCCTTCTTGTCCGTACTTTAATTGTATTCTTATGATACCTTGTTTTCCATCTTCTATAACATCATAACCTCTTATGAAACCTTCTTCTAATAAGATTCTAGCTAACTCTTTCTTCATATTAGAAGCTGGAACATCTACAGTTTCATGCTTAACAACATTAGCATTTCTTATACGAGTAAGCATATCTGCAATTGGATCTGTCATTGTCATTTTGTAGCCCTCCTTCCATTCTAATCAAGCTTCTACCAGCTTGCTTTTCTAACACCAGGTATTTGACCTTTATAAGCTAATTCTCTAAAGCATATACGGCATATACCAAATTTTTTCAAAACTGAATGCGGTCTTCCGCATATAGTACATCTAGTGTATTCTCTAGTAGCGTACTTTTGCTTTCTTTGTTGTTTAACAACCATCGCTTTTCTAGCCACGGGAATCCCTCCTTTGCTTACTTAGAAAATGGCATTCCTAATAATTTTAATAATTCACGAGCTTCTTCGTCAGTTTTTGCTGTAGTAACGAATATTATATCCATTCCTCTTACTTTATCAATTTTATCATATTCTATTTCAGGGAATATTAATTGTTCTTTAACTCCTAAAGCATAGTTTCCTCTACCATCAAAAGCATTAGGGTTAACACCTCTAAAGTCTCTAACTCTTGGTAAAGAAACTGATACTAATTTGTCCATAAAGTAGAACATTTTGTCAGCTCTTAATGTAACTTTTGTTCCTATTGGCATTCCTTCTCTTAGTTTGAAGTTAGCAACAGATTTTCTAGCTTTAGTTATAACAGGCTTTTGTCCTGATATTATTTCTAATTCTTCAACGCCTTTTTCTAATCCTTTTGGATTTTCTCTAGCGTCACCTATACCCATGTTAATAACTATTTTGTTTAACTTAGGTATCTCCATTACGTTTTTATATCCAAATTTCTCCATTAAAGCAGGAGCAACTTCTTTCATGTATTTTTCTTGTAATCTAGAAGCCATTTAAGGTCCCTCCTTTCAAGCAATATTTATTATAATTCTTTTCCGCTCTTTGCTGATACTCTTACTTTTGTGCCATCTTTTACTTCATATCTTACTCTAACGCCTTTTCCTGTTTCAGGATCAAATGGCATTACATTAGATATGTGTATTGGGGCTTCTTTGTTTATTATTCCACCTTGTTGGTTCATAGCACTTGGTTTTTGATGTTTAGTTATTACATTTACACCTTCAACTAATACTTTATCAGCTTTAGGGTATACCTTTAAAACTGAACCTTTTTTACCTTTATCTTTACCTGCTATAACTACAACAGTGTCACCTTTTTTAACACGCATCATGTCCTATTGCACCTCCTTAATTATAGTACTTCTGGAGCAAGAGAAACTATTTTCATGAATTCATTGTCTCTTAACTCTCTAGCAACAGGCCCGAATATACGAGTTCCTACTGGAGTTTTATCGTCCTTTATTATAACAGCAGCATTTTCATCAAAAGATATATAGCTTCCGTCATTACGTCTTACGCCTTGTTTGCTTCTTACTATAACAGCTTTAACAACCTTACCTTTTTTTACAACTCCACCAGGTGTTGCACTTTTAACAGTAGCAACTATAACGTCGCCTATGTTACCATATCTTCTTTTACTTCCGCCTAGAACACGTATACATAAAAGTTCTTTAGCTCCTGAGTTATCAGCAACTCTTAGACGTGATTCTTGTTGTATCATATCGTAATCCCTCCTTCTTCAAAAACTACTTAACTTTCTCAACAACTTCAACTAGTCTGAATCTCTTATCTTTAGATAAAGGTCTAGTTTCCATTATTTTAACTCTATCTCCGATGTTACATATATTCTTTTCATCATGAGCCTTAAATTTCTTAGTTCTCTTAACACGTTTATTATATAGTGGATGACGTACGAACTCTTCAACAGCTACTACTATTGTTTTATCCATCTTATCACTAACAACACGGCCTATTCTAACTTTTCTTCTTCCTCTTTCCATGTTTAAAAAGCCTCCTTTCCAAATTAAGCTCTAGTTTCGTATAACTTTCTTTCAGCAAGAACAGTTTTAACTTTTGCTATATCCTTCTTAACAAACTTTATTCTAGCTGTATTTTCTAATTGACCAGTAGCTAATTGGAATCTTAAGCTAAATAATTCACTTTTGAAGTCGTTTAATTTGTTCATTAGCTCTTCGCTTGTTAAATCTCTTAATTCTTTAGCTTTCATCCTATTCACCACCCTTTACTTCTAAATCTTCTTTTTTAACAAATTTACATTTGATTGGTAATTTATGTGCAGCAAGTCTCATAGCTTCTCTTGCTTTATCTTCAGAAACACCTGCTAATTCAAACATAACTCTTCCTGGCTTAACTACAGCTACCCAATATTCTGGAGAACCTTTCCCTGCACCCATACGAGTTTCTGCTGGTTTTCTTGTTACTGGTTTATGAGGGAATATTTTTATCCAAACCTTTCCCCCTCTTTTTATATATCTAGTCATCGCGATTCTGGCAGCTTCTATTTGATTAGAAGTTATCCAAGAAGCTTCTAAAGCTACTAATCCAAACTCACCATAAGTAACTTTGTTACCTTTATGAGCTTGCCCAGCCATACTTCCTCTATGAACTCTACGACGCTTTACTCTTTTTGGCATTAACATGAGTATTTTTCCTCCTTCCTTGAACCTAACTATTATTAATTTCCTTTGTTTTCAGTTCTTTGAGGTCTTGATCCACCTTGAGGTCTTTGTCCACCTTGAGGTTTTTGTCCTCTGTAGTTTCCTCTGTTATCGTTTCCTCTTCTATCATTTCCTCTTCTATCGTTTCTTCTGTTATCTCTCTTGTTGTCTCTTCTGTCGCTCTTTCTGCTTTCTTCTCTTGGATTTACACCATCTCTAGTTGGTAAAACTTCACCATTACATATCCAAACTTTTATACCTATTTTTCCATAAGTAGTATCAGCTTCAGCGAAACCATAATCTATATCTGCTCTTAAAGTTTGTAGTGGCACATTTCCTTCACTATAACCTTCAGTTCTAGCCATTTCAGCTCCACCTAATCTTCCTGAAGCAGAAACTTTTATCCCTTTAGCACCAGATTTCATTGCTCTTTGTATAGCTTGTTTCATTGCTCTTCTGAAAGCAACCCTTCTTTCTATAGCTAAAGCTATATTTTCAGCTACTAATTGAGCATTTTTATCAGTACTTCTTACTTCTACTATGTTAACTATTATACTTTTCTTTGTCATTTTTTCTAATTCAACTTTTAATGCTTCGATTCCAGCACCAGCTCTTCCTATAACTACTCCTGGCTTAGCAACATGTAAGTCCATTTTTATTTTATTAGCTGATCTTTCTATTTCTATTCTAGCAACTCCAGCTGAGTATAATCTTTTCTTTAAGAATTTACGTATATTATGGTCTTCTAATAATAAGTTTCCGAACTCTTTTTTATCAGTAGCGAACCATCTTGAGTCCCAATCTTTTATAACACCGACCCTTAAGCCGTGTGGATTAACCTTTTGACCCATTACTTTCCCTCCTATCTATTAATTATTTTTTTTCTTTCACAACAACCTCTATATGAGAAGTTCTTTTTCTTATTGTAGTTGCACGACCCATAGCTCTAGGCATGAATCTCTTCATTGTTGGCCCTTGATTAGCAACTATTGATGCTATATATAATTTTTCAGTATCCATTTCGTGATTGTTTTCTGCGTTAGCTTTAGCTGACTTTACAACTTTAGCTATTATTGAAGCTGCTCCTCTTGGAGTGAACTTTAATATCGCTAATGCTTCATCAACATTCTTTCCTCTAACAAGGTCACAGATTTGGCCTGCTTTTCTTGGTGATACACGTACATATTTAGCAGTAGCTTTTGCTTCCATTGTTATTCCTCCTTTCTTAGTCATAATTTAATTATTTTCTCTTATTAGATTTTTCGTCATCCTTATGTCCTTTGAAAGTTCTAGTAGGAACGAACTCACCTAATTTGTGTCCAACCATATCTTCTGTTATATATACTGGAACATGTTTTCTTCCATCATGAACAGCTATAGTGTTTTCTACCATTTGTGGAAATACAGTTGAAGATCTTGACCAAGTTTTTATAACTTCTTTATTTCCGCTAGCATTCATAGCTTCTATTTTCTTTAAAAGTCTTGCATGGACAAAAGGTCCTTTTTTAGTTGATCTTGACATTTATATTCCTCCTTTCCGAGCAAAAATAAATTTACTACTTAGTTCTTCTTGATACTATTAACTTATTTGAAGCTTTGTTTTTCTTTCTAGTTTTGTATCCAAGAGCTGGTTTACCCCATGGAGTAACAGGAGATGGTCTACCTATTGGAGATCTACCTTCCCCTCCACCGTGTGGATGGTCATTAGGGTTCATTACAGAACCTCTTACAGTAGGTCTTATTCCCATATGTCTTTTTCTACCTGCTTTACCAATAACTACGTTACCGTGCTCTATATTTCCAACTTGTCCTATAGTAGCTTTACAGTTTATGCTTACTAATCTCATTTCACCTGATGGTAATCTTAATAAAGCATTTTTTCCTTCTTTAGCCATTAATTGTGCAGAAACTCCAGCAGATCTAACTAATTGAGCTCCTTTTCCTGGCTTTAATTCTATATTATGAATGATAGTACCAACTGGCATATCTTTTAATGCTAAACAGTTTCCTGGTTTTATATCAGCACCTAATCCTGATAAGATAGTATCTCCAACGTTGATTCCAACTGGAGCTAATATATATCTTTTTTCTCCATCAGCATAGTTTAATAATGCAATATTTGCAGTTCTGTTTGGATCATATTCTATAGTAGCAACCTTAGCAGGTATACCATCTTTATCTCTTTTAAAATCTATTATTCTATATTTTCTTTTTTGTCCTCCACCTCTATGACGAACAGTTATTCTACCATGTACGTTTCTACCAGCATTTTTCTTTAAGTTAACTAAAAGAGATCTTTCTGGTTGGTTACATGTTATTTCCTCAGAAACTAAAACTGTCATTTGTCTTAAGGCAGGAGAAGTTGGTCTAAACTTTTTTATAGCCATCTGTTTTCCCTCCTTCGTTTGTTATAATATTACATTCCTTGGAAGAATTCTATTTCTTTACTATCAGCAGTTAATTTAACTACTGCTTTCTTAAAGCTTGCTGTTCTTCCTTGAGTTCTACCCATTCTTTTAACTTTTCCATCGTAGTTTAAAGTATTTACTTTATCAACACTAACTCCGAATACTTTTTCTACTGCTTTTTTTATTTCAGTTTTGTTCGCATCTTTAGCCACAACAAAAGTGTATTTTTTTTCACCCATTTCAGCCATACTGTGCTCAGTTACAACTGGTCTTATTATTACATCATGTGGATTAGTCATTATGCGTACACCTCCTCCACTTTTTTAACAGCATCTGTAGTTATTATAAATGAATCATATTTTAATATATCATATACATTCATAGTATTAACTAATGCAGTTTGAACACCTTCTATATTTCTAGCTGATTTTATTACATTATCATTTTTATCAGCTATAACTACTAAAGCTTTTTTAGCAGCATTTATATTATTTAATATTTGAGCGAATTCTTTAGTTTTAGGAGCATCCATGTTTAATGCATCTAATACTATAACTTCACTATTTTGTATTTTTGAAGATAAAGCACTCTTCATAGCTAATCTTCTTACCTTCTTAGGTAATGTATATTTGTAACTTCTTGGTTTAGGTGCAAAAGCAACTCCTCCACCTACCCATTGTACAGATCTTGTAGAACCTTGTCTTGCTCTACCTGTTCCTTTTTGTTTCCAAGGTTTTCTTCCGCCACCTCTAACTTCTGCTCTAGTCTTAGCAGATTGAGTTCCTTGTCTCTTATTTGCTAATTGATTTTTTACAACTTCATATAAAACATGTCCATTAACTTCTACGCCAAATATAGAATCTGATAATTCTATTTCTCCAACGTTTTGTCCACTAACATTTAGTACATTTAATTTTGGCATTGTTATTCCTCCTTTCTCTAGGTTAGTCATTATTTAGAAACCTTTACAGCTTCTTTTATAGTTACTACTGAACCTTTAGCTCCTGGTATAGCTCCCTTAACTAATATAAGGTTCTTATCAGCATCTACTTTCACAACCTCTAAGTTTTGAACTGTTACCTTTACGCTTCCCATGTGTCCAGCTAATTTTTTGTTTTTAAATACTCTACCTGGGTAAGAACAAGCTCCCATTGAACCTGGTCTTCTGTGGTATCTAGAACCGTGAGATTCAGGACCTCTACTTTGTCCATGTCTTTTTATTGGACCTTGGAATCCCTTACCTTTACTTATTCCAGTAACATCTATTTTTGCACCTGCTTCAAATACATCAGCTTTTATTTCTTGTCCAACTGTGTATCCTTCTACAGAATCTACTCTAAACTCTTTTAAATGTTTCTTTAAAACATTAGCAGCAGCTAAGTGTCCTTTTTTAGGCTTGTTTAAAGATTTTTCTTTAGCATCTTCAAAACCTATTTGTATAGCATTGTATCCATCTTTATCAACTGTTTTTATTTGAGTAACGACCATAGGTCCTGCTTCAACAGCTGTTACAGGTATAACTACACCTTTATCAGTGAATATTTGAGTCATACCAACTTTTTTTCCTAATATTCCATTCATATTAGCACCTCCTATAATTCTTACAGCGGATTACATCATTTTAGAAGTAATCATTCTAAGATAGTTACCTATAGGATAATATCTTAGGGGTTCTTATAATTTTATTTCTATATCTACACCTGCTGGTAAGTCTAATCTCATTAATGAGTCAACTGTTTTAGGTGTTGGATTAGCTATGTCGATTAGTCTTTTATGAGTTCTTATTTCAAATTGTTCTCTAGAGTCTTTGTACTTATGTACGGCTCTTAATATAGTTACAATTTGTTTTTCTGTTGGTAGAGGCACAGGTCCTGAAACTTGTGATCCAGCCTTTTTAGCAGTTTCAACTATTTTACCTGCTGAAAAATCTAATAATTTGTGATCATATGATTTTAATCTTATTCTTATTTTTTCATTCTTAGCCATTTTGTTTTCCCTCCTTTATCACGTGTTTAATTTTCAAGTTGCGTACAACTAATACCGATACACTGCTCCGGGTGTGTTGTAACTTTCAAATCGACATCAGTTCGTATTTCACTAGGATTTAATTCTTATTTTCTTAATCTCTCAAGCACACTATTATATTTTATATCATCTGTTACATTTTTTCAAGTTTTTTTTATGTTTTTTTCAATTTTATTTTCTCTTACAACATTATAACCTTAAACTTGATTATGAATCTATCTCAAGGCACTAGTTTAGTATATATGCTTTATTGCTACTTGTCAACAAAAAACAAAAAAGAGAGGTTAAACCCCCTCTTTTTTTATATGAAATCAATTAGCTTAGTAAAAGATTATTCGATTATTGTAGCAACAACTCCTGAAGCTACTGTTCTTCCACCTTCTCTTATTGAGAATCTTAATCCTTCTTCTACAACTATTGAATTTATTAAGTCTACTTCCATTGTTACGTTATCTCCAGGCATTACCATTTCTATTCCATCTGGTAACTTACAAGCTCCTGTTACGTCTGTTGTTCTGAAATAGAATTGTGGTCTATATCCATCAAAGAATGGTGTATGTCTTCCACCTTCTTCTTTTTTAAGTACATATACTTCTGCAGTAAATTTTGTGTGTGCTTTTACTGATCCAGTCTTTGCTAGTACTTGTCCTCTTTCTATTTCGTTTCTTTGTACTCCTCTTAATAATGCTCCTATATTATCCCCTGCTTGTGCTTGGTCTAATAATTTTCTGAACATCTCTACTCCTGTTACTACTACTTTTCTTGGTGCTTCTGTTAATCCTACTAATTCTACTTCGTCTTGTACTTTTAATACTCCTCTTTCCACTCTTCCTGTTGCAACTGTTCCTCTTCCTGTGATTGAGAATACGTCTTCTACTGGCATTAAGAATGGTTTGTCAGTATCTCTTTCTGGTGCTGGTATATATTCATCTATTTGCTCGAATAATTCTACTATTTTATTTCCCCACTCACTCTTTGGATCTTCTAATGCCATTAATGCTGATCCTCTTACTATTGGAGTATCATCTCCTGGGAAATCATATTCTGTTAATAAATCTCTTACTTCCATTTCTACTAGTTCTAATAACTCTTCATCATCTACCATGTCACATTTGTTTAAGAATACTACTATATATGGTACTCCAACTTGTCTTGATAATAGTATATGCTCTCTTGTTTGTGGCATTGGTCCATCTGTTGCTGAACAAACTAATATTGCTCCGTCCATTTGTGCTGCTCCTGTTATCATGTTCTTAACGTAGTCAGCATGTCCTGGGCAGTCAACGTGTGCGTAGTGTCTGTTTGGAGTTTCATACTCAACGTGTGCTGTTGATATTGTGATTCCTCTTTCTCTTTCTTCTGGAGCTTTATCTATGTTTGCGAAATCTACTGCTTCTCCTAATTGGTATCTGTCATATAATGTTTTTGTTATCGCTGCTGTTAATGTAGTTTTACCGTGGTCAACGTGTCCTATTGTCCCTATATTAACATGAGGTTTTGTTCTTTCGTATTTAGCTTTAGCCATTTTGAATTTCCTCCCTTTATCTTGTGCAAGACGAGACAAGTCTCGTCTTGCTGATTATTTTTTATATTTATATTATTAATTAATTTTTAAATTATTTTCCTTCAGCTATCTTTTTAGCAACTGAAGCTGGAACTTGTTCATAGTGATCGAATATCATTGTATAAGTTGCACGACCTTGAGTTGAAGATCTTAGGTCTGTAGAGTATCCAAACATTTCTGAAAGTGGAACAAATGCATTTATAACTTGTGCACCACTTCTTGCTTCCATTCCTTGGATTAATCCTCTTCTTGAGTTTAAGTCACCCATAACATCTCCCATGTAATCTTCTGGAGTAACAACTTCTACTTTAAAGTAAGGCTCTAAAAGAACTGCATTACCTTTCTTCATAGCATCTTTGAATGCCATTGAACCAGCCATCTTGAACGCCATTTCAGAAGAGTCAACTTCATGGTAAGAACCATCATATAACTCAACAGCAACGTCTACAACTGGATATCCAGCAACTATACCAGATTGCATAGCTCCTTGTATACCCATGTCAACTGGACCAACATATTCTTTTGGTACAGATCCACCAACAGTTTTGTTTGTGAATTTGTATCCTTCACCTGGCTCTTGAGGAGCAACTCTAATCTTAACGTGACCATATTGTCCTCTACCACCTGATTGCTTAGAGTACTTGTATTCAACATCAACTGGTTGAGTTATAGTTTCTCTATATGCAACTTGTGGAGCACCAACTTTAGCTTCTACTTTAAATTCTCTTAATAATCTATCTACTATTATCTCTAAGTGTAATTCACCCATACCAGATATTATAGTTTGTCCTGTTTCTTGGTCAGTTTTAACTGTGAAAGTTGGGTCTTCTTCAGCTAATTTTTGAAGAGCTATACCCATTTTTTCTTGAGCTGCTTTAGAACTTGGTTCTATAGCAACAGATATAACTGGCTCAGGGAATTCCATAGATTCAAGTATTATTGGATTAGCAGGATCACATAATGTGTCTCCAGTAGTAGTATCTTTTAATCCTACTGCTGCTGCTATATCTCCAGCATAAACTTTAGTTATTTCTTCTCTTGTATTGGCATGCATTTGTAGTATACGACCAATTCTTTCTCTCTTATTCTTAGTTGCATTTAAAACATAAGAACCAGATTCTAATGTTCCAGAGTAAACTCTGAAGAACGCTAGTTTTCCAACAAATGGGTCAGTCATTATTTTGAATGCTAATGCAGAGAATGGCTCTTCATCAGAAGAATGTCTTTCAGCTTCCTCTCCATCTTCCAATATACCTTTTATAGCTGCTATATCAGTTGGTGCTGGTAAGTAATCTAAAACTGCATCTATTACTAACTGAACACCTTTGTTTCTATAAGCTGTACCACAGAAAACTGGGTTCATCTCACACGCTATAGTAGCTTTTCTTATAGCAACTTTTAGTTCATCTATAGTAGGTTCTTCACCTTCAAGATATTTCATCATTAACTCTTCGTCAGTTTCAGCTACTGCTTCAACTAATTTTTCTCTCCACTCTGTAGCTAATTCTTTCATATCTTCTGGTATGTCTGTTTCTTCCATTTCAACACCTAAGTCGTCTTTGTATATAACAGCATCCATTTTTAATAAGTCTATTATACCTATAAATGAATCTTCTTTACCTATTGGTAATTGCATAGGAACTGCATTAGAATTTAATCTAGATTTCATCATGCTTACAACATTGTAGAAATCTGCTCCTAATATATCCATTTTATTTACAAAAGCTATTCTAGGTACTCCATAAGTTTCAGCTTGTCTCCATACATTCTCAGATTGAGGTTCAACCCCACCTTTTGCACAGAATACAGCAACTGAACCGTCAAGAACTCTTAGAGATCTTTCAACTTCAACTGTGAAGTCCACGTGTCCAGGAGTATCTATTATATTTATTCTATGGTCTTTCCATGAAGCAGTAGTAGCGGCAGAAGTTATTGTTATACCTCTTTCCTTTTCTTGCTCCATCCAGTCCATTTGAGAAGCCCCTTCATGAGTTTCTCCTATCTTATGAGTTTGCCCAGTATAAAACAGGATTCTTTCTGTAGTAGTAGTTTTCCCTGCATCTATATGAGCCATGATTCCTATATTCCTAGTTCTTTCCAAAGGAAACTTTCTAGCCATGGTTATCCTCCTTATGATATCCTCAATTTTATAAGATATCTATATATCCTACCATCTATAATGAGCAAATGCTTTATTAGCTTCTGCCATTTTATGAGTATCTTCTTTTTTCTTAACTGAAGCTCCTGTGTTGTTAGCTGCATCCATTATTTCTTTAGCTAATTTATCAACCATTCCTTTTTCTCCACGAGCTCTAGTGTATTTTACTAACCATCTTAAACCTAATGTTTGTCTTCTTTCAGGTCTAACTTCGATTGGTACTTGGTAGTTTGCCCCACCAACTCTTCTTGCTTTTACTTCTAAAACAGGCATTATATTATCCATTGCCTTATTAAATACTTCTAAAGCATCTTCTCCTGTTTTTTCAGCAATAACTGTGAAAGCATCATAAACTATTGTTTGAGACTTTCCTTTTTTTCCGTCTACCATTAAATTATTTATTAATTTAGTAACTACCTTACTCCCATACATAGGATCTGGTAAAACTTCTCTCTTTGGAACATTACCTTTTCTTGGCATTTCGCTTCCCTCCTTAATTATTTAACTTAAATCATAGGTACTCGACATAAATTATTTAATGCCGTGATGCCATAAATATCTATATATTTAAAGCACCGAACTATAATCAATCATTAATTGTTTTTATTTTTTAGCGTCCTTAGGTTTCTTAGCACCATACTTAGATCTTGATTGTCTTCTCTTATCAACACCTGCTGTATCTAAAGTACCTCTTAGTATATGGTATCTAACCCCTGGAAGGTCTTTTACTCTTCCGCCTCTTATAAGAACAACACTATGCTCTTGTAAGTTATGTCCTTCTCCTGGTATATAAGCAGAAACTTCTATACCATTAGTTAATCTAACTCTGGCAACTTTTCTTAAAGCTGAGTTAGGTTTCTTAGGAGTAACTGTTTTTACTGAAGTACAAACCCCTCTTTTTTGTGGAGCACTAGCGTCAGTTACTTTCTTGTTTAAAGAGTTGTAACCTTTTTGTAATGCTGGAGCAGTAGATTTCTTTTCAACTGCTTTTCTACTTTTACGAACTAATTGGTTAATTGTTGGCATCATCTGCACCTCCTTCCAAATTTTCGATCTTATCAGTGACCGCCAACTACATCAATATGAATACTCATACTGACTGATTGTAACATTTGTTACTTACAATTTAATGTCTATAACACATGAATATGTGATATTAGCATTTTTCTAGCTTGATGCTTTTAGTTCTTGTTTATTGCCATTTAAAAGTCACTAAGAGCTCATATAAGCCCTTAGTGTACTTTTAAACAACACACTTTACTATTTTAACACCACAAATAATGGTTGTCAAGATTTCTTTACTCTATCTGCCATTAATCTTCAATTTTTTCAACAGCTATATTTCTATATTTCTTCATTCCTGTTCCTGCTGGTATTAGCTTACCTAATATAACATTCTCTTTAAGCCCTATTAGGTGGTCTTCTTTACCTTTTATTGCAGCTTCTGTTAATACTCTTGTTGTTTCCTGGAATGAAGCTGCTGATAAGAATGAATCAGTTGCAAGAGATGCTTTAGTTATACCAAGTAATACTCTTTTAGCAACTGCTGGTCTTAAGTCTTTAGCTATAGCTTCTTCGTTACATCTATTAAATGTTAATACATCTTCATATCCACCTGGTAATAAATCTGTATCTCCTGGGTCTTCAACTTTAACTTTAGATAGCATTTGTCTTACTATAACTTCTATATGCTTATCGTTAACATCAACCCCTTGAAGTCTATAAACCCTTTGAACTTCTTTAACTATATATTCTTGAACACCTTTAACACCTTTTACTCTTACTATATCATGAGGATTTATAAATCCTTGTGTTAAAGGATCTCCAGCTTCTAATATCTGTCCTTGCTTAACTTTTAATCTAGAACCATATGGTATCACATATGTTTGAGTTTCGCCTTCTTCTGGTATTACATTTACTTCTTTTCTCTTTCCAGTTTCATCTATTTCAACTCTACCAGATACTTCAGTTATTACAGCTAAACCTTTTGGTTTTCTAGCTTCGAATAATTCTTCAACCCTTGGAAGACCTTGAGTTATATCGGCTCCTGCAACCCCTCCAGTATGGAATGTACGCATTGTAAGCTGAGTACCCGGCTCACCTATAGATTGAGCTGCTATTATACCAACTGCTTCACCTATATTAACTTCTTTTCCTGTAGCTAAGTTTCTACCATAGCACTTAGAACAAACTCCATGATTAGTTTTACAGTTAAGAACTGTTCTTATCCTAATTTTTTCAATTCCTAAATCTACTATAGTTTCTGCTTCATCTTCTTGTATCATAGCATCAGCTTCAACTATAACTTCACCAGTTTCAGGATTTAATATAGGGTCTATAGTATATCTTCCTACAATTCTATCATATATTTCTTCTATAACTTCATTTCCTTCTTTTATAGCATAAATTTCTGTAGTATCTTCTGTTCCGCAATCTACTTCTCTTACAATAACATCCTGACTTACATCAACAAGTCTTCTTGTTAAGTATCCAGATTCAGCCGTACGTATAGCTGTATCGGCAAGACCTTTTCTGGCACCATGTGAAGATGTAAAGTATTCAAGTACTGATAAACCTTCACGGAAATTAGATTTAACTGGTATCTCAACTGTTTTACCAGATGCATTGGCCATAAGACCACGCATACCTGCTAGCTGTCTAATTTGGTTTTTAGAACCTCTGGCTCCTGAATGTGCCATTATATATATATTGTTTAATCTATCTAGTCCACCCATAAGAGCATCAGTAACCTTATCAGTTGTTTCTGTCCATGTCTCTATAACTTTTTCATATCTTTCTTCATTAGATATTAAACCTCTTCTGTATGCTTTTTCATATTTATCAACTTTTTCTTCTGCCTCAGCTATAAATACTTTCTTTTCTTCTGGAACACTCATATCAGCAACAGCAACTGTTATACCACCTAATGTAGAATATTTAAATCCTAGAGATTTTATATAATCTAGTAATTCCGCTGTTTCTGTATTTCCATGTTTTCTAAAGCACTTATCTATTATTTTACCCAGAGATTTTTTATCTGCTAAGAAGTCAACTTCTAGAGCAAATGGGTTTTCATTTCTATCTACAAATCCTAAATCTTGAGGTATGCTTTCATTAAATATAAATCTACCAACTGTACTTTCAACTAATGAACTTCTTCCATCTTCAAGAGTCACCTTTAGTTTTACTAACGCATGTAGATGAACTGATTTATTGTAATAAGCAAGTAATAGCTCATTAAAGTCTTTAAATACCATTCCTGTTCCTTTAGCATCATCTTGTGCTTCTATTGTTAGATAATAACAACCTAAAACCATATCCTGAGATGGAGTAGTTATAGGAGAACCATCTTTAGGAGCAAGAATGTTGTTTACAGAAAGCATTAAGAATCTTGCTTCTGCTTGTGCTTCTACTGATAAAGGTACATGGACTGCCATTTGGTCACCATCGAAGTCTGCATTGTAAGCTGTACACACAAGTGGATGTAGCTTTATAGCTTTACCTTCAACCAAGATTGGTTCAAATGCTTGTATACCTAATCTATGCAGAGTCGGCGCACGGTTAAGAAGAACTGGATGGCTTTTTATAACATCTTCTAAAACATCCCAAACTTCTGGCTTAACTTTTTCTACTATAGATTTTGCACTTTTTATATTATGTGCATATCCTTCTTTAACTAGTTTATCCATAACAAATGGCTTAAATAGTTCTAGTGCCATTTTCTTTGGAAGACCACATTGATAGAATTTAAGTTCTGGTCCAACAACTATAACAGAACGTCCTGAGTAGTCAACACGCTTACCAAGTAAGTTTTGACGGAAACGACCTTGTTTACCCTTTAACATATCTGATAAAGACTTAAGTGGTCTATTTCCAGGCCCTGTTACAGGTCTACCTCTTCTACCATTATCTATTAATGCATCAACTGCTTCTTGAAGCATTCTCTTTTCATTTCTTACAATTATATCTGGAGCTCCAAGCTCTAATAATCTCTTAAGTCTATTATTTCTGTTTATAACTCTTCTATATAAATCATTTAAGTCTGAAGTTGCAAATCTTCCACCATCAAGTTGTACCATTGGTCTTAAATCTGGTGGTATTACTGGTATCGCATCTAAAATCATCCATTCTGGTTTATTCCCAGATTTTTTAAATGCTTCTACAACTTCTAATCTTCTTATTGTTCTAACTTTCTTTTGTCCTGTACTGTCTTTTAATTCCGCTCTTAGGTCTTTGCTTTGTTGCTCTAAGTCTATGTTTTGTAACAATATCTTTACAGCTTCAGCACCCATACCTACAGTAAAAGTATATCCATATTTTTCAAGAGCAGTTCTATACTCTTTTTCTGTCAATAACTGCTTCTCATTCAATCCAGTTTCTCCTGGATCAACTACTACATATGAAGCAAAGTATAGTATTTTTTCCAATGATCTTGGTGACATATCAAGTAAAAGTCCCATTCTACTTGGTATACCTTTAAAGTACCAGATGTGAGACATAGGAGCTGCTAGCTCTATATGTCCCATTCTTTCTCTTCTTACTTTCGATTTAGTTACTTCTACTCCACATCTATCACAAACTACACCTTTGTATCTAACTCTTCTATATTTACCACAATGGCACTCCCAGTCTTTTTGTGGTCCAAATATTCTTTCACAGAAAAGACCATCTTTTTCTGGTTTTAAAGTACGGTAATTTATAGTTTCTGGCTTTTTAACTTCTCCTCTAGACCATTGTCTTATTTTTTCTGGAGAAGCCAATGCTATTTTTATCGACTCGAAATTGTTTAATTCAAACAAGGAGTTCTCTCCCTTCTATTTGAGATTTACATTAATTAAATTTACATATCAAAGTCATCACCATCAAAGTCTATTTCTTCTTCAAATAAATCTTCTTCAGCAAATTCTTCTAAATTCTCTATATCCTCATCTTCTACGGTTTCCGTAAAATCATCTTCAATTTCTTCTATTATATTACTTTCTTCAACTTCTCCCATGTTATTTACAACATCTAGTTCAAATTCACCTATTGTGTCATCTTCATCTACAGATTCTCTTACTTCTATTTCTTGATCTTCATCTGTTAATACTTTTACATCTAAGCATAAACTTTGAAGTTCTTTTATAAGAACCTTAAATGATTCTGGGATTCCTGGCTCAGGTATGTTTTCACCTTTAACTATAGCTTCGTAAGTTCTAACACGACCTACAACATCATCAGACTTAACAGTAAGTATTTCTTGAAGTATGTGAGCAGCTCCATATGCTTCTAGAGCCCAAACCTCCATCTCTCCAAATCTTTGTCCACCAAATTGTGCTTTACCACCTAGTGGCTGTTGAGTAACTAATGAGTATGGTCCAGTACTTCTTGCATGTAGTTTTTCATCAACTAAATGATGTAGTTTTAAGTAGTACATATATCCAACAGTTATTCTATTATCAAAAGTTTCACCTGTTCTACCATCATATAAAGTTAATTTACCATCTCTAGGATATCCAGCTTCTTCAAGAGCATCCATTATATCATACTCATTGGCACCATCAAATACTGATGTTGCAACATACCATCCTAAAGTCTTAGCAGCAAGTCCTAAATGAACCTCTAAAACCTGACCGATGTTCATACGTGATGGTATACCTTGTGGGTTAAGTATTATATCTAGTGGAGTTCCATTTTCCATAAATGGCATATCTTCTTCTGGTAATATTCTTGAGATAACCCCTTTATTCCCATGACGACCAGCCATTTTATCTCCAACTTTTATTTTTCTCTTTTTAGCTATATAACATCTTACCAATTCATTTACTCCTGGAGATAAATCATCTCCATTTTCTCTAGTAAATACTTTTACATCAACTATTATACCAGATTCACCATGAGGTACTTTAAGTGAAGTATCTCTAACTTCTCTAGCCTTTTCACCAAATATTGCACGAAGTAATCTTTCCTCAGCAGTAAGTTCAGTTTCCCCTTTTGGAGTTACTTTACCAACTAGTATATCTCCTGAATCTACTTCTGCACCTATTCTTATTATACCTCTGTCATCTAAGTTCTTAATTGCACTATCTCCAACATTAGGTATATCTCTAGTTATTTCCTCTGGCCCTAGTTTTGTATCTCTAGCTTCACATTCATATTCTTCTATATGAATTGTTGATAATCTATCTTCTTTAACTAATCTTTCATTTATTAATATGGCATCTTCGTAGTTATAACCTTCCCAAGTCATGAATGCTATAAGACAGTTTCTTCCAAGTGCTACTTCTCCTAAATCAGTTGCTGGACCGTCTGCTATAACATCTCCTTGCACTATTTGCTCACCTTTAGTTATTATAGGTGTTTGATTTATACAAGTACCTGAGTTTGAACGTTTAAACTTAAGTAGATTATATCTATCTCTGTTTCCATCTTCTCTTTTTATAATTATCTCATCCGCTGTTACTCTTTCTGCTATACCAGAATTTCTAGCAACAACAACTGCTCCAGAGTCTTTTGCAGCTCTATATTCTATACCAGTTCCTATAATTGGTGCTTCTCTTCTAACTAGAGGCACTGCCTGACGTTGCATGTTCGCTCCCATAAGGGCACGGTTGGCATCATCATTTTCTAAGAAAGGTATCATAGCAGTGGCAACAGATACAACCTGCTTAGGAGATATATCCATATAGTCTACTCTGCTTTCAGGAACCATTTCAACAGCACCATTTACAGTTCTACAAACAACTCTATGGTTTACGAATTTACCATTGTCTGTTAATGGCTCATTTGCCTGAGCTCTTACGAATAAATCTTCTTCATCAGCAGTTAAATAATGTATCTCATCAGTAACTGTTGATGTTACTTTATCAAATTTTCTATATGGTGATTCTATAAATCCAAACTCATTTATTTTTGCATAAGTTCCAAGAGAGTTTATAAGACCGATATTTGGTCCTTCTGGAGTCTCTATCGGACACATTCTACCGTAGTGTGAATGGTGAACGTCACGCACTTCGAATCCAGCTCTTTCTCTTGAAAGACCTCCAGGCCCAAGAGCTGATAGTCTTCTCTTATGTGTTAACTCAGATAAAGGATTTGTTTGGTCCATGAACTGAGATAACTGAGAACTACCAAAGAATTCTTTTATTGCAGCTGAAACTGGTCTTATGTTAACTAACGCTTGAGGCGTTATAGCTTCCATATCTTGAACTGTCATTCTTTCTTTTATGACTCTTTCCATTCTTGAAAGACCAATTCTAACTTGGTTTTGTAATAATTCTCCTACAGATCTTATTCTTCTATTTCCTAAATGGTCTATATCATCAATGTTTCCTATATTATAGAAGATATTGAATTCATAACTTATTGAAGCTATTATATCGTCTAATAATATATGTTTTGGTATAAGTTCTTTAATTCTTGATTTTATAGCTTCTTTTATTTCTTCTTCATCACTATATCCATCTAAAATTTCTTTTAATGTTGGATAATGCACTTTTTCTTTTATGTTTAAATCATCTATGTCAAAATCAATATGAGACTTAATGTCTACAAAATTATTTCCTATAACTCTAACTTTCTTATCATCATCCATTAATAGATTTACTACATTTATACCTGCATTTTGTATATCTTTAGCTAACTCATAGCTTATTTTTTCTCCAGCTTTTACAAATACTTCTCCTGTTTCAGGATTTATTATGTCTTCTGCTGAAATTCTATTCATAATTCTATAGCATAAAGCAAGCTTTTTATTAAATTTGTATCTACCAACTTTTGCTAAATCATATCTCTTTGGATCAAAGAATAAAGCATTTAGTAAAGATGATGCACTTTCTACAGTAGGTGGTTCACCTGGTCTTAATTTTTTATATATCTCAACAAGACCTTCCTCTACTGTCTTAGTATTATCTTTTTCTAATGTGGCAGATAATCTTTCGTCTTCTCCTAAAAGGTCAATTATTTCTGCATCTGTCCCTATTCCTAAAGCTCTAAGTAAAACTGTAACTGGTTGTTTTCTTGTTCTATCAACTCTTACAGATATTACATCGTTAGAATCTGTTTCATATTCTAACCATGCTCCTCTATTAGGAATTACAGTAGATGAAATTAATCTCTTACCTGTTTTGTCTCTCTCTTCCGCATAGTAAACACCAGGAGATCTAACTAATTGACTTACGATAACTCTTTCTGCCCCATTTATAACGAAAGTTCCTCTTTCTGTCATTAAAGGGAAGTCACCCATAAATACTTCTTGTTCTTTTATTTCACCTGTTTCTTTATTTATAAGTCTTACCTTAACTTTTAGAGGTGCACAATATGTAGCATCTCTCTCTTTACACTCTTCTATATCGTACTTTGGTTTATCGTCTAAAGAGTAGTCAACAAATTCCAATATAAGATTACCAGTATAATCTTCTATTGGTGAAATATCATCAAACACTTCTTTTAAACCTTCTTTTAAAAACCACTCATAGGAATCTACTTGAATTTCTATAAGATTTGGCACATCAGCTATTTCCTTAATTTTAGAAAAGCTCATTCTAGTTCTTTTACCTATCGTGACAGGATGTGGCATTCACTTTTCACCTCTCAATAATTAAAAATAAAACAATAGTTCATTCTAACGCATCTAATAATTTTAGCATAATGTCAAGTATTTTTCAATATATTTTTTATCTTATATGTAAACTATGCATTATTTTTGATTTTTTGTAAATTATTTTAAGCATATATTATGTATTATGTACAATTCTCCAATATAAAATCCAATTTTTTCATTTATCGGTTTAATTTTCTAGAAAAAGTTACATTCTAATACCATACCCATATTTAATTATAATTTCATAAATAAGTACTAGTAAATAATTATATTTATACAAAAGCTGTTAAATATACAAAATAAAGACCATAAATGAATTTAATCTGGAGTTTTAAATCTTAAACTATTTCCATCATAAATTATATCTACAGTCTTTATAAAAATAGAATTTCTACTATAATTAAGTTTTTTATTTTTACTATTATATTAGTAATATAATTATCCTAATATATTATCTGCAAACTGTGGCGTAGGTAAACCAAATCCTCCAGCTACTTCAAGTAAGTCTCCTGTTATAAAGGATGAATCATCACTAGCATAGAATAAAACAGCTTTTGCTATGTCTTCTGGTTTCCCTATACGATTTAAAGGAACATGCTTTAGGAACTCCTTTATGAATTCTGGAGACATATTATCTAAAGCAGCTTTGGTTGCAATAAGGCCTGGAAGTACAGCATTACATCTAACATTGTCTTTTGCATATTGTGTTGCTATATTTTGAGTTAATGAGTTGATTGCTGATTTTGATACACAATAAGCTATTCTAGATAGGTCAGGCAATACTGAACCTATACTAGATATATTTATTATACTTCCCTTGCCATTCTTTATCATATGAGGAATAGCAGCTTTACATGGTAAATATACACTTTTTAAATTAGTATTTACTGTATCAAAGAAATTATCTGTATCTCCAGTTAAAAGGTCTTTATCAAGTGAGGGATTTGTCGAACCAAAATTATTTACAAGTATATCTATCTTACCTTCTTTTTTAACTACATCTTCTATCATTGAAGTAAACGTTTCTTCTTCACGAGCATTAAAATAAACAAACTTAGCACACCCGCCTTCTGCACTTATTCTGTCTATAACTTCATTAGCCAATTCTTCTGAACGAGCTGCTAAATATACAACTGCTCCATTTTGTGCCAATATTTCAGCTGATGCTAATCCAATACCTTTAGTTGCTGCAGTAACCACTGCAACTTTACCTTGTAATTTTTCCATTATTAACTCCTCCTTAAATGTATTTCTTAAAATCTACATATTTCGATTTTTAGAAGTATTTCACTCATTTTAAATTTGTATTTGTTAATTAATTATTTATTACATTTTATTTTTAAAGTATTTTTGTAAATTTTTAAAACAATATGTAGTTTTATATAATTTGTCTTTTATTATATCACCTTATATATGCACATTACAATAATTGTTTATATTTTAATTTAACATCTGTATTTAACATAGTAAAAACATATTCTTTAATAGTATTAAATTAAAATCTCATTACAAACTATATGATACCCTTAATTTAATATTATTATATAAATTTTTTTTATTTTATAGAAATATTCTATTCACAATTTTTTATAAATAAAAAAAGATACCCAAATGGGTATCTTTTTAAAGAAACTACTTAACTTCTACTTTAGCTCCAGCAGCTTCTAATTTTTCTTTTATTTGATCAGCTTCTTCTTTAGAAGCTCCTTCTTTAACTGTCTTAGGAGCATTGTCAACTACTTCTTTAGCTTCTTTTAATCCTAATCCTGTTATTTCTCTAACTGCTTTTATAACTCCAACTTTTGAAGAACCAACCTCAGCTAATACTACATCAAACTCAGTTTTTTCTTCAGCAGCTGGTCCACCAGCAGCTGCACCAGCTACCATTACTGGAGCTGAAGCTGATACGCCGAATTTTTCTTCAGCAGCTTTAACTAATTCATTTAATTCTAAAACTTTCATATTTTCTATAGCTTCTAATATTTGTTCTATTGTCATTTTTAGCACCTCCGAATTTTCTTTTCAAATTAATATTTATAATTTTTTAGTTAAGCAATTAAGCTTCTTCTTGACCTTCTGCCTTTTTCGCTATTGCATCTATTAAGTATGCAAAGTTTGATATTGGAGCTTTTAAGCTACCAAGTAATTTAGCGATAAGAACTTCTCTTGATGGTATGTTAGCCATTTCAACAATCTTAGCTTCGTCATAGAATACACCTTCTACAACACCCATCTTTAATTTCATCTTTGGATGAGAATCCATGAATCCTTTTAATATTCTAGCTGGAGCAACTGGATCATCATATCCAAATGCTATAGCATTAGTACCAATTAATAATTCTTCATTGAATTGCTCTATACCAACTTCTTTAGCTGCTCTTCTAACTAAAGTATTTTTATATACTTTGTAATCTACACCAGCTTCTCTCATTTGTTTTCTTAACTCAGTTACTTCTTCAACTGTTAACCCTTTGTAATCAACAACAACGGCAGCAGAAGATTTTTGTAACTTTTCAACTATTTCAGAAACAACTTCTGATTTAATTTCTATAGCTTTTCTCATCTAGATGTGCACCTCCTTCACCAAATAGGCTTAGTATTTACCGCAACATTATAAAAAGCTTTTGTTGCCAAAAGTAGACATCAAAAGCTTTAGTAATCTCAATTTATCTAAAACCTCGGTGGGATATTAAGCTTTCGCACCCACTATCTACGGCAAATCTATTCTTTTTTACATTGACAAATGATATGATAACATTTTTGTCAACCTGTGTCAACAGTTTTATTATTCAGCTGTTCTTGCTGGGTTTATTTTAACTCCAGGTCCCATTGAAGAAGCTACAGTTATACTTCTTAAATATTGTCCTTTAGCAGCAGCTGGTTTAGCTTTTATTATAGCATCCATTAATGCAGCAAAGTTTTCAGATAATTTTTCTCCACCAAATGATACTTTTCCTACTGGAACGTGTATTATGTTAGTTTTGTCTAATCTGTATTCAACTTTACCAGCTTTTATTTCATCTATAGCTTTAGCTACATCAAATGTAACTGTTCCTGATTTAGGGTTTGGCATTAAACCTTTTGGTCCTAATACTCTACCTAATCTACCTACTACACCCATCATGTCTGGAGTAGCAACTACTATATCAAAATCAAACCAGTTTTCACCTTGTATTTTTTGAACTAATTCTTCAGCTCCTACAAAATCAGCACCAGCTTGTTCAGCTTCCTTAGCTTTTTCACCTTTAGCAAAAACTAAAACTCTTTTAGTTTTACCAGTTCCGTGAGGTAATACAACTGCACCTCTTACTTGTTGATCAGCATGTCTTGAGTCAACACCTAATTTAATGTGTGCTTCTACTGTTTCGTCAAATTTAGCTCCAGCTATATCTGAAACTAATGTTAATGCTTCTGATGCATCATAGAACTTAGTTCTATCTACTTTTTGTAATGCACCTGCATATCTTTTACCTTTTTTAGCCATTTTATTTTCCTCCTTGTGGTTAATCTCGGCTTTTCGCCTCCCACTTTATAAAAAAAAGTGTATCTTTTAATTAGTCTTCTACTACAACACCCATGCTTCTAGCAGTACCAGCTATCATACTCATAGCAGCTTCTACTGATGCAGCATTTAAGTCAGGCATTTTTAATTCAGCTATTTCTCTTACTTGAGCTGAAGTTATTTTAGCAACTTTCTTTTTGTTTGGTTCTCCAGAACCTGATTTTAAGTTTAATGCTTTTTTAATTAAAACTGCAGCTGGTGGAGTTTTTGTTATAAAACTGAATGATCTATCTTGATATACAGTTATAACAACTGGTATTATCATTCCAGCTTGATCTGCAGTTTTAGCATTAAATTCTTTTGTGAATCCCATTATATTAACACCATGTTGTCCTAATGCTGGTCCAACTGGTGGCGCTGGAGTAGCCTTTCCTGCAGGTATTTGTAATTTTATTTGACCTATAACTTTTTTAGCCATTTTGAGCGCACCTCCTCAGATTTTTCTATAATAATAGTATTAGATTTTTTCTATACCTTCAAGCTCTATTACAAATAGAGTCCTTTTACCAAATGCATTTATGCATACTTTAACTTCTCTGTTTTCTAAGTCAATTTCTTCTATGTTTCCTACTTGTCCACTAAATGGTCCTTGAGATACCTTTACTGTATCTCCTATTTCAAAGTCAATATCACTATTTACTACTTTAGGTTCAGTTGTATCTATACCCATAGCTTTAACTTCTTCTTCACTTAATGGTACTGGTTTTGAACCAGGTCCAACGAAACCTGTAACTCCCTTAGTATTTCTTACTACATACCAAGATTCATCAGTTATTATCATTTTAACCAAAACATAACTTGGATAAACTTTACGTTGTCTAGTTTTTTCTTTTCCAGTTTTAGTAGTTTCCACTACCTCTTCTGTTGGAACAACTACTTGTCTTATGCAGTCTTCCATACTTCTTGTTTTAACTGCTTTTTCTATTGTAGCTTTAACTTTATTTTCATGTCCCGAATAAGTATGAACTACATACCAACTTGCTTCTTGTAATTCTGACATTTAACTTACCTCTTTTCGTCTATTTTAGTAATAACGCTAGTGCACCAGATAATATAGTGTCTATACCCCATACTAATATAGTGCATGAAATAACTACAGTTAAAACTATACCTGTGTTTTTAAACAATTCTTTTTTTGTCGGCCATGTAACTCTTTTCAATTCTTGTTTAGTTTCTTTTAAATAACCAAATAAACTGAATCTCTTTTTAGTTTTTGCACCGTCATTTGTTTGGGCAGCCATTCCATACTCACATCCTTATAAAACTATTTTGTTTCTTTATGAGTTGTATGCTTTTTACAGAATCTACAATATTTTTGTAATTCTATTCTGTCTGGATTATTTTTCTTATTCTTAGTAGTGTTGTAGTTTCTTTGCTTACACTCTGTACATGCTAAAGTTACTTTAACTCTCATCTGATACACCTCCAACTTTGTAATACAATAATATATATTGTTAATATATGTGAATATAATATCTTTAAAATATGTATTTATTAAAAATCTACAGTATTTAAGATATTATTAACTTCCTATAATCATTACCTTGTATAAGTTATCACAAAATCCTATGCTGTGTCAATGTTTTTGTATTTCTATGTTAAAAAAAGAGGAGCATAACCCCTCTTTTTATTATTCTTTAATCCATCAGTTTAGTAATAAGAATTACTCTATTATTGTAGCAACAACTCCTGAAGCTACTGTTCTTCCACCTTCTCTTATTGAGAATCTTAATCCTTCTTCTACAACTATTGAATTTATTAAGTCTACTTCCATTGTTACGTTATCTCCAGGCATTACCATTTCTATTCCATCTGGTAACTTACAAGCTCCTGTTACGTCTGTTGTTCTGAAATAGAATTGTGGTCTATATCCATCAAAGAATGGTGTATGTCTTCCACCTTCTTCTTTTTTAAGTACATATACTTCTGCAGTAAATTTTGTGTGTGCTTTTACTGATCCAGTCTTTGCTAGTACTTGTCCTCTTTCTATTTCGTTTCTTTGTACTCCTCTTAATAATGCTCCTATATTATCCCCTGCTTGTGCTTGGTCTAATAATTTTCTGAACATTTCTACTCCTGTTACTACTACTTTTCTTGGTGCTTCTGTTAATCCTACTAATTCTACTTCGTCTTGTACTTTTAATACTCCTCTTTCCACTCTTCCTGTTGCAACTGTTCCTCTTCCTGTGATTGAGAATACGTCTTCTACTGGCATTAAGAATGGTTTGTCAGTATCTCTTTCTGGTGCTGGTATATATTCATCTATTTGCTCGAATAATTCTACTATTTTATTTCCCCACTCACTCTTTGGATCTTCTAATGCCATTAATGCTGATCCTCTTACTATTGGAGTATCATCTCCTGGGAAATCATATTCTGTTAATAAATCTCTTACTTCCATTTCTACTAGTTCTAATAACTCTTCATCATCTACCATGTCACATTTGTTTAAGAATACTACTATATATGGTACTCCAACTTGTCTTGATAATAGTATATGCTCTCTTGTTTGTGGCATTGGTCCATCTGTTGCTGAACAAACTAATATTGCTCCGTCCATTTGTGCTGCTCCTGTTATCATGTTCTTAACGTAGTCAGCATGTCCTGGGCAGTCAACATGTGCGTAGTGTCTGTTTGGAGTTTCATACTCAACGTGTGCTGTTGATATTGTGATTCCTCTTTCTCTTTCTTCTGGAGCTTTATCTATGTTTGCGAAATCTACTGCTTCTCCTAATTGGTATCTGTCATATAATGTTTTTGTTATTGCTGCTGTTAATGTAGTTTTACCGTGGTCAACGTGTCCTATTGTCCCTATATTAACATGAGGTTTTGTTCTTTCGTATTTAGCTTTAGCCATTTTGAATTTCCTCCCTTATCTTTCGATATAAATTAATTTTGCTCACAATAAGCTTATGGTAAGTATTTTACTATTAATCATTTCTGTTTTCAAGATGTTTTTCTAATTTTCTCTTAACCCTTTGTAAAGCGTTATCTATTGACTTTACATCTCTTTTAAGTTTGTCCGCTATGAACTGGTATGACTTTCCATTCAAATACAATTCTAGGACTTCTAATTCCAAGTCGCTTAATAATTCGTTCATCTTTGATTCTATATTTTTTAATTCTTCTTTACTAATTATAAGTTCTTCTGGATCTGTTACTATACTTGTAGCTATTATATCTAAAAGTGTTCTGTCTGACTCTTCATCATATATTGGTTTATTCAAAGAAACATATGAATTTAAAGGTATATGTTTTTGTCTTGTTGCAGTTTTTATAGCAGTTATTATTTGTCTTGTTATACATATCTCTGCAAAACATTTAAATGAATTTGTCTTACTTCCATCAAAATCTCTAACTGCCTTATAAAGGCCTATCATTCCTTCTTGTATTATATCTTCTTTATCTGCTCCAATTAAAAAATATGACTTTGCTTTTGCCTTTACAAAATTTCTGTATTTGGTAATAATATACTCTAGTGCTATCTTATCCCCTTCACTTGCTTTTAATACAATGTTATACTCATCTTGCTGACAATTGTCTATTAACTCATAACTTTTTTCTTTTGCTACCAACATGTAAATCTCCCCCATATATAAAACAAATTTATAGGTATATTATAGTCTAAAGAACCTAGTAATTTCAACGCTTTCTACGAATGTTCTCAAGTTTCGACAATGTTTCTTCATCTAACCTTTCCTCCAACCAATTTCGCTGAATTTTTTTCCTTAAACCGCTATTTTTTTCCTTCATTTTATTCTTGGAACGATCTAATTCTAACTTTAATTCTCTAGCAGACATTCTCATAGCACCTTTTCCTAAAATCATTTGTTGCTCTGCATAGTCATTAGTAGCTACTTTTACATCATCATATTTTGATAGAGAAGTTATAAATTTTTCTATATAACTATCCGCTGTTTGGTGCTCTCTTGTATAAACTATTGTTATGTGTTTTCTTTTTTCAACTTTTTCTCGGGAATTCTTAACATTATAAGCATCAAAAACTATTATAGTCTTATATCCCATGAACTCAGAAAATTCTATAATATCATCAATAAGTTTTTCTCGAGAATCCTCTAAATCCTCTTTCGCCAGTTCTTTTAAATTATCCCACGCATTTATAATATTATAGCCATCTATTATTAAGTAGTGATTTATGTTTCTTCTCATGCTTATTTACTTTTTATCCAGTCTTTGTCTGAATATTTCATATAAAAGTATACCACCTGCTACAGATGCATTTAAAGATGTAACATTACCTATCATGGGCATTTTTACTATAAAGTCACAGTTTTGTTTAACCAATCTAGATATTCCAAAACCTTCACTTCCAATTACTACACCTAGAGGTCCTGTAAGATTTTGTTTATAAAAAGTTTCTCCATCCATATCAGCAGCTGCAATCCACAGCCCTTCATCTTTCAGTCTTTTTATTGTATTGACTATATTGGTTACCTTACAAACTGGCATATACTCTACAGCTCCAGCAGAAGCTTTTGTAACTACAGGAGTTATGTGCACAGACCTTCTTTTTGGGATAATAACTCCATGTGCTCCTACTGCATCTGCTGTCCTTATTATTGAACCTAAGTTATGTGGGTCTGTTATTTCATCTAGTATAATAAAAAATGGGTCTTCATTTTTACCTTTTACTGAGTCTATTAACTCATCTAATTCATAATACTTATATTCACTTGCATAAGCTATTACACCTTGATGCGAATGACTTGTGCTTACTTCATCTAACTTATGTTTATCAACATATTGTATAATTATATTCTTCTCTTTGGCCATTCCTATTATTTTCTTAATTGAACCTTCTTTAGCTGAGTTTGCAATTAATATTTTGTCTATTTCTCTATCACTCTTTATAGCTTCTATTACAGGATTTCTTCCTTCAATACTTGCCAAACTATTCACCACCTACAAGGATTTAAATTTTTCTCTAACTTGAACTATATCACCACAAGTCATAGTTCCTTCTGGACAACTTCCATTTACACAGCTTGGACCAGTCTTTTTAAATAATATAGGAGCAACTTTTTTAACTTCTCTTAACATTTCTACAGCTAAGTTTCTTATTTCCCATTGTGCTCTTTCACAGCATCTATGTTCAAAGAAATTAAATAAACTTCTAGCGTTTATAGTAAATACCATTTTTGTTTCACATGCATTTGGAAATACATATCTAGCATCCTCTATTGCTTTTTTCTCAGCTTGTCTCTTTGCTGTTTTCTCATTTTTTCCTTCTTTTATTAGTTCATCATAATGCTTATCAAATAATATCTCCACTAATTTGTCATAATCTTCTTGGTCCTTTTTCATTGAGTTAACAAATAACTCTTTTGCTTTTTCTATTTTATCTATTTCAGGAGGAATTATGTACTCAAATTGGTCTAATTTAACATATCTTTGACTTTGTTGTGAAAAACTAGCTATACGATGTCTAACAATTTGATGCGAACAAGCTCTTGAAATACCTTCTATTGAAAACGTAAAAGATGCATGTTCTAATATTGAACCATGCCCTATATTTAATAACATATTTAAAAATTTTTCTATACTTTCTTCTGTTAAGTCTTTTTCTATTTCGTCTGTCCCAACTGGTGAATAACATAACTTAGCTGCCATAGCTATTACTTTTTCGGGTTCAGGTGTATGTGATATTAATTTTACTTTCATAAATTTTTGTCCTTTCTTATTACTAATTTCTATATATTTATTATACATTAGTTATAAAAAAAGTGTTGCCTTATTAATTATTATTAAGACAACACTCTTTAATATTTACATATCTCTTTCAATAATTTTAATTCCTTTATTGATAATATATTGAAGTCTCTCTATTTCATTATTCAAATACAAATATCCAATTAATGCTTCAAATCCAGTTGCATGTTTATAGTCTATAATATCTGCATTTTTAGGAGAAGTGTTTGATTTTTGATTTCTTCCCCTTTTATAAATTTTACTCTCTTCCTCTGTTAATTCACTTTCGATTTCATGAATTATTGATGCTTGAGCTTTAGCCTTTACATACTTTATGGCTAACTTATGCAAATCATTAACTTTTCGCTGTGTATTTTGTCTAATCAAGTGTTCTCTTATATATGTCTCATACACTGTATCACCTAAATATGCTAAAACTAGTGGTGACATAGTAACTAATTCAGTTTTTTCCATTTTTATACCCTTTTCCACTTAACACCTTGTCTTGTGTCTTCTAGTACAATTCCCATATCTAATAATTGTTGTCTTATATCATCCGCTAATTGGAATTCTTTATTTTTCTTTGCGTCAGTTCTCTTTTGTATTAATTCTTCAATGTCTTTATCTAGCACAGTATCCTTTTTCTTATTTACAATATTCAATACTCCTGTAAGCTCATTAAATTCATCTAAACACTTCTTAGCTAACTCTAAAGAAGAATTTTCGTCTACATTAGAATTTATCAACTTAGCCAATTCAAATATAATACTTACTGCATCTGCTGTATTAACATCATCATCCATAGCATCTATAAATCTTTGTCTAAAGTTATCTAATTCTTTAACAAGCTCTACTTCTTTTTCTGTTAGAGATGATTCTTTTAAATTACTTAATGTAAACTCTAATTTTTCTTTGGTATTATACAATCTTTCAAGACCAGCTTTAGCTTGATTTAACATTTCATCACTAAAGTTTACTGGATTTCTATAATGTGCTGATAACATGAAAAATCTCACTATTTCTAAATCATATAGCTTTGATATATCTCTTACTGTAAAGAAATTCCCTTTTGATTTACTCATTTTTTCATCATTTATATTTATATATCCATTATGCATCCAATATTTTGAGAATGTTTTTCCACTTCTAGCTTCACTTTGTGCTATTTCGTTTTCATGGTGTGGGAATGTTAAATCTTGACCACCTGCATGTATATCAATTGTCTCACCTAAGTATCTCTTAGACATAACAGAACATTCTATATGCCACCCTGGTCTACCTTCTCCCCAAGGACTCTCCCATCCTGGTTCTCCTTCTTTTTTTGCTTTCCAAAGAACAAAATCCATAGGATGTCTTTTTTGGTCATTAACTTCAATTCTAGCTCCAGCCTCTAAGTCTTCTTGTTTTTGGCCTGAAAGTTTTCCATATCCTTCAAATTTATTTGTATCAAAATATACATCGCCATTTACTGCATATGCATATCCTTTATCTTCTAATTCTTTTATAAAATCTATAATTTGTTGTATATTATCTGTAACTTGAGGATGAACAGTAGCTCTCTTAATTCCTAATCCATCACAATCTACAAAATACTCTTTTATGTATTTAGTAGCAACTTCTTCTGGAGATATTCCTTCTTCGTGGCTTCTATTTATAATCTTGTCATCAACATCTGTAAAGTTTTGTACATAAGTTACGTCATATCCTCTATACTCTAAATACCTTCTTAGAGTATCAAATATTATAAATGGTCTTGCATTACCTATGTGGATATAGTTATAAACTGTTGGACCACACACATACATTTTTACCTTTCCTTCTTCTAATGGAACAAATTCTTCTTTTGCTCTAGTTAATGTATTATAAACTTTCACACTCATCACCTCACTGTATTTTTATAAATTATTTTCTTAACATCATATATTATATTATAGTTGAAAATTGCAATAAATAATAGTACTACTATCATTTTTCATACTATCCTTCAAATTACATAATAATACTATCACTATTTTCTATTGTTCCTCTAAAAATATCTTTTTTTGAGAAGAACATTTTTCAAAAGTCTCTTCTGTAATCATTTTTTCGTCTTTTAACTTTTCTAAAATTGTAACATATTCTAAGCATAGCTCCTTTAATTCCTTTTTAACATCATCAATATTACTATACATAGTAATTACCCCCTTAATAATTAAATCAAACTAAAATAATAGATTACCTTCTTCTATGCTTAATATTTTTATTAGTTTATTATTCATATTTTATTTATATTTTTGCTTTGCTTTTTATATATTAAATTTATTGACCTAAATACCTTCATTTTGTTAGCCATATCTTTTCACCAAATACTAACACAAAAAAAGTCCGCATCTAAATTAGCGGACTTTTATGACTATAATATATGATTTTTTACATAAGCTATTCTATTTAAGCAAGTTTCTTTTCCTAAAACTTCCATTACTTTTGGTAAATCTGGGCCATGCATTTGTCCTGTCAAAATTATTCTTGACCCCATAAATAAATTTTTCCCTTTTATTTTATACTCTTTTTGTATCTCTTTAAGCATTGTTTGACCAAACTCAGCATTTAATATTTCTGCTTTTTCTATTTTTTCTTGTAAGGCATCTATTAAAGTAGGTATATGTTCTAATTTTAGGAAGTCACTTCCTTCTTCAGTTTCTATCTCTACATTATCTCCAAAGAATATACTCGCATGCTCAGTAACTTCTTTTACATATTGTAATTTTTCTTTAAGCACTGATATCATACTCTTTAAAAATTCATACTTACTAGTAGCTTCTGCTTCTGTTATAAACCCATCTTCTATTAAAAATGGTATAGCTAAATCTGTTAGGTAAGCATCATCACCGTCTTTTATATAATGTTGATTAACCCAGTTTAACTTTTCAGTATCGAATACCCCTCCACTTTTAGATACTCTTTCAACAGAGAAAGCTTTTTCTAACTCTTCCATTGTAAATAACTCTTGATTATCTTCTGGAGACCAACCAACTAATGCTACATAGTTTACTAATCCTTCTGGTAAATATCCTTTTTTCTTAAAATCTTCAACTGCTACATCACCTTGTCTCTTACTTAATTTTTTCTTTTCTTTATTAAGTATATTTGGTAAATGTACAAATACTGGCGCTTCCCATCCAAATGCTTCATATAAATAAACATGTTTTGGAGTAGATGATACCCACTCTTCTCCTCTTATAACATGTGTAATTTTCATTAGATAATCATCTACCACTACTGCAAAATGATAAGTTGGGAATCCATCTGTTTTCATCAAAACTTGGTCATCTAAATCATTAGTATTGAATTCCATGTCTCCTCTAACTAAATCAGTAAATTTAATTATATGATTTTCTGGTAATTTTAATCTTATAACATATGGTACTCCTGCTTTTATATTAGCTTCTACCTCTTCTTTAGATAAGTTTTTGCAGTGACCATCATATTTAGCAGTTTCTCCTGCTGCCTTTTGAGCATCTCTTACTTCATCCAATCTTTCCTTTGTACAGAAACAATAATAAGCTTTTCCACTATCTAAAAGTTGTTTTATATATTCTTGATATATATCTAATCTTTGAGATTGAATATATGGTCCATATTCTCCTTTTTGTATTACTTTTTCATTATCATCTAATATAACTCCCTCATCATGATTGACGCCAGCCCATTTCATAGCATTAAGCATATTTTCTATAGCACCTTCTACCAATCTACTTTGGTCTGTATCTTCTACTCTTAATATATATTCTCCGCCCATTTTCTTTGCAAATAAATAGTTATATAAAGCAGTCCTTAAACTACCTATATGTACAAATCCTGTTGGACTTGGTGCAAACCTTACTCTTATATTCATTTTTACTTCCTCCTGATATTTTATTCAATATAACTATAATATTAAACTAGTACATTGTTTTGCAAGTTTATTTTTAATCAAACTTAATAATAATATCCTTTTTATTCAAAAATACACATGTTTATTATATCAGAAAATACTAGATTTAATTTCATAAATCTTTCTTTTAATCCATTTATTTTTCCAAAAATTAAAGGTATTATTTATAACTATTCATAAATGCTTCTTGTATATGTTTCTTGCGATTAGAATCGTCTTTAACATCATTTAAAGATAAAGTTTTACTTTTAAAATTTTTAATCTTCTCATTTATATTAT
Source organism: Clostridioides sp. ES-S-0005-03 (assembly GCF_020658455.1). Lineage (NCBI taxonomy): Bacteria > Bacillati > Bacillota > Clostridia > Peptostreptococcales > Peptostreptococcaceae > Clostridioides > Clostridioides sp. ES-S-0005-03. Next base: position 46,507 of record NZ_JACVWI010000011.1, on the reverse strand, counting down.
TATCACCTATTAAAATTATTATTAATCTTAACAGAATAGTAAAAAACAAAAAACTGGGATGTAAAGTATTAAATACTTTACATCCCAACTAAATTATTTTTACATTTATTTAAATATATGATTCTAGTATGCTTTTGCCATTACTACCATATGCTCTGCTTCTTTTCCACAATATACACACTTGTGACCTAAGTTTTCTTGTTCAAAAGGTAAGCATCTTATAGTTGCCCCTGTTTCTTCCTTAATCTTTGCCTCACATTCAGCATCTCCACACCACATAGTTTTTATGAATCCTGGTTTTTCTTCCAAAGCTGTTCTAAATTCATCCATATTTTCAACTACAGATGTGTTATCTTCTCTATGTTTTCTTGCTCTTTCAAACATATCATTGTGTATAATATCAAATAAATCATATACAGCATCAGCTAATCCTTCTAAAGGCATAGCACTCTTTTCTAGAGTATCTCTTCTAAATATCATAGCTTGATTATTTTCTATATCTTTTGGTCCAATTTCAATTCTTATTGGTACACCTTTCATTTCCCACTCATTAAATTTCCATCCAGTTGTATAGTTATCTCTATCATCAACCTCTACTGTTACTCCTTTAGCTTTTAAATCTGCATATATTTTATCAACAGTTTCCATTACATTGCCTTTTTTAGCAGCTATAGGAACTATAACAACTTGTATTGGAGCTACTCTTGGTGGTAATACTAATCCTCTATTATCACTATGAGTCATTATAAGCCCACCTATAAGTCTTGTAGATGCTCCCCAAGATGTATGATATGGATTAGCTAAGTTGCCTTCTCTATCTGCAAAAGTAATATCAAACGCTTTTGTAAAGTGTTGTCCTAAGAAGTGACTTGTACCTGATTGTAATGCTTTCCCATCATGCATCATAGCTTCTATAGTATATGTTCTCTCACCACCTGCAAATTTTTCACTTTCACTTTTTTGACCAGATACAACTGGCATTGCAAGTAATTCTTCACATAAAGCTTTATATATTTCTAATTGTTGTATTGTTTCTTGTTGTGCTTCTTCTGCTGTTTCATGTAATGTATGACCTTCTTGCCATAAGAATTCAGATGTTCTTAAGAAAGGTCTAGTTGATTTTTCCCATCTAACAACTGAACACCATTGATTATAAAGATATGGCAACTCTCTATATGATTTTAGCCATTTAGCATACATTGTACATATTATAGTTTCTGAAGTAGGTCTTACACATAGTCTTTCTTCTAGTTTTTTATTTCCTCCATGTGTTACCCATGCAACTTCTGGAGCAAACCCCTCAACATGCTCTGCTTCTTTGTTTAATAAACTTTCTGGTATCAATAATGGAAAATAACAGTTTTTATGTCCAGTTTCTTTGAATTTTTTATCCATAAATTCTTGCATTTTTTCCCATAAAGCATATCCATATGGTTTTACAACCATAAATCCTTTTACTGGTGCATAATCAACTAAATCAGTCTTAGTTATAACATCTGTATACCATTGTGGAAAATCATCTTCCATCTTTGTTATTTCTTCAACAAATTGTTTTTCATTTTTTGCCATCTTAATTACCTCCTCATTTATTATGTTTTTATACAAAAACACCCTTTTATCTTTTTATATAGATAAAAGGGCATTTATAAAGTACAACTCTGATTATCTATACAGTAGCTTTCTTTAAATTATTATCCTAACTTAACATTGTTTTTGATAAATTCTGCTTTTACTTTTTCACTTATTTCTTCTATTTTAATTAATTCTTTATCTTCTTCGTATCTAAGTTTAAATTCTACTTTACCTTCATCAATATTTTTACCTACTGTAATTCTCATAGGTATTCCTATTAATTCTGAATCATTGAATTTAACACCAATTCTTTCATCTCTATCGTCTAACAAGACTTCTACACCCATATCTTGTAAATCATTATATATCTTTTCAGCTAATGACATTTGTTCCTCATTTTTCATATTTGCTGGAACTATCACAACATGATATGGAGCTACTGATAAAGGCCAAATTATACCTTTTTCATCATTATGTTGCTCAATTATAGCTGCTGCTGTTCTTTCTACACCTATACCATAGCATCCCATTATTATAGGTTTTGATTTACCATCTCTATCAATAAAGTTTGCATTCATAGCTTCTGAGTATTTAGTTCCTAACTTAAATATATGTCCTACTTCAACACCTCTAGCTATTTCAAGAGGTTTACCACATACTATACATTTGTCACCTTCTTGAACATTTCTAAAGTCTCCAACTATACCCTCAAAATCTCTTCCATAGTTAGCATTTCTTATATGATACTCAGTCTTATTAGCTCCAACAACTATATTTCTTTGCTCAACAATTTCTTTATCTATAAAGACATAATCAGCATTTACTCCTATTGGTCCAGCAAACCCAACCTCTGCATTAGTTACTTTTCTTACAACGTCGTCTGTAGCAAGTGCAAATTCTATAACAGAACCTATTGCATTAGATACTTTAACTTCATTAACCTCTCTATCTCCTCTTACAACAACTACAACTGTTTTCCCATCTGCTTCATACACTAAAGTCTTAGCAAATTTATCTGGAGAAGCATTTAGGAATTCTTCTAATTCTTTTATTGTAGCTGCTCCTGGTGTATGAACTTCTTCTAATTCCTTCATTTCTTCTTTTTCTGATACTGCATTACAAGACTCTGCTCTTTCTACATTAGCTGCATAATCACATCCACTACAGAATACAACTTCATCTTCTCCAACTTCTGATTTAACCATAAATTCAGCTGATGTAGAACCTCCTATAGCTCCTGAATCTGCTTGAACTGGACTGTTATCTAATCCACATCTATCAAATATACTTACATATGCATCAAACATATCTTGATATGATTTATCTAATCCTGCTTCATCTACATCAAAACTGTATGCATCCTTCATTGTAAAAGTCTTAGTTCTCATAACACCAAATCTTGGTCTTCTCTCATCTCTATACTTAACTTGTATTTGATACAAATTAAGTGGTAATTGTTTATATGAAGTAATCTCTTGTCTTATTATGTCAGTAAAAGCTTCTTCATGTGTTGGCCCAAGGCAGTACTCTCTTTCTGTTCTATCTTTTAACCTAAACATTTCTGCACCCATAGCAGTCCATCTTCCAGATTCTTTCCACAATTCTGATGGAAGTAAAGCCGCACATAGTATTTCTTGACAATCTTTTTTATTTAATTCTTCTCTAATTATTTGCTCAATTTTTTTAAATACCCTTAACCCCATTGGCAATTGATTATAAACCCCTGAAGTCATTTTTTTTATCATTCCTGACCTTACCATTAATTGATGGCTTGTAATTTCAGCATCTGCTGGAATCTCCTTCAATGTTGGCATAAACATTTTAGACATTTTCATTAATAAATTCCTCCTGAATATTGTTTTCCTGAAAATACAAAAAACCTCTCATCTCTATACAAGTATAGAGACGAAAGGTTTGATTTCCGCGGTACCACTCTAGTTAGCTATATAAATAGCTCTCTTTAGGGAATGTAACGGTTCCTACCGTAAAGATTTTTATACCTTTAAGCTAAAAGACAGGTTCAAAGACTTCCTCTTGAAAACTCTCACCTCTGTTTTCTCTCTGTGAAGATTTCATCATTTTACTATTTCTTTATCATAGCTAATTTTATATTTATATTAATTTTACTTAAATTCACATATTATAGATATTCTATATAGGCCTATTATTTGATATCCATTAAACTTATTACTAATAATATATTAATTATTCTGACTTGTCAATAATAATAAACAAATACTTTGTGAAGCTATTCCTTGTTTTGCACCTGTAAAACCAAGACCTTCTTCTGTAGTTGCTTTTATATTTATGTTTTCAATATCTGTATTTAAAACTTTTGCTATATTTTTTCTCATATTCTCAATGTGGGGAGCCATCTTAGGACTTTGAGCAATTATAGTACTATCTATATTTCCAATTTTATACCCTTTACTTGTTATTAGATTATATACATGTTCTAGTAATTTCATACTATCTATTCCCTTATATTTTTTATCTGTATCTGGGAAATGCTTACCTATATCGCCTAAAGCTAGTGCCCCCAAAATAGAATCCATTATTGCATGTATCAATACATCAGCATCAGAATGACCTAGTAAGCCCTTATCATGTGGTATCTCTACTCCACCAATTATAAGTTTTCTTTCTTCTGCCAATTTGTGTACATCATATCCCAATCCTATTCTCATATAATTCTCCTTCTACTATTCACTTCATCTCTTTTTTCCATGTTTAATATTTGTTCTGCTATATTTAAATCTTCTGGACTCGTTATTTTTATATTTTCATAAGAACCCATTACCATCGTAACACTTTGCCCTATATTTTCTACTAGCATTGAGTCATCTGTTCCATAATAGTTAGTCTTATACGCTTGTTCGTAAGCATTTATTATAAGATTATATTCAAAAGTTTGAGGGGTTTGTGCCGCCCACAATAGTCTTCTTTCTGGAGTTTCTTGTACTGTACCATCAGATACTATTTTTATAGTATCACTTACTGGTACACCTACAACTACGGCCTTTTTTTCTTTAGCCATTTTTATAGATTCATTTATTATTCTGTGGTCTACAAAAGGTCTCGCTCCATCATGAATAAGTACTATATCACAATTTTTATCTAGTTTTTTTAATCCATTATATATTGAGTCTTGTCTTTCTTTTCCGCCATATGCTATTTTTATATTTTTAAAGTTATATTTATTTATTATATTTTCCTTAAAAAAATCTTCCTCTTCTTTTTTTATACATACCACAATTTCATCTATATTTATATTTTCGTAAAAAACTTGAATTGTATGCGCTATGATTTCTTTTTCTCTTAATTTTATGAACTGCTTATTTACGTCTAAGTTCATTCTCCTTCCACTTCCTGCCGCAACAATTATAACACTATACATGGTATCACCTCGTATTTTATTTTTACCTATCATTTATTAAAACTTTTAATGTTTTTATATTTTAACCATCTGATTAATTATATATTAAATTTTCAGTTGTATAAATAGGTAATATCCATTTTCTAACCTAAAATATGTGCATCTGTTGCAAATTATATTGATTTTTCAATAACTTCATCTTTTTATTTTACAACTTTGTAACAGTTTGTATATCTATAAAAAATGTTTAAACCTCTAGATTGATATAAAACAAGTTTATCAATCTAGAGGTTTTGTATTAGAATATTAAATTAATTAAATCTATGTAATTCGGATAATTTTCTAAAATATTGTTTTTTATTTCTTGTTTATCAAAATCTACTTCTATCAATTTATCCATATTTACTATACCATCTATACAAGAAATAAAACATTTTGATATTTTCCATTTATTAACATGTAAATTGATTTTCCTTCTATTGTCAATTGGTAAAACTATTTGAAACTTAGGCGTTTTATTATATATCCATTCTGTTTTTTTATATTTATCTTCTACCAGATTGCATACACTTTTGATATCATCATCGTCTAATTCAATTTCTTTTATATTTTTTATATTATTTTTTATATAATCAACACAATAATCTAAAAAATAGTTTATATCTTTTTTGAGTAGAAAATTAATATTTGTAACTTTACTTGAAACAGACTTAGTTGCCTTTGATTCTGTTGATTTATCTGAATTTAAATACTTAGTTAATTTATTTAAATCTGAATCATAAAGAAGAGTTCCATGATAAAGAGAATTTTGCCTTTTTATAGATTGTGCAGAACCAGAAATTTTTTTACCATTTAAAAATAAATCTTTTCTTTCTGTTGTAGATACATTTAATCCCAATGATAAAAGCATACTTTGCATAAATTTAGTATGTTCTAAAAAATCGATTTCATGAAGATTCCTATTTTTTTGTATAAATGACATATTGATATTTCCTAAGTCATGATACACAGTACCTCCACCAGATATTCTTCTTAAAATGGGAATTTCGCCATTTTCAATAACATCATAATGTATCTCCTGATATGGATTTTGATTTTTTCCTATAAAAATAGATTCTTCATTTCTCCATATGATTATGATATCATCATTATATTTCTCATTTAAAAATAGATACTCTTCTAGAGCTAAATTAAAGTAAGGATTGGTGTTTTTGTTTAATAAGTAATACATAAAAATTCAGACTCCTTTTATATTTTATCTTACTATTTATTTTAAATTAAAATAAGTTTATATAGTATTTAACTTTAAATTATTCTTTCTAAATCATTAAACCTATTATAACATAATACAACTCCTTACTATTACTGAACATCTGTGTTTTTTATTATTCTGAGAGTTTTATTAAATTTACTTATCCTGACCATACACATTAAGAAATACATTTCTAGCTCTTTGAACTTCTTCATCTGGTAATAATACTGGTGTCCCAATTGATTTTGCTAAATAATATACTTTTGCTGCATCTTCTAACATTACAGCTGCGGTAAGTGCATGCTTTACAGATGGACCAACTGCAATTACTCCATGATTTGCCAAAAGACATGCTCTCCTATCACCTATTACATCAATAACACATTTTCCCATCTGATTAGATGTTGGTGGTGAAAATTTTGCAACTGGAACTGAACCTCCTACCTCATTTGCAAGAGTTGTACTTGCACATTCTATAGACTCATTTAAAATTGCAAAGCAACTTGAATATGTAGAGTGTGTATGTATTATACTATTTATATCATCTCTATGCTTATATATATATAAGTGGTCTGGTGAATCTACTGATGCCTTCCATTTACCATCTACAGTATTTCCATCTATGTCTATTAAAACAATATCACTTGGTGTAAGATTTCTATAATCCATTCCACTTGGTGTGATTGCTATATATCCAGTTTCTTCATCTCTTCCACTTACATTTCCTCCTGTCAATGTAACCAAATTATAGTTTAGAAGGTCTAAAGACGCTTGTAATACCTCTTTTCTCAAATTTTCTAATAACATTAGCTAAATCCTCCCATTTATTAGAAACATAGTTCTATATGTTCCTGTTATATATCTTACACAATAAGATTTTATTTCCGCTATTTTAATTGAAAATTCTAAAAAATCTTTATAAAATTTAAACTTATCTATTTATACTAAATATAAGCCAATTTTAATTTGAAATTTTCATTTTTATAGTTCATTACTCTTTAATCTTTTATTTCTAAATTTTAATGATTCTGGATGCAAACATTCTTCTAATTCAATAAAATAATTATATAGTTCTGTATTGTCATTAAACATGTTTGTTTTTATCCAATATCTCCCCTTAATAAAACTACCATCATTAATTTTTAGATACATTTTTTTGTCATGAAATTCTCTTATTCTTATTTTTTTTATATCTTTAATTTCATACTCATGTGTAGAATTAAATGAACTAAAATATATATATTTATTGTTCATAGTAATCATGTTAGGATTACTTGAGGATACAAAAGTATTAAATATTCCATAAGTACAAATAACTATCATCAAGCTATATATATTAATACTAGGATTTATATAATTATTAAATAGTGCATAAATCAATATTAAAATCATAAAAATCCCTGGTATTGTTACACTAACTATATATCTTTTAGAATCATATATATATTTTTTCATAATTTATACACTCCTTAATAAAATTACATTTAAGCTTCATCTTGTGTAGATAATACTTTATTTTCCTTTATTATTCTACTTCTATTATAGATAGCCATCCCTAAAGCTATAACTGCCAAAATTATTCCTCCAATTACTTTGTAATTCATAATTTTTACAAATACCCAGCTTAATGGATTTGCTCCATCACAAATACTTGAAATCATAGTTGCTCCTTCAGGCATTTTAAAGCTTGCATTTAAAGCCATTTGAGTAAATAGTGGTGCTAAATTAGTTGCTATTAATAGCCCAGAAGTAATAATAACTATTCCTATTATTAAAGTTCTAAATACATTTCCTTTTGTAATTGGAACGATTAAAACAAGTGCAAATGGTATTACAGCTAAATCTGCAAATGGTAAAACTTTATTACCTGGTAATATAGCTGCTATAACTATAGTTAGAGGCACTAGTACTAATGCAACTGACAATGTAACAGGGTGTCCTATTCCTACTGCAGAATCTAAACCGATGTATATTTTACCTCTATTTTTAAATCTCTTTTCAATAAATTCTTGTGCTGCTTCTGATACTGGCAACAAACCTTCCATTAATAAAGCCGCCATTTTGGGAATTAGTATTAAAACAGCTCCCATAGTTATCCCTAACTGCAATATACCTTTTATGTCATACTTGGCTGCAATACCAATTATTATCCCTATTAAAGACCCCATTATTAAAGGTTCTCCAAATAGGCCAAATTTTTTTTGTAATGTATCAGCATTTATTTCAATTTTATTTATCCCTGGAATCAAATCTAATACTTTATTTACAACTATAGCAATTGGAACAAATGCTTGTGTAAATCCATGAGGAAGAGATATACCTGGCATCCCTAAGTATTCTTCTATCCCTGGGGCCGTTAAGTCTGCCATTACTAAAACAATTACCATATTTGCTACTGCTGCAAATACTCCCCACATAACATTTTGCGTAGCCCCTGCCACCAAAGCTCCTGTAAATGCAAAATGCCAGTAATCCCATATATCTACATCGACAGTTTGAGTTGTATTAGTAATTAACATAACTATATTTACTACAAGTCCTATTGGAATAATTAAAGCACCCACTGTTGATGCAAAAGCTATAGCTGATGCTGCTGGCCATCCAACATCTATTATGGATAGGCTTAATCCTAAGTTCTTAACCATTTGTTGTGTAGCTGGACCTAAGTTATCTGTTAACAAAGCTATAATAGTATTAAGACCTATAAATCCAACTCCTACTGTTAAACCAGCTCTTAAAGATTTTCCAAGTTTTGTACCTAATATCAAGCCAAAAATACATATTATTATTGGCATCATTACTTGTGCACCCAAACCAACAATGAAATTTAATATCGCCATCTAAACTTCCTCCTTCATTTAATTTTCAGTCTCTAAAACCGCAAAATTTTAGAGACTATTTCATTTAAAAATTCAAATTATAACTCTAATTTTTCAAGCACTTCTTTGATTAATTTATCCATTCCTACTCCAGTTAAAAAAGGCAGCCCATTTATTACAGGTGTTTTTATACTACTAGATATTTGTGTAGTACAGATTATTAAATCATAATCTGGTGCTTTTGAAGCTACCTCTACTACTTTACATTGTGTAATACTAACCCTATCTAATTTACCAGCTTCTTCTAATGCCTTCTTTAACTTGTTTATAGCAATTGTTGAAGTACATACTCCTGTTCCACATGCAACTAATATTTTTTTAGCCACATTATTCACCCCCATTAAAATTATTTTATTTTTAAAGATATCTGTAATTAGAAATCTTTGATAACTTTTTATATTTTTAATACTATTTTTGTATGTGTTTAATTATTCAACTTAGAATTTAATAAATCACTTAAACTTTCTTCTCTTAAATCAATAATATTATTTAACATATTTTCATCTTGGAATATGGTCATGAGTCTTTCTAATAGTTGTAATTGCTCTTGTGGCTCTTTAACTGCCAGCATAAATATAACCTTTACATCAATTTCAGTGTCATCTGTACCCATCATTATGAATTTTACAGGTTTATTTAATATGCCAATAGCTATCCCTGGTTCATTTACATGGACTATATCTGTATGCGGTATTGCTACTCCATAGATTCCTGTTGGCAGTCCTGTAGCATATTTTTTCTCTCTTGCTATAACTGCTTCTATATAACTTTCTTTTACATATTGTTCGTCAAACAAACGTTGTCCTAAAAACTTCAAAGCATCTTCATTACTTGATACCTCAATATCTTTAAAAATTAAATTACTACTGATTATTTGCATTGACTCCATCTAATATCATCTCCCTAATAAAATCTCTATCTTTAATGTTTTTAATTTTTTTAAATTCATCTGTTTCTATAAATGTAAGTAGAGTATTCAATGGATTAAAACATTTCTGGTCTACAGCTAGTAGAAGTATTATTTTTACTTTGTTTTTACTCCATACAATAGGATTTTTTAAGATAGCTATGCTTATTGCTGGTCTGATTACATCAATTCCATCTGTATGAGGTATTGCTATTCCGTCTGACAACTCAGTTGGAAATAAATTATCTCTTTCCACTACTTTTTTATAGAAATTTTTTGTTACATAGCCTTTTTCTCTAAGTTTTTTGCTCATGTATTTAAGTACTTCTTCTTTTGATTTAATTTCTAAATCTACAAATATGTCTTCTTTTTGGATTAAATCAGATAATTCATATTTTTTATTTGTTTTAGCAATTTGATTTGTATCAATTAAGTTATTTATTTGATTTAATTTTGTTTTATCATTAATGTCTACTAGGCTAAAAAATGGGATGTTTGGTATCTGAGGGTCAATTGTTCCAACTATTGCGATTACATTTTTTTCATTACTTATTTGTTTTATCTCTAAATCAAGACTTGGATATTCAATCATACCAATAGTCTCTATATCAACCTTTTCATTTATCCCTTTAATGCTTTCCTCTAAACTTTGCTTTATCTTGCAAGCTCCTCCTAATCCAGTAATACATAATGTTACAATTATAGGCTTTCTATTGTCTACTTTTGAGTTGTTCTCTTTGCTAACTTTATCTTTTACTAATGGCTCTATATTTTTAACTTCATCAACTATCTCATCTATTGTTAAATCTGGTAGAACTGCTCTTCGTATGACTTCTATACAGAGTAATGTATCAAATCTAGATATTGTTCTTATATCAATCCCTGTTTTTCCAGAGATAATATCTCCAAAGTACGAAAGGGAACCCATATCAACTAATATAATTACTCCTCTTCCTTCATCAATATCTTTTATTACAGTAGTAGCTTCTTCAATCATTTCTTCTGGCTTTTTCTCAAATGGCATATCCAAATACCTTGCATGATTAATACCTAATAACTTATTGGTAACCTCACATACAGATGACGCAACTCTTCCATGAGCCATTAGAAGTACACCTATCTTTTTTTGTTCAGAAATTTCTCCTCTACTACTCATTTTAAAATATATTGCTATTATACCTATTTCTTCTTTTGGCAAATTTATATTGTATCTTTCCTTTAAATGTTGTGCTACCTTTTCTGCTACAGAATACTCTAATGGATAGTTTCCTATTATCTCTTTTAAATGAGCATTTGATATTACTTTTCCTTCTTTTAATCTTTCAAAAGCTGCTTTTAAATGAATTGCTAGACATAAGTGTAGATTTGGTTCTAATGAATTAAGATACTGTGATGCTATTTTGATTACTTCACAAGTTAACTCTACAATGTATTTTCCAACAATCGGACTTATATCAGGTAAATTCTCAGTGATAGAAACTTTCTTAACTTGTTTTATGTACTTCTGAATACAGCTTTCTAATTCTCCTCCAACAATCCTGTTAATAACATCAAAGTCTAAACCTTGTTCTAATAAATCAATGTGTCTCCTTTCAGTAAGCTTGTATATTTCATCTGGGAAAGTATATATATCTTCATTTTTCTTTTCTATCTCAACTTGAAGGTCTGAATCTATAATTAAATCTCCATCTACATAATTTTCTATCTTTCCTCTACAATTTCTTATCCTTATTAGACCTTGTTTCACATACCCAGGTACATCTGATATATTTATAGTTACTTCTTTTTGTTTATTTGTAAGTTGATTTAATAGTCCTCTAGCACAAGCTACTTGAATGTCACTTCTAAGCTGACCTACATTTCCTATACAATCATAAAGCATAAGAGCTTTTAGGACATCTGATTTTATGTGTATGTTGGCTCCCATTCGTTGGGCTTCTATCAAGAAAAAATTGTTTATAATGTCAAATCTTTCGTTTAATGGTCTTGCAACCAATTCTGGGATTTCAATTGTCACAGGTATACGTCTTTTAAAGGTATTAAGTAAATGAGAATCTATTGGCTCAGAAGTTGCAGAAATAATCATTACATTTATTTTATTTGTAAGCTTTGTTTCTCCTAATTTTCTAACCATTCCCTTATCAATCAATTGAAAGAGTATTTCTTGACCTTCATAAGGCAATCTATGTATTTCATCTATAAACAATATACCCCCATCTGCTTTTGATACTAATCCTTCTTTAGTTTCATCAGCTCCTGTAAAAGCACCCTTAACATGACCAAATAATTGAGATAACAAAAGTTGTGGATTTTCTGAGTAGTCTGCTGCATTGAAAACTATAAATGGTGCATTTTTAGGAAATCTAGATGATTCTACTGCAAAGTTATACATGCACTCTGCTAACTCGCTTTTTCCAACACCAGTTGGACCCATAATAATAGTATGCAACCCATGGGGAGGATAAAGTATAGCTGCCTTAGCTAATTTGACGATTGTACTTAAACTTCCAGTACTTCCTATTAATTTATCAAAGGCCACATCTATTTTTTCTTCTTTAGCATTTAGTTCCTCTTTTTTATCATCATTTTCTTTATCATGTTTTAAATCACCAGAATCTTGGATTTCTTTTAAATACTGTATAACTGTAAATCTTGATACAGTAAATCCAATACTATTTAATCTTCTTGTTATATCATTTTTATTTATATTTTTTTCTTCTTTTACAATATCTTTTATAGCTTTAATCAAAACAACTTTTCTTCTTTGTCTAGAATCTTCTATTTTTAATTCATTTCTTAAAAAGGTAACGTCTTCTCTTCGAATATTTAACATACTTGAAATTGCTTCATCTGTTAAAGGATTTTTCTTATCTTCATTTTCAATTAAGCTTTTTATTCTTTGCCTCATTTCTAATTGTCCCTCCTTACTATTTATATAAGCAACTTACATGCCACATAGTGTTTTTTTTGTGCCATTTTTCACTTCATAAACTTATAACGTTTAAATTAAGCTATTCTTTTATTTAAATATTAAGAAAATTTTTTTTATTTTTCACAAATAATACTTTCGTAAAAAACAAAAAAATCTTTTCTCTTAAATTTTTCTGTAATAAATCTAAAATGACACCCTTATTCTATATTACTATCTTTTTTGTACAACAAAAACTACAAATAACCTTATGATATATTTTTCCAAAAAGAAACCCCTTTTGTATAAATAAATACATTTATACAAAAGGGGTTTGGCTAAGTGAGTTTTTAAAGATTTTATATATTATATAAACTTAGGTTAATAGCTTATTTTTTTGGTAAATGTAAGCATTCACCACTTACATCTGCTAAAGCTTCCATCAGAGCTTCTGAAGTACATGGGTGACCAAAAATCAAGTCACTAGCTTCATCAGCAGGTATTTCTAATGCTTTAAATGATGCTGCATGATTTATAAGTTCTGCTACACCATATCCAAACATATGCACACCTAAAATTTCCCCATACTTAGCATCTGATATTACTTTTACATATCCTTGCTCTTGTCCAGAAGCTAAAGCTCTTCCATTTCCAGCAAAGTTAAATTTACCAATTTTTATATTATATTTTTGTTTAGCATCTTCTTCTGTAAGTCCAACTGATGCAACCTCTGGAACTGTATAAACACAACTAGGTAATGCACTTAAATCTGCTTCTTCATCCATACCTAAAGCATTTGAAGCTGCTACTTCTCCCATTTTAAAAGCTGCATGAGCTAGCATTATACCTCCAGTAACATCACCTACTGCATATACACTTGGTACACTTGTTTCCATTTTACTATTTACAACTATTGAACCTCTATCTATTTTAATATCTAAGTCTTCTACACCAGATAGATTAGCTTGTCTTCCTATAGCATATAGACCTAAATCTGCCTTTATTGGTTCTTCTCCTTCAATACATACTATTATTTTATTTCCTTCTTCTTTAAATTCAGAAACTTTCTTTTCAGTTAATATAGTTATTCCCTTTTTCTTAAGTGAATCTCTTAAAGACTGGCTCAATTCTTTGTCCATTCTTGGAATTATTCTGTCTTCCATTTCTATTATAGTTACTTTAGAACCTCTTGAGTTGAATATCTCTGCAAATTCACAACCTATTACTCCACCACCAATTATTACTAACTCTTCTGGTACTATGTCTAAATCTAAAGCTTCTGTACTAGTTATTATTAATTTTGATTCTATTCCTTTTATTGGTAAGATTCTCACCTTAGAACCAGTGGCAATTATTGTATTTTCTGTATCTAAAACTTTTCCATCTGATAATATTACTTTATGGGCTTCTTTAACAGTAGCTTTAAGATTAAAGACATCTACACCTCTGCTTTTTAACAATCCACCAACACCAGCTGTAAGTTTTTTTACTACTCTATTTTTATACTTTATAGCCTTTTTTATATCTTGTTCCTTATCAACAGATACTTTTACACCTCTTTTTGATAATTGTTCAATTTCTTCTAATATTTCTACTGTTTTTACATAAGTTTTTGTAGGAATGCAACCTCTATTTAGGCAAGTTCCTCCTAATGTGTCCTCTTCTACTAATGCAACTTTGCCTCCTAATATAGCTGATTTTAGTGCTGATAAATACCCTCCAGGTCCTCCACCTACTACTACCACATCATAATCATGATTACTCTCTTTTTTAATTGTCTTTTCTTCTTTTATTTCTATTTTTTCTGTTTCAACAATTAAATCTTCTTTTGATACGTTTCCAGATAAGTATTTAGCCTTTATTTCTTCTTGCTTTTCTCCCTTTTCTGCTATTACACCTATTACTGTAAATACTGGTAATACTTCTCCTTCTTCTTTATGTATAATTGCAGCAAGTATACCTTCTCCTTCTGATTCTATTTCCATGTTGACTTTATCTGTTGTTATCTCTAGTATAGGTTCTCCAATTTTTACTTCTTCGCCTTCTTGTTTTAGCCAAGATACTATAGTACCTTCTTCCATAGCTACTCCAGCTTTTGGCATTATGACTTCTACTGACATAGGCTATCCTCCTATTTATTTTTTATATATTTTAGTTAATCATCTTATATTCATACAGATATCTTTTACATACAATAATTTTAAATCTAGTAAAATTAAATACATCTTTTTATGTGGTCTATTCAATCTATTTACATAAAGAGTAAAATATCAAAACCTATACGAGCATTGCTAATGGATTTTCTAATAATTCTTTTAAATCTTTTAAGAATTTTGCTGCTACTGTACCATCTATTATTCTATGGTCTGATGTTAATGATAAATTCATTATAGGTTTTATTTTAGCCTCTCCATTTACTGGCACAAACTTATCTTGAGTTGCTCCTACCCCAAGTATCGCACTTGAAGGCATATTTATTATAGGTGTAAATGTCGTTATACCATACATTCCAACATTGCTTATAGTAAATGTATTACCTTCTTGGTCTGCTGGTAGAAGCTTTCCTGTTTTTACTTTTTCAGCAAGTTCTTTGCTTTCTTTAGCTATTTCTTTTAGCGATTTTTCATTTACATTTTTTACTACTGGGACATATAAACCTTCATCTAGTCCAACAGCAATAGCTATATTTATATCTTTATATCTAAATATTCCATTATCTGTCCATGCTGAATTTAATGCTTGATGCTTTGGAAGTACTCTAGATACAGCCATTACTATTAAATCTGTCATTGTTAATTTTACTCCAGTTGATTCTTTTACTGTATCTATTAATTTTGCTCTAAGTTCTTTAAGTTCTGTAGCATCTACCTCTATATTGAATGTAAATACAGGAGCACTGAAGTAGCTTTCTGACATTCGTTTTGCTACAGTTGCTCTCATTGGATTTGGCTTTTCGAACTCTCCTTCTACAGTATTAAACGTACTTAAATTCTCATGTTTTGATTCTATTTCTTTTGTTTCATTAGATTTAGATACATCAGTTGATACGATAGTCTCTTGTGTATGTGCCTTTTCTATATCTGCTTTTTTTATTTTTCTATTGTATCCAGTACCTACAACATTTTCTAAATCTATATTTAAATCCTCTGCTATTCTTTTTGCTAAAGGAGTTGCTTTTACTTTATTATTTTCTAGATAATTTAACACATCCACTAGATGTATTCTTCCATTTTCTCCACTTCCAATCAGCCTATCTAACTCTATATTGTCTTTTCTTGCTTGGTTTTTGGCTGCTGGTGTGGCTTTTACTTTATTTGCCACCATTTCTATCCCCCCTTATCTAACAATTAAAGATTTTATTGCATCTTCTATTTCATCAATTCTTGGGACTACTGCTTTTTCTAGCTCTGGATTATATGGTATTGGCACATCTTTTCCACATATTCTTTTTACTGGTGCATCTAAATAATCAAATGATTCACTTTCTGTTATTAATGCTGATATTTCTCCACCTAGACCACCAGTCTTAGCTGCTTCATGGCAAATTAAAACTCTACCAGTTTTACATACACTCTTTATGATTGTCTCTTTATCTAATGGATATAAAGTTCTTAAATCTATAATTTCTACATCTATATTTTCTTTTGATAGGTTTTCTGCAGCTTCTTCAACACTTTGTAACATCCTTCCATAAGTGATTACTGTAACATCAGAACCTTCTTTTTTAATATCTGCCTTTCCAATATCAATTACATAATCTCCCTCTGGGACAATTCCTTTTTTTCTATATAACAATTTGTTTTCAACAAATATTACTGGATTATTGTCTCTTATAGCTGCTTTTAATAATCCCTTAGCATCTGCTGGTGTTGAAGGTGCAACCACTTTTACTCCTGGTACATGACAAAACCATGCTTCCAAACTTTGTGAATGTTGTTCTGCTGAACCAGTTCCAGAACCTCCAGGACATCTAACAACCATTGGAACCTGAGCCTTCCCACCAAACATATATCTCATTTTTGCTGCTTGATTTACAATCGCGTCCATAGATATTGTAACAAAATCCATAAACATTACTTCCATAATTGGTCTTAACCCAGTTGCCGCTGCACCTGCTGCTGCTCCTGCTATAGCTGCTTCTGATATAGGAGTATCTCTTACTCTTTCTGGGCCAAATTCATCTATCATTCCCACTGATACGCCAAATGCTCCTCCATATATCCCTATATCTTCTCCCATAAATATTACATTTTCATCTCTTCTCATTTCTTCTGACATTGCTTCTTTTATTGCTTGTGCATATGTTAATTCTCTTGTACTCATTTTTATTTTCCTCCTTTACTATTTTTAGTCTGCATATACATCATCTAATAAAGATTCTATTTTTGGATTTGGGCTATTTTGAGCAAATTCTACTGCATCTTCTATTGATTTTTTAGCAAAATCTTCAATTATATCTAATTCATTTTCATTTGCCATATTATTTTCTATAAGATAATTTCTTAAAAATTTTATAGGGTCTTTTGCCTTCCACGATTCTATCTCTTCTTTCGTTCTATATACATTTGCATCTGATTTTGAATGACCTAGCCATCTATAAGTCCTACTTTCAATTAATACAGGCCCTTCCCCTCTTCTACATTTTTCAGCAGCTTTTTGTACTGTTTCATATACTTCTATTGGATTATATCCATCTATTGATATTCCTTCTATACCATAAGATGCTGCTCTTGTTGCAACACTATCTATATTCATGTGACGTTTTATACTTGTTGACATGCCATATAGGTTGTTTTCACAATAAAATATTATTGGTAATTTCCATATTGATGACAAGTTTATTCCTTCATGAAATGTACCTTCATTTGATGCACCATCACCAAAACTACATAAAACTATTTTTCCTGTCTTTTTATATTGTTGTGTAAGTGCAGCGCCAGGAGCTATAGTAAGACCTCCACCTACGACTCCATTTGCTCCTAAGTTACCTGACTCAATATCTGCTATATGCATTGAGCCTCCTTTTCCTTTACAAAATCCAGTTTCTTTTCCCATAAGCTCAGCCATCATTTTATTTAAATCTATTCCCATTCCTATAAATTGGCTATGACCTCTATGAGTTAATGAAACCAAATCTCCTTTTTCTAATGCCATTACTGCGGCTACACTTGAAGCTTCTTGACCTACTGATAAATGAGTTGTTCCATGTACCATACCTCTTGCAAAAAACCAACTAACTTTCTCTTCAAACTTTCTAGCTTGATTCATTCTCTTATACATTTCAAGTAATGTTTCTTTTGATAATGTCATATCAATTCCCTCCTATTAATTTTTATCTATATTTCTATTAGTCACAATCTTCTAATAATTCAAGTGCTAAACTGTGATTAATTGCTAAGCTATTTATAAATTTGGCTTTTAATGATGCTTTTATTGCTTCTATCTTTTCATCTCCTGAAGCAACACCTATTGTTCTTTTTATCTTTTTTAAATCATTTAGTTTTACCCCTAGTACCCTTTGATTAAATTCAAGTATAGAAGTTTTTCCTTCCTTATCAAAAGCTTGCAAACAAATTGCGCCTATTGAGTTATACTTTTTTAAATCATCTATATCTTCTTCATGCATATATCCAGAAGCCATTATCGTTGAGTTTAAACTCATAGGATTTCCTATACCTACAATTGCAATAGTTGTTTTATCTATTAAGTCTAGTACTTCTTTAATTTTTTCATCCTTACAAAGCTTTTCTTTTGTAGATAAATCAGACATCACAGCAGGAGCATGTAATAACTTAAAATCTCCTCCAAAAGCTCTTGCTAAACTTACAGCTATTTGATTTGCGTGTATATCTATTTCATTATCTCCAATTCCTCCTAGTAAAGGTATGAACGTAACATTTTTACAGTTGCTTTTTTCTACATATCTAGGAATTTCTTTTAGAGTTGTTCCTATGGAAACCCCAATTATATCATTTTCTTTTACTACTCTGGTAAGATATTCAGACACAGCTCTTGCTAATTCTTGTTTTTGTGTTAATGAGTCTTGTTTATCATCTACCACTATTACTTCTTTCAATTTATATTTTCTTTCTAAACTTCTTTCTATTTTTTGATAGTCATTTTTTAAAACATCAACTATTTGTATTTTTACTATTCCTTGCTCAAAAGCTTCTTTTAATATTCTTGATATTGTTGGTCTTGATATTCCCAATTGATTCGCTATTTCTTGTTGATTCAAATTATCTTCATAATAAAGTGAACAACACTTCATCATTAACCTTAAGTCTCCAATTTTTTTCATTTTCCTTCCTCCAAAATCAAGATTTTTCAATTATTTTTACATTTGTTCAATGATTTTACTTAATTTCAATAACATTATAGAAGGGGTTCGTATAAAAAGTCAACTGTTTTTTTTGTATAATTAAAAATAAGTTGTTACATTAAAGATTATTAAAAAATATGCTTTCAGCTTTTGCTAGTGTACCTTATTTTGTTACAACTCTACTAAAACTTAACTAGCTAATAGTATATCTATAATTATATAAACGAGATTAACTATTACTTCTGACATACTGGTACGCATGTTATCTATTACATTTGATTCTTAAGATATTTTTGCATATAAAAAACACCGAGATAGCTTTCTTGTATCACCGTGTCCTTAAAAAAGCGAAACTTAATCACACAATTTAGATTATATAGTATTTCTTATTACTAAATATCACCTTCATAGAATCAAAATCAATCGTGCATTTATAGCTTTTAAAATACTTATGGATTATTAAAACTTCTCCCAAAAACCCAACTTCCTCATTATGATATCTTTCATAATCTGTTGGAAATTTCCCAAATCTATTTTTTAGTTGCAAATTACTTAAATAATATTTAAGTACCAAACTCTATTATCCCTCTGTTTTAAATTTGTCAAAATATTGTTTTACAAGAACATTATATAGTTTTTAAGCTTATGTATACTTTCTATTCAGATATTCTACTTGTGCATAAAAGTAAATAGCATCTGTTGAAGCATTCTTTAAACTTACCAAAGGTTTTAGTATCTCTTGTGCTTCTGTAAAGTTTTCCAGCGTAAATAGTGTTTGATTATATTCTAATTATAGAGTTTCATTATTTATTTTTTATAATATTTTTCTTTAAGTTCATTTGACTGTTTTTCATAATTTACATGTGTAGGTTCTTTTGCTGGTTTAGGTATTGATTTAGGCTTTGAGACCTTTCAACTAGGTGTTCTGATCTGTACATGATGATGTGTTACACCAACAAGCAAAACTTCATATAATAGAATGCTTAATCCCCTTGATTTTAGTTATTTCATTATTTCTTCTTCTGTTTTTATTCTGTTCTTACTAACAAGATACAACATGAAAATTAAATAAAGGTAAAGTAAGAGTAAAAATAAAAAAGTGTTTATTACTAAATTTTGCATATTAGAAAATAAATATGGTATAAGCATCAATAAAAATATTAAATTTAACAAAACAGAAGCTCACTTAAGTTCTTCATAAAATGGAAAAATATCTATGTTTATAAAGTTTCAACTACATATAAATATAGATATCATATTACTGATAATGATTATTTTACAAATCAATATTTATAAATTTATGCTATGTATAAAACAACACGGAGATACTTATCATGTATCGCCGTGCCCTTAAAAATGAGACTTGATTATATCTCTTACTCCCCTACTTTCTCAAAAGAAAGAGTGTTAAAATACATGTATTTTAATAGTAGTTCTTATAATATAAAGCAGTATTAACAAACTTTAACTTACATACTATTTCTACTTACTGAACATCATCTTCATAAAATCAAAATTAATTTTCCATTTATGATCCTTCAAATAATGATGGTTTACCAAGCCATCTCTAATAAATCCAACATCTTCATTATAATCCAACACTCAGCCTGTAAAAAACATTCAATACTATTTAATAGTTTCAAATTACCTAGCTCATATGATGAAAGATCAAAAGTGCCTTCCTTGTAGTAAGTAAATCGAAATGTACTTTATAAATACACAGTTTATTAATAAGTCATATGATTATAGTAATTTACCATAAAATACCTTTACACAAAGATTGAAGAAGCTTGGATTATTAAAAAAATCACCTCAATATAAACCATATAATATTGTAGATACAAAATATTATATGGTTTATTATTATAAATATGGTGAACTTTATACTATTTTAGAATCTATTAATAAATCAAGTAATACATTTAGATATTAATATTTTATGTAGTTAAAATTATTTAAAATTCTTACTTAAGTCACCTTCTTTTAAAGACAATATGTTTGATTGAAGATAAAAAAATAGTTTATCTAGTAAAACCGCATCTAAATTATTTAATATATCTTAAAAAGTATATTTTGTATAGAAAAATGGTGCTATAATGAACATCAACACATATAATAATGTTAAAAATAATTTAATTTAAAATACTTATTTATTGTTTGTAAACCTATAATATACATCAATCATATTTTAATCTGTACATTATATTTTTTAATTAGTGCAATTTTTAGTCACTTATTATTTTATGTAACTCATATAAACTATCTTCTGTTTTTTCAATATCAAAGAAATATATTTGTACATTTACTCCATCATATGATTTAAAAAATAAAATACTATAATCACCACAGCTTAATATCTTTTTAGCCTCATAATTATAAGGATAGATTATAATAATTTTATTTGCATTGTACTTTTTTGAATAAGCATACATTTGGTACATATCACTTTGAGATATACCATAATTTTTATTATAATTATCATATAAGTTTTTCCATTTAGTATCTAATATTATAGTCTCTTCTGAATTTTTCATTATAATATCAGGCTTTAATTTAAATTTTTTAGGTGTATCAAACAAATACATTGTTTCATCTTTTCTTGCTTGAATTATGACATCAAATTTATTAAATAAATTACATTTTTTAATACTATTGGCTACGTAATTCTCAAACACTTTTTCCATAGGAAATAGTAATGAGTACGATTTACTCCCACCTTTATAACTTGTAAATCCTTTATTTTGTAAAAATATTTTACTCCACTCTAGTGCAAGCTTATAATCATTCATTAAACGATTATTGGTGCATCTTGAAAAATCCTTTTCATAATTTAATGATTTATCTACTTCGTCAAAAGCAAAATAATATTTTTGTATTCTATTTTGTATATTAGATTTAGATGTAACATCTTTCAACTTCAATAAAGTTGATTTTATAATTCTATTTTCAGGTATGTTTTTACTATACTCGTCATATTCTAAGTAGAATTTGTCCTTACTTATTATATTCTTTGATATATGCTTATTTATCAATAATTTACCTCTTAAATAATTTAAATTTCCTTCTTCTTTGATATAAGATGATTTAATTCCCTTTTTTATTAATACAGATACTTCATCTAGAAACATAATTATAAATATATCTAAAATTTCCATATTTATAGTGTCTAAATTAGCCATGTTAAAAGTTTTAAAAGGCATATCTTTTACGCTCTTTAACATTTTAAGAAATATCTTTTTTGTCTTTTTGTATGAATCTTCATGACTTGATATATATATCTTAGGTAGTATCTCTATAGTAACACCTTTAGGTGTTTGTATGGTCCCTACATAGTTCTTAGCCTTAATTATTTTTCCAATTCCCTTTTTATAAGAAATTTGCATCAAATCATGATTCTCTACATCAAATTCATTTTGATTTTCTAATATAAATGACTCTATATATTCAAATATGTCATTTGGTACCACTACATTTCCTTCTTGTTCTAGCTTTCCTATATCTATATTTTTTGATTCTTTTACAAAGAAACCATATTCTTTTATTGCATATATGTTTTTACTCATTATATATTCCTTCTTCATTTATTTTTGAGTATATTTTTATATATGAATTAGGTTCTTTAAAAGCTTCTTCATTTATTTTAAATAATTTCCTGTCATCTAAATCAAAATCATTTCCAAATAATCTAGAGTCTATATTTTCTTCCTTTATAAAATGTAATCTACTATCGTCTACTTGATTATCACCTAAAATAAGCCTTATTTTATCATAATCGTCATAGAAATATTCTTGTAATAATGGTATTATTTTTTTCTTTAATGTCCTTTCCAGGTCTTCTAGTGTAGCCTCTTTTTTAACTAATTCTATAAAATAAGCATGTCCTATTGTATGCTCTCTATCGTAAAGTACTTCTATTCTTTTATTTATTGTTCTTATAATTTCACATACATTTATTACTTTTCCACTACTATTTATTTCTATATCAGTCCCATTATTAAGTTGGTTTAATATATTTACATCTGGCATCATTTCAATAAACTCAAATCTTCTTCTTAATGCTGTATCTAATAATGCTATAGAACGATCTGCAGTATTCATAGTTCCTAGTATATATATGTTTTTAGGAACTCCAAATTCTGATTTTGAATAAGGTAGCTTTAGAGTCATTGCTTCTTCTGACCCTATTCTCTTTTTATTTTCTATTAGAGTTATAAGTTCACCAAATATCTTAGACATATTACCTCTATTTATTTCATCTATTATAAATACATAATTATTTTGTTGTTCATCTTTGCTTGCCTTACTGCAAAATTCTTTAAATATACCATCCTCGACAGTGTAAGATATATCAGAATTAGGTTCATTATTATTCTCTTCTTTATTTTTTATAACTGGTTTTATTCCCTCTATAAATTCTTCATAGCTGTAAGACTGATGGAAAGTTGTAAAAATAGCATGCCCATCAACTTTATATCTATTAAACCTATCTATTATATCCTTATATTCTTCAGTATTTATTTCACTTTCCGTTTTTCCTTCTATAATCCTAACTACATACTTTGCTATATTGTAAGTCTTTCCTGTTCCTGGAGGTCCATATAATATTGTATTTTTATCTACTCCATGATCTTTATTATTTGAATATTGTGTAACTGTATTATATAAGGAATCTTCTATATTTTCGCTTATAATATCACTTGTAGACGTTATACTATTTATACAAGCACATTCTTGTTTGTGTAAGTTGTTTAAGTTCATTATATAAAAATGTATAAATTCAGGTTTAAAAGCACATACCAAATCTCCTGTAGAGTTATAATATTGTGCAAAACCATCTCTCATAGCTCTCGATATATGATTTACATCTGTAAAGCACGACTTTGATGACCCTGCATTTTTATTTTTTTTAGATTCCCATGCAATAATTATAGGTGTATTATATTCACTATCAGATATAATATCTGGTTCATATATTCCTAGTAATAGAGTCCTATTACTTTCA
Organism: Clostridioides sp. ES-S-0005-03; assembly: GCF_020658455.1. Lineage (NCBI taxonomy): Bacteria > Bacillati > Bacillota > Clostridia > Peptostreptococcales > Peptostreptococcaceae > Clostridioides > Clostridioides sp. ES-S-0005-03. The sequence goes on along the minus strand of NZ_JACVWI010000011.1, from coordinate 22,289 downwards.
TCATTATTTCTGGCTAATGGAATTCTATCTGCACTTGAACTTATCTGAATTCTCTTTTCCATTGGTCTATTTTCTCTACCACCATTACTTGCTCTCCAACAATATATGTACATATCTATATCTAAGCCTGTGTTCCTTAATATTCCATGATACGGATTTGATTTTAAATTATCAAATTCGACGTCCCATCCATATGATTTTAGTGACGTTTCTAGAATATTTTTTATTCTTGATGTGTTAGGACCTGAAGGTTCTATACTTCTTTCATATGTTCCATCTAATTTTGCTTGATAATATTTTTCTTCCATACTATACTCCTTTTTGTACTATGTTATTAATATAATTATATACATTATTTTCTATATTTTAAATATGCAATAAAATAAGGACCTTTTGCCTTAGGTCCTTTATTATTAGAAATACATTTGCTTTATTTTTTCTGCTATAACTTGTACTAACTTTACAGGTACAGCATTTCCAACTTGTCTCCACTGATCTTTCATATTTCCAGTTAATTCATAATGATCATCAAAAGTTTGTATTCTTTTAATTTCAGATATTCTTAAAAACCTATTTTTCCAATGGAATGGCCCCTGATTGTTGGAAAAACTAGCTTGTATTGTCCAAGATGGTCTTTCTGGAGATAACTTAAGTAAAAATGACCAATATCTAGATCTCCATTTAAATACAGGTTCTGGATAACCTCTTTCTTCTGTAAAATAAAGATAATTTTCTCCTGGAGGAACTAGCTTAAGTAAATCTTTATGTTTAGATCCAGCTTCCATATCTTTATCTTCTGGTAAATCATAATCTAAATCACCTATAGCTTCTTCACAAGTAACCCATGGTCTCATGCCCTCATGTATTAATGGACTGTATTTTTCAGGGTCATAGTGTGTTTCATTAGGAAATACAAATGGCTTTCCTTCTCCTCTTTTTACCCCTACACAAATAAACCTTTGCCTAGTTTGAGGCACTCCATAGTTTGCTGAATTTATAACTTTGTATGTTATATCATATCCTAATCTATTAGCTTCAACTTTTAATAAATCAAATGCTGATTGATGAGGCTTAAAAACAAACCCATTTACATTCTCAAAGAAAAATACTCTTGGATTCAGTTCCTCTAGTCCTCTAAAGTAATTATATAATGTAAATGAATTTTCATCTTCTAAAGCTCTTTTTTTATCTTTAAGATAAAATCTACTCTTAGAGTATGCAGGACATGGCGGACCTCCTACAAAACAATCTACTCTATCAAGATTATTTTCTCTTAGTATAGCCTTAAAATCTACTTCTCTTATATCCTTACATTCTACTTTTTTATGAGTATGTCCATTTATTTTAGCATTATATTTTAAAGTATTACATGCTTTATCCCAAAAATCTGTAGCATATATAACATCAAACCCTGCTTTTTCAAATCCTAAGTCTATACCTCCCCCTCCAGAAAAAATACTTACTACACTTATCATTTTATTTTGCCTCTCCTTTATAAAATCTTTCTTTTCATTTAACTCATTCGTATTATATTCTTTAAGTAATTTACTAAATATTTCTTCTAGTACATTTATAGGTATACTATTTCCACTCAATTTATAAATTTTAGTATCCATATCTTTTATTTTTTCATAATCATCTAAATCAAAGCATTGTAATAGTAAGGATTCTTTAGGTGTTATTTTTCTAATAAATCCTTTACTTGAAATAACATTGTATCTTCCATTTAACTGAGCTGATAAAGTAGTCATTAATCCATTCTTTGAATATACTCTATATTGTTGACTAGGTTGTTTATTATATATGTCTTTACTATTCAAACAGATAACTTTATTTTGTATTTTACCAAATTCCTCTGCAATAGCATCTTTTACATTTAAATTAATTGACTCTTTCATTATTTTTTCTTTTATTTCAGCTTTTATGTTATCACAATCATCATCAATTAATAGTTCATACAGTGTTTTCATAGGTCTATTAGACTTTTTAGGCATTACAAAATCACCCTCTAAGCTACCTACAATAAATACTCTTTCTCTATTTTGACATATACCAAAATTCTTTGAATTTAATAATTCATATTTAACAATGTATCCTAATTCTTCTAAACTATATATAATTCTATTTAAGTCATCCTTAAACCTAATATTAAGTAAGTTTTTTACATTCTCAAAAACTACATATTTAGGTTTTTTATGACTTATTATTCTCATAGCATCCCATACTAGTCCACTTCTAGTACCTTCTTTCATACCCTCTTGCTTCCCATTATGACTAATGTCCTGGCATGGAAAACCTGCTACAAATAAATCAAAATCATCTAAATTCTTTTCATCAATTTTTGATATATCTCCTAAGTTTTTATCTTCACCATACAATTTTTTGTATGCTACTATAGCATCGTTATTTATTTCTGATGTATATATTACTTCAAAGTCAATTCCTATATTCATCAAGGCTTTTCTTGGAGCTCCAATACCTGCAAATGCTTCGAATACCCTTATTGTCATTTTATCACCTCTCAAATCATTGTAAGTATTTTATATTCATTCGCATCTATGGTATATTTAGGTAATTTTTCACTATTATAAGTATAAAAATATCTATTTCATAACTATTTATTATACATCATATTTTTCAAAATTCAAATCATATTTTAATAGTATGCCTATACAAATAATAAGAGTACTTTTTATTTATAGATTATCATTTATTATTTCATATATATATGAAATTTATGTTAATTAGTTATCCATTTTTTTAAAATATAAATATAAATCCTTTTATATTTATCTGTATTTTGATTCATTCTTATATGTGGATTTCTTCCATACAAACATATATTTATTAGCATTTGATTCAATTTTTGTTCCATCTATAAATACATTTTCAAACAGAATTTCATCAGAGCCAATTAAAATTTAAACTAATTATTTAGATAAATTTTGTAGAAGAATAAATGAATTTTACATAAGCATAAACTAAAATTTTAAACAGAATCTTCAGATTAACCACTGGATTTCTCCATTTGGAGGAGTATGCATCATATAACTTGCTATAGTCCAACTACTCTAAAATTAGGATAATTAGTCTTACTGAATCATCTTGTTCATAACACCCATATCTGCTATAACCAAAATGTTATTTTTCACAGAACAATTATCACATAGATTAGGGGTTCTTAGGAACCCCTTTTCTGCTTTTGTATAATAGTTGACTATCATAAAATTTCTTTTTAAATTTATTTTGTAAAAATAAATTTAAATTAACCTTTATATAGTAATATCTATAACTTATTCTTTTAATACTATCAGATTTATACTTAATATAATCATAGCTACAATTACATAAATAAAAGCTGTAGCTGATGACACAATTCCAGAATCATTTACTAAAAGAGTTACAAAGCATCCTGCTATTGACGCTATAAATCCTTTAAATATAATTGGATATTCATCAATTAATTGTTTAAAGTATCTAATCTGATTAATCATAAGAACTAAGATAACCCCTATCCCAGTTAATAGTATATTTACCCATGCACTGGTTTGAGCTAGTTTCAAGTTCATTTCTATCTTTCTGCTAAATGTTTGTATTATTTCTCCTGGTCCATTAAAGTAAACTTCTTTTACAAACATACCTAAATGTGAGTTGCTTCCTGAAATCATATCTATAGCTACAAAGGCGCCTAAAACAAGCAATACTGCTACACCTAATAATACAACTTTTTTAAAGTCTATTTTTACATTATATATCAATAGTATAAATAGTAAAAATGCAACACATTCAGAAATAGCAGTTCCAACATTTGCACCCATAGCTGGAGATGCACTCGTAATTAAGATAACTAAAGAAAATACTATTACAGACCACTTTGGTATCTTTTTATATGTAAGCAAAATCGCAAATGTAAATATTGCACTACCTATTGCCACTCCTTGATATTCATTTCCTACTCCGTAGTATCTAGCCCCAATTATACAATCATAACTCATTACATTACTTTTCATTAAATATGAACCAAATGCAGAATCAATAACCATAATCAATATAGTTAAACCTGTAAAGAATAACATATTTTTTAAATCATTCTTTATCAGAACTTTGCTTATTAAGTATATAGTAAGTGTTATTATAATTATTCCTAAAGATATTGCTACTGGTGTTTTAAAATTCATTATTGGAGTTATCATAAATGATAATGGCATTACTATTCCTATTTTTAGAAATTCTTTTAATATAAAAAATATTGTTTCTTTGTGATTTTTCGATATATGCTTTCTAAATAGAATTAGAATCATAGCAACTATCCATGACAAAAACACTATACTTACAAATCCATTAAGTATTGTAGACCTTATGCTTGAAACAGATACTATCTTTTGGTATTCATCCATCAGATACTCTTTATTATCATCTCTGTTAATAAGTTCATACTTCTTTCCAACCATATTTTGATTTTTTATATCAAAGTTATTTAATATCTCAGCTCCAACATCTAGATTAGTAACAATACCTTCTCTTCTAGTAGTTGAAGATGATAACATCCCTTTTCCATTGCCATTTAATTTTATTATTGGAGAAAGCCTTCTTTTATTTTTATAATCTAAATCACTTGGAAATGCACTAGCTATGTAAACAGTATCATTTTCTCCAACCATAGAAAATATATTTTTTAAATATTCATCTATGTTTTTTTCTATCTTGTCTTTCATGTTTTTATATGTTTTTTCATTCAAGTTAGATTTATATAAATCTAACCTATATGTATCTCCAAGTTCTACAAAAACTACATCACTATTTTTATAAGCTTCTTTAGTTTCAGCAACAAGCTTAGTGTAATCAGTTGATATTCCATAAGGCATAGATAAATCTTTTTTATTGATATTATCTACATTTCCGTAAGAAATTCTACCATACTCATCCATAGCTGTTAAGCATAAGTTTCTATTTTTTACAAGTTTACCATTTTCAACTATATCTGCATTTCCTAATACAGATGTTTTTAATTTATTTTCAGATAAACTTTGACCTAATGAACCTAATGTAGAACCATATTCTCCAAAGTTTAGATTCTCATTTATTGACATATTTATAGTCAAATCATTTATACCTTTTGCTTTCTTACCTGTAGCTGATTCAAAAACTATATTTCTATCTTTGCTTGAGCTTTCAAAATTAATATCTTCTTCATTAGCTACATTGGCTCTTCCTCCAGCACCCATACTGGCATATGACCTTCTATCATCACTACCTTTATCGCCTCTTATGTTCATCAAGCCAATATATCCTCTATCTTCTAGCTCTTCTCTCAATGATTTTATTCTTAACATATTGTTCATACTAGTTCTATTCATATCTATAAATATTACTTTTCCATGCGTTGGTATATCATCTGCAAAGCTATACTGGCTCATCGATGTTAATATTATGATAAATGTTGCTAAGAAAGATATAATCTTTTTTCTCATAAATTCTCCCTGCTTTCTGATTTAAATCCTCACACTTAAGAATACATTAAACATTGTCGTTATAAACAAATAAATTTGGACCATCTATTTATAATAAACAGCCCAAATTTTAGGTTTATTTGAATATATCAATTTTTAGGTTTTGCAAATATCATTCTACCAGCAGGAGTTTGAAGAACAGAAGTTACTAAAACTTTTATAGTCTCATTCATATGTTTTCTTCCTCCATCAACAACTATCATAGTTCCATCATCTAGATATGCAACACCCTGTTGAGCTTCTTTTCCTTCTTTAACCACTTGGACAACCATATCTTCACCTGGTATTGCAACTGGTTTTATAGCATTAGCCAACTCATTTATATTTAATACTTCAACACCTTGAAATTGAGCAACCTTATTTAAGTTATAATCATTAGTAACAACTTTTCCATTTAATACTTGGGCAAGCTTTAATAATTTACTATCAACTTCTGCTATATCATCAAAGTCCCTTTCACTTATTTCAACCTCTATATTTAATTCTTTCTGAATTATATTTAATATATCCAGACCTCTTCTACCTCTTACTCTTTTCAAATCATCTGAAGAATCTGCAATATGTCTTAATTCTTCCAAAACAAAAGCAGGAATAATAAGTTTTCCTTCTATAAATCCTGTTTTACAAATATCAGCTATCCTTCCATCAATTATTACACTTGTATCTAATACTTTTGGAGGTATCGCCTTTACTTCTTTTTTATTATCTTTATCCTTATCCTTATCTTTAATAGGATTTGCCAATCTTCCTAATTTTCCAATATTAAATAAATCATTTTTACTTTTAAGCGCAACTTTCATTCCAAGATATCCTAGGAATAAATATAATAGTAATGATAATATTCCACCTACTATTGGTATTCTATTTACTAGCCCACTTAATAAATATGCAATTACAAATCCTACTATAAGACCCATAGACCCTAATAATATATCTGTTTGAGGATATTTTGATAGTTCTTTATCCACAACTTTAGCAATTTCTTTTGTTCTATTCACAACCCATGGCTCTATAAGATATCCTAAAATAGCTATTACTATACCTGCTACTACAGCTGCTATATAACCATAAGTTTCTTTTCCAAATGTTAATATTTCAAAATCTCTCATCAATGTTAAATAGGTCGTTATACCTATCGTAAATCCAAGTAAAATAAACAATATCCTTGTTACTTTCCTTATCAATGCTTCACCCCCTAGTTATACTTATCTATTATAGACCAAAGTGTATATTATATTCAAGAAAAAAGTAGTAAAATTCACTTAAAATTCATTATATGTGTCTATCTAATAATACTAATTGTTTCATTTTTATAAGTCCATTTTTTATATATGTTGCTCTTATTTCACCTATTCCTTCAACTTCATCTAACTCTTCAATAGACGCATCCAATATTTCTTGAAAGTTTTCAAAATAATTTACTAAGTTTTCTATTATTGCTGTTGGTAGTCTATGTATTTTGCTAAGAATTCTATAGCCTCTTGTTTTTATAGGCATATCCATACTTTCTGAAAATCCACTATACCCTAATAGTTTTGCCATATTAAATAATTCTATTAGTTCTTCTGAATTTAAATTTTTAACTTTTTTCATAAGTTCTTTTATTTCAGTATTTTCTTTGTTATAATCTTTGAATATTAATTTCTGATCTATTCTAGTTGTACCCATTAATTCCTCTAATTGCATGCTTACTAAAGTTCCTTCATCCCCCAATTCTATCACATATTTTTCAATTATACTTGTAACTCTCATTACCATTTCCATTTTCTGCATGACTAACGCTACATCATAAATAGTTACCAAATCATTAAACTCTAAAGCATTTAAATTAGTTATAGCTTGTTCTAATACTGTTTTATATTTTTCTAAAGTTTGTATTGCTTGATTTGCCTTAGTAAATATCTTAGATATATCTTCGACCACATACTTCTCATTTCCTCTATAAACTGTTATAACATTTCTTCTTTGTGAAATTCCTATGACTATAGCACCAGTTTGTTTTGCTACTCTTTCCGCCGTTCTATGTCTAGTTCCAGTTTCTGATGTTTCTATAAAGTAATCTGGTATAAGTTGTGCATTAGCAAATAATATTTTCTTTACATCACCACTTAAAACTATCGCTCCATCCATTTTGGCTAATTCATATAGATATGATGGTGAATACTCTGCATTTATAGCAAATCCTCCATCTACTATTTTCATTACATCTTCATTTGTTGCAATTACAATTAAACCGCCAGTCTTAGCTCTTAGCACATTGTTTAGGCCTAATCTAAGAGGGGTTCCAGGAGATATCATTTTTAATGCATATAGCATATTTTTGTTATCCAAAAAATTCTCCATATTTATTGATTCCTCCCAAGTACTATATTTATAGCTTGTCTTAAGTTGTCTACTGGCCATATTTCTATACCTTTAGTATCTTTTACAACATCATAATTACTTCTAGGAACTACTATCTTTTTAAAGCCAAGTTTTTTGCACTCAGCAATTCTTTTTTCTATAAAACTTACTGATCTAACTTCTCCTGTAAGTCCTACCTCTCCTGTAACAGCTATATCTTCATCTATAGGTATATTTCTAAAGCTAGATGCTACAGAAATAGCTATTCCTAAGTCAATCGAAGGTTCATTTATCTTTATACCTCCAACTATATTTATATATACATCTTGGTTTTGTATTTGCAGACCAACACGTTTTTCTAAGACTGCTAATAACATACCAACTCTATTATAATCTACTCCTGTAGATGTTCTTCTTGCTATACCAAAACTTGTTGGTGAAACTAATGCTTGTAATTCAAGTAGCATTGGTCTTGTACCTTCTACAGTGGATATTATGACTGAACCTGCTACATCTTTTGGTTTTTCAGATATCAAAATCTTAGACGGGTTATCAAGCTCTACTAATCCCAAATCCCTCATTTCAAATACTCCAAGCTCATTTGTTGAACCAAATCTATTTTTAACAGCCCTTACTAATCTATATGTATTATATCTTTCACCTTCAAAATATAAAACAGTATCAACCATATGCTCTAATAATTTTGGACCTGCTAGTGAACCTTCTTTGGTTACATGACCAACTATGAATGTTGAAATTCCCATTTTTTTAGAAATCTTCATGAATTTTGAAGTACCTTCTTTAATTTGGCTGACAGTTCCTGGTGCTGAAGATATTTCTGGACTAAAGACAGTTTGAATTGAGTCTAGAATTATTAATTGTGGATTTACACTTTCTAAATAAGATTCAATTATACTCAAATTATTTTCAGCAAATATATATAAATTTTCTGAATTAATACCTAATCTTTTTGCTCTCATTTTTATCTGTGATTCTGATTCTTCTCCAGTTATATATAAAACAGTCTTTCCTAAATTAGCTACATTACTAGAGACTTGAATTAAAAGTGTGGATTTACCTATACCAGGGTCTCCACCAACAAGTACTAGAGAACCTTTAACTATCCCTCCACCAAGCACTCTATCTAATTCTTTTATATCTGTTGTAAACCTTTCTTCTTCTTTACTCTCTATTGAAGTTATACTAACTGGTTTAGATGAAGATTTATCTATTATAAAGACCTCTTTTTTTGTGCTTTTTTGATCTACTTCTTCTACAAATGTATTCCATTTTGTACACTCTGGACATTTTCCAAGCCACTTAGCTGTTTCATATCCACAAGATTGACATACATATTTAGTTTTTATTTTTGCCATATTTTAATCATCCTTAATTTATTATTATATACTATAATTTTAGCATATGTGAAAGATAATAGGTAAAGATTAAAAAAAATAATTAAGGGCAATGAATTATTTTAGATTCATTGCCCTTAAAATTTTCTTTAAACCCTAAAGCTTATATCTATAAGATTTTAAAATGCAACTCTATTGAATTATTTAGTTTCAAAAACTATTTTTTCATCTTTAACTTTTGCTATTATATTACTTCCTTTTTTTACATCGCCTCTTAAAATCGCTTCAGATAACTCATCTTCTAGTTCTTTTTGTAAGGCTCTTTTAAGAGGTCTTGCTCCATATTCCAAATCAAATCCAGATTTAGAAATTAATTTTATAGCTTCATCACTCATTTCTAGTTTTATATCCATATCTTTTAGTCTTTCTTGTAATTTATCTACCATTAAAATTACTATTTTAGATATATGCTCTGTATTTAATGAATGGAAAACTATTATATCATCTATTCTATTTAAAAACTCTGGTCTGAATCTTTGCTTTAATTCACCCATTATGTTTTCTTTCATTTTTTCATATTGAGACTTTTCTTCTTCATCTCCTTTAGCTATACTAAACCCTAAAGTTTTTTGTCTACCAATTGTAGATGCACCAACATTTGATGTCATTATCACAATCGTATTCTTAAAATCAACAGTTCTTCCTTTTGAATCTGTTAATCTACCATCATCTAGAATTTGTAATAGAATATTAAACACATCTGGATGAGCTTTCTCTATCTCATCAAATAAAATAACTGAATATGGGTTTCTTCTTACTTTTTCAGTTAATTGACCTCCTTCATCATGACCTATATAACCAGGAGGTGAACCTATCATTCTTGATACAGCATGTTTTTCCATATATTCAGACATATCAATTCTTATTATTTGATTTTCATCTCCAAATTGCACTTCTGCTAATGCCTTAGATAACTCTGTTTTCCCTACTCCTGTAGGTCCTAAAAATAAGAATGAGCCGATTGGTCTATTAGGGTCCTTAAGACCTGCTCTTGACCTTCTTATTGCCTTGGAAATAGATTTTACTGCTTGCTCTTGACCTATAACTCTATTGTGTAAGATTTCTTCAAGTTTTAAGAGTCTATCAGCTTCTTCCTCAAGAATTTTATTAACAGGTATTCCTGTCCATAAACCTACTACTTCAGCAATGACTTCTCCATCAACTAAATCAGAATGTTTAGATGACTTATTCCATCTTTCTCTAACATCTTCTAATTGTTTTTTAAGTATGCCTTGTTCATCTCTTATTTTTGCTGCTTTCTCAAAATCTTGGCATCTTACTGCCTCTTCTTTTTCTTTATCTATATTTTCTATTTCTAATTCTAATTTTTTTATTTCGGCTGGAGGAGTATTTTCCTTTAGCCTCACTTTTGATGCAGCTTCATCAATCAAATCTATAGCTTTATCTGGTAGATATCTATCTGATATATATCTAGTTGATAATTCTACAGCTGTTTTTATAGCATCATCAGTTATTTTAACTTTGTGATGAGCTTCATATTTATCTCTCAATCCTTCTAATATTTTTATTGAATCTTCTTTACTTGGTTCATCCACCATAACTGGTTGGAATCTTCTTTCTAGTGCAGAGTCTTTTTCAACATGCTTTCTATACTCATCTATTGTTGTTGCACCTATAACTTGTATTTCTCCTCTAGCTAATGCAGGTTTTAATATATTTGACGCATCTATAGATCCTTCTCCTGTAGACCCAGCTCCTATTATTGTATGCATCTCATCTATAAATAAAATTATATTTCCATTTTTAACAACTTCATCTACAACTTCTTTAATTCTTTCTTCAAATTCTCCTCTATATTTAGCACCAGCTAATAATGAACCCATCTCTAAAGAATACAAAGTTTTACTTTTTAGTGTTTCTGGAACATTTCCTAATGCTATATTTGTTGCTAAACCTTCAGCTATAGCTGTTTTACCTACTCCTGGGTCTCCTATTAGCACAGGGTTGTTTTTAGTTCTTCTACTTAATATTTGTATAACTCTTTGTATTTCTTTTTCTCTTCCTATAACAGGGTCTATTTTATTTTGTTTTGCATATAGTGTAAGATTTCTTCCATATTTATCGAGAATCTTGGACTCTGTTTGATTTTGGTTGCTCGTGTAACTATTTTCTGATTTATATTGATTATTATCACTCATACCCATCATATCAATTGTTAATTGGGCTAGAGTTCTGTCATTTACACCTGCATAGTTCAAAACTTTATTAGCTATTCCTTCTCCTTCTTGAATAATAGCTAATAATATATGCTCAGTTCCTATATAATTTGTTTTTAATTTATTTGCAAACATTCCTGATAGTTCCAATATTTGTTTACTTCTTGGGCTTAATACTATGTCTTCTGGAATTCCTTCGCCCTTACCTTCCATATCAATTATTTTGCCTTCTAAATAAGCCTCTGTAAATCCAACTTTACTTAGAACTTTGGCAGCTATTCCTTCTTCTTCTTTTAAAAGCCCTAAAAGTATATGCTCGCTTCCAACAATATTATGCCCTAAGTTTTTAGCAGACTCAAACGCTAAATCAATTGCTTTTTTAGCTCTTTGTGTAAATCTATTGAAGTTCATAATTTATCCCTCCTCTTAATTTTTCCAAAGTTTCTCTAATGTATGTTGCTCTATTTATATCTCTATTTTCAACATCATCACTCTTATACATTATTGACTGATGTGCTGGTTGTATACCTATCATAAGTTGTTCTATAGCTTTTAAATCTAGTTTTTTTATATAGTTCATTTCTATTCCCATTTTTATATTTGATAGATGACTCATTGCCTCTGAACTACTCATTACCCTTGAATTTTCAAGTGTTCCTATTGACCTAAATATTTTATCTTCTAATTTTATACCCAATTTTTTTTGTAATATTTCTCTGGCTTTCACTTCTTTTGAAATTGCATCCTTTGTAAGACCACTTACATTCTCTATAATATTAGACTCTGTTCTTCCAAGCGTAAGCTGATTAGATATTTGGTATATATTTCCCAATGCTTCTGTTCGCTCTCCATATATACCTCTTATTGCTATACCTATTTGTGATGAAATCTTATAAAGTTCATCCATATAGCCTAATTGACTCAATGCAGGCAAGTGCATCATTACAGAAGCTCTCATTCCAGTTCCCGTGTTAGTTGGGCAAGATGTTAGATAACCCAACTTTGTGCTAAATGCATACTCTAAATTTGATTCTAATAAATCATCTATCTCATTTGCTATGTTATAAGCATTTTCTAAATTTAAATCATCACACATAGTTTGTATTCTTATATGGTCTTCTTCATTTATCATTATACTTACAGTTTTATCTTTTTTTACTATAACAGCACTTTTATCATTTTCTGCTAAGTCTGGACTTATCATATGCTCTTCAACCATAAGCATCTTTTTAGATTGGTCTAAATCTTCAATCTTATAGAAATCAAACTCTTCTTTATGTTCTAAACTAGAATTCATAAATGCATTTTTTACCTTTTCTATTATTTCCATAGCACACTCTTTATCTAACCTATTTGGAAAAGGATAATTGCTCAAGTTCCTAGCCAGCCTAACTCTTGATTTCATGACTATATTCTCTTTCATAATATCACTCCAATCTTAGTCAATAGAGCCTTTCAAATACTTAATCTTATCTCTAAATTGAGCAGCTAATTCATACTCTTCATTTTTTATAGCTCTATCCAAATCTTCTTTTAATTCTCTAATCTCATTTTCTACACTTATTTTATAAAAAGATTTTTTAGGTGCCTTACCTATATGTTCTATATGACCATGTATATTTTGAAGCATTGGATTTACTTGACTACTAAATGCATTATAACATTCACTGCATCCAAATCTTCCATTATTCTTAAATTCACTATATGTCATATTACATTTTTGGCAAACTAACTTTTCTTCAAGCTCTTTTTTAGGTTGAAATCCTAAGTTGGAAAATATATCCATCATTGAAAAAGGCATATCTAAATTAAAATTCATCTCTGTATTTTCTTTAGCACATTCACTACACAGATACATTTCTGTCTTTTCTCCATTGACTATTTTATTATAATATACAGATGCTTTATTTTTATTGCATTTTTGACATAGCATAAATTATCACTCCTCTATACTAAATACTCCTATTATTATATTCTTTAAAACATTAGACCTTACCTTCTCTTTTAATTCATATACTGGCATACATAATGATTTATCATCTATTGCATATAATATTAGTTTTAATTCTCTTTCACTAATTAAGTCTGATTCTCTCAAACTTTCCACCAACTCTTTTGCTTTCTTATAGGATATTTGGCTTCCTATTCTTTCGTTTAGTATTTCTCTAATATGTCCATCTTTGCTTCTTCGTATTTTTTCTATCTGAACATATCCTCCGCCACCTTTTTTGCTTTCTATATAATAACCTTTATCTATGGTAAACCTTGTTGTTAAAACATAATTTATTTGTGATGGTGCACAACTAAACAAGTTTGCTAGTTCATTTCTTTGAATCTGTATACTATTATCCTCTTCCATCAAATCTTTAATAAATTTTTCAATTATATCTGTCATAGTTGCCATTTATATCACCACACACCTTTTTATTTTGACTTTCTTTGACTACTATTTTACACCTATTATTTAAATTTTTAAAGCCCTAAATTGTGTAAATTTATTTTTTTCATAATAATTTAAATAAGGTGTCCATCTTTTGTTAAATATAATCTTCTACTTCTTACATTTATAACAATTAAGTCTTAAAATTATTGGTTATTAATTGATTTTTAATGTATCTATACCTTGTATTTGTAAATATACCTTCATATCATTATTATTAAACATTTCTAAAAATAATAATATAAAAAGATACTTTCTTTTATTAAAACAGTTTAAGAAAGTATCTTTTATTCTTCACATTTTTTATTACTTTAATTTGGTTTTTTCTTGTTTTTTATAAAAACACATAAAAACTAGATATACACTTCTTTAAAATAAGTATATACCTAGTTTTAATTACAAAATTATTTTACATAATAGATGGATATTAATTATTTAATGTTCTATCTTCTTTATTACTTTGCAGTAGCTAGTCCAATTATTTTTTCTGCAAATTGTGATGGAACCTCTCCATATCTTTCTAATTCCATTTCAAAATACCCTCTACCTTGTGTCATTGCTCTTAAATCTATTGCATATTTAAATGTTTCTGCTTGTGGAGCCTCTGCAAATATTATTTGTTTTCCTTTATTATCTGGCTCCATACCAAATATTTTTCCTCTTCTCTTGTTTATATCTCCCATAACATCTCCCATATATTCTTCTGGAACAGTTATCTTAAGTTTCATAATAGGCTCTAATAATATTGGATGAGCTTCCTCCATACCTTTTTTAAATGCTGCACTTGCTGCCATCTTAAAAGCCATTTCAGAAGAGTCTACATCATGGTATGAACCATCATAAAGTGTAGCCTTTATATTTGTAACAGGGAAACCAGCCAATACTCCTTTTTGCATAGAATCTTTTAACCCTTTTTCTACTGCTGGTATATATTGTTTTGGTACAGACCCACCAAATATTTCTTCTGTAAATTCAAAATCAGATTCACATCTTTCAAATCTTATCTTTACATCTCCATATTGACCATGGCCACCTGATTGTTTCTTATGCTTACCTTGTACATCAGCTGTTTCCTTTATAGTTTCTCTATAAGGAACTTTAAGGTCATTTAATTCAACATCTACCCCGAACTTATCTTTCATTTTATTTTTAATTGTTTTTATATGAAGCTCCCCTTGTCCTCCTAAAAGAGCTTGTTTTGTCTCTGTATTTCTATACCAATGTAATGTAGGGTCTTCCTCTACAAGTTTGTTTAATACAGCAGCTACCTTTTCTTCATCACCCTTATTCTTAGGATTAACAGCATAATATATTTGTGGTTTAGGGAAGTCTATCTTATCTAAAGCTTCTGCATCTTTATCTACAGATATAGTATCTCCTGTCTTTAGAGAATTAACTTTAGTTACAACTACTACATCACCAGCCTTAGCTTTGTCTATTTCAACTAACTCACTATTTCTCAATGTATATATGTTAGCTATTTTTTCTTTTATGTTTTTGTTTATATTAAAAACTTCTTTATCTTTAGAAATTGCACCTTGAGTAATTTTTATATATGACATTTTTCCTACAAATGGGTCAACCATAGTTTTAAATACTAATCCTTTAAATGGCTTACTCTCTTCTGTAAATATAGGTTCTAGATAATTTGATATTGTATCTAAAATTTCTTTTGTTCCTATATTATTTATAGTTGAACCACATATTACAGGTATAATATCTCCTCTTTGTATACCTATAACAATACCTTTTTGGATTTCTTCTGTAGTTAACTCTTCTCCATTAAAATACTTATCTAATATTTGATCATCTGTTTCTGCTATAAGTTCCATTAAAGCTTCTTTTACACTCATAGCTTGTTCTTTAAATTCACCTTCTAAATCATCTATATTTTCAAATACATTATGTAACTTGACAAAGTTTTTATCTTTGTATATAGGACTTATCATTGGAACTATCTTATTATTGTATTTTTCTCTTAACATTGCTATTGCATCTTTATATCTTGCTTTTTCATTATCTATTTTATTTATAAACATTATCTTAGGAATACTCTCAGTTAGTTCTAATGATTTCTCTGTACCAACTTGAATAGGTGCTGTTGCATCTATTACTATTATTGCTGCATCACTTGCTCTAAGAGATGATACAACGTCTCCGCTAAAGTCAAAATATCCTGGTGTATCCAATAAGTTAAACTTATAGTCATTATATTCTATAGGTATTAATCCCATACTATAAGTCATATTTACCTTGTCAGTTAATTTAGGTATCTTATTAGTGTTTGCTGTGTAAGCTATAGTTTCGATTAGATTTGTTTTACCACATCCGCTATGTCCTAATACTGCTACATTTCTCAACATATTACTATCATAAACCTTCATATAAGCACCCACCTTTTAAATTTATGTATTTTCTCTTAGCTGTTATTTCCTAAGAAATAGTCTAGAAAATGTTTATTATTTTTAGAATTTTTAGATAACATTTTCCTTACTAGCTTTATTTCTACATAGGGATATAATTTTCCTCTTTTTTTTAACAAATATTTAATTTAAACAAATAAAAACACTCTAAATATTTAATAAAAATATTTTAGAGTGTTTTATAAGTTGTTTCAATTCAATTATTTCATTATCATTAATAGTTGTTTATCTTCAACCATATCATCTTCTTTTACTTTAATTGATTTAATTACTCCATCAGTTTTAGCAACTATTATAGTTTCCATTTTCATTGCTTCTATAACTATTAATGGTTGATTTGCTTTTACTTCATCTTCTTCTTTAACCATTATTTTTATAACTTTTCCTGGTATACTTGCTCCGATTTGAAGTGGATCATTCATATCAGCTTTCTCAACATTAGTAACTTTTCCAGAGAAGTTTCTATCTTTTATTTCCACTTCTCTAACCATTCCATTTAATTCAAAGCCTATAGTTCTAAATCCATCTTCTTTAACTTCACCAATTTCAACTAATCTTATTGTTAATACTTTACCTTCTTCTATTTCTACTTCACATTCTTCATTTTTATTTAATCCATAGAAGAATACATCACTTTCAAGTTTAGATATATCATTATAATGTTGTAAATGTTTAATATAGTCTTCATAAACTTTTGGATATAAAGCATAACTTATAACATTTCTTATATTTGCATTTATATCATATTTTTCATTTAGATATTTTGCTATGTCATCAAAATCTTCTGCTGGTAATAGTGAACCAGGTCTTACTGTAATAGCTTCTTCGCCTTTTAAAACTACTTCTTGTAAATCTTTTGGGACTCCACCTTCTGGTTGACCAATCATACCTTTACAGTAGTCTACAACAGAATCTGGGAAGGATAAGTTCTTACCTTCTTCTATTATATTATTTTTATCTAATTTATTTTTAGTCATAAAGATAGCTAAATCTCCTACAACTTTTGAAGATGGTGTTACTTTTATTATATCTCCTACAACTTCATTAGCTTCTTTATATTTTTCTTTAACTTCATCAAATCTATTAACTAATCCTAAACTATCAGCTTGAGGTTTTAAGTTTGTATATTGACCTCCTGGTATTTCAAAATTGTATATTTCTGCACAAGAGTTAGTTAAGTCACTTTCAAATTTATTATAGACTTTTCTTAAATCTTTATAGTATTTTCCTAACTCATCATATCCAAATAAATCTATACCTGTATCTCTTTCTGTATTTTTAAGAGCTTCTACTATTGCATTAAGTGATGGTTGACTTGTAAGTCCTGCCATAGATTCTAATGCAGCATCAATTATATCTACACCAGCTTCTGATGCCATCAAACAAGTTGCCACACCATTTCCACTTGTATCATGAGTGTGTAAATGTATTGGTGCTTTTACATTTTTCTTTAGTTCTTTAACTAATGTATAAGCAGAATATGGTTTAAGAAGTCCTGACATATCTTTTATTGCTATTATGTCTGCTCCTAAACTTTCTAACTCTTTTGCCATCTTAATATAATATTCTAAGTCATATTTAGTTTTAGTCTTATCTAATATATCACCTGTATAACACATAGTTGCTTCAACTATTTTTCCAGTTTCTAGAGCTGTATTAATAGATGGTTTCATATTTTCAACCCAGTTTAATGAGTCAAATATTCTAAATACATCTATTCCTTGTTTAGCAGACTCTTTTGTAAATTCTTCTATTACATTATCTGGATAGTTTTTATATCCAACTCCATTTGATGCTCTAAGCAACATTTGGAACATTATACTTGGTATTTCTTCTCTTAGTTTTTGTAATCTACGCCAAGGTGACTCTTTTAAGAATCTATATGCAACATCATAAGTAGCTCCACCCCACATTTCAAGTGAGAATAAATCTTTTTGATATTTTTCTGTTGGTTTAGCAGCTTTTAATAAATCATATGTTCTTAATCTTGTTGCCAATAATGATTGATGTGCATCTCTCATTGTTGTATCTGTTAATAATAGTCTTTTATCATTTTTTATTTTTTCTATATATGCAGATTTACCTAACTTATCAAAAAGTATCTTACTTCCTTCTGCCTTTGAACCATCTTTATTCATTCTTGGTTCATGTAACGCATCAAATAATGGTTTTTCTTGACAAGCGTTATCATTTACAATTACATCACCTATAAATTGAAGTAATTTTGTTCCTCTATCTTTACTTTCTGTTATTTCAAATAAATCTGGATTTTCATCTATAAATTTAGTACTACATTTACCATTTGAGAATATAGGATTATTTAAGACATTAACTAAGAATCCTACATTAGTCTTAACACCTCTAACTCTAAGTTCTTTTATAGATCTTATAGTTTTGTTTATTGCTCCTTGGAATGTTCTATCCCAAGATATTGTCTTAACCAGTAAACTATCATAGTGAGGACTTATGTTTGCTCCTGTAAATCCATTTCCACCATCTAGTCTTATACCAAATCCTGAACCAGTTCTATAAACTTGAATTTTACCTGTGTCTGGCATAAATCTATTTTTAGGGTCTTCTGTAGTTATTCTACATTGGATAGAATACCCTCTTATTTCAACATCATCTTGTGATTTTATATTTATTTCTTCACTATCTAGGCTGTATCCTTGAGCTATTAATATTTGACTTTGAACTATATCTATTCCTGTAACCATTTCTGTTACAGTATGCTCAACTTGTACTCTTGTATTCATTTCTATAAAATAATGACCACCATTTGCATCTACTAAGAATTCTAGTGTCCCTGCATTAGAATAGCCTACATATTTTGATAACTTGACTGCATCATCACATATTTCTTTTCTTACTTTTTCATCTAATGAAAATGCTGGTGCATATTCTATTATCTTTTGATGTCTTCTTTGAACAGAACAATCTCTTTCGTATAAATGAACTATATTTCCATAGTTATCCCCTAATATTTGAACTTCTATATGTTTTGGGTCAGCTATATATTTTTCTATGAATATAATATCTTCACCAAAAGCTTTTCTTGATTCACTACAAGCAGTTTCATATTCAAGCTCTAAATCTTTTTCATGATGTACGATTCTCATACCTCTACCGCCACCACCATTAGATGCTTTTATCATAACAGGATAACCTATTTTATTTGCAACTTCTTTTGCTTCTTCAGTACTTCTTATTGCTTTTTCCACCCCTGGTATAGTTTGAACATTAACTTCTTTTGCAATTTTTTTAGAGTTTATCTTATCCCCCATCATATTCATTACTTTAGATGATGGGCCTATAAAAGTAATTCCATTTTCTTCACATTTACGAGCAAATTCTGCATTTTCTGCTAGAAAACCATATCCTGGATGTATAGCGTCAACTTTTTTTCTCTTTGCTAAGTCTATTATTCCATCCATATCTAAGTATGCATCTATTGGACCTTTGCCTTCCCCTATTAAATATGATTCATCTGCTTTTGTTCTAAATAATCCGTATTTATCTTCTTTACTATATATACCAACACTTTTTATCCCCAATTCTGAACAGGCTCTAAATATTCTTATAGCTATTTCGCCTCTATTAGCTACTAGTATTTTATTAAACTTTTTAAGCATACTCTATTCTTCTCCTTTATTGTTTGTGTAATATTAAAGATTATAGACTAAAATACTTTATTTTTGAAGATGTTTAAGCAAGTTCCTTAATTAATAAGATAAATTTATAAATATATATAATTTTTAGACTGTATAAACTCAATTTACCTCACTAAAATTAAGGGGTTTTTTATGGGATTTCAGACAAACTTGTGTGAAAATTTCTACAATTGACCTTATTTTATACTATTTTTTTCTCTGTTTACATAATTATTTTCATCTTTACGTAATATTTCACATACTTTTCTCAATATAGTTCATATCTTAATCTATCTGTCTTAACAAACGTTTTATTACATCAGAAAGTTTTAGATGACCTAAATCTGCATATGCTATAACTAGTATTATTTTTACTACTCCTTCTACCTCATCTAATTTATATGCTCTAGCATTTATTATTGTGTACTTTGGCATAAGTTCTTCTAAACCTAGTGCAAGTTCATCAGATAAAGTCATATATTCATCAAATTTTTCCTCATCAGATAAGGTGATATATTCATCTTGCTCACTTATAATAGTATCTAAATAATCCATATTTATACTTAATTGATAAGCTATTATGTCCTCTCTTTTTGTGCTTTTACTCAAATCCTTTTCAACTTTGAACTTACTATTCTTATCTATTATTATTTTAAGTTCTTCACTATCAACTATTTCATTTCCTATAATTATATACAAACTTTTTACCTCCTAAATATAAATCTTTTTTAATCAAAAATAAAACCTCTAGTAAAATTACTAGAGGTTTGCACTGGTGGGATTAACAGGGCTCGAACCTGTGACCCCCTGCTTGTAAGGCAGGTGCTCTCCCAGCTGAGCTATAATCCCTCGATGTTTATATGGTGCGCCCAAAGGGACTCGAACCCCTAACCTTCTGATTCGTAGTCAGACACTCTATCCAGTTGAGCTATGAGCGCATTTTATTGGAGGCGACACCCAGATTCGAACTGGGGATCAAGGAGTTGCAGTCCACTGCCTTACCACTTGGCTATGTCGCCACCTTTTTGGTGATCTATCCGCGACTCGAACGCGGGACACCCTGATTAAAAGTCAGGTGCTCTACCGACTGAGCTAATAGACCATATTAGTTGGGGTGGATAATGAGAGTCGAACTCACGACCTCCAGAGCCACAATCTGGCGCTCTAACCAACTGAGCTATACCCACCATATATCTTCAAATTTAATGTGGTGGGCCATCAGGGACTCGAACCCCAGACCTACCGGTTATGAGCCGGGCGCTCTAACCAACTGAGCTAATGGCCCACATTAAATTTTTAGTAGCGGTAATAGGAGTCGAACCTATGACCTTTCGGGTATGAACCGAACGCTCTAGCCAACTAAGCTATACCGCCATATTCTTGGTGCCCAGAGGCGGAATCGAACCACCGACACGGGGATTTTCAGTCCCCTGCTCTACCGACTGAGCTATCTGGGCATTTGGCGGAGAGGGTGGGATTCGAACCCACGGCCCCTTTCGAAGTCACTGGTTTTCAAGACCAGCTCCTTAAACCACTCGGACACCTCTCCATTGGTGATCTATCCGCGACTCGAACGCGGGACACCCTGATTAAAAGTCAGGTGCTCTACCGACTGAGCTAATAGACCATATTTTTATTTGGCTGGGGATGCAGGACTCGAACCTACGCATACATGAGTCAAAGTCATGTGCCTTACCGACTTGGCTAATCCCCAATATATATGTGGTGAGCGCACAGGGATTCGAACCCCGGACACACGCCTTAGAAGGGCGTTGCTCTATCCAGCTGAGCTATGCACCCACATTGCAATATAAACATAAATTTGGAGCGGGAAACGAGATTCGAACTCGCGACTTCAACCTTGGCAAGGTTGCGCTCTACCACTGAACTATTCCCGCTCGTTTATTAAATTAAATAAAAATGGTGCGGATGAAGGGAGTCGAACCCCCACGCCAATGGCGCTAGATCCTAAGTCTAGTGCGTCTGCCAATTCCGCCACATCCGCGCATTTTTTTGGTGGAGGATGGTGGATTCGAACCACCGAAGTCGATGACAACAGATTTACAGTCTGCCCCCTTTGGCCGCTCGGGAAATCCTCCGTATTAATTTTACATGGAGCTGGTGATAGGAATCGAACCTACAACCTGCTGATTACAAGTCAGCTGCTCTACCGTTGAGCCACACCAGCATTTTTTATATTTTATTTTGGCGACCTGGAAGGGGTTCGAACCCTCGACCTCCAGCGTGACAGGCTGGCATTCTAACCAACTGAACTACCAGGCCGCAAATGGTGGGACCAGCAGGGCTCGAACCTGCGACCCCCTGCTTGTA
>NZ_JACVWI010000010.1:0-113146 GCF_020658455.1 Clostridioides sp. ES-S-0005-03 | reverse complement strand
ACCAATTTGTAATTCGTTTTTTACATCCCCGAAGGTTGTTATAAGTTCACTTAAACTTGCGTTTTCGTTTAGTTTTTCTAACATAAAAATATCACCTTTCTATTTTTTAGTAACTCTTTGTCAAGAATAGGTTACTTTTTCAAATAGAAAAGTGATTGATTTTAAACAATTTTTATAAAACATATATAGTATAAATAATTTTATTTTTAATAGAAAAACAAGCAAAACAAACAAGTATAAGGATTTTTAGTAACTCTTTCTTGACAAATAGTTACTATATAAAATTAAAAAAGGACTATGCAATATAATCCTCTCCAACAATATTTTTATATTCATTTTCTGTTATCTTATTTTTTATTACTGCCGTTTTAACTTGCTCCTTAGTCCATAATTCATCCTCATAGTATTTTTTTATTATTTTGTACCACATTTTATATTATCCCCTTTTCAATCATTGCAAAAGTTAACATTGCTGTTTCTTCTCTTAGTGCTTTTACTTCTTCCTGTGTAGCTATAGTCGCACTTTTAGAATTTTTTTCTAGTTCCTCATGCGCTTTTATTTCATCCTCTTGTTTCTTATGCATTTCTAGATATTTTTCTGCTGTTTCTAAAGCTGTCAAGTTCTTGTCTAGTTTATATATAGATTTAATTGTATTAACCGACTCTATATTTGTAACTCTGTTATAATCATCTAATATTAAAAACACTTCGCTAGTTTGGAAATCATAATTCCCTTTTAAAATTTCTTCCGCTTCAACTCCATTTATTTTTTCTTTTTTATCCCATATTTTTATCATTTTTTAATTTCTCCTTTTTTTTATAATTCAGGTATAAAGCATTTATATCTACTATTGTCACAGTAATATATAAATTTATTCTTTACTGATACAGCTTTAAGTAGTGAATTGTATGGAAATGTAGAACCTTTTTTATCATACTGTTTTGAAAATACGGCACCATTGTGATTATACCCGCCTACATAAATATATGTATCACCATAATACACTGTATATAGCATATTATTAATACTTGTTGCAAAGCCAAGATGTATACCTTCTAGCCTTGTAAGAGTGCCACTAAATGGATAATAATTACTTATACAAGTATCCCAATAACTACTCGGGTCTGTTGTTCCTGTTATGCAAAAATTGTAGGTATCCGTTTTTGCACATACAAATAATCTTCTATATCTAGAAGCTGGTAAATCTGTTTTAGTTGTCCAAGTGTTTGTATTTGTTTTGTAGTATTCACTAATAGCACTTGATAGTGTATTAGCATTTGTATTTGTATAACCATATAGAGTATGTATTTCATTAAGATAAGCATTTCCACACATTCCTCCTCTAGGTGTAATCATATTTGAAATATATGACCAAGTATTTGTACTTATATTATATTTTTGGCAGGTTGAATTTGCTGAACCATTACTATATCCGCCTATTCTATAAATGTATCCATCGTAATAAACCATTAATGCATCATCACAAACCGACGGTTTCGCTAAGACACTATTAATATTTGTTAATGTATCATAGCGTAAAAGTGACAAACCTAAACTATTATTACAAAGAAAATATACATAATTTTCTACTGCTATACATGGAGGATATTGTTGTAAACTTGAAGAAGCCCCATCAAAAATTATATTTTTGGGTTTATACCAGTTTGGTATGTCTGTATTTCCAAGTTCAATATTATTAACTTTATTTGCCATGCCTTGAACTGTTTCGTTTGAAGAAGTTGAAATACCTTTCCTTGTTAAATTAGTCGCTAATGTACTTTTGAAAGTTTGTATTTTTGTTTTAGTTGTGCTAAATGAATCGGTTGAAATAAAAGGACTTCCTAATGTATTAGCTATATTATTTTTACCTGTCTGCAAATCATTTTTTGTAGTTTCTAATGTGTCTATCATTTCTCTTAGTTTTGCATTTTCTTCTAATTTTGTTGCCATCTTTCACTCTCCTTTACTAAATCATATCTATTAAATTATTTACTATAGCTATTCCTTTAGTCCTTTGACCGCTTATTTCTACCATTATTTCCTCTAATACTCCATCTAACTTATCACTTGTAAATCTATCATTAGCATCTGTAATACTTATACTGGTATCTACAAGCTGTATACTGCCAATAGAATTCTCTATTTTCTTAGATGAATAAGTAGTCATTTCAGACACTCTATTATCATCAACTGTAGCATTAATAAAATGAGTCTCTGCGTTTCCATTAACTACATAAACATTTAACTCAGTCTTTGTTTCACTTCTAATCTCAATTGAGTTATCATCTATGATTTTAAAGTTTGTAACTACATTCTCTTTTGTAGTAGCATCTATAATATTCACAACTATTCTTTGGGTTAATAAGTTATGTGTTACATTTGCCTTGAATCCATTTTCCTTATCATCTACCCAATCATCAATAGTTATTAATTTGGTAGATGCCACATTAGAGCCACCTGCTATAAGTTGGTCAATTTTAGTATTTAACTCCAACTTAGCAGTTTCTATATTTGTATTAACTTTTTCAATCTCTGTACCAGTATCATCAGGTACATTTTTTAATTTTTTTACTACATCTTCATTTAACAATCTATCACCTTCTTTTTTATTTAGAGAGCTACATTAGTAACTCTCTATTTTGAACATAAAAAAAGAACTTTTAAAGTTCTATGATAATGAAATCTCTAGTGCTTCACACATTTTTCTAACCTCTTCCCTATATTTAATAGGTACTTGGTCAATTGTTTTTAAACTTCTTTCTATTAATCCTACGTAAATTGCTGCCATACTACTTCCTCCTTCAAATTTTATATTTTTTAATAACATAGTAGATGTTTGTTGACTATTTAATACCATCTCGCATATTTCAGCAGTTGCCAACATTAAATCTGTTATGTCATCATTTTGCGTTTTTTGACTTGCATTTAAATTATCTGATTCCTTCTTTCTTTTCAGATTCTCAATCTTCTTTTTATTTACATTAAACATTTAATCACCTCTAAAGTGTTGATTCATCTATACTAAATATCATAGATGGTCTTTTTATAGCAGTCCAATTATCTCCTTTTTCAACTATGATTTTAGGTTCTGCTTGTGTCATTCCTTTTTCTTCCAATTCATAAATCTCTTGATAGCCTGTATCAACTTTTTTCATTTCTAATAAATTCATATCTTTATGTAATCCAGTATTATTAGTTTTTACCTGTACTTTTAGTTGATTTATAAGCTGATAAATTATATCTCCTACATTTATATTATCTTCTAATGCTCTATCTAATGTTATTGTTAATTTACCATCTGCACTATTTGTTAAAGAAGTTATATTATATTTTTTACTTTTAATAAATAAATTTGCTCCTTCTGAAACATTTATAGAATTATTCTCTTTGTTAATTGTTGCTCCTAAATACATATTATCTCCAAATAGAGTATTAGCTTTAAAATATATATTATTTATACCAAGATTAAGTTTTTCAAGTGGAATAGTAAACAACACAAAATTATTGATAAATTCATTCTTAGAGTGTATTAACTCGTTATTTAAATACATCTCAATTTTATCAATTTCATTATTTGAGTCATTAACTTTTAACTTTATACCAGAAATAGTTTTTTCTGATATTTCTATAGATGATTTTGTTGTATGTGCTTGATAAGTCATAAATAAAGTTTCATCACACCCAGCATTTAACCAAAGTAAATTATGATTAAATTCTTCTGGTATTTGAATTTTATTAAATATGTATGGATTATTAGAATTCATATTATAACAATCTCTTATCTTGCCACATATCCATAAAGATTTGTCTAGCTTTCTAAAAGATATATAATCTCCACCTATCTCTACATCTTCCACATCTACATCTAGCTTAGTAAATGTTTTTATTATAGTATTTGCAGAAGCTTCACCTAATCCAAAATTACCATACCTATTAAATCCTTGACCCCATACAGAGTTATCATTTAACAAAACTAGTGTGAATTTATCATCACACATAACTTTCTTTACATTAGATATATTTACTCTTTGCAACTCATTTACTTCATTGTTGTGACCTAATCCTAGCTGGTAATCTGAGTTTAATCCTGCTGAATATAGAGTACCATCGTTTTTTAAAAAGTAAGAGAATCCAGCACCACATGCAGCTTGTCTTATATCTGCAAAATCTAATTTAGTAAAATCTAGTAAAGATACAGTTGTTCTTGGGTTTAATAACTGTCCATAAGAATTATCACCACATCCAAATAACTCTCCATTCGTATTTACAATTAATGAATGGGTCTTTGACATCCAAAATTCTTTTATATCTTCTTGTAATTCTATTCTGTCATTATTTATATCATAATTTTCTTTATATATAGAGCCTAAAACATTTTTATAATTTATGTCGCTTCGTGATGGTATTATATATTTATTATTTATTAGATTAAAGTTATTATTGAGGATATAATTATTTAAAGTTTCAAATCTGTATAGATAATGTCCTTCAACTTTAGTAAATGTATTTCTATGATTATTATCACCCAATCCCAATTGTCCATTACCGTTATAGCCTATAGCTAAAATGGTACCATTATTCTTAACTATAAAATTACAACTATCCTCACATACAATAGTTTCAACATTGTCTACATTAACTTTAGTAAATACAAATCTAGTGTTAACATCCCCTAAACCCAATTGACCATAACTATTGTTACCAGTACTTAAAATTTCTTCATCATTTTTCAGTATAAATGTATGGGTACTACCACAATATACTTCTTTAACATTATCAATATCAACCTTAATAAATGTGTTTCTATCAACTCTATCCCCTAATCCTAATTGTCCACTAATGTTATATCCACAAGAGTATATTGTACCATCATTTTTCAGTATAAATGTATGGGTACCGCCACAATATAAATCTCTAACATTATCAACATCAATCTTTACGAACATATCTCTATTGGTATTATCTCCCAAACCTAACTGTCCATACTCATTAAAACCACATGCCCATATACTACCATCATTTTTAATTATGAATGTATGAAAATTTCCACATATAATTTCTTTAACATCGTCTATATCAATTTTAGTAAATGTATTTCTATTAGCATTATCACCTAAGCCTAGTTGTCCATAAGTATTATAACCACAAGAGTATATTGTACCATCATTTTTTAATACTAAAGCGTAACTATGTCCACAAACAATACTTTTAACATTATCAATATTGACCTTCGTAAATAAATTTCTATCAACAGTATCGCCTAATCCTAATTGCCCATACTCATTACGCCCAGTGCACCATACACTTCCATCATTTTTTAATACAAAAACATTGAATTTTGAACATATGACATCTTTTATATTCTCTATATTCATTTTAGTAAATGTATTTCTATTAGCATTATCACCTAAGCCTAGTTGTCCATAAGTATTATAACCACATCCCCATAATGTATTATTATTCTTCAATATATAAGAGGCACTTCCTATTACAATTTTATGGATATTTGTTTTAGTAGGTAAACTATTTTTTAGTTCAATAGGCATTTTAATAAATATAATTTTATTTTCATTATGACCTAATCCTAACTGACCATCCCCATTTATGCCAGCACCCCACACTGTTCCATCATTTTTTAATAAGAATGTATTATAAAATCCATATATGATTTTTTTTACATTATCTATATCGACTTTCATAAATATAGTTTTATTTTCATTATGACCTAATCCTAATTGTCCTTGTTTATTTAAGCCAGTACCCCACACTGTTCCATCATTCTTTTGTATAATAACATGCTGATATCCACATATTACATCTTTAATATTATCTATATTGACTTTTGTAAATACATTTCTTTGAGTTGTATCACCTAGACCTAATTGTCCTTGGGTATTCTCACCAACTCCCCATAATGTTCCGTCATTTTTTAATACAATTGAGAAACGATACCCATTTTTAATATATTTTACATTATCAATATTTAATTTAGTGAATGAAGTTTTAGGACTATTATCACCTAATCCCAATTGATAACATGTATTATTTCCACAAACAAATATATCTCCATTATTTTTTATTACTATTGTATTATTATATCCACATATGACATCTTTTACATTATCTATATCAACTTTAGTAAATAAAAGTCTATCATTAGTATCCCCCAAACCTAATTGACCATCACTATTCATTCCACAGGAATATAAAGTTCCATCATTTTTTAATATAAATGTAAATGCTAATCCACAACTAATTTTTTTAACATTATCTACATCAATCTTAGTAAATACGCTTCTTTGAGTAGTATCACCTAAGCCTAGTTGCCCTCTATTACTAGCACCTGTACCCCATACTGTTCCATCATTCTTTAATATAAGAACATGGCTAGTCCCACAACCAATATCCTTTATATTATCAATGTCTATTTTAGCAAAAGTACTAATATCATCTTTGTGACCTAATCCTAATTGTCCATTATTGTTATCACCTACTCCAAATAAAGTCCCATCTTTTTTTAATACAAAAACATAATATCCATTACTCATTACTTTATCATTTTTATTTATCATTAAATATTCGCCACTGTCTTTTAATAAATATGTATCTCCATTTATATTTACACTTTTACTAAATCCTTTATAATCATTATTTTTATATTCTGTAAAAGTTGTAAAATTATCTGTATTTTTTATAAAGTGTTGGCATCCTAATTGCCCAAAATTATTAGAACCAGCAAATAATAATTTATTATCTTCTCTTATTATAAAAGTATGAGTATTACCACAATATAAGTTCTTTACGTTATCTACATCAACTTTAGTAAATATTTTTTTATCAACTTTATCTCCTAATCCTAATTGTCCAAAATAGTTATAACCAGTAGATAAAACCGAACCATCAGTTTTTATTATGAATGTATTTTGATATGAACATATGACATCTCTAACATTATCAATATTAACCTTTACTAACCCATTTCTATTAGTGTTATCTCCTAATCCTAATTGTCCTTTATTATTTTCTCCTACACACCATAAAGTATTATCGTTTTTTAATATGAATGTATTTGTCCCACCACAAGCAATATTTTTAACATTATCAATATCAACCTTAGTAAATACATTTCTATTAACCTTATCATTTAAACCTAATTGCCCATAATTATTCAGCCCACATGCCCAAATTGTAGCATCATTTTTTATTATGAAAACATGTGCAGAACCACAATATATATTTTTTACATTATCTATATTAACCTTTGTAAACAATTCTCTATCAGTAGTGTCTCCTAACCCTAACTGCCCACTAGAATTGATACCACATGAATATACAGTTCCATCTTCTTTTAATATAAATGTATGAGTGCTTCCACATTCTACATCTTTAACATTGTCTATATCAACTTTCGTGAATACAGTTTTATTAACTTTATCACCTAATCCTAACTGACCATTACCATTATAACCACACGAATATAATGTGCCATCATTTTTTAGTATAAATGAATGACTAGAATAAGAAGAAACCTTTTTCACATTATCAATATCTAATCTTGTAAATAGTTTTACATAGTCGTTATGTCCCAATCCTAACTGTCCACTAGAATTTATCCCACATACATATATAGTTCTGTCATTCTTTATACCAAAAGTATAACCACCACTTGAACTTGCTACCATTTCTACAAAATCATAATTATCAAAATCTTTGTCAAACTCATTAAAATATATATCTGTATCTAAATATCTTCCACGTTGTAAGATTTTATTTTCTTTCATTAAATCATTCCTTTCTATTTAACTTCATAAGAATACTTTTCAAGCTCTATGACATTTGTTCCAATCTCTGTACTAGTGTTTGAAATAGTTTCTATAAAATTATCATCTAGTTCATGTATGTATTTGACCTTATAACAAGAAAAAGGAATGTCTATTTTATTAAAAATAACATTCCCTTCATTACCAAATATTCTTCTTCTATCTGTATCTAACCTCAATCCATCAATTGATAAAATACCTTTTGAATCTGTTAAATTATCATACCATTGCCCTACTTCGTCTACTGTTCCAGATTCAAGTTCCAAATAAATTAATATATCTAAAACCTTATTAGACAAGGTATCATACTTAGATTTCAAAGAGTCTATTTGCTCTTTTACATTTCCGCCAGTTTCAAGAGCTTTTACACTAGCATCTAATTCATTTACTGCATCAGATATATTTTTAGATACTGTAGTTAACTCACTTGAACCTATTTTATCTTGTATCAAATTTATCTTTTCTAAATTAGAAGTTATATTTGCTTTATTTTCATTTATTTTTGCTATGTTATCATCAAATTTTGCATCAATTTTAACACTAGAATATGTACTATCTAGTGTTGTTATATTATCATTTATTGTAGCCGTTATAACTTCTTTATTTGTATTACCATTTACAACAGTCACTTTTACATCTATATTACTTTCATTGAAAATTTCTATTGTATTAGAATCCACTACAGTATAAGAATTAGTCATACTCTTCTTAGTTACTTCATCCAGTATCGCTACAAATATATTCTCTGTAACAAGATTATGGTTAACTGTAAGTTTAAAGTATTCTCCATCAGATACCCAATCAGATTCAATATAAGACTTACTAAATGCCACATTAGTTGCAGCGGAAGTCATCTCTGCTATTTTCTCATTAACTTTTTCAAAATCGTATGTTAATCTTTCTTTTAGAGTATCCTTTACAGTACCATCAATTGTTTCTCTGGATTGTATTAATTCTCCTCTAGCATCAAGACTTTCTAATTCACCAAATCTATTCTCAAATTCAGTTATTTTATTACTAACAGTAGTTGTCATATCTGTTTTAGCAGTATTTACTTCTACTATTTTGTCATCTACTTCTTTTATTTTTGTATCTAATTTTTTAGTACTTTCATCAATACAATCTTCAACATCAGATATAACCTGATTTACTTCATCAAGCTTATAATCTATTTGCTCTTGATTATCTGTAAGCTTATCTTCAAATGTTTTATCATAATAATTAAAAGTGTTTTCTGTTCTAACATCTAAGTCTTGAAACTTCTTATCTGTCTGAGCTTGTACATCAAGCATTTTATCATCAACTATATTATCTATTTCTTTAGACTTTTCATCTATCATTTCATCAAGTTGAAGTTGACAATCAGTTAATTTATCATCAACTTGGATTTGCATGTTTTGAATAGATTTTTCACGATTTTCTTCTTGATTTTGACGTGTTAATTCATTAAACTCTCTATCATCTTCTTGTATATTTCTTAAGTCTTCATTATAAATTCTAATTTGTTCTGCTTTATCTCTAACTTCTTCATTTCCCAGAATAGTTATTTCAAGTTGTTCAACTCTTTTAGTCAACTCTTTGTTATTTTTTATTATTTCCTCAGCTTGAGATATTATTACTAGCAACACTCCATATTCATCTGTTGAAACAATATCATCATCATTTATCATTGATTCTTCAACTCTATAGAAAAGATTCGTAGTATTTAATCGAACCCCATTTTTTACAAGAGATAATTGAAATGTATTTATACCAATACTTGCAAGTGCTTGTCTGCTAAGTTCTATTTCCACAACACCATTTTCTGCATCTACAATTTTACATTCATCGTTGACCTTAAAGCCATCACTTTTAGTAATGTCGATAAGCACTCTATCATAATTAGATAAGTCTATTATCCTATCTTCATTTTTTAAGATTGCTTTAATATAAGCAGTTTTCACATCATTTTCGTTATAAATAAAGTAGTCTAGTAATCTTTTATTTATTCTATAGTTACTGAAATCAACCTCTATGGTATGACTTTTTACTTCGTAATTTTTCAAAAGTATCACATCCTATTGTTCTTTATTTTTATTTTGCTTTAACTCTTCTAACTCTTTTTTAAGATTATTTATTTCTTCTTGTTGTTGCATATTAAGTGCTTTATGTAATATAAGCTCACTATGTAAATTCTTTATTTCTTCTACCGCTATTGTATATGCATTTTGTATATTTACTTCCATTTTACTCTCCTCCTAATTTATTAACTTTCTCATGTAATTCACTAACTAAAACCTCTAATTCTTCTCTCTTTTGTATCTCTTCTTGAAGTGCAGTTGCTACAACAGTTGTATAACCAGATGGGCTAAACATTAATCCATTTTCTTCTCCAAAATCATATAGAAATGTTTTTCCAACATAACTATCTTTAAAATCATTAGCTATAAACCCTATTTGACTATCTGCAATTGTTCCATCTTTTTCTGCTATATAGTCAAACGTTGCTGGTTTAAACTCATCCTTTATAAAATCTAAAAATGGTGTTGGCGTGATACTTGAACGAGTTCTATTCTTAATATCTTTTATGTATACTATATTCTCTTTAAACTTTTTATCAGATTCACTCAGAGTAGAACGAGCATATAAATATCTCCACTTATAACGCTCACAACCTAAATCAGTTGATGAACGCTCTGGATAAAATGAATATCCTACACCTAAACTATCTCCATTTGTAAATGTAAAAGTAGCTCCTCCACATCTTACAAACGTATCATCCCTTTCAACTATAAGATGTTCTTCTCCATCAACATATATTTCAGCCGTATCATATCCTACCCAAAAATAATTATTACTATCATATTTAAGTCTTATAGCTGATGCTTGACTAGCACCATCTGATTGTCTTGCATCTATTGCAAATCCAGACCTACTACTCCCAAATAATCGTATTATTGGTTCATGACCAGATGGAGTAGTTAATATATCACATGCTATAGCTCCTTGATTTACTGTTAGACCGCTCCTGTCTATCTCAACATAATTTGATATATCATTGAATCCAAATTCAATTTTATCGGGTTTAATTCCTATAATCGCATTACTTGAATCTCTAGTGACCATCATAGTTATATCATCTTTAGTTAATTTAATTTCAGCAGCATTTGTTTTAGTTGCCCCATCAACTTTCGCAACTTCTAATTTAATTTCTTTTGCAGTAGCATTTATTTGTGCAAATTCTTCTGAAACACTTCCACCCAAGCCTTTAAGGAATACTCCATCAAGGGTATTTTTTAGTTCATTAACCTTTAAATTATATTTTGCAAATCCATTTGTAACTAGAATTACATCTGAAGGAGTGATTATATTATCAGATATAACTGAATTTATTATTGTTTTAAGATTATTATGTGCATTGTCTAAAGCTGTTTTAGAACTGTTAATTGCAGCAATACTTGTACTATCATTATTTGACTGACATCTATCAATTATTTTTTGAACCTGAGTATATAAACTTGTTTTATCTGTATTCAATAAGTTTATTTCAGTTTCTATTTGAGCTTTTTCAATATCTGTAACTTCATCATCTCTAAAATATTCATTGATATTAGAATTAAATAATCCTAAATCAGAATTAAGCTTAATTATAAGTTTATTTGTATCTTCTCTTAACTTAGTAATCTCATTAGAATCATTAAAATTTTTAGTTACTTCCTTTACAAATATATTTATGTTATCTGCTTTTTGGTCTATGACTGAGATATTTTCTTTTATGTTTTTAGCATCTTCTTGTATAGCTCCAACTGTCTGATGTATACCATCTATATCTTTTTCTACAACTATAAATCTATCTCCAAATTCTTTATCTGTCTCATATAATGCATAAATATCCTTTTGAATATTTTTCTTTGCATCTCCATCATAACTTATACTAAATATATCACTATCATTAGGTACTTCAGTATGAATTCCATTATCATTTATAACTATTAAAAACCTTTTATTACTTCTATCTAGCATCAAGTTAGAAGTTTCAAGTTTATAAGGATTATCTACATTCCAGTATATATACTTTCTATTTGTTGATTCATCTTGTACAGTATAAACCTCTTCATTATAAGTCACTATACATCCTGTTATTCTTATATAACTTAGTGTATAACTATTATCATATATTGCCATTAGAACACCACACTTTCTGGGACATTCATTCTATTGAATTTTTGTCTATTGAGTAAGTACTTTTTCTTATTAACTGAATCCATAGTATGTTTTGATTTAGTTAAATAATCAGAAATAGTTCTTGTATTATCTTCCTTTAATTTCTTATTAGATAAATCTAAATTTAAACTTCCATCTTTAAAGTTTTGTGTATATCCAACAAAATATATTATATCTTCAGTATTTTCATTTCTATCATAAAATATAATTATGTCTCCTACACCTAATGATCCATTCCAATGTTGTCTAAACTCCATATTAATAATTCTACTTAAAAAATTAACAGAGTCTATTGTCCAATCAATAGTTGGTCTACATTTAAGTTCTAACTCTCTTTTACCTGTTTTAATTAAGTCTTCAACCTCCAAAAATGAATCATTCGTATAAGTATCACAATAAATAAATTCTTTTAATTCTTCTAGTAATATTTCATTAAAAATTAATAGTCCATTTTCATTAGTTGCTGTTTCTCTCTTACACAATATGTTTATTTGCTTTATACTGTCTTCTAATTCTAATACTTGTTGTTCTAAATTTTTTATAGTTACTTCAAGTATTACTTTTTCATCATTATTCTTAGTTATATCTGCTGCTACTTTGGCAGCATTAGCAGTATCTTTATTTGTCTCATATGTCTTTTTAATACTATATAGTGCATTGATGGTAGAATAGATTACTTGTAGTTTATTTTTATTGTCCCTTAATTCTTTTTTCTTTTTATTCTTCTCATCTATTAATTTTAACCACTCAACTTCTCTTAACTTAATCATCTCATTATATTTAAGTATTGCATTCACTAAGCCTGTACTCATTTCACCATTCTCTAAAAAATAAGAGTAGTTTTCAATATATTTATATCCTGTTACAGTAGCTCCAATGATGTCCATCTCTTCATTTCCAACTAATGTCATTCTAGTGACTATTTCATCTGAATTTCTAGTCTTTTCATGTGATTTTATATAGTTATCATAGGATAATACTAATTCTATATTGTCTCCAAAGCTATCTACATCATATAAGTGTACTTTTTTGTTATATGTATCAAACTGAACTACACATCCAAATTCCTCTTTAATATCATTAATTAAAAAATCATGCCAATTACTATCTACACTTTCTTGCCACCTTACTTTCTCTCTTTTTTCTCCTGTCTCAGTAGTTTCATAACCTATTGAATCATCTACATTGCCTAAAGTCCATCCAGTTTCTTCTTTCATATAATCATTGAGACTTATTATTCCAGCGTCCTTATCTTCTGTAAATAGCTGTAGCCCCATATCTTCAATGTTTAAATTTATCTTACCCAGTTTAACTTCTGCTGATGTTGCTCTAATAACTTTATTCTTATATCCATCTTCTTTTATTTCTTTTATTACAAAATATTCTTTATTGTCTACACATATAAATCGTTCGTTACTTACTTCATAATATAATGGATTTATTATTTTTTGAAATGAAAAGCGATTTGTTATAAATTTTGGTATGGTAAATTGAATTTCATCTGTACCATCAATGCTACGAGTTAAACTATCTATAAATTCTATTGGGATTTCGCCTAGAATTTCTTTGTTAACTTTATGGAGGGTTATATTATACTCTCTTTGGATTTGTTTGAGATTCACATTAAAATTCATGTTTTATCACCTTCTTTATATTAAAAAAGCCCACCATTAATGATGGACTAAAATATTTTATTAGTTGTTAAATTATGGTATAATTTGTTATAGTAAGGAATTATAAATCGAAAGTGCTAAGAGTGGTTGTTTCTATATTTAGCCTACTTCTTCAAAGGAAGGAGGTGAGCCTCACTTTATTTTTTTATGGGGAGGTGAATTTATGGAAACAGTAGTGTTTAATGTTTGCCTAAATATTGTATCAAGTTTAATAGCTTGTTACATATATGATAAAGCAAAAAACCACTCAAAGGCCAATAAGAGTGGTTTCAAAAGATAAATTGATTTTTAATTAACTTTAAGGAAGCAATCACTCTTTGTATTAAGTAGATTAAATTCCTTACTTTTATTATACTCCAATATTGTCATTATAGTCAATATTGTCATTATTATCATCAGATAATTTTGTTAAAATAAAAAAGCCATCCTGAAATAGAATGACTTCTTTATGATATAATAATACTCTTTTTATAAGAGCGTTCGGAATGGTAATTATATTCTATCATACTAAACAAAAAGAATCACTAGAATTTTCCAGTGACTCTTTTAATACATGCGAACAACAATGAGATATTGTGGTAACTACATTATAACATATATTTTCATAATATTTTAATATTTAGTTTTTCTTATTATCTCTTTAGCAAGTTCATCTTGTGACTTTTTAATCATTTTTTCTACTTCTTTTAATATATCCCTATTCATAGTACCTTGTACACTAACTAATGGAGCATTGTAATTAAATTGATTTTGATTAGATTGCTGAGGTTGATAACTACGACCTCTAGGTACTGAATAATTGCTATATTCACCAACACCTAATTTATCTTGAATATCTAACATATCCTCCATTACTTTTTTAGCAATTTCAAGGTTACCAACTAATTCACTTTTTATAATAGCCCCTGTAGCCCCTAATCCATAACCATACTTATCAGCAAAATCAAGCAATGTTTGTTGTAAATCATGAACCTCACCATTTATATCTGTAAATAATCCTGTATTTAATGCTTCTTTGATTAATCTAGCTAATTCTTCTTTAGTATACTTATTATCCAAATCTTCTTTAGCCTTATCTGCTTCATCTTGGAGTCTATCACTTTCATCATCATACATATCATTTACATCTTTATCAATCTGGTCTTGAACTAAATCTTCTAATGCTCTCTTAGCCTCTTCTAATTCTTTTCTTAATTCCTGTATTTTCTTTTGTCCTGATAGTGAACTATCTCTTTCAGCAATATCTAATTTCTTTTGAAGTTCCTCTATTTCTTTTGATTTATCATCATAATCACGCTGATAATCTGCTTTATCTCTAGCTTTATTGTAGGCTTCTTTTTCTTTATTAAGTGCATCAAGACGTTTTTTAAGCTCATCATCTATCTGTTTCTTACGTTCTTCAATTTGCTTTTCATAAACTTTAGTTATCTCATCTTCTATTTCTTTAGTAGTTTCTAACTTTTCTTTTAATGCTGCTTTAATTGTAGCATCTAACTTAGCCATTTCTTTTTCAGCATCAGGAATTTTATCCATCATTAAATCTAGGTATGCATCAACTAATTCTTTCGCTTCATCAAAGTTATCATTACTTTGGAATAACTTGTCTAGTTGTTGAATGTAGTTAGTTATTGTACCATCATCTCTAAATTGAAATCCAAAACCTTGAAGTTTACCCTTTATTTCATTTTGACTTTGTTTCATGTAAGCTGTAGTTTCACTCATTTCTTTTTTCTGTTTTTCTAATAAATCTAGTTTTTGTTGAAGTAAATCATTTTTTTCAACTCCAAAAGCACTTCCCATCAGTACATCTAACAATTCAAGCTGATTATTAACTTCTTCAACATCTCTATTCATAGATGTCCATTCAGATTCTTTGTGAAGTTTCCAAGCCTCATTTCTTAATTCTCGTTCTGCTTTTGCTATATCCTTTGTGGCATTTACTACTTCTTGTTTTTCTTCAACTACTTTTGGTAGTTCAGTAAACATGATATCTAAATATTCATCACGATATTTCTTAGTTTCATCCCAAACTTTTTTAGCATCTTCATATTTCTTCTTAGTCTTATCAGATGCTTTCTCTTTATTTGCCTCTGCTTCAAGTTTAGCTAATTCTTTTTCTTTTTTTATAGCTAACTCTTCATAATTTGTCATGTTTCCATCAGAATTAAATTTGAAACCTTTGTCACTCAATACCTTTTTAAATCTATTTGCTTCATCTTTTGTAAGAGATTCTTTTCTATTTAAAAGTCTTTCCTGCTCTTTATATAGTTCATTTTGTTTTTTAAGATAATTGAGTTTCTGCTCATTAGTAGCATTTTTCATTTGCTTATCTAGCAATGATAGTTCATTTGTTACTTTTGAAAGTTGGTTCTCTAATTCTTTAAATAACTCTATTTCATATTTTATAATAGCATCAAAATTTTTATCTATTGGAGTGTCTTGAGTTAATGTTTTAAGAGCTTTTATTGGTGCTGTTGCTCTTGATACTGCTCTTGAAAATAAGGATGGTTTTGTTACAGGAGTTTCGTCACTTATTGGTACTGGTTCTGATGTTCTAGGTTGGGATAGATTTGCTGGAATTGGTTGTGGTGTTTCTAATGATGTTTTAACACTTTTTCTATTACTATTTAATCCGTCTAATATATTATTGGCAAATTGAGAAGCAATTCCTCCAAGAGTTCCTACGGTACGAAGATGTGCTGTTATTGTAAAACTCTTATCACTTAGTTTTTTATTTTCAGTCTGACGGATTGTAGCTAATGCAGCAGAATTATTCGCTTTCAGTTTAGCCCATTTATCTCTTAGTGTTTTTTTATCAACACTATCTATCCCAGCAATAGCTCCTTCAACTGTGGCTATTACTTCAACTTGTTTTTCAGGAGGCAATTTTTCGATTTCAGCAATTAATGAATTAATATCTCCATTAGCTAGTGATTTTATTATATTTATTTTTACATCTTTATCTAGGTCTAAAGCATTTAAATTCTCAACTTCATCTAATGCATCTGGATTATTTACTATAAGATTAGCTATAATGTCCTTACTTTCAGGGAAATCATTATAAAGTTGTTCTATTAAATATAACTTATCTTCATTATTTAACATAAAATTAAGAACTTGATTTTTTTGTTCATCTGGTGTTGATTCATATAATTTTGTAACTCTCTCAAGTTCATCTGCGTTTTCTACAGCAAAGTTAACAACTTTATTTCTTGTCTCATCTGGAACTTTATCAAATAATTCTTGAATCATTTGAAGTTTTTCTGCATTTTCTCCTCCTTCAACTTCTATTCCTAGCTGTTTCTTTATTTCTGGAGGTAAATTGCTTATAAATTCTTGTACATTTTTAGCTTTTTCAAGTTGGTCTAAGTTGTTTACTATAAAATTAATAACAGCTTCTTTTTGCTCGTCTGGAGTTTTATCAAATAATTCTTGCACCATTTGAAGTTTATCTGCATTTTCTATCATGAAACTTAAAGTAGCTTCTTTTTTACCAGATGGTGCATTATCAAATAAAGACTTTATAACATCAATATTATCTGGATACTGTATAGAAAAATTTGCAAATTTTTTCTGTAAATTCTTATCTGTTATACTATCAAATAATCCTTTCACTTTTTCAAACTCTTCTATACCTTCTATTTTTATTCCGTATTTCAATGCTACATCAGGATTTTTAGCAAGATTATCAAGGATATCTTGATAGTCTTTTGCATCTTCAATTACATCTTTATTTTCTTCCATAAATTTGAGAGTCATTTCTCTATTTGTAGGAAGTTTTTCTATCATATCTTTGACTTTGCCTATGTGTTCTTGACCAATGACTTCAGTATCAATTATATATTTTACATCTTTAGGTAAGGACTCATAGTCATTTTTCATTTGTTGAAGTTTTTTATCATTACTAACATCTATATCATATTTTACAAGATTTTTAAGTGGAATATTTTTTATAGCTTCATCTAAAGAATTAACACCTTCAAATGCTTGACCACAATCAGCTATAAAATTTAATTTAGTATCTTTATCTTTAAATTTGTTTAATTGCTCATCAAGAATATCTAACTCTTTAACAGATTTTATATTAGTATTATCTTTTATTTTAATAGCAATATCTTTATCTTTAAATTGATTTAATCTAGCTTCAAAAGCTCCTATTTCTTCAACAGCTTCTTTATCATTAAATAAAGCATCTATGTTGATAGGTTCTAATCCTTCTTTGTTTAATTCTTCATTAATTTTTTCTAATGCTTGTCTTGCTTCTTTAGTATCTCCTTGTTGAAAAGCAAGCATTACTTTTATAGCCATCGTTTGTTCAAATGGAGTAATTTCTTGGTCGTCTGCAAACTCACCTAAAAGACTCCTTATTTCAGAAGGCATATCTTTATCTTCTGACATTTTTAGAACTACATCAGTTGTTATTGTAGGGGATGCTATTTCACCTAAACTAGTATTAACTGTTTCAAATTGACGTTTAAGTGTTTTAGCCATAGAATCGCCATTTCTTAAATCGTTATCTGTTTTATTAAAAGATTTTAAAAAGGATTCTACTCCTCTTGAAGCTTCATACGAACCCTGCGTTATTCCATCAAGCATATCTTTCCAAAAATCAACATCATAACCAGTACCATCAGATGCTAACTTAGCTAATTCATCTATCTTTTTATTATAATCTCCAACACTAATTTGACCACTTTGAAAAGCTTTATTTGTTTCATCTAATGATTTTTTAAAATTTGATAAATCAATTCCAGATGAACCCAATGCCATTATTGCATTTTGTACTTTTGGAAATTCCTCTCTTGTAAAATCAGAAAAATCTAATGAACCTTGAAGAGATAGTATTTCACTTTGAATTTTTGAAGTAAAATCAGAAAATGAAATATCAGATTTTATACCAGCAAATATTCCTGCTCCTGCTTCATTCGATGTTTTCTGAATTTCATTAAGTTTACTTTGATATTCACTTTCTCCACTATCAACTATTTTTTGTCTTTCTTCATAGTATTTTCGATATTCTGCTAACGCTTTTTCTCTCTGCCCATCATTTTCAGTTTGAGCCATTAAGAGAGCTTTATTCATCTTTGATTCAGTCTCTACAATTTTTGAATTCGTTTCATTTTGAATACCTGCAAGTTTCTCTTTTGCATCTTTATAATTAACTACTTGGTCAAAGAATCCATTGACACCTTGTTTTCTAACTTTTCCAGTATCCTTCTCATTTAATTCGTCTAATGCAATTTTACCAGCCTCTTCTTTATCACCAGCCATTAGAGCTTCTTTTCTAGCTATAGCTTCATCTAAATCAGAAATTAAGTCACTAACATCTCCACGCATATTTAAAATAGCGTTTCCATCACTATCAGTTCCTACAACCAGTTCAGGCATCAGTTCTGCTATTTCTTTTGTTAATGCTTTATACCTTTCTAATTCTTCTGGGGTCTTATTTGATTTATTATACAATGTGTCATATTCTTTTTGAATACTTTTTAGACCATCTTTTTGACTCTTATATTCATTTATTTCATCTTGAGTAACTTGAATTCTTTCTTCTGCTTGTTCTTTAGCTATTTCATTTCTACGGACGTATTCATCTATCATCTTTACAGCAGTAGATATACCTGCTGTTGCAAGTCCTAAAAATGCACCATTTAATAAAGTTACACCTGTATTTGCAAGTAAACTACCAACCATACTTCTTTTCATTCCATCATTAAGTTCATTTACACCTTTTGAAGCTGAATTAGCACTTTCACCTGTTTTTTTAGATGCTGAATTAACTGCATAAAGCGAACGGATACTTTCTTTTCTTGCATCAGCATTCTGTTTCATAGCTTCGGCACTTTGTTTCATTGAATTGGAAGTTTCCTTACTAGCCTTAATTCCCTTCATTGAAGATTCATTTACTTTATTATTCACTGAGACAACTTTTTGACTACTAGTATATAATTTATTGTAATCACTTATCACTTTACCTGTATCTTTATTATAATTGACAATTGGTAGATTTCTTTTAGTGCCATTGTTAAGTTTATCAATATCTTTAGACGCAGAATTCATCATATAGAGAGAACGTGCATTTTGTTTCATAGCATTAGCAGTTTCTTTACTGGCCTTAACTCCTTTTAATGAAGTTTGATTCATTTTATTATTTGCTAATACTGTTCTTTCAATATTGGAAGAAAATTTCTTATAGCTATCTGATACTCCTTCTATTTTTTTATTGTAGTTTACAATTGGTAATAAACCCCTTTTTTGATAATCATTTAATCTAGCTTGAGAATTGGCATACGATTTTATTGCGCTTTCACCATCTTTAATGCTTTTAGTTGTTACGGGCATTAATTTATTCATAGTGTTGGCAAAGTAATTAGGTATTGCTCCTGTTGTGCCTAATCCTTTAATCGTTGCAAATAGTCCACCAATTGTACCTACAGCCAAAGGAATACTCATTCCTATTTTTTCAAATCCACTGACAATTTTATCTAAAACATTTACAAAGGAAATAGCAACATCTAATACTCCTTTAAACATATCAGTAGATATTGTTGTTGTTACTAATTTCTTTAATCCTTCAGATAGTTGTATCATCTTTCCTTCTGCACTATCTACGAATCTTTTATTTTCCTTGTCACTTGAACCTACCATTAACCCCTGTTTATACTGTTCCTGATAAGCTATAACGTTTTTCCAGTTGTTCATTAAAGCAACAAAACTATTTATGTGATATTTTCCCAATTTTGTTATCCATAAGGCTTTTTATCCTTATGTTCTTACACTTCTTATTCATGCAAGTTCAGCATACATTTTCATCTTCAACATTACTTGTTAAGATGGAGGACACTCGTGGGAAAATTATATTCTATACTATTTTAGACATAAAAATAGCATAGGTTCATTTCCTATGCGTTACGGTGATTAAAATCCTTTAATTTTTTAATTTACCTCGGTGGTAACATTTCAGCCTTCACCGATTTTGCCCCCTTATAATATTAAACATTTCTGTTTAACACGCCAAAAGTTTAGCTGCTGCCTCAGCGATACCATTTCTTTGGTCATCATTAAGGTCTTTCCACTTTGTATTTAGCTCCCCTAGAACATCCATTGTTCCTTTTATTTCACCAGTCTGTTTATTCCAAATATCTATATTTGCTAGTTGTTTGAAGGCTTTATTTGTTTTATTAGCCTCTAAAGTTCCTTCTTTGGCTGAAGCCTTTACTCCCGCTAGGTTCACTGCAATACTTTTTAAAGCTGTACCTGTCTTTTCTGCATTTTGTGTACTTTCCTGCATTCCAACTACTAATGCAATTGAATCTTCCATTGAAGTTCCAAATCCAGCTAATACACTTGCACTTCTTTGTAATGCTGAACCTATATCCCCAGTTGTGACAGCAAAATTATTTCCTGCATAATTGGCAAGGTCTGAGAACTTTGTTAGATTATTGTAATCTTTTCCTGCACCTTGTAATTCAGTACGAAGAGGTTTTAAACTATTAGCTACACCACCATATGCTGACATTATTGATGTCAAATATGTATTA
Organism: Clostridioides sp. ES-S-0005-03; assembly: GCF_020658455.1. Lineage (NCBI taxonomy): Bacteria > Bacillati > Bacillota > Clostridia > Peptostreptococcales > Peptostreptococcaceae > Clostridioides > Clostridioides sp. ES-S-0005-03. The sequence goes on along the minus strand of NZ_JACVWI010000010.1, from coordinate 91,908 downwards.
GAATCTTCCTGTGACAAGTCTGCTACATTTGCAAACTGTGCTGACTTTGTAGCATATTCCATAGCATCATTCACATCTTTTATACCAGTTTGAAGGGCTTTCGCAGTTCCTTGTATTATATCGGTACTTGAACGAGCTACACTTATTCCAGCTTCAATAGCTGAGTCTCTAAGTGAATTTAAATCCTCTGTTGTTCCTCGAAAATTATCTGGAGCAACTTTCATCAAATCTCTAAAGCTACTATCTAATTCAACAATGGTAGTTTTTATATTTCTAGCAAAACTCATCATACCCATACCAATCATGTTTCCAAGAGTAAAGGTACTCATACTAGAATATAAATTTTGGAAAAATCCATTTGTAGTTTTTAGACTAGTATTTAATCCAGAAAAACTAGATTTCATACCACTTATTTGAGATTTTATTCTAGCTAATTCATTAGCTTTTTTATCCATTGGTAAATTAGAAAGTTCTTTTAATTTAGCTTCAAGCTTATCAATTCCAGAAGTTGATTGACCTAATTCTAATGCCTTTTGTCTTAATCTATCCAAATCAGCTTGTGTTTTTGATGTATTTATATCAAACTTAGCATTGAATTTAGATTGTTTAGTAGCTGATTCTAACTCTTTATATTTATTTTTTAATGATTCCATCCCTGATATAGCAGCGTTCATTCCACTACTATTCATATTTTTAAAATTTAAATTTTGTATTTTTTTTAAATCACCCGATAATGCTTTTAACTTAGATGTATCTACATACCCAGATTTTCCTAATGAAGCTAATTTACTTTGTAAATTCGTAGCATCTCTTTGTAATTTAGCAAATTGGCTAGAAGCTTTACTTATACCAGAATTATTAAATGACTTTCCTCCAAATAAACTATTTTGAGTCTTTGCACTTAAAGCATTAATTTTAGTTAATACTGCTTCCAATTGTTTTAAATTATTTAAAGATGAAGCGTTCATCTGTACATCTAATTTAATAGGTTTTCCTTTAGTTGATTCCTGCAAAGTAGCCAGTTGCTTTTTAGCTTTTTCATCATCTAATTCAATACTAGTTCTGATTTTAAACTCTGACATTAAATCACACTCCTTTTTTTACATAAAAAAGACAGTCAATTGACTGTCTTAATAATTTAACTATATACTCTAGCTATATCTTCATATTTAGGTTTAATAACTATTTCACCATTCTTGTTTATAACTCCCCATTTATCATTTATACATACAAATGCCAATCCTTCTTTAAACGCACATGCACTTTCAAATTGAGGTTTAATAACTATCTTGCCTGTTTTATCTATATATCCATATTTATCTCCAATATTAACTACAGCTAAATCTTCACTGAAGTTATATAATTTTTGAAATTGAGGTTTAATAATTACTTTTCCTTCTCTATTTATTGCTCCATATTTATTGTTTTTACTTTGAAATACAAATAAATTCTCTGATTTAGTATATGGTCTTCGTAATGACTCTTTTGCAATGACATTTTCATTTTTATCTATAGTAAAGTATGAACCCTCTTTGTATGCAGAAGCTAAAGCACCATAAAAACTCATTAAAGAGTCATACTTCGGTTCTATTATAAAATTTCCTTCTTTATCAATACAACCTTCTTTATCGTTTATTTTTACGGCAGCTAAACCTTCATAAAAATGGTCTACTGATTCATATTTAGGTTCTATTACAATTTTACCTTCTTTATTTATAAAACCATATTTATTATTTATTCTAATCTCAGCCAATCCATCACTAAACTTAGACAAGTATTCAGCTTCAATGTTTATTACAACTTCACCTTTTGTATCTATATACTTATCTTTTCCATCTAATTCAACTACAGCAAGACCTTCACTAAAATCTAATGCTAAATCATATTGAGGATTAATAACTATGTCTCCCTTTTCATTTATATATCCATATTTTTCATTATCTCCAGTTCCAAATTGACAAACAGCTAATCCATCGAAAAAATATCCAAGATAATCAAATTCTGGTTCTATTACAGTATTACCCTTTTTATCTATATATCCATATTTCCCATTTAGTTTAACTCTTGCTATTCCATCCTTAAAAGCATTTTCATTTGGATTATAATGCATTTTTTTTTCTGAGTAATAAATATCTTCATTTGTATCTTCATTGCTATCACTACATCCCACAATACCAAACCCTAATATACTTATAATCCAAATTAATAATATCTTCTTAAACATAATATCTCCCCCCTATTCTGATACTTCAATTATATCAAGTCTAAAGGAAAATTTATACTACAAAAGGAAATAGAAGCCAAAACTCCTATTTCCACGACATCATTTACTCTATGAAAGTAGTTTATTTTTGTACCACTACACATAAAATTGTGCTACTATTAATTCAAGGAGGGGATTCTTATGTCTAAATGTCCATTTTGTGGAGCAGATACTTTTGAAATAAATAACCCCCCAAAGGGTAATTTTTTCTTTCTTGGTTGTTATAATATTAAAGATAATTTAATTTATACTGATGCTGGGATAGGTGTCAAAGTCTTTACTTGTTCAACTTGTCATAATATTCAATTAAAAGCTGTTGAACAGAGTGATGTTCAAAATATCTAATACATATAAAGGGTTTATACATAATAAATCCCTTTATTTATATATTTATTTCCCCATTTAAAATAATCAAACCTTTTTTATCACATATCATAACTTCTTCATTTTTATTTTTTACAGACTTATTTATATTTATAAATTCTTTGTATTCTTTTATATTATCAAATTCTAATGTTATTTTCATATTATCATCTCCTTTAATTAATATAATAAAAAGCCTACTTAAAGTAGACTTCCTATTTCTTTATCTAATATATCTTCTATATTATCAAAATCCCAATAAGGAATTCTTATAAGTTTTATGTTTTTTTCTTTAGCATAATCATTTTTCATTTCGTCGTGTAATAAGTTTTTATTAAAATTTTGACCTTCAAAATACTCCTTAAAATGAAATTCTCCATCATACTCTATCAAGATATTAAAATCCATTAAATAAAAATCATATCTCAAAGGATTTCCTAAATTACTAACTAGAGATTTGAACTTTACTTCATCTTTATATTTAATATTATTATTTATAAGATACTGTTCTATTCTTTTTTCTCCTTTACTTTTAGAACATTTAGGACATATACATCCCCTTTCTCCTACATCTGATAATCTTCTTAAAAATTCATTTCCACATTTAGGACATATAAATTTATACTTCTTACCACTAGTTTGCATTACTTTAAATGGACTTATACTGTTACTTAAACTCCACGATTGAGCCATATCAAAATAATTATATCCAAATGAGTCTTTAAAATTAACTTTTTTTCCACTACAATAAGGGCATCTCTTTCCAATTTTAAAATGGTCACAACTTATCAGATAACTTCCATGATATTTTTTTTCCTGACATATAATCCAAATTTTTGTTTTATTGCTAGGCATTAACTTATATGGATTAATTTTATTTTTATTATAATCCCAATATTTGATAAGGAAATCTTTATCTGTATTATCTATATGATATTTAGCAAAAGAATCTTTTGGACTAATCTTAAATCCTCTACAATAAGGACATCTATTTCCTTTAACAAAATGGTCACAACTTATCAGATAACTTCCATGATAATCCTTTTTGATACATTTAATCCAAACTCTAATATCTTTTCTTTCAGAATTTTTAGAGTTTGTATTTTTCCATATATTATAAGGGCTAACTTTATTTTTCTCAAAATCCCAATATTTTTCTATTGGTTCACCTAGCTCTTTTTCAATATAATGTGCAAAACTGTTTTCATATGAACCACAACACTTTGAACATCTTTGCTTCATATTTATAAAAGCATTTGCACTAACAATATATACACTTTTACAATACTTATGTTTTATCTTAATACAAACTGTTCTAGATATTTTCCCGTTTTCTAATATATCACCTTTAAAGTAACTATCTATGTATTCATAATCACAATCTTTTTGAATTTCTATTTTATGCTTCTCTTTAATAATACTGTATTTACATTTATTACACCTTAAAGCACCTTTATCTTTCACTGTTGTCCACATTCTTTTTTCTATTATATTTCCACATTCACATTTCCATTTATGATTAAAACCATTCCCACCATATATTTCATCAACTAACTCTAAATCAACATCATGTTCTTTCAACAACCTATTAACTTCTTCTCTACACATACCCTTCTTCAACTTAACATCTTTAACCACAATCTCACCTTCTCCAAAAGGAAGGTAACCTAAATTACCTTCCTTTTATCCTAAATCACCTCTATGTAGTCTATCATGTAGATTTAAATGAAAATACCCTAAATTGATTTATAGATTTATAGGTTGAATAACTATTGTTTCTATATTTTTATTTTCATCACATCTAGTATATGTATTAACAAATGCCACTTTATTTTTTATAACTCTATTTTTATCATATATAAAGAAAAATATGTTCCTATAGTTATAGTGAAATCCATCTGAGCCTATTTCTTCTGTTAACTTCTTCTCAGTCATAGATTCTCTAGAACACTTAACTTCTATAACTAAGTCATACTGCTCTATGAATATATCATATCTAATAGATGCATTTCCTGTATCATCACTGACTTCTACCCTTGAGTCTGGAAAAATAGGTTTTATAATTGAATATAAAATCCTTTGAACATCATATTCGTTTCCTATTTTTATATCATTTAATTTATCTTTAGTTATATGTGCCTTCCCATGAGTATTAGCTTCATACATTTCATATATATGCATATAAAAATTACTCAGCACATTTCTTATAATCATTTTGGTGACATCTTCAGTAAATACACCCATATTACTTAAATTAGTTTTATTTGCAATGTTATTTATCAATGACCTTAAGTAAGCTATTAACCTAGACTTAGCAGATAAGATACTTTTTCTAGTAGCCATATTAGAAAAATCATTTTCTTGATACATCAATAATCTATCAATATCAGATTTTTCAGTTTGGCTAAAAGGAATATTTAAACTATCTATATTGTCTATATACTCTTTAATTAGTCTTATATCACTCATTGCTTCTAATTCAGTAAGTAAGTTTGAAATTAATTCTACTTTTTGACTCAATTTAATTTACCCCATTCTAATTAATATGTTCCCCATCTCAGATAAAATAAAAATAATGGGTCTAAAATATGAACTACATTATCCTTCCATTCTAGTACTTTATAAATACCATCCTTTTCAGTTATAATATTTTGTATTTTATTAAGTGATTCTCTAATGGTTTTTTTATCTGGTTTTTTTATATCACATATAATTAAATCATCTATTCTTCTTTTAAGTTCATCTAATGTTAATCCAACTAAAGGAGGATTTTTCCTTATAGATTCTACTATTAATCCATATATATCTAGTTCTTTATCTATATTAGTTTTATACAACTTTCTCTTATTTCCTCTTGGATTAGGGCCTTCCTTTAGTATTTTTACAACATCATTATAATTTAGATTTATAGTTGTAAACTTATATGCTATTTCCAAAACATCTTCTGGCACTTCTTTAATATTTCCTGTATCTGAATCTATTAATGTGCATATGCTTAAACATATATACTGCATTAATTGAGGAGAAGTTAAACTTTCTATAGATATCTTTCTGGATATATCATTTTTAATATTTATACCCAGTTCTCGAAATCCTTTTATTGCAATTTGTTCTAGCTCTGATTCCTTCCAAGGTTCTATATTTATTGAGTTAATCCTACCTGTCAAATCTGCATTTTTTCTTATAGCATCATCTGCTCTATGAGGAAGTGATATTACTATTGCTTTAAACTCTTTTCTTATAGCATCTTTCAATTGCTGAGCTATATGTATTTGAACATCTTCTGAAGCATAATGAAAATCATCAAGCACTAATACTAGTCCATTATCTTTAAAATATTCGATTACTCTGTCTTTATTTAATACAAATTTTTCAGATTTATTAATTTCTTTTTTTGATTCCATATTTCCCTTTAGGTTTACCTCTCCAAATTCTCCGCTAACAGATAAACCCACTTTCACTCCTATAATGTTCCAAAAATCTTCGCTATCTTTAAAATCTACTCCCGACATTTCTATAAGATTTTCTAAAGCTATAACTTTTTCACATAAAACAGTCTTACCCATCTTAGATGGGCCAATTATAGAAGTCAAATAACCAGAAACCTTTAAGGCTTGTCTTAGTCTAAGTTCATAGTCTATACCTAAATCAGTTGATTTTCTTGATACATATGTATATTCTGGAAAAGCACCTGGCTTAAAAACTTGTTCTGCCAATAATCTATTCATTTTATCACTTCCATTCATTAAACATTTATTATAATATATAAAAACAATTTATTCTTTATTTTATATATTAACATATTTAAGTTGTCTTATACATATTTAAGTATATTTTAAGTATGTTAAAGTACTAATTTATAGATAAAAGTACTTTAACATATATAATACATACTATTTAACAATATATTTAACTAAATCTAGTTCTATTCTAAATTACCTTCCATATAATTACTTGAAAAATACAGCTACAAAAGAATACACTATACCCACAACTCCATCATCCAATAAATCAATTAATCTTTTCAATTCATCTCTCATATCATTCACCTAACAAACTTCTTCAAGTTCTATAATAGGTAATACTCCAATAGATTTTAATTTCTTATATATCATCAATCTTCCTTTTTGAGTCCACTTAGTATTCATTTTAATGTCAGGAGTTCCATCAGCCTTTACAATATCTATTGTTTCAGAATGAGTATATCCTTTACTTTGATAATCACTATATAATAACCATTGTCCACTCTGTTTGAACTGAATTCCTAGTTCATGTAATTTCTTATTCATAGCTTTACCACTCATGCCATAATCTTTAGCTATCTGAGTTATGGTTACCAATCCTTTATTTCTAAGTATCAAATCTGTATAGTCTGCTTTTGGTTTAAGTTCACCTATGATTTGTTGCTGTTTATTATTTGTTGCCTCTAAAACTTTTCTCTTTTCTCTCTCTTTTTTTAAGTCAGTTGCTAATTTAATGATTGTGTCTGGATTAGATAGTATTTCTTCTATCTTTGTGTCAGTTAGATATGCTCCATGTTTACGGATAGTTGTTATTACATCTGTAGCTAACCATTTTTGAAATTTTAATGCTGCTTCATTTTTAGCTTTCATTCCTAACATGTAAAACAATGATTCTGGTATGTAATCATCTTTCCCCAGTTTGTTGGGGAAACCAAATTCTTTACAATATTTATTTATTGTTTCCCATCTAATTGAGATATACTGTTTCCCGTTCTTATTTTGAGTTTGATACCATCCAAAACCTATTGCTGTGTCTTCAGCATTAATACCTATGCTTCCATCTTCGTAACTTATCGTTCTAACACTTGTACCCAATTGTTCATTTGTGAACACTTCATTTCTTTTTTCATTACTCATACACACATCTCCCTTTTTATTTGTTTTTTTACTGAGAGACTGATATAATCAAATTAACTTTGTTGATGATTATATCAACTCTTTAAAAGGTTCTACTGCTCGCCAAAGTCTGTAGAGCCTTTTTATATTAATCATACACAATCATACATTTGTTGTATTTATGTATGATTATATTATAATACCATTTTTTACTATTTTCAACCTTTTGTAGGAATATTTTTTACAAACGTAGGATTTTGTTGTATAATTAATGTGAGGAGTGATATTAATGAACAACAATAGCATAGGAAAAAATATTAAAAATTATAGACTTTTAAAAGGATGGACTCAAGAGCAATTAGCGAATGAATCTGGACTTTCAAAAAATGCCATCTATAATTATGAAAATGATAAAAGGATTCCAAATATAAATATTTTAAATAATATTGCAAATGCTTTAGAAGTTAACTATGATGATATTATAGACTCTGGTAATATAACTCGAATAGAAGATGAAATGAAACGTAAACTATCTACATCAAATGGCAGTGACTTATGGCGAAACTACATACCATATGCAAAAAAATTATTATCTGATGGTTCAAATGATATAGATTTATATTATTATTTAGGATTTTCATATTTTGCATTGGAAAAATATGAAAAAGCTATTGAATGGTATGAAAAAACTATTGAAATTGACAATCAAGAAATAAGAGCTTATATTGGACTTGGAAATGTATTTTTATGTACTCATAAATATACAAAAGCTATCGAATACTATTTAAAGGCTTTAAAAATAGACAAAGAATGTATAGAAGCTTATCTTCAATTAGGAGATGCTTTTTGTAATATTAATAAATATAAAAAAGCCCTTAAATGCTATACAAAAGCTATCGAACTTGATGACGAATGTATAGAAGCTTATATGAAGAAAGATCATATATTCAATTCTGTGCTAGAATATAGTCAGCTAGTGGACAAATATGACATATTAGATGTTGAATTAGAAACATCGTGTGATTCTGAAAAGCAGTCTAAACATTCCAGTTTGTTAAGAAAAATATATTTTGAAGCTCAGAAACTAGATATTGAAGAATTAAAAACTTTTAGTAGCATGATGAGTATGTTTAATGAAAAAAAAGACACAAAATCTAAATAAGTGTCTTTAAATTTATTATAAAAGTATATTATATTAATTAATAGATAAAGAAAATATTTTTCATTTTTAAATGTGGCACTATTTTATTGACCACATTTTTTATATATTTTAATATGCACAACATCTGAACCTCTAAACTGAGTTTTAAAAACACAACACTATCTACAAAGATAATTATCTACGCTATACTTCTGTCATCATTGAAGTTACTAAACACCAAACAAAATGTTCCTCTCAGGAACACTTGTTGAAATTCCAACACTTTAAGTATAAAAAATCAACTTCTTATGTTCGATTCTAAGCAATAAAGGTATAAACACAAGCAACCATTTTTATAAAGCCTTAGAGAATCTTACACGAGGTCAATTTATTCAGCAGTCTTTCATTTCTTTCTATTTCCTTTTGACTTGGTTTGGTAAATACTTGTTCTATAAATAATTCAGCATCTTTACCTGATAGTTCGGGAGTTGCTTGTATTGGCTTAAATTTATATCTATCCATGTCATCACCTCTATAATTTTCAACATATAAAAATAACCCCTTATATTCAAAATAGTAAGGGATTATTTTTTATAACTTTTAAAAAATATATGTACTACTTTATAAGATAATATCAATTATTTCTTTTAATCTATCCTAAAAAATCATTTTCACAAAATATATAAACATATTAATATTTTCTTAGTACAGACTTTATAATAATTCTTATATTATCATTTGTATCTTTAAACTCAGTATTATTAACTAATGTTTGTAAATCCATTTCCTCTAGTATCTTACCAAAACATTCATCAGCAAAAGAATTTGAGATAATTGATACACCATTAAAATCGAAGATTACTTTTTCCCCTTTTTTGATGCTATTTATTATGTCAGTTCTTATTTTTTTTCCTAATTGTCTTGTTCCTAAAGATTTTCCAAATTCCAAAAACTTTATAATCATAATTTTATCACTCCTTATAAATATCCATTTAAAATATCATCTGATTCATTAACAGAGATTGGAATGTTTTCTTTTCCATCAAATATATTATTAATATCTACACTTTTGTTTGTATTTATATTAAAGTAAACAATTAATCCTTGCCAAAATCCAGAAGAATAAGTTTTTATTTTTCCATTATTAATGCTTAATGTACTATTGCCTGAATGCATAGACATTATTCCTTTATTGTGTTTCATAAAATTTGAAGTATGATATAAACCATACCCCCTCTTTTGAAACCTTGAATTTTTTTCTTTTATTGAACATTTTAAAGCATCACTCTCATTTATATTTTTATATTCTTCTTTTCCTGAATTTTTTAACGTATTATATATACCCAACCCGCTATCTACTATTGCAATTTTTAGTATATTTTTCTGAGGGTAATTTTGAACTACAATGTAACCGCCAATTGGAGATTCTGAATGCTCATTTATATTATCAACAACTTCAAATAAGCAATAATTAAGACAATCAAAAACAGTATCATGTAATTCAATATTACATTTGATTACATTCATTATATCATTAACTATATAATTTGTATTTGTATTGTCTATTCTTGTTATTTCAATGAATTTTCCACTTCCATTATGCCTATTAAAATTTTCTATATAATCATATCCAATTTCATTGTAAAAATTAATTCTTGAAACATAATCATTTTCGTTCAATATTTTCTTTACCACTTTTATTCCTTTATATTCTAAAAATTTAATCCAAGAAACCAGTATACATAGATATTCAGGAAATATCATACCATTACAGTCTATGTTTAAATATAAAGTATCATTACTTGATAATTCCTTATATTTATCTAATACATTTAATAAACCTCTTATGTTGCCTATTTTACTTAAAGTTATACACTCAATATTCTGAGAATTCATATAAAGCACCTCATTTGTTATAGTATTAATATTATTATAACAAATAAGTTAATCAAAAACATTTTTATTAATTAAATTTATTTACTATTCTATCCTTTTACTTTTAATTATATACAACCTATAAAATATTTTTACATTCCTGTGAATATAATTTGATATTTTATCGAAATCTAAAAATCCATTTACGTTTTCAAATTTTAAATTCAGTTACATGTAGAAATCTCTTCAATTAAAAAAAAGACAATCTAAATTGATTGTCTTTAATATTTATTAATACATCTTGATATTTATATTATAACAGGAATTGCAAAAAACTATTAATGAATAATATATTACAATAGAATAAACCTTCCATTATCCTAAAATAATAGAAGGTTTATTCTATCTCCACACCTTAAAGGTGTACTATAGCCTCACGCTAATAAACTAGAAACTAGTTATGTCTTAAATCAAACACATCATAAAATGTGTACTATGGCCACTCGCCTTATCTATATTAATATTATTATATCAAATATACAATCTAAATACTATATTTCCCAATAAAAAAGATAGTAAAATTAAACTATCTGAGGAATTCATCTCTAGGAGATTTTTTAAAGAGATAAGTATTGTTCTAATAATCGCTCACCTCTAGCCATCGCTTCGTTTGATGCTAAATCTTTATCTATTGGAAGCGGTTTATTTTCTGATAAGTAAATATCATTAAATTTATCTATTTCTTCTTTTTTATTTATGACTATCCGCTTATCAAATGACACTGTTGCCATAATATCACCTACCTTCACATGTTTGGCTCATTTTAAGTATATATCTACAATCTAGAATAATCAAGACTATCACTATTATAAAAATATAAATAAAGCTCAATGGTATACTTAGAAAGAAAAATATAATCTATTTATTTTTTTATATGTAACCCAATTTATTTTAAAGTTATTGCTGTCACATCTCTGTTCCCATTAGATTTTCTATAATATAATAATAAATGAACGTCTTATAAATTATCAAATTTAATCTCTAAGACCTATTTTATAACTTATATATTCATCATCTACAAAATAAATTATATTGTTAAACATAAAGAAACTGTAATCATTTTTCTTTGCCTGATTAGCCATTTTTATTATATCTCCAGTCCAAATTTCATCATTATAATTATATATTAAATGTTTTGGAATATTGACTTCATTGAATAATGATTTATTTTTGAAAATTTTATTATTCTTATAAAGACAATTAAACTCTTTAGTAAAATCTAAACATTCATGAATATCTTTAAATTTAAGTATTAACTCCATACTTACACCTCCTTAATATAAAAACAAAATACAGATACCTCTCTGTATTCAAATATTCATACTCATAACTATGTCTGTCATACCTCTGTCATCATTGAAATTACTAGTTTATATTAAAATAATTTCAAATCAATCATTATTAGTTTATAATAAATATATAATATAAACTGGAGGTATCTTATGAAAAATAAATCCTTATCTGATTTAGCATTAATAATTTCAGTAATATCAATGATATTAGTAATTTTAGAATTATTAAATATAATTAAAATACCATTAACAGTTATAATCTTATTATTTATAACTCTATTAAGTATAATGACATGGATAAATTATAAAAATAATAAAAAAATACAAATGTCTATTGGAATTTTAATACTTATCGTTTTTATTATTTTTATAATTCATAATTTACTTTTTAATAATATGTAATATAAATTTATATTTCTTCAATAAAAAAGACAACCTTAATTGATTGTCTTTAGTAATATATGTTTTGCTAATGTATTATTTTACACAAACATTACAAGGGTCTGTTTTACCTTGTGACTTAGCTTGTTTTAATGTCACTTTATTTATTGTTTTACTTCTTTTTAATGTAGAACAATTTTTTGTTAGATGATATGATTTTCCATTAGGAACTACATATACTATGCTCTTATCAGTTAATCCAGAGTTATTAGAACTAGGCTCATTGCTTGGTTTATTTGTATTATTTGAGTTAGTATCTTTTACAATACCTGTATTTGAATCACCAATATTATTAGTTATATTTAAACACTGTTTTATAACACTATCATCAATATTTCCAATAGCAGTTATTTTACTTGCATTTTTTAATATACTCTTATTACTTCCATTTCCAACTAACACAATAGGTGCTTTTTGTGCAATTGTAGAACCAACTAAAGAATAAACTAAATCAGTTCCACTTGCTATATAAAATTCTTTTGAACCATTGTAAAATTTATTTATTATTTGTTTATTTGTATCGTATCTATCCACTCCACCTATTCTTGTTGCCTTAGTTTCATTTATTAATTTATCGCTCATACTAGCTTTTCCACCAATTGCATAAGTTTCTACTCCATCTGTAGCAAAGTTCGTAGTATTTCCATCAGTTAACACTATAGCCGCCTTATCTCTAACGGCTACAGATGCAGCACTCATAGCATCTGGTTCACCTTTAAAAGCATTAGTTAATATTACTTTTTTAGCAGCATTTACACTTCCTATTTCTTTTGCAACTTTATGACTTGTATCTATTCTATCAGTTCCACTTATTCTATTTATACTTATTTTTTTATCACTTAACACTTTCTGAACTGATGCTTCTATTGACTTTTCTCCTCCAATTAAATATACATCTTTAACTTTTTCTAATCGCTTTAATGTTTCTGAAGGTATTGTATCTTTCTTAGTCAATAATATTGGTGCATTCTTAGCTCCTGCTAAGCCACTTGCAGATAATCCATCAGATAATCCATTTTCAGAATTAATAAGTATAGCAGTGTCGTAGCTTTGTTTATCTGCTATAAGACCTGCTGTTTCATATTTATTTACACCTTTTATTGAACTAATAGAACTAAGAGCATTTGATGTTGGACAACTAACAATCAATAATGGAATAGATATCCCTATTGCTAACAATTTTTTGCTTAATTTCATAATAAAATCCCCCTATAAATTTTTTATAATATTACTCAGATATTATAATTCTACATTAATAGTGATTTTCCTTTATAAAATTAGTTTCTATTTCAAAATTCTTTTATTTTTTTAAATCCATAAAATAAAAATAGACCATCTATAACAGTCTATTTTTAGTGGTATTTATTTAGGTTTACGTTTTTTTGTACTTGTTTTTGTATATGATATTCCAGTCCCAGGTATACTCAATGTAGCTGATTTTCTTCCTTTTGAATTAACAGAGACTCTAGCACCTTTAACACCAGCACTTATCCCTACACTTTTCTTTCCTAAATTTAATTTTACTCCACCACCTAAGTTTATGCTTTTTCTAAAATTAAATCCCACAGATACAACCTCCCTTATATATTTCAAATAAATATACTTAAAATTTTGCTTGTCATATACTTGTCATCATTGGTATATCTAGTATCTATATCTTTTTATGCTTTTTCTTTTTATATACTACTCCAGCAGCTACCACTACAGTTCCAGCTCCAACACCATATGTAATATTTCTACTTTTCTCTTCTTCTCTTTTTTCTAACCCTTCATCATATACACCTTTTAACTTAGTCTCAATAGACTTCATTTCACTTGGTACACTAAAATCTTCTTCATTGTAACCTTGATTATATACACTTTCTTTTACTTTAGGTAGTTTAACTTTACCATTATCATATCCTTCTTTAAGCCAATTAGAATATTTAACATTACCTATAGTTGATGTATCAAACTTTTCTCCTTTGATAGCACTCTCAAATCCTTTAGTGTTATAATCATTTTTTAATTGTTCTTGTATTTCATCATAAGCACTATTATAAGCATCTTTAAACTCAGAATCTATGTTTTCTTCAAATGTCATTTTCTCTTTATCTTTATTACTATCCTCTATTCCTTTAGCTTTATATTCTTCTATCTTTTTAGTCTTATATTCATTGTATCCATTCGAATATCCAGTATCATAAGCACTTTTTAAAGCTTCTTTTTCATATGTATTATTAGATTTAACACCTGTAAGTCCTAAATTATATCCAGCCTCTTCAGCTGCCTTTTCTTCTTCTTCTAATTTAGCTTTTCCTTTTTCATATCCTTCTGAGTACTTTGATTCATATGTATCACTATAATCTCCACTATAACTTGCTGAACTATAACTTCCTTTATACCCATCCTCGTATCCTTGATTATATCCTTTTTCTCCAACAGATTTTTTTTGTTTTTCTTCATTATTAACTGAAGTGGTTGTTGTTCCAGAGCTACTTACTCCACTAGTATAAGGACAACCACCATTATTATGTAGATGAGCTGGATAACCACCACAATGATAGTGATAGCTTCCTAATCCAGATTTATTCTTATTGTCACGATGGCCTCCAGATGAATCAGTTCTTCCTGAATGTGCATATGAAAAGCTCCCTATACTAATCATAGCCAAACTCATTATTACAGCTATTAACTTTTTCTTAAACATAATATATTTCCCCCTAAAATATTCTATGATTTTATTATATCAGTCAATATATTATGTTTAAACCACTAAAATTCGACAAAGATAAAATCTTATCCTAATGGTACACCTAATTCATTCATTTTAGATTTAAAGCACTTTGGTATCTTAGTTATCACTTTAGCTTCACTTTCACTCATTATATTTGTCTTGGGTCTAAACTTAGGCTCTTCTTTAGTGCTACCATGATTCCAAACACTACCACCTTCAAATCCATACATAGGGAAGAAATGACCACCTCTAAGAGAACTCCATCCTCCATTATCTTTTATCTCAGATGTAACAGAATTTGCAGTAATCTCAGCTATTTCGGAAGCATCTAATAAATCTCCTGTTCTTTCATAAATAGTTGGAATAAAACTTCCATAAGCCTGTTTAACTACCTCTTCTTTCATAATTTCCTTCATTTCTTCTCCAACTTCTGGCATAGATGCAGCAATCTTAACTTTAGTATAAGCAACTACTTCGTCTAATGATTTAAATACCATCTAATTCACTACCTTATCTTTGATATTATTCATCTTTTCAATTTCCTCAGTCTCTTTAAGTACTCTATCTTGTAACATTTCATTTTTTAACTGACCTAACTTAACCTCAGTATTCATTAATAAAGATGCAGTTAATTCATTTTCTATTTGACCTATGTGATACATCACAGTTTCTAATTCACTAGATATATTACCATTTATTAAATTTTCTATTTCAATATTTAGTTCTATATTAGTCAACTCATCAACCAACATTTTAAGAATATCTTCTTGAGACAATGCTAAATCTGGATTTTCCATACCAGCCCATATTTTATTTAATATCTCTTCCTTAGTTTTCTTATCAGGATTTCTAACCTCTATGTACTCCTCTTTACCATTCTCATCTACAATAGGTATAATAGCTCTAACCTCATCTTGCATTAATTTATCTACTTGTATCTTATTCATATCTATCTCTCCCTTATTTTATTATTGGATATTTACACTTAATAGAAACTTTACAGTTTCCAGTAAATTTCAATATATTTACACCTCTTCTTAACCTAATCCACTTTCTATTAACAAAATTAAATCTATTCTCTCCATTGTCATTTAAAACAGTATAGTATAAATTATCTATTGTTATTTTCTCATTTAATTCTAATCCACTTATAACTAAACTATCTTCTTCACTGATAGTAGAATTTCTAATAGTTATATCTCCATCTTTCAAACATTCAATATCAATCACTGGGGCATATTCTTCATCTACATTAGATACATTATTTAGTTTAATTTCCCTTGTATCTTTAACAGTTATTGATTTCTGGAAATTTCTATATGCATAATTCGTATAGGGCTGAAACTCTATTTCCAATACACCTTTCTTATCTTTTGTATACTTTTTTGTTATCTTTCTTGCCTTCAAATAATAAATTTCTTCTATATTGTCAAAGGATATAAATGGTTTAAATTCTCTCTGCCAAAACCAATTACATATATTCTCTAAAGTATAATCATCCCACTCATAAGCCTCTCCATGTTCACTACACAAACAGAATTGTAATGTTATGGGTTCAATAGTAGTTTCATCCTCCGAGTAACAAGGATTCTTATTAAAAGTATTATCAGATTTAATTGCTTCTTCATAAGGTAACCCATATTCATTTAAAATATCATCATCACCCAATGTAACCAACTTGATGTTCATAGATTCGCTTGAGATATTATCAAATAAAAACTTATCATCTAAAAATACCAATTTATCACCTTCTTTCATTTTTTTAAGTTCAAATCCGATTAAAATTATATTTAAACGTAAAAAAATAACCCCTACTCAATTAAGAGTAGGGCAATTCACTATTTCTTAGATTTAACATCCTTTTCATCTATTAATTCAGCACCTAACATAGAGGCCATTCTAACAGGGCTAACATCTTCATTTCCAACAAATGCAAATGTTACATATTCTTTATTTTCATCTGGTAAAACATCTAGTGTCATATTAAATCCAGATGGATTCTCAGCAGTAAGATTTAATTCTATACTTCTTTGTGCTTTTGCATTTGGAATAGTCATGTACAATACCATATATTCACCATCAGCAGTTTTAGCCATAACATCTGCCTCTACTACATAGTTTGGAGCAGTAGATTCTTCTTTTATTTTTATAACTTTTGCTTTTGGTAACTCTTCTAAATAAAATACTGCTACCTTATCTCCTGCATTAAAATCAGCAGTAGATATTGTTATCTCCGTATTAGAACCTGTTACAGTTGAAGTAAATTGTAATTTCTTAACTAAAGATATACCATCTTTTTCAACACTATATACAGATATACTATTAGTGACTGGTTTTACATTTTCTAAAGTAACTTTCTTAGTAGCATCAGAAGTTAATAATTTTCTTTTACCAACCTTAGCAGATTCTTCAACCATATCAGAAGCTAATAGCATTGCCAGTTGTGGCATTTGTATTACCTCTTGCTCAAGTGCTAAACTACAAGTCACGCTCCCATCAAAGGCAATGGCATTCGCACCTTTCGCTTTAGCATAAACTGATTCTGAATCCAATTTAAAGTTAAAAGCATTTAAATCTGCTGTATAAAAAAGTGGTTCTCCAGTTGTTTTATTTTTTACTATTATATTACTTGCATCTTTTATCGCAAATCTCATTATTTAATCATCCTCTCATTTTTACATAAAAATAATACTGTTATTTAACAGTGCTAGTTTGTATTTTTATTTCTTTAGACCAATGTTTCATCTTATCTGCTCCAATTTGGTATTTAAAAGACCATGCATAACCTAAGTTTTCATTATAATTCTTAAATTGAATTTTAGTCTTATAAATATTAATCAGTTGCCAATAAGTCATTTTTAATATTTCATTTATATGAATATGCCCATCTATATTTTGAACTATATTTATATAATCACATAAATGATATGCTTCTTTTTCTCTTTTTTTTCTTTCCTTTTCTTTGAAGTGTTCAATTAACTTTCTTTCTCTCTCAGAACCAGTATTTTCAATCCATTTATCTTCATCATCTTGGAAGCTTTTTTTATCAATACAAAACATTTCTAAAATTAAATCTGATACTAGTCCAAAATCTTCTCTGCTTATAAAAGCATTTTTCTTCTTATCTTCTGATTTGATTAAAATACCAATTTTAATATTATTCATATACTCAATATTTTTAATATCAGTTTTATATAATATAGATAAAGATTTTTTTATTTTATCACTAAGTAATTCAACTTTCTCAGAAGAGTTTTTCCTTGATGTTAATATCATTAAATCTAAAATGGGTATAGTGTCATATTTACATTTTAGTTCAAATGATTCCTCGTTACATAGCTGAGAATAACTCTTCTCAAGTATTAGAAACGGGTTGACCAGCTCTAAATTAGCCATATCTGAATTAATAAGCTCTTCAATAGTAGGTTGATATATAGTTCCTAGTGTTTCACCTAGTTTAATTGGAAGTCCTGTAATATAGTAATTTTCTAACATTACATATCACCAAAACTTTCAGCAGATACAGTTATTACAAATCCATTATAATCAGTACTTAAATTATACATTTGATATACATTTTCTAACTTAATCTTACCTATACCAGCTATTTCCTCATTTTGAGTTATTATATCGACTATGCAACACATCAACGCAACATCTCTTAGGCCATTTGCCGTATCTTGGCATTCATCATGACAGACAACACCAATTTCTATCTTTGTTTTTTTAACTGTCCTACTTCCCTCAGAACATGGTCTATACTCTGACATAATTATGAAAACTGATATATCTGCTTCTTTTAATACTTTTTCCACTCTTCTATTTAGAAATACCTTCTTGTTTCTAAGCTCTTTAACTGGGTTTTTTATATCAGGCATGGATAGAATATCTTCTTGGCATTCATCATTATAAATCATAAATTTAGCGAAGTCTTGATTTGACATTAGAGTTGTTCCAATATTTGAAATTAACTTGTTAGGGAAATCCATATAAACTAATAATATCTACCCCCTTAGCATTATCTTTTTAGTATCTATTATTTCATTTGTATCTTTATCTTTAGCTAATAGCAGTACTTCTAAGCCAGAATATTTAGCTAGTGTGTTAGATTGTAAGACGCACAATTTCTCATCTTGATTAATTATGTTACAATAGTTATACTGCTTCTCTAAGAGCCACTCAACACCTTGAGCATGGTCTATAGTGTATTCATTTTCTTCGCCTAGATTAATAAATTCTTCACCCATAATCTTACTAAATGGGATAATTACATTATCATTTTCAGATAACTCATTATAAGCAATATTATTTATTGTATCATCTTTTGAAATTAAAGCATCTTGTAAACATATAGCTTTAATAAGTCCATCTGAGCCTGTTTCTCTGCCATTATACTCAAAGTCATTTACCGATGTAACTCTAAATACAGTTTTACCAGTTAACATTATTCTAGTGTCAATATCTATAGTTTTAGTTATATGATTACTTCCAAAATAAAGTTGTCTTTTTGTATCTGCTACAGATGTATATTTATTATCTGCCATACCATCAGAATATAAAGTTAAGTTTTCTACTGAGAGAGGAATTTTATATGTTTGACCTTTATACTTATAATTAAAGAATTGATTACATCTTTTTATTATAAAATGCTTATATGTATCCATTTCTTTATGTTCTTTAAATATAGTCAGCCAGTAACAATTATCATAAAAAAGATAACAACCTACATCTACATTTAAATCCGATTCAACTAATAGATTTTTTTCATCTAGTGACCTTTTATCATTATTAGTTATATCATTAATTGCAACTATAGCTCTTTTAGTATCTTCTGTTATACAAACTTCATCTATATCAGTTATAGGTACTTCAATACAGGTTGGTGTTTCTTTTAAATATTTCTTAAAACTTAATCTCAGTTGTAATATTCTTTTTTCTTTAGGAGTTGAGCATCCTAGTCCAATTCTTTTTTTATAATTACTAATATAACTATTCAATTTTATCCCAACCTTTAAAACCTTTATATACATATCTTGTCTTGTATTTGGCAAGTTGCTCTCTAATTTGAACTTCTAACAAACAAAGCTTTGCTAACATATTAGCACCAGACTTAGTATTATAATCTGAGTCAGTTAACATCTGTTTTAAATTTTCTTCTCTAAGAATCTTAGGTTGAAGCCACCAAATCATCATTCCATAAGCTAATATAATTATTTCATCTAAATTAAGGTCTGAAATTATTTCTCCTAGATATTTACTCTTAAATAAGATTTCTTCTTCTGTTTCTGTTTCAAAGGTTATTATACAGTCTTCTTCTCTAAACTCTACAATATAATCTTTATTGATTTCATACTCTTTATCTGTATATTTTCCTATTAGTTTTATTTCTGCAAATTTATTATTATATTCAATAATAAATTCCAATTGGTCAATTGGAATTGTAATACAAGACTCTTCTTGTCCTATTATAGACAAATCTTTTCTACATTCATAAAAATCAAATGTAGCCTTTTGAAGATATGAATACATCATATCCTCAATTATTTCCTCTTCAAGTAATAGCATCTCTTCATCATTTATTAGAGAAAGAAATTGCTTATATATCTCTTTTACTGGCGTAGCCATATCATCACCACTCTTTTATAAAATAGATGATGTATAACACCACCCTAATCCTCAAATAAGCTTTGTAAGCCTAGTCTAGTAGCTATTAAACGTTCCTTATAATGAGAATCAAACTTACCCTTTTTATATAATTCGATTACTCTTGAGCCTAAACACTCTATTAAACCATAGTTAGCTTTTTCAACTATATTCATAAATCTATCATTATCTAATTTTAATAATATATAATTTATGTAATCTAAATCATACCCACCTAGACCTTCATAAACATCTTTTAAACTTAAATACTCTAATATATCCTCAACAGTATAATAATCACTATCAACATCCACTATAGTTATAAGATAGTTTTCAAAATAACCTCTATGTTTGTTTGATATTTCATATAAGTCAGATAGTATAATAAATGTCTTTTCTCCCACTTTATTCATTTCAAAGACTAATCTTTCATCTCTATCTCTATATAAAACTGTTCCAGTATCTAAGTTCATTATCTCTACTTCTATTTCATCTTTGAGTTTCCTCAGTTCATTTCTTAATTCTTTATATGTTTTTTTAGAAGTTTTTATTTGTTCAACTTCCTCTGAAACATCTTTTTTTGTCTTAGCAGCCATTAAAAAATCTCCCTTCTAAATAATATTATTGTATTTTATACATTCCAAATTTAGAAGCAACAACAACACCTAAATGCATTTTTCTTGACATGAACATCTCTATTTGTTGGTCATCTCTAGCTATTCCATCAGTATTTTCTATTATCATTGTGTCGCCTTCAAATCCTAATTTGATTATCTTCTCATCGTTTGGTATAACATATAAAATACTATTACTTAATGCCCATTTATCTCTTTCAGCATCATAATAGTTAGGTAATTCTATTACAGGTGTTCCACTAAAGTTTTTAACATAACCAAAATTTCTTTTGTCATCTTTATCTAAGTCAGCTCCAACACCTTCTATATTTCCTACTGCTTCTGGAGTTCCATATATAGCAACAGATTGTCCAGTAGCACCTTTTACTTTATTAACTATTTTCTTTAAGTCCTTATCTGAATAAGCAGCACTAGTTTTTAAATTAGTATGCACAGATGCGTAAGCCCCTTCCATAGTAGATGCTATTGCCTCTGCTATATGATGTTGGAATGTAGAAGATACTCTATCTACCATTTCAGACCAATCTATTCTTCCAGCTATAAATCTATCAAACTCTTCATATATAGCTATTGCTAATTTAAATGCAGATGTAGGAACTTTTTTACCTAAT
This sequence comes from Clostridioides sp. ES-S-0005-03, assembly GCF_020658455.1. Classification (NCBI taxonomy): domain Bacteria; kingdom Bacillati; phylum Bacillota; class Clostridia; order Peptostreptococcales; family Peptostreptococcaceae; genus Clostridioides; species Clostridioides sp. ES-S-0005-03. The sequence continues at coordinate 70,009 of NZ_JACVWI010000010.1, read as the reverse complement.
AGTCTTTGTCTTCTTGTACTATTTTTACCTTCAGCTATATTTGCAATTCTTAATAAATCAGTATTTTTAACTGTAAATTCTTTTTTATTGCCTAAATCAAAGTTTTCCACATCACAAAAATCTGAAAATGCTTCTTCAGTTAATCTATTTACTTTATCAGTTATTGTTTCAGATAATATTTGAAATATCTTATATTTATTTTCAAAGAACGTATATTGTCCCCATTTCCCTCCACATATATCTATTATTTCTTTTCTTAATGCATCTTCACATTGAGCATAATTTTTTACTTTTCCATTTAATATATCACTTGATAAATCTTTTAATGCTATTATATCTATAGCCATATTTTTTCCACCTTCCATTAATTATTTATTATGATTTTATTTTCTATATAAAAGATACATATACTGAATCTTGTCCATTAAAAGTATATAATTCTTCAACCTTTGCAACTACTATTCCAGTAGTTTTCTTTGTCAACTTATATGTATCTGCTTTAAGTTCTAATTCATCCCCAACAGCTACAACACCATCAAAATGTTTTTTAGCTAAAGTCATACATAATCCCTTATGAGGTAATCTGACTCTATCTATTTCATTTGCTTTTAATTCATAATCTCTTTCATCTAATCTTTCATCATATTGAAGTGCAACACTGTCTAAAATTCCAAATCTGCATCCCTCTGATAACTTTTCTATTTTATAACAATCGTTTCCTAGCTCTGAATCTACTAAGCCACCTAACGCTACTATTGCACCATTTTCTAGTACATCACTTCCATTTTTTGCTGTTACAACATCTGGGTACTTGTCTATATCACAATTTAATATCGCTTTATCTGCCATTTTTATATCTCCTTTTTTATTTTTTCATAAAAATAAACACTACTTATTTGAGTGTTTTTTCAATATTTGTTCATATGATTTTGTATTTTTATTTTCATCTTCTAATGTAGATGAATAATTTATCTTTGCTTCTTCCACTATAAGTCCCTTATCAAAATTAAATTTCTTTGTGTTTTCTTTTAACTTAGTATAATCAAGTAAACTTAACTCTTTCCTTAAATCCTCTAAAGATAACTCTTTGTTTATAGCGGATTCTTTAAAAGTCTTAACTTCATCTTCTGTTAAAGAATTAAACTCTGAGATAATACTAGAAACTTCTACTTTATATTCTTCCATTTCTTTATCGGCCTTGAATTTTCTTAAAACTCCCAACTCTTCAGTTAGATTTTTTATCTCAGTTTCTTTTTCACTAAACTTTTCAAGTACTAATTCTTTTAAAGTATCCTCTTTAGAAAAAGTTTCTATAACTTCTTCTTCTTTTTTCTCTCTCCATTCTTCTATATATGATTTTCTGTTTTCATAATCTAAAACAACATCATCTCCATCTATAGAATATGGTACACCATAATAATTACAATAATTTATGTTATCTTCTAATATAGCTATTTTTTCTTCAGGTAGAATAGTTCTTAAATAATATTCTCTTGCTGTGTATCTACCTCCCCAATAAGGGTCTTCAACCTCAACCATCTTATTTTTTAATTGACTATTAATAGAAATATCTATATCTTCTATTGATAATAAATCATTTTTCTTTTTATCCAACACATTTTCCTCCTTCCCTTTAAATGAATACATTTCTTTACAAATATCATAAATTGCTTTTTTATATTTTGAAAAATTACTATATGTATTTATAGATGCTCCCTCAATTCCAGGTGCAACATCATCTCCTAAAATAGTAATTCCTAAAAAACTAAATCTTTTAATATTATAATATCCATCAGTTTTATCAACTTCTCCATCTTCAACTGCTATTTCCATACTCACACTTTTTGACTTTGACTCTGTCAATAATTGATATGCTGAATTTGAATAGTGTTTCCAAATAAGCCCTGTACAATTTAGATATGTCTTTCCATCTTCTTCTGTATAAGTTATTTCAGTATTATTTGGAATCACACCAAGTGGTCTTTCTAAGAATTTATACTCTATAGAATAACCATCATCATCCTTTACAACTTTAGTTATCATATTGTGTTCATCAAAATCTACTGCATTTTCTTCTTCATCATATTTTATATATCCAAGTATTGGTATATCTGATAAAGTTGATTCTGCTTCATTTATAGTTGGTAAATCAAACTTAGTTTTATTTAAATTTTTGCCTTCATGTAAAATTTTTAGTTTTACATTTAATTTTCTATCATCTTCTTCATTAGAAAATGTCTCAAATCCACATGGAATACTAACTACTTTCAACTTTTCACCTCCTTAAATAAACATTACATCGCTAAAACTTATATCTTTAAAATCTTCCTTATTAAAATTAAGTATCTCATCAGGCTTATTTTCAAATAAATAAAATGATTCTTCACCACATTTATTTTCATTAATAAAAGTAAATCCTTTTTTAATTAATTCGTCTTTTTTATCACCTGTAAACGCAATAATAAATCGTTCATTATTTGTTCTCATCTTTTCTATCTGATTTATTTCCATTTGTACCACCATCACCTTTATCTTCATTAGTAGGTCTTCCAGCATCATTATTTGAAAATGTATATGAAGCTTGTTTAACTGGCAACAAATCATCTATTTCCATTAGTTGTTCGGCTTTATATAAATTAGCAATTTCAATTGGTTCTTTTCCAGTACTAGCTAAATATACTAGCCTGCTATCTCCTACACTATTTATATTTTCTCTAAGTTGTTGTGATATCTTAGATTGGTTAAAATGAGTTGTGCCAACAAAATAAAGTTGAAATGCTTTAGATGAGTTCTTTTTATTTAGTTCATAATTTATCCATGTTTCTATCTCATTTTGAATCCTCATAGGTATTAAACTATCTGCTATAACTCCATCTGCAATTGATTCTGTGTTTATTTTATCTGAGTTAAAAAGAGCAGTATTGATTCCAGCATTATCGAATATAAATTCTTTTGCTTCTTTAACATAATCATTAATCTTTGATTTTCCATCACTTAGATTAATCCCTTCCATATCTAGTGGAGTTACTGCTACAGATGTCCCTGCTGGTAAATTAGATTTTATATCATGGTAGTATGCACTTAATAAATCAAATGCAACTAATGGTTCATCATTTTTACCATAAGGTACTTTTCCATGTATTAACTTAATACTTTCAATAATTGCATTAGAACCTTTTAAATCTTTCATATCTTCAAGTTCTAAGATATCATCAAATAAAAAGCTAAAAAATGGTATTCCTTTTGTTGAATCAATATCTATATTAAATGCTACAGCATTATCACTTAATTCATAGTATTTATTTTCTATTAAGTCTTCTTTTTTTAATCTTCCATCATTCAATTTTTTATATGCTTCTTGAACTTCTACTGGAAATGCTGATAAAGTCTTTCTATTTATTTTTCGTAAATCAATACCATACCTTAATACCCCATTTACTTTAGATGTTATTGTGCAATAAAAAGCTGGCATTTGTTGCATCATTATACATTTTGAATCTTCAATTTTATATAGATATATTTCTCCTTGTTCTAATACTTTTTCAGTTATCCAAGGACAAATATGTTTAAGTTGATATTTTTTTAGAAATGTTGCTGCTTTAAAAAAAGAGTTGACATAATCATCTTTATCTTTGAATTTAGAAATATTTGTTGGTATTATATAATGGTCAAATGTATTCATGGTTGAAATCATATTTAGAATTCTTTTATATGTACCAGACGTTTCTTTAAGCAAAAGACTAACCTTTTGTAGTAATTCTACGTTTTTGTAAGGGTCTATCATAGCTTTTCTTACTTGGTCTCTACTTATATTTCTTATCTTGTACATTTCATTTGACAGATTTATAGTATTTTCTATCATTGCATAATTTCTTTGTCTTAGTTGCTCATTTAAGTATTTTATTTGGTCTAAAGTATACTCTTTTTTATCTCCTTTGAGTTCTATTATGGTTTCCACCTCCTGACCAGAATGAAATTATTTGTCCATTTTCTTTGCTATTTCTCTTTTTTAATTCTATATCCAGTAAATTTGCTAGATAATTTCCATATGCTAAAGAAGAATATCTGTCTTTTCGTGCTTTCCCTTTTTCTTTAACTTTAAGCCACTTTTGACCATCATTTTTAACAGTTTCTAAGTTAATTAATTCGTTTACAAGTAGCGTAGTTTGTTTATATGGTAATATCATTCTTGCTTGGTCTGTATAATTTTTCTTTGCATACCCAGATGTACTACTTAACATATCGTTTGCTTCTACATCATTTATAGGCAATTTTATTCTATTTTTTAGGAAAACATCAAGTAAACCAATTATACAATCATGATTTATTTGTCCATATGCTTTAATTTCAAATATAACTGGATAATTTTCTTTTGTAGTAAAATTATTATGTAAATGATTTGTATTAGCATGAGAAAATGCGTTATATTCCTTATTTCTAGCATCATCATAATTAACCCTAAGTAAATCAGATAAAACACTTTGCCCTACTCCTTGAGTATCTATAACTAAGAAATCAGCTTCAAAATCAAAGAATAATTGCTTTAATCTTATTGCTTGTTTATCTGGCTTCATACCATTATGAGATTCTATATGAACAACCATTCTTTCATAATAATCTTTCTCGGGCAATAATCTCCAGCATGTATATACTGAGTTATCATTATTGTCTCCTTCTGCGATAGCAATGTCAGCAGAAATTATCCTTAGTTCACCTTTTCTTTTTTGTAGATTACACTTTATTTTTCCGTTTTTAGCAGATAACACTTCCAAATCTGTTGGAGGATAAAATGGATTTTTTAATGTCCTACATGGATTTACATAAGATGATTTAAATATTGCATCTTCATTTTCTCCAAAGAAAAGTGATTCCATCTCCATAATCCAAGAAACAGCATCCATTTCTCTTTTCATTTCATCTGCTCTTTCCTTCTGAACCTCCCATGACTAAAGTCACAGAGTTCCTGCTTCATAGAATTTCGCATACTAAAATATGTCTTACCAATTCTCCACAGGCTATCCCCGTAGTTCCTACGGTTCTTACATACGTTATCTATTTTAAACTGTTATTAGTCTTAATCCTTCTTTTAGTATATTTATACTTGCATTTATATCTCTATCGTGAGTTACATTACAACAAGGACAAATCCATTCTCTTATATTTAAATTCTTCATTTCCTCTTTTTTGTACCCACATTTATTGCATATTTGTGAACTTGCAAAGAATTTACCTACCTTTACAATTTGTCTACCATACCAATTAGCCTTGTATTCTAATTGACGAACAAATTCTGACCATGACACATCAGAAATAGAAAGAGATAGTTTACTATTTCTAGTCATATTCTTTACTTGTAAATCCTCTATGCAAATAATATCATTCTCTCTTATTAATTTAGTAGATAGTTTTTGTAGAAAATCCTTCCTTTGATTAGCTATATGTTCTTGAAGTCTTGCGACTTTTAATCTTGCCTTATTTCTATTTAAACTACCAATTGTTTTTCTCGATAATTCTCTTTGTAATTTAGCAAGTTTGTTTAATGACTTCTGAAGATATTTAGGATTTTCTATAAATTGTCCACAACTTGAGATACAAAATTCTTTAATTCCTAAATCTAAACCTATCTGACTATTAGTATTTTCAAATGCTTTAATATCTATATCAGTACAGCATAATGATACATAATATTTACCACTTGGTTCTTTGGATATAGTAGCATTAAGTATTCTCCCTTGAGGTACTTGTTTATCCCTTACTTTAACCATACCAAGTTTAGGTAATTTTATATATTGACCAAGGTGCATAATATTTCCATTTGTAAAGTTAGTTCTATATGAAAACCTATTAGTTTTCTTTGATTTAAATTTAGGAAATCCTGTATTTTCTTTAAAGAATTTTTTATATGCGTTTTCTAAATCTTTTAAGGTGTTTTGTAGTGAAAATTTGTCAGGTTCTTTAAGCCACTCTAACTCTCTTTTTAAATTGGTCAAATCAGAACTGCACTGTTTATAAGTAAAAGTTTCTTTATCATTTTCATAAACTTCTATTTTTTTAGCAAGATATTTATTATATACAAATCTACAACATCCAAAAGTTTTGTTAATTAACTCTTGCTGTTTTTTATTTGGATACATTCTAAACTTATATGCTTTTTCCACTACTATCACCTCACTTTACTTGTTTTTTATGATTACGTTAATACTCGATATCCATATTTTACACACCATACTATATGGTATTTATACATATCTGAGCTACTTCAAATTTTACTCACCCATCCTAATATTAACAAGGTAAATTTTTTTAAACAAGTATTTTGAAGGTTTTTATATTTATTTTTAAATAACATATGTAAGAACCGTAAGTCCTAACTTTTATCATTTTTGAGGTTGTCGTTCGCATAAGTTCGCTACTACCTATGCAGTTCTCTTATGAACTTCTTACACTTTCATGTAAGCACAGACTATATCTTATCCTTCGGCGTTATCCGTTAAGGTCTACCCACTTCCACTACCAATAGCTTGTAGTGTACTTCCCTCAAGAGGAATAGTCGTTGAAGTTTCTCCTATTCGGAGCTTACCTGCTGATTGCCCATTTTAAAGTACTTAGGGTTTAACCTTATACTATCTAACCAATTTTTTCTACTTTCGTAACTTTCACACTTAGGTTTATTTCATCCTTGTGTTTTAGTTTGGTTAGCTTTAGGGGTTTCCAGCAATTCAGGTAGTATTGGATAGGTTATATCCTATCTCTACATATAAGTTTCCCTATATGCTGACTATTTTAGCTACTAACTCACGACTAAAGTCACAAGTGTGCGTAGCTATTTTTTAATCAAGTATCCCATGATGAAGAGAAAGTTTATAATTACAATTAAGTACAAATTTATCTCTACCATCTATCATATCTTTCACATACAATTTAAATTTATCATATGCTTCATGCATCCTAAACCATGCACTACTTAAGTACAATTCTTTATTAGGTTCTGGAGGATAATCTTCATATTTTCCATCTTTTTTAAACTTCAAATTTCTACTTACATTTAGAAATGGTTTAAGAATTCTATCTTGTATCTCTTTTTTTACCAATCTAAACTCATCTACAATAAGAATATTGAAACGGAAACCTCTTGATTGCTCATTTGAGACTATAGCTTCTATAGTACTTCCATTGTGAAATGTTACTTTAGAAAATTTATTATTATATTCTATCTTTTTAATCTCTCTAGCTAACATAGGAGATTGTTTTACTAATTCTTTTTCTATCTTTTCTCTTATAATAAGTTCTGCCTGCGATTTAGTAAATGCAGCTATACCAATTTTAGAATTTGGGTATAAAACAGCCCTACAACATGCATATACGGCAGCAATCCAACTCTTTGCAAATCCTCTAGCACATATAAGCATTGCATAGTTAACTTTGTCAAACATATATATTAAAATGCTTTGAACTAAATACAAATTGAGTCCAAAATAATCTATACAAAATCTATGAGGATTTTCTCTATAGAACTTAGTCCATTCAATTATACCTTCTTCAAAAGCTTTAGTTTTATCTGAATTAATCTCATGATTATCTAACTTTCTAGTTTTAGTTGTCATTTGGATTGTCCTCACTGGCTAAGTCAAATACTTTTCTCATTTGCCCTATAAACCACTTATTAATATATGTTTTTATTTTATCTACATCTTTAAATTGCTCTGAAGGCTCTCCTATAGGTCTATAATTCTCTATCTTATCAATCCATGTACCCCATGTAATAGTTTCATTTTCCGCTAAACTTGCTTCTTGAATAGGCTTTATATTTGCATCATTCATAAGTTTTGATATTAAGGTATTCATTTTCTCAAATCCTGTAGCATCACCATTTCTTAGTGCCTCATCACTTCTTAATAAACATTTAGATATTTGTTCTAATAGCATCTTTTCAGCAGGTCTTTTACATTGATATGCAGTAGAAAACTCATTAAACTTATTTTCTAAGAACATATAATCTTCTTCTCTTAGCCCAGCTCCCCATCTTTCAACCATATCATTGTTTATTTTTACTTCATTTGCTTCAAAAGCACAATTAATCTTATCTTCTATAGAATTATCAATTGATGTCTTTCCTCGATATCTTGAATTTCGATTAATAATCTTCATATATTCATCAATAAAATCTTCAATTTTTTTATTTCTCAATTCACTTGCTAACTTATCATCAAAATAAATATCAAAATTAAGACATGTATGTTTTAATGCTTTTATATTGCTATTATATTTATTTTCTAGTCTATCAAAGATGTTTTTAAAACATTCTTTGCACACAGGTAATCTTCCACTATCTAAATATATATAACTATAACTTTTCCAGAAATATCTTTCTTCATATTTTTCTTGTTTACAGCAAGAACATTTTTTCTTATTTACTGCCATATATTATTATCACCACCATAAAAAAAACCACTAGAGAATTAACTCCCTAGTGGTTAATAGGGAGATTCAGTTCAATTAAGAGCTGAGATAAGTCTACAACTATAAACTTAACTCAGCTCTTAATAAATAGTTTATAGTTTACTTAAATTTATATTATAAGTACACAATCTTCCATTTTCATTAAATATCATAAATTTTTGCATTGCATATGAACTTAATCTTAGATTTTTAGCGTATGTATCTGTTCCGCAGAAACTTCCATTTACACATATTTCACTTTCTCCAAAACTATCTTCTTTACAATTATGTAGATGAGCCATGAAGATATAATCAGGAATGACTTTTATTAGAGATGTAAGCTTAGGAATTGCAGTTGATATTTTATCTTTATCTCCATGGACTCCTAGACATGTATTTCCACATATTTTGGCTATTATTATATCATTGTCTTGTACATTGTTTTGAAATATAACATTATTTATATTATTAATTCTTAATTTTATGTATTCATCTATTAATAGTGTAAAATTATCTTTATCTAAATTTTCATCTTTCTTTGGAAGAACTCTATCATGATTTCCTCCTACTGAATAAACTACAACTTCATCAATTCTCTGAGATAGCTCATATATAAAGTCACTGAGTATTTCAGATACTTCTATAATTTGTTCAACTATATTCTCTCTATTTTCTAATCTTATAGAATTATGTATATGACCAGAAATTAAGTCTCCAAGTAGCATTATATGCAATCTCTTAATTTTATGAAGTTCACAATATTCTACAATCCTACTTTTCAAATAATTTATTCGTACTTTAAATATTTTAGTATTATATCTATTAAATGAATTAATTACTTCCAATCCATAATGAATATCAGAAATAAGAATAATAGCTTCTTGATTTAAAGGCTCATATCTTTTGTAATTATAAGTTTCTAAAAGTGGCTTATAATGTGATTTCTCATTTATTTTTTTATTAAATAAATTAATTATACTATCTAGCCTTGAATATTCCCTTATTTTTCTATTAACTAAAGCTCTTTCATCAGATATTTGTACTCTAATCTTTTTTAATTCTAATATCTTTTCTTCTATATCATTTAACTTTTCTTCATTAAAATATTTTGGAATGTTTGAATTAATATAATCATGCGCCTCTTTTAAACCATATGAGATTTTTCTACAATGATCTGGTGAACATTCTAAACCCAATAGTTCAACTATTTCACCCCAATCTAAATCTACTTCTTTATTAACTTTTGCTAGTCTAATTCTGAATCTATAATCTTCTAATGTCTCTTTTTCTTTTCTCTTTAATATATCTTCCATATTTAATATCTCCCTATTTTATTAAATAAATATCATTATCAATATATTAGTAAAAAAATAAATAGTCTAAGATACTAATCTTAGACTATTGTTTCACTTAATCTAATTGTTATATTTAAATCTGTATCACCAGCATATTTATCTAAAATATCACTAAGTAATACTTCATGATCTCCGTCTTTTAAATGTTCTACAATCTTTATTGTTCCATCTTCTTCTTTTACTATTTCACATTTTTCTAAAACAGTTCCTTTATTATTTTTCATAAATATCTTCCTTAAATTTATTTTTTATATGTTTCTATTATAAAATCTACTGGGAATTATTTATTTCCCAGGGTTTAAATCAATTATAAAAATTATTTAAATTAAGGAGCTAGATAAGCCTCTAACTCCTATTATATTAAGTATATAGTACTATACATTATTTTACTGCATCTTTTAAGGATTTAACTGCTTTTAATTTAGGTATTATCTTATCTTCTGATTTCCAAAGCTTTTTAGTTCCATTTTCAAGGGTTATTTCACCCTCTCTACCTTTTTGTACCTTAGTTAAATATTTTACTCCCATAAGAGTCAACTCATCACCGCTTTTTAATACTTCATTTCTTTTTTCTTCTATCACATCAAGTATTTCTCTTGCTTTTATCTGTGATATCTCTAGCCCTTCTGCTATTATTTTTATAAATTCTTTAGTCTTCATATTTCCAATCTCCCTTTTTCATGTAATTTTCATTTGATAATAAGAGGTCTTATTTTTATCCCCTTACACTATTAATATGTTTTAAACAAGCATTTTCTTAACCACTTTTCCCCACCAACTAGTTGCAATTCTTACAGTTTGACCTATATCCTTTTTTCCCATTCTTATCGAATTTAGATAATAATTTGATTTCCCCACATCTACTACACTTCTTGTACTTTCCTTTGCAAACAGACATATAATAGTAATTTTCTTCATACTCTTTTTCATAAGTACTAATTATTTTATTTACTATTTTATCAATTTGTTTGCTTACTGCTGGAGAAGTTATATTCATAATATCAGAAATATACTCCAAAGATTTATCTCTCCTATACATGCTTAATATATCTATTTGTATTTTAGTAAATTCAATCTTGGAAATAATGTTATTTAAATCCATAACAATACATGATAAATCATCCTGCAAATCATTTCCTTTCTGAACTCTTAAAAGTTCTCTGACATGTGTTTTATCAAACATATTTAAATAATCCCACTCGGGGTTACCAGAGTCTTTTAATGGTGCCTTCCAAACAATAGGTCTTTCTATTGAATTTTTAGCATCAATCATGTCATTTTTTAATAATTTCAAATTCTTTCTAACTACCCTTTTTATCTTCAAGTCTTCCTTATTTAATTTTCTATCTCCTAGTTCCTTATATTTACTTTTATACCATTCATAAGTATCTGAATACATTTTTAACATAGGATATTTTTTAATATCTTTGGATTTTATTTTAATATCTTTTATTTTTTTATAGTTTTTGGGTATCTGGAAAATTGCAAATGAATTGTCTTCTTTGATTTCATCTTTATTTGGAGTTTTTGAATATGTATTTTCACCATTGACTGTAGCTATTTTATTTAGAAGAGCCTCTTCTTGACATGCTCTTTTGAAAAGTTCTTTTGAATTGTACATTTTTATTTTAGCTTCTTTACTTTTATCATCTACTGCTAATATGTAACTAGCTAATATTTCTAAGGTTTTAGCTATATTTGATGTTGAATATGTGCTATCATTTTTATTTAATATTAATTTAACTTTAGAGGTGTCATTATTGTTATAATCCCATGTTCCTTCACTATTACTAAATGGATTAACTGCACCTACATATTCAGTTGGACTTATCTCTTTTAATTTACACCACTTAATGAATCTCTTATACTCCATTGCTACTTCTTCACCATTTTTGTCTACATAATATATACCATCCTTATTTAAAGGGCTATCTGAAGTTTGTTCAAATATTTCTTCCCAAAATTCATTATTAAACTGTTTTTTCTCTTGATACTTTACTTTTGTAATAACCTCTTCGTTTCTTTTTGAAACAAAATTATAGTATTTATCTGTATAACTTCTACTTACTTCTTCAAACCAAGTATGTTTAATTTCTAATATTTCTTCTACATACGTAATTCTATCTTCACAATCACCTATACTATAATCCAAATTCTTTATGTAATCTTGGACATATCTACCATTTATATTTTCATAAAAATTGTTATTATTGTACATTAAAAAGATTATATCTCCCTTCCTTGTAATCTGTCATTATAATTTGTATCATCATAATCCCATAGCTCATCTTTGAAATCTTCTTCGTGTTTTCTATTAATTATTTCATATGAAGATCTTTGGCTTAATTCATAGTATCTATCTATTTCACCTTCATATTCTTCATCAAAAATCTTATATGTATTTCTATGTATACTTGTTTTTTCTATCTCGCATAAATCTTCTAAGTACATTACCTTTAATTCTTCTTTTTTCATATTTCACCTTTATCTTGCTAACAATATTAAATGTTATTATCTATAAGTAACATTTTTATGCCAGTTTTTTGTATTTTAGTCACATTTCTATGCCACCTATAAATTTTATTTTTCAGCTGTTTTTACTGAACTTTTTCAATTTTTTAAGGTTTATTACCTCTTATATCTTAGAAACTTATTTAGAAAAAGCATAAATTAATTGTTCTTTTAGCAATGTTTAAATTATTACCTCTCCAAACAACATAAGGATTTATAATAAAGTAATCCATACTTTTATAAGTTCCTTCTACTATTACATATTTAAAAACATAAAACCTATTTTCATCTAACTTTATATAAAATTTTAGCAATTCTTTTTTAAATCTATTCATATCTTGTTTTATTGTACTAACATTTAATAATTCACAAATTGTGTGTAAACTCATTTTTTCTAATTTTGATATATCTAATTCATTTGGATTTAAACATAATATATTACTTTCGAAATGTATATATGGTATGAGTTGATATATATAGCTTAATTGTTTATGTTGTCTTGGAGTGCTGTGTTCATAGAGGAACCTACTTGTGTTTATATATATTCTTGTATAGTCTTTATCTTTAAATTTAGAAATGCCTTTTGTAAAATACTCTGTACTTATATAAAATTTTCCATTACTTTCATATAATAAATTGTTTTTCTTTACATCTGTTAGAAACTCTCTAAATGCTCTGTCTTTAAGATTTAATATTTCTCTCATATTCTTTCTATCTATAGGGACTATTTCTTTATGTTTAGAATATTTCACTAATAAGTTTTCTTCTCCTGTATTGTAATTTAAATATGTTGTAAGATATATTAATCTACTGATATTTGCTCTACTTATACTTATTTCATTAAATAACAATTCATTTTTCACATAAGCACAGAATACAAAGCCCCCTAGCTTAAAATTGTAAGATGGTAATTCTTTTTTATTATTCATAATAGCTTTTTGCTCTGGTGTAAAACATACTTTTCTTTTGTTAATCTCGACTATTTCGCCTCTTTTCATTCCTCGATGTTCTACTATTTCTCCAGTTCTATTGTCTGTTACAATTACACTTTTTACAAATTCATTACCTTTATTTATAAGTATCACACCCTTCCTCTTTATTTATTAATCTAATACAATGTTGATATAAAACTATGTTAAAATTATTATAAATTAAAGCTTCATGAATAATAATATCTTTGTTTATAGTATATTTTCATTATAACATATAAACTCTCCGTTCTCAAGCATCTTGTTAAATATCTACTCCTTAAATTAAAGAGCAGATATTTGTCATTAATCTGGCATATTATTAAATATATTTTTAATAATTGGATTTTCTTTTTTTATAATTTTCTCTTCTGTAATTGAAACTTCTTTATTATCTTTAAATGTACTATTGCCTAAACATTGTTTTAATAATTTATTTTCTTCTAATAAATTTTTCCATTCTAATATAATTCTTTCTAAGGCTGTGTTTCTACTACTTATTTTTCTATCATTTTGATATCTTTCTATTTCATCAAATATATCTTCTTCCAAATAAAAGCTAGATGATTTCTTCATATTTATATCACTCCTAGAATTGTTCGATACCCACTTCAAATAAGCCTTTAGAAGTTGCCATTTGAGCATCTTCAGATACTTTAAATCTATTATCAAATTTCATATGCAATGCAGTACCACCAGATACATATACATCCATTTCATCAATGTTCTTCCATTTAGAGGCAATTCTTTGAGCAGTGCTTTCAGAAGCCATTATATAAGCAACCTTTTTAAGTTCATCATAATCATTAGAACTATCTATTTCATTAAGTTCTCTTATTATGCCTCTATCCTTTAGTTGCTTCTGAACCATTGTTAATGCATCCTGATTTCCAGCTTCTAATGTATCAGATAGTTTATCGTTAAATACAAATCCTTTTTCAAAGAAAGACATCTCAGTACTTCTAAAACCTATTGAAACCATACCAACAGCCTTATCTTCATTTACTTTTCCTTCTAATGTATGAAATAATGCAGCATCTCCTTCTCTAAAAATTGATATATCAGATATTTTTATTTCTTTGTGTCCACCTTTTATTTTATCTTTTACTTTAAATGTTTTACCTTTATATGTATCTATTACTTCTTTTAATGTAGTTTTTCTAAATGATTTATATGGAACACCCATCATTATTTTTACTTCATCAGCTACAGCTATTTCATTAAGAGCGGCTGCAACTAATATTCTCATTGTAAAAGATGTTTTTGAATCATCAGAATTTCTAATAGGAGTTATACTTTCTTTTTCTGCTAGAGATCCTACAAAGTAACTAACACTTTCAAAATCTATATATATAGGGTCTGTATATTTTTCAAAATCTATATTTCTGCCATCGCCAAATACAGATTTAAATAAACATTCTTTAACCATACCATTATACTTACTAAATCCTTTTACATAACCTCTTCCTATATCTAACCCTATAACTTGGTAATTTTCTTCCATTTTAATTCCTCCTAAGTAAATATTTGCTAATTATATTATATCATATAATTAATTAATATTTGAATTAATTATAAACAAAAATTCAACTATAAATTGACATTTTTTGTTTTTAAGTTTAAATTAGAACTTATTTTAATTCATTTTTAGTTTAAATATACACTATTACATTTACATAAACTTTTATTAGTTTATATTTAACTTGTTTTTAGTTTAAATATAGTTTATTTTTTTCATAGTATTTAAGTCTATTTTTCATGATTATTTACAATGTAATAGTAAACTTTTAATACTCTTTTGAAATTCATTTTCTTACAGACAATGCTTTGATATAGTAGAGTAAATTATCCTGTATATCTAAAGTTATTACTTATAATATTATTTCTATTTATTCTAGTAGTTTTTATAATAATCAATACATACATTTCTATTTTATATTTTCTATATTAAAACTTAATTTTAGAATAAGAAGTTTCAATAAAAAGATTTTATGTGTTTTAATTTTGCATGCAATCTATGGAGTCATTTCTTCTGTAAAGTCGTCTGTAATTTATATAAATATTTAAATGTGGAAATGAAAGAACTAGTCGAAAATTTTCACTGACAACACAAAGCCTTTCCTAAAAATACCCCTATGCTATTTTTACTTTACTTTATTAATTAAAATCATATAAATATTATTTTTTTAAATAAAATATTACTTTTCACTAAACTTTTAAGCAACACTATTATATATAGCATAAAACAAACTATTCTATGCCTATTTTTATAAAACCCAGTATTTTCAATAATTTTAACAATATTTTTTATATTTTTGTCAGCAATACGTCAGTTAACAATATAATTATGCCATATTCTAATACTGTTACATTGTATAATTGAATGTTTTATTTTTTATAATTATTTTTTTCATTCACTTTATAAATTTTTTAATTATGGATAGGTAAGCCTTTTAAATAACCATGATAAGCAATATTTTTTATTGAGTAGAATTTTTATGATATTCTAAGGATTGAAGTTACAAATATGATAAGAAAAAACAAAAAAATAACTTTATTTTCCATTTTTATATTGACTTTAATCATCACGATATATATAATGTAATTATAGGAGGTGATGAGATGTCACAAAAACTTGAAAAGTTCGTCAATGCACTTGACGAACTTAACAAAATAATAGATAAGCTTAATCTAACACTTAATTCAATCATTAAGCTTATTGCTAAAATAGTTGCAATAATAACTTTATTAAGCAAACTATTTTAATACTTTACTAGAAGGTAGTTCACACCTACCTTCTAGTAACTAAATTATATCATTTTTGTGACTAATTATACAATGAAAAATAAAATATTGAAACTTTTTCTAAATATTACAAAGTTATTAATAAAAATTATATTTTTAATATTAATTATATATATATTCATTAAAATAAATAAATAATAAAGGAGTTTTTAAAATGGATAATAAAAGAAAATTAAACATGTCGTTTTCAAAAAGTGGTTCAGGCTCAATGTATACAAGGATAAGTTTGCCTATTACATGGGTTCGTGATATGGGATTAACTCAAGAAGACAAGACTGTTGTAGTTGAATATGACGAACACAATCAAACTATAACAATTAAAAAATATGATGAGTTTGCAGACAATGAACTTTAATTATTAAGGTAGTGGATTGTATAATCTACTACCTTTTTTAGTTGTTATATCAATCATGATTAAACTATTAAAGCAGTTTATATTACTATACTCAGACAAAACCAAAAATATTTGTTTTGTATTGACAACACACGTAACTTACATGTATAATATAAATATCTTCAAGATAGATAATTGAGGAAGAAAGGAGTAAAAGAAATGAGTAAAAAAGAAAGAAGAAAACAAAAAAAGAAGTCAAAAGCTAATATACCAAACATTGCATTAATAATTAGCTTAATAACTTCTATAATCAACTTAGTAACTGCTATATTAGTAATTACTAACAGATAATACATAAGCAGATAAGAGGTGGCACCCTCTTATCTGTACTATCTTCTTTTATTTTACCATATTCTTATGTTTATGAACAGTAATAAATTAACCCTTATAATCAGCATAATATCGCTTGTAATAAGTATTATAACTTTAATATTAGTAATAACTTTTTTGTTGTAAAGGAGATGATAATATGGAGAATACAAAACGTAAATTAAATATTATATATAATAAAAGTGGTCGTGGTAATATAACAAATAGAATTACATTACCATTTACATGGGTTCGTGATATGGGTATAACTCAAGAAGATAGAGCCGTTGTAGTTGAATACGACGAGTATAATCAAACTATAACAATTAAAAAATATGATGAGTTTGCAGACAATGAACTTTAATTACTAAGGTAGTGGATTGTATAATCTACTACCTTTTTTAGTTGTTTTAACAGTTAGAACAACTCTCCTATAATATATTCTATAATTCAACTTGCAATATTATAGTAGTTAATGGTATAATAAACTTGTACCAAAATTTAACAGAAAGGAGGTACAATAATGTGGGTAAGCATAGTAGACGTATCAACAAAGTTTTATTGTTAAAGAATGTTCTCATTATCATCTTTAACATAGCGAGTGTATTAAGCTCTTTAATAACTATCTATTGTTTTATTAATAAGTAAAACAATAAGCCTATACAAGAGGTCGCACCCTCTTGTATGGGTGATACGTCTACTATATATTATAACACATTTAAACAAGCTATGAAAAGAGATACAAAGACATCTATATTATATGGTATTGGTTGTTTAATAGTTATTATTGCATTAATAATAAACATTAAACGTTTATTTTAGGAGGTGAGTACTGATTAATGAAATTAGATTTATTAAAACAATATAGGCTTGAAAGAGGACTAACACAACAACAGTTGTCTACTTATATTAATATGTCATATCGAACTTATTCAAGTAAGGAAAGTGGTAAGAATCCTTTTTATATTGGAGATTTAGAAAAGATATTTGACGTACTAAATTTAAGTGATAAGGAAATATTAAGTTTGTTAGACAGAAAAAATGTATAGTGTAACACTCAATAGACTAGGTTGTAATATATCTAGTCTATTTTAATGTGCTAATATATTTCAGAAATATTTTACCGAAATTTATTTACATATTTTTCCATTTATGATATTATCTAATCATAGTAAGAAAAACTTACTAAATAATTTAATATTGGGGGTGTCTTGATGAAGTTCACTAAAGACAAAATAAAAGAGCTAATCGAGTTGGTAGGACAACTTGAAAAGCTCATAGTTCAGATAATTCAATCTGCTGAACATATTTTTATATCTTTAATATCTTTATTAGGCTGGGTTTTTATTTTTATCTATATTATATTTAATTAAAGATAACATAAAACCCTTACAATATACCTATAAGTACATTATATAGGTATATTGTAACACACCCAATATTAATTATACAAGAGGTGATTTAATGAACCAACATACAAATACAATCTTTAAAATACTTCGATTTTTAGGATTATGTATATTCCTTTATCTCGCATTAAAAGCCATGTATATAGTTTATTTGTAAAGTAGGTGATAGAATGAAACTAGACAAAGTTTCACAATTAAGAAAAGATAATAAATTAACTCCAACCGAACTAGCATATCATTTAAATATGTCCGTAAGAAGTTATCAAAATAAAGAAAAAGGCAAAACAGAGTTTACAGCATCAGAAATTGAAAAGCTTATAAATCTTTATGATATAGAAGCAAGGGAAATACTTAACATTAAATAAAATAATTTAATAACACTCAATAGACTAGATATATTATAATTCTAGTCTTTTTCTATTGGCTTATTACGGTAAGTAATATACAATATAAATATGTCAAGGAGGTGAGAAATATATAAATTTTAGAAAGGAGGTTAAAAGAATGAAGGCTAATAAAAGAAAACGCCAAAAAACAAATATAAAGAAGGAAATAGTTGAATATAAAACAACTAAACTCCTTCTTTATATAGCAGTTCTTAACACCATTAAAGAACTCTTTGTTATAATTAAAGACTTGATAAAATTGTTCTTTTAGTCTTTACTAGATAGAGAACTCGCAATTCTCTATCTAGTTTTATCATCTTTTATTATACTACATTCTTAAATAAATATGAATAAAAAATATATATTATCATTGGCATTAATAATATCAATATTAACTTTAATTATACAAATAATATTTAAACATAATATTATCTTTACTGTAGTCTTAATAATATTTATTTGCTATATATTTTTACAATTTAAAAAAGGAAGTGATTAAGTGTCAAATACAAAGCGTAAATTAAACATTAATTTTTCAAAAAGTGGCAATGGTTATGAAACAACTAAGTTATCTATACCAATAATATGGGTTCGTGATATGGGATTAACCCAAGACGATAGAACTGTTGTAGTTGAATATGATGAACACAATCAAACTATAACAATAAAAAAATATGATGAGTTCACAGACAATGAACTTTAATTATTGATAGACTAGATTGAAATAAATCTAGTCTATTTTTATATTGCAATATTTTCCCTAAATTTTAGTCTTAATTTTTATGATATATAAGTCTTGACAAATAAGTCACTTATTTGTATAATGTAATTAAGATAAGATTTAAACCTTATCTATACAATTTAATATTAGGGGGTGATGTTATGAGAATAACTAAAGACAAAATAAAAGAGCTAATCGAGTTGGTAGCACAACTTGAAAAGCTCTTTGTCCAAGTATTTAAATCACTTGAACATATTTTGATTTCTTTATGTTCTTGTATCGGTTGGCTATTAATACTTACATACATAATTAACAATTAATAACCAATACAATATACCTATATAGATACATTCTTATAGGTATATTGTAACACACCTAATATCAAAAGTAAATGAGGTGATTACATGAGTCAACATATTAAAACTACATTGCAAATAGTAAGGATACTAGGTTTATTGTTCTTCTTATATTTCGCACTTAAAGCAATGTATATTGTTTATCTTTAATATCTTTATTGAGTTCCTTATACATTAAGTAACTCCTTTTTGTTATAATACTAATGAGGTGATAGCATGAAATTAGAAAAATTAATTGATATAAGAAAAGAAAAAAAATATTCTCAAGAGGATATTGCTAGAATGTTAGACATATCTTTAAGAAATTACCACAGAAAAGAAAAAGGAGAAAATCAATTTACAGTAAGCGAACTTGAGAAAATATGTAACTACTTAGATATAAACCCAAATGAACTACTTGACATATAGTAGTTCTTTTTTTGTATAAGTTATCCACAGGAATCCATGTTATAATATTAAAACATAACTAAAATATACAGAAAAGAGGGTTAACTATGGATACTGGTATAATCAATTTATTAGAAGAATTAAAAACTGATATTAAAGAAATTAAAACTTCACAAAATAAAATAAGTACGGATATTATTGAATTAAAAAGTAATCAAGATAAAATAGTAAATCAAATTGACTTATTGAAACTTGTTCAAAGTACTAGTAATTCAGATGATAATATTAGCATGAAATCAGTTGAAACTGCTATATTAAAAATGGAAAGTAATACAAATAAATTCAATAATAAGTTATCTATTTTAGAAAGTATAATTATAAATAATTGGAAGGAACTTCTTGAACTTAAAGGATTCGAATAATAAGCAATTTTTTACTTGCATATTTTTACCTGAAACAGTATAATATAATTAAGGTAGTAATTAACACTACCTTATACAATTTAATATTGGGGGTGTCTTAAATGATAACCAAAGACAAAATAAAAGAGCTAATCGAGTTGGTCGCACAACTTGAAAAGCTCGTAGTTCAGATGATTAAATCGGCTGAACAAATAGTTTTTGCTTTAATCTCATTTATAGGCTTGTTATACATATTAATGAACATGATTAATAACTAATAACAAGATACAATATACTTATAAGTAGTATATTATAGGTATATTGTAACACACCCAATATTAAAAGTACAAGAGGTGATATAATGAAACTTAATAAGTTAAAAGAGTTAAGAGAACAAAAAGGTTATACTCAACAAACATTAAGTACTAAAATGGGTATGAGCATAAGAGCATATGCTTATAAGGAAAATGGTCATAGAGATTTTTCAGTAGAGGAACTAGAACAAATACTATATTATTTAGATATAAATGCAAATGAATTATTAGAACCACATAGAAAAATGGACTAGTTTATAGCTAGTCTATTTTATTACAACAATATATTGTACAAGCCATTTGAATCCATTCTAAGCACGTTCCAATACACTCGCCTTGTTTATAACATTTAGTTTTTAGAATCGAATATGAAAAATAAGCTAAAATATATAATTCTAATTTATAGTAATTTGTTTATTCTTACAATATTGTCAAATTTGACAAAATACTATTCTTAAAATATTATATAATATATGTAGTAAAAAGGAGTGATAAAATGAAACTTGATAAATTAAAAGAATTAAGAATAGAAAAAGGATACAGTCAGCAACAGTTTGCTACTTATATAAATATATCTCAAAGAGCATACAGTTATAAAGAAGCAGGAAAAAGGGAATTTTCCATTTCAGAAGTCGAAAATATCTTAAAATTTTTAAATGTAGAGCCATTGGAATTACTTGACTTAGAGTAGATTCCAATATTTTTTATATTTTTTAGAACATTTTTACTTGTAACATTGTTCTAAGTGTAATATAATTAAATCATAGCAAGGAAGTGCAAGAAAACACAAAGCCATCTCTCAAATGAAGTAACAGGCAAAGAACCTTCTTAAAACTCTAGCTATAAGTAATATTAAATAAATAAGATTAATAAAGGTTTCCAATTAAAGCCTATAAAAAATTGAGGTATCAACTTAGTTGCTTCTATAATGGCACTCAATACAATTTAATATGACATAGCAGTTGTAAGGTACTGCATTATCAAAAGTACTAAAGATTGAGCATTAAAATTATAGTTTGTACTGCTTAACACCTATGTGGTCATAAACTATCTAATATTTACTAAGATAATTTAAGGTCTTTATCTTAGATTATTTTAGTAAGTGTTAGAATACAACACTTAAAATTATGTTATAATAATAGATAGGAGTGTGGTCGTGATGGATGAAAAGATATTAGAATTATTACAAGAAATGCAAGGTAGCATTACAGAAATGAAAAAAGATATAGATACTAGATTTAGTAGTATTGAAAACAGACTTGATACAATGCAAGATGATATTACAGAAATTAAATCAGATGTAAAAATTAATAGAAATACATTAGATGCAGTCATTAAACATACATCTAAATTAGTAGAAGATACAACAGATATAAAAAAGGATTTAAATAAAGTTGAAATAGTTACATCAAGTAATTGGACAGACATAGCGAAACTTAAGTCTGTAAGATAGGAGTGCGAACGTTATGGATGAAAAAATATTAGAATTATTACAGGAAATGCAAAGTAGATTTGACAGTATTGACAATCAACTTATTGACCTAAAAGAAGGACAAGAAGAAATTAAGAATAAACTAGACTTAACTTATAACCAAGTTGCTAGAAACATGGAAGGTATAACAGAAGCTAGTGAAAAAATAGACTCTCTAAAAAGTGACATAAACTTTGTATAAGTAGCCACATCTAAAAATTGGAATGAAATAGCTAAACTTAAGGCAATTAAATAGTAGTACATAAAAAGACATCTTAAAATTAAGGTGTCTTTTCTATTATGAAATATTATTTGTCAACTGGAGGTGCGTAAATGAATCGTTGTGATAAGTTATCAATATTAAATCAATTAGAATACATAGAAAAAGACATTAATGCAAGAAATGAAATTATTGAGAAATTTAAAGACTTATTGGTTAAATATCCAAAGAGCAGAGATATAAGAAGATATATAAAACAACAAACTCAATTTTTAAATGGTATTATATATGTATATGATAATTTAGATATTCTAAAGAATATGGTAAATAATGAGATAAGGTGAGAACATTACTAGATATAATATCTAATGAATGTAAAAAGGAACTCTATATCTCGTAAGTATAGAATTCCTAAAAAATTAATTCATTATGTGATTGAATGATTGAGAAAAGAATAATAGTATTTTTTTCTCAATTAAATATCATTACTAACAAATAAAGTTCAAAAGATAGTGTAAAAGATAATACTTTTTGTTAATATTATTAATATAAAATAAAGTAAAAAATGGAGATGAATATATTGATTGAAAATAAGTTTATAGAAAAATTAAAATATACTAAAAACATACCAAATGCTTTATATAAAGACTTAAGGCATAATTTTTTATTTCATTCAAATAAAATAGAAGGAAGTACGTTCACAAGTGAAAGTTTGCAAGATTTAATTGAGTACAACATTGTAAAAGGTGACCATACTTTAGATGATGTTATAACAACAGTAAATTCAAGTTATGTATTTGAAACTGTAATAGATACTTTAGGAGAATGTTTGACAGAAAAGTATATAAAAGATTTACATGGTCAACTTATGTATAACTCAAGTATCCATAATATGGGACTATCTGGTGTATATAAAAAAATACCAAATAGAATAATAGGAACTAATAGTGTATTAGCCCAACCATTTGAAGTAGAACCAAAGATGTTAGAACTTATTGAATGGTATAATAATTTAAAAGATATTACAGTAAAAGATTTAGTAGAATTTCATTATAGATTTGAAATCATTCATCCTTTTCAAGATGGTAATGGAAGAATAGGAAGATTTATATTACTTAAACAAATACTTGAGAATAATTTGAAATTAATTATAGTATCAAGTGATACTGTAGATGATTATAGACACGCTTTAAAAAGTTGTTCTAATGAATATTATAGACCTTTAGAACAATATTTTGAAAGTTTAGATGACTACAAAGAAAAAAATAAAGATTTGTGGAACTTTTAACCCATAATTAAACAAATGAATGGAAGTGAAAACTATGCTTTACAGAACGGAAGATTTAAATACTTTTGCAGGTATTGGAAGTTCTAAGGGTGTTTATTATAAATGGAAAAATTCAAATTATTATTATAAAATAGGGACTTTATTTTTTGGAGAATTTAGTTCATTAGAACCTATTACTGAATGTATATGTAGTGACATAGGAAGTTTATTAAATGTAAATAATATACAGTATGATTTAGTAAAAATTCATACAAAGGGAAATTCAGATTTTGAAGAACAAGATATACTGGTATGTAGAAGTTTAAATTTTTTAAATGACAATGAAGAACAATTTATAACTATGAGAAAACATTATAATAGAAAAGTGGATTATGATACAATTATAGATGATTTCCCAAACTTTAAAGAGTTTTTAAATCAAATGTTAATATTTGATTTCATTGTCAACAATATTGATAGACATTATAATAATTTTGGATATATAAAAAATATTAAAACGAATGAAATTAGATTTGCACCAATATTTGATAATGGATTGAGTTTATATTCTATGTTAGATATCGAGACATTAAAAACATTAAAAACATTAAAAACTAAACCTTTTAATAAAAAAAAGTATGATAAAGCTAAACCATTTATGAATAAACATTATTCACAAATAAAATTGATAAAAGAACTTCCACAAATAAATTTAGATTTTAATGACTCAGATATAGAAAAAATATTATTAAAATATAAAGATGTTATTTCAAAAACTAGAATAGAAGTGATATTTGATTTAGTTAAGGAGAGATTACATTATGTTAGACAAATATACGCTAATGTTTAAAGATATTCCTATAGGTGATTTTATTTATGATGAAGGCAAAGATAAATTTAGTTTTAAATTGTATGATACAGTAGATAATATAAATTATTTGCCACCACTGTTATATGATTACACAGATTTGAGACTAGATTATCAGCCTAATGATAAAAATATAAGAGATTTTATAGGGGATAGAGTTATGCCAGAAGAGAGACACGGATTGAATAGTATCTTGGAAGGTCTTGGATTAGATTTCTATGACCCTTGGGAGATATGTAAAAAATGTCATGGTTGTTCACATGAAGACTATTGGTGGCTTAAAAAAGAAGGTGATAATTTTAATTGGAGAGAATATCATCAAATTAGTTAATAGTGATTAAAATAACCATTTTAAAAGGAGAAAAAATGTTTAAAACATTATTTTTTGCATTAGAAATTTGTGTAATTATAGGATTATCTATTTCAATATTTAAAGATTCACTAAAGTTTTTGAATATGTTTGATAATAAGAAAGAAAGTTTTATTGGTTGGCTTATTTTAGTTATATTTAGTTTAATTATCTCTTGTTTGATAGAAATAATATTGTAAAAAAATGATATAGTTTAAAAATATATGTAGATAAAAGATAGAATTAAAAGATTAACATAGTATGACAATCATAATCTCATATAGTATACTTAAGTTGAGGTGATTACATGACTTGGAATGATTTGAAAAATAATGATATAACATATATAGTCAAATATATTAATAATAAGTTAAATAATAGTAAGAGCTTGACTAAAGTTGCCATAGAGCTTGGTGTGTCTGAAAGTAGTATAAGAAAATATCTTACTAAAAGAGGTTATAAGCGTATAAATGATGAGTATATATTTATTGGTGACAATGGTATGACAAAGGTAGTAAATAATAAACCACAGAGTAATAATGATAATATATTTAATATGACAATAGAAGATGACAACAGTCACAACATAGTAATTGACAATCAATTTAAAAATAATATAATTTCTTTAGCAAAAGACTATGACAAGATACAAGATGTTTTGAATTGGTTTGATAAAAAAGATGATACAAATGTTATAGAAGTTATACAAGATGGAATTAAAATTGATTTACCATCTAAAGACGCTATAAGGACTACTGTTAGATTAAATAAAGACGCTTGGAATTTATTTGATAAGTTTTGTGAAAAATATAGAGAGTTTAATAAGTCTGATTTAATGAGCATGGCTTTATTAGAATACATAAAAAAGTACGATAAATAAAAATGACAATAAAATCATAGTTTTAATATAAATAATCTCAAAATAATGAGGTTATTTTTTTATTTTTTATTTAAAGCAGAGAAGGTATTGTGTTATACTGTATATATATACTAAAAAAGGGATGTTTGAATATATGGATTATAATTTAAAAAATGAAAATGTATTATCAGAATTACTTCAAGATGAAGTTGAAAAAACAAGAATTGGTGTTCTAAAGGTTTATAGAGTATTAATACTTTGGTTTGCTAAAGAAGGAAAGCTTATTGAGAAAGAAAATGACTATATTGTTGAAATGTTAGATAGTGATAAAGAAAAAATTGTAAAAGATATGAGTGAGAATAAAACATATAATGCTATAATGGCTATAATTTTTAAAGTTAATAAAATATTTAAAACTTTAAATTATGACATTCACTTTTCGAAGCCTAAAAATTTAGTTGCTGAGTTTGACCTATCAAAATATCTTACACATAATGAAGTTATTTCTGTATGTAGTAAATTGACTAATGCACAAGATAAATTTATTATCTATGCAGCTTTTTGTGGGCTTATTGGTAAAGATGCTGAAGACATAAGGGGTATAAAAATAAAAGACATAGATTTAGAAAAAAGAATAATAAAGTTAAATGATACAGAGTTTAAATTGGACAAGTTCTTGTTCAATTTTATCAAAGATACATTAAAGCAGAAAGAGTATAAACAATATTTGGAGCAAGATAGTAATGCTACTGAATTTTATTTATTTAATTCTAATTCTGAATACTTAATTAAAACTAAACCAGATGCTAGATATGGAAATGGATTAAAAGAGATGGGATATTCAACAATTCGTAAAAGATTACTTATAATTAATGATTATTTAGATAATAAAGTACAGTTAAATTTCACTAATTTAAAAATTTCTGGTATTATGCATCAAATGCAACTAAATGAAAAAAAATATACTAAATCTGGCTATTGGACTAATAAAAGCTTAAAAGAGTTCAAAGAATACAATGATTTGAACTTTAAGATACAAGAAGTTCTATCTATTTATAAGCAAAAATATGCTAAAAAGGAGTAAATTATGAGTAAAGATATAAAAGAGAATAACATAAATCTAAACAAAATAGACTTAATTATACATGCTATTTATGATACAGAAACATTTAAATTATTAACAAAAAAGTTTTTTGAAATTTTTAGAATACGTAATGATTTACCCACTGAAAAAGTAAAGCCTATTTTTGAAGATTTTGTATATTCTACAATTGCTGATAAGATTGATGAATTGGACACTCCTACCAAGGCTAAACGATTAAGAAAAAAACATAGTAAAAATGCATGGGACTTAAAAAAGAGATGGATGAGAATGACATTAGAATCTATGAATAAAACAGCAAATAAATTATTAAAAAAAGAATATGGAATTGTTAAGGGTGAATTTATAAAAACTGGTAGGATTATTACTGCCGCTGTAGATAGTCCTGAAGAATTACTTGAAATAAGACAAGATTTTCTTGAACAATGGTCTTCAAATTTATCTTATAAAATATCTGACTATATTTATCTTGAAGAACTAAGTGATAGTAAAATTAATTCAGCCTTTTCACATGATTTGATTCTATGTGTCACTAAAATCTTACAAGATGAATATGAATTTGATATTAACAAGATAATTATTAAAAGTCCATCACAATTAGCTCCTGGCATATTTATACCTCACACTAGAGGCAGAAAAATAAATCATTTAAATGTAGCAAGAAAAGATGAAAATTTATATCAATCACATCCATATGATGCTATAAACGACTCTGGTACACAGATAGATATGTTTTATGAATTTAATTTAGACCCTAATTCAAGTGATATTAAAAACATTGATGGATTAAAATTAGAACTTACTAATCAAACAACAGAAAAAAAAGCTATTAGTAAATTATTCTTGGATAAACAAGACTTAGATATAATTAGATTTGCTTATTCATATAGTTATTTAAATTCATATACCTTTTTCTTGTCAGATTTATTAAAGTATCTAGGATTAACAGATGCTAAAGCAAATTATCAGAAGGTAAGAGATAAATTAATGAAGTTACCATTTTATACTTTTTATACTGAAACATATGAGAAAGATGGTAGCTTAAAATCTCAAACAAGTTTCAACCTATTTTCAAGAATCCATATAGAAGAAATAAATGGAAGAAATGCTGTTCAAGTTACAAAAGCATTTGTTGAAGAAATTGAAAGAGTCTCAACTGAATTAATGTATAAAAATGAATTAAAAAAATTAAAACTACCACAGTCTATCAACTTAGCTTACTTACTTGAAGGTAGAAGAAGTTT
Source organism: Clostridioides sp. ES-S-0005-03 (assembly GCF_020658455.1). Classification (NCBI taxonomy): domain Bacteria; kingdom Bacillati; phylum Bacillota; class Clostridia; order Peptostreptococcales; family Peptostreptococcaceae; genus Clostridioides; species Clostridioides sp. ES-S-0005-03. Next base: position 41,874 of record NZ_JACVWI010000010.1, on the reverse strand, counting down.
TGAAATTAGTCAGGGAGTAAACATAGTAGATAAAAAATATACATTTGATATAGAACAACTAAAATGGTATGTACATTTAAATAATAAAAATAAACTAAAAGATAATATGAAATATATTGAAGATGGACTTAAAGAAATTATGGAAAATCAATTTATAATAAAAAAATATGATGTAGGATATGGATATTTTGATATTTGGTTCTATGAAGACGTTGAAAAAAGAAAATGTTTAATAAATAATACAGTTTTATCTTTACCATCTTATATAGTAGATTAAAAAATAATGGTCTGTACTCCGTAGTAATTAATCTTATGTATTTCTTATTAATCAAATTTAAAAATTTAAAAACATGAATAATGGTCTGTACTCCGTAGTAATTGTTTTTTGGTATTTTTCAAAAAACATGAATAATGGTCTGTACTCCGTAGTAATTCAAAAAACCACTAAAAAAGCTGTTTTTTGGTATGAGAATAATGTCGAAAAATTTTTTTTATTCTAAAATTCAGCTTTTACATCCCTTGAAATTGCTGCTCTCTAATATGAATAATGGTCTCAGCTCCGTAGTAATTTAGAAGTATTGAAATTACTATTCTCCAATATGAATAATGGTCTGCGCTCCGTAGTAATTCAAATAGACAAAAACTTTTAATTTGGTTAAGATAAGTTTATATAAATGTAAAATTTTTAGATTATTTTTATAATAATATATTTTTAATAATAATCCATAAAAAAATAATGGTCTCTACTCCGTAGTAATTAATCTTATATAAGGAGAGAATTATGAGTATTAAATATAAAGATAAAGAATTTGTGCTTGTAGAAAAAAAGAATGTAAATGAATTAGACAACTCTAATATAAAATATATTGACCTGAAGGACAAGCAGTACTATGTAGTTACACAAGGTAGAAGAAGTAAGAGATTTAATAATGAAGATGTGAGTGAAATAAAAAAAGACTTAAATAATGGTATGAGTTTAAGAAAATGTGCTGAGAAATGGAATTGTAGTACAAGAACCATACAAGATATAAAACAAAATAAGTACTAACGAGGTAACATTTACATTTTACCTCACTAATATTATAATATTCTTATACTATAAAGGAGTTGATTTCTATGAAATGGTCAGAGGTTAGAAACTTATATCCTAATTCATTTGTAAAATTAGAAATTTTGGAATCGCATATACAAAATGAAAAGGAGTATGTAGATGAAGTAGCTCTTATAAAAGTTATTCCTAACAATAAAGAGGCTTTAAAAGAATTCAACAGATGTAAAGATAAAGAAATTGTATATAACACCAAGAATAAAGAATTTGTAATAGATATCATAAAACATATTGGTATAAGAAGAGGTTTGTAGTATGAAAAATTTCAAATATAAAAATGGACTATTATATACAGATATAGAAATCTTAATTGAAAATAAAAGTATCCTTGTAAAAGATATGATCATTGATACTGGAGCATCTCATACTATAATATCTTCTTCTTATTTAGAGGAATCAGATATTGGATTTAATGATGATGATACAATTGTAAAGGCTTCTGGTTATGGTGGGACTGTTCAATATTCAGTAAGGAAATTAGTTAATAAGGTTGCTTGTGGTGATATAACTCTTGAAAATATAAAGTTAGATTTTGGAGAGATTGACCCAGAAGAAAAAGTAAATGGTTTATTAGGATTAGACTTTTTAATAAATGCTAATTTAATTATTGATTTGGTAGATAATTTATTAATACAAAAATAAAACATATTTATATAAGGAGTTATCACAATATGAGTATTAAATATAAAGATAAAGTAGTCTTTATTGTAGATAGTTCGAAAAAAGAGAAGCTAGATAAAGCTGGAATTGAATATGAGACTTTAGAAAATGAAAATTATTATGTAGTCCAGCAAGGTAGGAGAAACAAAAGATTTAATGATCAGCAGGTAAAAAAAATAAAAAATGATTTAGATAATGGATTGAGTATAAGAAAAGCAGAGCAAAAGTATAACTGCGGCAGAAATACTATCATGAAAATCAAAAAAAATGAGTACTAATGTTACACATTCTTACAACATGTAACCATATGTGTTATAATAATTTTATAGAAATATTACTAAGAAAGGAGGATTATAATATGCAAGAATTAAAACCAGTTGCTAGAATATCAAAATCAAAATTAAAAGATATCTTAGATGTTTTTAAAACTTCTATAAGAAAAGTAGAAAAAATAGACTATTCTGCTTGTAATTCTTGTGCAATAAAAAATAATCCTTCTTTTGATAGTAATAAATTAAATGACTTCTGCTCAAATTGTCCTAAATTAAACACTATATCAGAGTTTTCTTATGTTACAGAAAAAGAAACAGAAATCGGTACAATAGAGATTGTAACTAATGTAAATAAACATATTACTTTAAGTAAGAGTGCTATAAAGCAATATCTAGCATATCATTTTATAGTATCTAATAAAAACTATGTTAGAAAATCAATATCATTTCAAAACATAGCTGATATATGCAATACCTCTGTTGTTACAGCAAGACATAATCATAATGTATTATTACAAGTTGGATTAGTTTATTCTACAGAAATAAAAAGAGGTAAATTTGATATAGTCATAGATGAAGAGTATAAAAATCATCTTAAAAAAGAAGATGGTGGAAAAGGTTACTTAACTATGTCATTAGATACTTTAAATCACCTATTAAGTTTTGAAAATGTAAATGAGTTAAAACTTGAAATTAAAAAGTTAGTTTGGGCTGATGCTAAAGGAAGTAAATTAGGTAAAAGAATACGATTTAAAAAAGATAATCTTATCTCTATACTTCCAGAGTACATAAAGAAATCAAACAAGCGTATAGATACCTTTCTAAGAAGCACTAAAACTTTATTCAATGTAAGTAATGATACAATAGATACAAAACGTTATGAGACGAAAGAAAGCATCTCAGAGAAATATACAGAATCTGTAAAAATAAAAATATTAAAATTCTTTGATGATACAGGATGCTCCTTGAGTTCTAATTATAGTAAAGTATTATCTCAGATAAATTTAGATAGATATAATTTATTTGAAGAAGATTTAAGAAATAAATTAGAAATGGAAAAAGATATTATTATAAATGACTTAGTTGGATTAGCAGTACAATATGGAATTAATAGAGTACTAGCAGCATTAGATTATATGTTTAATAAATATACAGTTGACGAAGAAGATACAAACTATAATGAGATACGTAATCCAGGAGCATTTATAAGAACATTGATTGTTCAGAGCATAAATAAGAATGGAAGTTTAGCAATAGCAATTTAATATATGGAGTAGTTCAAAAAAATTGATTTTGACTACTCCTATTAGTGTTTGTATTCAAATAATAAAATACTTAAATAGAGCTATAAAGAGTGTAAAATCTCTATTAGCTCTATTTTTTTATGCTTATTTTAATTAAATTATATACACAATAGAAAGTTTTTTATGCATATTAATAACTTAATTTTCCAATAAGAATATATAATTATTCAATTTCTTAAGAAACTTATTCTAAAAAAACAACAATACATCAACAATATATTATTATTAAAATTTATATTTTATTGTACTAATTGCAATTACTATAATTAGTAGCTTATTATTATTTTCTAATTATTGATTTAAATTTCTGTTTTAATTGTTATTATTAATTTCTGTTTTAATCAATGAACAGTATCCATTTAACATCTATTTAACTAATTATAAAAATATAATAACAACTTTACTCTTCTAAATTTTCTTGCTCATTTATCAATTTATTTTTTAAGGATATAACAATAACTTAAAAATTATATTTGAATGACAATTTATAAGTAAAGAATTAACAAAATTATATTAATATAAAAATTAGCTCTACAGACATAAAATGATAAAAAAAGTATTTATAATACAACAAATTACAATAATTACCAAAACTCAGATATCAAAAATATATAATATTTATTAAATATATATTTTGAGGAGTGATTATTATGGTAATAATTATTTGTGAAAATGATGATATGCAAAGAGATATCATTCATGACTTTATTAAGATTTTTTTAAAGAAAATAAAAATAAAACAATATGAAGTTTTATTATTTAAAAATGTAGAAGAACTTTTAGAAAAAGATTCTAAAAAAGTAGATTTAGTTTTAATGGATCTAAACTTAGAAGATAAAAATGAATTTGAAATATCAAAAGAAATTAGAAAAAGAAATAAAAATGTTAAGATTATATTTACTACTGAATCTAATGAAGATGTTGTTAAAGAATATGAAATAAATGCATTTAGATACCTAATAAAACCAATATACTACAAAAATTTTGAAAAAATAATGATTGATTTTGCTATTGATTGGAGAAAAAGAGAGGCTGTTATTTATATAAAAAAAAAGAAAAAAATCATAATAATAGAAGAAAGAGATATTTTATTTGCAGAGATTGTTAAAAGAAAATTAAAGGTTATAACAAAAACAGATGAATATATAATAAATGAAAAACTTGATATATTTGAAGAAAAGCTAAAAGAAGGGATTTTTTTTAGATGTCACAAAAGCTATCTTATAAATTTGTTGCAAGTTAATAATTTGAACTATAATTTTGTATATTTAACAGAAAATAATATAAAAATTAAGGTAGCTCCTAGAAAAGCAAAAGAATTAAAATTTTATTTATCAAATATATTGAGAGATAGAATTTGGTAAATAATTTGTTTAAAAGAATCGAATGTATGTTCTTGATGATTTATAGAGAAAGAGTTATAATATTATTATGTAGGAAAATAGGAAAAAAATTAATATTTTTGTATTTTTTGTTATCATTTGCGATTTTAGTATTGAACTTTTCTAAAAAAAATCTTATTATTTAATCAAGCAATCTACTTTAATAGAGTAGGTATTTATTAAAAAAATACATATATGAAATATTCGTTTCAGATGCAGATAACTTCAATTTTACTAAATGCTGAGGGATTTTAGTTTTTTTAAGAACAAATGTTCCTGAAATGGGAATAGAGTGAGGAGATGATTGGGTAAAAAGTATTAACTTTATAATTATTTTATTTATTATATGGGGGGATTTAATGAAAAAGCAAGTTACAGAAGAAATACTTAAGATGCTCAAAAAAATGGATTTATCTTCTTTACTCATAATTAAAAGTTTTATATCTAAAATAAAATAGCCCTTCTAGGGCTATTTACTTAGTTTATTTATTATTTTTTGTACAACTTCTCTTTCATCATCTGTAAGTTCTGCAAATGTTAAAAAGACTTTTTTCAAGAATTCATCATTACTTGAAAATGTCTTACCCATCATTGCTGCTAATTCAATATCATCTATATTTTTAAATATTTTTCCATTTCCATTTCGTAACCAATCTTCATTTACATTAAAAACCTCACATATTTGGTAAATATGTCTTTCAGTGATATTTCTCTCTCCATTTTCAAGTTTTGATATTGACGCAGATGTTAATTTTAATTTATCACCAAATTCTTTTTGTGATAATCCTAATTCTTTTCTTAATTTTTTTAGATTATATATCATTGTGTTCAATATATCACCTCCATTAATTAAATTATACAATTCGATGTTGACAAAGTCAATATATTCAGTATATTAGGTAAACAAAGTATAAAATATATTGACATTGTATAGTATAAGATATACAATGTAATTATAACAAAGTAAATATAAAAATATACAAAGTCAAGAAAGAGGCGAGTTATGGTTGATGAAAAACATAAAGAATTAATAAAAATGTTGTCTTTATTTAAAAAATTGAAAAATATAAATCAAAGTTTGGTTTATAAATTATCTTTGGAAATTATATCAAATAGAAAAGATATAGAATGTCATAAGTATAATAAGATTAAGTGCCAGAATAAAAAGATTCATTAGTAAATGAAATGAATATATCAAAAATAGGAGAATCATATGATCAGAGAAATATTAAATAAAAAAGGAAGTCTTTTGAACTTATCAAGTGAATATCTCACAGAGCAAGATTATATTAAATTTCAAAAATGGTATATAAAAAAATACAAAAAAGAAAATGCTTATACAGCCTCTATAGATGAGTATTTAAATTATAAATATGATAAAGAGTTATTAAAATATGTATTAGATTTAAAATTTCAAGAAGCAGTAGAAGCCTTGTAAATATTAAAATTTAGTAAATTTAAAGGAATGATGAAAAATGGATAATAAAGAAATAGAATTAACACAAGATGATATAAAAAATACTATAGTTGCTTTAAATACTATAAAATATGTTTGTATCAAGTCTAAGCACTGCAAAAACTGCCCAATTGGACATATGGTAAAAATTGATGAATATAATTGTTTACTATCAGAATTAATTGATAATGGAATATTGCCTGTAGATTGGAAAATAAAAAAAGTATCAAGATTATTAGATACAACATTTAGCTAACAATTTCTTTTGAGGAGTATAAATATGAAGAAGAAAATGATAAGAATAAAAAAATGTGAATGTGGTGGAGATATATTTAAATTAAGTACGAAAATAGGATTTATTTATCAATGTAAAAAATGTGGAGAAATGTATAAATAAAAATTTCAAGTAATAAAAAAGTAAATAAAATAGATGATATGACGAATAATATACCCAGTAGATTTAAGGAGGAAAAAATGCAAGAAGCATTATTTGTAAAAAACATCTTCAAAAAACTAAAAAGTACATCAAGCAGAAAAGAAAAAATAAATATATTAGAAAAAAATAAAAATAATGGTATGTTTGTAACCTGTTTACAATTTCTTTTAGATACAGGTATTTTAACTGGGTTATCTAAAAAGAAACTATCTAAAAAAATAGGGAATATTGAGTGTAAAAAAATATATAGCATATATGATATGATTGATTATCTATCTGAAAATAATTCTGGAAGAGATGTTGATATAAAAACAATACAATTATTTTTAGAAAAAAATAAAGAACTTGAAGAATTTATAATTGGTATAGCTACAAAAACAATTAAATTAGGGATTTCTTGTAAAACTGTAAATAAAATTATGCCAGGTTTAATAAAGGAACATTAAAAATGTTAATTAAAAAATAAAGTAGATTTTGCAATGGAAGGGAGAGTGTATATATGAGTATGATAATAGTAGCTAGTGTAGATGAAGAGGAAATGATTTTTAGAACAGAGATTAAAAAACTAGAAGAAGGAAATGAAGTAGTTGCATTTGTGAATGGAACAATGAAAATAGCTATATTTAAGAGGTTTATAGATAAATGTGAAGACTATATAAAAGACATAGCTTTTCAAAAAATTGATTTAAATAGATATAAAGAAATTGTAAAAAAAGAAAATGACAGAGTAAAAAATGAGTTTAAAGATATGTGTATAAAACAATCTGAACTTATGATCAGTAAAGAAATAGATGATTATTTAAGGATATGTAGATTTAATTATAATAAAAATAAATTTATAAAATATGTAGATGACACAGAAATATCAATATATAAAAGTGAAAATAAACATTTACTTCATATTTTTTCATATAAAAACTCAATATCAACTAAGATTGATATAACTAATAAAGGTCTGATTACAATAATAAAAATAATTAATAAATACATATTGAAGGAAAGTGATATAAATTTTTAGATGGTTCAGTATATTGATATATTATAAATTAATTTTTAAGTAAGGGGGATTAAATAATAAAAAAAGTGATTTATTTAGCATTATGTATTATTTTAGCGATTATATTGTTTACAACAGGAAAAGAATCAAGTACATATCAAATTTCAACTCAAAGAATCTTACCAGTATAATATAATTTTTATATAGTCAAATATTTACCACTTATGGAAACAGAATATTATTGATAACATGTATGTAAAAAGGGTATTATTTAAAGGTTGAAAATAAATATTAGAAAGAGAGTGATTTAATGGAAATAATTAAAAGGGATGGGAGCAAGGTACCTTTTGATAATACAAAGATACAGATTGCGATAGAAAAGGCAATGAAAAATGGAAGTGGAATTTACATAGAGGATATCTCAAAATTAATAGCAAATGATGCTGAATTTGAATTTAATAATAAGAAAAATATTCCTACGATTCATCAAATAGAAGATTTTGTATATGATAGACTTATACATTATGGTCAAAAAGATACAGCTAAAGCATATGAAGGTTATAGAGCTGTTCAATCGTTCAAAAAACAGATTAATACAACAGATGAAAGCATATTAGGTTTAATAAGCAAGACGAATGAGGATATTTTAAGAGAAAATTCAAATAAAAATTCAATAATCGCATCAACTCAAAGAGATTTAATTGCTGGAGAGGTTTCTAAAGATATAACTAGAAGAAAATTGATACCACCTCATATAGTTCAAGCTCATGATGAAGGAGTTATACACTGGCATGACATGGATTATACATTACAATCAATATTTAATTGTTGCTTAATAAATATTCAAGATATGTTAGATAATGGAACAGTAATAAATGAAAAATTAGTAGAATCTCCAAAGTCATTTAGTACTGCTTGTACTGTAACTACTCAAATAATGGCTCAAGTGGCTAGTAATCAATATGGTGGGCAGAGTATCACAGTAAAGCATTTAGCACCCTATCTAAGAAAAACATATGATAAATACTATAAGAAATATTTAGATAAATATAAAGACGAAAATTTAGCTAAAGAATTGGCTGATGATAGAAAATTAGATGATTTAAAAGCAGGAGTTCAAACGATTAGATATCAGCTTTCAACTTTGATGACAACGAATGGCCAAGCACCATTTGCAACAATTTATCTTGAAGTAGAAAGTGGAAATGAATACGAAGAAGAGATGGCTCTTATTTGTGAGGAAATGATAAAACAAAGATTAGAAGGAATGAAAAATTACAAAGGACAAGAAATAGGGGAGGCTTTCCCTAAACTAGTTTATCTTCTTGATGAGGATAATTGTTTAGAAGGTGGCAAATATGACTACATCACAAAATTAGCTGCTGAATGCACAACCAAAAGGTTAGTGCCAGACTATCAATCAGCTAAAATTATGCGTACTAATTATGAAGGAAATACATTCCCACCTATGGGTTGTAGAAGTCATCTTAGCACATATAAAGATAAAAATGAAAATTATAAATGGTATGGAAGATTCAATCAAGGTGTAATATCTTTAAATTTACCTCAAATTGCAATAGTAGCTGATAAGAATATGGATTTATTTTGGAAGATATTAGACCAAAGATTAGAATTGTGCAAAGAAGCTCTTTTAACTAGACATAACATGCTAAAAGGAACACTCTCAGATGTATCACCTATACATTGGCAACACGGAGCTATAGCTAGACTTGAAAAAGGAGAGAAGATAGATAGACTTTTAGAAAATGGATACTCAACTTTAAGCCTTGGATATGTAGGAATATATGAAATGGTTCAAGCTATGCTAGGTATAAGTCATACAGAAGAAGAAGGAGAAAAATTTGCATTAGATGTTATGAAATACATGAAAAATAAATGTGAGGAATGGAAAGAGGAAACTAAATTAGGATTTGGTTTATATGGGTCTCCCGCAGAAAATTTAGTATATAGATTTTGTAGGATAGATAAACAAAAGTTTGGTGAGATAAAAAATGTAACAGATAAATTATATTATACAAATAGTTATCATGTTCATGTTTGTGAAGAAATAGATGCTTTTAGTAAATTAAAATTTGAATCTCAGTTTCATAGTATAAGTTCAGGGGGATGTATTTCATATGTGGAAGTTCCTGATATGAGCAGAAATCTTGAAGCAGTTGAACAAATCATAAATTACATATATCATAATATTCAATATGCAGAGATAAATACAAAGCCAGACATATGTTATAAGTGTGGATACACTGGAGAAATAAAACTAGATGAAAATTTAACTTGGTATTGTCCATCATGTGGAAATAGAGATGAGACTGAAATGCAGGTTATGAGAAGGACTTGTGGTTATATAGGAACTAACTTTTGGAATAAAGGTCGTACTCAAGAAATAGGAGACAGAGTACTTCATTTATAAGAAAGGGTTATGAATATGAAATATGCTGAAATAAGAAAGTTTGATGTATCAAATGCACCAGGAGTAAGAACAACACTCTTTGTATCTGGATGTACCCATAATTGTAAGGGATGTTTTAATAAAGATTTACAAGATTTTAATTACGGAGATGTATGGTCTAATAAAGTGGAAGATAAGATTATTTCATATCTAAAAAATGATAATATAGTAGGTTTAAATATATTAGGTGGAGAACCATTGCAACAAATAAAGGATAATGATTTAATTGATTTTTTAAAAAGAGTTAAAATAGAGACGAATAAAAATATCTGGCTTTGGTCAGGTTACTTGTTTGAAGAAATATTAAGAGATCTATCAAGAAAAATATTTTTAGATTATATTGATGTTTTAATAGATGGTAAATTTGACATTTCAAAAAGAGACATTTCATTAAAATATAGAGGCTCATCAAATCAAAGAGTTATAGAGGTTCAAAAATCATTAAAAGAAAATCAGATAGTATTATATAAGTAAGAGGGATATCTTTCCCTCTTTGGAGGTGATTGATTTGACTAAAAAAGAATTCACAAATAAATTTCTAAAGGAGCAATTCAAAAAAAAGAAATTTTTAGATTATGAATTTGAAAATTTCAAAATGAATAGAAGATTTAGTGAATGGAAAAAGAATAAAAAACATTAAAATATTTAAGTGGAGATAGAATTTGTTAAAAGAGACTTTGAGGTAGAGGTGATTAATTGAGATATAATAATTATCATAGCCATAAAATATACTCAAATATTAGAACCTTAGATGTAATTACCAAGCCACAACAATATATAGATAGGACAATAGAGCTTGGTCATACTACATATTTTACAACAGAACATGGATATCAGGGAAATGTACATGAAGCAAAAACTTTATGTGATAAAAGCAATTTAAAAATGATTGTTGGAGCAGAATTTTACTATGTAAATAATATAAATGAGAAAGATAGAGGAAATTATCATCTAATAATAATTGCTAAAAATAATAATGGCTATAAGCAAATAAATAAAGCTTTAAGTTTAGCTAATACAAATGGGTATTACTATAAACCTAGAATAGATGAAAAGATACTATTTGAGATATTTAAACCAGAAGATGTGGTTATTACTACTGCATGTGTAGCTGGAGTATTAAAACTTGAAAATAGAGAAGAACTAATAATAAAACTAAAGAATCATTTCAAAGATAATTTCTTTCTTGAAGTGCAATCTCATCCTCATAAAACTCAAGTTTTACATAATGTGGATGTCTTAGAATTAAGTAAAAAATACAATATAGACATAATACATGCCAATGATAGCCATTATATTTATCCAGAAGAATCAAAATATAGAACTAAATTTCTTAAAGCTAAAGGTATAAATTATCCTGAAGAAGATGGATTTATTTTAGATTATCCAAATTCAGATGATATATTTAAAAGATATGAAAAACAAAATGTATTAACAAAGCAAGAAATTGAAATAGCATTAAAAAATACTCTAATATTTGATGAGTGTGAAGAAGTTACACTGATAAATGAAGATATAAAGTTACCATCAATATCTAAAAATCCAAATAAAGAACTGAAAGAGATATTAAATAAAGAATGGTTAGAGAAAAGAAAAAATATACCTGAAAATAGATGGAATGAATACTTAGATGCTATAAGATATGAATTTGATATTATAGAGAAAACCCATATGGAGGATTACTTTATTATAGATTATAAAATAGTTCAAAGAGCCAAACAAGAATATAATGGTCTTCTTACTAAAACGGGGAGAGGTTCAGCACCTTCATTTATAATAACTAACCTTTTAGGGCTTACTGAAATAGACAGATTAAATGCTCCAGTACCATTATTCCCTACTAGATTTATGAGTGTTGAAAGAATACTATCAGCGAAATCTTTACCAGATATAGATTTAAATGCTGAAGACGCAGAGCCATTTATACAAGCAACTAGAGACTTGCTGGGAGAAGAAAATTGTGCTTGGATGATAAGTTATAAGCCGTTACAAGATGCATCAGCATTTAGATTATGGTGTAAAGCAAATGATATGAAATTATCAGAGTATGATGAAGTGGCTAAAAACCTAGATAAATATATAAATGATGATTCTTGGAGAGATATAATAAAGGAATCAAAGGTATTTGTAGGAGTAGTAGAAAGTGTTTCTTTCTCACCATGCTCTATGCTTATATACGACAAACCAATTGATGAAGAAGTAGGACTATTAAAAACTAAGGATGGGATATGTTGTAATATAGATGGATATTATTGTGATAAGTATAAGTATTTAAAAAATGATTATTTAACAGTGAAAGTATGGTCACTAATCAGAAAAACTTGTGAATTAGCAAATATTAATATTCCTACAATTGAAGAATTGAATAGTTTATTAAATAGTAAAACCTATGAGATATACAAGAATAAATTAACTTGTACTATAAATCAAGTAGACTCAGACTATGCGACAAACCTAGCATCTAAATACAAAATATCAAGTGTGGCTGAAACAAGTGCGTTTGTAGCGAGCATTAGACCAGGTTTCACATCTTTATTAGACAATTTCATTAAAAGAAAGCCATATACAACTAATGTTAAAGAACTAGATATATTATTAGAGGATAGTTACCATTACCTTATGTATCAAGAGTCTATAATGAAGTATCTAATATGGTTAGGGATAGAGGAATCTGAGAGCTATGATATTATAAAGAAAGTAGCAAAAAAGAAATTTAAAGAAAAAGAGTTAAAAGAATTGCATACTAAACTAAAAAATAACTGGATTAAAAAAGTCGGAACTGAAAATAATTTCGAGGACACATGGCAAGTTGTAAATGATGCCACCTCGTATTCCTTTAATGCTTCACATAGTCTTTCATATGCATATGACAGCTTATATTGTGCATACCTTAAGTCACATTATCCATTAGAATATTATACTGTAGCATTCAACTTATATAATGAAGATACAGAAAGAACAAGAAAATTAACAGATGAAATAAAGTATTTTGATATTAAGTTAGAAAATCCTAAATTTAGATTCTCAAAATCTGAATACTTTTTTAATAGAGATAAAAATAGTATTTACAAGGGAATTGAATCCATTAAATTTTTAAATTCTGATATAGGAGAGTACCTATATTCTCTTAAAGATAATAAATATGATTCATTTTTAGAACTATTAATAGATTTACAAGGGCATATAAACTCTAAACAATTATCTATACTAATTAAACTAGATTTCTTTGAGGAGTTTGGAAAGTCTAACAAACTTTTAGAGACTTATGATATCTATAATTCAATCTATAGTAAAAAACAATTTAAAAAAGATAGTTTACCATGCAATATGGAAATTATGAGAAGATATTCTAATAAAGAAACAGAAAAAATATTTAAAGAAGTTGATACAAAAAAATTATGTTCATATCTCGAAAGCCAAATCGAAAATACTGATATACCAATCAGTGAAAAAATACAAGCTCATTTTGAATTTGTAGGATCATGTAATATAAAAGATGACAATTCAAATCCAAGGTATTGTTTAGTAATAGATATAGATACTAAATATTCTCCTAAAATTACACTATACAATCTAAAATCAAGCAATATAAAGATTTTTAAGGTAAGTAAATCTATTTTTGATGATAATAAAATTGATATTTATGACTTAGTTTATTTAAAATCAACTAAGGAAAAAGCTAAAAGTAAAAAAATAGATGGAAAGTGGATTAAGAGCAATTCCGAGTCTGAATGGTGGATACAAGAATATTGGAAACTAGAAAATTAAAAATATGACCTCATGTATGCCTTTCTAAGACCTCATATAAAATATTGCTTAGTTTTATACATTACAATCTTAAAACAACATATATAAGATCAGTGAAAGGTAGTGATTTCAATACTTATAGATGAACAAAGACATTATGATTTATTAGAGAAAAATAGAGAATTAAACACTAAAATTGATGAATTAAATGAAGAAATACTCTTTTTACAAGAAGAAAATAAAGAGTATAAAGAAGTTTTGGAGAAGTGGCAAAATGTAAAAGAAGAAATTAAATCTGCATATGAAATTAGAAGAAGATTAAATAGAAAACATGGAAAGTTAGAAATGATATGGCATAAAATTGAGGATTTGTAATGAAAACAAATAAAATATATGAAAAAAATGAATACATTATTATTAAAGTCCGAAATGGATATATTGTCTATAATACTAATAAGATATTTGGAGAAGGTCATACACATCTTAAGTGTTATAATGCTGCTAAAACTGCAATTGATTTAGCTATTAAAAAAAAGATACCACGAAGTTATTCAATGTATTTTCTTGAAAGTCTGATAAGAATATCAGATGATATATCTTACAGGGAATCTATAAAAGATATAATGAATACAAGAAATTCTAAGGGATATAAAGATAAGTATATAAATTTTAGAAATCTATAAAAATATTTGATAATGCAAAGCTTTCAAAGAATCTAATTAAGTCAATTGAAGATGGTTTAAATATAACTTGGAGGAGTTTATGAGATGGATAAGTACGATAGTAATAAGTATTTTAATGGTGGCTAGTGGTGTTCAAGTCTTTTATAGTCATGAAGAAGTGTTCAATACTAGTAATATGGAAAGAAGTCTTATAACCTATATAACAAAAAATATAAATTTAATGTATGAATATGAATGGAATAAATATAGAAATAGCAAAGAATATAAGTTGGAAATAAAAAAAATGAACTTAGAAAAAGAACTTAATATCAAAATAGAAAAATTGATTCCTATAACATGGGAAGTAAGTTACTATACTTCTTTGAATTGTGAAAATAGTAAACATGGAGCTGTGACAGCTACAGGAGAAAATTTACAATATGGGTTTGTGGCCAATAATCATCTTAAATTTGGAACTAAAATATTAGTTGATGGAAATTTAAAGGTGGTTAAAGATAGAGGTTCTAATAGATATTTTGGTACTTCTAATGCTATAGATGTATTTGTACCAAGATTAGATAGGGAGAGTGATTATAAATATTATAAGAGAGTAAATAATATGGGAAGACACTATCAAGAAGGTTATATTATAATTGAAGAATAGGAGTTGGTAAGTTGAAAGTAAATGGAATAAAAGTGACAGAAATTATTAATGTATCAAATGTATATGTATATGGAATTGAAGAAAGTATAATAGCAAGTGGATACCCAATGTATGAACAACAAGTAATAGATATGAAAGAAATAAACATTTCAGAAAAAGATTTAAAACGAGCAAATCAATTAGGCAAGTCAAAGCAAGGTTCAGGTCATGATTGCTTCTCTAAAGGAATTATTGTACAGATGGATTTGCAATGGTCAGAATATATGTGGAGACAATGGGACAGATACCATCATAACGATTATGTCTCAAGTCAAAGTAAAATGCATAGATTAACTAAATTTAACCTTGATAATATGTGTAACAAATATGTTGATAAAAATACAATAAATTTCTTAAATGAATTAATTTATGATTACAATAATTTTGATGAATTAAAATTATCCGCATCTGATAAAGTGACACTTAGGAATGGGGAAAATATCGAGGCCACGAAAGAAAATCTCTGGAAAATAATAATATCGAATTGTCCATCAGGATTAATGTTAACTGCAAGAGTTACATTAAATTATCTACAAATCAAATCTATGATAAATCAAAGAGAGAATCATAAAATGGAAGAATGGAGATTCTTATGTGATTTTTTTAAAACATTACCAAAATATAAAGAATTAATGATGTAGCAAGTTTTGTTAGCAATTAAATTTTAAATATAAAGGAGAAGGGTAAATGGCAGAAAAAAGAATAAATTATAATCAAGTATTTGTATCAGGAGAAGTTTTAGACATTTTAAATATAGCTAGAATGAATCAAGGAACTAGCCAAGAAGCAATAAGATTTACCTTAAAAGTTGAAACGGCACCAAATGAATCAGTGAATGTAGACTATTTTACATCAATGTTTAAGTCAGATGGTTCACCAAATCAAATGTTTTTAGGGATAGAGACAATAGCTAATGAAATAAAAACTAGAGCAGAAGATGGAAAAGGAGATATTGTTAGATGTGTTTGTTCATTAGACAATAGCTTATATTATAAAGATGGTGAAAAGAAAGAGCGATTCCAGATATCAGGAACTTTTTGCAATAGAGAAAAATATGATGACAAAGGTAATCCAATTGATGACAAGGGCGAAGTAGTAAAACCAATAAAGGCAAGTCAAGTTTGGAGAGCATATACATTAATTGAAAATATAGAAGAAAAAGAAGATGACTTAGGTAAATATTTAGAGATTAAGGGTCTAATTAATAAATATGGTAAGCAAGGTTGTAATATGATATTTAGAATACATAATGAATATATGATAGAAGGATTTAAAAGTTTATATAAAATAGGAGATGTTGGTCTTCTTGAAGGTACAGTAAAATCTATGGTTACTAGTAAATCAGCAGGGTTTGGTTCAAGAATTAAAAAAAGCGCATTTATATTTTTAGAAATAGAAGGTGGGGATGAGCCTTTGAAAGATGGCGATGAAATATTAAGTGATAAAAACTATCCTTTCACGGATAAAAATATAGAGGCAATGAGAGAAAAAATAAAAGAAAAAGATGAAAAAGAAAAACAAAGAGATATTGATAAAAATGGTAAGACAGTTGAAATAAGTGATGATGATGTACCTTTTTAATATTTAATAAATATAATTGTGATAAATATTAAATAATTTATTTAAAAGGAGAGATTAAATGGAAAATAAAGAAACTATAATTATGGATGATATTAAAAAAGTAGTGAATGAGGAAATAAAAAAGAATATATCAAATTTATATTCAGATAAGATTGAAGGATTAAAAGAAAGTGATAGCCAAATTGAAATAACAAAAGCATTAATAGCTTTCCATTTAGAGATAGAGTCAATTCAAAAAGACAATACAAATCCATTTTTTAGGTCTAAATATGCAAATCTGGATACAATTCTTAAAGTAGTAAATCCATTATTAGCAAAACATGATTTAATACTAATGCAATCAGCAGAAGATGCAGGTAATGATAAAGTATATATAAAAACTAAACTTAAGCATTCATCAGGCGAATACATAGAGTCAAATTCTGCACCATTTAAACCAGCTAAAACTAATGATATACAAGCTAGAGGAGCATTGGAAACTTACTTAAGAAGATACGCAGTTCAATCAGTATTAGCATTATCATTCGAGGAAGACGATGATGGAAATTCTTTAACAAACAAATCAAAGGGCAAATCAGAGGAAGAAAATTCAACTGTTAAGAAAAGTAGAGTGTAAGTAAAAAAATGCTACCTCTTAATGGGGTAGCAATAAATACATAGCATAAGGAGGGGAAAGTTTGAACTGTAAATGTAATGTTTGTAAAAAGAAATTAAATACAAAAGATGCTTATAAAGTAGAACATATTACATCTGGAGGAAAAAAACGAAATATATATTATTGTAATGAACAGGAATATAGAAAAGAGCAACAGGGTATATATTTCTGGAAACAATGTCAACTTGGCATAGATTCTATTATGGGATATACGGTTATAAATAATCAAAAAAATAAGATGTTACAAGAGATAATAAAAAGTGGTTATACAAGAGAAGAATTATATGACTGTATGCTTGAAAAAAAAGATGAAATCATAGAATTACTTAATTACAGAAAAGATGTAGAAGGAGAATATCCTAAATTATGCTATGTATTTACTATATTAAAAGGAAGTATTAGAGATATAACAATCAGAAATAAAAGTGTTAAAGAAAAAATAGACAACAAAAATAATTATGAGGAATTGGATGAGGGTTACACATTAGTTACTCTTAATAAAGTAAAAACAAATAAAAGAAAAAGTTTATTTGAAAAAATTAAAGAGGTGAATTAATGAGTGCATATGAAAAAATAACAAAAGATAGAGGCATTATAGAGACTTTAGTTTTAGGAACAATGTTAAAATCATTAACTCTTTTTAGTGAATATAAAATTAGTGAAAGTGATTTTATAATAGATAAAGTAAAATTCTTTTTCTCATTAGGAAGAACAATGTCTAAAACTCATAGTGAGCTTGATGAAGCAAGTATCGCTAAATTTGTATCTTCAAATAAACTCAAATCTGAATATGAAAAATATGGCGGTTGGAATAGTTTATCATCTGCTATGGAGTATGGAAAAGAAACTAATATATCAGCATATATTGATGATTTGGCTAAGAACAATCTACTAATAGCTTTAGATAAAAGGGGTTTTAGTATAACAAAAGAGATGGATCATAAGGGAGAAAAGTTTACTCCATTTGAATTATTCCAATCTATAAGCTGTAGAGAAGTGGAAGAATTCTATGAGGGATTAATATCTTCCTGTAGTGTAAATTCTATAAAGAATAATATGAAAGTCGAAAATCTTTTACTTACTAAAGATGATAGAGAAAAGTTAAAACAAAAAACTGAAGCAGGAACACCTTATAATATTATCTTTGAATATAATGAAAATGAAATAGGATTAAATGAGAATGAAGAATCTAAGTATATATATGGTTTACCAGTATTGTCAAATCGAACTAATGGCCTTGGTAAAGGTGGGGGTATAAATATAATATCTGGATTTTCAGGAATAGGAAAAACTACATTATTGTTCTTTAATTATATATTAGCTATGATATATCAAGGTGAAAAAGTAGTTATATTTGCGAATGAACAAAAATCTCAATATTTTAAAAGTATGTTAGTGTCATTTATAGCATACAACATATTTAATTATCATGATTTAGATAGAAATAAAATTGACAATGGAGACTTCACAGAGTTCGAAGAAGAGCTTATGGAAAAGATAGAAATGTTCTTAAAAGACAGAGGATTTGAAGAAAGTCTAAAATTTATATATATGGAAGAGTTTGAGATATCTGAAATATTAAGAAAAAGTAAAGAGCTTGTGGCACATGAAGGATTTACTGTAATAGCAGTTGATACATTCAAGTCAGAGAATTCATCAGATGCAAATTATACAGGAAGGTTAATAGAAAACTCTAAGTTACTAGACAACTTTGGAAATAAATACAATGTAATAACACTTCTATCTATGCAATTAGTAACAGCTCAAGAAAATAAAAGTTCCTATCTATCAGCTTCGGATTTAGCAGAAGCTAAAGCTGTTAAAAATGTTTGTGGTCTATTGATGCTTATGAGAAAAGTGGTTAATGATTTAGAGTTAGATTCAACCAATAAAAAATTCTTTTTAAAACCATATAGGCTAAAATATAATAAGCTAAAAAAGACTACTGAAAGAGAGTATATCCAGTTTGATATAAAAGATTTACAAAAAGAATACAGATTACTATTTTTAAATAAGTCAAGAAGAGGTCAAGATGGAGATGTGATTCTACTAAGATTTTATGGTAAGACTGGTAGATTTGAAGAAATAGGAAGGTGTGAAAAAGTCTATAGAGGACAATTGTCATACTAGGTGATGACTATGGAAATAAAGGATTTGACTAATGAAGAGGTGATAAATTTTATGGAATATTTAGGTTCGGACTTATCTCCTAAAAGCAACGATAGACAGTTAATATTTAATACTTGTTTATGTCATAATGGTGATTCATATAAATTATTTTATTATACAGAAAGCAAAACATTTCATTGCTATAGTTCTTGTGGTCATATAGGGAGCTTAATAGATTTATTAATACACATAAATAAATATGAGTTTAAAGATGCTGTTAGCGAAATAAAAGATTTCTTTGGTATTTCAAATCAACCAATGCTAAGAAAAGGATTTAGAATAAGGAAAAAAGTAAAACAAATAGATAATATTAGAGATATACAAATAGAATTACTTCCTACCCCTAAAAAGCCATATATATATAAAACTTTTCAACAAGTCCCAATCGAAGAGTGGGAAAATGAAAACATATCTTTTGAAGTTCTTAAAACATATCAAATACATTATAATCCATATGAAAATCAAATAGTAATTCCACATTTCTGTTGGCATGACAAAGATAGACCAATTGGTATTAGAGTTAGAAATTTAGATGAAGATAAAGCTAAAAGTTTTGGTAAATACATCCCATTGTGGTATGACAATAAGTGTTATAATCATAAATTAAGTCTTAATTTATATGGACTAGGTGTAAATAAAGAATCTATCAAAAATTCCAAAAAAGTAATAGTATTTGAAGGTGAAAAATCAGTATTGCAGATGGCAACTATTTATAAAAATAATCCTTCTGTAGCTATATGTGGAAGTAATTTTAGTAGAGAGCAAAAAAAGATGTTAATAGATTTAGGTATTGAAGAATTAATCATAGCTTTTGATAGGCAATTTAAAATTAAAGGAGATGAAGAATATATTGCATGGAGAGCTAAGATATATAAGTTAGTTCAAGATATTAGGGATGTGATGAAAATAAGTGTAATTTGGGATGAAGATAATCTATTGGAGTATAAAGATAGTCCTAGTGATTTGGGAAAACATATATTTGAAAAATTATTAAAGAGTAGGATTGATATAGATAACTTTATTAGTAAATGAAAATAGCAAATTATATTAATAGGAGATGATTATATGATACAAGAAGTTAGGCAAGAAATATTATTAAAAAATGGGGAGATATTATATACAGGTGATTTAGTAGAAATAGAATATAAGTTGGATGAAGATGAAAAAATGAAATGTTGTACAGGAAAAATTAAGGATGTAGAAGAACTATTCATTAAATTAGATACAAGTAAGAGATATAAAGCATCTGAAATAATGATATATTCTTGGGAGTTAAAGTCAATTGGAAGGATAAGTGATAAAAATGAATAGTATGATTAATAATAAGTATAGGGCATTGTATTTATTAACTCTTTTTTTAATTCTTAATTTTATTTGTAATGTATATTTTGCAAAAAATGTAAATGTTGAATATTACTTAAGTTCATATTGTATATTTGAAAATGTAATGAAAATAATAATTTCTGTGGGGATTTTCTTTTCTATGATGTTGGCAGGATTTGATATAACTAATAAATTTATAAATAAGTTCAAAGAAGCTATAAAAGAAGAAAGTATAGATATAAATGCTAGCATATCTGAGGAATTATATAAAGAAATTAAAAGTCAGATAGAAAAGGAAACTAGAAAGGTAAAATAGATGTCTAGAGAATTATATAGTTTTAGTAAATTAAATACATTCTATACATGTCCATTTCAATATTATCTTACATATATTAAAAATTTAGATCGAGAACAAAATTGCTATGGTTATTATGGTAATGAATTACATAGATTACTAGAAGAATTACAACAAAGAAAAATGACAAATCAAGAAGCTATTCAAAAATATAATGAAGTTATAGAATATGCAAATCTAATGGATTACAACTTTCCTACACCAAATTCAAGAATTAATTATTTAGAATGTATCTTACATTATCTAGAATATTTTGTACCAATTGAGTGTGATAAATACTGTATAGAAGAATACTTTGAGTATTATATTAATGGAATTACAATGAGGGGATACATAGATTTATATTATATAATAGGTAATAAAGTTTATGTTATAGATTACAAATCGAGTAGTAAATTTTCTAAAAAAGACTTACCTAAAAAATCAAAGCAGCTTATCTTATACGCAATGTATCTTAAAGAAAAATATCCAGATAAAATGATTGAATATGTAGCTTTTGATATGTGCAAGTACATTAAAAATGAAAAAGGAGTATTAATTGAAAGAAATAAGATTGATAATATAAGAAATTACGAAAGAGCTATAGTGAAAATTAAATACACTAAAGCATTAGAACAACAATTAATTGCCTTTGTTACTGATACAGTTAAACAGATAAAACAGCTAGATTTCAACGATGAGAGTGTTTGGTGCAAAAACGATGACAAAAGTAATCAGTTTTTTTGTAAAACCCTATGTTCTCATTATGGAAAAGGTTGCAAATATAATGTAAATAAAGGTTTTAGAAAATCTAAATCACAATAAAATATGAATTTTAATAAGATTGGAGAGTACTCAATGAATATACCAAAAGAAGTAAAAGTAGGGGGATTGTTTTACAAAATAGAGGAGACTGAAGAGCCTATTCTAGTAAACAATCAATTATGTTATGGATTAGCAGATTATGGAACTGAAACAATAAAGTTATCTAATAATCTACAATCACAAAGAGTAAAAGAAGCTACATTTTTACATGAGTTATTTCATTGTATATTTAGAGATAGATGTATAGAGAGTGAAGATGAGGAATATTTAGTAGATGTATTAAGTAAAGGGCTTCATCAAGTGATTATTGATAATCCTAATGTGTTTGAATGTAAGGTAGAACTATAAATATGAAAAAATTAAAAAATATGTTTGTATTTTTAGGATATTCAGGTTCAGGCAAAGACAGTATAGTAAGTGAAATCTCAAAGCAATTCAATATTCCAATTCTAATATCACATACAACAAGACCTCCTCGCAATTACTTAGAAATCATCAATAAAGCATATCATTTTGTAGATAATAATTTCTTTAAGGAAGAAAAAAGTAACTTTATTGAAATGAGAAAATATATAGTTCATGATGGCAGCACTTGGTTATATGGTATACATAAGTCTGAATTAAAGAATAAAAAATATGCTTTGACTATAGTAGATGCAAGTGGATATAAGGCACTAGAAAAATATTTTATGGGAACAAAAACTAAGTTAGTACCATTTTTTATAAATACAGATGAAATTGTATTAAGAAAAAGGCTTATTAGTAGAGGTGATAATTTTAAGGAAATTGAGAGAAGATTAAAAGATGATAAGTTTAAATTTAAAGATTTTCTAAATAATGAAAATTATATTGCAATACCAAACAATACTAACCTAATTAATGCAGTAGAACAAGTTAAAATACATATGAAAGAGGGAATCGAATGGTTTTAGCCTTAGATGTATCCATGTCCTCAACTGGATGGGCAGTTATAAATAGAAATAAAAAAGTATTAGAATATGGAAAAATAACAACCAAAAAAGATAAATTCAAGTCTGAAGATGAGCGAATGTGCTATATATGTAATACTATTCAAGAGTTAATTATAACTTATAATATTCAAATAGCCTTAGTTGAAGACCAATTCACTTCCAGAAATTCTAAAACAATTCTTAGTTTAAGAAAACTCTTAGGAGCAATAATGAGAACTGTTAAATTAAATAATATAGAGATTGAATATATGTATCCAGTTTCTATTAGAAAATATCTTATGAATAATGGTAAGGCTAAAAAAGAAGAAGTGGCTACATATATAAGAAAAAATATAATTGATGTTGGAGAATACATTGATAGGAATTGTAAGGTAAAGACAAGCGATATATATGATGCTATAGCTCTTGGAATAGCTTATTTAAATAAAATAAATTTTAAATAAAAGGAGAAGTAATTGATGAGTATAAATATCAAAATAAAAAAATTAAGTCAAAATTCAATAGTCCCATCTTATGCAAAAAATGGTGATAGTGGTATTGATTTATATACGATAGAAGATACAATAATTCATGCTAAATCAGCAGTAGCAATTTCTACAGGTATAGCACTAGAAATTCCATATGGATATGAAATGCAAGTTAGACCAAGAAGTGGCATAAGTTTAAATGGTATAGAATATATAAAAGATGAGAAAGTATCTTGTACTGGAAATAAAATAAAAAACGATATTATTATTTTCAATGAAGAAGAAAATAATAGAGTATACCCAACTATAAGATTTGGCACAGTGGATTCAGGCTATAGAGGTGAAATTAAAATAATTACATACAATGAAGAAAAATTTAACATTTTAATTCCTAAACATACTAAGTTGGCTCAAGGTGTATTTCAACAAGTACCAAGAGCTGTTTTAAAAGTTGTAGATGAATTGAATATTTCTGAAAGAGGAAATGATGGATTTGGAAGTACTGGTATAAAGAAAGGTGAATAAATATATAATACTAGAAAAATATAATTATTACTATGATGACAAGTGTCACACTTTATATCATTTAGAAAATATCTATACAGGATTAAGATTTTCTATTGAAAAAATGAAGTTAGAGTACTATAATATATGCTAGACTAACTTTGGGAGGAATATTAAATGTACAGATATGATGATTATGTAAATTTAATAAATGACTTAGAATTACCAAAAGAAATTAGGAATAAATGTGTTAGAGTTATAATGACACTAGAAAACATGCAGGATATTATGGTAGTACATAAGTTTAAAACTTATGTTGTTAATGAAAAATATATTGAAAAAGTAGCATAAAATGATTAAGTCATCTATTAATTTAGGTGACTTTTTTGTATTTATGTACTACTATTTAAGTAAAGGTTATTTTAAATGAATGAGGGGGATATACAATGAAGTTACCAAAAAAAATATTATCACTAGGATTAGTTATAACAATGTTAATAGTTAGTTTTCCAAAACAATCTTATGCACTTAATTCAGTAGATGAGATTGAAGTATCTACAATATACGAAACAGCAGGTCTTATAGCAGATAAACAAAGCTATGACACTGCGATACTAGTTAATTTAAGTGATTCCATAGCAGATGGGTTGAGTGCTAGTGGATTATCAGGAACATTAAATGCACCATTGCTTTTATCTGAAAATAGTAGCATACCAAATGAGACAATTAAGAGATTAAGTAAAGTAAAAACAGTTTATTTGATAGGTGGGATAAAATCAATAAATAAATCTGTAGAGAATACATTAATGTCAAAAGGATTTAATGTAAAAAGAATTGATGGAGATGATAGAATAAAAACTAGTTATAATGTTGCAAAAGAAATAAACTCTAAACAAAAAATTAATACTGTAATGCTAACAAATGCATATAAAGGAGAGGCAGACGCAATAAGTATAGCTTCTGTAGCCGCAAGAGATAAGGCAGCAATAATATTAACAGATGGAAAAAGTATACCATTTTCAACTAATGAAGTAAAATCATATGCAATTGGAGGTACAGCTACAATGGATGATACATTAGTTAAAAATACAAACTCAACAAGATTGGGAGGTTCTGACAGATTTGATACAAATAAAAAAATAATAAATCAATTTTATAATGGTATAAAAGAGTTTTACATAGCTGGTTCTAGGAACTTAACTAATGCACTTCTAGCATCTTCTTTAAAGAGTCCAGTTGTTTTAGTTGATAATAATAGTAATAAATCAATATTAAAAAATGCCACTAAAATTACAACAGTTGGAGATATAACAGAGGAGTTACTAGAAGAATGTTTGAATGTCACTAATGGAATAGGAGACTCTAACACTGGAGTAATTAAAAAAACTAGACTTGAAGAAGCTAAAGAATTAGCTAAAGATTGGTATAATTGTTATGAAGTAGGAGATATAAACAATATACCATATGATGGAGTATACTTAGTTGATGATAATTATAAAAATGGAAGTAATTATTATTATGTTTTTAGTTATGTGTCTGCTGGGCAAGAGTATTCTGAACGTTTGTGTATAAATAAAAATGACATATCAGATTATAAACTTTTATATGAAGATTTACATATGGAAAAAGTGATTTCATTCAAAAATGCTGAGGATTTAGTTAGAGACTTATTTATGAAAGAGCATGGATTTTTACCAAATCATATAGAAGCTCAAAATATGGAAGATGATATGTATATATATGTTCGTCCATTTAATACATATGTAGATATGAATGGTATAGAGCATAATGCAGGTGGATATACGCCATATTTAGTAAATATTTATACAGGTGAAATATCAAAATATACATATACTGAATAAAGCAATTAATCAACTACTTTAATAGGTAGTTGATTTTATTTTAAATAGTAAATTTATTATAGTAAGGTTTAATCACTTAAGGCATATATAGCTGTTATAGTTAAAGTATATGTCGAAAGGTAGATGGTGAGGATGTTTAAGGAAATATTTGAAAAAGTATTTATGTCAGAAGAAATTAGTCAAACTGTAAAGGAAGTTA
Organism: Clostridioides sp. ES-S-0005-03; assembly: GCF_020658455.1. NCBI lineage: Bacteria > Bacillati > Bacillota > Clostridia > Peptostreptococcales > Peptostreptococcaceae > Clostridioides > Clostridioides sp. ES-S-0005-03. The sequence continues at coordinate 15,787 of NZ_JACVWI010000010.1, read as the reverse complement.
GTAATATTGTGAAGGATACTGAGATACAAGTAAAGGGTGGATTTGGAGAACTTAGATTAGATTTTATACTTAGCAAATTAGACAAGGATTACATAATAATTAAAGATATTATTATACCAGGCTCAAATAAAACCACACAAATTGATAGTATTGCAATTTCTGTATATGGAATATTTGTTATAGAATGTAAAAATTTTAGTGGCTATATTTATGGAAATGATAAAGATAAAGTATGGACTCAAATTGTAGGAAAGGCTAAAAATACATTCTATAATCCAGTAAGACAAAACTATGCTCATATCAAAGCAATAGAAAACATAATAGGAGATGAATATAATATATATTCAATAATTGTTTTTTCAGACAAAGCTACTTTAAAAAATGTAACTATAAATGGCAATAATGTTATAGTCATAAATGAAAGTGAAATATTAAGTACAATAAGTAAATACAAAGATATGACTATTAATAGAGAGGAAATAAAAATAATCAGAGATAAAATTTTTGATTGTATGAAAGCTATTAATCAAAATACTGGAGAGCATGTTAGAAATTTAAAAAATATTACTGAGGAAGATAAATGTCCAAGATGTCAAAAAGGGAACCTGACAAAAAGGAAAGGACAGTATGGTGAATTTTGGGGCTGTAGTGAATTTCCAAAATGCAAATACACTAGAAAATAATACATTTATATATTGAAATAAAATAAGACTTTACTCTAATTAGAATAAAGCCTTATTTTATTATTTGTTGGGATTTTCTTTTTTATTAATATGGGCTAAATAATAACTATCATCAAAAATAATTAATATACATTCTAAAATTATTATAAAATTTCCGATTCCATATATAGTCCAATACTCTTTAAATAAATAATTTCCATTAAAAATTCTATTTACAAGAGGTGCTGAAAAATAAAGAGTTCCAAATATAGATATTAATATCATAATTGATATAAATAATATATTGTTCAAGAACTTGTGTCTTTTTTCTCCTCTCTTTAGAGAAAGAACTAAAACTAATACAGATATCGCAGAAGGAGAATATTTAATATAAATATCATAATAATCCTCAATATGGATTTGAATAAAAAGCTCTACAAGTACATGAATTGCTACTGTTGAAAGAATTATGGTTGATAATATGTTGCCTTGTTTAATTTTTTTCTTTAATTTAAATTCATTAACTTTATTTTCAAAACTTTTCTGACATATATTTTCATTAGACTTTAAGACTGATTTACATTTAGGACATATAGTTGTATTATCATCAAATTCTAAATCACAGTTTTCACAATACATAAGTATTTATACCTTTTTTTCCATATACATTCCATTCTCTTCCATCCATAAGTTAAATCTTTCTGCTTTTCTTGCACTTCTAGAGTATTGTAATGCAGCATAATTAGCTTTATCAAATATATCTTTAATAACCATGCTATATAAGTTCACTTCTGCCAACATTGTCATAACTGGAGGAGTAAATGTTAATGCTGAGAATACTAATCCAAGTACCATGTATCCTATTTGTTCATTATAATCCTTATATTTAATTTTCATACTACCTTGTACATCTTCAATTATAGCCTCAGGAGTATCATGTTTAGAATATGCATCTTTAAAAAATATAAACATATCATTTTCTACCATAGCCTTTACAGATTGTAAATCTATTTCAAATGATTTTATATCAGTAATTGTTTTAACTACTGAAGCTTTTTCCTTAGTAAGCGTTGTATATAGTGAAGGTAAATCACCTTTTAATGCTATTAAATTTGTTATAACTGAACGCATAGAATTAGCACTTCTAAAAGCAGAGCCTCTACTTAAATATCTGTCATAAGCTTCTCTGTCATATTTAGTTATATATGTACATAAACCTTCTTCATAATTATTTCCTTCAAAATCTACAAAGTGAGATAAATACATGTATACTACCTCATCATTATACTTTGGTGCTCCTACTTCTTGATTTTTTCTAGCTGCTGACATTGCATATGATAATTGACTTGCATTAGTCGTATGTTTAATGGGTTCTTCACTATAAGTCTTAGGGACATCCATATTTTTTTCTAAATATGAATTACATTTTTGTATGAAATTGCTTCCTTTAGGTGTCAAATCTTTTAATTCACCAACTGAGATACCAATATCTTTTAATGCATTACTGTATTCCTCTGATGCAGTAAGTACATCTGCAACAGTGTTCATATCCATATCTGAAGATTTTGCAGATACAGCATATGAATTTACTGTTGTTGATACAAGAAAAGTAGTTGCTAGTGTTAAACTTAATACCTTTAATTTAGTTTTTTTCATTTGTTTTCCCCCTCAATGTATATTTAATTAAAGTTAGAATATTCTTGAAATTCTAACTAAAATTCAAAAGGATTTTATGAATGATATTGTAGTGATAATATGATTTATATAAAAGGACTAGCCATAGATTTAAGAGTGATAATTTAAGAAATGTATTCTATACAAGTAGTATAACATAAAAAGTTAAAGCAAGAAACATATAAAAAAAATAATATATAAATATAAATTAATGTAATGATTTATATTTATCAAATTAAAATAATCAATATAATATTTTAAATCTGATAATATTGAGCTTCTATATTCGTTTTTAAGCCATTGTAAAAATTAGTGCTTATAATTTAACATATTCAAAAAATGAGACCCTTACAATTGATATTTAAAAAAAGTATCAAACTAATAGTATAAGGCATAGAATGATGCATTCTATGCCTTATTTCTTTATAGTTAAGCAATTTCAATAATTATATAAATAAAATAATTTAAAAAGTCAGTTGAAAGTCAGCTAAAATGGCTATTTTTTTCCTTGTCTATATGGTATTATAAATATATAAACTTAGATAGGAGGGATGGCCATGAACGCTTTTATAAGAAAAAGAAATAAAAACTATGTAGTGTACCTAGAATTTAGAGATGATGAATCAGGGAAGAGAAAGCAGAAGAATATGGGAGCATTTGATAAAAAAAGAGATGCTAACAAAAGATTGGCTGAAGTTAAAGATAGTATATACAAAGACAGCTTTCTTATTCCAAATGAAATAACATTAGGTGATTTTTTATTAGACTTCCTTGACAAGTATAAAGATAATATTTCAGCATCTACATATAAAAGCTATACTGCTATTTGTAAGAATCATATTAATCCTTCTATTGGAAGATATCATCTTCAAGAATTGAGAAATATTCATATTCAAAATTATATAGATGACTTAGCTGGTAACTTAAATCCTCAAACAGTTAAAGTACATATAAATGTGTTGAGACTTGCTATAAAGAGAGCGTATAGAATTAAGTTAATAAAAGAAAATATTATAGATGGTATAGAAAGTCCTAGAGTTAAAAAATTTAAAAATGATATTTATGATAAAGAGCAGATGTTAAAATTATTAGAATTGGCGAAAGGTACTAATATGGAACTGCCTATTAACCTAGCTACAGGTCTAGGCTTGAGACTTTCAGAAGTATTAGGATTGACTTGGGAGAATATAGATTTTGAAGAAAATACAATAACTATAAATAAGATAACTAGTAGATTAGATTGCTCAGTTATACTTAAAGAACCTAAGACAGAAAGTTCAATTAGAAAAATATTTGCACCAATAGAGCTTATTGACTTGCTAAAAGAATATAAATTAGAGCAGAATAAAAAATTATTAAGAAGTATTATTAGAAATGAATATAACTTACTATTTTTCGATAGAAAAGGAAATCCTATTGCTGAAGATGTAATGAGTAAGAAATTTAGAAAATTTTTAGAGAACAATAATTTACCACATATCAGATTCCATGACTTAAGACATTCACATGTCACTTTACTTATAAATTCTAAAGTACCAATTAAGGTTATATCTGAAAGGGTAGGACATTCAAATATTAATACTACTCTTAATGTATATTCTCATGTACTTAAAGAAATGGATAAAGAAGCCTCTGATAGAATATCTGAAAACTTATTTAAAGCTAATTAATAATTATTATCAGTAAATGTATATATTTTTATTTTATATAAATTTAATTATAAAATGTAAAGGTATAAACATAAATGGAACTTTTTATGAAGCCTTAAAATGGCGTATAGAGCGTCGTGTTTTAGATAATATTAGGATTATAACTTTATAAAAATAAGTTATAATCCTAACAGTGTATACTCTATCTTAACCTTTGTACTAAGATTTTTTATTTGCAAAATATGATGCTATAAATAGTATGATAGAAAGAAGAAATCCTATTAATACAATACCAGATATAATGTTATTGTGCATCTTATTTATGTTTAAAATTGATAAGACTACATTTGAAAGCAACATGACTATATTAGCAGCTAAAAAAGTAGTTCCTTTTTTATTTGTATAACATATAATGTTCATTATACATATAATATACAAAACGATGCTTGTAATCAAGTATTATCAGCTCCTAATTTATATTTTATAAGACAAATGCTAGGAATGCTTTAGTAACCCACCATGCAACGTCATTACTCATATCAAGACTTTTACAACCTTTATATAATACATATTCTACTGTACCAGTAAATGTATTTAAACACTAAGTATTTTGCTATAAGTTGCATACCCCCCTATAGCAACTTTAACTTTTGTGGGAATTTTAGTCCAAACATCTCTTAATATTTTTACAGCCCAACTTAATTTTCCTCTTGTAGTAGGTGCAGATTGTGCTTCTAACTTTACTTCTTTAATAGCATTGATATAATCTGCTTTCTCTTGCTCAGTAAAACCAAAATATGCTGAAATCTCATCAATATCTTTTAGTCTTTGTTCATCTAATATGTATGATTCTATTTCTTTCTGATGTGAACTGCTATCAGCAAAAGATACTGATGGCAACAAAGTAGTAAATAATGTTGTACCAATTAGAGAAGTAGCTATAACTTTCTTGCACTTTTTGTTCATATATCAAACCTCCAAAGTATTTTAATTAGATATCTATCTCAATTCTATTGTAATAGTATAAAACATGCAACAAATTATTCATTAATAATTATTAAGTATTCATTAATAAAGATTAATTATTTATAAGTATTTCTTAATTATTAATATAAATTTATAACTGTTTTTTTATTTTAACGGATGTTCATGAAAATAAAATTAATATTTTTGGATAGAAGAGTAAGCTTTATACTTAATTAGTTATAATATAATCCATTTAATTTATAAAATTTAGTTTCAAAGAAAATTAAATGGGTTTCTAATTAATATAGAAGGGAAGTGTAGAAAAATGAGAATTGACAATCCTAATCTTTTTGCAAATATTACAGAATATCATGTTGCATATTGTGCAATTGCATTATTATTTATCTCTAAATTTGTTATTTACTTTTTTATGTTTAAGAGTAATAAGGATAAATCAGCAAACCGTTCTGACAAAGGCACATTCTGGTTAATTATCTTCGGTTGGTGGTTCAGTAGAATGCCTAGTGTGTATTTTAGAGATAATAGTATTCCAGAAACATTGAGAAATTTATTATTCCCACATTTCATTTTTTATATTGGAATAACATTTATTATTTTAGGGATAGTTATTCGTTACAGGGTAGTTTTAACTTTAAAATCAGCTTTTACACTATCAGTACAGACAACAGATGTAAAACTGGACTATATCATATTGTCAGAAACCATGCATATACAGGAAGCATTATGAGTTTACTTGGAGTAGGTTTTACATATTGACATGTTTTAAGTTTCATTACTGTATTAATTATATGCCTAATATGTTATAGTATTAGAATACATGTTGAAGAAAAAGCATTAAAAAAACAATTTGAAGAGGAATTTCAACAATATTGTATGCAGACAAAGTATAGATTGATACCATGATTATATTAAACTTTTATCTAAATATATATGGTCGGATTTTAGATGATATTTGAAATTCTATATTTCTAATATTTATGATATAATAAACATAGCAAGGAATACATATTTGAAAATCTAAGAGTGGTATTTCCATAAAGTCGCCTTAACTTTCTTTTAGAGAGGAGGTGAAAACTTATGGTGAATCTAATGATGAATGTTATAGCAGGTTTAATAGCTTGTTGGATTTATGATAGATTAAAAAACCACTCAAAGTCGGCAGCTAAGAGTGGTTGGGAACTTAATATAAAGTTCCAGAAAAATAAATCTTCAAAATAATTTGTTGAAGGAAACATCACTCAAAGTTAAGTAAAATATGTTTCCTTGTTTTTATTATACCACAAATTAAAAATATTAAAACAAAATTTAATGTAAATAATATTTTAATCTATAGATTTTCTATTTTTGAAGAAACTAACTAAAAGCTGGAACATAACAAATCCAACTGTCGAACCTAAAGCATTTATAGGTATAGATGATATATTAGTAAAATTATTCAAAGATGACATACCTAGCATTACTATAGAGACTATAGCTAAATAAAGAATAACTAGAGAAATTGGTATTGAGATATTTATCTCTAATTCATGTTCTTTCATAATATCATTCCTTTCAACATTGGCATACTTAATCTTATTATATCATTAAATATAACAAATCGTAATGCACAAAATAACTTATTTCTAATTACATAATATGAGAAAGAGTAGTTATAATAGATTTCTATATACTATTCCTTAAAAGTTTATTTAGGGTTTAATTAAAATATATTATTCTTATTGAGATTAATTTGTGGTAATATATCCTCATTCCATGTTTTTATATTAATAGGTATCCCCAAATAATAAGCTATTGCTTTAAATTTATCTGCAAATTTATTATCATTAGTAATAAAAATATCACACAAAGTTGCACAAATAGAATGTTGAATATCATATGTTCCCGAATTTGCATGTTTATCAGAATTATCTCTTTTAAAACCACACTTTGTTAGCAATAGATACAATCGCTCTATTACATACTCCAGTGTATGATAATCATCTCTTATTTCAGGATAAATAGCTGGTTTAATTTCTATTTTTGAACTGATTATTAATTTATTTATCATACAATCAGAATTATACTTTCCATATAAATTTTCCATAGTTTTTCTAAGGGAATTATTAGCACGACTTAATTCAATAATTAGTCTTTTATAATCATTTTTCAACTCAGCTATTTCATTCTTAACCCTTATTGTTTCCCATACTAATTTATATTCATCATTTTTATTGCACTTTATTCCTTTAAACAAATCTGTTGGGTTGTATGCCTCTTTATCCATATCTCTTCTAATTAAAGATTTCTTTAAAACAGATTCTTGAGTATCACATTTTATAATATCACTATATGTTTTTTCAAAACATTTAGGTATATACTTTACTCCCTTTTCTGTTGGTTTAATAACACCATCCATAGCTATTTTCTTAATCGTATTTTTCAGTTCATACGTTAGACCTATCTTATCACCACATTCTCCTCGTTGAGCTTTATATAGTTCTTCAAGATGAGCTACACTAATCAAGTAGTCCCATTCTTTTTGTTCATTAAAAAATTCTCTAATATATTTATTTTTATTAATATAATCCCATATTTGAAAGTCTAAATAAACTCTCATAATACATACCCCCCCTATTAAAGTTTTTCTATATTTTATATTGTAAAATATCTCCATAATATGAATGGTAGTGTACATTGTTTTAGTTGTCAACTCTCTATATACTTTGTTATATTATAATTTATAAGTTGATATTTTGTAAAAATAAGGATATTATTTAAGTAGAACAAGATTACTATTTTTATAAGGAGGTTGTGATTTGAGTAGGTATTCTCCTCAAACAAAATATTTTGAAATAGCTATTAATTTGAAAAGCTGTAATACAATTTTATTTTGGATATTTTTTATTTTATCAATAATATTCACCTTTCAAAATAATAATAACTTAATAACCTGTTTTAGTATTATCTCTCTTATAATACTAAACATACTTGATATTTCTATTTGTAATTATCAAGAAAAAGGAGAATCTAAGAGAAGGAATGATTTTATTGACAACTCATTTGATTGTAAATATTCTACACATAACTCAATAGAGTATTATGATAATGATGAAATAAATTATGGATTATATAAAGCCCTTGTCAATGTATATCAAAATGCTTTTTTCTCTAAAGAAATTTTAGCTTATACTAGAAAATTTATAATAATAAAAAATGTAATACCATGTACGATAATAGTTATATTTTCATTTATAGGGTTTTCAAATAGTAATTTTGCTTTGCCAATATTGCAATTATTTTTCTCAAAATATTTTATATTAGATTTAATAAATACTTCTGGATATTTAAAAAATGTAGAGTCAGTATTTGATAGCATAACAGATATGTTTGAGACTGGTTTAGTTGCAAAAAAAAATAACAAGGTAGAGTCTAAAATAATAAAAGCTTTAATAAGCTATGAAACGAATATATCTAGTTCAAAGATATTTTTAAATTCTAAAGTATATAAAAAAATGAACCCTAAATTAACAGTAGAATGGAATGAAATAAAAAAAAGATATAATATAAAAGAGGTGTCTAATATTTGAGCGTAAATAGTCATTTAGAAAAATTATCTCATGAATTAATAATAAGAGATAGTGAAAAGGAAAGTATAAAAAAATCAATAGAAGTTATTAAGAGTAGGTTGAAATCATATTTTGGAAATAATATTGTAGAAACGTTTTGTTTTGGCTCTTATACCAGGGGGACTATGCTACCCAGAAAAGTAAATGAGAATTCAGATGTAGATTACATGATAGTTTTTTCTAATAGTTTTTTATATGCACCACAGACTTTGCTAAATAAACTTAGAGGCTTTGTGGAAACATATTACTCTAGGTCTGAAATATATCAGTCTAATCCAACAATAGTCTTAGAGCTGAATCATATAAAATTTGAATTAGTTCCAGCATATTCTAATAATATGTATCTTTGGCAAGAAAATCACTATAGAATACCTGCAAAAGCCTCTGATTATAATGACTGGATAGATACATGTCCAGATGATATTAACAATAAATTGACTAGATTAAACGTGGAATCAAACAATAAGTTAAAACCTGCAATAAGAACAATTAAATATTGGAATTCCTTAAATAATAATGTTTATAGCTCATATGAGCTTGAAAGTGCAATTTTAGCAAATATGTATTGGAGAACATCTATTCAAGATTATTTTACAGCTATAACAGAACTTTTAGGTTATAACTTCAGCACACCATCATGGAAAATTAATAAAATTGACTATCTTAAAAAATGGTATAATCATGCATTAGCAGAAGAAAATATCTTTAAGAACTACACACAATCTAACGTATATATGGAAAATATCTTACCTTCAATAAAATAAAATATAGTATTATACATAGACAAAAAAAATAAAGCCCTCTAAAGAAAACTCAATTAAGAGTAATCCCTAGAGGGCTTATTATCTATCTCTTTTTCTTACCTTTTTTACACGCCATAATATCACTTCCTTATTTATAATTATAGTCCTACTGTATCTTTAGATTTAGAAATCTTACCTTTATCTTCTTTTATATAAAGCTTGGTTACTTCAGTAGATTGATGGTTCAGGATTGTTGATATATCCTCAAGTGGTAGATTATTAGCTTTAGCTATAGTTGCGAAACTTCTTCTTAATGAATGGGGGGCTAAATTATCTATATCTATCAATTTACCAGCTTTTTTAGCCCAGCTTCTTAATACATTAGACGTAGCCTTATGATATTCTTTATCATATTTAACTAAGAAAACATAATCATTTACTATATCTTCTTTTTCTCTAACTTCTTTAAGTCTTAATAATAAATCTTTTACTTTCTCACTAAAGTAAAAATCTACTATCTTCCCACCCTTTTCTTTAATATCCTCACACACTCTATTATCAAAGTCTATGTTATCCCATCTTAGATTACTTGTAGCCGTAACTCTACCCGCGGTTGAGAGAGCAAAGTTTATATAAACTTCTAATTGGAAATCATCTTGTTTTGACAATTTATCTTGCAGCTCTTTAGCCTGTTCTATATTCAAGAAATGTTTTTCTACAACAGGTAAACCCTTTTTAGGCCTTTCAATTAGAGATACTGGATTCTCTGTAACGATTCTTTTCCTTCTAAGATGGTCATATAGAGATGAAATTCCTGAGAATATTACTTTGATTCTATTGACATGATTGTCCTCCATCCTAAATGAAATGTATTCCATTATATCGTCTTCGGTACAATCTTTGATTAATAAATCATCCATTTCATCATGCAGATATTTAGCCCAAGTATATAAGTCACATTTATATACATATACAGTTTTCTCACTTAAACCAGCTATCTTTTTAGCTTGAAGAAATCCTTTAATTAACTTTTCATTATCTTTATTTATATTTCCTTCTACTTTAATTCTTTTACTTCTCTTTTCAAATATTGCCAATATTTCACTTCCTTTAAAGAGACTAAAGAAATTAATCTCTAGTCTCTAATTTGTCTTTTATTTCTGTTATATCTGTTTCTACTCTTTCAAGTCTACTATTGTTAGTATTTAATGCTTCTGCAAACTTGTCTAATTTATCATCAAATTTATCTATTGTATCTCCGAAAAGCTTTCTTTGCTCTCTAATCTCTCTAGAAAAATAAGCTCTTTCCTTTACTCTATCTTCTTGCTCTAGTTGTCTATTCTTTTCTAAATATCTGCCAAACCATAACATTACTATCGTTAATAGTATAGCCGTATATCCATATTGGCTTAATAATTCAATCATTTCTTTAGATAACATCTACTTTTCCTTTCTGTTTTGCACTTGTATTTGATTTATCCCAACAGATGCTCCCCAACATAAGATACCTTCAAAGATAGCTTCTATTGACAACTCTTTCATAAATAAACAACTACTTATCATTGCTATAACTAATAATATAAAAGGTATATATTTATTTTTAATATCTGATTCTTTTATAAAAGTTCCTAATATGTAAAGTCCACCTATTAACATTATTAAATTTTCAGGTATAAATTGCATTATATCCATATGATTTCCTCCTATCCAAGAATTTCATTTAATTCTTTTACTTTAATTTTTACTTGCTCTAATTTCATGTCATTATTTTCTATTTTCATTGAACTTATCTTATTGCATATATTTATTATGTTTTGGCCATAGCTCATATCTGGACACCATTTACCAGATAAACTCTCAACTGTCTTAGCCTCTCCATGCAAATATGGAAAATGTCTAGTGTCTAATGTAGTTCCATTGACTTTATATTCAACCTTACCAACTAATTCGCTATATTTTGGATAACCTTTAGCTCCAGCATATAAAGCTAGATGGTCTATAAATGCCGATACTCCATCTTCCCAACAACTAAATCTTGTATGAGCTGATGGGTCTAAATCTCCACCACCTTTATTACCTTTAAGTCCACATACATTGCAATATGAAGGATTTAAAACTCTACCAAAATTAAAATATCCAGTTTCTACAAATGCTTGAGCAATTGCAATAACTGGATTTACACCTTTTTTCTCTGCTTCTTTATATATTATTGGTACTATAGCCTTACATAAATAGTGTGGTGGATTAGAGTTATTATTTAATGTATCTAAATATACAAAGACCTGTTCTAATGTTGCGGTTGGTTTATCTAATATATTCAATTCATTACCTCCTACTTCCCTATAAAATCTAATACTTTATGAAGTGTCGCCCATCTATCATCGCCTTGTAACTTAGCGAATCTTTCACTAGTCTTAATTTTTTCACTTGCTGACCCTATTACATAAAGGTTTTGACAATGACCAGGTATGTAATTTTTTAACTCACATACATAGACTTCATCAGATTTATAATTTATGGCCATTACATTCGCTATAGCTTTATCAACTTCACCTTCATAAACTATTGTATATTTCATTTTTTCCTCCTGCGTTTGATTTATAGACTTATTAAATATACCTTCAGCAATATCTGTAGCCATATCTTTAGCATTATAATTTTTAGTATCATCTGTGTCTACAAAGCAACATTCAACTAAAATTGACTTTGCCTTTGTTCTTCTTAAAAATGCTAGAGTTTTCTTTTCTTTAACACCTCTGTTTTTAAAAGATTTATCCCCTTTAGCATGGTAAGTTTTTGTTATTTTCTCACAAATTCTTGATGCTATTTCAACTGTTTCTTTATCATTTAAGTTATATACTAAAACTTCTACACCTCGACCACCACCTGAGTTAAAATGGATACTTACATTTAGATTACTATTATATGAATTACATTTATCTATAATTTTATTTAATATATCACTTTGAGAAGTTCCATTGTTACAAGTAGTATCATATACCGTACATTCTTTTTTTACTAAAGGTATTAACTCTTTTAGCACATTTCTTGCCTCTGTAGATTCTTTTATGTACTTTACTGCTCCAGAACCCACCTTACCATCTGGGTTGTGTCCTGCATGGACTGTTAATGTTTTTATATTCAAAATCACCACTCCTTTCAATTTTAAAAGAGAGTTAACTTAATAAACTCTCTAAATTTAAACATAAAAAAAGAACCTATACTGTTGGTTCTACTGGTGTTTCTTCTTTAATTAATAAATTTGTTAACTCTGTATATTCACTTTCTTTTATTCTATTCATTGCATAGAATACATCTAGCTTAGTTTGTAACTCTTCTTTAGTCTCAAAGTTTTTTTGTTCAATCATTCTTTTTAAAATATTATACATATTCTTTCCTCCAAGTTTTTATAATTTTATAACACATTGTTTGTGTTAAGTTCTAACATAGCAATTCTATAAGCATTATCTACTAATAAACTATCTTGTTGTTTTTGATTTTCTATTAAAATTGTAATTTTATCCGCATTTATTTCCTCTATGCTTGGTTCTGGTTTAGGTGGATTATTTTGCAATTCTAGCCACTCATAATAAATATGTTCCCCTGTTTTGATTAATTCTCCATTTTCTATTGCTGGAGTAAATAACTGTTTATCATCTGTAACAAAGTAATCATCTATGTTATCTAAATCATTTTTAAAACCATATAATACTAAAATCTCTTTCTTTTCTTCTAAATTTAACATATCTTGTTTCCTTTCTTATTTAATAAAATAAGTTCCATAACTATATACATCTACATTGCTTCCTAATTGGGTAATTTGAAGGTATCCATTTGCAAAATTAAAATACATAAAACCTTGAACCAACTGATTATTCTGGGTTGTGAATATAGGAAAAACATAGAAAGTCTTAGGTGTAAATCCATCAGGAAGCTTTAATAATGCAGTACTTTCTGTTGTTACTCCACCAGTTATTCGCATATGAAAACTAACTTGATTACCATTCTTACTTATTATAAAACCACTATTATCTGAAACAGTTCTCTTCCATCCATTAAGAAGATTATTAGATAAATCTATAATTCTAGGACTAGACTGGATATGATTTATATTTTTTATACTACTTTTAATAGCTTCTATTTGACTCCCTAAATTTTGAGTACATTCAAAACTAATACTAGAAATAACATTAGAATTACAACTAAATTTAGCTTGATTGTCATATTGTTCTAAATTTATTGAAGAAATATCTATCTCTTTATCCTCTCTCAAAGCTCTTATTAAAGTAACTTTATTATTATTTAACCACGAATTAAATCCATTTAAATCTGGAGCTGATAATCTGCTTTTAAAAATTCGTATCCAAATATTATTTGATGTTTCATAAATTCCTTCAATTGTATTAGTTTTATCAAATATTATCGCTGGTTTAAACATATCACAATATAAATTTGTGTTATTGGATTGACTTGTACCTATAGGATTTTTAAATAATAAAGTTGTATCATTTGAATTAGTTGTAAATTCAGTCCAGAAACTTTGACCATCTAATGTAATTTCTTCACATCTCTGTATTAGCTTATAACAACCATCTTTATAAACTATTCCATCTCTTGTACCATCTGGTAATCCTCTAAGTGTATATGGAATTACTTTTTTATCAAACAAACTCATATCTTCTTTACAAGATATAATTTCTATATTATCTCCTTGGCCAACACTTTGTAGCCCTTCAAAATAATTAATATCTACACTTGTATAATCACCTTCTAAAATTATCACTGACTTAGTAAACTCTTGTTTATCTATATCAGTTTCTCCCCATCCTTTTATACTATGAGCAATACAAAGACAATTAGTATCAGTTATATCTATGTCTATAGTGTATAAAGTTCTACTATTAGGATTCATCTGAAACTTAATTACATTATTGTGAAAATAGTATATTTCTTTATTACTTAAATTAACAAATGTATATTCTTTTCCTTTTTCAATGTACTTAAATGGATTTAAATATCGCAAACCTTCTGCTATAACTATGTTGTTTGGATTAGCTAAATTAACTAGTGTTTTTCCTTCTATATTTAAGTTAGTTATATAACCTTTCTTACTATTTTCTATTGTATATTCACCTGTATTAGTAGTACATTTTAAATTTTCAACTTCTTTTAAATTTTCTATATAATCAAGATTTTTAAGTAAATCTTTGTATATCAAATTAAATCACCTCTTTCCAATAAAAAAAAGAACCTCCTATACTGTTGGTTCTTCTCCTTCTACTACTCCACTTTCTCTAATTATATAATCCTCTACAGCTTTTCTGTACTCTGTGTTAGTTACATCATCCAGCTTAAAAACTCGATTTTTCAACGGGTTCATCCCTTTGTTTAATATCCTCTCTGCTAATATTCTTACTACAACATTGTTTATATTCATTACAACAATCCTCCTACTTTTTCATTTTCTGCAATCAATAATTGATTTTCTAACTCTTGCATTCTCTGTTGTTCTTCTGTTAATTCTACTTTTAGTTTTTTTATGATTGGTACATTATTATTTGTATCTATTTTTTCTATATAGCAATCATCATCTATTGCTTTATAAGGAATATCAATATAGTCTAGTTTTGTTATAGTCTTTCTTGGTATAATATCTCCTTCCATTTCTCCAAAGATTGCAATTATTTCTCCGTCTTGGTCAAAGATTATTCTTCTTCCTATTTCCATTTTTAGACCTCCTTTTTTATTCGTACTTTATAGCGAACCAACTAACAGTTGCATATATACCAGTATCTTTTAAATAAATTGGTACTCTAAAACCATTTGTAAAAAAACCAGTACTGACAGAATTAGAATAAGTATCTGTGTCAAATATGCGATTTTGAAATCTACCAATATATTGTCTAATGCTAGGTCTGTACTCTTCACTAATACATAATATTAAATTAGGCATTACATTCATGGTAGAGTCAAAAGCAATAGTTGTGTAGTTGCTATAACTATCTTTTGTAGTCATAAAAACTAAATTAGGTCTAAAAGATAACGAATTAATCTCAAGAGAGACACGCTTTACTGAATCTTCCGTTTGACCATATGGCAAGACATAACTTGACCCCATAGAAACATAATTATTTTCGCTCTTTGCTGTTTTTATTATATTTTTTATGCTTGACACTTTATTAATTAAATTTTGCATACTCTCGCTTCCGGCAGCAGAAACATTTTTATTTATCAAATTCGTTGCAAAGGCATTTTTTAATGTTACTATTTTTGTTCTAGTTACATCTAATTTATCTGTTCCAGCAAAAGGATTACCTAATGTACTAGCTATATTGTTTTTACCAATTTGTAATTCGTTTTTTACATCCCCGAAGGTTGTTATAAGTTCACTTAAACTTGCGTTTTCGTTTAGTTTTTCTAACATAAAAATATCACCTTTCTATTTTTTAGTAACTCTTTGTCAAGAA
>NZ_JACVWI010000009.1:0-117730 GCF_020658455.1 Clostridioides sp. ES-S-0005-03 | reverse complement strand
AGCCAGGATCAAACTCTCAAATAAAAGTTTATCAGGCTCAGATACTATTGTTATCTAAATATCTGGCTTTATGGTTTGTTTCTTGTTTTATAAATTAACCTACTGTTTAATTTTCAAAGTTCATTTTTCATGTTTCATGTTTGCCCTTTTCTTAAGGACAAGTAATACTATATCACCTTAAAAATAATTCGTCAACAGCTTTTTTATATTTTTTTTAAAAAACTTTATACATTAAACTTTTTTAATTCATCTAAATCAAGTACTATCAACATATTAAGTATACTTTTTCTTTTATTTTTATCTTGATATTTTTTTATAACTTCTTTTCTAATCTCGCCTAACACGTTCAAATATTCCTCATAATCCTCAGTATATTTTTCTTCTAGCTCCTTTTTTATTTTTGAAGACAAAGATGGACTTTTACCCCCTGTGGATACACTTATAAGCAAATCACCTCTTTTTACATATGATGGAACAGTAAAATTTGATATTTCTACATTATCAACAACATTTACTAGTTTTTTATTTTTTCTACAATATAATCCTATTTCTAAATTCAACTCCCTATTATCTGTAGCAGCAATTATCACAGAGCTACTTTCTATATATTCTTCTTTATAATCGTCTTTTATTATATTTATGTTACCTTCTAAATCATGAAACTTATTTAAAATATGTTTAGAAACTACAGTAACACTCTTATTAAAATCTAAAAAGTTTTTACATTTCCTATATGCAACCTCTCCTCCTCCTATTATGACTACATCTAAGTCATCTAATTTTAAGTTAATAGGATATAGCATTTTTTACCCTCCAAAATTTTTATTAAATACATAAACAAATATAGAAATTGTAAAGTCACTTATATTTTCATTTACTAAGATTATAGATTACTAAACTTGTAGATGAAAATATTTTAAAATAACAAATTACAATTTCTATACTTTTCATAATACTTTATATAATAATAGCTTATTTTCTTAATAATTTAGCAATATCTTTAGCAAAGTAAGTTATTATTATATCTGCTCCTGCTCTCTTTATAGATGTGATTGCTTCAAGAATTACATCTTCATTTAATAATCCTTCTTTAACAGCTAACTTAAGCATAGAGTATTCTCCACTTACATTATAAGCAGCTAAAGGCAAATCAAAATTATCTTTAACTCTTCTTATAACATCTAAATATGATAATGCAGGTTTAACCATAAGTATATCTGCACCTTCTAATACATCAAGCTCTGTTTCTATCATAGCTTCATTGCTATTTGCAGGGTCCATCTGGTATGTCTTTCTATCTCCAAATGATGGTGCTGAATGAGCTGCTTCTCTAAAAGGTCCATAAAAATTTGAAGCGTATTTGACACTGTAAGCCATTATACCGATATTTTCCAAACCATTTTCATCTAAAGCTTCTCTTATTGCTTGTATTCTTCCATCCATCATGTCAGATGGAGCAACCATATCTGCTCCTGCTTTAGCATGACTTACAGATATCTTAGCTAAATATTCTAATGATTTATCATTATCAACATAACCAGTATCTGTTAAAATTCCACAATGTCCATGACTTGTGTACTGACACATACAGACATCTGTTATTACATTTATATTTGAATCTATTTCCTTTATCTTTCTAATCGCTTTTTGTACTATTCCATTCTCATTAAATGCTTGTGATGCACATTCGTCTTTTTCATCTGGTACACCAAATAACATTATATGTTCAATTCCTAAATCTCTTATTTCTTTTATTTCTTCTTCTAACATGTCTATTGATAAGTGATAAACATCTGGTAAAGATTTAATTTCTTCTTTTACATTCTCCCCTTCTACTACAAATAAAGGATATATTAAATCTTCTACATTTACTTTAGTTTCTCTTACCAAATTTCTTATTGCTTTACTTGCTCTTAGTCTTCTTGGTCTTCTTAACATCTCAATCCTCCAAAATTAATTTTCTATAATTAAATCTACTAATCCATTTATTGTAGATGTTGTAGCCTCTTTATATAAATTTATTCCTAAATTATTTATTGCCTCTGTAGTTATAGGCCCTATAGACAATACTTTTATTTTATCTAAAATTTTAATATTTTCTTTTCCTATAATCTCAATAAGATTATTTACTGTTGATGAACTTGTAAATGTTATATAATCTATCTCATTCGAATTTAAAATATCTAATATTTCATTTCTTTTATCTTCATCTATCACGGTTCTATATGTATGTATTTCTGTTACTTCACAAATTTCCTTAAGCTTATCAACTAAATAGTCTCTAGCATTTTCTGCTCTAGGTATAAGTATCTTATCATTTTCAGTTAAAATTGGTGATATCTCTTCATATAATGATTCTGCTACAAATTTTTTTGGTACTATATCTGCTGTAATTCCTCTTTTCTTCAATTCACTTGACGTTGCTGAGCCTATTGCACATATCTTTAGGTTAGATAATATTCTTGAATCAAAATTCACTTCATAAATCTTCTCAAAAAATATTTCTACTGCATTTTTACTGGTTAGTATTAGATAGTTATATTCATTTATATTTTTTATTTCATTTTCCAATTTAGTATTATTCTGTATTTTTTCTATCTTAATAGTAGGTATCTCTATTGGATTCCCACCTAAATCCATTATCTTTTCTACTAATACACTATTTTGATTTCTAGACCTAGTCACAGCTATACTTTTTCCAAACAAAGGTTTCCCCTCAAAGAAATTCAGTTTTTCTCTAAGTCCTACAACACTTCCAACTACTATAAGAGTTGGTGGTTTTACTTCTTCTTTGATAGCAACTTCATAGACATTTTCAAGTGTAGATGTAACAACCCTTTGATTATATCTAGTTGCCCAACTTATAAGAGCAACTGGTGTATCTTTGCTCTTTCCCTCTTTCATCAAGTTTTCACTTATTTTCTTCAAGTTAGAAATCCCCATCAAAAACACAAGAGTGCCTTTATTGTTTGCAAGAGCATTCCAATTTAATTCCCCACTATCATCACCTTTCAGATGACCTGTTATTACATGAAATGATGAAGCGTGGTCTCTGTGTGTTATAGGAATACCCGCATAGCATAAACCTCCTATTGCAGAAGTTATCCCTGGAACTACTTCAAACTCTATACCTTCATCCACTAGAGTCTCTGCTTCCTCTCCACCTCTACCAAATACATAAGGGTCTCCACCTTTTAAACGAGTCACAAGTTTTCCTTCTTTAGCTTTTTCTGCTATAACTCTATTTATATCTTCTTGTGGCAAAATATGATTGCTTGATGCCTTTCCTACATATATAAATTCACAATCTGTTTTAGCTTCTCTTAAGTAACTACTATTTGCTAATCTATCATATACTATTACATCCGATTTTCTTATACACTCTAAGCCTTTCAGAGTCATGAGTTTATAATCTCCTGGTCCTGCACCTACTAAGTAAACCTTACCCTTCATAACTTTCATACTCCTTCAATACAAGTTTAGCTAACTTTAAACCTAACTCTCTAGGAGAAGAGATATCTCCTTCTATGGACTTAATTACTATTTTATTTCCTTCTGAATCTCCATATAAACCAGTAAGATGTATTTTATCTTGATTTATTTCACAATAAGCTGCCATTGGAATATGACAACTTCCATTCACACCATCTAAAAATCCTCTTTCAGCTAATATTTGGATTTCTGTATCATTATCTTTTAGTGAGTTCACTATCTCCTCAACATCACTATCATTACTTCTTATCTCTATAGCTAAAGCCCCTTGAGCAGGTGCTGGAATGACAACATCAACAGGTAAATAAGAACTTATTTTATCTTGTAAATTAGCCCTTATTATTCCTGATGCAGCTAATACAATTCCATGTAGATTTTCATCTTTGATTTTTCGTATTCTAGTCTCTACATTTCCCCTAACTTGAACTATGTTTAAATCAGGTCTTTGCTTTAATAATTGAAATTTTCTCCTTTTACTCCCTGTTCCTATTACTGCTCCATGAGGTAAATCATCTAGGCTTTTATATTCATCTCTAAGTATTAACACATCTCTTGGGTCTTCTCTTTTAGGTGTATGAGCAAATTTTAGTCCATCTGCCAAATAAGAAGGCATATCTTTCATACTATGTACTGCTATATCTATCTGTCCATCCAATAATTGTTGCTCTATTTCTTTTACAAATAATCCTTTATCACCTATTTTATCTAATGAAACATTTTGAATTATATCTCCTTTTGTTTTTATAATTTTGATTTCAAAATTAATATAAGGATATTTCTTTTTTAGCTCATTTATTACCCATTCAGTTTGTATAAGTGCTAGATTACTACCCCTAGTTCCAACCACGATATTCATATTAAATCTCCTTTAAATATTACATTCGTCTATTTTATTTTGTTCTCTTTATTTACTAGTATCGTAGAAAAATAAGATATCTTATCTTCAAGATGTGCTTCTCTTAAATCCTTAAATACAGTTTCACTATCTTGAGACGAATTACTAACTAAAATAGCATGTTCTATCAGATTATATTTTTCTAATTTTTTTATTATTTCTTTAAAATTCTTATACACTTTCATTAACACTATAGAATTATAATTTTGTAGAGCATTCTCTATCTTATCATCTTCCATAGTACAAGGAACTACTACTAATGCTTCTCTATCCATAACTAATGGAAAATTTTGATTAGATGCTATATTAGAAAACGAAGAAATTCCTGGTATAGTTTCTACTTCTATCTCATCTACTATTCTGTTCATTATATACACATATGTACTATAAAGCATAGGGTCACCCAATGTTACAAATCCTACATTTTTACCATTATTAACATCTGATATAATTTCCTCTGCTACATTGTCCCAAGCTAGTTCTTTTTCGTTTCCATCAAAACTCATTGGGAAATGTCTAGATTTTATCTCTAGTGATTCTGGTAAATATTCATTAACTATTGATAATGCCAAGCTTTCTCCACCCCTTTTTGACTCCGGAGTGTATAAAACATCTAGTTTTTTTAGAGTATTAACTGCTTTTATTGTAAGTAAAGAACTATCTCCTGGTCCTGTTCCTATACCATAAAACTTAGCAGTTTCTGCACCTTTAAGAGTATGACGAACAAATTTATCTTGTATATAAGGATTTTCTCCTAGCCCTTTTAAATGAATTTTCACATTAAATCCATTATCTTCAAGTATTGTCTTCCAAGAATCCTCTTCATCTCCTGCCATATCATTTATGGCATGGTCACCTGCAACTAACATAAATGGCATTAAATTTATAGTTTTTATATTTCCTTCTTTTAATCTTCTCATTACATGTTCTATTTCTGGATAACCTTCAACCGTACCAACATAAGCATTTACTCCATTATCTCTAAGCATATATTCTAAGGCTGGATATGCTGAATGAGACTCATGAACTGTTCCATGACCCATAAATACTACTGCTTCATCACTTTCCATATGAGGAATTTGATGTTTAATTGCCTCTACTGATTCTTGATAATCCTCTATGTGAGTAAGTAAAGGTCTACCTAATATAAGTTTTTTAAATTTAGAAGAATAGCTTTCTACTTGTTCTTTTAGCTTATTAAATTCTTCTCCACATATAATATGAAGCGTTTGAATTATTACTTCCTCATACCCTTGCTCATATATTTTATCTAAAGCTTGTATAGGGTTGTCTATTTCTATGCCATCTCTTTTTTTTATTTTGTTTATTATCATATTTGATGTATACGCTCTAAAAAAATCATAGTTTTTTAACGAATTCTTTATTTTATTTTCACACACATCTATTGTCTTTTCTCTTGTTTCATGGTAGCTTGTCCCAAAACTTACTACTAATAAGGCTTTCTTCATATCTTCTCCTCCTAAAAATCACACAATTATGTCTTTAATTTTATTTATGTCATTAATTACATTTTCGTAGTTAATCGATTCTCGTTTAATAATTACTACTGGTATATTGAGATTTTTACATGCATTTACTTTTTCTAAAAAACCTCCTGCTACCCCACTTTCTTTTGTTATAACTAAATCTACATCATAATGTTTATATGTTTCCTCGTTTATACACTGGCTAAACGGACCTTTCATTGCTACTATATTGTCTGCATTTAAACCTAATTTTTCACAACTTAAGATAACTTCACTTGTCGGAAGAACTCTAACCACTAAATTTTTATTACTTATTCCTTCTACAAATCTGTTTAAGTTTTTACTTCCTGTTCCTATAAATATATTTTTTCCTATTTTATTTGCAATTTTACAAGCTTCTTCAATTGTATCTACTATAAACTTATTGTCATAATTTATTTCTTCTATTAACGATTTTCTTTCAAATCTTATATACTCTATGTTTGATAACTTTGCACAAATAATAGCATTTTTAGATACTTCAACTGCATAAGGATGAGTAGCATCTATTATTCTAGCTATATGATTATCCTTTATAAACCTTAGCATTTCTTCTTTTCCAAGCTTACCTAAAACTATATTATTTGTATGTTTTTGTGCAAGTTCTTTTCCATATTCTGTAGTTACTGAAAGTACATAGGACTGATTTTCCAATTCATTTATCATATCACATATAGCTAAACTATCTGAAGTTCCTCCTAGAATCAAAATCATACTGTATAACCTCTTGGAGTTATCATCAGTTCACCATCAATATAAGTAGATTTATTTCCGATTATAACCATAGTAGTCATATCAACTTTTTCAAAATCCATATTCTCAAAAGTACATATAAACTTAGTTTCTTTTTCTCTACCTACATCTTTGACCACTCCAACAGGTGTATTTCCATATTTAAACTCTCCCATTATTTTAAATGCTTTACTTAGATGTTCACTTCTTCCCTTACTTCTTGGATTATACAGACATATTACAAAATCAGCTTCTGCAGCTAACTTTAATCTTTTTTCAATTACTTCCCATGGAGTCATTAAATCACTTAAACTTATATGACAGAAATCATGCATAATAGGTGCTCCAAGTATAGCTGCTGCACCAATACTAGCAGTAACACCTGGAATTACTTTAACTCTTATGTCTTCACTTTCCTTAGATATTAATTCTAAAATAAGTCCTGCCATTCCGTATATACCAGCATCTCCACTACTTATAACTGCTACTTTTTTCCCTTTTTTCGCTTCTTCTACTGCTTGTTTACATCTATCAACTTCTTGTCTCATACCATTTTGAATTACTTCCTTATCACTTATAAATTCTTCTATTAAATTTATATAAGTCTTATACCCAACAATAGCCTCAGAGTCCTCTATCGCTTTTATCGCCTCTAAAGTCATAGTATCTTTATTTCCTGGTCCAATTCCTACAACATATATCATATTTTTATTCTCCCTACCGAAAAAGTTATTCCTTTATATTTGTGTTTTTCAACTATTAAGTTTCCTTTACTTAAAAGATATGCTACAGGTTCTGCTACTGAATATACACCTACATTTTTTTTCACAAAATCGGATTTATCAAACATATCATCAACTTTGGATATTTCATCTATTGAAAATGTCTTAAATGGCGCTTTTAGCTTTTTTGCTAAATCAATGATTGCCTTTTCATCTTTTTTTAGGTCTATACTTCCAATTATTTTTACAGCTTTAATATCTATATTTTGTACCTCAAAAAATTCTAGTAAAGAATCAAACATCAACTTACTATCTGTGTATCTTCTACACCCAATCCCTATAACTATATCCTTTGGAATCACTTTTATTATTTTTTCTCTGTAATAATTATGTGTAAAGTTATTATCCACATCTAAACTTTCTATATCTTTAGTAAAATTTATCTTGTTGCTTACTATAACTATCTTTTCTATATCTTTATTTAAAAAACTATCTTTTAATCCTTTACTACTTTTTATAAGCTTAAATCCTCTAGTGTCAACTTGATAGCCTTCCTCAACATACAAACCAACACATTTACCATTTACTAACATAGAATTTACTTCTTTTACATTTTCTCTAAAGTTATCAATATAAGCATTTAATTTTTTTGCTATCATATCTAAAGAAGCTTTTTGGTTTACATCAGTAGCTGTTGTTATTACTGGATTCGCATTGATAAGACTACTTATATAATGCGTTAAACTATTTGCTCCTCCAATATGTCCACTCAATAAACTTATTACATTTTGTCCTTTCTCATCTATCACTAGAATTGCAGGGTCACTAAACTTGCTTGTTATATATGGTGCTATACTTCGTACAACTATCCCTGTCGCCATTATAAATATTATGTACTCAAATTTATTAAATACCTCTCCTACAAAATCACTTAGTTTTTTTTGTATTATTTGTACAGAATCTTCCTGACTAATATCTAAAGTACCTTTTTTATTTTTTATTTGATATACAACACAATTGTCCACTAAAGATTCTATCTTTCTAGCTAAGTTTTTTCCGTTTTCAGTAATACAAATTATAGCGATATTACCCTCTATACTCATGTTTAAAATCCTTATCATATAACTTTGAGTTATTATATTCTTCTCCTAAAAATCTACCTACCATTATTAAAGCAGTTTTATTTATGTTATTTTCTTTAACTTTTACAGCTATATCATTTAAAGTTCCTTTAACTATTTTTTCATCTGCCCATGTAGCTTTATATATAACCGCTATAGGAGTGTCCTTTGGATAACCGCCTTCTAATAATTTAGATACAACCTTCTCAATCTCTTGAACTGATAAAAATATTACCATAGACGTCTGATGCTTAGCATAAGATTGTATTGATTCCTTTTCAGGAACTGGAGTCCTTCCTTCCATTCTCGTTATAATAACACTTTGAGAAATTTCAGGAACTGTATATTCCACTCCTAGAGATGAAGCTGCCCCTAAAAAAGAACTCACTCCTGGTGTACAATCATAGTCTATATTCAATTTATTTAAATCTTCCACTTGTTCTCTAATTGAACCATATATAGAAAAATCTCCTGTTTGTAATCTCACAACAGACTTGTTATTTTCTATACCGTCTCTCATAACATCTATTATTTCTTGTAAATCCATATGTGCACTATTATGTATTTGACAATCTTCTTTACAATATTCTAAAAGTTCAGGATTGACAAGTGACCCAGCATATATTACTACGTCTGCATTACTTAATAGTTTATACCCTTTCAAAGTTATTAGCTCTTTGTCTCCAGGTCCTGCTCCTACAAAATGTACTTTATTCATCATCATCTTCCCCTTTTTCACAAGATATTATATATATAGGATTTAGTGGTTTAAAATATTCACCTTTTCCCAGTTTCTCTAGTTTAGAAACATTTAAAACACATACATCTATTTCTTTAAACCCATATTTTCTAAGTAACTTTAGAGTTTGGTTAAATGTTTCTATGATTATAAAATTAGCTACAAGTCTTCCTCCTGTAATTAAAGTTTTTTTAGACCATGCTATTATTTCTTCTAAGTTATTTCCAGTACCCCCAAGAAAAATAGAATCAACTTTAGTATTTAAGCTTATCTTTATCGGTGCATAGCCTTTTATTACTTCTACATTTTTCAAATTAAACTTTTTAATATTTTTTTCTATAAGTTCTACAGCAGCATCATTTTTCTCTATAGATATAACCTCTAGGTTGGGATAGTTATATGCAGCTTCAATGCTTACACTTCCTGTACCAGCACCTATATCTATAAAACTCTCAGCATTTACTAAATCTAGTTTGCTTATTGATATTGCTCTAACTTCTTCTTTAGTAATTGGAACCTTACCTGTTATAAATTCACTATTCCTCATCTAAAATCACCACAACATTCATTCCGAAATTGTCCATTCTTATTATTTCATCTGGCTTTGCTATTGTTATTTTTTCATTGTCATATGATAAATTCTCACCTACAACAATAATTTTATTTAAATTCCTATCTATTATTTCTTTACTTATTTGCTTTGGTCCTATCTTAGAATCTGTAACCATACATACTTTTTTATGTGATAGTATATAATCGAAATCTGGTATTTTACCATGGCTACTGGTAATATATAAATCATTCATATCAACATATATCCTTGAAAATATATATTGTAAAGAACTAATTCCAGAAACCATATTTAACATCTTATTATCAATATTTTTAGATAAATACTTACCTATACCATATATCAGTGGGTCACCTGAAGCTATTATTGATATTTGCTTTTCACTATTGTTATTTATATACTCTACAATTTCTCTTAAATTAGAATCTAATATTATTTTTTCTCCTTCAAAGTTTTTTACAGATTCTAAATTCCTTCTGCCACCAATTAATACATCTGAAGTAGAAATTAAATTTTCACCTTTTTTTGTTATATAGTCTAAGTTACCAGGCCCTAAACCTATTATATTTATCATATAAAAACCTCCAATAAATCATCTGTATTATCTGATTTTCCTAACAAAGACTTATCCATTGAAAAAATTATTACTTCTACATCAATATCATCTACATCTTCATTTAAATATTGCTTTACTCTATCTCTACATTTATTACTCAATATATTATAAACCTGTTTATATTCGCTATTATTTATTAACTCTACAGCTTCTTCAGCAGTTAAACACTGATTTATTTTATGTAAAAATTCATGTGTAGCTCCCATTAAAGCTAGATTTGCCACTAATATCTCACTTCTAGCATCTGCTACTTTACTATGAGTATTAAAAATCCCAGCTGATACTTTTATAAATTTACCTATATGCCCAGCCATCAATATTTTTTTATATCCTATTCTTTGAGCCTCTTTAATCATATAACCAATAAAATTACTGGTTCTTACTACATACTTAATATCTAAGTTCAGTTTCTCTCTTATAAATTGTTCTCCATGATTTCCTGGAACTAATATTATCTTGTCTAAACCTTGTTCTTTTTTCATTTGGAGTTCTATAGATAAAGATTTTTTCCAGCCCTCATCGCTCATTGGCTCAACTATCCCAGTTGTTCCTATTATAGATATTCCTCCAACTATCCCTAACCTTGGATTAAATGTTTTTTTTGCTATTTTTTCTCCTTGTGGAGCAAAGATTGTTATTTTTAAAACTTTATCATGCCCAAGCATAGATTCAAAATCACTTTCTATAAGCTTTATTATTTCTTGATTTATCATTCTTAATGGAGTTGGATTTATGGCAGGTTTACCAACACCTACACTTAATCCTTTTTTAGTTACTACTCCAATACCAGTTCCACCATAGACCCTAATAAATTTATAGAGTTCACTTTGACATTCTTCACTAATATTTATGTTATCAATATTTTCTAAGGTAAGATAACTATTGCTATCATCAGTTTTAGATATAATTTCAACTCTTGCATAGATATCCATAGTATGTGTTGCATCTATATCATCTCCACCATCTTTTTTTACAGAACATTCCACAAAATCATCAGAAATGTTTACATTATCAATATTTAATGATAGTGGTATTCCCTTAGGAGTATCTATGTTTATTGTATCAATTTTATTTTTTGTAATCATCATATACACAGCAGCCTTAGATGCACCTGTAGCACAAGAACCTGTAGTATATCCTCTTCGATACTTTTTCCCATCTATATATACATATTCTTCCATATAGATACCTACATGGCATATAAGATAGCATTCACTATTGCTGCTGCTAAATTACTACCACCTTTTCTACCTTTAGAAATTATATATGGTATATCTGTCTTTTCAACTTCATCTTTTGACTCCTGTGCTCCTACAAAACCTACAGGAACTCCTATAACTGCATCTACATCCAATTTCCCTTCTGATTTCATTTCCATAACTTTATATAAAGCTGTTGGTGCATTCCCAAGTACAAATATCTTTCTTCCTTCTTCTTTTGATGCAATTTCTACAGCTGCCATAGAGCGGGTAATACCTTTTTCTTTAGCTACTTTTGCAGTTTCATCATCTGCTACTAAACATTTATATTTGCATCCCAATGCTTCCAACTTCTTCTTATTTATTCCACTCAGAGCCATATTTGTATCTGTATAAATACTTGCATTATTTTTTAGCGCATCTATTATACTATCAACTGCCTTTTCTGATATTTTTAATATATCCAAGTAATCAAAATCAGCAGTAGTATGTATAGCTCTTTTTATTATTTTTTCTTCAATCTCATTTTTAAATTTATAATCTGGTCTGATTTCATCTATTATTCCTTGTATTAATTCAAAACTTCTTTCTTCTATTTTCATAGGATTCTTTATGTATTCCATTCTACTTCCCCCTTAATTCCACCATCTATTATATCCAAGGTATAGATTTTATTATAAACAGAATTTATATTAGACTCACATAATACATCTATTAATTTCTTATCATTCATAAGCTTATCAATTAAAATCCCTATTACTGTACCACTATGGGCAATATTTACTCCATAGGCTCCATATAGCTTAGATATTTTTATTATTTCATTTAAGTATTCTTTTTTTTCTATATTTTCGTTTGCTAAACTACTTAATGTACAAGCCTCTCCAACTAAGGATAAATCATCTTTCTTCAGACCTTCTTCTAAAAGAGTAAATGACTTTTTTATAATTTCCTTATTTTCGATTTTTAGCTTACTATAATCTTTCCTCATTCTAATTTTCATCGTATCTAATACTTTATTAGGTTCAAGAATTATAACTTTTGCATTAGTTATATTTCCCAAGTATTTTATAACAGTACCATTTAATGGATTAAATATACTATTTTTATTTATAAATATAGAGTCTGTTGGTTCTATTTCTGCTGCCAATTTCGATATTTCTTCACTATTTAAATCTTTATCTATTAACGATAATGTTGCTTTTATAGTAGCCCCTATATCAGCTGTCGAACTTGCCATCCCTTTTCCAACAGGTATTTTGCTGTTTATATTTAAAGAAATGTTTTTGGTATCTTTTTTAGGCAAATTAAATTTTTCAAATACCTTTTCTATAGCTATTCTTGATTTATGTCTACCTAAATTTATATCTTTTAATTTCTCTTCAATACATACCTTAGAGTACATATTTATAGCATATGAACATAGATATTCTTCATCATCTATTATCCCTTGAACAAACTCTCCACATGATGCTGGACATATTCCATAAGATTTCATTTTAATCACCTAATAAATTTTTTATATTTTCTATAAGAATTTTATTATCTTCATGAGATTTTATAGCTATCCTTATAAAACTGTCGTCCAATCCTATAAAGTTGGACGCATCTCTAACCAATATATTTCCGTGCTTAAACAAATCTTTTTTTAACTCATCAGCTGTCTTTTTATAAACTTTTATTAGGATAAAATTAGCATCTGTATCATAAACTTTTATATTTCTTATGTTTTTTAACTCTTGTAACATGTATTTTCTTTCTTTTATGTAGTACTCTTTACTATTTCTAATATAATCTTTATCTTCAAAAACAAAATTGGATAGCATATCAGCAAAAGAATTTATAGTCCATGGTTCTTTATACTCATAAATTTTATCCATAATGTTGCTATTACTTGTAAGGCCATACCCTAATCTTAAACCAGGCATTCCAAAAAATTTAGTCACAGCTTTAATTATAAATATATTTTTATTTGACTCTATATATTTAACTAAACTATATTTATTTTCATTTTCGATAAATTCCATAAAAGTTTCATCAATTATTAGCATCTTATTGTTTTCATTTAATAAACAAACAAGTTCCTTTAAATCTTGAACATTCCCACTAGGATTATTCGGATTACATATAAATAAACAATCAAATTTTTCAATGTTATTTTTTACTGTATTTATATCAAGTTTAAAATTATTATTTGAATCTAATTCTAAATCTATAATATCTATATTATTTAGTTTGGCACTTCTTCTATACTCTGAAAAAGTGGGGTTTA
The DNA here is from genome assembly GCF_020658455.1 of Clostridioides sp. ES-S-0005-03. Taxonomy (NCBI): domain Bacteria; kingdom Bacillati; phylum Bacillota; class Clostridia; order Peptostreptococcales; family Peptostreptococcaceae; genus Clostridioides; species Clostridioides sp. ES-S-0005-03. Next base: position 103,845 of record NZ_JACVWI010000009.1, on the reverse strand, counting down.
TTATAGCCAATCTTTTTTTAATACTCTTCATAAGCAAATAAATTATCTCTGTTGCTCCATTTCCAGGTATTATAAAGTTTGAATTTATATTTATATATTTTGATATATTTTTTCTCAAGTTTGTATAATTTATATCTGGATAATTCCTACATTCATCTAACCCTCTTAAAATATATTTTTCTAAATTTGGTAAAACTTTTGGATTTATATTTGAACTAAAGTCTATTATTTCTTTTGGGTCTTTCCCATACAATTTTGCCATTTCGTCTACATTAGCACCATGCCCCAAATCCTTCATCTACATCCCCCTTAAATCAATACACAATTAATTTATATAATTAAAATCATCCTACACACCACAGATACCAGCGTAAATACTAATATAGAGGTCAATGAAGAAGCATACATAATTTTATTTGTTTTAATTATATCTTCTATATCTATCTCTCTAATTTTATCTCCTATCGTTGGCTTATCTACTTTTTTCCCAAAATAAACATTGGTTCCTCCTAGTTGAATTCCTAAGGCTCCTGATACTGCACCTTCTGAAAAAGCACAATTTGGACTTTTATGATTTTTTCTATCTCTAATAGAAATTTTAAAACAATTCTTATAGTTATAACCAAGAAAAAAGCTCCCTACTGTCATAAGAATAACAGATATTCTTGCTGGTATATAATTAGCTATATCATCAATTTTAGCAGAAGCAAAACCAATATCTTTGTATTTTTCATTCTTATATCCGACAGTTGAATCAAGAGTGTTTATGGCTTTATATGCCATAGCAAGTGGTGCTCCCCCAATAAATGCATAAAGCATAGGTGCAATTATACCATCTACAGTATTTTCTGCCACAGTTTCCACAGTTGCTCTTATTATTTCAGGTTCACTTAAATTAGTTGTATCTCTACCCACTATATAAGATAATTGAATTCTAGATTTCTCTATGTCTCCAGTCTTTAATACATCATAAATTTTTACAGCTTCATCTTTTAAACACTTTGTTGCTAATGTCGTATAAATTATAAACCCATTTACTACAGTGCTTAATAATACATTAAAACTACATAGCTTCACTATAACATAAGTTGCTAAGTAAGTTATTCCAACAGTTACAAACCATAATATAAAGCCACCAATTTTTAACTGTTTTTCATTTTTAGAGGCCTTCCTTATTATCCCTTGGATAAGATTTATAAGTTTTCCAATAAACCTTACTGGATGAGGGAAAGAATATGGGTCTCCTACAATTAAATCTGTTATATACCCTATATAAATAGATAAAATATTCATTTACTCATTTCCCTTTTCCAAAAAATTTTCTATGCAATTTAAGTTATTATAAAAATGTGTATGAAGGTATGTTGCCAGTGTATTTCCTTTGCTATAACCTCCATCCCATTCTTCTATTAAATTTCCTTCTCTTTCTTTTTTCATTGAATATGCACATTTCTCATCACTTTCAAATATTGAATGATGAAACTCATGCCCTTTAATAATTTCACCTGTTTTAGATAAAATTGTATTTTCTTTAGCTATACCAAGGCAATATCCAAACCTCTTTAGAGAAGGTGTCATCTTACTAGTTCCATTAAATATGCCAACCATATTAAATTCTTGTTCCTCTTGATTAAGTAACTTCTCACCTAAGTACATTAATCCACCACATTCTGCATAAATAGGAATATTATTATTATGTGCTTCTAGTATAGAGGCTCTCATTGATTCATTTGCTTCTAGTTCTTTCCCAAATATCTCTGGAAAACCGCCTCCAATATAAATATAGTCTGAATTTGGCACTGATGTATCTTCAAGAGGACTAAAATAGTTTACTTCTAATCCAAGCTCTTCTAAAAGTTCTATGTTTTCCCTATAATAAAAATTGAAGGCTTTATCATATGCTATGGCTATTGATTTATCCTTAACATGCTCTTTTATCTTATTATTTTCTATTAGATTTTGAAAATCAAAACTACTCTCAAATTCATCACTTTCTGAGATTTCGATTATTCTATCAATATTTATGTAGTTTTCAATCTCATCAGCTAAAGTATAAAACTTTTCTCTTAAAGATTTCATCTCAACACTAGGAACTAGACCTAGATGTCTGGATTCTAATGAAAATTTATTATTTGGAGGAAAGTATCCCAACACTTCGATATTACAATATTTCTCTATAGAACTCTTAATTATTTGATAATGGCTCTTAGTTTTTACATTATTTACTATAACACCTTTTATATCCACAGCTTTATCTAGTTCCTTATATCCTAGTACCATAGCAGCACTAGATGCAGCCATAGATTTTCCATTTATAACTAGTATAACTGGGGCTTTTAATACCTTAGAAGTATGTGAACTTGTGCAATTATCTAAATCTATCCCAAAACCATCATATAATCCCATAACTCCTTCTACTACTGAAATATCTGCATCCTTTGAAGATTTATTTACTATATGCTTTATCTTTTCATCATCTAACATATAAGAATCCAAATTCCTAGAATGTCTTCCAGTTATAAATGTGTGATATGAAGGGTCTATATAGTCTGGCCCTACTTTATACGGCTGTACTTTCATATTTCTCTTAACTAAAGCCTGCATTATGCCTAATGATATTGTAGTCTTCCCAACTCCACTGCTAGTACCTGCAATCAGAATCTTTTTCATAATACACCTCCTACCTAAAGTATAAATATAAAGTCATTCTTATTTCATAATTTCATATATCTGCTCTATATCTAAATGTTCTCTCAAGAAATCTGCCAATTTATCATACTCTTTATCTTTAAACTCATCAAAAGAACTTACAGTACTTTCTAATTCTTTTAATCCCTTTTTCTTTCTTATATTATTTAAAATTGCTCTTGTAAAATCTATTTCATCAAATATTCCATGAAGATAAGTACCAATTACATTACCTTCTTTATTTACACTTCCTTCAGTATAATTGACTTCTTTATCTAGTTTTTTTGTTATTAAGTCTAAGCTACTTACTTTATTACTGCGATTTGTAATTCCCATATGTATTTCATAGCCTTTTACTTTCTTACCTTTAAGGTTGTTCATATATTCGCCAGTACATTCAATAATGGTGGCTTCTACTTGAGTTGTAGTCTTTTCCTCTTCAAATATTGTTTCTGTATCTAAAAGACCAATGCCATCTACTTCTTCAATTTCACTTTCAACATGATAAGGGTCTTTTAATTTTTTACCTAGCATTTGATACCCACCACATATTCCAAATATCAATTTACCCTGACTATGTAAATTTTTAATTTGTGACTCAAGACCACTTTCTCTTATGTACTTTAAATCATCTATAGTACTTTTAGTTCCAGGTATTATCAATATATCTGGATTTCCTATAGCTTCTCCATAGTCTACATATCTAAGGCTTACATCTTCTTGTGTTTCAAATATATTAAAATCTGTAAAATTTGACATATGTGGAGTTCTAATTATTTCTATATGTATATCATTTTTATCCATTTTTTTCTTAAATCTAGTTGTTACACTATCTTCATCTTCTATTTTTATATCCATATAAGGAACCACACCTAAAACTGGTACTTTTATAATATCTTCAAGCATCTTTAAACCATCTTGTAGGAGTTCCTTTTTCCCTCTAAATTTATTGATTATTACTCCTTTGACTCTTTTTCTCTCATCATCATCTAATAAAAGCATTGTACCTGCTAATGATGCAAATACTCCTCCTCTATCAATATCCCCAACTATTATTACTGGTGCATCTGCTATTTTTGCCATACCCATATTAGATATATCTCTATCTTTTAAATTTATCTCTGCAGTACTCCCTGCACCTTCCATAACCACAATGTCATACATTGAACTTAAATTATTAAAGGTTTCCTTTAATACATCTACCAATTCTAGCTTATAATCATGATATTCAGATGAATGCATTTCTCCTACAACTTTTCCCCTTACAATCACTTGACTTTTATGATTTCCAGAAGGTTTTAATAAGACTGGATTCATATCTGCTATTGGCTCTATTTTTGACGCTTCTGCTTGAAATACTTGTGCTCTCCCCATTTCCAATCCTTCTTTAGTTATAAAAGAATTTAAAGCCATATTTTGTGATTTAAAAGGAGCAACAGTATAACCATCTTGTTTAAATATTCTACACAATCCTGCTGATAAAATGCTCTTACCTACATTTGATGCAGTTCCCTGTAACATTACTTTTTTACCCACTTTCTCCCCCTCCTTAAAGTTAAATTTTACCTACAAATAAAATAAAAAAAGTCCTAATGCTTCTAAAGCTAGGACTTTTATATATATATCAATTAAAAATCTTTCACCCCGAAGACCTCATGTTTTAAATTAAATTAGGCAGGTATCCTGGCTTAACTTCATCCTACTCCTATAACCTTCCCATCAAATTGACAGTGGTATTTATAGTTTCGTTGGTTTCACAGTAGCGGGGGCTGCAAAGGCATCTAACCTTTTTCCCTTTTTACATCTAATTGAGAACCTAATTTTAATCTAATATTCTATTTTTGTTATTAAGTTTATAAGCACATATCGTTTAATGTTTAATTTATATAAAATCAGTAAAATTCATTTTATTTATTACAGTAAATCCATTATCAACTTCCAAAATTGTAATAGATGCATTATCAATTTTAAAGTTCCAATGATATTTATAACTACCAGAAATCAAATGTGTTATTATGTTTCTTATTGTACCTGCATGAGAACATATAAGTATTGCTTTTCTATTTAAATAATCATCATTTTCTAAAATTATATTGTCAATCTCTTTTGCTACTCTTTCATATGAATCTATCAAACTTTCTCCATTTGGGTATCTATAATTGCTACCTTCTTCTATCATTTTTTCAAATTCTTTTGGATGCTTAACTTTTATTTCTTCAAAAGTTATTCCTTCAAAGTCTCCAAAGCTAATTTCTCTTAGATTTTCTCTTTCTTCTATTTCTATTGATTTCAGATTTGATATTTTCTCTACTGTATCTTTAGTACGTGAAGATGGAGTTGTATAAATCTTATCTATACTTTCACTACTCATATATTTTGTAATTTTATTTATTTGCAATTTACCTTCTTCACTTATATAACTATTTATATGACCTGATAATCTTCCTTTTTCATTATCAATTGTCAATGCATGTCTTATTAATATTAATCTTATCACATTATCACCACTTTTTAGTTTTAAATAAACATAAAAATTAACAAATATATATAAATCAAATATACAAGTTCTGAAAGTTCTATTCCACAACCTAATATATCTCCTGTTACTCCATCAATTTTTTTATAAATATGATTTTTAAACAATGTTATAAATATAAAAACTGCTATAGCTGAGCATAATACTTTAATCAATACTATATTAGGCACTAAAAATATTAATTTAGCAATAATACTAACTATCAATAATGTATATATTATAGCTGTTATTAACATACTTGTAGTCAATTTTCCTATAAATAAATTCCCCATTCCTTTTGCTCTTGGTGTTACCGTTTTATATGTCAATAACATTACTCCTAACCTTGCAATCATTGGCATGAATATTATAACCCATAGTGAATTATTGCTTATAATACTATATACAAATCCAATCTTTAATAAAAGTACAAACATAATTGCTAAAAGCGAATTTGTACCTAATCGAGAGTCTTTCATTATTTCAAGCATTTTCTCTTTGTCTCTATAACTGTATATTGCATCAAATGTATCCCCTAATCCATCTATATGAAGCCCCCCAGTAATCAAAACACCAGCAAGTGTTATTATAATCGCACATATAAATGGCTGAAACAAAAGTATAGAAACCCATCCTATTAAATAAGTTAATATACCAATAACAAGACCTACAAGTGGGAAATATACTATGGATTTGTAAAATTCATCATCAAATCCTACATCTAATTTTATAGGTATCCTTGTCAAAAACTGTAGTATCAAAATAAATCTTTTCATAGTCACATACTACTCCTTTATTTTCATAGGTATTCCACTAACTACAAAATAAACTTCATTGCTTTTTGATGCTATATATTGATTTATACGACCTACAATATCAGTATATATTCTACTAAGTTTATTTCCAGGAACAATTCCCATACCTAATTCATTTGTCACAAATACAAAATATAGATTTGTTTTTTCTATTTCTTTAATCAGTTTACTAATTTGCTCTTTTATGTACTCTTCCAATTTATTTATTTCTTCTTGAGTAGATTCTTCTATGTTTAAATTATGTGAAAACATTAAATTATTTACTAATAGTGTGACACAGTCTAGTATAACAGTCTCATGTTCTCCACATATATTTTTAATTATAGAATATATATCTTCATATATTTCATATGTCTTCCAACTTTTAGGTCTACTCTCTTGATGCTTTCTTACTCTATCTTTCATCTCATCATCAAATGGAATAGATGTCGCTATGTAGGCTGTATTATTATTCCTATCTAAACACAATTTTTCTGCAAAATTACTCTTTCCTGACCTAGCTCCTCCTGTTACCAGAATAATTTGACTCATCAAAACACTCCTAAATATATTAAATTTTTTATCGACCCATATCTATCTCATCAAAAGTCGCCATATTTTTGTAAGTATAATTTGAAGCTTCCACTATATTGAATGCCAAAGCAGCTCCACTTCCTTCACCTAATCTCATATCCATATTTAGTATAGGGTCTAATTTCAATATATCTAATGCTCTTTTAGTTCCTGATTCTGCTGATAAATGTGATGCTATCATATATTCTCTAGTTTTTGGATTTATTTTATAAGCAATTAAAGCAGCAGCATAAGAAATAAACCCATCTATAACAACTGGGATTCTATTAGCACTACATCCTAATATAACACCTGCCATTGAACCTATTTCAAATCCACCTACTTTAGATAAAATATCTACACCATCAGTTGGATTTGGATTGTTAATTTCAATAGCTTTTCTAATTACATCAGCTTTATGTTTTAATCTTTCTTTTTTAAGACCTGCACCTATTCCTGTCACTTCTGATGGGTCACATCCTGAGATTACAGATATTATTGCAGTACTTGGAGTAGTATTTGCTATTCCCATCTCTCCAATACCAATTACTTTATAATCTCTTTCTATACATTGCTCTGCTATTTCAATTCCTATTTCTAAGCATCTTATAGCCTCTTGTTTACTCATGGCTGGTCCCTTTGCCATATTTGAAGTACCTTTTCTTATCTTATAATCTAATACTCCATCTAATTTTTCATCACAATTTATTCCTACATCTACAGCTACAACATCTGCTCCTACAAATTTACTTATTACCCCAACTCCACATAGTCCTTTTGAGAAATTTGGAAATTGTAACTTTGTTATGTCTTGAGGGTCAGGTGCAACTCCTTCTTCATATACTCCATGGTCTCCAGCAAAAGCAATTATAACTTTTTTAGTTGTATCAAAATTTTCATTACCAAATATCCCTGCTAATTGCATGCAAATATCTTCTATCTTTCCTAAACTTCCAGTTGGATGTATAAGCCTGTCCAACCTCTGTTTTGCTTTTTCAATAGAAGACTTATCTAGAGAATATATATTTCTTGATATACTTTCTAATAAACTCATTTTCTATCCTCCCAATATTATTTTTTAATTATCTTTTTAGATAAAAGATACTCTTATTTTCTAAAAATTTCAACTTTTTCTTTTTATTTTTACATACATATAGAGATTATTCTACATTTTATCTTAATTTCCTTTATTTTACATTTCTAATTTGCATACAATCACATACTTTTTGTAAAAATATAATTAAAAGAACTTTAAGGAGTTGATATTGTGGATGATTTTTCTAAATTAAAAAATTTATATGAAGATGGATATAGATGTATTTATCATAATTGTGTTGATAATAATTATACTATCTATCTTAAGAATTTTTATACGGAAGGTACAGAAACTGTAGAGTTAAGTAGTGAATCAGATTTTTCACAATTTAAAGATTATATAGATGGACTTAGAATGTCTTAATTCTTTGGGAACCCATTAAAATAGGGAGTTTAACAACTCCCTATTTTGAAGTCACAATTTTTTTAATAAGCTTTAAAAGTTCGTCTCGGTTTACTTCTCTTTGTTTTTTTCTGTCTTTATACTCTTGAAAGTTAACAACTTTTGTATTTGATTTTTCCATAAACTCACTTCCCATTTAACATTATTAACTTATCTTAATATATTTAATTCTATACAATTTATCTATTTCCTTCTATTTATAATACAAAATTTCTTAAATAATCCCAAATTTTCAAAACAAAATTTTCAAAATATACTAAAATCTACCTTTCAAATATAATATCAAATACAATTTAAAACTCATTATACTTTATAGTATAATATACTAACAAAGTATAATAAAGGAGATTTTAAATGAATATATTACAAAATGAAAACTTAATTATTGAATCAAGTAGCTCTGGTGCTGAGCTTACTAGGATATTTTCTAAAAAACATAACAGAAATATTCTTTGGGATGGTAATAAAAAGCATTGGAGTAGACAATCACCTATATTATTCCCTATAGTTGGTAAACTGCTTGATAATGAAACCATAATAGAAGAAAATTTATACAATATGACTCAACATGGATTTGCTAGAGATATGGATTTTGAAATTACAAATAAAAGTGATACATTCATATCTTATAGTTTAAAATCCAACGAATCTACTCTAAAAAAATATCCCTACTCTTTTGAACTGCTTATAAATTATACATTAAATGACAATAGCATAAATATAGAATGGATTGTAAAAAATACTGACTCTAAAGATATATTCTTTTCTATAGGTGGACATCCTGCATTTAATCTTCCTTTTTATGAACAAGATGACTTTTCTAAATACTATCTTGAGTTTAAAGGAAGAAATAATGTAGAAAAAATTAATTTAAATGGGTCCTTTACTGATGATACAAAATTTATTGGAGATTTAAAAAAGTTACAATTAAATCCAGAATTATTTAAAAATGATGCTTTAATATACACTAACATAGACAAAGTATCTATATATAATGATAAAGATAGTAAATGCCTAACTATATCTATGAAGAATTTTCCTCTAGTTGGCATTTGGACTCCTTATTATAGCGAAACTAATTCTACTGCTCCATTTTTATGTATAGAACCATGGTATGGTCTCGCTGATAGTATACATTCTAATAAAATTTATAAAGATAAGAAATTTATAAACAAATTAGGTAAAGGAAAAATTTTTACAACTTCTTATAGTATAGACATACATTAGATAAAAAATTTAATTTACATGTATGTGTTTTTACAAAATATTAATTTAATTCAAAATAGAAAATACCTTAAATATTCTTATAATCAGTATAAAACAAATAAGTTTCTATATTACTGAATGAGAGTACTTTTAAATAAGAGTATGTATAGTATTAGAAAATAGTGTTATTAATATTAATATTTCTTAAATCAAAAAAATATTACTGGAATGATAAATTTCCAGTAATATTTTTATATCTACAAACTTTAAATTCTATTTATTAACCTGCTCTCTAAGCCATTCAGTTGCTACATCCAGTTGCTTTTTCTCATCTTTTTCTTCAATGGTAGGTTTTATCCCTTTTTCATTGATATAATCTCCATTAGGTGTAAAGTATTGAGCAGTAGTTAGCTTGTATCCTGTTCCATCTTTCAATCTTACAACTGACTGTACCAGCCCTTTACCATAAGTCGTAGTACCTACAGAAATACCTTCTTTATTATCAACAATTGCAGCTGTTAATATCTCAGCAGCAGAGGCGCTTTCTCCATTAGTTAAAACTACTATTGGAAGTCCCAATTTTTCTTTATCAGATTTTAAGTATTCTGTATTACCTTTATTGTCTTTAGTATACACTATAGTTCCTTCACCAATTAATTCATCAGCAACTTCTTTACATATATCCAACATTCCTCCAGGATTGTTTCTAAGGTCTATTACTAATCCCTTAATATTCTTTTCTTTCAACCCTTTTAAAGCTTTGTCAAAATCAGTATATGTACTTGATATAAACTGGGTAATTTCTATATATCCTAAATCATTATCAATTACTTTACTTTCTATACTTTTCTCAACTATCTGTTCTGTTTTTAGCTCAAAGCTTAGTTGTTTATCTTCTCTCAATACTACTAGCTTTACTTTTTTGCCTTTTTTACCTTTCATCATACTTACAGCTTCATCTGAATTTTTATATGATACAGATTTTCCATTGACTTTTATTAATTTATCTCCTGCTTTTACTCCTGCTTTTTCTGCTGGAGAATCTTTCATAGGAACTACTACAAGACCTCCATCTTTTGATGCTCCTATATACATCCCTACACCAACATAAGAGCCCTCACTATCTTCTATTAGCTTTTTCATTTCATCTTCAGTGTAATAACCAGAATATTTATCATTTGTTCCTAGGAATAATCCCTTTGATGCTCCATCCACTAAATCTTTATCAGAGACTTTTTTATAAAAATCTTGTTTTATAATAGATTCTAATCCTAACAACTTATCATATTTTTTATAGCCTTCATAGAGTTCTTTTGATATTACAACTTTGTTCCCTAATGTAAGCTGAAATGCCGATGTGGCCATAGCTGTTATAATTACTAAAATCACCCCTAAAAAAATAGCTTTCTTTTTTGAAATCACAAGATACATCTCCTTTTACATAAACTATTATATATTATATGACTAGCTGTTATTTTTATTACATTTACCCAAATATATTGCCTTATTACAATAAACTATACTAAAATTTATATTAGAATATAAATTCTGTTCACATTATAACATATTAAGGGAGGAATATTTTATGAAAAAAGAATTTAGGAAAAAAGTTATTGAGCATAGAAAAAATAAAGGTGCTGATTTTATACTAAATAATTCAAATTTGATAACAGAAAAATTACTTCAAATGGAGGATATAAGAAACGCAACTAACATAATGCTTTATCTAGATTTTAATAACGAAGTTAACACAGATAATTTAATCAAAAAACTTTTATCTCTAAAGAAAATAGTCTCAAGTCCTATTACAATAAAAGAAAATCATACATTAATTCCTACTCAAATAACAGATTTAGATAACGGACTAAAAATTGGTGCATATGGAATAAGAGAACCTAACGAAAAATCGCCTAAAATTGATATTAAAGCTTTAGATGTTGTAATTGTTCCAGCTGTTGCATATGACATACATTGCTATAGATTGGGATATGGCGGAGGATTTTATGATAGATTTTTAGAGAACTTAAGAAAAGACGCAATAACTATAGGAATAGCATTTGACTTTCAGGTATTCGATTCTATTCCAAAAGAAACTCATGATGCTCAATTAAACTATATAGTTACTGAAACTAGAATTCTTACACCAAATAATTAAGACTCTCAATACTATTAATATAACACTCTGTTTAATATTTAATTTTTATCTCATTCAATGAATATTTTAAGTCATGGCTTTTACATCAATAAAGCTTCGAAATGATTTATTTACATTAATAAAAACCATGACTTTATTTTACTATACAAATAAATAGTTATCTAATTACAAATATATTTTTATTTAGTAGAATTTAATTCTATTCTATCTGGAAGTTCACTCATATTTGTTTCAACCACTATGTATGGAAGAGAATCCTCCTTATCCTTATACTTTATCTTAACTCTCAAAACTTCTTTTCCTTCTTCACTTACACTTTCTATGTTATCCATCTCAATACCATATTTATTATTTCCCCTAGTTACTATGATGTATATTTTATTATCAATTTTAGCTGCTAATGCCCTTTCTTCATTCGTGTATTTGTCCATAACGTCAAGTATCTTTTCTGGTATTGAATTCCTTTGCAATACTGTATAATCTATTGGTTTAGTTTTTTCTATAAACATACTTGGTATGAATATAAATCCTCCTATTACAAATATAAGAGCTATAACTCCATAAATTATACCTTTAATATTAAACTTTACATTCAATTTTATCACTCCTCCCGTCTATTTAAATATATGATTTATAATTTTGTCTTAGACTTTAAATCATCAATAATAAAATGTTTATTAACAATTGTCTTCAAGTATAAAACAATTAAAAAAGGGATTTTATGACAAATAAATTATAAAATAAAAAAGAGTTATATAAAAACAATTTAATTGTTTTTATATAACTCTTTATTTTACAATTCCAAATTACTTATTTACCATTAACTCCTTCTTGATAGCCAGATGTTTTTGTAATCTGTCTATAAAGAACACAAACCAGTATTATGACGCCCATATATCCGGTATATGGATATAAGATACCAACCAGCTTATCAAATGGTAAGAATCCACCTATAAGACCTAATATAGCTGTTATTAATGTTATTAATTTGAATTTAGGATGATTATCATCTACAAATCTATTAGTTACTGACCATAATAAAGGTACAGCTGTTGTATATATTCCTAATATAAGAACTACTGAGAATAAAACTCCAACTATTGGTGAAATCTTATCAGCTAAGAATAATGAAGGTATTGCTTTTGAATATAAGTTCCCTATATCAGAAAGCATTGCTAAGTTCATCATTATAGCTGCTGCCATAAGTGCTACACCACCTAGTATACCACCACAAACAGCTTCTTTTTTATTAGCAGCACTTGCTCCTAATCCTGTTAAGAACGCCATGACAACGATTGTATTATAAGTAGTATATATTACACCAGATAGGTATGCGTTTGGAACTGGCTTAGTTACCTCTACAGTACTAAGAATCTCTCCTGCTTGAGATAAGTTACCTATATTACTGCTCAAACTTATAGCTCCAACTAAAAGTGTAAAGATTATTATTATAGGCCCTATTCCACCTAGTATCTTTGATAATTTATCAAGACCTAATGAAACAGTTAATAATGCTACTACTGCCATACCTATTCTACCTACAAATGGATTTAATCCATAGTATTCAGTTAAAGTTGCTCCTGCTCCTGAAATCATTACTACGAAAACACCAAATAAGAATAAAGGTCCAAACCACTCAAAGAATATTCCTAAATACTTACCACAATAAACACGATAAATTTTGATAGGTTCCTTAAGTTGAAGTTCTTTACCTTTTGACATTACTGAAGCACCCATCCATGAGAATAATACCATTGAAATTATCCCACCAATAATACCTGCAAACCCATAAAAAGTGAAGAATTGCATTATTTCTTGTCCTGTTGCAAATCCAGAACCGATTACTGTTGCTACATAAGCTCCTGCGAAACTGATGACCGTTTTAACATTTACTTTTTCTGACATATCTCAGTTACCTCCCCACGTGAAATTTTTTCATCTGCTTAATTACTTCGATAAACTACTTACAATTTCCTTTAACATAAAATCCATGATAACTGTTTTAAAACTTTTTGTATTTTGTATAATAACTTAAAACTTATAGCATATTTTTTATACAGTATACCTCCCTTCATACAATTCTTTAAATTCTTTTTATCTAAGTAGTTATTATATGTATAAAACTAATTTCCCTATAAACTATATATTAGTCATATTTTTCTGAATAGTCAATATATATTTGAATATTTTCTCTATTTTTGTAAAAATTTGAATATTTGGTTAGGTTTTTGATAAATTGATATAGTGTATAAAAAAGAGAGATACAAATTCATATAATGCTTTATATCTCTCTTTTACACATATTATATTGTTAACAAACATGCATAATTTATATTTCTTACATTCTTTTTGCAAGAATAGCTTCTTTTACAGCTTTTACTATGTCATCACAAGTTAATTCATATTTTTTTAACAATTCGTTTGGAGCACCAGATTCTCCAAAAGAATCCTTAATCCCAACTTTTTTTACAATAGTTGGATAAGATTCTCCAACTGTCTCACTTACAGCAGAACCTAATCCTCCAATTATACTATGTTCTTCTACAGTTACAATAGCATTAGTTTCTTTTGCTGATTTTAATATTAAATCCTTATCTATAGGTTTTATTGTGGACATATTTATGACTCTAGCACTAATACCTTCTTCTTGCAATTTTTCTTGTGCTAATATAGCATCATTCACCATAATCCCACAAGCTATAATCGTGACATCATTGCCATCTCTTAGTACTACACCTTTTCCTATTTCAAAGTGATAATCCTCATCAAATAAAACTGGAACTGAACTTCTTCCTAGTCTAACATAAACAGGTCCATTGTATTTAGCTATTTCAAAAATCATCTTCTCCGTCTCTACTCCATCAGCTGGAACAAGAACTGTCATATTTGGTATAGCTCTCATTATTGCAATATCCTCTACACTTTCATGAGATGCTCCATCTTCTCCAACAGTAAGTCCTGCATGAGTAGCACAAATTTTTACATTTAATTTTGGATAACAAACTGAATTTCTTATAATCTCAAATGCTCTTCCTGTAGCAAACATAGCAAAAGTACTAGCAAAAGGTATTTTTCCAGCAGTTGATAACCCACAAGCAGCACCTATTAGATTTTGTTCGGCTATGCCCATATTAAAAAATCTATCTGGAAATGCTTCATAAAAATCATGTGTCTTTGTAGACTTTGATAAATCTGCATCTAATACTACAACATTGTCATTTATTTGTCCTAATTTTACCAAGGCTTTACCATATGCTTCTCTTGTTGCCATTTTATTCATTGTCAGCACCTCCTAATTCAAGTAAGGCTTGTTCTAGTTCTGCATCATTTGGAGCTGTCCCATGCCATCCTGCTTGATTTTCCATAAAAGATATTCCTTTACCCTTTATAGTCTTTGCAACTATCATTGTAGGCTTTTTAACTGTTGATTTAGCTATATCAAGAGCAGCAAATATTTGGTCAAAATCATGACCATCTATTTCAATTACATTCCATCCAAAAGCCTTAAATTTATCAACTATTGAACCTAAGTTCATTACACTTTCTATGTTTCCATCTATCTGAAGTCCATTATTGTCTAAAAAAGCAATTAAATTATCAAGTTTATAATGTGCTGCACTCATAGCAGCTTCCCAAACAATACCTTCTTGAACTTCTCCATCACCAAGTAAAGTGTACACATTCCATGGTGCATTATCTAATTTTGATGCCATAGCCATCCCACATGCAGCCGAGAAACCTTGACCTAAGGAACCTGTAGATATCTCCACACCAGGTGTTCCTTTCATATCTGGATGCCCTTGTAACATTCTTCCTATTTTCCTCAGCCCATTTAATTCTTCCTTATCAAAATAACCTTTTTCAGCCAATGTTGCATATAATGCTGGTGCAGCATGTCCTTTTGATAATACAAATCTATCTCTATCCTCCATTTTAGGATTTGAAGAATCCACATTCATTTCATCAAAGTATAACGCAGTAAGTATTTCAACTACTGATAATGACCCTCCTGGATGTCCAGATTTGGCTCTATGTATCATAGAAACTATATCTCTTCTTATGATACGCGCAATCTCATTTAATCCTTTATGGTCTCTCATGTAATTACCTCCCTTGAGTTTGTAATTTTTATATCAATTCCATATTATTATATCACTTTTATGCTATTTTTTTTCGTTATTTTTGATTTTATTAGCTTAGGCACTAAAATTAAACTCTATGAAATATTTTTAAAGAAAAAAGGGATTGTCTAACAAAAGACAAATCCCTCTTTAAAAAGTAAACAATCCTAAACTTATTTGAAGTCCATCATCTACTTTTATCATCATATTTTCATCTAGACAACCAATTTTTTCCCTCAGCCTCTTTTTATCAATAGTTCTGATTTGTTCTAAAAGAATCACTGAGTCTTTATTAAGCCCATATTCATTGGAACTTATCTCTACATGAGTAGGTAATTTGGCTTTATTAATCTGAGATGTTATAGCTGATACTATAACTGTAGGACTATATTTATTACCTACATCATTTTGTATTATCAGAACAGGCCTAACTCCTCCCTGTTCTGAACCAACAACTGGACTTAAATCAGCGTAATATAAATCACCACGCTTTATTTCACAATTAGTACTCACCTTGGGCAATCTTCCCTTCATTTTTATCATCAGAAGATACTTCGTCAACTGTCATACCTAGTTCAGCTAATGACAGATTAATTTGACCCATTTCTCTATAACCCGTTTTCATAGATTCTTTAATATGAATTCTCTTTTTCTGAGTTATATAGAACTGAAAAGCAGCTTTTGCAAAATCTTCTCTGTTACTGTTCTCCATCTGAACAATAC
This sequence comes from Clostridioides sp. ES-S-0005-03, assembly GCF_020658455.1. Taxonomy (NCBI): domain Bacteria; kingdom Bacillati; phylum Bacillota; class Clostridia; order Peptostreptococcales; family Peptostreptococcaceae; genus Clostridioides; species Clostridioides sp. ES-S-0005-03. Next base: position 87,572 of record NZ_JACVWI010000009.1, on the reverse strand, counting down.
TATCAACTTCAGAAATCAGAGAGTCTGGTAAAGTAACTTCTATTTTTTCTTTACTCTTATCGTACACAAAATCGCCTCCCAGATTATAATATCATGGTTTTATTTTAGCAAATAACTGTTTATTTGTACAAGCTCATTATTTTCCATATAAACACGGTCAACTCTTCTTGATATCATGCATAACACTTCATAGTTTATAGTTCCTAAGTCTTTGGCTATACGTTCAGCTGTAACTTCACCTTCTCCAAATAGTATAACCTCATCTCCAACTTTTATGTCTACATCTTTGTCAATTCTAACCATTATTTGATCCATACAAATTCTACCAACTACATCAAATACTTCTCCTTTAATAATAACTTTTGGATTCTTTTGAATTCTAGTAAATCCATCTGCATATCCTATTGGAATTGTAGCTATTGTTTCCATACTAGTAGTTGTATATTTTAGTCCATAACTTATTCCTATACCTGGTTCAACTTGTTTTATATGTCCGATTTTTGATTTTAATTTCATGGCTGGTTTTAGTTCTAGTCTTTCTTTAAATACATCATCAGATGGATAATGACCATATAATATTATTCCTGCTCTTACCATATTTAATCTTAAATCAGGGCAATCCATAATAGCTGCACTATTTGATACATGCTTTATAGCTATTTCTACACCAGCTTCATCTAACTTATCAGACATAAATTTATAATTATTAGCTTGTTTATAAGTGTACTCTTTACTTACTTCATCAGCTGTAGCAAAATGAGTAAACATACCTTCTAAATTTATATATTCTAATTTATTTAATTTTACTATATCCTGAACTGACTCTTCATTAGGTTGGAAACCTATTCTAGTCATTCCTGAGTCTATTTTAATGTGAACACAGGCTTTTTCTCCTAAAGATTTTGCAATTTCGTTTATCTTTTGTGCTGTTTCTAAAGAATAAACTGTCATAGTTATTTTATTTTTTATAGAATCTTCAAAAGCTTCATCTGGAGTATATCCTAAGTTCAAAATAGGAAGTGTTATACCATTTTGTCTAAGTTCAATTCCTTCAGCAGTTCTTGCTACTGCTAAATAATCTACTTTTTCCTTTTGTAATAATTTTGCAACTTCTACTGCACCATGTCCATATGCATCAGCTTTTATTACTCCACAAACCTTAATATCTTCTTCTAATAAATTTTTAATATTTTTTAAGTTAAATCTTAAGTTATCTAGATTTATCTCTGCCCATGTAGGCACTGTTATTTTTTGCATTTCTTTAGTCCCCCTTAGTTTCTGTATTCAAAATCTCTGTATTTTACTGTAAATCTTGGCACTCCTTCATTATCTAACACTTCCATCTTTTCAGGGTTCTTTGTGTCAGCATTTACATATAATACTTGCTTATTAAAATATTTATTATCCCCAGGAATAAAAGTCTCTAAAACCAAATTTCCTTTGGATAACTTTATTTTCATCTCTTCGTTTTGAAGATAATTTTTTATAAAGTCTCCTATAAAAAGATATTGATTATTTTTTCCTGTATTAGGCAATTCCACTATATCACTGATATTTGGATTTTTAACTAATATTTTATCACCTTGATACTCTATACTTTTTCCCTTTAAGTGTTTTGGGGAAATTACTTCTAATTTATAGTTATCAGTTTTTTTATAAGTATGAATTAAAACATAATTGTGTGGGCTCTTATTTCCAACTACTTCTACTTCAGCTTTACAACTGTAAGAATTCATATCAGAAATCTGCTTTTGAAAGTCTTTGTATACTTCTTCTTTTGTGGACTGTCGTTTTTGGCATCCTATTACAATTATAACCAGTGCCAAGAACATAATACATACTATAGTCCACTTTTTTCTCACATCACACCTCCTACTTCAGTTTATTCATTATATAAAGCTTTTATTATATCATATCTACAGATTATACCTTTAATTTTATTGTCATCATCTACTACAGGAACTCTGTTTATTGATTTTTTAATCATTATATTAGCCACATCATCGAACTTATCATCTTCATGAACTTTTATTATGTCTTTAGACATCAGTTCTCCGACTTTATACGCTGCTACTTGCTTTATGTCTTTTTCTACCTTTTTTAAATCATCTAAAAAAATCAGCCCTTGTAATAAATTTATATAGAGAGGTGCTTCTATATATTTTTCTTTTTTAAGAATGTCTGTCTCAGAAATTATTCCAACAACTTTATTTTCTGAATCTACAACTGGCAATCCTCCTATTTTCTCTGCAATTAGCATATTAGCTACATCTGCTATACTATCATCTTGTTTTGCTACTATTACATCTGTTGTCATTATTTCTTTTGCTGTTTTATCCATCATAGTGTAATCACTCCTTAGTCCTTAATTATAGTTATCGCATTTGCTATAGCATAATCTTTTGAATGTGATATTGAAACTTTTATTTCTAAAACATTATAATCTATGCACATTTTTGCCAGATTATTATAAGTTTTTACTATTGGTTTTCCCATTTCATTTCTGAGAACCTCTATATCTTTAAAGTTAAACATTCTGATTCCTGTACCCATAGATTTACTTATAGCTTCCTTAGCCGCAAAATTACCGGCTATACTTTCTGCCTTAAAATTTTTAGAATTAAAATATTCAATTTCTTTATCTGTAAACATTTTCTCTAAAAACCGATTATTTTTTTCTACAGCTTTTTTTATTCTGTCAATTTCAACTATGTCTACTCCAATATCAAATATATCCATTTTTCCTCCAGAAAATTTATAATAGCTCTTTTCATTTAATAATGAATTTATAAATTTACTATTGATAATACCTATTATTGTTTAGTTTATGTTACTTATCCCAATTTAATAATCATTATAATAAAATTGTAACTTTTAAAATTATTTATAATAAATAACCTATGTAAATCTATTATATTATTTATTATACTACACAACTAAGCAAATTTTTTAAATTTTATAAAAATTTTATATAGATTCCTTATATGAATATTTTTTCACTTCTATATAATCTATCTAAACTTTCTTTATCTTATTAATTACAACATAATTTTGCAGTAAATTCAAACATTTTGTGAATTTATTGTCAGTGCATTTTCTGCATACTTTACACTCTATTTGTTATTATTTTATTAACACCAAAACATAAAAAAGTCACTTTGACCAAAAATATTTTTAGTAAAAATGACTTTTCATGTTTTATATTAAGTTATTAAATCCATTCAGCAGATTCTGTCAATATAACGGTTTTATTTTGATCTACATTAACAAATCCTTCTGATATTTTTGCTTCTTTAAAATTTCCATCTTTTTTTATCTTCAAAGTCCCTACAGGTATGCCTGAAACAAATGGTATATGACCTTTCAATACCCCTTTGTCTCCCTTTGTAGTTCTAACTACTATCATTTCAACTTCTCCATCATAAAATGTATCATTTGGAGTTACAACTTTCAATGAAAATTCACTAGCCATGACTACATACTTCCCTTCGCTTTTTTAACAGCATCTTCTATTGTACCTACAAACAGGAATGCTGACTCTGGTAAGTCATCATGTTTACCTTCAAGTATCTCTTTGAATCCTCTTACAGTTTCTTTAACAGGAACATATTGACCTGGATTTCCTGTAAATTGCTCTGCAACTGTAAACGATTGAGATAAGAATCTTTGTATTTTTCTAGCACGTGCAACTATTAACTTATCTTCATCAGACAATTCATCCATACCAAGTATGGCAATTATATCTTGTAGTTCTTTATATCTTTGAAGTATTGATTGAACTCCTCTGGCTACTTCATAATGTTCTTTTCCTACTATACTAGGGTCAAGAATTCTTGATGTAGATTCAAGAGGGTCAACCGCTGGATATATACCAAGTGATGATATTTGTCTAGATAAAACTGTTTTTGCATCTAAGTGAGAGAATGTTGTAGCTGGTGCTGGGTCAGTTAAGTCATCTGCTGGTACATATACTGCTTGAACAGATGTTATTGAACCTTTCTTAGTTGACGTTATCCTCTCTTGAAGTGCACCCATTTCAGTAGCTAATGTTGGTTGGTAACCAACAGCTGATGGCATACGTCCTAGAAGTGCTGAAACTTCTGAACCAGCTTGTGTGAAACGGAATATATTATCAACGAAAAGTAAGACGTCTTGTCCTTGCTCATCTCTAAAATGTTCTGCCATTGTAAGTCCAGTTAAAGCAACTCTCATTCTTGCTCCAGGTGGCTCGTTCATCTGACCAAATACTAGAGCTGTCTTATTTATAACTCCAGACTCACTCATTTCTCCATAAAGGTCATTACCTTCTCTTGTTCTTTCTCCTACTCCTGAGAATACAGAAATACCACCATGTTGCTTAGCAATATTGTTTATAAGTTCTTGTATTAAAACTGTTTTTCCTACTCCTGCTCCTCCAAATAGACCTATTTTTCCACCTTTCAGATATGGTGCTAGCAAATCAACTACCTTAATACCTGTTTCTAGTATCTCAGCTGTAGTTTCTAGTTCGTCATATGCTGGTGCTGGTCTATGTATAGGTAACTTAGGCGCAGACTTTGGAGCTGGTTTTCCATCAACTGGTTTTCCAAGAACATTGAATATTCTACCTAAAGTTTCATCTCCAACAGGAACACTTATTGGTCCTCCTGTATCTACAACTTCCATACCTCTTACAAGTCCATCTGTTGCACTCATAGAGATACATCTTACTGTATCATCACCTATATGTTGAGCAACTTCTGCAACTATTTCTTTATCTCCTAACTTTATTACTAACGCATTTAATAAGTTAGGTAGGCTTTGTTCATTATCAAACTTAACATCTAGTACAGCTCCTACAATCTGTACTATTTCACCTACATTTGCCATTTCCTAACCTCCCTATTTTAGAGCTTCAACTCCACCAACTATCTCTGTTATTTCTTGAGTTACAGCTGACTGTCTTGCTCTGTTATAACTTAACTCTAAATTAGATAGCATTTCATTCGCATTATCTGTGGCTGATTCCATCGCAGTTCTTCTAGCTCCTTGCTCTGATGCAAAAGATTCTAAAATCCCACCATATATTGTACCTGATACAAACTGAGGCACAATATAACTTAAGACTGCTTCTGCTGATGGTATATATTGTACTTTCGATTTATTTTGTTTTTCTTCTTTTATTACAATTCCATGGTCATCTGTATCTTTTTCAAACACCAATGGAAGCAATTTTAAAACTTCAACTTCTTGTAATAACGCTGATTTAAATTTTGTATAAGCTATATAAACTTCATCTACTTCACCTTTTTTATACAGGTCAATAACAGTTTGTGAAATTTCTATCGCTTCTTCATATCCACAAGCTTCAACACTATTTATATCTTTTGCTATATTGTAATTTCTCTTAGAAAAAAACTCGTGAGCCTTCTTTCCTACTGTGATAACTGTTTCTTTTTTTCCTTCCATGTGAGATACAGATTCCTTTAATACATTGGAATTGTATCCACCTGCAAGACCTCTATCTCCAGCTACCACTATATAGCATTTATTTTTTACTTCTCTTACTTTTAAAAATTCATTTCTAACTCCACGTGTTGTTTGGGCAATATCTTTTACTGTATCGTACAAAGTATTAAAGTATTCTCTTGAATCTTCAGCTTTTTCTTTTGCTTTTCTAAGCTTAGAAGATGCAACAAGTTCCATTGCTTTAGTTATTTGTTTTGTACTTTCAACACTCCCCATACGTGTTTTAATCGCTTTAATTCCAGCTCCTGCCAATTAATTTACCTCCTTTTTTAAAAAGGATTATACTTCAACAACAAACTTTTCTTTAAATTCATTTATTGCATCTGTTAAATCATGAGTGAAGTCTTCTCCATCTAATATTTTTCTTGATATTTCTGGATAATTATTATCTACAAATGCATACAATTCTGATTCAAATCTAGCTATATTATCTATTGGAATATCTTCCAAGTGATTATTTATAACAGCGTATATTATCATAACTTGATTTTCAACTTTTATTGGTTGATGCTCACCTTGTTTTAATATCTCAACGATTCTTTCACCTTGAGCAAGTCTCTTTTTAGTATCTTCATCTAAGTCAGAACCAAATTGTGAGAATGCTGCAAGCTCTCTATATTGTGAATATGCAAGTTTCAATGTACCTGCAACTTTTTTCATTGCCTTAATTTGCGCAGAACCACCAACCCTCGATACTGATATACCAGGGTCAACTGCTGGTCTTACACCTGAATAGAATAATTCTGGTTGTAAGTATATTTGACCGTCTGTTATAGATATAACATTTGTTGGTATATACGCAGAAACGTCTCCAGCTTGAGTTTCTATTATAGGTAAGGCAGTCATTGAGCCTCCTCCTAATTCATCAGATAACTTAGCTGCTCTTTCAAGTAATCTTGAATGTAAGTAGAATACATCTCCAGGATATGCCTCACGTCCTGGTGGTCTTCTAAGTAATAATGACATTTCTCTATATGCAACGGCTTGTTTACTTAAATCATCATATACTATAAGCACATGTTTTCCATTGTACATAAATTCTTCACCCATAGCTGCTCCAGCGTATGGTGCTATATATTGAAGTGGTGCTGATTCAGATGCTGTTGCTGAAACTACTATTGTATAGTCTAAAGCTCCACCTTTTTCTAATGAGCTAACTAATTGAGCTATAGTAGAACGTTTTTGCCCAATTGCTACATATATACAGATAACATCTTTTCCTTTTTGATTTAATATAGTGTCGACAACTATAGATGTTTTACCAGTTTGTCTGTCACCTATTATTAACTCTCTCTGACCTCTACCAATTGGTATCATTGAATCTATTGATTTTATACCTGTTTGTAATGGCTCATAAACAGATCTTCTATCTATTATACCAGGTGCTTCAGATTCAACTGGTCTAGTTTTTGTACAAGCTATAGGTCCTTTTCCATCTATTGGCTGACCTAGAGAATTTACAACTCTACCTATTAAGGCTTCTCCAACTGGAACTTCAACTATTCTTCCAGTTCTCTTAACTATATCGCCTTCTTTTATTCCACTGTCATCTCCAAGTATAACAGCTCCAACTACTTCCTCTTCTAAGTTAAGTGCCATACCATATACTTCACCTGGGAACTCTAGTAACTCACCAGACATAGCTTTTTCTAATCCATATACACTAGCTATACCATCCCCAACGGTTAAAACACTACCTGTATCTGTCAATTCAACTTTATTCTCATAATTCTTTATTTGCTGTTTAATTATAGAACTTATTTCTTCAGGTTTTAAGTTCATGGGTTCACCGCCATTCTTAAGATATTACTTCAGATAGCTTTTCTTTCATCTTATCTAGACGAGTTTTTACAGTGCCATCTATCTGCTCATTTCCAAGTCTAACTAGAACTCCCCCTAGTATAGTCTTGTCAACTACATTTTCTATAGTAACATTTTTGTTGTATTTGTTTGAAAGTTTAACTTCAAGTTCTTTAATATCTGTTTCACTCATTGGAATCGCACTTATTGCGACACCATCAATTATATTATTTTTCTTATTTAATAAGTCTTTATAAGCTAACTCTATGTCTTCCAAAAATACTATTCTATCTTTATCTACCAAAACTTTTAAGAAATTTTTTATGTTAGAGCTTACTTCCTTATCAAAAATGATTTCTACCAAGTTTTTCTTTTCTGATTTTGAAACTAATGGTGATTTTAAAACTTTGTAGAAATCTTTGCTAACTTTAGTCATCATATCTACTACTTTTTCTAATTCTTTAAATAATATATCAGTTGAATTTTCTTCTTCTCCTAATTGAAACAGGGCTTCGGCATATCTATTTGCTACTACGTTTATCATTTAGCCTCCCCTACCTCTTTTATAAAGTTTTCTATCAATTCTTCATGTTTAGATTTATCTAAATCTTTTTCAATAACTTTAGATGCTGCAAGTAGTGCTATATTTGATATATCACTCTTAATTTCATTCATAACCTTTTGTTTTTCTTGTTCTATATCTTTGCTTGCTTTATCTTTTATATTAAGAGCATCTTGTTTTGCAGTACTTATTATGTCATCTGATTTTTTCTCTGCTCTTATAGTTGCTTGTTTTATGATTTCTTGACCTTCGTCTTTAGCAAAATTGATTTTTGACTCATATTCTTTTTTTAGTGCCAATCCTTCGTTTTTTGCTTTTTCGCCTTCTGCTAAGTCATTTTTAATATCATTTTCTCTTGATTGGATTATATTTAAAACTGGCTTAAATAAAAGCTTTCTTAGAAGTAAAAATATTATAAAAGTATTAACAATTTGGAATACAAATTCCCATGTTATACCTACTAGTGCTTTCTCCATAATTATCCTCCTTTCCATAAATCATAACTACTTATAATCACGAGATGATAAAATTCATCTCATGATTATAAGTTTGAGATGATTTATCTATAAAACCTATCTCAAAATATTTAAGGACTAAATCTACATTCCTAAGTATTTGAAGAATGGATTTACGAATAGAAGTATTATTGATACAACCAAGCCATATATTGCTGAAGACTCTGCTATAGCAACACCTAGTAATAAAGTTGAAGTTATATCACCTTTAGCTTCTGGTTGATTTCCTACTGCTTCTGCTGCCTTACCTGCTGCTACACCTTGACCAATTCCTGCACCTATACCTGTTGCAACTGCTATTCCTGCTCCTATTGCTGATGCTGCCGCTACTATTGCTGTTTCCATAATTATTTCCTCCTTAAAATTTAAAAATTTAAATTGTTTTTTATTTTTTATCTTAATATAAGTTGATTTCTTAATCTAATTCCCCTGCACTTGATATAAACACCATTGTTAACATTATAAATATATATGCTTGTAACAATCCTGCAAATAAATCGAAGTACAAGTGTAATGGTACTGGTATTAGTATCTGTCCAATTGGTATTGATAATCCTGGTATTAGACTAGATATAAAACCTAAAAGTTGATAAAATAGACCCATTATAATTGTTCCACCTAAGATATTTCCAAATGGACGGAAACTTAATGATATTGGTCTAGCTAACTCACCTATAATGTTAATTGGTAACATTATGGCAAGTGGTTGAGCCAATTCTTTAAAGTATGATACTCCTTTAAATTTAACTCCTGCAAAATAAATCATAAAAAATGTAATCATTGCCCATGCAGCAGTTGTATCTAGGTCGGTTGTTGGTGATCTTAATCCAAGTAATGGGCTTAAATTTGAGCACGCGAAAAATAAAAACAAACTTCCTATGTATGGTATCATATATGGCATTCTTTTTACTGTGTTTTTACCCATAACATTTGTAACCATTTTAGCAAGACCACCTATTGCAAATTCCAAAAATATTTGAACTTTACTGGTTGGAACTTTTTTCAAATTTCTAGTTAAAAAATAAGATGCTATCGCTAAAAAGGCCATTATTCCCCAACTCACTAGTATTGTTTCACTAATTTTAAAGTTTCCTATGAGATAATAATGCGCTTGACTCATACTTACGCCTCCTTCCTCTTTAATTTATTTATAAAGTTTTTTGATAATATGACAAACTTTGTACTCAATAATCCTAGTGCTGTTCCGATTATATTTAAATGTGGAACCTTAGCTGAAGCAAATAGAACAACTGCCATTATAAATAGCCTAATGGTATATTGTGCTGATGCATAAGCTTGTGCTTTTCCAGCTGGCAATGACACTGTTTTTTCTAGTGAGATTGCTAATAATCTAAAATTTAACATAGCTATTATAGAGCCAAATATAAGTCCTAAAAATACTGGCTTACTTAATGTTGATGTTATCAACATTAGCACAATTAAAATTACATCAAATATTACTATACCCTTTGTTACTGACCTTACTTGGTTAAGTAATTTTATATCCAATATATCACTTCCTTCGTGTATATACTATCAGAGTTTTATAAACACCACTAAAAGCACCTCCAACCCCTAACAGTAAAAATATTATTGTTAGAACTGGACTTGTATTTAATTTACTATCTAAAAATTTTCCTAAGAAAGTACATCCTAATATTGATATTACAATCATCAATCCTATTTGACTTATTAAACTAAACAGCTTTGCAATTTCCATATGTGTATTTTTTTTACTCATAAATAGTATCCCTCATTATTACAAAATAAATAACATGTAATTAATCTATATCATAAATTTATTTAATTATAAAATATATCTTACTACTAATCTGATTATTTTTCAAACACTTTCTTTTAATCATTTCATGAGCATGTATTTCAGTGTCAAATTTTATCGTTTATTGTCATTCTAAAATTATTCACTAAAAATTTATCTACTAGAATTTTATAAGTTCTATTCCTGCTTCTTCTAACAATTCTGTAGACATATCATCTGGATAATCGCCTTCATAAACAATTTTCAATATCCCTGCATTTATGCACATTTTTGCACACAAAACACAAGGTCTTGTAGTAACATATAAAGTTGCTCCAGCTACACTAATACCATTATGGGCAGCCTGTATTATAGCATTTTGCTCAGCATGCAATGCCCTACACAGCTCATGTCTTTCTCCTGAAGGAATATTTAGTTCCTGTCTTTTGCACCCAATATTTTCACAATGTTCAAGATTTCTTGGGGAACCATTATATCCAGTTGTTAGAATTTGTTTATCTCTTACAATAACAGCTCCTACTTGTCTCCTAATACAAGTTGAACGCTTTTTTACCACTTCTGCAATTTCCATAAAGTATTCATCCCATGATGGTCTCATAATTTACTTTTCTCCTCTTTGTTTATGTACTGGTCTCATATATATTTATTAGATTTCTTCCTAAATAAATACTTATTTTTATATTATATACACATGTCAATTGAATGTCCAATAAAAAAAGAGCATTTTTACCATTTAAATTTTAAATACCCTTTATATGCTCTCCTTAATCTATTAAATTTATTATATCACCTTAATGAAATATTAATAGTCTTATTTATCATAAATTAATTTATTGGATAGATTCCATTTTTTAATATGGCTTCTAAAACCCCTCCAGCTATACATCTAGCTTTATCTGATATGGTAAAAGCATTCTTAACTTCCTCTTTTCTAGGGTCTATGTCTAATATTTTTAAATTTTTATTTACTTTTGCTCCCTCTTTTAGTAATCCTCTAAGAACTCCAGATATTGTTGCTCTAACTTCATATTTTTGTCCATAATCATTAATATAACAAAGTAAATCACCCTTTTCAACTATATCGCCTATCTTACATACATTTTCCATTATTCCGCTATGTTCTGAGTGTATTACTCTTTCTTTAGAAATCCCTTTTATTGCACCTGGTATTCCTGTATTTTTTTCAGCTCTACCACTGGTTATTATTCTTCCCAGATTATGACCTCTCATTGTCTCTATGACCACATCAACATCTTCTCCTGCACAAAATCCAGGTCCTAAAGCTATTGTAAGTGGAGCCATATCCTTAGTTGTACCCAAATTTTTTTTGGCTAATATTCCATCAATCAAAACAACTGGATTTATCTCAGATAGTTTTTCTCCTTTTGGGTCTACAATAAGTGCTACTTTATCTTGAGATAACGTTTTTTCGATTTCGTCTTTATTTTTACAAAGTTTACACTTTATACCTTCAATAGTAACTTCCTCTTCATATACAGCCTCACAAAAAGAGACCTGTCTTCTTATTGCTAAAGGCTCTTCTATTTCTAATGCAACCACTTTAAAACCACTATTGTGTAACTTATGTATAACTGCTGTTGCTAAATCTCCAGCTCCTCTTACTACTATACATTTTTTCATGTATTATCACTCCCAATAATATCATTAATATTTTAATTTAAACTCAAGTAATATATATCAATTTAATCGTAAGCAACTAACATGCCATATTTAAAATTGCTCATAATTTGTAAACTCAAGTAAAATAGCCATTTTTTATTAATTGGTAAAAGCTTTTTATTCTCAATTCGAGAAATTTATCAATTCAAGAATTCTTATTATGAGAAAATGCATATAAAAAGGAACCTCCTTATATTAAATAATTTTTACTATATAAGAAAGTTCCCAATAAATATTTATAGTTATTAATTTTTATTTAGTTCCAAATAATCTGTCTCCTGCATCACCAAGACCAGGAATTATATATCCATGTTCATTTAATTTCTCATCAATTGATGCAACATATATATCAACATCATCATGATATTTTTGTACTTCTTGTATTCCTTCAGGTGCAGCTACTAAATTAGCTAATTTTATACTTTTAGCTCCTTTAGATTTAAGTAAATCTATTGCTGCAACAGCAGAACCTCCTGTAGCAAGCATAGGGTCAACTACTATTATATCTCTTTCTCCTATGTCTTGAGGAAGTTTACAATAATATTCAACTGGTTTTAATGTTTCTGGGTCTCTATATAATCCTACATGGCCGACTTTTGCTGCAGGCATTAAACTTACTAAACCATCTACCATTCCAAGCCCTGCTCTTAAAATTGGAATTATAGCTAGTTTTTTACCTGCAACAACTTTAGATGATGTTTTTTGAATAGGAGTCTCTATTTCTACATCTTTTAATGGTATATCTTTTGTTATTTCGTATCCCATTAGCATTGCAATTTCAGTTAAAAGTTCTCTGAAATCTTTAGAACCAGTATTTTTATCTCTCATTAAAGTTAGTTTATGTTGTATTAATGGATGGTTTGTCTCTACCACTTTGCTCATTTTGATAATTCCTCCTGATAAAACTGTAATTTTTATTATTTATTGTGTTTTTCTTCTATTGACTTAATCATATTTACTCTTCTAGCATGTCTATCACCTTCAAAATCTGTACTAATCCAAGCCTCAACTATTTCAAGTGCTAAACCTTTACCTAAAACTCTTTCACCTAATGACAACATATTTGCATCATTGTGTGCTTTTGACATTTTTGCAGAAAATACATCTGATACAACTGCACATCTTATTCCAGGAACTTTATTAGCAGCTAAAGATATTCCTATCCCTGTACCACAGCATAATATTCCATAATCTACATCTTTATCTATAACTGCATTTGCAACTATTTCTCCATAAGCAGGATAATCAACAGAATCTGTAGCATTATTAGTTCCATAATCTACACATTCAATCCCTTTTCCTTCTAAATAGTTTATTATTTCTTTTTTTAAATTATATCCTCCATGGTCACAGCCTAATCCTATTTTCATTTCTTTATCCTCCGTTTTATATATTTTTTACTATTTGGTTGACAGAATATATTATTTCTTTCATAGTATCTCTATAAGTATCCAAGCTTCCACCAAATGGGTCAGATATATCTGACTCATCCTGATTTGCGAACCCTTTAAAAGTATACACTTTTTCTTTGCATTTTGGAACTGCTTGGACTAAAATTTCTTTATGAGATTTAGTCATTGTTAGTATGATATCTGATTTATCTAATAAATCCTTAGTAATTACTCTACTTTTATGATTTGATAAATCTATTCCAAGCTCTTTTAAAGCTTCTATAGAATTATTAGAAGCATCCATACCATTTGCTGTAGATATACCCGCTGAGGATATGCAATATTCTTCAATATTTTTTCCAGACTCCTCAATAGCTTTCTTTAATATAACTTCAGCCATAGGACTTCTACAAGTATTTCCTGTACATACAATAAGTATATTCATATTTCACAACTCCTTTTTAAGCTTTTATTACTTTATATCCTGCTGACTTAAGTAATCTATTCATAATTGCTTGTCCGACACCGCTCTTAGGAAATTCCTCAGAATATATAACATCCATACCTTTTTTATCCATTTCTATGAGAGCATCAAACAAATTACTTGCTACTTCCTCAAGAGTACTCCCCAAATCTATTACTTCTCCATTATAAAACTCTTTATTTCTACTAATGCACATTACACCTGTTTTTAGACCTTTTTCTTTATTAGATTTTATCATATCATTAATCTTTGTTGCTACATTCTCTCTTTTGCCAGATATAATATATACGTCTGCATTTGGTGAATAATGTTTATATTTCATTCCTGGAGCCTTGGCTTTTTGATTATCTTCTTTTTTACTTAATGATGGGTCAAGCCTTACTTCACCAAGAATTTCTTCTAAGACTTCTTTAGTTATACTTCCAGGTCTTAATATCATAGGAATCTCTTCTGTAAGGTCTAATACAGTTGATTCTAGTCCAAAGTTACTATCTCCTCCTAAAACTATTCCATCAACTCTTCCATTCATTTCTTCATATACATGTTTCGCTTTTGTTGGGGATGGTCTCCCTGATATATTTGCAGAAGGAGCTGCAATAGGTATGCCTGCTTCTTTTATTATTGCCCTGGCAATAATATGAGAAGGCATTCTTATTGCAACTGTATCAAGTCCTCCACTAGTTCTATATGGAATTATATCTTTTTTATTTAGTATTATGGTTATAGGTCCTGGCCAAAGTTTTTCCATAACAAGTTTAGCTTTATCACTTATATCTTTAGCTAAATCATAAACTTCTTCTTTTTCATAAATATGGACTATAAGTGGATTATCACTAGGTCTACCTTTAGCTTCATAAATCTTCTTTACTGCATTTTCATCTAATGCATTTGCACCTAATCCATATACTGTCTCAGTTGGAAAAATAACCGTCTTACCTTCTCTAAGAAGTTTTGCTTGTATTTTTATTTCCTCATAATCAATATTATTTATATCAATATTACTTATAATAGTCTTCATCTTTCGTATGCCTGCTTTCATTTTAATTTTAGATATAGTTTACAATTATTGTACCTAACAAAAAACCAACTATACAATACACACTTTTTGAATGCGGAAAAATTTCTTCCAATACAACATACATCATTGTACCTCCTGCTGTAGCAAGAAATACACCTATAAGAGAAGTAAACACTCCTCCAAAATAAACACCTAAAAAACTTCCTAGACCCATAGGCAAGCCAGCTATTATTGTAAATAAAATAACTTTACTCATCCTCATTTTATTACATATCAGACCCAATGCCATTGCTAATCCTTCTGGTATGTTATGTAGACCTATTACTATAGCAAGAGTGATACCTAAGCTTTCTGTTGACATAAAAGAAGAACCAATAGCCAATCCTTCTGGTAAATTATGTAGTAATATACTTATGAATATAAGATATCCAGATGCCATACTTCCAGATACATCCAATCTTGTTTTTATGTACATAGTTATGAGAGCTCCAACAAATGTAAATATAACTGTATTGATTACTCCCATTTTATCCATGGATTCTTTCATCAAATCAAATACTACTACAGCCAACATTATTCCGCCAGACAATCCCATAAAGAAATTTAGGTATTTATCAACTTCTCTTTTAAAGATAGCTGATATAACTCCTCCTAATCCTGTCCCTATAACACCTGCCAAAAGTCCAATTATTGTTACTTTTAGTATCATATAACCCTCCTGTACTTGTATATAACAATTATATACAGTAGAATATGATAACATGACCTAAAATGCAAAATAGCTGTTTCAAAATAGAAAATAATTTCTAGAAAGAAACAGCTCTTTTAAAACATTCCTTATATTGCAGTCATTTTTTCTGTTTGGTCAACAGTAATTAAAGCGTCTATCATTTCATCTATATCCCCATCTAAGAATGCATCTAGCTTATATAAAGTTAAATTTATTCTATGGTCACTTATTCTACCTTGAGGGAAATTATATGTTCTTATTCTTTCTGATCTGTCACCAGTTCCGACTTGGCTTTTTCTTTCTGCTGCTATATCTTTGTGTTGTTCTGCCAATGCTTTATCGTAAAGTCTCGCTTTTAATATTTTTAAAGCTTGCTCTTTATTTTTTAATTGTGATTTTCCATCTTGACAAGATACTACTTCACCTGTAGGTATGTGTGTTACCCTAACAGCAGAGTCAGTAGTATTGACACTTTGCCCTCCATTACCTGAAGAACGGAAAACGTCTATTCTTAAATCATTTGGATTTATGTCAACTTCTACATCTTCAACCTCTGGTAATACTGCAACAGTAGAAGTTGATGTGTGTATTCTTCCACCAGATTCAGTTGATGGTATCCTTTGAACTCTATGAACTCCAGATTCATACTTTAATCTTGAGTAAGCTCCTTTACCTTTTATCATAAAAGATACTTCTTTATATCCACCCACTCCAGTATCACTAGCACTTAATAATTCTATTTTCCATCTTCTTCTCTCAGCATATCTCGAATACATTCTAAATAAATTACCTGCAAATAGAGCTGCTTCATCTCCTCCAGCTCCACCTCTAATTTCAACTATAACGTTCTTGTCATCATTAGGGTCTTTAGGTAATAGTAGTATTTTTATTTCTTCTTCTATTGGAGCTACTTTTTCTTCCATTTCAGATAGTTCCATTTTAGCTAATTCTCTTAACTCTTCGTCTGACTCTTCTTGTAAAATTTCTTTTGATTCCTTTATGCTATCTAAAACGCTTTTGTACTCTCTGTATTTCATAACAATAGGCTCTAAGTCAGCATGTTCTTTTATATACTTTTGCCAAACTTTTTGATCATTTATTACATCAGGATCACCTATTTTTTCACTTAAGTCTTTATATGTATCTTCCAATACCTCTAATTTTTTTAACATACTTTCACCTCGATTAAATGTAACATATCAATTGTTGATTATATCATATATTGTATCCTATAACAACTCTATCAATGCCTTGTATATCCTTCTTTGTATATATTTTTTTATATCCATTACTTTTCATAATATTAATTACATCTTCAGCTTGATTGTGACCAACTTCATATGCTAATATTCCACATTGATTTAAATATTTCTTTCCTTGCTCTGTTATTTTTCTATAAAAATCCAATCCATCTTCTCCACCCTCAAGTGCATTATATGGCTCATAATCTTTAACTTGTGTGTGTAGTGTTTCTATGTCTTGTTTTTTTATATATGGTGGATTTGAAACTATAATATCAAATTTTATATCACTATTATTCAATACTGTAAATAAATCTGATTTAATGTACTCTATTTTTTCATCAACTTCATTTATAATAGCATTTTTCTTTCCTATTTCTAAGGCTGTTTCTGATATATCAAAAGACATCAATTTAGAATTTTCAATATATTTTGCTAAGCTAACTGTAATCGCACCTGAACCAGTACCTATATCTAGTATGCTTACATTCTTTCTACCTTTACATATTTCAATTATTTCTTCTACCAAAGTTTCTGTATCTGGTCTTGGGATTAATACTCCTTCCTTAACAAAGAAATCTAGTCCCATAAACTCCCTATTTTCAACTATATATGCTATTGGTCTTCCATTTATTCTTTCTTCTGCAAAACCTATAAATTCTGTTTTCTGTTCTTCAGTTAATTCTTTACTTAGATTTAAGTGAATATACAATCTATCAACGTCACCTAATGCTTTTTGTAACAATAATTCTGTATCTAGTCTTGGAGTATCACTTATACCTTTAAATTCCTCTGAATATTTAATAATTATATCTTTTATCGTCATAATAAATACCCTTTTCTTTAATCTACTACTGCCTTTAATGCTTCTAAAGCTACTTCTAACTGCTCATCATCAGGCTCTTTAGTCGTAAAGTATTGCAACATCATACCTGGATATGCAATAATCTTAGTAAATCCATTGTCGTATTTTCCAAGAATTCTAATTACTTCATAAGATAATCCTGCTACTATAGGAACGCATATGATTCTCATAAATATCCTAAGTATTGGATTTGGCCAACCAAAAAATGCAAACAGTATTATTGATACAGCCATAACTATAAACAAAAAATTTGTACCACATCTAGGGTGAAGTCTTTTAAATTTTCTAGCGTTTTCTACTGTAAGTTCCAAATTATTTTCATAACAATATATGGATTTATGCTCTGCGCCATGATATTGAAATACTCTTTCTATATCCTTACTTCTAGAAATCAATACTATATATGCAAATAATATAACTATCCTTATAATACCTTCTATTAAATTGAGCATAAAATCACTAGGTATTACCTTAGAAAAAGCCCCTCCTACTAGCGTAGGTATAAAAATAAATAAACCAGCAGAAAGTATCATCGCTATAACCAAGGAAAATACTATAAGTATATCATTTGCCTTATCTTTAAAAATCTTCTTCATAAATAAGTCAAATTTGTCCTCTTCAGCTTCTTCCATAAAAAACTCTGAAGAAAAGTTCAAGCTCTTTATTCCTTGAATCATTGTATCTATCATAACAAAAGAACCTCTAATAAAAGGTATCTTGTCTATATTCTTATCTCTTACCCAACTTTTTATTCTATCTTCTTTTAAGGCTATTTCTCCGTCACTTTTTCTAACAGCTACAGCTCTTTTATCTTTTGATTGCATCATTACGCCTTCAATAACAGCTTGACCACCTACAGATTGCTTTCCCATCCACTCACCTCATTCAATTGCATTTTAAATACTTAATTTAACATATTTATTATTATAATACAAAAAGACAATTTAAAGTAGAATATGAACCTTTTTTTGTAATAAAATAGGAGTTGGCTTCCTCCAACTCCACTTTTATAAAAATTAGTCCATTTTGAATCTTTTTTTGAATTTGTCGATTCTTCCACCTTTTTCTATGTTCTTTTGTTTTCCTGTATAGAATGGATGGCACTCCGAACATATTTCAACTTTTATTTCGTCCTTAGTTGAACCAGCAACAAATGTGTTCCCACAAGCACAACGCACTTCAACTGGATTATATTTTGGTTGTATTTCCTTTTGCATTATAGTCACCTCTTCTCTTTATTTAAAAAAATTAATTATATTAACTTTCTTTTTACATTATCAACTACATTATTATAGCATAACTTATTATGCCATTCAAGTGATTTTTCTATTACTTTATATAATCTATTTTTACAATTATTCCTTGATTTTACAAACTCTTTATCGATTTTACAAATTCTTTATTGTCTTTGGTTCTTTTTATAAGTTCAATGACTTTATCTGTGATTTCCATCACTGAATTATTACTCATTTCTCTTCTTAATCTCCAAAGAGCTGTTTTTTCTTCATCATCAAGCAATAGGTCATCTCTTCTTGTCCCAGACTTATAAATATCAATTGCAGGGAATATCCTTTTTTCAGCTAATTTTCTATCTAAATGTAATTCCATATTTCCTGTACCTTTAAATTCCTCGAAAATTACATCATCCATTCTAGAACCAGTTTCAACTAATGCTGTTCCTAGTATTGTTAGGGAACCACCTTGTCTTATATTTCTAGCAGCTCCAAAGAATTTTTTAGGTCCATGAAGTGCCCCAGGGTCAATACCTCCAGATAAAGTTCTACCTGTAGGAGATATTGTAAGGTTATATGCTCTTGCAAGTCTAGTTATACTGTCTAGTAATATTACTACATCTTTACCGTGTTCAACTAGTCTTTGAGCTCTATTTAATACCATTTCTGCAACCTTAACATGATGACTTGATACTTGGTCAAAAGTAGAATATATAACATCTCCTTCAATAGATTCCTTCATATCAGTAACTTCCTCTGGTCTTTCATCTATAAGAAGTACTATAA
Source organism: Clostridioides sp. ES-S-0005-03 (assembly GCF_020658455.1). Taxonomy (NCBI): domain Bacteria; kingdom Bacillati; phylum Bacillota; class Clostridia; order Peptostreptococcales; family Peptostreptococcaceae; genus Clostridioides; species Clostridioides sp. ES-S-0005-03. The sequence goes on along the minus strand of NZ_JACVWI010000009.1, from coordinate 67,980 downwards.
GTTCAACATTTGGATGGTTTTTAGCTATACTGTTTGCGACACTTTTTAAAAGAACTGTTTTCCCAGCTTTTGGAGGTGCGACTATCAATCCTCTTTGTCCTTTACCTATAGGAGAAATTAAATCTATAATTCTTGTGGCTATCTCATTTCTATTTGTTTCCAGTGTAAGTCGTTCTTCTGGAAAGATTGGTGTCAATGTCTCAAATGCATTTCTTTGTATAGCTGTATCAGGATTTTCATCATTTATCTTTTGAACATATAAAAGTGCTCTAAACTTTTCTCCACTTTTTGGATGTCTAGTTATACCCTTAATCTTATCTCCTGTTTTCATATTAAATCTTCTTATTTGAGATGGCGAAACATATACATCGCCTTCGGTAGATAAATAATTTGAGCCTCTTAAAAAACCAAATCCATCTGGTAAAATCTCAAGTACACCGACCACTTCATCTTCCTTTGATGTGTTAAATTCATCTACTATCTTAGATTCATCAACTTGTTTAGGCATATAATAGTTTTTATTATTATTTCTGACCATTCTATTACATGTATTTGACGCCTTATTGTAATCATTTGTATTTGATGTCTTATTATAATCATTTTTTTGGTTTCTGTTATCTTGGCTTTGGGAAATATTTTGATTATCCATATCTTTTTTGTTATATGATTTGGCAGGGCTCTTATATTCAACTTCTTTTTCTATGCTTTCGCTCTCTATATTTTCTTTTCTATTTTTTATGTCTTCTTTTATATTTTCATTTTTATCTTTAATTTCTTCACTCACTTTAATATCACTTGTTTTTACTTCATTCTTGCTCTTAGAATTTATAATCTCAATTAGCTCATTTTTCTTATATGTAGTAATTGATTTTATTTTTAATTCTTTTGCTATTTCTCGTAGTTCAACTAATGTTTTACTACCCAATCCTTCTAATACTTTATCATCTAAAATCAAAAAAATCCTCCTCATCTATATATTCATTTATATACATACTTTTTTTTGGAAATTGAAGGCATGAAAAAGAAAAGTTTTATTCAAACAGTTAAGTCTAATAATATCACTATTTATACATTATGGTCAATAAATAAAATTTAAAACATTATTATCCATATTATCCATTTATTTATTATATCTCAAGTCCAATCTTAGCACGTTTTTATAAATTTATCACTATATTTATATTTTATAATAATATTTTCCCTTAAAATATGCAACTATTATAAAAATTATTTTTTATCTTTATAAATTCTAAAAACCATATATAACTAGAATTCTGTAAATTTTTAACTACATCAAGTTATATATGGTTTTTATATTTATGTATACTACAGTAGTTATTTATTTCTACAACATAGTTGCAATCATGCTTAAAACAGCTGTTATACTTGTTAATACAAGAACACCTACAATCCCAACAGCTATTATTCTATTAATCTTTTTTTGACCTGATTTTGCCACACTACATCACCTTTCCTAATTATTTTTGAACTTCGAGTTCTTTAATCTCGCAAATCTTATCTGAATCTATTCCTTCATTTGTACTATTGTATAACACATTGTCATCTTTATCAAATTCATTACAGACATGTCTTAGATATTTAATAAAATCTTCCTTAAGGTCTTCTTTCTTTAGAGCAAAATCGACAGTCGCTTCTAAAAATCCTAATTTATCACCTACATCATATCTCTTACCCTCAAAGTTATATGCATACATGGCTTCCTTTTTAGATAATACTTTTAAAGCATCTGTAAGTTGTACTTCTCCACCTTTGCCTGGTGGTAAATCCTTGAGGATGTCAAATATCTCAGGAGTTATTATATACCTACCTAAAATAGCTATATTTGAAGGTGCCTTCCCTGATTCTGGTTTTTCCACCATATCTTTTACTTTATAAACCCTACCCTCTATATTTTTAGCTTCTATTATACCATATTTATTAGTATCTTCTGGATTCACTTTTTGCACACCTAATATTGTAGTTCTATACTCTTCATATGCGTCTGTTAATTGTTTTAAACAAGGTACATCATTGTCTACAATGTCATCTCCTAACATTACAGCAAAAGGCTCATCACCTATAAAATGTCTAGCACAATAAATCGCATCTCCCAGTCCTTTTGGTTCTTTCTGTCTTATATAATGTATATTAATCATATTAGATATGTTTTGTACTATTTCTAATAACTCTTTTTTACCTTTTTTTTCTAAGTCAAGTTCTAATTCTACAGATTTATCAAAATGGTCTTCAATAGATTTTTTATTTCTACCTGTTATTATTAATATTTCCTCTATCCCTGAAGCTACAGCCTCTTCTATTATGTATTGTAGTGTTGGCTTATCAACTATTGGTAACATTTCTTTTGGCTGTGCCTTTGTCGCTGGCAAAAATCTAGTGCCTAAACCTGCTGCTGGTATTACAGCTTTCTTAACTTTAACTTGCATAGAATCATCTCCCACTAATTAATAGATAAAAAGCCCTATTTATAAATAGGACTTTAAACTTTTAGTATATTTTAACATTAATTCGATATATTTTCCATGTGGATTATAATAAATCTTTTATAATAGCTTTTCAAGTTCTGCTACTAAGCTGTCAAATTTTTTGATTGTATTTTCTATAGGTTTTGTATTAGTTAAATTTATCCCACTTCCTTTTAATAAGTCTATTGGATAATCTGAGCTTCCTTTTTTAAGAAAATTTATATAATTATCTGAGCCATTTTTTAGTATATCTTGGGCGAAACTGACTCCTGCACTACAGCCTGTAGCATATTTATAGACATAAAAACTATTATAAAAATGTGGGATTCTTGCCCATCCGACCTTAGATAATTGGTCTAATTCATAGTTTTGCCCATAATACTTCTTGAGAAGTTGTCCCCAAACATCATTTAACACTAATGCATTTACACTTTTTCCTTTTTCTACTAATTCATGTATAGTTTTTTCAAATTCAGCATACATAGTTTGTGTATAAAGAGTATCCTTTATTAAATCTAGATATTGTGTTATATAATAAGCTTTCTCACCATTACTTTTAGATTCTCTTATAAGCATCTCATAAAGTAATGCCTCATTAGTAGTAGACGCAACTTCATGAGTAAATATAGATGGACTTGAATTAAAATAATTTTGGTTCTTAGAACTTAGATATTCATATACAGCATGACCTAACTCATGTGATAAAGTTGAAACTGAGCCTAGCGAATTATTATAATTTAAAAGTATATATGGATGATTTTCATAGACAGATAGGCAATATCCACCACTCACTTTATTTTCATGTGAATAAACATCTATCCATTTTTCATTAAACGCTTTGTATACTACATCATTGTATTCTTTTCCCAAAGGTGATAATGCTGAATATACTATACTCTGAGCTTTTTCATAGTTAATATTACTATCAACAGCCTTAACTATAGGTACAGACATATCATATGAATGAACCTTATCCAACTTTAAGACTTTTTTTCTTAAATCTATATATTTGTGTAAACTATCCATATTACTGTTTACAGTTCTTATTAAATTATTGTATACTTTTTCATCTACATTATCAGATTCTAAATACATTTCTAAAGACGACTCATAACCTCTTTCTTGAGAATAAAATATATTCTTTTTAACTTGGCCAGTAATCAAGCCCGCAATTGTATTTATATTATCATTATAAGTAATGAGTTCATCTTGATAAGCTTTTTTTCTATTTTCTCTATCTGGCGATTCCAGTTCACTTGCATATTGAGCTGGTGTCAAATTAGTTTTTCTATCCATATTTCTAAATAACTCATACACTTGACTTGGAAGACTACTTATTGAAGACACTTTACTTAGAATATCTTCTGATTTATCGTCCAAATAATGTACTTTATTTCTTCTTATATCTCTTAAATACACACCATATTTTCTATTTATATTTTTATTTGAAATAATCTTCTTATAATCTCTATTTGATAATTTTAATATCTCTAACTCTAAATCTGAGCAAATCCCCATATAGTCTCCATAAGATTTACCCATACTATCACTCATATCTAAATATTTATATGAATTTTTATTAGTATCTTGTTTTAATTTTACATAAGCAGAAAGTTTATTTAATCTTATATCAAGTTTCTCTTTGATATCTAACGCAAAAGACAAATGCGTTGGTGACTTTGTAACTTTACCTATGTAATTTTTAAGTTCTTTTGTATCTTTATTAAAACTCTTAAGTTCTTTTTTCCATTGGTCATCACTTTTAAATAGAGACTGTAAATTCCAACATGTTTTTTCATAATCTATTTCTTGTTTTTTTTCAGCATCATCTTCAGTATCATTATTCATGACAGTAATTGCTCTATCATTATTTTTTTGATATCCTTGGTCAGCTTTTATACTTATTATTAACATGCAAAAAATAGAGATAAATAAAGGTATTATTGCTTTGCACAATTTCCTATTCATAAAAAGCCATCCTTTCAATAAGTTTACTTAATAATAGGATGGCTTTTTTTAGATATATTATTCAATTATTCATACTATATAAATAAATATCGAATTAATAGTTATCCACATAATAATCAACATATTCACAGGCTTTACTTGCTTAGAAATTTAGTTATTTCAACATGAATCTCTTTTGATAATAGCTTTTGTTTTTTCTTTTTTTACATTTTATTAACATTTATGCCATACTTATCAACAAATTTTGTTGATTTATACGTTTTTTTTGTTAATAACTTTACTTTTTTCAAAAGTCTATTAACACATTATACACAAGTTATCCACATATTATACACAGAAATTTATAAAGTTTATTTTGTACATATTTTTGTAACTAGAACAGTCATGTCATCTTCGATTTGTAACGCTTGTAACTCCAATGCTCTATCTAATATTAAATTTGAAATTTCTTTTGGATTAGTAGTTTCTATGTTTTTTAAGAAATATATTAACCAATTATCACCTAAATTGTTATTTCTTCCTGCATCTACAATTCCATCAGAAACCATTATAACATAGTCCCCTTCCTTAACTTTTACATTTTTTCTATCAATCTTTACATCTGACAATATACCCACAGGTAAAGATGATGATGATATTAAATCAACTTCTCCATCCTCTCTTTTTATATAGGTAGAACATGCTCCCATCTTTATAGTTTCTAAACTCCCTCGTTTTAAATCTAAAATACCTAAGTCGAGAGTTGAAAACATTTCTTCTGAAGACTTTAATAACAACATATTATTTATAGTATCTATAACTATTTCATCTTTAATCTTTGCATCTATCATTTTTTCTAGTATATCAATAGTAGCAGAAGACTCTTCATAAGCTTTTTTACCTTTTCCCATACCATCGCTTATAGCCATCATATATTTGCCATCATTTATCTCCATATATGTGTAGTTATCTCCACAAAGGATATGTCCATCCCTTGACATTGCTGAAACTTCTGTAACAGCCTTATATTTTTGAGACTTAACAAATGTTGCTTTACATTTACCTCCTAAACAGTGACATCCTATTTTTCTAACAGACATATTCTCTCCTACTAGGTCTGAAATTATATCTACAATTTTATTTTCACACATGCAACCATCATTGCAAGTTTTCTTTTCTATTGATATTTCAAACTCGCTGTTACTCTTTGTTAAGTAACTTACTTTATCAACAGTTATATCATATCTCTCTAATTGTTCATATATATTTTTTTCTTTTTCTATATCTAACATTATATCGCCCTCTAAATCCTGAGACAGCGATTTAATTGATTTTGAAATACTCCTTATCTGATTTGCTATTAATTTTCTACTTTCTGAAAACTTCACACTCCAATCATAATCTAATACAAACATTTTATAATAGTGATTTGATATTTTCACTATTGACTCTGGCTTCATACATTCCTTTCTAAAGTTTTTAGGTATATCGTTTACACTTAATTCTCCTTTCTCTTCAATTTTTTCAAGAATATTATATATCATAGTGTATGTATGATTAAATCTTGATTCCCAACACATTCTTCTCATACTACAACTTTTACATTCATCATTATGAATCATATCTATTACATTAGCTATGTCTCTTTGGTCTAAAACCTTATCCTTTTCTCTTATCTTGTCAAATGTATCTGCAAGGTCATCATAGGTTTTATAGATACTGTTTAATCGGCTATTCGTTAAGTTTTTGCTTCTCATAATATAATCGTATACAATTTCATTTGAAGCTACATTACTTTTTATTAATTTTTCAATCTTATTGAATAACCTTTCAGGCAACACAATCACTATCAAGCATCCTAACAATATATCTCTTAGTTGCATCATATTTGAAGTAATACCAGAAGTATATAGGTATATTATTGTCCAACTTAGAATATATCCTAATATACAGAAATATTTATTTATTTTATTAAATGCACCACTTATTAATCCTGAAAAAGAATATATACCCATATAAATAGCTGATGTCATATTATTTAAAATAGATGCCACTCCAATAATTACACCACTAGATGCTCCCATGGTAGCTCCACCTACTATTGAGGTCAGTAATATCAATACCGTTGACAAAATGGTCCTTATCGATATTCCAAATAAAGATATATCTCCTATCCCCATTATACTAAAGGTTAGCAGTAAACTTATTGATATGGCTTCTTCTGTCCGTACAGACATCCTATTGTTTACATTGGCCATTAAACCTATACCATAAGAAAATACATATATAGATATAAACATTATTATTGCTTCTACACCTGCAACAAGCAGATTATACACACACCTATCAGAAAAGAACGCTTGTCCCATGGAAATTGGAAGTAATACCATTGCACCTATAAACGCCACTTTGGCAATTGAATCTAATAGTTTTAGTTTCTTATTTAATGCCATAAATATTGTAAGGCACACAGCATATTTTGCTACATTTCCAAAATCATTGAATGATAACAATATCCCTATTAATGCTGATATAAATACAGGTATCTTGTACTTATCAATCTTTGATGCACATATAAAAAAGGCAATCCCTAAAGGAGCTACAGAGTCTACTATGATAGACCTACTAAGTAAAAATCCCATTACAGCGAATGACACTGTAGTAAAATCAATATATCCGCTTATTAATTTTATGACATTTGGTTTTACAGTTTTGTTCTTTACAACTGCTACACTTCTTTGCATAAAAAAACCTCCTCTTTTGTTTATATTAAGAATTGTAACAAAGAGGAGTAATTTTTTTTGTCATAATCGGTTCCAAATATCAAAAAATATTAATACATTTTTTTTGACTTTTGACATATTAAGCCTTCCAAATTATCGTATTCACTTACGGTTATTTCTTCTATTTCTAATTTTTCCATTATTATATTCAATATTTTTACACCAGCAGTTATAATATCCGCACGTTTTTCTTGTAGCCCTTTTAAGTTCTTTTTATCACTTAATGTCATCTTTATTAATTTTTGTAGAATTTCTTCTATTTCTTTTTTGCATATCTTACTATTATGTATTTTTTCCATAGAGTAAATTTCTAATTCTTGATTCATTGCTGACAATGATGTGATTGTACCTCCTATACCTATAAGAGTTTTTAATCCCTTTTCTTTTATGTAATTTAAAGTCTCACTGATTTCGTTATATATAAATGAACTCATAGCTTCAAACTCTTCATTTTCAATGATATCGTGTTTTAAAAATTTTTCTGTCATTCTAAGAGCTCCTACATTTTTACTTTTATTAAATTTAATTCCATCTGAATCACCTATAATAAATTCTGTTGAGCCTCCTCCAATATCTATAACAATAATATCATTCTCTTCTTGTATGCCTTCTAAAACACCTTTAAAGCCCAAATTTGATTCTTCTATACCTGTAACTATGTCAACATCAATACCAGCCTCTTCTTTTGCTAGTTTAACAAAATAATCTCCATTTTTACTATCTCTAAGAGCAGATGTCCCCATACAATAAATATTTTCACATTTTTCATCATTACACTTGTCAGAGAATTCTTTTAATGCTTCTATATTTCTTTGAATCGCATCTTCCTTTATATATCCCTTGCTATCTACACCTTGCCCAATTCTAGTTGTGTTAACAAATTTTTTTCTATTTATAAGTTTTCCATCCACATAATCTACTATCAACAATCTCATTGAGTTTGTTCCAATATCAATAGCTCCTATTTTCATTATAAAATTCCTCCTTAAATCAAAATAAAAAAGTCATCCTTAAACTGAATGACTTTTTTATTCAATCTTAAATTTTAAAATCAATACTCGTAGACTTATTGGCAACTTTTAATCAACGATTTATATCTACATAAACGGTTTCATTAGGCTTTACCATGTTTAACCTTTTTCTAGCTATTTCTTCTAAGTCTCCTTCATATGATTTTTCATCTTTCTTTAAGCTGTTTATTTGTATTTCAGTCTTTTTTAATTGTTTATTTAGACTTGCTATTTCTGTTTTATATTCTTTAGCTTTTTCGTACTCAAATACAAATCCTGTCATTATACTAAAAATTGATATTCCTAAAAATAAACTGATAACAATAATTTGTCCTGAAAATTTTTTTCTTAAGTTCATTTTTCCTACACCCTTTTTTTAGTTTTAGTTTTTTTCTTAGATTTTGATTTTTTCTTGTTTTTTGATTTTTTATTTGATTTTCTCTTTATACTTTTTTTTGTTGCTATAAATATGTTTGGTATATAAAATATAATATCAAATAGTAGGTGTAGTGAATAGATTATAACGTAATACAAATTGTTTAAAAAACTGACTATGTAGTATGTAACTTTTTTAAAAGAATTCCTCACAAAACGAATTATTTTATTGATAATTGATAAAACAATTTTACTTATGGTGTTATAGTATAAAATAAAACCAATAAACAAAGCCACAAAATGGTAATATCTTAAATTAAAAAACTCTGTAAGGTTTATTGTTATAAATATTATAATGGTTGCTAGAAACCAAAATAATACATCAAAAATTATTGCAAAATAATTGATGAATTTAAAACTCCCTCTCAAGCTTCTATAAAAATCAAACAACACTCCTATGAGTATTCCACCATAAATAGTAGCGTAGAAAATACTTACATCTTGAGTAAAAGGTATCATCTATCTAAATACCTTTTTCAAAAAACTTTCTTGTGGCTTTTTAGGCTTTGCATATACCATAGAATTTATAGTTCCATCTATGCTAATTATATTTTCGTCTATACTTAGCTTGCTCATATCTAGGTTTTCGCCTTCAATTACCATCTCACCAACAGAAGTTTTAAGCTCTACTCTTTTATCATTAAAAGAATATATGTGCTCAACTCCTGAAATAACCAGCTTTGATCTATCTTTCAAAGTTATGTTCTGTTCCATAATATCCCCCCAGTAAATATTTCACTAATACTACTATTAATATACTAGAGGACTATTAATTTTATTCTAAAATTTCGTACATTTCTTTCGCATCATTTTTTAATACATGCTCTCTTACTTCATTTATCTTAAACTTCATCTTCTTCTCTCCAAATTGTATTTCTAATGTATCTCCAATATTCACTTCTGAAGAAGATTTAGCGACTTTTCCATTTATAGTGACAATTCCTTTATCACATGCATCTTTAGCAACAGTTCTTCTCTTTATAATCCTAGATACTTTTAAAAACTTATCTAATCTCATAATTATCACCTTCCTTAGCTCTATAGAAAAAGTGTGGTAAATTTATCCACACTTTTTCACAAGATTTCTAATTATCCATTTATTGTATCCTTTAATCCTTTTCCAGCTTTGAAAACTGGTGCTTTAGAAGCTGGTATATCTATAATTTGCTCTGGATCTCTTGGATTTCTTCCTTGTCTAGCAGCTCTTTCTCTTGTCTCAAATGTTCCAAATCCAACTAATTGAACTTTTTCATTATTTACTAGTGCATCTTGAACAGAACTCATAAATGCGTTTAACGCAGCCTCTGCTTCCTTCTTTGTTAATCCACTTTTTTCTGCCATCTTTGATACTAATTCAGCTTTATTCACGATATTTACCTCCTAAAAATGTTTATAATATAGACTCCTATCTTTCTGATAAAAGTTCTAGATTTTTGACAAATTTCCTTCCACAATTTTATTGTTTTTTAGCCTGATTCCAAAATTCATCCATCTCTTCAAGTGTCATGTCTTCTAATTTCCTATTTAAATTCATTGCACTTTTTTCTACAAACTCAAATCTATTTATGAATTTATCTGTAGTACAGTTCAAGGCTTCTCCTGAGTCTATGTCTAAAAATCTAGCTAGATTTACTATCGAAAATAATAAATCGCCTAGTTCTTCCTTTATGTATTTTATATTCCCGACCCTGTGTTCGTCAAGTAATTCCTGATATTCTTCTTCAATTTTTTTAAATACATCTTCTACATTGTCCCAATCAAAGCCAACAAGAGCTGCTTTATGTTGAACTTTACTAGCCTTCATAAGAGCTGGTAAATGTTTTGGTATTCTTCTAAGGCCATCTGTTACAGTGCTTTCGCCTTTTTCTTCTTTCTTTAACTCTTCCCAAGTTTTTTCAAACTTAGACATATCTAATTTTACACCATTAAATATATGAGGATGTCTATGAATTAATTTTTTGCATATACCATTTACCACTTCTTTTAAATCGAAGTAGCCCTCCTCATTACCTATCTGACAATGGAATATAACTTGTAAAAGAACATCTCCTAGCTCTTCTACCATTTCATCTATATCATTATTATCAATTGCATTACAAAGTTCATATGCTTCCTCTATAACAGAATTTTTTAATGATTGATGTGTTTGTTTTTTATCCCATTCACATCCAGATGGGCTTCTTAATGTATTAACTATTATTTCTAAGTCATGTACTGTATTATACATCTTTTTAGAACTTTTGGGTATATATAAGCTAGTTAAATAGTCAAAAAAGTTTTCATTTCTGTCTAATTCACATAATTTTATAAACTTTTTACTTTCTAAATCTTTGACACCTGCTCCATTTACTATACATATTTCTTGATTATAATCATAATATTCCATAAGTTTTAACTTTACATTTGATGCTATAAATTTATCATACACTTGAGTTATTATCATACTTGTATCTAAATCTATATATGAGTTTTCTATCTCAAAAGCATCTATCAATTTAAATCCATCAGATGGGTCTATAGCTAAATAGTTAAACATAGCGTCTACAAAGCTCATAGAAGGTACTATCTCCACTTTTATGTGCTTTTCATTGGCAAGTCTCTCTATTATACTTACAGTCTTTTCTGCGACCCTTGGATGACCAGGAACCGCATATACTAAGTCACCTTTTGTAGATTCTTCTATAATAAATTCAGATATTTTTAAGTAAACACTCTCAAAGTTTTCCTCATTTTCATAAAAGTAATCTAAAGAAGTGTATTGTATAGTTTCTTTAAGCTTATCAATTATCGGATGTTTCTCTGTTCTAAAAAAGACTCTAGAGCTATTTTTTAAAGATTCCAGTACACCTTGACTTATAAGAGAATAGTCTCCTGGTCCAAGCCCTACAATACTTATCTTACCCATAACATCACTCCCATTAGCAAATTTCACTTTATTTTTGTATTGTTATACAAATAAGGAGCTTTACTATTTGTATAGTATTTCCTTTATTTGCATATATATTCCTATATTATCTTATAAGTTTAACTTTTTTTAACAATTTATATAATTTATCACCTTTTGGCATAGTTAGTATCTCTTCTTTTTTAATTCCGCCTATTCCAAGTATAACTACTACATATACAATACCACCAACACCTATTGCGATTATTGTAGATATACTATTACCCAATAATCCAACTAAAGCACCATAACTCAATTTAACCATTATAAACATTGTCATAACTGTTATAAATGGTTTTATTATAAATTCCTTCTTAGGAAATTTTACATTCATATATTTCTTAACATATAATAAGTTAATCATAGCTGCCACAAAGTATGCTGTAACTGTTCCAAAAGCTGAACCTAATACATTAATATCTGGAATACCTGTCAATGTATAACTTATAACAATCTTACATAACATACCCACACATAAAGCAATTACGGGAACTATTGGTTTTCCCATTCCTTGAATTATACCAGTCAATGTTTGTATTAATCCTAAGAACAGTACACATGGAGTAAGAGTAAACAAGATAGTTCCTACAGATGATGGCTCATGTGGAAATAAAAGACCCATTATTGGTATCGCTAATGATGCCATACCAAACGCACAAGGTAATACTATAAGTAAAGTCACCTTAACAGCACTTTTAGTATCTTTTCTAGCCTTTGATTTATTACCTAATGCATATGCTTTAGAAATAGCTGGAACTAAGCTCATACTCATTGCAGTTGTTATAACGGCTGGTAAATTTATTGTTGCCATTGCCATACCTGTCAATTGACCAAACATTGAATTTGCTACTTTATATGTAAAGCCTGCTTCCATAAGTCTTCTTATTACAATAACATTATCTATCATATTTACAAGTGGCATTACTGATGCACCTATTGTTATCGGAATAGCAACTGTTAAAAGCTTTTTAAAGATATAAGAAACTTGTTCATCCTTAAACCTTTGACTCGCATCTATCTCAGCTCTACGTTCTCTTCTTCCTAACATATAAGCAAACATCAGATAAACCATAGATGCTACTGAACCTATTGTAGCTCCTGATATAGCACCCGCTGCTCCTAAAGTTTGCCCAAAGCTTTTCATAAGTAGGTAAGCCAAAGTAAAACCTAATACAACTCTAAAAAATTGCTCTGCAACTTGAGACACAGCAATCTTAGTCATGTCTTGTCTACCTTGGAAATATCCTCTATATGCTGACATTGCTGGAACAAATAATAAAGCTGGAGCAATAGCTTTCATAGAGTACAATGCACCAGGATTTTTCATTATGTTTGTTACTATGTAGTCGGCTCCAAAAAACAATATACAAAATGATATTATACCAGTTATAAATAAAACTGTATGTGATACTTTAAATATCTTATTTGCACCTTTATAATTTCCAAGGGCAACTTTTTCCGAAACCAACTTTGCCACAGCTGTTGGGAATCCAGCAGTAGCTAATGTTAAAAATAGAGTGTACACAGGATAAGCAGCCTGATAGTATCCCATTCCTTCTGAACCAATCATGTTTCCAAGGGGAATTCTAAAAAATCCACCCATTATTTTTACAATTACACCTGCTAGCCCAAGTATAAGGGCTCCTTTTAAAAAGGAGTCTTTGTTTTTGTTATTGTTCATAACATAACCTCCATACTGTTTATATAACAAACTTTAATATACCATATTTTTAATGCTATATTCAATATTTTAAACAAAAACTTCAAAAGACCTTCACGTAAAAGGTCTTTATGATAAAATTATTGAACTTGTTTTCCTAAAAAGTTAGCAGCTATTTTTAAAGATTTTTCTTCACTTTCTGCAATTGTATCTTTATCTTTTGAAACAACTACAATCGAACCTATACAGTCACCAGATGCACTAATTATAGGCATAATAACTTGACTAATATATTCCTTTTGGTCTTCTTTAAATAAAGGTAAAATATTTTTATCTTTTGAGTATTTTACTGTTCTTTCACTTATTATTGCTTCTAACTCATCACTTATACTTTTTTCTTTATAATCTTTTTTAGGAAGTTTAGATACAGCTATTATAGAATCTAAATCTGTTATTAATACACCATATCCTAGTACTTCTGCTAATGTTTCAGCATATTCCTGAGAGAATTCATTTAATTCTCCTATTGGAGAGTATTTTTTAAGTATGACTTCTCCATCTTTTGCTGTGAATATCTCTAAAGGATCTCCTTCTCTAATTCTTAATGTCTTTCTTATCTCCTTTGGGATAACTACCCTTCCAAGATCATCTATTCTTCTAACTATACCTGTTGCTTTCATATTTTTTAATCCCTCCATAAATTACTTTAAGTTTATTTTTACCATTGTTAAGAAAAATATACAAAAAAAGCTATATCTTCTCCAGATATAGCTTTTTTAAGCATATTACTATTTTTTTAGTTTTTATATTGTGATTGTATTTATTACTTTTTCATCTTTTTCTACTTTAGCTTCTTTAGTTAATTTTTCTATTTTCTCTTGATATTTATTTTTTAATAATTGTTCTTTTATAGTTTCTTTAGAATCTTCAAATGGTGTTTGTTCATTTACTTTGTCTGTTACTTTAATTATATGGTATCCATATTGAGTTTCAACTAAGTTAGATATTTCACCCTTTTTCATAGAAAACGCTGCTTCTTCAAATTCAGCTACCATTTGACCTCTTGAGAAGAATCCTAATTTACCACCATCACTTGCTGAAGCATCTTGTGAATATTTCTTTGCAACCTTTGCAAAATCTTCACCTGATTTAACTTCTTTAAGGGCTTCTTCAGCTTTTTTCTTGGCTTCTGCCTTCTTCGCTTCTGAAAGTGGCTTATTGTTATCATCTACTGTTTTTAATAAAATATGAGAAGCTTCTACTTCATCTTTTTTGAATTCATCTTTATGTGTATCATAGTATTTTTTCATTTCTTCATCTGATATTTTAGTTTCTTTAGTAAAATTAGCTTGATAGTTTTGCATAGCTAAATCTTTTTCTTGTTGGTCTTTTAAAAATGTATCATCTATACCTAATTTTTCAAGTTGTTTTTTATAATTTTCATCTTTACTCATAGCGTCTTTTAAATCTTTAAAACTTTTTTCAACATCTTCTTTTTTAGGAAGTAAGTTATCTTTTTTAGCTTGTGAATATATGACTTCTGTAGTTATAAGTTGTTCAAGAATTAAGTCTTTAAACTTGTCCTTATACTTTACTCCTTTTTCAACTTCTTTGTCCCAAATGTCTTTTCCATAAGTTTGTTCCATAGAATCTTTATAAAGAGCTATAGTTTTTTTAAATTCATCTGATGATATTTTTGTACCATTTACTGTTGCTACAGTTCCATCTGTGCTTGCGCTACAAGCTGTTATTGATACTACAACTATCATAGCTATTACTAACGTTATTACTTTTTTCAAATTTAAAACATCCCTTCTTAAATTTACAAGTTATTTGACCTTGCACATTTTTTCTAACAGTTCTTCTAATTCTGTAACTATATTATAACCTATTTTTTGTTTAGTTCTATACTTTGTTATTGGAACTAATAATATTTCATCTTTCACTTGTCTAATTTTTTCTATTTTTAATATCTTACACAATGATTTTATATAAGCTATTGTAAGTAGTGTTTGTACTGGTTTAGGTATATCAGAGAATCTATCTTCAAGTTCTTCTTGTATATCCAACATATCTTCCCTATTTTCAATAGAAGCAATCTTCTTATACATTTCAATCTTAATCAATTCATCCTTAATATAATTGTCTGGAATATATGCATTTACACTTAAATCTATTTCAACATCAATTTCCTCAACAATAGGCTCACCTTTAACCTTTTTAATTGCATCATTAAGCATTTTGACATATAAATCATAACCTATGACTGCCATATGACCATGTTGTTGAGAACCTAAAATATTTCCAGCCCCTCTGATTTCAAGGTCTCTCATAGCTATTTTAAAGCCTGATCCAAATTCTGTAAATTCCCTAATAGCCTTTAATCTTTTTTCTGCTATTTCACTTAAAGTCTTATCTTTTTCATACATGAGATATGCATATCCTTGTCTGGAACTTCTTCCAACCCTACCTCTTAACTGATATAACTGAGCTAATCCCATTTTATCTGCATCGTATATAATCATGGTATTTGCATTGGATATATCCATGCCTGTTTCTATTATTGTAGTACATACTAGCACATCATAGTCTTTATTTAAAAATCCTAAGATTATATTTTCTAGTGATTTAGAAGTCATTCTTCCATGTGCAACAGCTACTCTAGCATCTGGCACAAGCTTTTGAATCATACTTGCCATTTCTTCAATATGTTCAACTCGATTGTATACGAAGAATACCTGTCCACCTCTGCTTAATTCTCTTTCTATTTCATCTTGAATTACGCTTTCCTTACTCTCAGTAACATACGTTATTACAGGATGTCTTTCTTGCGGGGGTTCTTCTATAACACTCATATCTCTTATCCCACTTAAAGACATATGTAGAGTTCTTGGTATAGGAGTTGCTGAAAGTGTAAGAACATCTACTGTAGATTTAATTTTCTTTAAAGCTTCTTTGTGTTTTACACCAAATCTTTGTTCCTCATCAATAACTACAAGACCCAAGTTTGGTAAATTTATATCTTTAGATATTATTCTATGAGTACCAATTAAAATATCTACTAACCCTTTTTTAGCATCTTCAATAATCTGCTTTTGTTGCTTTGGAGTCTTGAATCTACTCAAAACTTCCACTCTCAAAGGATAATTTTCAAACCTTTCTTTAAATGTATTGTAATGCTGTTGAGCCAGTATCGTTGTTGGTACTAATACTGCAACCTGCTTTTGGTCCATACATGCCTTAAAAATACTTCTAATTGCTACTTCTGTTTTTCCATAGCCAACATCTCCACAAACAAGTCTATCCATTACTTTACTTGATTCCATATCATGTTTAGTTTCCTCTATTGCTTTTAATTGGTCTTCTGTTTCTTGATATGGAAACAAGGATTCAAACTCTGCCTGCCAAGGTGTATCTTTTGAAAACTTATACCCTTGTATCTTTTCACGTTTTGCATAGAGTTCAATTAAGTCTTTTGTCATATCTTCAATTTCTTTTTTGACTTTTGCCTTTGCCTTTGTCCACTCATTTGTTCCAAGCTTATTTAACTTAACTTTTTCTACCTCTGCACCAATATATTTTTGTACTTTATCCATCTGATCTATTGGTACATATAAATTATCTCCACCTTGGTAAACTATTTTCATGTAATCTTTTTTGATGGCGTTAACTGTAATCTGTTCAATTCCTGTGTATCTACCTACACCACTATTTTCATGTACTACATAATCTCCAACGCTTAAATCTAAAAATGACTCTATCTTCTTTCCTTTTTTGGCTTTTTTATTACTAGTCTTAGAGGCTCTCTTATAGACCCCTATCATTTCATTATCTGTTATAACAACAAATTTTATGGATTTATACTGAAAACCACTATTTATATGTGCAGGTACAATTACAATTTGAGAAGATTTAATTTCAATATCTCTATCTTTAGAAACAGTTGTTTCTAAGCCTTTATCCAACAAATCTTTTCCTAATTTATTTGCTCTTTCCAATGTATTTGTAGCCAAAATTATTTTATAGCCATTGTATTTCAGCCGATTTAATTCTTCTACAAGTAAGTCTACTTTTCCATTAAATGTAGGTACTTCTCTACTCTCAAAATTTATTATGGATTTTACAGAAAAGTTATTTATAGACTTTGGTAATAGTGAATTTAAGACTACAGACTTGTCTTTTACTAGGTACTCTAAGTCTGTATAGTGGTATAATAGTTTTCCTTGATTTTTAATAGCTAAACCTCTTTCAAGGTTTAATTTGTAATTTTCTCTAAACTCATTTAAGTAATTTTCACATCTTTCCTTAAGTCTTGTTATATCATTGATAAATACTATTGCATCATCTGCTAGATAAGTAAATATACTTTTGTTTTCTTCTGGATAGATATAATCTATATAGTTTTCTACACCTTCAAAATAGGTCTTACTTGATATATATTCTATATTTTGAAAGGTTCCTTCATCAGTATTTTTAGTTGTTTCTTTTTTTAATCTAACTAATGCATCTGTAGTTTTTTCTGGATAAATAAATTCTCTTGAAGGGGTTATAGAGAATTGTTGTAATTTATCAATTGATTTTTGAGAAAATACGTCAAAAGTTCGTATGGAATCTATCTCATCATCAAATAATTCCATACGAATCGGATTTGTATACTCAAGCGAGAATACATCAATAATTCCACCTCTTATACTAAATTGACCAAACCCCTCTATTTTTGAAACTCTTTCATATCCTAAGGAAACTAACTTCTCAGTTAATTTTTCTAAATCTAAACTATCCCCCACTTTGTAATGAGACACACTATCAAGTAAAACTTGTTTTGGTATATATTTTCTTAGAACGGCTTCAATAGAAGTCACTAAAATTATTTTTTCTTTCTTTGCTAGTTTTAACAACACCTTTAATTTTTTTGCTTCTTCGTTTCTGTCCTTTGCATCTAAATGATAAAAGTAAATATCTTGAAACCCTAAATATTCGACCTTATCTCCAACATAAAAATTTAAATCTTCATATACTTTTTTTGCTTCTAAATCACTACTTGTGATAAAAATCATTTGTCGTGACAAATCATTAAACATAGAATATGATATATGAGGTTTTTGTACTGGTAAAAGTCCATTAACCAATAATGAGCCTTTTGTATTTTTTATGCAGTTTATTATATCTTTATACTCTTTTGAGTTCTGCAAAGGATATAAAAAAACATCATTCATTTAAATCTCCCTCTCACTATCCATTGTATTTGTTCATAGACATGTCTATATTTTCTCTTATTATTGAGTCAACAGCACACGCCGCTTTTTCTAGTGCTTCATTTATATTATCAGATTCTTCTTTTCTAAATCTAGAAAGTACAAAATCTGCTAAGTCTTGGCCAACTTCTGGCTTAGATACACCTACTCTTACTCTTGGGAAATCATTTGAACCTAAGCACTTCGTTATAGATTTCATTCCATTATGAGTACCACCACTTCCTTTTTTTCTTATGCGTATCTTTCCAACATCTAAATCTATATCATCATACACTACTACTATATTATTTAAATCTACCTTATAATATTTATATATATCTATTAATGTTTCTCCACTTAAATTCATATAAGTTTGTGGTTTTACTAGTAATACTTTTTCAGCACCTACTCTACCTTCGCCAATTAAAGCTTTGTGTTTTATTTTAGTAACACTAATGTTGTATTCTTTTGCAAGAATATCTATGACATCAAATCCAACGTTATGTCTAGTCTTTTCGTATTTTTTTCCTGGATTTCCTAACCCTACTACTACGTACATTTTTTACCTCCTGTTATAGAAATTTATATAACAAACTATAATAAAAATCAAATATATTATACTCTGTAAATATTATTATAATTGTCGCTAGAGAAATAAATGGTGTAAAAGGAATTTGTTTTTTGATATTTATATTTTTAAAAATTTTAATTACATATAAAATAACAAAAAATAAAAATGCTAAAATAAATGATAAAATTATCACATAAAATCCATAGTTATTTCCCAATGCAAAGCAACATAAGCTATAGAGACCTACATCTCCATAGCCTAATCCTTTTGTAAATTTAGCAATAATATAAGGTATAATAAAACCTATTGCCAGTCCAAATATATGACTTATATAGTCAATTTGCACTATATTGCAAAAGATTAAAAAAATTACACCTTGAACTATTATACCACTAACTATTGTTATATCATATACATATATTGTGTAGTAGTCTATAATAGATATAATTATTAAAAATGGAATCAATACTATATATTGTACACATTCTGTACTAATCCCAAATTTTAGATATATTAATACAGATAAAACTACAGTTACTATGTAAATAAAAAGCATATTATACGAACTTTTCTTTAATCCATCACAAAAAATATATAAGGATTTATTTATCAAATATGCAAAAAATAAGGAAATTATTATTATATACTCCATAGTCTACAGTACTATGTAGTAGGGTTAATAATAATATTGTCCTTATTGATTACTTTAATTCACTTTTATAAAAATTAAAATTACATTAAACTTAACTATCCTCTACATAAGTATAGAAAAGTAAAATTCAAGTAATTGTCTTCCAAATAAAATTGTTATTAATGCTCCAATTGATATAAATGGCCCATAAGGTATAACAGAATTGTATTTCTTTCCCTTTATCTTGCTCAAAACTATCACACAAATTCCATATACTGCTCCTACATAAACACTCAGTAAAGCTGTTAAAAGACCATTTTTAGCACCCATATATAAGCCTAACATTGCGAATAGTTTAATATCTCCTCCACCCATGCATTCTTTTTTTATTATGAATTCAATTAGAACTACTATAAGCCAAACGCTTCCTCCACATACAAAAGCACCTATAATAGAATCTTTAATTGAAACTTCTTTTAGTAGAAGATTAAAAATTATAGCAAATATAGCCCCAAAAACTAGTATCCTATCTGGTATTATAAAGTGGTCAATATCTATAAATGTTATTACAATTAATAAAGATACAAGAACCAAATAATAAATAGTTGATATGGATATTCCATAAACCATAAATACTGTTAAAAATAAAATTCCTGTAATTAACTCTACTATAGCATATCTACTAGAAATTTTCTCACCACAATATCTGCATTTTCTCCCACTCATTAAATAGCTAAAAACTGGTATTAAGTCCATAGGCTTTAATCTAGTATTGCAACTCATACAATGAGATGGTGGACTAGAGATAGATATACCTTCTGGAATCCTAAAAATACAAACATTAAAGAAACTTCCAAATACTAGCCCAACTACAAATACATATAAATTAACGACTATAATTTCCATTATAACTTACTCCACCTATCATTCTAGTCATAAATTCTTGGTCAGTACATCTACTAAGTGCCATATCTTTTGTAATCTTTCCATTTTTATAAAGTTCCATTAAATCTTGATCCATAGTTTTCATACCTGCTTTAACTCCAGTTTGTATCATATTTGGAATTTGATATGTTTTTCCTTCTCTTATTAGGTTTTTTATTGCTGGTGTTGCAAACATCAATTCAATTGCAGCTATCCTACCCTTCCCATCTGATGTAGGAAGTAATTGTTGTGATACTACCCCTTCACACACTGTAGACAATTGAGTTTTTATTTGTTGTTGTTGGGCTGGCTGGAACATGTCCACTATTCTGTCTATTGTCTTAGCAGCACCAACTGTATGTAGTGTTGAAAATACTAGATGTCCTGTTTCTGCGGCTGTTAACGCTATTGACACAGTCTCAGGGTCTCTCATTTCCCCTATTAGTATTACATCTGGGTCTTGACGTAAAATAGCTCTAAGAGCTGAGTGAAAACTTTCTGTATCAGTTCCTACTTCTCTTTGGTTTACTAAACTTTGTTTGTGGTGATGGACATACTCTATTGGGTCTTCTAGTGTAATTATATGTTTTTGTTGCGTTTCATTTATTATATTTATCATACTTGCAAGTGTTGTACTTTTACCACTTCCTGTAGGTCCTGTAACTAAAACCAATCCTTTATGTCTTTCAGTAAAAGATTTTATGTTTTCTGGAAGTCCTAGTTTCTCAAAAGTTGGTATTTCTGCTGTTATAGTTCTTATTGCTATTGCATAATTTCCTTTTTGTCTATAGGAGTTTACCCTAAATCTTTCTCCAGTTTTTAGAGAAGCTGAAAAATCAGCTTCTCCATGTTCTTCTATTACTTTAAACATAGATTCCCCTGCTATGTCTTTTGCCATTTGCATCGTTATCTCTGGTGTCAAGATTTGTTCACTTAGCTTTACAAATCCACCTTTTACTCTAGCTACAGGATTTGTACCAACTGTTATGTGTATATCTGATGCATTTAAACTTATTGCTTGCTCTAATAAATCATAAATATACATAATATTTATTCTCCATATCTTTTATTAATTTACTTACTTTTTTAGTAATAAACATACAAAGTCATTTTATTACTTATTAGTTTATACTAAGTTATAGTTTTGTGTTTAGTTTACTTTTTTGTACGAACTTATGTCATGACTAATTGAAATTTTATCTTTTATGTCATAATTATCTAATATATTTGAATCTACATTTATATTAAATTTAACTTTAGCTTCAACTTCATATTTTGAATTTGAGTTTTCTTCAACACCTAATCCAAGAATATTTTTTTGTCCATCTTTAACTTCTACCTCTTTTATTCCATCTTTATCACCAGTTACTACTAAACTTAACTCTGCCCCTGAGCCATTTTCTTTTAATTCTGGCCAGCTTTCTTTCGTCATGTCGTAGTCAGCTTTATAAAAAGGTATTTTTATAGTAGCATCTTCTGTTTTATCAACTTCTTGAGGTTTTAATTCCTTCAGTCTACATTTTATCTCCGCTAAAAGCTCATTTTGTATATAATCAAAAGTTGTTATCAAAGTCATATTATCATATTTAACAGGTATTTTCTCATAAGACATACTTTTTAACTGATTACATTGGTCTGATATCTCATATAGTAACTCTTTATATTCCAAAAAATCTTCTGCTGTATTTTTATTTCCACTATATATATTCTCACTTAATTTTTCAAATTTCCTTACATTATTTCTCAAGTGAACCCTCAAAGCATTAAATCCTTCAGTTTGATTTGGTAAGAGTTTTAACAAGTTTTCTAATGTATCCCAGTTACTATTCCAACCATATCTCTTCCCATTTATTATAGGATTTTGTATTAAGTCATAATATTGTTGAGAATCTGGAATTCCATCATATATTTCTACTTTTGGTTCATCAATATGAAATGTATGTCTGTATTCAATCATATTTTGCATTGCCAAAGAAATACTATCTAAAGCTTTATAAGTGTATGAAAATGTCCCATTTAAATGTTCATTTTCAACTTTATTTCCTTCTAAAAACATTTTTAAAAGAATATCATTATTTACTAACTTTGCCTGAAGTAATGTAGTTGAATCTATATCTCCAACCAAAATACTTTCATTTATTTTACTGATATCTCCAGAAGTATAAGTCTTACAAATTCTTAATGTAGAATCTCTATGTGAAAGAATAGTTTCAGCTATATCTTCAATATCCCTATCCTCAAATATATTTAAACCCTGTAATTTTTTTAACTCTATACTAGCTTTTTCTAAATCTGGAGCAGCTTTATTTAAATAGAACTTTATATTATTCATATACCCAAGTCTCTCCACTGGAAGATTTTCCTCATCTTGATTATTAAGTTCCAAACTTGATATATTTCTTAATGCTGACCTTGATATTGATTTTTCTTGATTTTCACTTTTAAGTTCATTATCTATTTTTTCAAGTTCATCATACAATTTTTCATATGCTTTATCAACACTATTTTCCACACATGTATCTGCTAGATACTTGGCCTGTATACCCTCATTAGTAGTCTTTGTAGATTTTATTCTATTAGCTATCTGATTTGAAAATGTCAATCCAACAATAGAAAGCAATGCTACTACAACCAAAACTAAAACTAATGCCGCCCCTCTTTCGTTTTTTATCTTATTATACTTCCTCAAAATCTCACCCCCAAGTAAAATTATTTATCTTTAAATATTTCAGTTACAATTTTAACTTCTTTTTTACTTGAATAGTCATTCATGCTTTTTCCCGTTGCAGTTATTTTGTATATTTGACCACTTTTATCATCTACAATAACCTTTACTTTGTTTGTAATACTTTCCTTGTCAATTATATTTCCGTCTTTATCTTCTACTGTTGTAATCTCTTTATATGGAGTATCATATAAACTCACATCATCCTTGTTAAGTACTTTATCATATACGACTTTGTTTGATTTATCTATTAATTTTTCATATTCCACTGTTCCATCTTCTCGCTTATCCAGACTGTCAAAATCAAATGTTCCACTTTTTATTTTCTCTCTTAAGTTCTCTATTTCACTTTGAACATAATTTAAGGAACTTATATCTGCTTCATTTTTAGTGTTGGCCTTTTCATTAGTATTGATAATATTAAAAAATGCAAATAATATAATTCCCATAATCGCCATAGCTACTAATACTTCAATTAAAGAAAATCCTTTTTCATTACTCTTTTTACTCATATTTTATCAACCTACTTATTTTTTAAATAAATTCCCATTTACCCAATTCTTGACATAACATCAAATGTATAAGTCTTGTTATTTAAATCACTGCTTTTCTGGCCTTCTTGAACTGATTCATTATAATATACACTTACTGTATAAATAGATTTATCAGCTTGTTTTTCTATTTTAAATGGCGTTTCCTTCATTTCTTTATTGTTTTGAACTAATGGTTGATTAGAAATTATTTCTTCTCTAAGTGCATCTTCAGTATTAGTGGTATTTTCTTGAATTCTTGTTACAGAGTATACTCCTGTATTGTTTTTGGTATCTATAGATACTTCATACTTTACTGTATTCTCTGGAGTTTCTATATTGTATTCATAGCCACTACCTGAACTGTTCTTTGTTACATCCTTACAGTTTTCTAAGTCTCTATTTAAATATTTATTAATTAAATTAATATTTACTTGAGCATCTGTAATGATTTGTTGTTTTTTTACTGCTGATGTTATACCATTAAATACTTTATAAGAAATACTTAAAACTATAGTCAATATAAATACAGCTACTATTATTTCTAATAAAGTAAGACCTCTTTCATTGTTTTTGTACAAGCTCATCACCTATCTTTAAAACCTATTTGGTTTTATTTTGCACTAGCTTTAAATGGATTATATTTTCCTGGTCTCCATGAAGATGGATTATCTGTATCAAGTATCATTGTAGTATTTTCTTTAGTATACATTATAAATTTAAATGTAGCCTCTACTACACCTTCTGCTTGTGGAGTTACTACTTCTTTTTTTGTTTCTTTTTCTGTTGCAGCTCTAAGTACACAAGTGTTACATAGATAACTTGTTGACCTATCTAAAAGTTTGTCATTCTTAAGAATTTCTCCTTCTTTTATCAATGGACAGTCATTATATAAATGCCATTTATCTTCGCCTTCTACCCAATATATTTTTGTATCTTTATTTATGTTCACATTTTTAATTAAGTCTTTATTACTTGTTGTCTCTTGTTCTTCTTTTTCTGGCTCTATATATGAAGTCATAGTATAGTCTAATATCTGAGTAACATTTTTTTGCTCTTCTAAATAAGCCATCAATTTTTTAACATTTCTATAATCCCCTCTAACACTTATTGTTGTTGATATTCCATAAAAATGTTCATATTCTCTAATATTTCCAACATCATAGCTAGTTAAGTCAATATTATATGTTTTCATTTTCTTGTCTAAACCAATTAGAAACAGACCATCTTGCATATCATATAATAGGTTTTTACTTTTTTCATTTAATTCAGTTTCAATATTTTTAAGTTGTTTTTCATATTTTGGCATAAGAGCTGTTTTCTCTTTATATGTATTTAATTTTTGTGTAGCTTGTTTTACAGAATTTTTTGTAGAAACATATTTCTCATATTGTGGATAAAGTCCAAAATATCCATAGGATAAAATAGCAAGTAAAATTACGACTTTTATAATGATTCCCTTTAGACTAACTTCCATTTTAAATATATCTTTTATATCTTTTTTAAATATGTCCTTATTCATTAGTTAATACACCTTCTTTCAGGTATAATGTCATATTAAATGTATAGTTGGAATTCTCTTCATTGCCTTTTATGCTATGCAGTTTAACATCTTCAAAATAATACAAGCCCTTTAATTTATATAAAAACTGACCTACATAAGAAGAATCTTTAGCATTTCCTTCTATGTTTATAACATTTGGTATCTTATCATATAATGGTGTTTTATCATCTTTATCTGTATCAGCACTATCAGTTCCACTATCTCCAGTTAATGCTTCTGACACATTTGTAGTCCTATCTTCATTTAAATCACTGCTGGCTTTATCTCCATCACTACTACTTTTTGTATTTGATTTTGTTTCATTACTACTTGATTTATTTGTGGTAGTTTTATTGTTATTTGAGTTCTCAGTTTTATTAGTAGTTCCAAGATTTTGATAAGTCGTTGATAAACTCATTAGTTCAACTCTACTTGGAGTATTTTTATCTATATCATCCAATAGATTTTCCCATTTTACCTTTTTCCCAATTAACATATCATATACCTTTATTTCTTCTGTTTTACTTTGTATCATTTTTTCTATATTTCCAATTTGATAGTAAGCAGACTCAATATTTCTTATTTCATCATTTACATTTTCAAGTTCTTTATTAGCTAAACTGTTTGAAAAAATTAAACATAAATATGGAATAGAAATCACTAAAATAACCACAGGTGCCATTTTCATTACACTTTTTATTTGTTTAGCTTTCATTTGTTTTCTAAGTATATCTATTGGTAGAAAATTTATATTTTCAAAATCTTTTTTGTCTTTAGGCTCTATCATACAACCTAAAAGTTCTACAATTGAATTTATATCATCTTCATCTATATCACCAGATACCATATCAGCTATATCCATTATCTCTGTAAGACCTTGAGAAACATAGTTTGAAAATGCAGAACTAAAAGCCTCATAAATTAATTTATTAGAGTACCTTTTCCCCAATATCAATATAGTATCTGTTACCTTACCAAAGTTTCTTGACGAATAGTAATTCATAAGTCCTTTTGACTCTTCGACCACATTTAATAATTGCATTTCCATATCTTTAGCAGTTATTCTTATTGGTATATTATCACTAATAAATAAAGTATCTTTTTTATATATGTTTATAATTGTGCTATTATCGCTTATATTTGTCACCATTATATCATTGTAATCTAAATTCTTGAGAATTCTTAAATAAGCTGTTGATAATGTATCTATTCTATCCAATACCAAATCAAATTCATGTATTATATCTACAATTGCATTTACTTCTTCTTTCTTTATAGCCCCAATAATCAGATTTAAACTAGCCTCTTCACCTTCTGACCTATCAGATATCTCACTAGATACTTCATATGAAAATACATACTCATCTGATTCCAGGGCCATCATTTCATCCATTTCTAGCTTCATAAATCCATCTAAATCTTTTTTATCCATCTTAGGCAACTTTTGAGGTTTTAGAATTACATCTCTCGTATTCAAACAAAACACTATGTGTTTTGATTTTAACTTTACATTTTCTAATGCATATCTCAATAGAGCATACTTTTCTTTAGAAAAATCTTGAGCAATATCCTCTATTGAAAATACATTAAAGTTTTTTATATAAAATTTATCTTTATCATGTTTGTATCTGCCTTCAACTATGGATATAGAATCACCATAATATGATACATAAACCTTATTCATTTGTTGTTTTCCCTCCTACATAGCATCATATATACTAAGCATTGGCATGAATATTGATACAACCAGTACCGCAACTATAATACCAACTGCAATTATTAAAACAGGTTCTATCATTGATGCCATTCTATTTAGATAAATTTCGGATTCATATTCATAGAATTCAGCCATCTGTCTACTTATGTTCTCTAATTCCCCTGTCTGTTCCCCTATAGCTATCATCTGCACTAAAACTGAATCAAAATACGTATATCTTTCTAAGTTTTCTGCTAGACTTTCACCTCTTGTTATTCCATCTTTTGCTGATGTTAAAATCTTTTCTGCCATAGTATTATTTACACTATCTATAATATAATCGAGCCCTTGAACTAATGGATACCCAGTTGATACAAATAGATACAATGCTCTTGAAAATCGTGTAGCCACCATACAGTTTATACCTTTTCCCAATACAGGAATTTTATTTATAACTCTATCCTTTTGAGCTCTACCCACTGGTGTTTTTAGATACTTCTTAAATTGGTAAATAGACAGTATAATAACTAAAAGTACTATTGGCCAAAATGTCTTCATAAATGTACCAAATCCCATAACAATCCTTGTTACAAGTGGAAGAGTGGCACCTACTGTTGTGATTGAATTAATCATCTTAGGTACCATAAATGCTGTAAATATAAAAATCATTATAAATGAAGAAATCAAAACTATTAATGGGTATGTAGCTGCATTTCTAAGCTTTTGCTTAACTCTATGCTCACTGGAATAAAATGAAGCCATACTTTTTAATACTTCATCTAGTTTACCTGTAGCCTCACCTGTAGCCACCATAGCACCAAGTAACTTTGGAAACTTAGACTTTGGTGCAAGCATTGAGTCAGCAATAGTAGAACCTATTTTTATCTCTGCTACTATACGATTTATTTCTTCTCTTAATGTAACATTAGTTGACCTTCCTGCTAATGTTTCTAATCCAGAAATACTATTTATACCAGAAGATACTATAATAGCAAACTGTCTGCAAAAATGGCTTATTTGGTCAGCTCCTAAGTCTTTTTTTCTCTTTCTAGAAGATATATTTATATTTTTACTTTTACTTTCTTTGATTTCAAGAACTCTAAGATTTCTTTTTCTAAGAAGACTTTTAGCTTCATTAAAATCATTAGCTTCAATCACATCAGTTTGCTTTTTCCCATCCTCTTTTATTATTGTATACTTAAAACTTTTCATAATATCATCCTTTAATCAGTCATCAAAATTATTCTAATCATTTCTTCTACTGTTGTCTTTCCACCTAAAACCTTTTTAACTATATCCTCTTTTAGACTAACCATACCTTGTTTTTTAGCTAACTTTAAAATTTCTCTTTGATTTGCAGATGAATCTATTAGCTCTTTTATTTCTGGTGTAATTTCAAGCATTTCAAATATACCTAGACGTCCCTTATATCCAGTATTATTACATCTTTCACATCCCTGTCCTTTATAGATAGTCACTGATTCGTTTACATCAATTCCAAGAGCCTTTTTTTCTCCAGTGTCTGCCTCATATGAAATTCTGCAATGTTCACATATTTTTCGTGTCAGCCTTTGAGATATTACCCCTAAAAGAGATGAAGTTATCAAAAAACTTTCCACATCCATATCTAAAAGACGTGAAATCGCTCCGACTGCTGTATTTGCATGTAATGTACTTAAAACTAAATGTCCTGTAAGAGAAGCTCTAATTGCTATTTCAGCAGTTTCTGTATCTCTTATCTCTCCAACCATTATTATATCTGGGTCTTGACGCATAAAGGCTCTAAGCCCACTGGCAAAAGTAAGTCCTGCCTTCTCATTTATTTGAGATTGATTTACACCAGGTAGTTCATACTCTATAGGGTCTTCTATCGTTAATAAATTTCTATTTTCCGTATTCAATTGATTTAGCATTGAATATAATGTAGTAGTTTTTCCACTTCCAGTAGGTCCAACTACCAATATAAGCCCATAAGGAGTATTTATTAACTCATCATATATTTTAGAGCCATGTTCATCTATTCCTAGTACTTCTTTACTTACCATAAAATTACTCTTATCAAGTACTCTCATTGCTATTTTTTCATCCCTATTAGTAGGCATTGTAGAAACCCTAAAATCTATAGGTTTATTATCTACTTTTAAATATATTCTACCATCTTGTGGAATCCGCTTTTCAGATATATTTATATCTGACATTATTTTTATACGACTTATTACCGCTTTGTATGGAGCAGAGTTCATTCTCATATATTCTCTTAACATTCCATCTATTCTAAATCTAACACGCATGTAATTTTCGCTTTGTTCTATATGTATATCACTGGCCTCCATTCTAACAGCATTTTCTAGTATATTATTTACTAGTCTTACTATTGGAGCAGCATTTACATCCTCTTCAAGGATTACTGTTTCTCTAATTCCACCAGTCTTGTTT
The DNA here is from genome assembly GCF_020658455.1 of Clostridioides sp. ES-S-0005-03. Classification (NCBI taxonomy): domain Bacteria; kingdom Bacillati; phylum Bacillota; class Clostridia; order Peptostreptococcales; family Peptostreptococcaceae; genus Clostridioides; species Clostridioides sp. ES-S-0005-03. Next base: position 38,428 of record NZ_JACVWI010000009.1, on the reverse strand, counting down.
TTGTTGTATTCAGTCATTGCTTTATTTATTTCTGAATGTGCATAAGCATGACCGATTGCTTTGTTTATATCTTCTGCACTTGATATAAATATTTCGACATCTTTACCTGACATACGTCTTACATCTTGAACTGCTTCTCTGTCTTGTGGGTCTGACATGGCTAGACATATTTTATTCCCATCGATTTTGAATGGAAATACAGCATATCTTTTGCATATATTTTCTGGAACCATCTTTGTAGCTAATGTATCTATTTCTGTTCCTTCTAAAAATACACTTTCTATATCTAAAAGTTCTTTTAATACACTTATTAATAAGTTACTATCTATAAGACCTTCTTGTACTAGAAATTCTCCTAGTCTTTTTCCACTGTTTTTTTGCTCTGATAATGCCCATTTAAGCTGGTCTTCTGTTATGTATCCTTTTTCGACCAGTTTGTCTCCTATTCTAACTTTTTTAGCCACAGATTTCACTCCTTTACTATCTCAATTATATCATCATTTATGATTGGATATTAAAGAAAATAGTATAAAAGACAGGAAGATTTTCTTCCTGTCTTTTTTATTATTTTATAATTAAACTTAAATACAATCAAACAATAAAAATACTATTTAGTATTAGCTTCTAAATGGTCTATAAGAACCATATATACATTGCCACCATCTACTGCACCACTTAATTCTGTAGTAAGCTCAGCATTTGTATAAACCTTATTAGCACCTATATCAGATACTAATTTGCTTGCTTGCTCCTTTGTTAAAGTTGCACCTGTTATTAATAGAGCCAATTTTTTAGTATCATCTTTAGCTTTAACTAAAGTATATGTGCCACCAACATCAGAATTTGTTATATTAGATTCCATGTATGTTTTCAAATCATCAGTAATATCTTCAGGAAATTCATTCTTATCAGCATAATAAGACAATGCTGCACTCTTAACTGAGCTATAATCAGACTCAACACTTGCTACCTTAGCTTTGTTTATATTACTAAATAAAGCTGGAACTGCCACTACTGCTAATATACCTATAATTGCAATTACTACCAATAATTCCACTAAAGTGAAACCTTTTTTATTCTTTCTTAACTTCATTTTTATTCCCCCTCAATTTTTTTAATTAATACTTAATTATAATATATCTGGTTAAAAATCTAAGTAAAATTATTTACACGTACTAACCAGATTTATTTCTAGCATATAACCATTTTTTTGAACAAAAAAAACTATGAAAATAAAAGTATCATAAATACAATTTCATAGCCGGTTGCACCACTAACTCAATATGTTCCAAGGTGCCCACATCACAGAACATACATCAACGTTTCTATTTTATTAAATTTAGAATGATATATAACTCATAATAGAGATACATATCCACTTATATTATATAATAGTTACCACATTTTAGCAATACACTTTATATTATTTATATATACCAAACTTTAACATATTCAAACATAATTTCCGAAAGTAATTATACTATACAAAAAAGAAACATCTCCCTACAATTACCATATATCGTAAGGAGATATTTATAAATTATCATTTAGTTTTATCATTGTCATTTCCATCCTTTGCTAGTATTCATTTGAAAGCTAAAAGCTATTACAATATAGTATTTTATTAAAAACATCTATATATAAACATTCTATATTATTGCAGTTATGATTCAGCCACAATCACTATATAAATGAAACTCTTCATCTATATATATGCTTATCGTAAAAAATTACTTTCTTTACAGTAACTTTATATAATCCAGAACCCTCTCACAAACACTAAAGATATAGAATAGATACTATTTTCAATTCTTATAAATAAACTTTCAATAGATTTTTATATTTACTTTAGATTGTGGCTGAATCAATTAATTATTAGGGGTTCATCTTCAATCCTTCCCATTGGAAACACCTCTTTCTTTAATTTATATTTACATAATACTACATAATTCAAACTTTTTCAATTCTTTTTCCAAATATTTTTTATATTCGTAATATTCATAATTTTATATTTTTTATTAAATTTAGTTTTTAATTACTTATCCACATGTTTTACAAGAAACATTTACTTTTATATACACACATACAACTCCAATAAATTATACTAATACATAAATTAGATATTAAAAAAGAGTTGCTTAAAAACTTACTTTAAGCAACTCTTATAAATCTAATTAATTAAAATAATTTACTTACTGATTCATTAGAGAATATCATTCTTATAGCATCTCCAAATAAAGGAGCTACTGTTTTTATTTTTATCTTATCTATTCTTTTTTCTTCAGGAAGTTGTATAGTATCAAGAACTATTAACTCACTTATTTCTGAATTAGAAATTCTTTCAATAGCTGGTCCTGATAATACACCATGAGTACAACAAGCATAAACATCTTTTGCTCCAAACTCTTTAAGCGCATTTGCAGCATTAACGATTGTTCCAGCTGTATCTATCATATCATCTAATAGTATAACATTTTTACCTTTAACATCACCTATTAAGTTCATAACTTCACATACATTAGCTTTTGGTCTTCTCTTATCTATTATCGCTATTGGAACTTCTCCATTTAAAGTATTAGCAAACTTTCTTGATCTAGTAACACTTCCTAAATCTGGAGATACTACTACTAAATCTTCTATTTTCTTTTCATTGAAGTAATCTGCTAATATTGTTCCACCTAATAAGTGGTCTAGTGGTATATCAAAGTATCCTTGTATTTGAGCTGCATGTAAATCCATTGTTAATACTCTGTCTGCCCCAGCAGCAGTTATTAAGTTTGCAACTAATTTAGCAGTGATTGGATCTCTTGCCTTAGCTTTTCTATCTTGTCTTGCATATCCATAGTAAGGAATAACTGCTGTTATTCTTCCTGCTGATGCTCTCTTTAATGCATCAATTAAGATTAATAACTCCATTAAGTTATCATTTACTGGACTATTAGTAGATTGTACTACAAACACATCACAACCTCTTACTGTCTCATTCATGTTTACACATATTTCACCATCACTAAATGTACCTACTTCACAGTCTAGCACTGATACACCTATATAGTCAGCTATTTTTTGTGCTAACTCTTTCGATGAATTACCTGCAATAATTTTAATCTCGCTTCCGCTAGTATTCATTTATGTAACCCTCCTGAAAATTTTAAAATCCTAATGAATATAATTTATAATAATTTCGAGCTAATTTTATTAGCCAAAATAATAAACTAAATAACTACTTACCTTGATTATCTTTTTGATTCTTCTTTTCTACCCATCCTTCTTTAACAACTTGTCTTTGTCTTGCTATTGCTAAAGCTCCATCTGGGACATCATGTGTTATTGTTGAACCTGTTGCTATATATCCTTTTTCTTCTACAACTACTGGTGCAACTAAATTAGAATTTGAACCTATAAACGCATCATCTTTAACTATTGACTTAAATTTATTTTTACCATCATAGTTTACAAATACTACTCCACATCCAATATTTACATTTTTTCCAACATGCGCATCTCCTATATAAGAAAGATGAGATGCTTTTGAACCATCTTCTATAACAGCATTTTTTACCTCTACAAAATCACCTATTTTTACATTGTTTCCTAAGTTAGTTTTCGGTCTTAAATATGCATATGGTCCAACAGTAGTATTATCTCCAACTTTACTATCAAGTATCGTTGAATTTTTTATTTCTGTCCCATTTCCTATTTCTGAGTTTGTTATAGATGAGTTCATTCCAATTATACAATCTGAACCTATCTTTGTTTTTCCTTGTAACATAACCCCTGGATATATTATAGTATCATTACCTATCTCAACATCAGATTCTATGTAGGTAGAGTTAGTGTTTATTATAGTCACTCCATTTACCATATGAGATTCATTTATTCTTCTTCTCATAATTTCTTCTGCCTTTGATAATTCCACTCTTGAGTTAACACCCATAAGTTCTTCAATAGTTGAACCTGCAAATGCACCAACTTTTAAGCCCTTGTCTCTCATTATTTTAGCAGTATCAGTTAAATAATATTCACCTTGTGCATTGTTATTATTTAACAAATCTAATGCTTCTCTAAGACTCTTTCCATTAAAACAGTATATCCCAGAATTTATCTCACTTATCATTTTTTCTTCTGAATTTGCATCTTTTTGTTCCACTATTTTAAGAAGGTCACCCTTCTTATCTCTTATTATTCTACCATAACCTGTTGGATTTCCAACTTTTGTTGTAAGAACTGTGGCATGATATTTATTTTCTATATGGAAATCAAATAATTTCTTTAATGTTTCTTCCTTTATAAGTGGAGTATCTCCACAAAGTACAACTATTATATCGTCATCATTTATATATTCTTTAGCCATTTTTACAGCATGTCCTGTTCCAAGCTGTTCTGTTTGCATAGCTATCATAGTTTCTTCTGCAAGTTTTTCTTTTACTACATCCGCTTCATGCCCCAAAATTACAACAGTATCCTTTACACCTGATTTTTTTGAAACATCTATAATATGGTTGACCATTTCTTTTCCGCATACTTTATGTATAACTTTTGGGTATTTAGACTTCATTCTTGTTCCTTTGCCAGCGGCAAGGATTATAGCTTTAAAGTTCATTGATACACTCCATTCAATCTAATTTAATTTTATTCGTATTATTATCTCAATCAATATACATTATAATACATTTATTTAACAATTTGTATACAACATATACATTATCACTAATAATATAGCACTTTTTTACTAAAAAGTACATATTTTAATGCAAATTCTACATTTAAAAAGAGCCTAAATGTTCGGGCTCTCTCCATTTTATATTTATTGTTATTCAGCAGCTACTTCCCATTGAACTAATGCTTCATGATACGCTTGTAAAACTGCATCTTCTAAAACTTGTCTCATTTCTGCATTTATTGGATGAGCTATGTCTCTGAAATTTCCTTCGCCTACTTTTCTGCTAGGCATTGCTATAAATAACCCATTGTGGCCTTCTATAACTTTTATATCATGCACTACAAACAAATTATCAAAAGTTATTGAAACTATACATTTCATCTTGCCTTCTTCTGTTAATTTTCTTACTCTTACGTCAGTTATCTTCATACCAATATATCCCCCTTTGATTTTGACAGAAATTAATTTATATTAAAATTATTATTGTTGGAATAAATTAATATAAACTGTTTTTTAAGTAATTCTATGGACAACTAGGGATATCCTCTTTTTATTTTTACATATTTTTCTAAATATTTTTTTTATTAATCTTCATCTATTTCAAATTCAAATTCTGAATCATTTTCTTCATCTAATTCTTCATTTCTATATTCATCTTTAAAAGTTTTTAAATTTGGTTCAACTACTATTTTATCTCCAGTAACATCTAACTGAATTAGTGATATATAATCTTTTACCATTTTTTCTGAAGGATTTGTTGTAGATATAAATACTCCAGTACCTATAACCTCTGCTCCAAATTCATTCATAAGGTCTACCATTCCTTTTATAGTACCTCCACCCCTCATGAAATCATCTATAATTATAACTTTACTATCTGGTTTAAGAGCCCTTCTTGGTAAACTCATACTCTCAACCTTCGAATTATTTCCACTTACATATGTCATACTAAGGGTAGGACCTTCTGATACTTTTATGTCTTTCCTTATTATAACTAAAGGCAAATTCATAGCCTTTGCAGTCATAAGTGCCATAGGTATACCTTTTGTTTCCATTGTTACAACATAATCTGCATCTACATATTCAATGTTTGAAGCAAATATTTTTCCTATCTTAGCAGCTATTGTAGGGTCATAAATTAAATCAATTAAGTATAAAAAACCACCAGATAGTATTCTAGATGTGTCACATATTTTCTCACATAATTCCATTAAAAACTCTGCATTTTCTGCTATAGAAGTTTTAGGTATATATTTTACTCCTCCTGCTGCACCTGAGATAGTTATAACTTTCCCTAAATGTAGTTTTTCAAATACATTTTTTACAACTAATAAATCTTCACTTATTGTGGATTTTGCTGCATTAAATTGATTTGTAAAATAACTTAATGTATATATTTTATTTGGATTATCAGATAGTATTTTAACTATTGCTCCAATTCTCTCTGTTCTTTTAAATTTCATTACTATTTCCTCCTACAAATACCTTTATATAACCTTAAACTAAATAATGCATAACAATTCGTATTGTGGTATAATATTACTTATGTTTTATTATATTCAAAAATAAAATACATATAATATTATATGCATATTAATTATAAAATATTGAACATTATATTATTATACCACAAAAATAGTTCATATTGTAGGACTTAATTAAAAAGAAAGGTGGTTTTATTATGAATATACACTTTATAGGAATTGGCGGTATCAGCATGAGTGCATTAGCCGAAATATGTATCAATAAGGGTTATCAGGTTTCAGGTTCGGATTCAAACGAATCATATCTATTAGACAAACTTAGGGATCAAGGGGCAAACATCTATATCGGTCAAAAAAAAGAAAATATATCAGATGATGTAAATATGGTTGTTTATACTGCAGCAGTTCACCCAGATAATGAAGAACTTATAGCTGCTCGAGAAAAGAATAAATTAATAATGAACAGAGCTACTTTTTTAGGCCAGATTATGAGAGAATATAAAAACTCTATAGCAGTTTCTGGTACACATGGAAAGACTTCTACAACATCTATGTTGTCTACAATTTTTGAATATGCAGACTTAGACCCAACTATACTAGTTGGTGGTAACTTAAGCATGATAGGTGGTAATGTTAAGATAGGTAATTCTAACCATTTTATAACTGAGGCATGTGAATATGTAGATAGTTTCCTTAATTTTAATCCTAAGATATCTATAGTTTTAAATGTTGAGGAAGACCATCTTGATTATTTCTCAGGTATAGACGAAATCAAAGCTTCTTTTAATAAATTTGGTAAACTTTTACCTCCAGATGGATATTTCATAATAAATGGTGATGATGAAAATGTAGATGACATATTATATGATGTCAAAGCTACTATTATAAAATATGGTAGAGATTCTGACAATGATGCTGTAATAAAAGACATACATTTTGATAATAGTGGTCATGGGATATTTAAAATAGAGTATCAAGGAAAAGATTTGGGAGAATTCGAGCTTTCTGTATATGGTCTTCATAATATATACAATGCTTCTTCTGCTATAATGGCAGCTCTTGTTTCTGGTATTGATTTAGAGACTATAAGAAAAAATTTAAAAATATATAAAGGTGTAGGAAGACGATTTGAATCTAAAGGATACTACAAAAATGCCTTAGTAATAGATGATTATGCACATCATCCAACTGAATTAAAGGCTACTTTAGCTGCTGCTAAAAAGTTAAAAAAATCAACTTTATGGTGCATCTTCCAGCCACATACTTACACTAGAACAAAATCTCTTTTAGGAGAATTTTCAGAAGCTTTCTATGCTGCTGATAAAGTTATCATAACAGACATATATGCTGCAAGAGAAGATGATCCAGGAGATATACACTCTAAAGATTTAGTTGAAAAATTATATCAAAACAACGTAGATGCTATCTACATAAAAGAATTTGAAGATATAGTAAAATATTTACGTGAAAATGTTAATGATAATGATTTAGTAATAACTGCTGGTGCTGGTCCAATATATAAGGTTGCAGACTTACTAGTTGAAAAATAGTATGTAACTAAAAATAACATATAAAAATTAATGTAGGCTATCAAATGATATAATCGCTTGATAGCCTTCTTAATATTTTATTTCTTTCCAATCTCAAATATTTCATTTTTAAGATAATCAAATAAACTTGTATGAACCTCGTAGTAAGAGACAGTTTTTTTAGAAGTAACTTTTACATAATCCTTGCCCATTGTATCTACTTTCACAGCAAAATTTTCACCTTTTATATTTATACTGAAATTATAATCACTTCTTTCCTTGCTTTTTTCTGGCTGAACCTTTCCTACAACTCTTTTTGAAATCATCTTATGTGCTAAATCATCAAACTTCCATTTATGAACCTTCTTAGTTTCTTTTCCATAAGTTATAGTGACCTCTTTCCAGTCTTTATAGTGACTCAAAAGGTCAAATGAAGTATATATACTCTCATCTAAAAGCTTCTTAAAAGAATTTTTGGAATCAATTGGAACTTTATAATATTCCTCTTTATTTACAGTATAGACTCTAAAAAAATTAAGGTCTGTAGAAAATTTAATTCCATCATCAGAATACCCTTCATAAATTGCTTCATAAGAAGTAGTATTTCTCACCTTCTTAAATTCTGAGAAAAAGAACTTTATCTCGTTCCACATATCTTCTTCGATTTTTATGTTTTCTACATTTTTATCTGATACATAAATTTTCTTTTTCTCTTTTATTTGAGTCATTAAAGACCTATTATCTTCTGTCTCTGTTTCTACTTTCTTTGGAACCTCACTCTTATCCTTTTCCATGTTTAGACCTATTTTAAAGGATATAAAGTATATTATAAAGAAAACAACTACTCCTATTAATATTGCAGCTTTTTTCTTTAGTTTTCTTTTCTTACTCATTTAACCACCCCTAGAGTTTATAGTCATAAAACAATTATATAACTTTTTACACTTTTTTTTAAGCTATAATTATTTTATACACTTATTTCCTTGGCAATTAGTGCATGGTTCAACATGAACTGTTATCCCTTTTACAAATTCCATATGTTTTATTATATGTTTTTCCAACTTAGTAGCAATATCGTGCCCCTGTTTTACTGTGAGATTTTCATCAACACATATAGTCAAGTCCACATATGCCATAGCTCCATGCTTTCTAGTCTTTATATCTCCTAGATTTTTAACACCTTCTGTATCTGCTACAATAAACTTTAATTCTCTTCTTTCTTCTTCATCAACTGAAACATCCATCAATTCATTTACAGAACTTCTAAGTATATCGATTCCTACCTTAGCCACAAATACTGCTACTACAACTGATGCAATTGGGTCTAATGGTTTAAATCCTAAAATAGAACCTCCTATACCTATAAATGCAGCCACTGAAGATAGAGCATCTGACCTGTGATGCCAAGCATCTGCTTTTAAAGCTGGTGAATTTATCTTTTTAGCAACTTTAATTGTTATTCTATATTGATACTCTTTTATCAAAATTGAGATGACTGACACTATTAACGGAAGTATTGATGGAACACTCAATGCATCTAAGTTAAATAATGATTTAATAGCCCCTATACCTATTGTTATAGAAACAAATATAAGTAATATTGATAATACGAATGATACCAATGTCTCTGCCTTTTCGTGACCATAATTATGTTCCTTATCTCCTGGTCTAGAAGATACATAATTACCTATCAGTACACCTATAGAACTTATAATATCTGAGGCTGAATGTAATCCATCTGCAATCATAGCACTCGAATTACCAATAATACCAGCTATCACCTTAATTATTGTTAAGACTATATTCCAAATTATTGATTGTATTGTTATTTTATTTGCTTCCTCATACCTTGTTTCCATTGTTATTCCTCCTAACAAACCAAATCTAAATATTATTAAAAACATATACTTAAACATAAATTAAATTTATTATTATATTCAAATGTATATCTTTTACTTTCAATAGAGATTATCAATCTTCTATAAAATGAAAAATCACCTAGCTTGAGCTAGGCGATATATATATTATACACTATTATTTAAATTTATGCTTCTTTTATTATCTCTATTACCATTTTGGCAGAATCATATAAATCCTTTATAGCTATATGTTCATCTAATGTATGCGCATTTTTCATACCTATTCCTAGAGTTATAGCTTCAATACCATTTTTACTTAATATATTAGTATCGCTACCTCCTCCTGTAGATTCAGTATGACCTTCTATTCCTAAATTTGAAAATGCTTTTTTTGCAAGTTGTATTATTTCTGAATCTTCATTAACATCTATTGGAGTATATGCTCTATTTACATCTATTTCAATTTTAGCTCCAAAATCCTTAGCAGCTTTTTCAAAAGTTTCTACCATATGTTTAGTTTGAACATCTAATTTATCTTCTTTTAGACTTCTAGCTTCTGCAACTATGTTAACTTCTCCTGTTACTATATTTGTAGCTGTTCCACCATTTATAATTCCTATGTTAGCAGTTGTTTCTTCATCTATTCTAAGTAAATTCATATTATCTATTGCTCTAGCAGCTACCATTATAGCACTTATACCAGCTTCAGGCTCAAGACCTGCATGAGCTGTCTTTCCTAATATCTTAACATTTATTACATCTTGTGCAGGAGCTTTTACTATTATCTCTCCTGGAGAACCACCACTATCTAATACAAAGGCATATTTAGAATCTATTTTTGCATAGTCTAAATTTTTAGCTCCAACTAATCCACATTCTTCACATATAGAGAATACAACTTGAATATCAGTATGTTCTATATTATTTTCTTTTACTTGTCTTAATCCCTCTAATATAGCTGCTATACCTGCTTTATCATCAGATCCTAATATTGTAGTCCCATCACTTTTTATTATTCCATTTACTTCATCCACTATAGGTTTTACCCCTATTCCTGGAGTTACTGTATCCATATGTGAACTAAATAATATTTTCTTTCCTTCTTTATTTCCTTTTAAAGTAGCTATTATATTGCCTGTTTCTCCATTTGCTTTTTCACCAGCATTATCTACTACAACTGAACAACCTATTTCTTCTAACTTTTCAACTAATACTTTGGCTACGTTCCCCTCTTTTAAAGATAAACTGTCTATCTGTATTAATTCAAGGAACTCATTTAAAATTCTTTGCTCGTTTATCATAATCTTCCTCCATAATATAATAGGTATTTCAACATATATTGTAGTGTAATATTTAAATATTATCAATAGTTTTTAAACTTTTATATCATTTTAGTTAAGTTTCTTTACTAAAATGAAAGTTAAAGTTAAATTCTTTCATTCTTATTGTTTTATCTAACTATACTTCTCTGTCTAGAATCTATAAAGCATAACCAGTAGCCTAAACTATTGGTTCTGTGGTCACAAGCTTGATATCTCAAAAATCCTGTACTTCCATTATCTGGTTGTTCATTTCTATTACCTGGAATAGCATAAATATAATGCTTTCTCTTATTATATTCATCATATTGTACTCCGAATAAGTAATGTCTATATTTATATGAATGTAAAACTGCATCACTATACATTGTATAATTCAATACATTTAAATATCCTAAATAAGGCATTGAATATCCACACAATGTTGTAGGGTTTACCTCTATTTTCCACCATCTTGTATTGTCTATATAATCTGCTGTAAAAGGCTTAACTTCTCTAAATAGCTTTAACCCTTTCTTTATTTGTCTAGGCATAAGTAATGTTCCAGCTTGCTTATTCCCACTATCTATTTGATTTATTCCATTGGCTCTTTTTACTTTTTCAACATTATTTTGTTCTTTTTGAGTTTTCTTTGACTTAGTAGTTTTTTGAGAAGCAACTACCTTTTCTTCATGTCTTATTTCAAAATCTTCTTCATCCTCATCATATTCATCTTCATATTCTATATCGTCATAGAATTCATTTTCTTTAGCCTTGTTATAATTTTCTATTTCCTTATAGTTATTAAATTCTTCAATTTCATCATCACTAGAATCTTCTACATCTGCTCTTATCTTTAATTCTCCCTCTTCGGTTTCATCATCTTCCCAATAATCTTCATATTCATCTTCATCATATTCTTCTATAATATATTCTTCGTCACTATCACTGTTTTCTTCATTATCAGCATCTTCTTCTAAGTACTCTTCTTCTCTTTCAACCTCTATATCTTCTTCTAAATACTCTTCTTCACTTTCAGCTAACTCTTCATCTTCTACATCTTGGAATAATATGTCCTCATAATTTTCAATCTTATTTCCCTTAAACCCAACTAGAGGAATATTTCTTTCATACAATAAGGCAATTCCTTTTATTTCTTCATCATAATCCTCTAAATCTAAAACAAATTCACCTCTTCCTTGTTCATTTAAAATTATATTTCCTAAGTCTATTAATCCATGGTCACCTTTTATTGCTACTGCTTTATACCCATCTTTAACATATTTTAGATTTTCTACATATAATGCAATGATTGATTTTTCATCATTTACTTCGACTTTTGCAAAAGCTTTTGGCAGTACTCGTTCTTTGTATCTAAAGTTTATGTCTTTAGCTTCTAGTATTATATAGTCTCTTTTAAACTTTCTTTTAGAACCCACTGCAATCCCCCCTTAACACAGTTTCTCTAAACAATATATGTTAATAAAATAAAAAAAAGTACCTCCTATTTAGAAGATACTTTTGTATTTACTATATTTGAAAGAACTGCAAACTCTTCTATACTAAGAGTTTCACCACGTCTTTTTTCATCTATATTAGCTTCTTTTAATATTTCTCTTATTTCGTCCTTATTAAGAAAACCAAGGCCTCCCAATGAATTAAGTAAAGTCTTCCTTCTTTGTCCAAAAGATGCTTTTACTGTCTTGAAAAATAGTTCTTCATTATGAACATCATATTTCTTTTCAGCTCTGACATGTAAACCTATAACCGTTGAATCTACATTGGGTTGTGGTATAAACATATGTCTTGGAGCCTTTGCTACAATTTCTGTTTCACAATAGTACTGAACAGCTATGGACAATGCTCCATAATCCTTTGTACTTGGAACAGCATTCATTCTATCTGCAACTTCTTTTTGAACCATAACTACTATATCCGTTACAGGTATATCCTCTTCTAAAAATTTCATAACTATTGGTGTAGTTATATAATATGGAAGATTTGCTACAAGCTTAACTGGTCCACCATTTAATTTATCTTTTACTAGTTCTTGTATATCTACTTTTAATATATCTTGGTTTATAACTTCTATATTCTCTAAATCTGATAAGGTATCTTTCAATATAGGAATTAAGTTTCTATCAATTTCTATAGCTACCACTTTCTCTGCTACCTTACCCATTTCACGAGTAAGTGTACCTATCCCAGGACCTACTTCTATTATGTTATCTCCTTCTGTAACTCTAGCTCCATCCAATATTTTATCTATTATATTACTATCTATTAAAAAATTCTGACCTAAAGACTTTGAAAATTTAAAATTATGTTTTTGTACTACTTCTTTCGTTGCACTGTGTGAAGATAGTCTATCCATCGTTTACTCCTTTTTAACTTATTTTAAGATTTTATCCTATTAATTATACTTATTTACATGTGTTTAAAGCAAAATATTTATTAAAGATAATTTATTTTAAATTACTCCATAATTTTATATTTATTTTTTATATATTTTTTTCATATCATACATGCTTACATTTAAATTTGTTTTAATGCACTTATAAATTCTTCTCTTTCAACACCATAATTATTTAATCTATTTAAAAATTGCTTTGCATTTCCATAACCAATCCCAAGTATTTTACCAAGTGCATCTCTCCTAGATGATGCATCTTCATTTCCTATAAGACCATTTCTAATCAAATCAACTTGTTTAAATTCATCTCTTTTCTCTGTACTTTCAGTTCTAACTTTATTTAAAGCTGCTATTATACTTTTAGGAGTAGCATTTTCTATACCTATATCTCCATCCTTTTTAGCTTCTTCTCTTGGTAAAAACGCATGTTTACATCCTGGAACTTCTGATGCTATTTTTTTTCTTATTTTTTCACCTGCAAAATCTGGGTCGGTAAATATTATAACTCCTCGTCTTTCATTAGCTGATTTTATACGCTCCATTACTCCTTTTGGAAATCCAAATCCACCTGTGGTTATAAGTTCTGCATCTATTGCTCTCTTAACAGCTGTAACATCATCTCTTCCCTCTACTACTATTATCTCTTTTATCATATAAATTCACCTTTTATTTGTTTTTAGTTTTTGTTTACATCTCTTTATTTTAAGGTTTTTATTTAATTTAATCAAGGCACTAACCTATTTATTTTTATTTAGAAATCTATAGTTTAAGAAAAATTTATTCCTACTAGATAAATATATTCACTATTATATTCTATTGAATCACCTATAAGCAACAATAAGTCCCATGTAGCATTACCTGTATTAATATTATATCATCCATACAATTTTCTTTTTTAATATTAATGATTTATAGAAAAAGATGTAGAACTCAGGACAAATATACATTAAAAGAGCCTAGATATAAATTTTATATTCTAGGCTCTTTTTTATTGTATTTTATTAATGAATTTAACTTTCCTTTTCTGTCTTTCCATCATATTTTGATATCCATTTATTTAATATAGTTTCTCTATTTTTTGCTGCTGATTTTAAATCATTATCTATCATTTGTTCTAATGGCTTTTTAGGGAATCCTTCTGGGATTGGATTTCCTGTATCAACTGTAGTAACTGCATAGTTCTTAGAATACTCATTCATTGCATCTTTACTTATTGCCCAATCTAAAAATACCTTAGAAGCTTCTTTTATATTATCTTTTTTTACAAGAGCATTTGCTTCTATATCCCATCCAGAACCTTCTTTTGGAAACACTACTTCTACTGGATAACCTTCTTCTTTTAATTTTATGCCTCTGTATCCAAAAGATATCCCTATAGGATACTCTCCTGAAGCTGCTGATGTAGCTGGAGCTGAACCTGATTGAGTATATACACCAATATTTTCATGTAACTTATCCATATATTGCCATGCTTTTTCTTCTCCCATAATTTGTATAAGCGCTGATACCGTTAAATATCCTGTACCAGAAGAAGATGGATTAGGCATAGATATAAGACCTTTATATTCTGGCTTTATCAAATCTTCATAAGAACTAGGAACTGGTATATTTTTATCTTTTAATTCTTTAGTATTTACTGTTATACCTGTCATCCAAGCATCTATTCCAACCCATGAAGGTACTTCTTTATCATCTTTAAATGCAGGGTCTATCTTATCAGACCCTTCTGGAGCGTATGGTTCTAACATTCCTTGGTCATCTGCAACTAGCAAGCTTGTGGCAGCAATCCCCCATACAATATCTGCTTGAGGGTTATCTTTTTCTGCTAATAGTCTTGCTGTTATATCTCCTGTTGATGCTCTAACAACATTTAATTTAATATCTGGGTATTTTTCTTTAAATGTAGCTAAATATGGGTCTATACTGTCTTCTTCGATTGCTGTGTAAACTGTTAAATCACCTTTTGTTTTACTATCAGACTTTGAGTCTCCACCTGATGAGGCAGTGCTACATCCTGTTATTACACTCAATAAAAGTGTTGATAATACTCCTAAAGAAACTAGCTTCTTAAATTTCATCTTTACCTCCCCTATGCAACATCTTTTTGTTGCCATTTTTGTGTATTATTTTTTAATTTTTTTGTTACGAATTCATAGCAAAGTCTTACTATTATATTTGTTAAAAGCACTAATACTGCCATAGCTGCTGATGGTCCTATATATCCTATCTCATCTAACTTCAATATGGATATTGATGCAGTCTGAGTCTGAGGAGTATATAAAAATATTAATGCTGAAACAGTAACCATTGAATTTACAAAATAATATACTACTATCTCAAGTATTGATGTTATAGACATTGGTACTGTGATGTTGAAAAACACTTTATAAAAGGGAATATTTATAGATTTTGCAACTAACTCATACTCTCTATCCAACATTTTTAGTGACGAATTTGAAGTTATAAAGCAAACAGAGTAAAAATGTACTATATTTACTATGACAAGTATAGCTGTACCACCATATAGGAAATTTAGTGGATTACTTACTGAGTTAAAAAAAGTTATATATGATATTCCTAGCACTAGACCTGGTAATGCCATTGGTATCATAGATAAAAAGTAAGCTGTTTGTCTTAATCGTGGAAACTTATCTACTTTTTCTATCATGTATGCACTAAAAAACACAAATATAGTTCCAAATATAGCTGTTAATGTTGATATTTTTAAACTGCTTAAATAGGTTTTTAATCCGCTTCCTAAAATACCTTTAAATGTATAATGTTCCATTGTAAAACTTAGGTTATATGGCCATAATTTTATGACTGAACCTATAACTGAAACAAATATCAAAATGAAGATTAATAAAGTTATAAAACTACATGCTATTAAAAATACTCTATCTCTAAATTTGTTTTCTTTAATTTTATAAGGCATAGATTTTGCTGTTATAGTCATTCCTTGTTTTTTACTTGCCACCTTGTCTAATGTAAAAGCTATTAGTACAGGAATCAACATTACCATAGAAACAGTTGCTCCCATTGGTATGTTAAACTGCCCCACTACTTGCTTATATATCTCTGTAGCTAACACATTATAGTTTCCTCCGACTACTTTTGCTGCTCCAAAGTCTGTAAATGCAAGTATAAAGGATACAAAGAAGGAGCTTACTAGTGAGTACTTTATGCCTGGAATTGTAATTTTAAAAAACTTTTTAAAATCACTAGCCCCTAAGCTATCTGCTGCTTCATAAAGTCTATAATCTGCCATTGAAAGAGCAACGGATAGTATTAAAAAAGCTTGTGGAAATGTAAACAGTATTTGAGAGACAATTATTCCTAATGGTCCATATAATGGTATCTCAAATCCCATTGTTGTAAATATTCCTTTATTTCCAAACAGGTATATAAGTGAAATACCATATAACATAGTTGGTGCAAAAAGGGGAAACATTCCCATAGTTTTAAAAAAATTCTTAAATTTTATATTTGTTCTTGTTATTGCATATGAATAGATAAATGCTAAACATAGTGATATTAAAGATGAAACTGTAGATACAAAAATTGAATTTTTAAATGATGCTATAAGACTTGGATTTTCAGCATATTTACTAAAATTTGAAATACCTATGAAGTTTCCACTTGTATCTAAAAATGCATTTTTTAATAATGATACTAAAGGAAACAATATAAATACTATTAGTATAATTAGCGAAAAAATTAAAAAACATTTTTGTATTGTACTATCACTTATCCTTCTTTTGTTTTTTGTTGTTATCATTTATTCACCCCTAGCTATTAAGCACATCCCTCTGATTTATATTCTACAATTCCTTCTTTGGGAATTTTAAAATTTATTTTAGACCCTATACACAGTTTCATTTGTTCTGCAACTTTTGAAACTATATCTAATTTTATTTTCTTAGAACAATACTCAACTGTAATTCTATAGTTAAATCCTCTAAATTCAATATCTAAAATCTCTCCAACTTTGATATCATTGTCTTTAGAATCTCTATTAAATTCTACTTTTATATCTTCTGGTCTGATAGCTATCTTATTAATACCATCATCTATAAAGTTTATTGTTCCTATAAAATCAGCTACAAAAGGGGTCTCTGGATTTTTATATACTTCTTTTGGAGTCCCAACCTGTATTATTTCTCCACTATTCATAACAACCATTTTATCCGCCAAGCAAAGTGCCTCTTCTTGGTCGTGAGTTACCATTATAGTAGTAATACCCAGTTTTCTATGTAAGCTTCTAATCTGTTCCCTAAGTTTCAATCTTACTTTTGCATCCAATGCAGATAATGGTTCATCAAGAAGTAAAAAATCTGGCTCTAGAGCAATTGCACGAGCTAGTGCGACTCTCTGTTGTTGCCCTCCTGATAATTGAGAGGGATACTTTTTCTCATATCCACTTAATTCTACTACCTCTAAAACTTCATTAACTTTCTTATCAATATTAGATTTATTTATATTTTTATTTTCTAAGCCAAAAGCTATGTTTTTGTAAACAGTCATATTTGGAAATAGTGCATATGACTGAAAAACTATACCAAAATTTCTACTTTCAGGTGGTGAGTTTGTCATATCTTTATCATTTATTATTATTTTTCCATCATGTTTGTCTTCAAGCCCTGCAATTATCCTAAGCAATGTACTTTTCCCACATCCACTTGGTCCCAATAAACAAATAAACTCTCCTTTTTCAATATCAATAGATATGTCTTTTAGCACTTTAGCTTGTCCATAACTTTTACTTACATCTTTAACTTGTAAAAAAGACATTTATAAAACCCCTCCTAAGGCTAACCTAAACTTAAATAAATCTTCTCTATTTAAGCTTTTACTTCCTAGGTCACACTCATGCTGAGAGTAAAGCCCATGATAATCTGAGCCTCCTGTAACAACTAAGTTGTATTTCTTAGCATAAGAAAGTGACTCTTTTTCTAAGTCTTTATTGTGAGATGGATGATACACTTCTATCCCATCTAATCCAACATTCACCATATCTTCAATAGCATTAAAATTGTCCATTTGCCCAGGATGAGCTAGTACGCAAATTCCACCAGAACTTTTTATAGCTCTTATTGCATCTTTATAATCTACATATTTTAAAGATACATACGCCTTACCATTTCCTCTATGAAACAACTCTTTATATAAACTTGAATATATTTTATCTGTGTATCCTTTATCTATAAGTGCTTTCATTATATGTTGTTTAAATATTCCAGTCTTTGATGAATATTTCTTTACATCTTCTAGAGATATTTTATATCCTAAATCTATAATTTTATTTACCATCTTAACAGATGCTTTATGTCTATCACAAACCATTGGATTACATAAATTTTTTATTTCTTGACTATTTAAATCTATGTTATATCCCAAGATATGAACTCTTTTTCTGTTTTTATAATCGTATGCTGATATTTCTATACCTGGTATTATAGTTATTCCATAATTTTCTCCCAATATGATAGCTTCATCTAATCCAGACAATGTATCATGATTTGTTATTGCTAAAACACTTATATTATTTTCTGATGCTCTCTTAATTATTTCTTCTGTAGTGAAGTTATTATCTGATATGCTTGTATGACAATGTAAATCTGTTAACAATCTTTATACCTCCCTTTTATAAACTGTTTTTCCATTTACAATAGTATTTACAACTCTTGGATACTCACTATCAATATCCAATAAAACTAAATCCGCTTTTTTATTTTCTTTTATGCTACCTCTTTCACCATATATACCAACTGCTTTAGCTGGATTTGAAGTAAATAGGTTAACTGCTTTATTTAGATTGTTAGTTTCTTGTGCAACTATGCACATGGACTTTATCATTGCTGATGGAAGATAGTCTGAACAAACAATATCACAACAGTCTTCCAATATAGCATCCATTGCCTTTAAGTTGTTATTATGAGATTTCCCTCTTACAATATTTGGGGCACCTAAACAAGTTAAAACACCCAGTTTCTTTGAATATTTTGCAACTTCAAGAGTTATAGGAAATTCAGATACATTAACTCCTATATTTTTTATAAAATCCATTTTTTCTAACGTATCATCATCATGTGATGCAACATTTATATTTTTAGTTTTTGCCACTCCTATAACACTGGCTATTTTATTCCAATCTAAATTATCATGTAAATCTACTAAGTCATCTAACCATGTATCTACATAATTTTCTGTTACTCCCCATACCTTAGTAGCATACTCTCTATAGAACTTTGGATTTGTATACTGACCTTGTCCTGGAGAATGGTCCATTATAGATAAATAGTCTATTTTATCTTCTTCTAACAACTCTGACACCTTCTCTAAACCTTCATGGTATAACACTTCATACCTTAAGTGAACTTTATGATTTATATTCTTACTATTTATATTTTTGTACGAATCGATATTTTCAATCATTTCCAAAGAATTATCAATACTTCTAACTCCTACTCCATCACCCAAAGATATAGAATGATAAACTGTTGTTATTCCATTTGCAGGTAGTTTTTTATCTAGTTCATAAAATGCCATATTAAATGGTAATAATGTACTTGGTCTTGGCTCTATTTCCTTTTCAATAGCATCACTATGAATATCTATGATACCAGGTATAACATATAAGTTTTTTGCATCTATTATTTCATCTATCTCGTTGAAATCTAGTAAATAATCAATCTTATCATTTGAGACTTTCTTTATTGTATCTCCTTCTATAATTAAATGGCCATTTTCTAATATTTTATCTTCCAATACAATATTTGCATTATGAATTAATTTTACCATCTAAGCTACCCCACTTTCACTTATAGTGCCTTTTGTCATAGTAAATGTTTTATCTATAACGGTCTCCATAAATTCTATATCATGAAATATCCCTATCATTGTAGTTCCTTGATTTTTAAGTTCCAACATTTTTTCTTTTACGTATATTTTAGATTGATTATCAAGTGATGCAGTTGGTTCATCAAGTAACAAAAGCCTAGGTTTTTTGACCATAGCTTGTGCTAGATTTAATCTTAATTTTTCTCCGCCAGAAAAATTATTCGGATAAGCATCCCACAAGTTTTCCTTTATTTCAAACTGAGTTAGTATATCTTTTGCCATATCATATGCACAATCTTTTTCAAATCCACTCTCAATTAAAGAATGTACTACTAGCTCAATAGCCGTTATTCGTGGAAGTGTTTTTAAAAACTGTGATACATATCCTATTTCCTTTTTTCTAAGATTTATCATTTCTCTGTCACCAATTGTAGATAAATCTATCTTTCCATATATTTCTGAGTTAAATATTATTTCTCCAGTCGTTGGGATATATGTTTTATAAATGCTTTTTAATATAGTAGACTTTCCCGCTCCAGATTTTCCTATTATTCCTAAAAATTCACCTTTGGAAATTGTAAAATTTATTTCACTACACGCTTTTATAGTTTTATTTAATGCATGTAATTCAAAATCTTTGCTAAAATTATTTACTTCAAGTATAATTTCTTCCATTTTATTTAAAACCCCCATTTTACTTATTTACAAATATTATTTATAGTAGTGAATTTATAAGTTGCTGAGTATATGGATGCTGTGGGTCTTCCATTATTTGGTCTGTTAAACCAGATTCGATTACACTTCCATTTTTCATAACAATTGTCCTATCAGCAAGCATTTTTATAACATCAAAGTCATGAGATACTACTATCATAGAGATTTTAAGCTCTCTTTGTATTTCCCTTATTAAATCTAATACCTCAGCTTGTACAGAAACATCCAGTCCTGTTGTAACTTCGTCTAATAAAAGTATTGGAGGATTATTAGAAAGTGCTTTTGCTATTTGAACTCTTTGTTGCATTCCCCCACTAAAATATTTCGGTTTGTGGTCTATTCTTTCTACAGGTATATTAGTCTTTACTAGAAGCTCTTTAGCCCTATCTCTTATTTTCTCAACATTATATATATTAGCCATTAATAATTTCTCTGCTATATTACCACCACTACTAAAATTCAAATTTAAACCAAGATGGGGATTTTGATATACAATACCCATAAAATGATTCTTTATGTACCTCTTTTTTTGGTCTGAGAGTTCTAATATATTTGTACAATTGTCATAATTTGATATGTACACTTCTCCACTATTTGCATTCTCTTGAAAAAACAAAATCTTTAACAATGTACTTTTTCCTGAACCAGATTCTCCAACAATACCAAGAACTTCTCCTTCATAAAGTTCAAGATTTACATTATTACATGCAACTATAGAACCACAATATTTACATATATTATTACTTTCATATCCTGTACTCTCAAAACACTTTTCACATCCATCTCCATAAATAAGATTAATATTTTTTCCTATTAACACTTGTTTATCTATATTTTCTATTTTTTTGTCTTCGCCTAGTTTTGCACTACTCATTCCAAGCACCTCCAATTGCCACATCTACGCCATCATTTCTTAACCTAACTTTTTCACAATAACTTGTATCAGAACAGCTATAGTACTTTTCATTAGTATCACCATCATATACTTCATCTAGAAATGTATTTGAACTTTTACATAAACTACAATGTTTTCCTTCAAACTTTTCCTCTTCAAATTTATAGTCATCAAATTCTAAAGGTTCTACCTTTGTGTATGGAGGTATAGCGTATATTCTCTTTTCTCTACCTGCACCAAATAAAAATAAGTTATCTGACATGTTTAATTTCTTTATATCAAATCTTGGTATTGGCGATGGATTCATTAAATATCTATCATTTACTTTACATGGATACTCTGCTGCTATTGATATATCATCAAATTTAACTATATCTTCATACAGATATACCCACATCCTACTGTAATCTTCTTCTGAATGCATTCTTCTTGTCTCTACTTCACTAGGCTCTACTATTCTAAGTGTCTCTGGTATTGGCACTTGAAATATCAGTATTTGATTAGACGTTAATTTTTCTTCTGGTATTCTATGTCTTGTTTGAATCAATGTAGATTTTAATGTATCTTTTGTAGTTTCTACATTACTTACACTTGAAATAAAATTTCTTATATTACAAGCATTTGTAGAATCATCACTTCCTTGGTCAATCACTTTTACTACATCACTTTCACCAAGCAATGATAGGGTTAGTTGTAGTCCTCCAGTCCCCCATCCCTTAGCAATAGGTAATTCTCTTGAACCAAAAGGTACTTGATAACCAGGTATTGAAACTGCTTTTAGTATTTTTCTTCGGATTTCTTTTTTTGTATTTTCATCTAAAAAACCATAGTTATATATCACTTAATTTCCCTCCATATCCTATTTTATTCTTTCTACATCTGCTTTAAAATCTACATAGTGAGGAAGCTTAAAGTGAGATATAAACCCTAATGAATCTATACCATCTATATGAAGTAATACAAATTCTTCATCTTGGGCTAATTTTTCACTATTTGGTTCCAAAGATTTATCTAGTATAGCCATAGATATAGCCTTATTTTCATTATTTCCCATACAAAGACCATATCCTAAAGACATTTTATTTATATCTCCCGATTTATTTTTAGAATTTTCAGACTTACTTTGTGATGCTTTTGATACTATTTCACACTCAGTAACTAACATTTCTCCGATTGTTATTTGCTCATCTTCATAAATGGGATGTTTTATTTTTATATATACATCTCCTGTCCTAAGTTCACTTATATATGGATGTTCATCACCAAAACCTCTTACAATAGAATAAGCAAACCCTGATACGGCTCCACTTTCACCTCTAGTAAGTGCCTGCAATTTAGCTGACCTAGAAACTGGAAATCTTAGGCTGTTTCTTGTAATATCATCTATTACTTCTTCTAATTTATCTTCATAAGTATCCTCTTCCAACAAATTCTCTTTTCTAAATATATTAGATACTTTTGTGAATTTAGGTATTTCATTCACTTTTTCTAAGTCATTTATATAGTTAGCTTTAAAATCTCTATTTTTTTCTTCATCTTCTTTAAGCAACTCTACATTTAGTATTCTATTTTCATAATCTCTAGTTGCTCCAAGATACTGCCCTCCTGGTATATCTTTAAATGTAGCTGATATTCTTCTACCTATTCTCATTTCTTCTGTATTTATAGGTTCTGAATAGGTTACTCTAGGCATTGTTGACCTTAATGCTCTTATATAGAAAGATGCTTCTAATATATCACCTTGAGCCTGTTTTATAGCTAATGCAGATAATTCCTTATTGTATAGACTTCCTTCAGAAATCACTTTGTCCACAGCATAAGACATTTGCTCTTTAATTTGTTTTACATCTATTGGTAGGCTTTCTCCTTTTATTCTATAAAATTCAAGTATATTTTTAGCCTGTAATATAGCTTCTTCTCCACCTTTAACTGCCACATAAGCCATTATTATAATACCTCCCAACTTAATTTTGATGACCTTGGTATAAATGCAAGTTCTCCTTTGTTATCTATTAAAATCAAATCTGCCCCTGTCGGATAGTCTTTATTTATCATAAGTAATCTTTCTAAGAATTCTTGTTTAACTCCATCTATATATAAATTCTTTTTAGATTTTATACCAGGACCACTTAAATAAAGTCTTATGAATTTATCTTTATAATCTGTTGATAGTTCATTTACTTGGTGTATTATAGTTGTACTTTCATCAGGATATTCAAAAGAACCTATTTTAATTTGTAGTATATCTAATTCTGAATTAATATCTAAAAACAGATAATCTGATTTATTGTAATTTACTTGGTTTGACATTGTCAGCGCTCTTATATTTTTTATATCTTCTTTAGTACAGTTTTCTATATAGAAGGTAACTTCTTGGTCTAATAAAGTAATTGCTATACCAATTGCTCCATTTGATAATTTTGTATTATTTTCTATATTTATATTATTGATGTTATTTAATTTCCCAGGAAATGAAGCACTATCTAGCAACTTTCTATATATTTCTTGCGTGTAACTTACCATGATTCTCCTCCTACTTAATCCATAGTATTGAATTGGACTTTTGTTTTATTAATTAAACTAAATTCATTAATAAGTTCTTGCTCATATCTTAAACTTTCTTCACAGATACTTTTATTTATGTAGTTCTTTAATTCATCAAATTTATTATTATTGCTATGTAAAACTGCATCTATAGTTGCCAAGCAAATAACTTTTTTTTCATTATTTTCTGCAACTATACCATAACCTAAGCTTTCATCTACCTTAACACTACACTCTGTAACTAGTATTTCTCCTAAATTAAATGTAGTATTTTTTACACTTTCGTTGGCTCTCACCATCACTGTAGCTAAGCTAGGGGCTTTAATTATAGAAATGCTTGATGTATTTTTTATCATTAAATATATTTGCTCTAATTTCTCATAGTTCATATTTATCAATATCTTAGTACTATCAACTGTATGCAAAATTTTGCCTCCTTAATCTTTCCTTTATTTACTTATTTCTAAGAATATAATATACAATCTAAGTTAAATGGATATTATGTTTGAGTTAATTCTAGTGAATATCTTGTAAATTCTTTTTTAACAATGTTAAGAAGTATGTTGTAAAACTAATAAAAAATTATAATATTACAAATAAAAAAAGCATACCATTCAAACTGAATGGTATGCTTTTTCTATATTTATAACTATTATTTTTGTATAATTGTAAATTTTATTTTTAATTTACTTATTTTATATTAAAGAACTTCTTCGCATTTTCTTTAGTAATTTTACACACTTCCTCATAAGATATTCCTTTTTCTTGAGCTATTTTATCTGCAACAAAAGCTACTTGAGAAGGATTATTTCTCTTTCCTCTATGTGGTTCTGGTGACATATATGGTGAATCAGTTTCTATAAACAGTCTTTCTAGAGGTATCTCTCTTACAACTTCTCTAGTTTTTTTATTATTTTTAAAAGTAACTGTTCCTGGAATTGATATATAGCATCCCATTTTAACATATTCTCTAGCTAATTCCACATTACCACTATAACAATGAAGCACACAACCTATTTCAGGACTCTTAGTGTTTTTTATTATCTCAAAAGTATCCGCATGTGCATCTCTATCATGTATTATTATTGGAAGCTTTAACTCATTAGCTAGTTCAATTTGTTTCTTAAACCACTCTTTTTGCTCTTCTCTTGGAGAATAATCATAATAATAATCTAACCCAATCTCTCCTATAGCCACAACCTTTTCATTTTCAGTTGCAAGTCTTCTTAGAGTGTCTATTGCTGTATCATCTAGTTTTGATACATCATGTGGATGTACCCCAACTGCCGAATATATAAAGTCATATTTTTTTGATAGTTCAATTGCTGTTATAGAAGTTTCTATATCTGCTCCTGGATTTACAACCAAATCTACACCTTTTTCTTTTAATGAACCAATAAGTTCATCTCTATCTTCATCAAAACTTTCATCATTTAAATGTGCATGTGAGTCAAATAACATTTTTTATCTCCTTACTGTTTAATTGCCTATTAGCGAACCTCGCATCCATCCTTGGCACCTTGTGTAAATGGTAGAACATAAGGGTCACCATCATCTCCTGCTGCTAATATCATCCCTTGAGATTCTACACCTCTTAACTTAACTGGTTTTAAGTTACATACCACTGTAACCTCTTTACCAACTAAATCTTCTGGTTTATAGTATTCAGCTATTCCAGACACTATTTGTCTTGTTTCTGGTCCAATCTTAACTTGTGATACTAATAATTTATTTGCTTTTGGATGCTTTTCACAACTTATTATTTTTCCTACTCTAAGCTCTATTTTATCCAAATCATCAATAGTAATTTCTTCTTTATGCTCTAAAGGTTTTTCTTCTACTGGAGGTTTCCCAGAAAACATTTTAGTTAATTCTTCTATTTCTTTTTCTACATCTAGTCTTGGGAATAAAGGTTCGCCTTTAAACACTTTTACATTTTCTCCAATAAGACCAAATGTCTTTGTGCTTTCCCATGTAGTTATATCATCTTTACCTTTTATTCCTATATGTGCATATATCTTATTAGCAGTTTCATTCATTATAGGATTTATTAGTGTTGCAATTATTCTTATAGATTCACATAAATTATATAAAACTGTATCTAATTCATCTTTTTTACTTTCATCTTTAGCAAGTACCCAAGGCATAGTCTCATCTATATATTTATTAGTTCTTCTAACTAGTTTCCATACACTCTCTAATGCTTCATGGAATTGCATTTTATCCATTTCAGCCTCAAAATTTTCTCTAGTTGATACAGCTTGCTCTTTTAAATCAGCATCAAAATCAGTTGAAGTTTTTACTGTTGGTATTATACCACCGTTGTATTTTTCAACCATTGCTACAGTTCTACTTACTAAGTTTCCTAAATCATTTGCTAGGTCATAATTTATTCTTGTTACAAAATTTCTATGAGTATAACTTCCATCTTGACCAAATGCAAACTCTCTTAATAAGAAATATTTAAGAGTATCTATTCCATATCTTTCTATTATTGGCTCTGGATAAACAACATTACCCTTTGATTTACTCATTTTATCATCAGCAAACAATATCCATCCATGACCAAATACTTGTTTTGGAACTTCTAAACCTAAAGCCATTAAAAGTGCTGGCCATATTATTGTATGGAATCTCACTATCTCTTTACCTACTATTTGAACATTTGCAGGCCAATATTTTTTAAATTCTTCATCATTATCTGTCATATATCCTAATGCTGTTATATAGTTACATAAAGCATCTACCCATACATAAATTACATGCTTTTCATCAAAAGGAACTTTTATTCCCCAGTCAAAAGTTGTTCTTGTTACACTTAAATCTTCTAGCCCTTTATCTAAGAAATTTGCCACCATTTCATTTTTTCTAGCAGCTGGGAAACAGAAACTATCGTCTTTAAATAACTCTTTTAATCTATCTTCATATTTAGATAGTCTAAAGAAATAAGATTCTTCTTTTACTAAGTATGTTTCTCTTCCACAATCAGGACATTTGTTTCCTTCTAATAACTGTGATTCTGTCCAGAAACTCTCACAAGGAGTACAATATCTACCTTCATACTCTCCTTTGTATATATCACCTTGTTCATATAACTTAGTAAATATTTTTTGTATTATATCTGTATGTCTTTTTTCTGTTGTTCTTATAAAATCGTCATAAGATATATCCATAGTATTCCATAATGCTTTTATATCTTTTATCATTCCATCAAGGTATTCTATTTCTGACATTCCTTGTTCTATTGCTTTCTTTTGTATTTTTTCACCATGTTCATCTGTTCCTGTCAAAAACTTTACATCATATCCACAGAAACGTTTAAATCTAGCTATTGTATCTGCAGCTACTGTTGAGTAAGTATGACCTATGTGTAATCCTCCACTTGGATAGTATATTGGTGTTGTTACATAAAAACTCGGTTTGCTCATATTACTTACCTCCTAATTTTTTATCGTTCATAATTATATATATTTCATTTAAAATAATAAAAAATCGCCTCCTATGATTTAACATAGGGGCGAGATTATTCACGGTACCACCCTAATTCATCTATAACGATTATGTTTCACATGAAATGTAGAAATTAACTTTATAGATACCTTAGTAGACTATAACGTGCCCAACCGTTTTACCCTAGCATATATGCTCAGATAAAAAGCTCCAAGACCATCTTCAATAAATCTTTTTACACTAGCTTTCACCTAACCTAGCTCTCTGATAGAAAAAATCCTTATCTACTCTTCTTTTCATAGCTTATAATTCATATTACAATTTATTTCTATATAATCACTATATTATAAAATTTTTCCCACATTGTCAACAAATTATACAAATATTACATAGCAAATAAAAACTGCTGCTATAACTCCTGCAACATGACTAATCATAGCGCATGACAATGTATGTCTAGTATTTTTTATCTTTAAACTCCCATAATAGATTGCCATTGTATAAAAAATAGTCTCAGAAGAGCCTACAATTGTAGCACCCATTTTTTCTACTAAACTGCCTATTCCAACTCTATGTGCAAGTTCGCTATACATTCCCAAGGCACCACTTCCAGATAAAGGTTTTACACTTATTAAACCTATTAATTCTTTTGGTATACTCATCATATTTGCTATTGGTGTAAATAACCATTCTAACATATCAAGACCTTTACCAGTTTTAAATATTCCTATTGCTAAAAATATACCTATTATATAAGGTAAAATATCCCATGCAGCCTTTAAACCATCAATTGCCCCTTTTACAAAACTATCATATACATCTATTTTTTTATATTTACCATAAACTACTATGTACAAAATTATTACTGGTATAAGTAAGTTTGAAAATACTTCCATATATCTACATCCCCTTTATCTATATCTTCTTTGAAAAAATTTACATGTTATTATTGCTATTGCTGTAGATATTATGGTTGCAAATAAAGTTGTAAAAATTATTTCACTTGGGTTTTGAGCTCCCATATCCATTCTTAATTTAATTATAGTAAATGGAATTATCTGTATAGATGATATGTTTATTACCATAAACATAATCATATCATTGGTAGCTGTATCTTTTTTGTTATTTAAAGTCTGAAGCTCACTCATTGCTTTTAAGCCAAATGCTGTTGCACCATTCCCAGCACCCAACATGTTCAAGGCAATATTCATAACTATATAAGACATTGCTTTGTGACCTTTTGGAATAGAAGGAAACAATCTTCTCATTATAGGATTTAATTTCTGACCTATTTTTTCAATCAAGCCTGACTCTTTTGCAATATTCATTATACCCATCCAGAGTGCCATAATACCAGCTAGACTTATTGCAAATTCTATACCTTTTGATGTTTCACTCAATATAACTTTATTTAATTCTCCCATATTTTTAGAAATCAAACTTCCTATTATTCCTATTGATACCATGTAAAACCATATTTTTCCTATTATAATCAACCTCCTCTTTAAATAATTTTATGATAGTTAGGTAATACTTTATACTTGAAAGTTGTACTATATTATGTTTTAGTATAAGTGTGGGAGTTTTTATAATTTTTAATATTTAATAATAATTAAGGAGAGAAATAATGAGAAATCTAACACTTCTTACTGATTTATATCAGCTTACTATGTTAAATGGCTATTTTGAAAAAAATATTCACGAAGACATTGTTGTATTCGATATGTTTTTTAGAAAAAACGCTTGTGATGGAGGGTATACTATAGTTTGTGGTATTGATCAGGTTGTTGAATACATAGATAACCTTCATTTTTCAGATGAAGATTTGGAGTACTTAAAAAGCTTAAATTTATTTTCTGACAAGTTTTTAAAATTTTTGAAAGAGTTTAAGTTTACAGGAGATATTTATGCTGTTGAAGAAGGGACTATAATGTTCCCTAATGAGCCATTGATTACTGTTAAAGCACCCTTGTATCAAGCTCAACTTATTGAAACAGCATTGTTGACAATAGTCAATTTTCAATCTCTTATTGCTACGAAAGCATCTAGAGTTTGCTTTGCAGCTCAAGGAGATACTGTACTTGAATTTGGATTACGTCGTGCACAAGGTCCAGATGCAGGTATATATGGAGCTAGAGCTGCTGTAATTGGTGGCTGTTCTGGAACTGCAAACGTATTAGCTGGAAAGATGTTTGATGTTCCTATAATTGGTACACATGCTCATAGTTGGGTACAAAAATTTGATACTGAGCTTGAAGCATTCCAAGCATATGCTGATGTTTATCCAGATAAATGCCTACTACTTGTGGATACTTATGATGTATTAAATAGTGGTGTACCTAACGCAATAAAAGTCTTCAAAAATATTTCTGAAAAAGGATACAAACCTATGGGTATAAGACTAGACTCTGGAGATTTAGCTTATCTATCTAAAGAAGCAAAGAAACAACTCGATAGTGCTGGTTTTTCAGATATTAGTATAACTGCATCTAATGACCTTGATGAATACACTATAACATCACTTAAGGCAGAAGGAGCTACTATAAATTCATGGGGAGTAGGTACGAAACTCATTACATCTTTCGATTCACCTTCTCTTGGAGGAGTTTACAAATTAGCTGCATCTTGTGAAAAAGGAACTCTTGAACCTAAGATAAAGATTTCTGAAAATCCAGAAAAAATAAATAATCCTGGTTACAAGAAAGTTATAAGAATATATAACGAGGACAATAAAGCAGAGGCAGATTTAATTATGTTACATGATGAAGTTATAGATGAATCTAAACCTTTAGAAATCTTCCATCCTACATATACATGGAAAACGAAGACGTTTACAAATTATAAAGTTAAAGAGCTTCTTAATCCATTGTATATAAAAGGAATATGCAAATATAATAAAAAACCTGTTCTTGAAATAAGAAATCATGTACAATATGAATTAAGTACTATCTGGGAACAATACAAAAGACTTTCGAATCCACACATTTACAAGGTTGATTTATCTAGAGATCTTTGGTATTTAAAAACAAAAATGATAGATTCTAAAAAAGTTTTATAGGCATTAATTATTTTTATTTAAGGGGGACTGTTTATTTATGGATGTTACAGATTACAGAATCATAGAAATTTTACAGGATGATGGGAGAATTTCTATGAAGGACTTAGGAAAAATAGTTGGTTTAACTTCTCCTGCAGTTTCAGAAAGAGTCAAGAGATTAGAAGAATCTGGTGTTATAGAAGGATATAAAGCAATTGTTAATCCAGATTCATTAGGTAGAGTTATAAAAGCGTTTATTCACATATCTCTTCCAAGTAATGGATATACAGAATTCATTGAGTCTGCTGGAAAGGACCCTAGAATTGTAGAATGTCACCACATAACAGGTGATGATTGCTTACTTTTAAAAGTTATTGTAAAAGATATGTATGAATTAGAAAACGTGATTGATACTATAAAGAAAATAGGTTCTACCAAGACATCTGTTATATTATCAACACCGATACAAGCAAAATCAATATTGTAAGATAAATTGAACATTAATGGTTTATTCGCTAATACACCATTGAATATTTTTAATAAAATTTTAAGTTTTGATGTAAAAAAAGTTGTCTTTTTTAATTCTATTAAAGACAACTTCTTTTAGGTTTTTAAAGTTTGTATATTTTAAATTTAAATCAATTGTATAAGTCTTAAATTATATTAACTAAATAAGTCTTAAATTATATTAACTAACTTTATACATTTGTATAATTACTCTTATATAAGTAATTTGTTAGAATATATTCCATATAGGTCTTTAATACTCCTACTTCTTCATCCTTGCCTAATAATTTTATAGTAGATACTATATCTGCATATCCAAGTAATATTATACCTATAGTATCTTCATCTACTAAATTAAATACATTAGCTAACTCTTTTTTACTCAAATCATTTTTCTTATATAAAGATAAAAGTGTCATATGATATCTTACATATTTACTTATAAGTTTATATGTCTGTATTGATAACTCTAAATTTGTACCCATATTATTTACTATTTGTGCACCTATTTTTTCATGATTTGTAAAATGAACTCTACCTGTTTCATCTAAAGTTACACTATCTGGCTTTCCTATATCATGTAAAAAGATTCCTAACTTTAATGCTTGTGACTTATTTATTTCATCATCAATATATAAATTCAAATAATTTGACACATGTTCTCTCAAATGATTTGGAAAAAATTCTTTGTCATTTAGCACTACTTCTAATTCTTTTAATGCATTTATAGAATGTTCAAAACAGTTAACAACATGATATTTACATTCTCCTACAGATTTCATTGCTTTTACTTTAGGGATTGCTTTTTCTAGTTCATTCTTTTTATCCAACTCTATAAACGTTTTATGTGTATCTTTCCTTTTTAAACTCTCTATTATAATTTTTCCTATTTCCATAAAATCACCTCAGATTCAGGTTTTATAAATCCAGAACTTGTTTATAAACAATATCCTTTTTTAATTTTCTATCTTTACAAACTACTTTTATTGCATCTTTTTTGTTCATACCACTTTCAATTAACTTTAAAACATATTCTCTATCTGTAAGAGCATCATAATCTCTTTTTTCTGATTTTTCACCATAGAAACCTTCTACTATTAATACAAACTCTCCTCTTACTTCGTTTTCTTCAAATATTTTTATAACAGTTTCTATATCTTCTCTTATTATCTCTTGATATTTTTTTGTGAGCTCTCTATTTACAGAAATTTTTCTATTTCCAAGAATTTTAAGCATATCTTTTAGTGTATCCTTCAATCTATGTGGTGATTCATAAAAAATTATAGTTCTGCTTTCCTCTTTTATTTCTTCTAGCTGTTGTCTTCTAACTTTTTTATCTCTATCCAAAAAACCTTCAAAAACAAATTTATGTGTATCCATACCAGAGCCAACCAACGCTGTTACAAATGCTGTTGCTCCTGGTAATACTTCTATCTCTATATTATTTTGTATGGACTGTCTTATTATCTCTTCTCCTGGGTCAGATATACCAGGCATACCTGCGTCACTTATTAAAGCTATGTTTTCTCCATCAATTAATTTATTGATTAAATAATCGCCTTTTGAATCTTTATTGTGCTCATGATAGCTAGTCAAAGGTTTTGAGATTTCAAAATGATTTAAAAGCTTTATACTGTGTCTTGTATCTTCTGCCGCAATTAAATCTACTTCTTTTAAGATTCTTAAAGTCCTATACGTTATATCCTCTAAATTTCCAATTGGTGTTGGACATATGTACAATTTTCCACTCATCTATAACTCTCCTATATCTTCATTATTATATATTGATTTTAATTCTTCTGTATAATTACCATCTTCTCCATAGACATATAGTGGGTCTAATATCTTAAGCTCTGGTCTGCCATCTTTTACAAATTGAACCAAAACCAAATTAGGTGCTTTTTTAGGTCTTGGATGAACAAACTGAATAACTTTTGGCTCTAATCTGTATTTTCTCCCTAAAGTTATTATATCAACCAATCTTGTTGGTCTATGTATCATGAAAAATTTACCTCTAGGCATAACTAATCTAGATGCGGTCTTTATTACATCCTCTAGATTACATTTTACTTCATGCCTTGATATTGCTTTTTTATCATTTGGATTTTTTATACCATCAATATGCATATATGGAGGATTTGATGTAACTACATGATATCCATTAACTTCCAAAACTTTGTCTATTGATTTTATATCTCCATTTATAATCTCAACTCTTTCTTCCAAATTATTTAGTTTTATAGAACGAGTTGCCATTTCATATACATCATCTTGTATTTCTACACCAATAATTTTCTTAGCTTCACTTTTACCTGCAATTAGAACTGGTATAATTCCTGTACCAGTGCCTAAATCAACAACTTTAGCATCTTTTTTTACTTTTGCAAAATTAGCTAATAAAACAGCGTCTATACCAAAACAAAACCCATTAGTATCTTGTATAATTTTAAGACCTTTTAATTGTAAATCGTCGATTCTCTCTGAATCTTTTAATTGTATGCCCATATATAACTCTCCTCAAATATTAGTAGCTCTAAGCATTAATTGCTTTAAAAAAGGTAGGAGAAGCCCTACCTTAAATTTAATCTTCTAATTTCTTTAACTCCTTTAGTGTAGCTTCATCTAATCCATCATTGCCCTTGCATTTACCACCACAGCCCTCACACTTTTTAGGCTCTTTAAGTATTTTTATATCTTCTCTTGTATATATTTTTACTGTTTTGTCTTGGAATTCCACTTTGATTTGTTCTAGCAAAGGATTTACCTCTACAACTTTTCCTTTTCCATCATCTGATTGCACCAATGCACCCACAACAGGCATTTTTTCTATTGCTTCACTATATACATCATGTTCATATTTTAAGCAACAGAATAATCTTCCACATATACCAGATATCTTTGTTGGATTTAAAGATAAGCTTTGGTCTTTTGCCATTTTTATTGAAACTGGTTGAAAATCACCTAACCAAGAAGAACAGCAAAGCTTTCTACCACAAGGTCCTAGACCTCCTATAGACTTTGCCTCATCTCTAACACCGATTTGTCTAAGTTCTATTCTAGTCTTAAATATGGCAGCTAAATCTTTTACTAATTCTCTAAAATCTATTCTACCTTCTGCTGTAAAGTAAAAAATCAATTTATTTCTATCAAATGTATATTCGCAATCTATTAAAAACATTGTTAACTCATGTTCTTTTATCTTTTGTTGACATAATTCAAAAGTCTCTTTTGCTTTTTCCTTATTTTCTAAATATATTTTCTTATCTTCTTCTGTAGCTATTCTTATAATTGGCTTTAAAGGAGAAACTAATTCGCTCTCGTCCATTTCTTTTGGCCCAACCACTACTTTACCATACTCTAAACCTCTTGCAGTTTCTACAACTACATCCATATCTTGCTCTATATTAAAATCAACAGGGTCAAAATAATATATTTTCCCCGCACTTTTAAACCTAATTCCTACTATTTTTATCATTTAATCACCTCGTATATATTTAAAGACATAACTTGTATGCTTATATTGAAATTACAATTACTTTTAATTTTAGTCTTTGTACCTTCTATTATATCAATAATTTTAGATAATTGAGAATAACTAATTTTTCCACTCATGTTTTGGATAAAAACTAGCTTATCTATATTTATTAACATATCTCTATTTACATTTTCTTTTAATAAAATAATGTCTCTAAAATAGTTTATCATAATATCCAATAAACTTATAATCTGATTTCTATATTTCTCCATGTTATTTGGTATATTTAGAATCTCTACTATATTTTTATCTAGCATTATTTGGATATATTGTTGTATATCGTCCCTCATTACTGAAAACTCAGCCGACTGAGATAAGTCTAAAGCATTTTCAATACTACCTCTTGAAAAAGTGGCCAATATTTGGGCTCTTTCTTCTTCTATGCCCTTATTTATTAAATAAGTTTTTAAATCTGCTATTGGTATAGGCGAAAACTTTATTATGTCACATCTAGATTTTATCGTTTCTAATAATGATTCTTTATTATTTGTGACTAAAATTATTATAGCGTAACTTGGAGGCTCCTCTAATGTCTTTAAAAGGGCATTTTGAGCTTCTACCGTCATCTTTTCAGCATTATTTATTATATATATTTTATAGTCTTTATGAGGTCGTACTACTATATCTGATTGTAAGTTTCTAATCTGAGCTATTTTTATACTATTTCCATCTGGATTTATAAGTACATAGTCTGGACTATTTTCTAGATTTACATAGTCAAGTAACAATTTTGATAGCTCATCAGCAAATTTCTTTTTTCCTATTCCATCTATTCCTTCAAACATATACGCATTATTAAGTTTATTTTTATTTATAGAATTTATTAAATATTTTTTTGCAAAATCTTGTCCTATAATATTTTCAAAATACATATTTATCTCTCCATAGATTTTATTGAATCAAGAACTATTTCATAAACTTCATTATGTATACTTTCAATACTTCTTAATTTATTATTTGAAACACAATTTATTTTTTTCCAATCATATTTATCTGCTATATATAGAGCATTATTATAAGATTTCTTTAAATACTCTATATCACTTTCATGAATATCTTTCTCTTTTTCTCCTGTAATTTTGTTTTTTCTATTCTCCATAAGTTTTTCACTAAACTCAATAGGAACATCTAAAAATACAACACAATCAGGTTGAGGTATTTTAAATAAATTAAATTCATAATCAGCCAGCCAGTTAAGATATTCCTCTCTATCAGCAATGTCCATTTTAGAAGCTTGGTGCACCATATTAGAGGTTGTATATCTATCAGCGATAATTATTCCACCTTTATTATAAAATTCCTCCCAATCGGTTTTAAATGATGCATATCTATCCGCTGTAAAAAAAGTTGATGCTATATATGGGTCTACATCTGAGGCATTTTTACCAAAATCCCCTCTCAAATACATTTTTACCAAAGCAGATGATTGAGACTCATAGTTTGGATATTCTACCTTCTTAATCATATAGCCTTCTTTTTTTAGTCTTTCATATAATTTTTTTGTTTGAGTTGCCTTTCCACTCGCATCTGAACCACTCTCTATAATTATTAACTTACCTCTCATTTTAATATCCTCCATCTAAACATTTTGCCTATTTTAGTATATTATTCAAATAAATTTATATATAAATATTCTATAGATTCTTCATAGTAATCCTACTTTATATATGTTCTAAATCTATTATTTCTATAAAATTTAAAGTCATATCTTTAAGTCCACTTATAACCATACCTTTAGAACTACAAAACTTTAAATAATCTATTATTTCTTTACTTATTATTTCGCCAGGGGATATTATATTTATCCCTGGTGGATATGGTACTATAGATTCTCCACATACTTTACCTATGCTGTCATATATTTTAACACTTTTTTTAGTTTTATAAAATGCTTCTCTAGGTGTTAATATTTTCTGTGGAATATCAACAGGATATTTTATGTTATCTAGTTTTGTAGATTTAAATTCTTTTATTACAATATCATCTAATGCCGTTTCTAAACTAATGAAATCTTGAGTACTATTTCCTATTGTACAGATTAATAGAACGCCATAATAATTAGACAACTCTACCTGTATATTATATTTTTTTCTTAAGATATTTTCTAATTCATATCCTGTTAATCCTATATTTTTAGCAGATATGAACACTTTTGTTTTATCATTTGTACTATATATTTCAAGATTTTTATTAACATTATTTTTGAAATTTTGGATATTATCTAAAAGTTCTTCCATTAATTCCTTGCCTTTATTTTCATATATATCTACAGCTAATTCTAGTGAAGATAATAATAAGTAAGAAGGACTTGAAGATTCAGTAATTCTTAACATGTTTGAAATTTTATCTAAGTCAACTCTATCTTCCTGTACATGTATCATTGATGATTGAGTAAAAGATGGAAGTGTTTTATGAGTACTTTGTATAACCACGTCTGCACCTTGCTCAAGAGCTGTTTTAGGAAGTTTCTCACTAAGTCCTAAATGTGCACCATGTGCTTCATCTACTATTACTACCATATTTTTGCTATGTGCGTAATTACAGATATATTCCAAATCATATGTCATTCCATAGTATGTAGGATATGTAAGCAATATTGCTTTTGCATCTAAGTTTTTATCTATTATATCAATTACATTTATTACATTCACACCTTTTAAAATATTAGTATTTTTGCATATTTCGCAAGGAATATATTCTATATCTACATCACCCAAAATACATCCGTTTATAACAGATTGGTGGCAGTCTCTATTCACAATTATTTTACTTTTAGGATTACACACTGACATTATTGCAGATTGGATGCCACAACTGCTTCCATTTATTAAATAATATGTATAATCACTTTTAAATACCATTGCAGTATTTTCCTGAGAGACTTTTATAATTCCTTCTGGGGAATGTAAATTATCTGTCCCTATTATCTCAGTTGTATCCATTTTATACAAATTTTCTAATACATTTATATATCCTAATTTTTCATATATTTTTCCCTTTTTATGTCCAGGCATATGAAAAGATATTACTTCTTTATTTACAATTTCACTCAATTCATTAATTATAAACATATATTACTCCTTTTTCCCTACTGTTACCACTTATTTGAAAACTTCGATTCCTATCTATTTTACCATTAAAAAAGATACAAATTAATATTTTTATAAAATAAAATACCTCATTCTAAATATTTAGAATGAGGTATTTAATATAAAAAAGTAAAAATTGAATTATTCTCTGTCATCAGACATTAAACTTGGTATTAAATACAATCCAGCTAGACCCACAACAAAGTATATTATTCTACTTATCATTTCATATGTTCCACCGAAAATGCTACCTATTAAATCTGTTCCTAGAATACCAATTGCTCCCCAGTTAAGTGCACCAATTATAGCTAAAACTAAAGCAACTTTTTTCATTCATATCACTCCTTAAGAATTAAATTTTTATGATAATCCATAATTCCTGTGTTTAGTTTTCCCAAAATGAAAAAAGAAATACATAATTTTTTTGTTTTTTTTGACAAAAATAAAAAAAATTACGTGGCTACGTCCTACTCTCCCAGGCAGTTTCCCACCAAGTACCATCAGCGCTAGAGAGCTTAACTTCTGTGTTCGGAATGGGAACAGGTGTATCCTCTCTGCTATTGTAACCACA
>NZ_JACVWI010000008.1:0-126237 GCF_020658455.1 Clostridioides sp. ES-S-0005-03 | reverse complement strand
ACTATCGAATAGGAATCTCCACCTTCAAACGCTACCAAGGGGAGTTAAGGTGGAGTAGTTCAAATAAACAATAGTATGTAAAAAAGTTATAAAAAACAGAGTAGCTTTATATTATATAAAATAAAAAAATTAGGAGGAAGTGAAAATAATGAATATAAAAAAGATAACTTTACCTGTTTTGGCTCTATTAGGGTTACTAACAGTATTTAATATAAATTCCCTAAAATCTTCCGCTTGGGGTGGAGATGATTCAGGGGGAGGAGATACTGTAATAAAAAACAGTAGAATTACTTGGGATATGTCTACGCAAGATGCAAATGGAAGACCACAACAAGGAGAATTCCATAAAAACCAGATAATGTCCAAAAACCCGCTTTTTGGAGATGTGGATGGGGCATATGTAGGTGGAGGTGGAAGGACCTACGTAAAAGATGGTGGTAAAGTCAGAAGTGCAATTAAGAGTGGATATGGATTTGACTTATTGTATTACGAGCAATATGCGGATAAAGATGGGAAAGTTTATAAATCTCCAGACGCAGACGGCACAAAAGAAAATTTTTACACGAAAATGGATTCTACTCTTACATCTGGCTACAGAAACAGATACTGGAACTTAAATTGGAATGGAAGCCAGACAAATTTTTCTAAGGTAAATGTAGAACCTAACTACCAAGGTCGCAAAAAGTATCAAATGTCGACAAATGACAACGTTACAAACAACTACGATGCCAGATTTGATAAAGATGGAGAATGGCGATATTTAGGATATAACTTGCGTGGAGAGGTTATAACAAACCCATATTTTTCTTGTGATGGTTCTGGGACAGAAACACATATGTCAGATTTTGGAATATTATGGCAGGGTGAAGGATGCAAAAAATTTGGCGGTTGGTTAGAGTACAATAATAGCGTGGCATACAAAGAAAAGAAAAAAGATGCCATAGAGAGACTGCTTAAAAAGGACCCACAATTTAAAAATGGTACTTTAATACAAGTAGCAAACAACAATAAACAAAGCAAAAAAGTAAGTGGAGGTAATATAAGTGCAGATGTGTGGATGGACAGCCTTAGTCTTTTAACGGATCCAAGGAAAGAAACTCCAATTTTTAGAGTGTATAGGGTAAAAACAAAAAACTGGAATGATAAAACTTTTAAAGGAAAAAGTAGTTTAAATGCCTACACTATAGTTGCACCAATAAATGTAAAACAGTCACAGGATGTGACTATTAGTGATATTAAGCTAATAGATAAAAGTGGGGCAGTCTTAAAACAATTTAAAAGAGATGATAGTGGTAATACAAGTACTGTAGGAAAAGGGACAGTAACACCAGGAGAAAAATACAAGGTAGAATATACTATAAAAAATAATGGAGATGTTGCTACAAAAACAATGCCTAATACTATAGATGTTGGTACGGCAACGGATAATAATGCTACAAAAAATGATTATACACAAAAATATCCAAGCAATAGTACTAAAGGTACTTTAAAAGGAGGGGGATTTATAGAAGCAGGTAAAACAGTTACATTAACAAAAGAAGTAACAGTACCTGCAGATACAAAAACCGCTTTTAGAGTTACTGGATACATAGGGGATGTATATAATAAAACAGACAATTTGGACCAAACGAATGACTGGGGGCATGTAGTTGCAGGTGTAGAAGGTAAGGAAGAAGAACAACCTGGGGATTTAAAAGTAAACAATATAAAAATGATAGATAAAAATGGAAAAGAAGCCCTTTACATGAAGCCAGGAGAAGAATATAAGATAAGATATATAGTAGATTACCATGGTCCTTCTAAAGAGTTCTGGCAAACAAAAACAGACAGTGAAGGGCATACGACAAGATACAGAGTTAAAAAAGCATTTAAATTTAACTGGACTGCAAAAAGATACCTACCACAAGGTGGAAGTGAACTATATAAAAATAGTAAAACTTTAAATCTTTATGGAGTAGATAAAGGAGAGAGCTGGAATTTTGAAACACCATATTTTGTGTGGGAAGTACCACGTGCAGAAGCTACAATTGCTGTAAATGCTCCAGTTTCTGTAGATTTAAATAAAGGTAATAATACAGCACAGAAAAAATGGTTCTACAATTATGATGTAAAAGTAAGCAACGTAAAAGTGTACAACGACAAAGAAAGACCTATCCAAGACAGTTTTATTACACTTGGAGTGAAATATGATGTTGATGTAATAGCACCGAGCCAAACACCAATTTTCGAAACAGATATTAAAACACATATAACACTTCCAAATGGACAAATTTTACAGTTTACGGACCATGTAAAAAAAGGAAGTAACAAAGACATAGCAAGGGAAATAAAAGTACCTATTACTGCAATAACAAGTGGTAGCAAGAAATTAAATGTAAATGTATATGCAAATGCAGACAAACATTTTTGGGAAAATGACCTTAATACACAAGCAAACAATAAAGGAAGTAATTACTCTACACAATTGCCTCCAATAAATCCAGTTGCAAGTGGTGGTTGTAGCATTTTTAATACAGAAAATAATTGGAATGTAGCACATAAAACATTAAATTATAATGGAAAATATATAAAATACAAAAAATTTGATGCAAGTAGAGAATACGATTTTTACAGATATACAAATGGAACAAGCCAGACAAAAAACGAAAGTTACTATGAGGAATATAATATAAAATCTGTTAAATTTAAGAGTAAGTATACAACAGATAAAGGTTATGGTT
Organism: Clostridioides sp. ES-S-0005-03; assembly: GCF_020658455.1. Lineage (NCBI taxonomy): Bacteria > Bacillati > Bacillota > Clostridia > Peptostreptococcales > Peptostreptococcaceae > Clostridioides > Clostridioides sp. ES-S-0005-03. The sequence goes on along the minus strand of NZ_JACVWI010000008.1, from coordinate 123,517 downwards.
GGGTAGATTTAACTAAAGTAGCAGATAGAAAAAAAGCAAAAATTAAAGCTGGATATGGGTACGAGCTGGACGTAGTAGTGGAATATAATACGAATGCCTTAACGAGACAGCCAAAAGCTTGGGATACAAGAAATACAAGTACAAGTAAAGGATTAAGTGTAACAAACCAGAATATGGCTCCAAACATTTATAAAGATATATATGTAAAAACAGCAGATGGGAAGACCTTATCTGCAACAGGAATTTTTGGAAGCCAAAAAGTTTTTGATGTAACAGTTGTAAGTACAAATGCAGATAAGACAGTTTTAAGATATACAATGCAGAAAAAATCTAAAAATGGAGTGGAAGAACCTATTAAAATTTACACTGGGACTAATACAAAAGACGGATTTTATAGCTTAGATGTTTGGACTCCAGAGCTTACAGGGGTTGGAACTGCTAAGAGCAAAGAGAAGCTGTGCGATGAAAAGAATCTTGAATTTGAGATTAGAGGCAGTATGTGGGACGACACTAATGACCATATAGTACAATAAGAAAGATAAAAAAAGAAGCTTCTATAGAGATTATAGAAGCTTCTTTTTTTACACATAGTGTTAAGGTTTAATCTGGATATGGGTACGAGCTGGACATAACAGTAGAATAGTTTAAATACACATAGTGTTAAGGTTTAATGCAGACAGTTATGCAGGTTACGTTTGTATAATTGAATTTAAATACATACAATGTTAAGGTTTAATTTATTGCACAATGTGATCGTTGGTGTCATCCCACATGTTTAAATACATAAAGTGTTAAAGTTCAATTTAAACCTACAATCTTTCACACCTTCAAAAATACTTATTTAAATACACATAGTGTTAAGGTTTAATATTTAAATAGTACAGAAAGCGGAGGAAATAATAACAATTTAAATACACATAGTGTTAAGGTTTAATATCAATAGATGCAAATTCTTCTTTCGATTATCTTGATTTAAATACACATAGTGTTAAGGTTTAATAGAAGTTCACCCCCACAATTTAGGAAACCGTTTTACATTTAAATACACATAGTGTTAAGGTTTAATCACTGTAAACAAGCCATTTCTAAAATTAAGAAATGCTTACAATTCAGTAGTTTCAATTCCTATAAGCTTTTTATCCCAACTAATAGTTAAAAATAAGAATGTAGATATTTCAAATGCTATATTAATTAGCTTGGGATAATTTAATTATATCACTATATAAATTGACTTACAATATTTTATATAAACAATTTTTGGTGGTTGCTATTGATAAAAATATTTATAAAAATAAACAATATGGGGTTTGAAGTTAAAGAAGCTTCCATAATTGCTATAGAGGCTTCTTTTATATTAAACACAAAGTGTTAAGGTTTAATTTTTAATATTCCAATTATACAGTATTTAAATACACAAAGTGTTAAGGTTTAATGATGAATACTAAGCTAAATGAAGTATATAGTGTTTAAATACACATAGTGTTAAGGTTCAATCAACTCGTTTATGCATTTATAACAGGTCTGCAAGGGTTTAAATACACATAGTGTTAAGGTCTAATTTTAGTAAGAAAATCTGTTTCTTTTAAAAATATAGCGTTATTTAAATACACATAGTGTTAAGGTTTAATCTGATTTCTATTGCTAATGTACTTTATGTAACGATGTTTAAATACACATAATATTAAGGTTTAATCACTTCGTAAAATTGTATTTTTTAATGTTATGTAGTTTAAATACACAAAGTGTTCAGGTTTAATACATAATAAAAATGTAGATGCGAAGCGATTAGCTTCTTTTAAATACACATAGTGTTAAGGTTGAATTACTTAGTTTTAGTTACAGAATAGTTTTAATATGCTGTTTAAATACATATAATGTTAAGGTTTAATTGTATCTCATTGCAAGTGGATTACTCTTACTTATGCGTTCAAATACACAAGGTGTTAAGGTTTAATTTCTCTAATGCTTGTACTTGTCTATCGTTTAAATACAAATAGTGTTAAAGTTCAATAGCTATAAAGAATCTATTTGTAAAATCAATAAATACTTAAAATTACTACATTTCAACTAAGCTAAGTCCTTTATCCCAATTAACAGATAAAAATAATAATGTAGATATTTCAACATATATACCAATCAAATCGGGATAAATTAATTATATCACTATATAAATCAACTTACAATATTTTATATAAACAATAAAAATGTTATACTTATTATAAAAATAATTTAAAAATAATATATTAAACATGAATAAAAGTATTATAAAATATAATTTTAAAAGGGGAAAAATTAAATGAAAAAAGTGAACTTAGATAGGATAAAAAATTATCCATGGGATTTAGAATTTGCAGAAAAGCAAACGTATGAGATGTGTATTGAGGCTATAGAAGAAGATGGACTGTTACTTAAAGATGTAAGGTGGGATGAACTTAATTTAACCAAAGAACAGATATATAACCTATATCTTAAAGCAGTAAATGAAGATGGTAATGCACTTGAGTATATAGAAGAACAAACAGAAGAGATATGTTTAATTGCAGTCAAGCAAAATGGTTTAGCTTTAGAGTATGTAAAAGAACAAACAGAAGAGATATGCATAGAAGCTGTAAGAGAGTACTACTTATCTTTAGAATTTGTAATAGAACAGACTCCAAAAATATGTATGGAAGCAGTAGGACATGATGGATTGGCAATACAATTTGTAGAAAACCAAACAGAAGAGATATGTAGAGAAGCTCTAAAACAAGATAAAGATGCAATTAAGTATGTAATAGATAAGGAAAAATATTTAGAAGAATTTAATATTAAATATTTAAAAGAGCAGGGAAATGCAAGTGAAGTAATAGCAATAGAAAAAGATGGAGAATGGTTATTTACTGTAGGATGCCAAGATAATATTACTAAAGAGACTTTTATTGATAGAATTTATAATACAGATGGAGGATTTGACCCAGAGAAAAGAATAAATACTCATAGGAAAAGATATCTTAAATTTTTAAAAAGTTTTAATAATTCAAAAAGAGCTATCTGTTAATTTAGATAGCTTTTTTTAACCACTTTTATTGGCGTTATTTAAATACACATAGTGTTAAGGTTTAATTAATATAAGTAACAATAAAATAAATACAAATCGTTAGTTTGAATACACAAAGTGTTAAGGTTTAATTAACTGTAGCTATTTTATTTAGAAAGGCTTCTTCTATTTAAATACACGTAGTGTTAAGGTTTAATAACTCAAAACTTATATATTGTAGGAGGTGGAGCATGGTTTAAATACACATAGTGTTAAGGTTTAATCAAAAGTAACTGGCATATATTGTTTTGTACAAGCATTAATAAAATCTTGAAATTCTTCCTCTATGTCAATACAAACAACTTCAGTAAATCTTAATTCATTTACATAAAACTTTGTATAATCTTTAATGTTAAAATTTCCTTTTAAAACAGATTCTTGTACTTCTTCTTTTATAGTTTCCAACTGCATCAATTAGATTGGGATAAACTAATTATATCACTATATAAATCAAGTTTCAATATTTTATATAGTCAATATAAAATGTACAATAATTATAAAGGAAAATAAATAATACTATAATAAATCGAAATATAGTATTATAAAAATAAGATTGAAAAAGGAGAGTTAAATGGGAAAAATAGATGTAGATTGGGTAAAGGAACATCCATGGTCTTTGATAAATGCAGAAAAACAGACATATGAGATGTGCATTAATGCTGTAAGAGAAAATGGATTAGTCTTAGAGTATGTAAAAAATAAAACACCAGAAATATGTTTAATAGCAGTGAGACAAAATGGATTAGCTTTGAAATATGTGAAAAACCAAACCGAAGAAATATGTATGGAAGCAGTTAAAGAATGTGGAGTAGCATTAGAATATGTAGAAGAGCAAACAGAAGCAATATGTATAGAAGCTGTAAGACAAGCTGGTAAAGCTTTATGGTATGTTAAAGTACAAACAGAAGATATTTGTTTAGAAGCAATGAGAGAGAATGGATGGGCACTTCAATATGTAAAAGAGCAAACAGAAGAAATATGTTTAGAGGCTGTAAGAGAAAGAGGATTAGCCTTAAAACATGTTAAAGTACAAACAGAAGAGATATGTATAGAGGCAGTTAAAAAGAATGGGAAAGCACTTAAGTTTGTAAAAAAACAAACACCAGAAATATGCATGGAAGCAGTTAGAGAAGATGGATGGGCGTTAGAATATGTAAAAGAACAGACTAAAGAGATATGTTTATATGCATTAAAACAGGATAAACATTTAATTAAATATATAAGAAATAAAGAAGAATATGAAAATATGATTAAATATTTAAAGGAACAAGAAGGTGCTCAGGAAGTAATAGCTATAAAGAAAGGTAGAAGATGGCTATTTACAGTAGGTTGTCAAAGAGATATTACTAAAGAAAAGTTTATCCATAGAGTTTATAATACTAATGGAGGGTTTGATCCAGAAAAAGGGATAAATGTTCATAGACAAATATATCTTAATTTCCTAAAAGAGTTTGAATAGTAAAGAAGCTATCTGTTAATTTAGATAGCTTCTTTAGAACCACTTTTATTGGTGTTGTTTAAATACACGTAGTGTTAAGGGCATAAGTCATTCTATCCCAACTAATAGTTAAAAACAATAATGTAGGTATTCCAAAAGATGTATCAATTAACTTAGGATAAATTTGATTATATCACTATGTAAATCAACTTACAATATTTTATATAATCAACAAAAATGATATACTTATTATAAATATAATTGAAAAATAATATAATATATTAAAAAATAGTATTGTAAAAATATAATCGAAAAGAGGAAAAATTAAATGAAATGTATAGATATAGATTGGATAAGAAGGAATCCATGGGATTTGAAAAATGCAAAAACACAAACTTATGAGATGTGCATAGAGGCAGTAAAATATGATGGTAGATTACTTAAAGATATAAGATTTAATGAACTTAATTTAACTAAAGAACAGATATATAATTTATATCTTACAGCAGTAAAAGAAAATGGAATGGCTTTAAAGTACGTGAAATTCCAAGCACCAGAGATATGTCTTGAAGCTGTAAAAGAGAATGTATATGCACTTAAATATGTAAAAAATCAGACAGAGGAAATGTGCCTAATAGCAGTAAGAAATAGAGGATATGCTTTGGAGTTTGTAAAAAATCAAACAGAATATATTTGTTTAGAGGCAGTAAGACAAGATGGTGAAGCTTTAGAATATGTAAAGAATCAAACTGAAGAGATTTGCCTTGAAGCAGTAAAAGCAAATTGTTTATCTCTTATATTTGTAAAAGAGAAGACCGAAGAGGTTTGTATAGAGGCTGTAAGAAAATATGGACCATCTATTAGGTATGTAAAGAAGCAGACAGAAGAAATATGTAGAGAAGCTCTAAAACAAAATAAATATGCGATTAAATATGTAAAAGAGAAAGATAAATATTTAGAAGAATTTGATATTAAATATTTAGAGGAACAAGGTAAAGTAAGAGAAGTAATAGCAATAAAAGAAAATGGAGAGTGGCTATTTACAGTAGGTTGCCAAATAGATATAGACCTTGAAGAGTTTATATATAGAATTTATAATACAGATGGAGGGTTTGATCCAGAAAAAGGGATAAATGTTCATAGACAAATATATCTTGATTTCTTGGAACAATTTAAATAAGCCATTTCTAAAATTAATTATAATCTAATATGTAGTTGGCATACTTACAAATTTATGTTAATATCTAAAAAAAGAGTGATAGACATGAGTTATGTTGAGAAATTACTGATTAATTGTAAATACTCACAAACAAATCTATTTTAATTTCTTAAAGGTATTTAAATGATATAAAAGAGTTATCTAATATCCCAGATAACTCTTTTTGTTACACATAGCTTTAAGGTTCAATAGAGAGTTGAAAAAGTATCTTAATATAAATTATTGTGTTCAAATACACATAGTGCTAAGGTTTAATTTATATTATCTTCTTGAATACAGAATATTAACATAGATTGCGAATATACTATAACCCTAAGGAAATAAAAAGGGTTAATTCTATCTAAAATTAATAAAATTTTCAATATATTTATAAACATTTTTTATAGATGTGTCATCTTAACCACTCCAGTTCATTTATTTCTAAATCTAATTTATTTAATAATAATTCTCCAGCATTATCTCTACTTAACATAATCATTTTTTATTAAATTTAAAGGTATTCCTTCATCATTATAACTTTCTTCTTTTAATGTGATTATATCTACAACAAAGGTTTCATCATTGTCTATAAACTTAACTTCAACAAGATTAAATAATTCAAATACATCAATAATAATAACTATTTTTTCTCCTAAATAAATAGGTAAATTAGTTTCTACCAGATATTTAAGTTTAGAAAGATTCATATATATCTCCTTTTACAAGTTTTATTATTCTACTATATTAAATATATCATTAAATAAATTTAATAGCAATATTTTATATAGTCAACAAAAATGGTATAATTATTGTAATTTAAAATAGCGTATTAATGTTATTTATATGAAATAAAATTAAAAAGGGAGAGGTGAATGGAAAAAATAGATATGAATCAAGTAAAAGAAAATCAATGGCTCTTACTATTGGGGAAAAAACAAAATCATAGCAGGCGTTTTAAGTCTGTAGAGGAACTTTGTCTAATAGCAGTAAAAGAAAATGGAATGATACTTACACATATAAAAAATCAAACAGAAGAGATATGCCTTGAAAGCAGTAACACAAAATGGTTTAGCTCTTAAATATGTAGAAGAACAAACAGAAGAGATATGCCTTAAAGCCCTAAAACAAAATAAACATGCAATTAGATATATAAAAGATAAGGATAAATATCTAAAGGAGTTTGATATTAAATATTTAGAGGGGCAAGGTAAAATAAGAGAAGTAATAGCAATAAAAGAAAATGATAAGTGGATATTTACAATAGGGTGTCAGATAAACATTACAAAGAAACTTTTATTTACAGGATTTATAATGAAGGTGGAGGATTTGACTCAGAGAAAGGGATAAATGTTCATAGGCAGTCTTATCTTGATTTTTTAAATGGCTTATAAAATTATACATTATTTAAATTTAATATATTAAAAATAATAGAAAAAAGGGAGAGTGTAATATAAGATTATGTATTGTAATATACCTATTCAAATTTTAACTACTATAGCACTATTAGGGCTATCAAATTATATGATTAATAGTATTATAGATGATAATTTAAATGAAATCGAGGAAAATGAGCTAAGATATAAATTAGATTATAGATTAGAAGATAATGTTATTAATGAGATAGAATCTAATAATGTTGTTAATATGGGAAAGTTAGCTAAAGTAAAATTCTCTAAAATTAGTGTTCATTCTTCTTATGATACTTTAGGGGGATTTAAAAGAAATATTAGCTCTTTTAATTCTGGAGCACCAAAAAATAAATTTAGTTATATACTTTTTTTAGATGAAAATGAGAAAGTGGTTAAAACTATGATATTAAATGAAAAATATGATATTTCACTAAATAGAAGTCATAAAGAATACCTAAGTAAAAATGCTACTTTTAAATTTAACAAAGTGGATAAAGAGGGCAAAGTAACTTATAGGTTAAAGAAATAAATATCAATAGAAAAATTTATCTTAATCTTTTCAGGTCAGTTTTAAATATAAATAAAATATTATAAAAAATAATTTTGGAGATGAGAATATAAATGAATATAGTAGATTTAGATAGGATAAAAAAATATCCATGGGATTTGAAATTTGCACAAACACAAACATATGAGATGTGTATAGAAGCCATAAAAATAGATGGATTGTTACTCAAAGAGGTAAGATTCGATGAACTTAATTTAACTAAAGAACAAATTTATAATTTATATCTAATAGCAGTAAGACGAAGTGGATGTGCTCTTGAATATATAAAGTGGAGCGAATTAGAAGGCGAATTCTTAAAAGAACGTACTCAAGAGATTTGCTTTGAAGCTGTAAAAGAGAATGGGTTAGCTCTTGAGTATGTGACAGAGCAGACAGAAGAAATATGCTTAGAAGCAGTAAGACAAAATGGATTAGCTTTAGAATATGTAAAAGAACAGACTCCTGGAATATGTCTTGAGGCTATTAAAGAAGATATAATGGCACTTCAATATGTAAAAAATCAGACAGATGCAATTCTTAGGGAAGTGTTAAAACAAAATAAACATAAAAATGATTATCTTGTAGAGTTAGATAGACTTGCTCTTCAATATATAAAAGAGCAAATCGAATCAAGGAAAAAATAGACTCCAGAAAGGTGTAAAGAAGCTTTAAAGCAAGATAGACATTTAATTAAGTATATAAAAGACAAGGATAGATATTTAGAAGAATTCAATATTAAATATCTAAAAGAGCAGAGAGAAGCTAAAGAAGTAATAGCAATAGAAGAGGATGGAGAATGGTTATTTTCTATAGGTTGCCAAACAGATATTGATAAAGAAACTTTTATTTATAGAATCTATAATGAAGGTGGAGGGTTTGACGCAGAGAAAGGTATTAATCTCCATAGACAAATATATCTTATTTTTTTAAAAGATTTTTATTAAATAGAAATTATTTTAATAAATTTATATTTATTTAAATAAATATAAATTTATTAAAATAATTTTAAATAATTATAAATATTTCAATATAATTTATTTTTATAAATTATAAATAATAATAATGAAAAAAGCTATCGAAATTGATAGCTTTTTTATATAGATTTAATTTTAGTTATAATATAATGCCAACCATTTTATAATGTTATATTAAATAATAAATAGGAGACAAAAAAATGAATAAAGACAAAAGAATTTTAAATAATATAAAAACACATCTATCGAATTTCAAACTGGATAGAAATCAAAGGTATGAAGATTACTTAGAAATAGTAAAACAAGATGGTATGAAAATTAAACATTTAAGTATGCTATTATCAAAAGATCAAGTTAATAAAATTTACATAGAAGCAGTAAAACAAAATGGGATGGCTTTGGAGTACATAAAAAATCAAACAGAAGAGATTTGCATAGAAGCAGTAAGACAAGATGGTGAAGCTTTAGAATATGTAAAGAATCAAACAGAAGAAATTTGTATAAACGCAATAAGAATGAATGGGTTTTTAAATATATAAAAGAAAAAACAGAAAAAATTTGTATAGAACTAATAATAAAAGATCCATATAAATTAATGTATATAGAAAATCAAACTGAAGGCATATGTTTATGGGCAATCTTGATTAGACCAGATACCTTTAAATATGTTAGGACTCAAACAGAAAGATTATGTCTAATAGCATTAATGCGAGATATTAGCTTATTAGAATATGTAAAAAAACAAACAGATGAGATATGTAGATATGCATTAAAGAAGAATAAACGTTCAATTATATACATAAAAGATAAGGAAAAGTACTTAGAAGAATTTGATATTAAATATTTTAAAAAACAAGGTAAAGCAAGAGAAGTAATAGCAATAAAAGAAAATGAAGAATGGTTATTTACAGTAGGTTGCCAATATAAAATTACTAAAGAGACTTTTATTGATAGAATCTATAATGAAGGTGGAGGGTTTGATTTAGAGAAAGGGATAAATGTTCATAGACAGACTTATCTCAACTCTTTAATAAATAAAAAAGCTATCTAAACTAATTGATAGCTTTTTTAAATGAATTAACTATAAATTGTCATAAATAATTTTTAACTTTTTCTATTTAGATGCTGTTTATTTTTGTCCCCATCATTAAGTACAAAAATATCTTTTTCTTCATAATTACAATGAGGGCATTTAATATGGTCCTCAAATATAAGCAATTCAATTATTTTTTCTCCACAATGTGGACATATCATGTTTAACACTCCTTTATACATATTGTATTAGTTATTATACTGTTTATAATAATTATTTTGTTTATTATTTTATTTCATCATATTGAACTACTCCACCTTAACTACCTTTGGTAATATTTGAAGGTGGAGATTCCTATTCGATAGTACTTTTGCACTAAGCATTCGTAGGCTCTAAGGGCTGTTCCATCCCCACTAATCTTAATCCTTCTTTTAGTATATTTATGCTGGCATTTATATCCCTGTCATGTTGTGTATTACAGTCTGGGCAAATCCATTTTCTAAGTGCTAAGTTTTTTACATCCTTATTTCTAAGACCACATATACTACATACGTTGAGGATGGAGTATTTCATCATAATAAATTAAATTAGGACTATCACATTCCTCAGACCTTATATATCCAAGAAAAGAATGCCCAGTATCATCAATGTATGGCTTTATCCAATTTAGGAATTTTGTAATTTCATTATCATAATTTTTCAAATTACTTCTTACTGTTAAAAAATAACTTTCAGTTATATTGTTAAATTTAAATATAGAATTAGTAATCCCATTAAAATAATAACTATCACTAAGAAAAAGCATTCTCCATCTGTAACAATTGAAGAAATCATGTTCTGGTAATTCTAAGATGTCATTTTCTATATCAAGCATATATTCTAATATTTTAATTACATTTTGAGGTGTATCTTTTTTTAATTCTATTGCAAAAACAAATTCTGTATAGTATCCCATATGATTTTTCTACTTGATTATGTCTCAAGTAAATACTCCTTATCATTTATTTTCAATCTTTATATATTTTAGAAAAATATTTAGTGATAATTTGATTATATCACTAAATAAATCAACTAACAATATTTTATATAAACAATAAAATATAAAAAGTATATGAACTTCGTATTATATAAAATTAAATTTTTAGTATTAAACTTAGAAAAAATATAAATATTCATAAACAGGTATACTTTGGTCTCTTTTCAACTCTTTAATAAGTAAAAATATATCAATTAGTTTAAATAGCTTTTTATTTATATTTAAAATTTCTATCATTTTTTTGTTTAACTTCAATCGAAAAATATAAATTAGGCACTATAACTTTAAATGAATATTTAAGTATTATAATTAGCATATTTATATATTTTTTAAGTATTAATATTTTAATATAACTATAAAAAATAATAATACATTTTATATAGTCAATAAATATGCTATAATAATTATAAAAAATAGACTATTTATAATTATTATATTGAAAATGTGGTTAAAAAGAGGCTTATGGAGTATAAAAAAAGTAATGAGTTATGAGCTAAACTTTTAGAAAACTTAAGAACAGAACCCTCCTCAATTTATTGATGAGATGAATGTTCTTGTTTTTATACTACTATAATGAATTGATGTTATTTTATTATATTTTAAATATTAATAGAAAGGAGAAAATGATTTTGCTTTTAACGAAAAAGATTATTTATAACCCAACTGAATTAGAACTTAATGTATTGAATTCTTTGGCTTTTTCATCTGCAAGGCTATGGAATATTGCTAACTATGAAAAGAAAAACTATAAAAAATTAGGGTTTTCAGAATTTCCCAATTGGTATGAGCAAAAGAAAAGACTTAAAGATGAGTTTTGGTTTAAAAATTTACCATCTCAAACAGCACAAGACATATTAGATAAATTGCAAAAATCATGGAAAAGTTTCTTTGAATTAAATAATTCAAAAGGGATTAAAAATCCTAATCCACCAAGATTTAAAAATAAAAAAGATTTATTTAATTTTACTTATCTTAATAATGGATTCGAAATAATAGATGATAATACTATTAATTTTACAATTTCTAAACAACAAAAAGATTATCTTAATGATAGATTTGCTTTCAATTCCAAATATTTAACTTTGAAAATAAATAACTTTTCAAAGGTTGAAGGTAAAATAAAAACAATAGAATTTAAACCTCTTAAAAATAAGAAATATCAGATTAATGTTGTTTATGATATGGAAAATATCGAATTAAAAAAAGAGAATGGAAAATACTTATCTATTGATATTGGCATTTCTAATTTATTTACTTGCTACGATAATGAAGGAGTTTCTTTTATAGTAAGTGGTTCTAAATACTTAGAAATAAGTCATTATTTTAACAAGAAAATAAGCCACTTACAAAGTATATCAAACTCACAACAAGTAGCAAGTGGTATAAAATATTCTAAATCAACTAAACAAATAGATAGGTTATATAAGAAAAAGCAACTACAATTAAATCATTATTTCCATAGTGCAACTAAAGAAATAGTTAAATATTGCATTATTAATAATATAAATAAAGTTGTAATAGGAGATATAAAAAACATAAGAGAAAAAGCAGACTTAGGAAAAATAAATAATCAAAAGCTCCATTCATTACCTTATGATAAAATATATAATTTGCTCTCTTATAAGTTAAGGAAAGAAGGTATAGAACTAATTAAAATAAAAGAAAGTTATACTTCTCAAGTAAGCCCTTTCGCACCAAAAGTAAGTAAAAAGTATGCAACAAAGAATAAAAGAAAGAAAAGGGGCTTATATATAGACAATCTAACATTATTTAATGCAGACAGCGTAGGAGCATTTAATATATTAAGATTATATGAACAAAAATCTAAAAAAGGAATAAAGATGCTATTTAAAGGATTAAGCAGTCCAAAGAAGATATATGTAGCTGTGTAACTCTGTAGGAGTAGCAGTATAGGGTATGGACTTCCCATATAGGTAGTATATAAGAGCAATGTATAGCTTATATATGACTATAAAAAGAAGCTCCTTATTGAAATAAGGAGTAGTTCACATGGAGATAATCAGCCAGTTAAAATTATAGCTTTGAGTAAAAAATATGACATTTTGAAAGATAGAAGTCATAAAGAATACTCAAATAAAAATAATGAAGAAATTTATATGCTGGAAGACTAAAAGGAATACGTTTTTTGATTGATTTTAAAAAAAAGAGAGGAACAAACTATGAAGACTAAAAATTTAAAGTGCAGTAAAGATGATGTTATTACTGTTTTAATTTGTATGGTAATAGGTGGATTATTTATTTATTTAGTATATCATATAATAGAACATTTTGACATGAAATATGAGGAAAATGAGAGGATATATAAATTAGATTATAGGTTAGAAGATGAAGTAGTTAAGGAGATAGAAGCTAATAAGGCTGTTGATTTAGAGAAATTAGCTAAAATAAAATTCTCTAAGATTGCTGTTTATCCATCATATAGTAGTATAAAAGATTTTAAATCTACTATTAAAGACTATAATCACACTATTCCAAAGGATTATTTTAATTATATAGTTTTTTTAGATGAAAAAGAAGAGCTTGTTAAAGTTATGGTTTTGGATAAAACATATGATATATTAGGAAATAAAAGTTACAAAGAATATTTAACTAAAAATACTACTTTTAAATTTAATAAGGTAAATAAAAATAATGATACAGTTTATACTCTGTACCAATAAGGAGGAATAATATGAATTTAGATGATAATAATTGTGAAAAACCAAAATCAAATTGTAATTCTGAAGAAGACAATAAAAAAGGAAATATAATTGCATCAGCAGTGTTTTTTATTATTTTTATGGTGTCGACTCTTCCTATGGCTATTCTTTTTGACAATGCAGATGAAAAAAAATTAGCAATTAAAGAGGCCCATACATTAGATTATAAATTAGAACAGACTATTTCAAACAGCATAGAAGCTAATAATAGCGTTAATTTAGCTAATGTAGTAAATATAGATTTTAATAAGGTTTGTATTTACTATTCATTTTCTATATTTGAATCAAAATCATCTTATGTTCCACCTTTCGCAAAATGTGCGGAAGAATTTAATGAAGAAATACCTAAAATTAATTTTAGGTATATTGTTTTTTTAGATGAAGATGGAGATGCTGTTAAGTCTCTTGTTTTAAACAAAAAGTATGATATTTTGGGTAATAGAAGTTATATGGAATATTCAAAGAAAGATACTTTATTTAGGTTTAAAAAGGTAAAAGGAGAAAATGAATACCACTATGAATTGAGTTAACTCACTATGTCTAATATAATAAAAAACTATCTATTAAAATAGATAGTTTTTTTATTATATACATGTATTAAAGAATTAATTAAAATAACCCCCATACTCCTTTGTCAATTCTGTAAAAGATTTTATTCTCTTGAAGTGTTTGTCTAATTTTTTCTTTCCAGTTTTTATTTGAGTTACATTTTTTATGTCCTTCTATTTTAGAGTATATTTCATTTAGACAAGCTTTTTTATTTAAACTTTCTAAAACATTTGCAACTAAATCTTTCCAAGTTATTTTTAGGCTATCCCTTATATCAAAAACATCTGTTTTAGTTATGCTAAAAGGGACTATAAGAGGATTATCTTTTCTTAATATCAAGACATATTCATGAGCTATCTTTATAAAATTATTGTTTGAATATATTTTATTATCACTTGTACAATTATTTTGTTTCTTTATAATAATTTGCTCTATAGTACCAAGTTTAGTCATATCTAATAGCATGGAATAAAGCTTCTTATTCTTTTTAACATCTGCCATTAAAATAGCTATTCTACCCCCTTTATCAAGAGTGTTAAATTGCTTTGTTAAACAAAAATTTAATTTCCTTATAAATTCATAGTAATCTTTTATATGAGATAAATCATTTTTTAGTATTTCATTTCCATACACATTTCCTGAAAATTTTATTATGTTCCAATATGGGGGATGCCAAAAAATAAATTCATTTCTTTCTTTAATGTCATCGTCAATTAAATCAAATCCAGTGTTCAAATCATAGCAATTTGATGATATGTTTAAATAATTTGCTACATCTTTTGTTGTAAAAGAACCAGCCATATAATCACTAATTTTGTCAAATTTATATATTTTGTTTAAGTCTAAGATAATTTTCCCACTTGTGTTCCCCCTGTAATTGTTCTTGCCAAAATCACCTCTATTTTTATAATTCACAATACTGTCCATTTTTAATAGCTCCTTTTTTAATGTTTATCTTTTTAAACTAACCAACCCGAAGACTTAAAAGTTGTACAAATCTCACCTTAAAAAATGAGTAGATATAGTTTTAATAACTATATCTTTCCTATAATTAATTATATCACTATATAAATCATATCTCAATATTTTATATAAGCAATAAAACACATAATATAATTATTAATTTATAAAAATAAACTTTGTTTTTAGTGTATAAATATACTTTATTATGTTTGATGACATTAAATATTTAAATGGATTAAAACAGATAAAAAGTAAATATAAATTTATATTTAGCAATATTGAATATGAAGAAGCTAAAGAAGAAATTAGAGATGTAATTGCTATTAAAGAAAATGGTAAATGGTTATTTACTCTTTGTAATTCCTTTTTCTTAGATGAGATGTGGGAAGATATGAGTAAAGGCGTATTTCTTAACAAAATATACACTGAAGATCGTGGATATAATGCAGTTCACAGAGTAAACTTATATAGACAAGTCTATATTGATTTTTTAGAACAATTTGAATAATATAAAAAGAGCTATCTTTCGATTTAGATAGCTCTTTTTATACTACATTTTATATAAGTAACAATATTTTTATTTCATAATAAAAATATCATGATAATGGTTTTTCAACAAATTCTCCAAATTATTTAAATTCATATAATTAATAAATATCATCATTATTAAATTATTAAACAAAAATATAATATAAAAATACATGTTTTATAATTATAAACTTTAAAAAGGAGAATGTTGATATGACTCAAAAAGATAAGGATTTATTAAGAGTAAAGATAAATGGTCTTTATTTAAGAAATATTATAAAACAGGACCATGAAATATGTGTTGAAGCTGTAAAAGAAAATGGATTAGCCTTACTCTGGGTAGAACAACAAACAGAAGAATTATGTTTAATAGCAGTAAAACAAAAAGGTGGAGCTCTTGAATATGTAAAAGAGCAAACAGTAGAAATGTGTATGATAGCAGTAAAACAAGATGGTAAAGCTCTTAGATATGTAAATTGTGACGAACTTTCAAAAGAACAGATGTCAGAACTTTGTTTAATAGCAGTAAGACAAAATGGGAATGCACTAAAATATGTAGATAATCAAACTAAAGAAATATGTTTAGAAGCAATTATCCAGAATATAAATGCTTTTAGTTTTATTAGATGGAAGGATTTAAAAGTTTCATCTAATGATTTAATAGGAATGCTTATTAAATTAACTTTTAAGTAGGGAAGTCCGATAGTTTTGAAAATATTAAAATATATTGAAGGCTAATAAATTTGATGATATAATGAAATTACCATATATGTAATATAAAATAATTATAATTTTAAAACTGAATAAGTTTGAAAGACGAAATCACTCTTGTCAGAGTGATTTTTGTTTTTAATTAATAAAGCTCAATATTATTTACATTAATTAAATTGATTAATAAATTAAGTATTTTTATTTGTATAAAATATAATTTACAATAAATATTTAATATAAACAATATAAATGTTATTATATTATTAATATTAAAGCTGGATAGGAGAATTATATGAAAAATAAAAATATAATATTAGATAAATTAAAGAATAAATTATCAAAAGAAGAATTTAGTGAATTATGCTTAGAATTAGTAATGCAAGACGAAAAGACTTTAAATGAGATTAAATCAAACTTAACAAAAGAACAAATTAATGAAATATATCTTAATGCGGTGAGGTCTGACCGTTTAGCATTACAATTTATAAAAGAAAAAACACCTAAAATATGTTTAGAAGCTGTAAGACAAGATGGTTTAGCAATTAGATGTATAAAATTGGATGAGTTAAAGAGAAAATTTTCAAAAGAGCAAATAGAATCAATATGTTTAGAGGCAGTTAAAGAGAATGGAGATTCTCTTATGTATATAGTAGAGCAAACAGAAGAAATGTGTTTAATGGCAGTAAGACAAAATGGTATGGCTTTAAAGCATGTAAAAAATCAAACAGATAAGATATGTCTTGAGGCGGTAAAACAGGCTGGATTAGCTTTATGGTATGTAGAAGAACAAACTTATAATATATGTATAGAGGCAATAAGAAATGATGAACATGCTTTAGTATTTGTAAAAGATTACCAAATTGACAAAATACGTTTAGAAGCAATTAAAAATCCATATGTATATAGGCTTGTGAAGTGATGTAAATTAAATAGTAAGCTCTTAGTGTAACTAATTAAAAACTACCTTAATAGAGATATTTAATCCTTTTTTAAGGTAGTTTTAATAAAGAAGTCCTCTAAATTAATCGATAGCTTTTAGTTCATTAAATTTAGTTGAAAAATTTTATTCAAAAGAAAAAACAATTTCATTCTCTTTGAGCTGTGTTTTTCTTATCTTATTAAAAAAATCATATAAATTTCGAACCTCTTCTAAAGTGCCAATACATCTTAATATTTCCTTACAATCGTCAAAAAAATCTTTTTCTATCTTTTTAAATTCATTGTTCCTAATTTTAATTTCTTCTTTTTCTAAATTATCATCACTGAAAAAGTCCACAAAATTTTGTAAAAAATTAAACTCCATCTGCCCTATTTTATTAGATTTAATAACCTTATTACCTATCTTAGCAAAAATTAAATAATTAAAATTCATTAAAAACACCTTCCTATTTAAAATATTTTCTTTAAAATAAACATTTAAAAGCTAATATAATATAGTAAATTTCTTTAATCTTTATAATTTTTAATTATGATATTAGTTAATAATATATTAATTTTCTAAAGGTATTAAAAAAGATAGTGCATCCATGTTAAAATAACCTTAGATGCTAAAAGGGGAGATGCAAAGTGAAGCAATTAAAACTTGATTTAGAAAGAATAAAAAAAGAGCCTTGTTGTCTAAAAAATATAAAACAAAACTATGAACTGTGCTTAGAAATGATAGGAGAATGTGGAGATGCTTTACCTTTTGTTAAATGGGATGAATTAAACCTTACTAAAAAGCAAGAATATAATATATTTGTTAAGGCAGTAAAAGAAAATGGATTAGCTATTAGGTATATAAAAGAACAAACCCCAGAACTATGCTTAATAGCATTAAAGCAAAATAATAAGGCATTGAAATATATAGAAAATCAAACAGATGAGATATGCTTAAGAGCAGTAAGAAAAGATGCAAGATCTTTAGAGTATATAAAAAAACATAATTATAAATTATGTTTAGAGGCTGTAACTAAATGGGGAGTATCATTAAAATATATAAAGTGGGATGATATGAGTATAACTGATAAACAGAAATACAACTTATATATTAAAGCAGTTAAACAAGAAGGCTTAGCTTTATTGTGGATAGAGGAGCAAACAGAAGAACTATGTATTGAAGCAGTTAAGCAAAGAGGGCTATTATTATCGAGTGTAAAAGAGCAAACAGAAAAAGTATGTTTAGAGGCAGTAAAAGAGAATGGTTTAGCTCTTGAGTATGTAAAGGAACAAACTCCAGAGATATGCCTTGAAGCAGTAAAAGAGAATGGACTGGCCTTAAGGTTTGTAAAAAATCAACTCGATGAAATGTGTAAAGAAGCAGTGATGGAGAACGGATTAGCTTTATTATGGGTTAATAATCCAACGGAAGAACTCTCTTTGATTGCATTAAAACAAAGAGTTGGTAAGTAATGTGTTTAAAATAAAAGAAAGCTATTTAAATTAAATAGCTTTCTTTTATTACATATAATATTAAATAAATACCCTAAAAAGATTATTGTAGCATTTCCAGCAACATTTCAGCTATTATATCAACATCTGTGTCTAAAGGATATTCATTATACCCATTTTTATCCCAAAATTCTAATTTGACATAACTCAAATTCCTTTCTGTTATAAATTTTTTTGTTTTATTTATCACTTCTACTTTTTCTTTATCTTCCTCATAGTGGCAAGAATTACATCTTACATGATTTAAAAATAATTCAGAAACTGCCATTTCTTTATTACAAATAGGACATCTCATATTATCACTCCCTAATTAAAAATATTTTTTAAATAAACTAAAATATAATATAATATATTGTGTTTCTTAAATATTTATCATTTTACAGATAATGTTTTTAATTAAAGTATAATTTAAAGATACTAAACAAACTATTATGAATAGGGATAAACTCTTTAAGTTAGTAATTAAAGAGTTTATAATATGTCCAGATGAAAAGAAAACTTTCAATAAAATATAAGAAGGAGGAGCTACTCGTCAAAATATTAAAAAGTAAGTAGTTAAAGTATAAGAATTGACCATATTTTGAGTAGCAGAATACATATGTCACAATACGAAGTTGATTTAAAAAAAGTAAAAGAAAATGGATTGTATTTAAAAGAGGTTGAAAATCAAACAGAAGAAATATGTTTAGAAGCAGTAAGACAAAATGGAGTATACTTATACTTTGTAAAAGAGCAAAGTATAAAAATTTGCACAGAAGCCTTGATATCAAATGCAAGTGCTATTTATTTTATAGATAATGAAAAAATAGATAATTATATAGAAAAATTCAAAGTAAGAGAATTAAAGGCTACAGACAGGAGTAAAGGGTTAATAGCTATAAAAGAAAATGAAGAGTGGCTATTTTCTATAGAATGTAAAAAGAATATCTCAAGAGATGAATTTATGAAGATGATTTACAAGATGGATAAATATAATAAACAAATATATATTGATTTTGTAGAAAAACTTTCAATTTAAAAGGTTTTAAGTTTATATAAAAAGAATTAAATAAATAAGGATATATTTAATTAAAAAATTTAAGACAAGGAGATATGTTATGGATCAGATAATAATGGACCTAAAAAAAGGAAAGGTTAAATTAAAAGATGTAGATTTTAAAAAAAATAGATTTACTCAAAGTGAAATTGATGAAATTTGTATGGTTGCAGTAAAAGAGGATGGCTTAAACCTACAATATGTAAAGAATAAAACTCCAGAGATTTGTTCAGAGGCTATTAAACAAAATAAAGTGGCCAGGATGTATGTAAATTGTAATCAAGAAGAGAATAATGCTTGGTTAAACATTTAAACATTAAAAAGCTTCCCTAAAATAAAAGGAAGCTTTTTTTTTATGACAAAATAAAAAATCGCTTAAACGCCATAAAAGCGATTTTATAATAGTGAAGCATGCGTAGGAATACCTATCAGACCATACTTCAAGATAAAGGTGCGTCGCACTTTACGATAAACTGAATTATCTTAACTTTATCCCTGGAGCAATTGCTTTGTTTTACCTGTAAGCCCAATAAACAGGACTACCCAAGAAATTTATGCCTATTTATTAGGCAGTGGAATTGCTTACCACTAAAATCATATAAAAAAAATATTTCATATAACTCTTTTAAAATCTTGGTATTTAAAATAAAAAAATGATAAACTTTTTATTAAGTATTATATATATTATACCATTAATATAACTCAGATTCAAGTATATTCAATTATATATAAAGCTTTTTATATCTATAACAGAGTATATAAAAATTAAGTTTATACTAATAAAAATTAGAGAGGTAGTATCAAGTTATAAAGGGGAGTACAAAGAAGTTCTGGGTAGCATGTAAGAAGATGAAATAGTTTTTATTTAATAGTTAATTTCTAAATTAAAGTAAGGCTATATATGCTTAGAAAAAATTAAAATAGTTTGAGGTGAATGATTTATGAATATTACGGAGTTTGGTAAATTTTCGAGAAAATTAAGGATAGAAAAAGAGGAGATTCTTAGAGATATGTCTGAAAAATTAAATGTGACTGTCTCTTATTTGTCTGCTGTAGAAACTGGGAAAAGAAGTATTCCTAAAAGTTGGGAAAATATAATGATAGAAAAATATAATCTTAATGGTGAAGAACAACTAAAATTAAAAAAAGCAATAAGTGATTCTGCTACAAAGATTAAGATAAATATGAAAGACGTTACAACAGAAGAAAAAAAATTATTATTTTGTTTTCTCAAAAACTATAAAAATTTAAGTACGAAAGATAAGTTAAAGATCAAGGAGATTCTATTAAAAGAAAATTGAAAATAGCTATAAATCAAAAAAGGAATGATATCTATCATTCCTTTTTAAAAAATTAAGGAGGTCACTTCTTTGATTTAAAATAAAAAAATTAATTGTAATTATGATATAAGTATATCATTTAAAAAATAATTTTGCAACGTTTTTTATAAACAATATAAAATTAAAATAAAAAATAAGTTTTTGTATATAATAAATGAAAAAGTATTATTAAAATAATAAGGAGTGAAATGAGGATGACTCAATATGAATTTGATTTGGCTATGGTAAAAGAAGATGGGGTATACATGATGAATGTTGATAAACAAAGTTATGAAATGTGTATAGAAGGAGTGAGAAGCAACAAAAAAGCAATTTTGTATATAAGATGGGATGAACTTAATTTAACTAAGGAGCAGAAAAACAATATATATTTAGAAGCTGTAAGAAATGATGGCTTAGCACTTGAGTATATAGAAGAACAAACAGAAGAAATCTGTATAGAGGCAATTAGACAAACCAATCAAGCTATTTTATTCGTAAAAAATATGACTAAAAATATATATTTACAGTCTATAGCTTAATTTAATTATTAATCTTAGAACTATTTAAAAAAGGGTGATTCTATTTGAATCATCTATTTTTTTACAAAAAATAGAAAATGGGTTACTAAAGACCAATAACATATGTAATAATTGTCATAGAAGAATATAGAAATATTAAACTAATTAGATTAAGAAGATATGTAAATATGGGGAAAGGTAAGGTTGATAAAATGGGATTAAATATTTTTAATATATGGGAAAGTATTGGTAAGAAAACACCATTTGCGGTGAAGCGAACTAATTGGTCTAACAAAAATATATATGCAATTGTAGATAAAGTAGAACCAGATGGTAATGGATATGGCAAAGCTTATGGAACTCCCACTGAAAATGGTGAGTTTTGTTCATATTGGCAGACTGACAAAAAATGGAGGGAAAGCAGATTAATCCCAAATAGTGGTGTATATAGTTGGGAATATATAAAAGATGTCCCATTAGAAATTAAAAGAGAAAATTCTAATAAAAAAACAGTGGAAGTTGATAAAGTGGAAAAGCCTGTTAGTGGCATTTATGATATTGAGACCAATATAGATTTTGGAAAGTATAGAGGCTTAGAAATTGGTAAATTAATTAACTTGAATCCAAATTACTTAATTTGGGCAATAGAAAATATAAGTAAATTTAAATTGAGTTGTAATGCAATTAATGAACTATGTAAAAAAATAGAAGTTAAAAATGAAGTTGTTCAAATAAATAATGAAAAAGGTAAATAAATCTTAATTGGAGGATATGAGATGAAGGTGTTAGATGAATTTCAGATGAAAGAGAATATTAGTTTAATAGGAAAAGTGTGGGATCTATTTAAAAATGATTTATTGGAATTAGTCAAATCAACAGATGATGATATAAGTACAAAAGCAATGGTAGAAATGATTAAATCAATAAAAGAACGATTAGAGCTAACTACGGAAGAAATAAAAGTTATAGACAAATGGACCATATGCTTCATTGAGGGATGTAAAAAATATGATGCTAAAATAATTAAAATTATGGATATGACAATAAAAAAATTAGAAGAAGATTTTTATAATAACTAAATACAAAAATAAAAGGTTGGACTTGAAATTTGATTCTTTTTCAAGTCCAACCTTTTTTAATTATCTTCTTTTAACTTCGGGGAGTAAGGATATCCTCTAATCAAAATATAAAGATAAGTAAAACTTGAATCTAATGTTAGTAATGTAAATAGCATCAATAAAACTAATTCTATAGTACTACAATTATAATTTAATAAAAGCTTATATGTAACATAAAGACTTAAAGAAAGCATAATAATTGTATTTATTAATAATAATGGAGTAAATACAAAGAAAATGTTTATTATCATTGGTAAAATAAATATAAGAAATACATAATTAGGTAATCTCGCTAATTTAAGTAAAGGTAAAACATCTAATATGGGAACAAAAGCAAGCCAAGGTCTCTTTATATTAGCCCTTAAGCTTAACATATATAATCCATATCCATTTAAAAGATATAGAGTTATAGTTAATATAATATTTAAAGTATTAATATTTCTATAAAAAAAATCTAACAATAAATACACTTCCTTTCAGAATTTATAATAAAAAATTATATTAGTAAGATAGTATAGTATTGTAATTTAAAATATATAATAATTTGTTGACTATATAAAATAAAAATAGTAAAATTTATATAAAATATATACTATATTAGATGATTTTATGTTTAACTTATAGTTAATGAATATATATATTATATATGGAGGTGTTGTTATGGCAAGTAGCTATCCAGAATTAATAAATGAATGTGAATCTTTAGGTTACTATCTCAATGAAAAAATGTATATAGAAGGACAGCCTAAAAAGGGAAAACAAAAATTAAGTGAAAAAGAATTATGGGAAGTTTTAGAAGAAATTAGAAAAGATTTGTTTGAGTTTTATGACGAAGGAGCACAAGCATTAGGATGGAGATAATTAATAATAAATTTGAGAGGTGGATTATATGATTTTTGAAGAAAGTAAAGAGTTTTTAGTGTCAAGGATAACTGATATAATGGGAAAGCTTCAAGAATATAAATTGGAAAAAGAAGACATAGAGGGACATGATTCTTGTGAAGATATTATAACTAATATAAGTTTATTGGGTAAATATAGAGATTTAATAGAAATAGGATACCAAGATCATTATAAATTAAATAATGAAAGAATACTAAAGTATCCTTGTATTTATAAACATTTTAAAGGTAATTTTTACGCAACTATAGGCTTAAGTAAGCCGATGGATGAAAAAAGCTTAATAGAGCTTCTTTCAGGGGATCCAGTAACTGAAGGTAGACATTATTTACTGTATAATTGCTCTTTTATCTCAAAGCATACAGAATCAGGTAAAAATATATATATGCATAAAGATAAAATGGGAAATCTTTACCATTCAGAAGAACAAGTTGACTGTGAGTTAGTTATATATAAATCTTTAGAATATGATAAAAATGAAGTGTATGCAAGGCCTTTAGAAATGTTCTTATCTCATGTAGATAGATTAAAATATCCTGAATTTCAAGAATGGAGATTTGAAGAAATTAAATAATATAAAATATGTAATAATTAAACTAACATAAAGAATAAATATCATAAAACTATTTATTATATATTAAAGTGATAAATTAATTGCCTCCTTCCAAGGGGCAATTTTTTATCGAAAATATGAAGGAGGTTTTTTACATATATGAATAACTTTATATCAGATTCATTTTTATCCTTATATAAGGATAAAGAAGACTTAATGGGGGTTCTTGGTAAGTTTGTTTACCTTAGAACATATTCAAGATATTTAAATGATTTAAAAAGACGAGAGCTTTGGTATGAGACATGTAAAAGAGTAGTTGAATATAACATAGGTTTAGAAGAAAGCTTTCTATTAAAACACAATAAAACAATATCTTTTAATGAGTTAAAAGAAGAAGCAGAATTTTTTTATGATAATTTATTTAATTTAAAAACATTCCCATCTGGAAGAACTTTATATATGGGTGGCACTGAGATAGTAGATAAATATCCTTTATCAAACTATAATTGTGGTTTTATGAGTTTAAATTCATTTGAATCTTTTGAGGATCTATTCTACTTACTAATGGTTGGGTGTGGTGTTGGATTAAGGATAACAAAGACAGAAGTAAATAAGCTTCCTAACATTAAAGCAGTAGAGGTAGAACACATACATGACCCTAATTTTAGAAAAAAAGAATTAAAAAAGAGATATCTTAATTTCTTAAATGGAGAAAATGAAAAAAATCCATATGATGAAATAGAAAATACTGTTATAAATATTATTAATACAGATACTATAGAACTTAAAGTCGGAGACTCTAAAGAAGGATGGGTGGAGGCTTTAAGGTATTACTTCAAAATAATATCAGAAGATACATATAAAGATATCAGGAAAATTATAATAAATTATTCTTATGTAAGAGATGCAGGAGAACCATTAAAAAGATTTGGAGGAAGAGCTTCAGGCCATGAATCTTTGTTAGTGATGTTTAAAAAAATAAATAACATTACTTTAGGTATAAAGAAACTTTCTACTGTAAATTGTTTGGATATAGCTACTATAATCTCTGAAAATGTTGTTTGTGGAGGAGTTAGAAGAAGTTCTCTTATTATATTATGTGACTCAGATGATGTTGATTTAATAAATGCAAAGAAAGATATATATTCTATAGACAAAAATGGGAACTTTCTAATTGATGAGAGTATTGGCCATAGAAGAATGAGTAATAATTCAATTTTATTTCAAAAAAAGCCATCTATAGACAAAATCAAGGAGATAATGGAGTCTATAAAAAATAATGGAGAACCAGGATTTCTAAATGGAGAGAATGCATTAAAAAGAAAAAGTGACTTTGAGGGTTGTAATCCTTGTGGAGAAATCTTATTAAAATCAAAGAGTTGTTGTAATTTAACAACTACAAACTTAGTGAACTTTATTAGTAGCAATAAATTAGACATAGAAGCTTTAAAATCGGTTTTAAGGCTATCCGTTCGAATTGCTTTAAGAATGACTTTGATTGATGCAGAACTTAAAGAATGGGATGAAGTAATGAAGTCAGACAGAGTAATAGGAGTATCTCTTACAGGTATAATGGACATGTTTAATCTAACTAATATGACTTATAAAGAATTAGGTGAAATTTTAAATACTCTTAGAGATGTTGTCCATGATGAAGGTAAAAGATATTCTAAAGTGTTAGGGATAGAAGCTCCCAATCTAATGACAACAATTAAACCAGAAGGATCTATCTCGACTTTACCAGGAGTCAGTTCAGGAATCCATTTCTCTCATTCCCCATATTATGTTAGAAGAGTTAGAATCTCAAGCTCTGACCCATTATATAAAGCTATAGAGGAATATAATTCATTTCCTATCTTTAATGAAATAGGAAGTTCTAATATAAAGGTGATAGAGATACCAGTAAAATCTTATGCAGGTAAGACTAAATACAATGTAAGTGCTTTAGAACAATTGGAATTATATAAGTTAACTATGGAAAATTGGACAGACCACAATACAAGCATTACAGTACATGTTAGAGAAGAAGAATGGGAGATTGTATCAAAATGGGTTTATGAGAATTTTAATTCTATAGTTGGAATAACTTTCTTACCATTAGCAGAAGAAACTTATCCTCTTATGCCATTTGAAAAAATAAGTGAAGAAGAATACTATAAAAGATTAAAAGATATAAAACCTATAAATAATGATTATTTAAGGTTGTTAGAATCAGATTCATTTGAAGAACAAGATATATATGAAAGTGCTTGTACTTCTGGAGCATGTCCAATAAGATAATTAATAAGGCTGTCTCTATTGAAAATTAAAGACAGCCTTATAGTTATTTTTTATAATTATTAAAATATATTACATTAGAAGATTCTTTATTAAAACTAATATTGTTGAAGTTATTTGTTTTAACTTTTTTTATTAGGATTTTAACATTTTTATTAACAAAATAAAAAGCTATTTTAAGTATTGATATAATAAAGCTAATTAATCTAAGCAATAGAGAAATAACTACTATAATAAATAATGCACTTATTATAAACTCTAAAACATTCGACGAAATTGTAGCTTCTGCATTTCCTTTTAAAAAATTTACATTATTTATAATTTCCTTTAAGAACATAAAACGCACCCTCTTTTTATATATGAATCTCCTTAAAGCATATAATTATATGCTTTAGAGAAGCACCTGTTATTGAATTTATTTGAATGAAAAAATAATACTAATCTAATTTCAGACTTGAATTATAATAGATTATTTACTATAATAATATAATTATATTCCTTTATTTGTCAATAAAAATGAAATAAAAATTTTTTATAAAAAATAGAAAGGAGGGAATTGATGGAGAAAAGAAAAAATATTACTATTATATTTAAATTAAGTTGTTTTTTAATGTTAGTTGTAGTTTTTGGTTGTGCATATTTACTTAGTGGAAATATTTAATATAAAAAGAACTGCTTTTAGCAGTTCTTTTATTATTGCATTTTGTCTATTAGTAAATTACCAATTTTAGTGATGCTACTGCTCCAATTATAATCTGGACCTCCAAATGGTAGCATACAATACATAGTATTTACACCATGTATGGATAATCCATTATAATAAACACCACCAACAGTAAGATATTTCTCTTTTAAGGTTTTAGCTGTTTTTAATATATTGTCTCTCTTTGTATTTGAATTTATTCCATTACTTGATGGAGAATATACTCCAAATCCTGTTAGATTGTTATCATTGATTGCTCTTTGACTTGTTCCCCAGGCACTTTCTTGAGCTGTAAGTGAAGCTAAAAAGATAGCATTTACTCCATAGATATTTTCTGCTTCAACGTATATTGGAGCCAATTCATAAAGAGCTGTTCCTTCTAATGCTCTATATAAATCTTCAATAGAAACATTGCTTTTTTCTAACAAATTTTCTGGATTAAAAGAAATCTTTTCATTGGGCTTTCTCTCTATTATTTCTTTTAATTTTAAAAGTTCGGTTTTCAATGATTTTAATTTTTCTTCTTCATCTTTTTTATCTTTATTAGCGTTTTCTAATTTTGTTAAGTTTAACTCTTGGAGTTCAATTAGTTGTTTTTCTTTTTCGTTTAAGTCATTTAAAGATTTATTATTAACCACAAATAGTTTGGTCATTATGTCTAAATTATTCATTAGCTCACTTAAAGAATTACTCTTTAATACAAGCTCTAATATATCTAAGTTGTCTTTACTTAAGTTTTTAAACTTATAGGTATTTATATCTTTTTTTACTTTATATTTAGATTTCACTATATTTAAATTTCCTGTATTTGTTTTTATAGAATTTTTAATGTTTTTAATTGTATTATCTATCTCGCTGAGTTTATTTTCTGAACTTGTAATATCTTTATTCAATTTAATTCTTTGTTGTTCATAATCTAAATTTGGAGTAACAGCAAAAGCATTTCTTTCAATACAAGAAAATAAAACTGAAAAGGTCAATATAAATAAAACTATTTTATATTTTAATATAGATATAAGCCTGCTACTCAAAATATGGTCAAATATATCCATATCGAGATTTTTCCTTCTTCACTGGACCTCGCCTTGCCTAAGCTACTACGATTTGGTATAGTTCTCCAAAGGCTTAAATTCCGAAGTTAGCCCTCCGTACATATATAAGTGCTTTTAAGCTATCTTATATTTTTTAGCATTTTTAAGATTAATACTTGCATTTAAATCTCTATCAATAGATAATCCACATTCACATTTGTACACTCTATCTTTAAGTTTTAAACCTTTATTAACCTCTCCACATTGGCTACAAGTCTTTGATGATGGATACCATCTATCAACTACTCTAAGTTCTATATTATTTTGTTTACACTTAGCGGTTAGTTTAGTTCTAAATTCAAAAAACTTTTGACTTGATATAGCCTTTGATAAATGCTTATTCTTCATCATTCCACTAACATTTAAATCTTCAATAGTTATATAGCTTGGTTTTTGCTCTATTACCTGAAATAATGTTTTATTAATATAATCAGTTCTTATATTAGTCAATCTTTGATGAAGTTTTTGTACTTTGACTACTTGCTTTTGAATATTTTGACGAGTAGCTACTCCTTCCTTTATATTTTTATTTCTTAATTTAAAACCTTCATATTTCCTTGAAAGTTTTCTTTGCTCTCTTTTTAGTTTCTTTTCAACTTTTTTGACAGTTGAAGTCTTGTTTATATTTTTAAATTTACTTCCATCTGAACATATTGCAAAATCTTTAATTCCTAAGTCAATACCTATTCCTTCATTAGTACATTTAGATACTTGAATATCATCTTCCTCAACTAATATAGATACATAGTATCTATCAGATTTTTGACTTACTGTACCACTTTTAACTATTGAATTTGTTGGTATATATCCAAATTCTTTTAGTCTTACCCAACCAAGAGTAGGTATTTTGACCCTATGCCTTTCAATAGTCCAATCAGTTTTATTATTCTTTGGAAAATAAGCTTTAACATCTTGATTTTTCTTTTTCTTGAACTTAGGAAATCCTTTAGTTTTTTTAAAGAAATCTTTAAAAGCTTTATCTCCATTCATAATAGCTTGTTTTGTAGCCTTAGAAGATACATCTTTAATCCATTTCATATCTTGGTTATTAGGAATATATTCATTATTTAACCATTTAGAAAAATCAATTCCACTGATAAATTTTCCTTCTCTTTCATAAATTTCTTTATTGTGAGCAATATAGAAGTTATATATAAATCTACTAACACCAATCGTTTGATGTATTTTAGAAATTTGTTCAGTAGTAGGATTAATTTCTATTTTGTATGCTCTTTTCAACTTCTTCATCCTCTCTAATCTTTTTCTTGTATTTTCTTAATCCATATATGTGACAACTAAAAATATGAAGTATTGATATTATATCTTGAACTAATTCTTCTTGTGGTGAAAGACTTTCATTATTTACAACTATAATATCTCTTTAGCATTTGCATATTGTCTAAGAAACTCCACTTGATTTTTCAAATCACCTTTTGACTATAATTTACTATAAACAACTATATTTATCTATGTTTTTATTAACTAAAGACTACCTCCTTTTTATTTTTTATAAGATTTTAATACATTAGTTGTTTAAAGTAAATAGATTTTTTGCACTATATAAAATAACCCTTTAAAAAAGGGTTATTCTATATAGTTTAAATAGGAACACATCTATTATAATAATATATAACTAATTCATCTTCACTGTAAAATACCATGTCGTATTTTGGTTTAAGATATTTAATTTTATTTTCGATGTCCTCATGTGTATAATTCGCTACATCTATTTCATAGACTCCATATTGGCTTATATCCATCAATCTATTCTTCTCTATCATTTTTAATTTCTCTAACAGATCATCATATCCCTTTAAAGTAAAACCAAGCATGTTATATGAAAATTTATTATCTTCATCGACTCTAATAGCGACGTTAAACTCTCTTTTAACTTTTCTTTTTTTTACAAACAAAATATAAAGTTCATCAATCAACTCTGCTTTTCTTTCACTATTTAGTTTATCTTTATTAAACTCAATCATTTTTTCTATTTGATTTATTCTTTTACTTAATACACCAAGTTCTTTAGAAAGAGAACTTTTTCTATTAATAAAACTTGTTCTAAGACTTTTTATTTCATCCATTATTTCATATATATTCTTTGACATAATCCCATTCTCCTTTGTATATTAAAATTTTTTTTAAAAAACTATTTTATTAAAACAATATATTATACGGTTTAAAAAAATTTATATTATATTAGTAGTACATTTTTTTTGATAATAAGATATTTAATTAAA
Source organism: Clostridioides sp. ES-S-0005-03 (assembly GCF_020658455.1). NCBI lineage: Bacteria > Bacillati > Bacillota > Clostridia > Peptostreptococcales > Peptostreptococcaceae > Clostridioides > Clostridioides sp. ES-S-0005-03. The sequence goes on along the minus strand of NZ_JACVWI010000008.1, from coordinate 93,147 downwards.
ATTAAAAAATATGGACAAATATTTTATATATAAAATATAAAAGCTTTGTTATATAATAATAAATAATATACTATTGATTGGAGATGAGAATTTAAATCTTGTTATTTTTTATAGGGGTGTTTTTTTTATTATTTTTTAAAGTGTCTTTTGACGAACTTAAAAAGTACAATTGTTCATTTAAGGTAGTATTTATTTTATCTATATTACTGGTTTATAGTTTTATTGGAGTAGCAGATTTTAAAATAGATGCCATTTTGTATAGTTGTATTATCCCAGTGCTGATTAGTATCTCATATATAGATTTAAAAGTAAAAGAAATACCAGATAAACTTATATTTATAATTTTTATATATGGATTAGTTCTAATAGTTATAAATAAAAATTACATTAACCATAATATGTTTATTTTAAATAATTTAGGTTCCAGTTTTAGTTTATTCTCCATATATTTAGTAATAGCAATTATTACAAATGGGGTAGGCGGAGGAGATATAAAGCTTATGGGAGCTTTAGGGTTATTTTTTAATACAAGTAGTATTTTTAAGTTATTAGTATATCCTGTTTTTTTAGGAGTAATAATGTCTGTTTTTTTAGTTGTTTTGAAAAAAGCAAAATTAAAAGATAATTTCCCTCTTGGACCAGCAATCTCTATAAGTACATGTCTTATATTTTTAATTAATTGTATATAAGTACAAATATATAATAAGGATAAAAATAAAGAAGACTTAATAAAAGTCTTTTAAAACATTTTATTAAATCTTCTTTATCCCCTCTAAATTTTTACCTTTTTAGAAATACACAATATACTGTGACCATTTTTTATATTTTGTTATTATATATAGTGAAAGTACTTAATATAACAAATTTCTAATTTAATAAAAGATACATTTAATTTTAAAAGAAAGTGAGAGTAGTAATATGAAATGCTTAATAGTAAAAGAAAAATGGGCTGATTTAATTTTAAGTGGAGAAAAGACTTTAGAATTAAGAAGTAGGAATACTAATGTCAGAGGGACTATAGGGATTATAAAAAGTGGAACAGGACTTATATGTGGGACTGTAGATATTGTAAGTAGTTATGAAATAACTGATGAAGAATATATAGAATTAAAAAATAAACACAAAGTTCCATATTCAAGGGAACAGATAAAATATAAAAAGATATTTGCATGGGAATTACATAATCCTATTAAATACAAAGGTGGTATTAAATATAAACATAAAAAAGGATGTGTAGTATGGATTAATATATAATAAAATTAATTACATTTTATTGATTATAAACAACGTAAATGGTATACTTATTATAAAAAATAGAAAGGAGGTATTATTGAGATATAAGATATTTCAATAAAATTATTATTGCCTAAAAATTATTTCGAAGATAGATCAAATTTCACAAAGTATCCTGGTTTTGTAAGTGTAGGAGATAGAGTTTTAATCATAAAAAAAGAGGATCAAGGAGCTAAAACAAAAGATGTCTTGGTGGAAGGTATTGTTTTGAGAGTATTATCTAAAGGCAAATATTATTCTAATGGTGTAAAAGTAGAAATAACACCAGTTGACAATATTGAAAGTAGTGAAACTGTAATTGGAAGAATACAATATTTTGTTCAAAATTAAATAAATTAAATCATAATAGGATATTGTCTAAAATGTATAGATAATATTCTATTTTTTATACTATTAAAATTATTAAAGAGGTGTATTCAGTGGCAAAAAATAAAATGATAAATTTATTCCATTCAGATGAAGTCTTTGGATATATAGCTATAGAAGCTAATTCTATATGTGATAATTCATTTAATTCAGTCTCTAAAAACGTTTACATGTTAAAGAGAAAACTTACTAATGACAAAGTATTATGTGTAAATATGGGAAAGCAAAAAAAAGAATATAAAGATTTAATGGATATGGTTTTTTTAACTCAAAACAATAAAAAAGTAAAGATCTATGATAATAAGTTTAATACAGGTGAATTTGATATTTTATTTAAAAAAGATGGATATTCTATAGGAGACATATATGTAATAAAAACTCAAGAAGATAATGGAGAAAATTATAAAGTGATTTTGGTAACTGACTTGTATGTCTTATTTTTTAATAGCAATAATAAACTTATATTATACCGTTTTGATGAACTAAATAATATGAATATTATAAAAATGAATTGAAAATATTTTTTATATTCAACGAATTGTATAATTTCTGTTGACTATATTCAACGAAAATCATATAATAAAAATATAAAATTAAAATAATAAGAAGGAGAAGTAATGAGATATTTAGAAATAGAATTGTTCCTAAAATTAGAAAAAGACGTATTGTATGTGAATCTTCCAGAATATCTAAGTAAGGGCATGAATTATCAATTTTTAAGATCAAAAGAATCAAAACAATATCATCATAAAAATAAGATCAAGCTTTATAATTATTCTTTTTTAACTCCAATAGAAGAAGATAAAATTTATAAAAAAGATAAAGCATATACATTAAAAATAAGATTTATGGACTTAAATATAGTAAATATTTTTTTTAACTCATTAGGAACTATAATGAACCCATATTTTACAGTATTAGGTAAGAGGTATGATTTTAAAGAAAAAGATAAAGACATTAGATATTTAACCACAATTACTCCTGCGATTATTAAAATTAAAAATAACATAACATTAGATATGAGTACCATGGATTTAAACTTAGTAAAAGAAAGAATACTAAGAAACACTTGTAGAAAATATAATATGTTAAATTATGATAATATAAAACCTCATGACTTCGTTGAAAATGTAGAACTTTTAAATAGAAGTTCTATTGGTTTTAATTATAAAAATGCATTAGTGATAGGTAATAAATATAAGATAAAAATTAAACCAGATGAATTATCCCAAGAGATGGCTTTTGTTATATTGGGTGTTGGTCTTTTAGAAAAAAATAGCCTTGCATTTGGGTTTTGTGTATAGATAAGAATATAGAGAAAGGAGAGTCTACTCATAAAAATGTATTGAATTATGTACTGAGTAGTAAATTTTTACTTATGCAAGAGGTTATTAATAGACTAAAGAAGCTAAAGGAAGCTTATGGGGATGATATTTTAATAAAACATGCTATTGTCCCAAAAGGTTGTTATTATAAGATAAAAAAAGATGGTAGTATTGTATCTTTTATAAACGATGATGAGAAAAATTTTCAATTAAATGAAGAATATCCTTTTTTTAAACAACGAATATTTTATGAAAGAATGATTAATGCAAATAAGTGTCTGAATCAAGAAAGAGGCCTTGGAAAAAAAATACATTCAGTCACGCCTTATGCTTTAATTTTTAAAATAGAAACTTTTAATAATTTATTATTTAGCGATTTTTTATATAGCCATTTTAAAAAGATGAAAGAAGATTATAATAATAGTTTAAATATAGAAGAAACTATCACACATTTTGAAGCATGTTTTGATACTATAGAGGAGGATTGTGGAACTTTTAATAGTAAGACTCCTGATAAAATATTTATTTTTTTAGATGAAGATTTAGAGTTATATAAAGAAGCATATAATTCTTATGTATCTAAAAAATGTTTTATCTCAGAGGATACCAAGGTTGTTGTAGATGGTCAGATATATGGGATACCACATTTTAGTATAAATTTAAACAAGGGTAAACCAACCTTATCGAATAATCCTTATAATGACTTTTTATTTAGATTGACATTGGAAGATAGCATGTTGCTATTGTCTTTATTAAAAATAAAAAATAGTTCTATAAATGAACTTCTTAATAATGATAAAGTTTTTAATGATCTTGAATTAGAGTTAGAGATTGGTAATAATGCAAATGATAAATCTAATGAAATAGTAAGTATTGAAATGAAAGCAGACTATAGTAATAAGTGTTTAGATTTTGAAGAATCTATAATACTGCAATCTATGTTTTCTAATGAAAATATAATTAATTTAAATATAGATAGAAAAAATTTATTAAAAAAAATAGATGAAGCTTTGCAAATAAAAAATGGAGTAAATAATATGACATTAGAAAAAGCTTTATCTCTTAAAAAAGATAATTATAATGACTTTATTAACAGATTAGGCAATTTAGATTTAGCCCAATCTATTATATCAAATAAAGATTTACTGACATATTACTTTATAGAGGATAAAGATATTTCAATCAATAAAGAAATTGAAAAAATAGTTTTTTATATGTATTTGGAAGGAATTAAAAATGAAAAAGACTTAAACAAATCCTCTTTAGAAAGAATTAGAAAAAAGATTGATTTTATGATTAGTATTTTAATGACTTTGTATAAAGAAGGAGGATATAAAGAAATGCCAAGTAATTTAAAGAAAATCTGGGATAAACTAATAAGTGCTAAAAAAGGTAAAGAATATGAATATGAAATTGAAAGCGATGAAGAATTTTTCTTTGTAAGTGCCCAACTATTATATTGGATAAATACGACAGGTACATTTTCTTCAAAAACAAATGATTATATACAAAACATATTGTCTTTAAGAGACTCAAATCAATTAAAAGAAAAAATGATTGATGGATATGAAACTTATTTACACAATATCCCTTTAGGGAACAATTTTGCTAATAGATTATATAGTAAGTTACTTTTATATAAAGAAAGTCAAAATATAAAAATAAAAGGGATTTATAAATATTATTTTCACTCTGGATTATTTGGGGAGAACATAAATTATATAAAATGTTAACTAACCTATAAATAACAATTGATAAATTAGAAAAAGAGTACTCTATATCTTAAAAAATTACTGGATATAGCTAAGGTATAGGATTAAATAATTAAAAAGGAAGGAGAGTTATATAAAAGGGGTAATATACTGCTTCTTTTATATAACATAATATATATATGAAAAATAGAGTTTTTGGGATGATAGGAATAGGGTTAAATAATGCAAATATAAATGCAGATATGACTGGAAATCCAGTACGACATGGAGAAGAATTTACTGCAAGTCCCTTTAGTATTAAATACTTATTTAGAAACTACTGGAATACAAAAGGGATAGATGTGTTTTATATGAGGTCTTATGTAGTAGATAAAAAAAATAAAGGTTTAGTACCAAGAAGTTTAGAAAAAAGGCTTGAACAAAAAGTAGAGAATATTAATAAATTAAGCGAAATAGAGATACAAAGAGAGTTATTTAAATATATAGATGTGTCTTGCTTTGGAGGAGTATTTGCAGTAAAAGGGTTTAATAGGAATTATTATGGAACAATACAATTTGGTACAGGTGTAAATAAATATGAGGATTCGGAAGTTGTAAGAGAAAGGATGTTGTCTCCTTTTCAAAATCCAAAAGGTAAAATTAATAAGGAAACAAATGAGGAAATAGAAAATAGACAAACAACATTAGGTTCAAGAGCTTATTTAACAGAGGGGCACTACTTCTATGATTTTATAATTAATCCACTTGTTAATAAAGAAATGATGGAATTAGACCCTGAACTTGAGTGTTTTAATGAAAATAATTATAATTTGTTTAAAGAAGCTTCTTTAAATTGTGCAAATAGTTTAAATTCGGTTTCTAAAAAAGGATGTTATAATGAATTTGCGATTTTTATAAAACTGAAAGAAGATTCTGTTGCTTATCTTGGAAATATATCTAATAAGGTATCTTTTTATAAAGATGAAAAAAGGAATGTTATAGATATCACCCTATTAGCTCAAGACTTACTTTCAATTGATGAAGACATTGAAGACATAGAAATTTATTATAATCCTACAGATACAATATTAAAATTCCCTATAGATTCTTTAAAAAGTAGAACCAGTATTAACAATATACTTAGCACAATAAAAATAGATTTTATGGAGAAAAATTAATTATGAAGGAAGTCTTAAAATTTAATTTAAAAGGGCAAGGAGCTTCTTTTTCTAAACCAACATATAACTCATCTTCTATTATTCAGACATATCCTCATATACACAAGGTAACACTGTTGGGTATGTTAGGAGCTATAATAGGTATAGATAACACAGGTTATAAAAGAAAAAAGGAATTGCCAAAATTTTATAAGTTACTAAAAGATTTGAAGATAGCTATTGTACCAAAGAGATTAAATTTTAATAAATGTGTAGATGTTGTAGCAGATACATCTGGATTTTCAAATAAAATTAGCCCTAATGTTGGAGCAACTTATTTAATTAACTATGAGATATTAATAAACCCTTCATGGGATATATATATATTAGGTGATGGAGAATATTATAATAAAATTAAAAAATATATTCTTAATAGAAGTGCTGTTTTTTACCCATTTTTAGGAAGAAACCATTTGTTTGCAGATTTAAATGAAGTAGAGATATTAAATGGAGAATTTTCAAAAGAGTTAAGTAAGATTGATAGTTTTTTTATTTCAGATAATGTTGTTTTAGATGAAGATGAAATTTTATTGAATGAAAAATTGTATTTATTCAAAGATTCTATGCCAATAAGCATAGATGATAGAAAAATTGATGGTACAGATTTTATGTTGAACCAATATAGCATTAAATCATTAACATTTTCAAATATAGATGTTTTAAAAAGCAAAGAAGATTTATTTTATTGTGGAGATAAAGTTTTATATTTTATATAGAGTTCTGATTAAATATAAAAAGCTTAGTGTCCCCTATCACTAAGCTTTTTTATTTAATATGTACTGTTCCTATTAGAAAATTTAACCTCTAAATGCTCTGTTTTGATTTCTTTAGTTTTAGAATTGAAAATATAAATCATCTTTTTGATAACTGTTTTTATAATTATTGAATATTTTTTTTTCTATTTTTTCTAAAACGCAAACTATTGCTAATTCTTTATTCTCATTTAATACTATAAATTCTTCGCCAATAGATGTATCAAGTATTTTATTGGATTTAGTTTTTAATAAATCTTCTATCTCATACCAATCTATATATCTCTCAATCATTCTTTTATTAGCATGGTGAGTTAGGCAAATTTTAAAGACTTGAGACAATGGTGCTATGTCTTGCTGATCAAGATTTTCTAAATGCTCCTTTAATAATACATTCTTTACCTCATAAAATTCATCAAAGTACATAAAAACACCCCTTATATAAATAATCCATTTTTAATATATTGCTATTATAGTAAGGAGCGGAATTTTTAATAATTAAAAATATGAAGAAATCAATAAAAAGAGATTATATTATTTAGGTAGGTGTAATATAATTGAGGTGAGATATAATTAGTTTAAAATAAAATTTATTTTTAGATAGGAGTTATAACATGTTTAAATATATAGGAAACTTTAGCAAAGAAGAAAAATTAGTGATTGAAAATAACGAACAATTAAAACAAATCAAAGAAGGTGAAGAAATCATTATTTTAGGGGATATAAGATGCGTTGCAAGGAAAGGAAAAGATTATATAGAGTTTGAAAAAATTAATAAAGTATATTAAGAAGCTTAAAGCTTCTTATTTTTTAAAAAGTTTATTTTTTATAAACAATAAAAAGAGAGGTTTTTATAAATGGAACTGGAAGAAATTATAAAAAATAATGTATATTTATATTCTCATAGAGACGATAAAGAAAATGAAAACATATTATTGCATTTAGATAGAACCAGAAGTATATTTTTCCAAATAGATAATAAATACAATATATTAAATAAATTAAGAAAAACATATACAAATTTAAAATTTCAATTAAATAAGTCAGATTTTTACTTATCAAAAGAAGCTATTAATTTAATAGAGAGTATGTTCATATATTCAGTTTATTTACATGATATAGGGAAAATTAATCCTAAATATCAAAGTGAGAAAATGAAAAACAATTTTGATTTTTTATCTGAAGAAGAAAAATCTATTTTATGTTTAAATAAAATAGTCAATTCAAATCATAGTTATCTATCTTCTATTATTTATATTGATTTAATGCAAGAGAAAATAGAAGAACTAAAAAACATATCAGTTAAAGAAAAGACTGTTTTATATTATTTAATGTTAATAAATGCAAATATAATAAGTAGGCACCATTCAAATCAGGATAACCTTGAAAACTATTTTGATAAATTAGAAAGAGAAATTAATAATACGCAAATGGCTAATTATTTATATTTTTACAATAGAAAATTAAATATAAACTATGGGAAAATCTTAAAAGTATTTACAAATATAAAGAAGATAAAATTTAATGAAGCAAGTGTATATATATGGAATAAGATTTTAAACTCTTTATTAATTAGTTGCGATTTTATAGCCACTCATAGCTTTCATTCTAAAAAAGATATAAATAATTTCAAAATTAATGGTATTGAAAATAAAGATAATATAAAAGAAATTTTTTATAAAAATCCTATATATAAAGGGATAGAGTCTTATAGAACAAATGATAAATATTTTGAAGAAAATAATTTACCAAAGATAAATGAGTTGCGTTCAAGCATCCTTATTGAATGTAATAAAAATTTAGATAAAAACAACAATGAAAGAATATTTAACATAGAAAGTCCTACAGGCTCAGGCAAAACGATAAATAGTTTATCATGTGCTTTAAAGCTAATTAAAGACGGGTCTAAGCTGTTTTATGTATTTCCTGTAAATACATTAGCTGAACAGACAGAAGATGTTCTAAATGGTATTTTTAAAGGAAAATTAAATACCCAGATAATTAACTCTATTTCACCTTTGCCAATTAAAAGTGCTGATAAAAAAATAGATTATAATAAGGTATTATTAGATAGGCAAATTTTAAACTATGAAAGTATTTTAACTTCAAACATAACATTATTTAATCTATTTTTTGGATGTGGAAGAGAGCAATCAATGGGTCTTTTTTCTTTGTTTGACAGTGTTATAATTTTAGACGAGATACAAAACTATAAAAATTTGATTTGGAAAGAAATAGTAGAGCTTTTATATAAATTTTCAGAGATAATGGATTTTAAGTTAATAATAATGTCTGCAACTCTGCCTAACTTAGAAGAATTGATGGATTTTGGAAATAAGAAATTTATAAATTTGATTGAAAATCCTAAAATATATTACAATAATAAGCTATTTAAAGATAGAGTATCTATAGAAAATAAGCTTCTTAATGAAACTGTAGACTTTAAAAAACTTCTTGATTTAATAAAGGAAGAAGTGAGCGTTTGGAATAAAGAAAAAAAAGAACATGCTAAGTTTTTAATAGAATTTATAACCAAAAAGACAGCTCAAGAATTTTATATATATGTAAGTAATAAACTCGATAACTATACAGTTTTTGAACTTGATGGAGACGACAATAAAATAAAAAAACAATCAATAATAAATCATCTAAAGAAAGACAATAAAGAACTTAAATCAAACATACTTTTAATAACTACACAGGTAATTGAAGCAGGAGTTGATATAGATATGGATTTAGGAGCCAAAGATACGTCTTTCCCCGATTTAGATGAACAATTTATTGGAAGAATAAACAGGTCTTGTCTTAAAGATGGATGTAAAGCTTTTTTATTTAATTTAGATATGGCCAATATTGTGTATAAAAATGACTATAGATTAGTAATGAATATAGATAGAAATAAAGATGATTATCTTAAGTGTCTTTCAAATAAAGATTTTTCGTATTTATATAATAAAGTTTTTAACAAAATAAACTTAACAAAAGGAAACTGGCTGTGTTCAGAGATAGATTTTTTTTATAAAGATTTAAAAATGATAAGAAATAAAGATATTAACAAACACATGAAGTTAATTGATATTAATAGTTTTGAAATTTTTATACCAACTATAATAGATGGTGTTGATGGAGAAGAAATATGGAATAAGTATGTAGAATTAGTATCTAACATTGATATGGAATATGCTGAAAGAAAAGTAAAAATAATTAATCTAAAAGAAAAATTAGAGATGTTTACTTTTTCTATCAAAAGTAACAAAAGGAATAAGTTGAATGCTTTTGGCGGAATTTACTATATCAAAAATGGAAATGAATTTATATCAAATGATAAGTTTGATAGCTCCAGGTTTAAAAAAGAGTATATGTATTTATTAAATGCCCAGTAGGAATAAATTTAATATAAAAGGAGAAATAATATGAAAATAATGAATAAAACTAAGAAAGAAATAAACTGTGGAAATTATTATAACACAAAAGAAGCTTTAGAATTATTGGAAATAGGTTATAATTCTCTTAATAAATTAATGGAGGAAAATTTAGTTGATGTTTATGCAATTACCTTAAACAAGAATGATAGATATGCATATTATTTTCATGAAGAGGATTTATATACAGTTAAGTTTATGCTAATAATGGATGGTTTTTATAAAAAAAGTAGATTAAGAAAAGCCATTTAAAAATTTTATTTTTATAATTAATACAAAAACACTTTATTATATATATAACAAGGTGTTTTTGTTGTTTATATAAAATATTTATGCTAAAATTTAATTATAAATATTTAAAAAGGAGTTATATGAATGGAATTTATTTTGCTAAATTTAATACCTCTGCAATCCCTTTTTATAATTAGGGCAATAAGCAGTTTTGGAATAGGAGTATTAAATGTATTATATGGTTTTTTAATAAGCATATTTTCAGGAGATTTTAGTGTTATTTTTATTATGTTTCTTTTATATCTTTTAGTATCATTTTCGATTTTTCAATTAAGTAAAAAAGCAGATTTAAAATATGCTTGGTTAAGTTTTGTCCCAATATTACAATCAGTTAATTTTTATAAATTAGGAGGTCTCAGTATCCCATACATGATAGTAGTTAGTTGTTTAAGTATAATCCCCTCTATTGGAACATTCATAAATTTATATATGACTGCTTATATTTTAATAAAAATAAGTAAAACCATAATAAAAAGAGATGGGGAGCCTCTTTTAAAACATAATGATGCTGTTGTTATAGAAGTTTGTGTCTCTGTATTATTAATAATTTTTACACTATTAAACTTATTTTTAATTGGTAAAGCAATTATACTTTTGGAATATACACTTCAATTTTTATCTTTTTATTTTATAGTATATATTTCTGTAATTGCATTTTCCAAGAATCTTAAAATAGAATAAATATTTTTTATAATCAATATTTTTATGAAAATATTGATTATAATTATTTAAATTAATCACTATAATTAATTATTAAATAACAAATGGTTATATAAAGATATATTAATTAAACAGGAAAAATTTAAGATAAGTAAATATAGGAGGGGACGGTATGAAAAAAATGTGCAATTGGTGTGGAAATAGAAAAGATGAAAATGAAATGGAAGAAACAAAATCAGGTGATTTTATTTGTTTGAGTTGTAAAGAGAAAACAGAGAAAAAAGAAGATGTAATAGAAAATTTAAGAAAAAATATAAAAAAACCAATAGACATTATAGAGTATATGAATAAATTTATTATTGGCCAAGATAAGGCTAAGAAAATGATAGCAACAACAATTTATAATCATTACTTAAGTATTATAAATAATGTTAATGTTGAAAAGAACAATATATTACTAACAGGAGCTTCTGGTACAGGGAAAACTTTAATTGCTAAAACATTAGCTAATTTTTTGGATGTCCCATTTGTTGTAGCTGACGCAAACACATTAACAGAAGCTGGGTACATAGGTAAGGATGTAGAAAGTATAATAGCTTCTTTATACAATAAATCTAATAAAAATCTAAATAAAACAAAATATGGAATTGTATTTTTAGATGAAATTGATAAATTGGCAAAAAACAATATTACATATAAAAATCAAGTTGGAAAAGAGGGTGTCCAGCAAGCTCTTTTAAAGTTAATAGAAGGAACAATTTGTAAAATCCAAGACAATGTAACTAAAAATTATGTAGAGATAGATACAACTAATATCTTATTCATATGTGGAGGGGCATTTGTTGGGATAGAAGATATTATAAAAGAAAGACTACATAAAAAAACAATTGGATTTAAATCAAATTTAAATGAAATTTCTTTAGCTAAAGATGAAGTTAGAAAAAATATAAATATAGATGATTTATATAACTTTGGTATGATACCTGAATTCTTAGGAAGATTCCCAGTAATATGTAACTTGGAAACCCTTGATCTTGAAAAAGTAAAATTAATACTAAAATCAGACCAAGGCTTAATAGGAGATTACAATAAATTATTTAAACTTCAAAACAAAGAGCTGGAATTTACAGAAGACGCTCTAAGCTTAATAGCCAATTTGGCCATTGAAGAAAATGTACTTATGTTAGGAGCAAGAGGTCTAAAGACTTTTTTAAGTCCTTTCATGACAGAACTTATGTTTTATGCATCAAGTGACAATGAGTCAAAGTATTTAATAACTGAAGAAAAAGTTAAAAACTTTTTTTAAGGAAATATTTTTTATATGAAAGGAATTTACTCATAAAGGGATAGGAATATCTTTTTATGAGTAAAAAAATATGTATATGAGATATGGGAGAGATAAGAATATTATTGTTTTAAATATAATTACTGTAGTAATAAGTACTATTATTTTTGCTTTTGTAATAATGACAATTTTTACTTTATTCTTATATTTATTATTACTATTATCTCATCTAAAATTTATAAATATAATTATATATTTATTTGATTTTATATCAATTTTATTTGTGGTAGTAATTAATATTTTTATTATATATAGCTTTTTAAATAATAAAGGAGGGGGAAAAAATGAATAAGATTCAAAAAGAAAAAGTTAATAAATATAAAAGCATACTTAAAAGATTAGATAATGCAGAAATATATTATAATCAATTGGATGATTCTAAATTTAAAGATGTTGAAAATAGTAAAGCTTATATAGCACTATGTAAGCTAATAAGAGAAGCTGGAGAGCTTTATATAGAACTTAGTAATGAAAATATATCTGTCCCTCGTTGGAACTGATTATAGAGGTGAAATAAAATGGATGAAAATAAACTCAATATTTTGATGAAAAATATGAAAGAGGATAAATTTTATAGTTTAAAAGAAAAATGTAATGATAAGAAAGAACGCAAAGATATATTTGGTAAAACAAAAGAAGTTTGTGCTATATATGGTGCTAAATCTAAGAAAAAATGTAGTATAAAAAACTGCAAACTTTTTCAAGAATGGTAAAGTATTAATTTATTGGGGGATGAAATATGAATGATTTAAACAATTTTTTAAGGGATTATAAGATTTATGAAGAGGCGAAAATTAAGTTAGAAAAAATTAAATATGAATTAATACAAGTTTGTGTTAATTTGGATTATAACGAGGTCGTTGAGAGGGTAAATAAACTCAATTATAATGATGCTTTAACTATCTTTGTTCTACTTAGAGAATATGGAGCTGAAGAAAAGTTGTTAAAAAAAATATTTGATATACTTTATTTAAAAAAATCTGCTATAGATATATATTTTTAGGTGTACAGGGGGTGATTTTAAATGGAATTAGATATGTGTAATGAATGTTTATTATATAAAGAATTAAATGAGTATGGAAGATGTAGTATATGTGAAGAAAAGCATTGTATATTAAATGATCTTAGGAATAAAATAGAAAACTTAAAAAAACAAATTGAAATGATAGAAAACTTAAAAATAAAGCCAGTTACAGAAGAAAAGTGGCATGAATTATGCCAAACTCTTTTTAGAGATAAAAATATCTCTTTAAACATAGCTGAAGCTACATTTCCACATGGAGAAAATTTTAAATTAGACTTAAATAAAATATCATTTGAAATGCAAGGATTTAATATTTATGTACCAACATCTAACTTAAAAGGTATTGAAATTGATATGAGCTGGTATAATCAATCTTTATTACAAGATTTTAAACCTGAAAATAGATATAAGAAAATGAGAAAATATTTTAAATTACTTGATGAGGGTAATTATAAATGGTATGAATTAGCCGAGTGTGCATGTACTACTAATTTTAATAAAGCACAATTATTTAAATGGTGGTTTTTGCAAGGGGCATGGCATAAGGTTAACAGAAATGAATGGGAAGAGAAGTTTAAACTTGAAGATAAACAAAATAAAGATAATTATTTAAAACATAAAAAAAATCAAGAAGACATAAAAGAGAGAATAAAAAAATTCCATGAGGTTGTTGATATACTTAAAGAATGGGGGGAAGTAGAAGGATACATCCCTCAAAATGGAATATATTCAACTGTCAATATAGAAAACTTTCTAAGATAATACTGTAAAAATTACAGTTCAAGTTTAAAAATAAAGGATATAAGTAGGCATTTAGTCGGGAGGATACTATGAAAATAAAAGATTATATGAAGTTAGATAATGAATATAAAGAAAAAAAGAATGAATTAAATAGAACTTATGAGTTGTTAAGAAATATGGAGGAACAATTGGACCTAAAAGATTTAAATAGTTATGATTATAAAGAAATTAAAAACATTTATAATTCAATTAAAAATAAAAATGTATTAAATAAGGTTAAAGAAATTATGCAAATAAAAAAGAGTATTGAGTATCCTCAAATAAACGATGTACATTATTTTTCTGAGATAAAAGATATAGATTTTTTATCTCAAGAAGAGAAAGTTGAATTAGATAGATTTATTGCTAAACATGCTACTTTCAGAGACTTTTCTTTTAATGTTGGTAAAAAGACAATAGATTTTTTAATTTCTAATAAAATAATTGAAATAGTGTACTGTTTAAATTGTTACTGTGGAGAATGTCAGGAACTACAATTAACTCAAGATGAACTTGATCTTTATAAAGAATATTGGCTAAATAAAGATACTACAGAGGAAGAGGATGAAAAAATGAATTATGGGATACTAACAATTGGTTGTTGGGAATATCCAGATATAGAAATATGTTCATTAGAAAAATTTAATGAATGTATAAGTTCTATATACTATAAAAGAATAAAAAAACCAGATAGAACATTAGATAATATTTAAGATAAGTATGTTTTAATCAAATAAAACATGGTATAATATAGTAGTAAAAAATTATCCATGCAATTGTCATAAATTTTTTGGTCGAGATTTATGACTTAAAAAACTACTCTTTATAGGGTAGTTTTTTATTTGTGTATAAAAAATAAATACATAAATCCAAATGGTAATAATTGGATTTGATAATGTAAAATTATTACTGTAATCTTTAATTAAGTAATCTTTAATTATATTAAAAATTGGAGTGAGGGTTATGTATTTAAAAAAACTATCAAAATCAGAGTTAAAAGTAATGAGATTTATTTGGCATTCAAGTGAAAAAGTAAGATCTGATGAAATTATTTTGTACATGAAAGATAAATATGACTGGCCAGAAAAAACAACATTAAAAACTTTGTCAAAACTATCAAATAAAAATTTCCTATACGCCCAAGAAACAAATAAACATATTTATTATACAATTACAGTTAAAAAAGAGAAATATTTTGAAGCTATTTCAAAAAGAATACATAATTTAAAAAGTTGTAGTTTTGTAAAATACCTCTTAGTATCTTTATGCGAAGAGGAGCTGACAGATAAAAAACTGAACTCACTTGAAAAATGGGTTCAAGATTGGGAAGACGATTAGAAATATGGATTAATCACCAAATAATTTATTTCATGTTTATAACATATAATAAATGTATTCCTATTGTATATACGTATATTTTTGACATCTATAACATATTATTAAGATAAATAAGACAATATATACTAATATAATAAGGAATGATGAAAATGTTAGATGACCAGATATATGTTATAATTGGAAAAAGAATAAGAAATTATAGGAAAAGAGCAGGATATAGTCAAGAAGCATTAGCTAAAAAAGCAGGATTATTCTATGCCTACCTTGGACAAATTGAAAGAGGAGAAAGTAAAGCTTCCCTTCGTTCAATTTTTAAAATTGCTACTGCATTAGAGATGCCCTTAGAAATACTATTTGAAAATATTATAAAAAATGAAACTGATACTGAGACTTTATCAGCAGAGGCATATGATTTAATTGATGGTCTAACAATAAAGGAACAAAAAGCAGTAATTAAACTTTTAAAAGAAATAATTGAATATCGAAAACTTATAGAATAAAAATAAAGATGCTCTTAATTTTAGGGCATCTTTATTTTATTCTGTGTTAATATATACTTATAACATATATTTTATAATTTTAAAGTATATAAATGTTAGTAAACTATATTCTATGAAAGGAATGTTTATATGTTTATAAAAAAAATACCAAAAGCAGAATTTAGAGTAATGAAATTTATTTGGGAAAAAAATGATATAGTCACATCAAAAGAAATAATTGAAGAAATGGAACAAAAATTTAAATGGAAACCGACAACAACATTAACAATTTTATCAAGATTAGTAAAAAAGCACTTTTTAAAAGCAGAAAGAATTAGCAGATTAACATACTATGAGGTTATTGTGAATAAAGAAGCTTATTTAAAATATGCAACAAGGGAGTTTTTAAGCCAAATACATGACGGTTCATTGCAAAGTTTAAGTGATTCTTTAGAAGAAATTTTTAATGTTCAAATTAATGATCCTGAGATTAAATCCAAATAACAATAGTAATTTGATACAAAGCACATTTCAAATTGTGTTTTTGTATTTTATTTCCAACTAATCCTTAAACATACATTTAAAGAATAGTTAAGATATAGAACAATATGTAACTTAAAAAGCTATACTCTATTCACATATTTACTTCTATAAAAAATAAACATAATTTTAATAAATAAGGTTCATGTTTTTGTTTAAAATTCTATTATATATGGTATAATAATAGCAAGGAAACATATTTTACTCAATCAAACTTCAAGTGATGTTTCCAAAATTAAATAAGTTTATTTGGAACTTTTACGGAACTTAATATTAAGTTCCCAGCCACTCTTAGTAGGATTCGAGTGGCTTTTTAATTTGTCATATATCCAGCAAGATATTAAACCTGCCATAATATTCATCATTAGATTTATCATAAATTTCACCTCCCCTCATATGAGAATGAAGGTTAATTTTTATGGAAACGCCACTCTTTAATTTTTCAAATAAGTATTCCTTGCTATAACTATTATATCATAGATGTCCCACATATGATATTTTAATATATCGTAAAAAAACGACCTATTTTATTCTTAGTTTAGATTAATTATTTACTCTTTGTAACTTCTTTTTCTATAAAATAATAAGTATCAGGAATATTATTTTTTATTTTTATATTCTCTTCAGGCAGATAATAATTCATGAGCGATTCTGCAAAATACTCTATGCTATTTCCAGTAACGTAATCAATTTGGTACATATTTTTAGCTTCATTTTTACAGATATTTTTAAATTTATCGGATTTAGAGATATCTCCAAGCATAGAATCTATTAGATGAGCTGTTTCATGTAATATAACACTTTTACTGCTTGACATATTTGCTTTCCCTAATACGGCTACTGCAACCTTATTGCTTGAAAGACCTGCAAGTTGTTCATATGTAGTGTTTTTATATGTAGGTACTTTCTTCCCTTTTAAAGATTTAAATTCTTCTATGTCTGTAACATTCATATCAGTTATAATTATTTTTTTATTATTAACTTTTAATGAGGTAAGTAATTTGATATCTATAGATAAAATCTCCTTAACCATGTTATTTAGCTCGTTTTGATCAATCTCTTTTTTATTGGATAATCTAACATCAACAAGATCACTTATTAGTTTAACTTTAGAACTATTTATATTAGATAATTCTCCAAGTAATATTGGCTTTGTAGAGCCTCCATATAAAAGCTCTGGAGATTTATTATTTATTAATTTAACAGGATTACCTCCTGGTATTGTTGCTCCTAATAAAGCATTTAAATACTTATCTCCATCACATAAATATATCTTATCTGGATTTACATTATAAAAACTATTTATTATTTTATTATTTGTGCTAAATCTATCTTCTCCACTTATTCTTATAGATTCATCTTTATCAAAAGATTTATCCATTATAGTATATCCACCTATTACATAAACTTTTTTACCACTTATATTATATTTAGTGTCCATCCCATTTGTTAATATTATGGGAGCTCCATCTCTATAAGCTACAGGAGATATACTTATAACATCTGCTTCTCCTTTTAAACCATTAGCTAAAAATATCTTATTTATATCTTTATGTTTTGAAATTTCATTAGCAACTTTATAACTTGTATCAAATCTATCTTTCCCACTTAATCTTATTACTTCTATATTCTGTTTTTTTATAACTTTTTCTGTTTCTAAGTTTACTGAACTATATCCACCTAACAAATATACTTTTTTTGCATTTATTAAAGCATCTTTAGTTTCTTTTGGTAAAAAATCTTTATTTGTAAATAATATAGATGCCTCAGTACTCCCTGCTAAAGCACTTGCACTTAAACCATCACTTAATTTTTCTTTATTAAATAAGATAAAAGTTGTGCTATGTTTTTGTTTTGATATTAAGTAAGACATATCATAACTATTTTTATAATTAAAAACTTCAATTCTTGGCAAAGCTTCTGGTTCTAACACATTAAAGAGAAAAATTACAGAAAATATTAATATAAATAACCTTGGCTTACACACAAATCCACTTCCTTTATAATGATTTTGAACATTATAAATAGCTATACATGAATAAATTCAAATTTTATGTATAGCTATTTATCTAAGGATATAAAATTATTTACATGCATCTAACTCAGATTTAATTTTATGCTTAAATCTATCATTTTTAAAATCATCATAATAAATGTACAGCAATTTATATCCCTTCTTCTCTGCATATTCCTTTTTATAACTATCTTTTTGTTGTTGATACTTAAAATTTTCAATAGATCCATGAAAATATTCTATATACTTTAAGTGTTGTTCTCCTTGTATTTCAATTAATAATTTTGAACCAACTATCTCTACATCATATGGAAGTTGCCTTCCTGTTATAGGGTTTATACATCTTAAAGTATTACGTTGAGTTTTTATCTTTGTAAAACTTTTCAAATAATCTTCAACAAGTAGTTCTCCACTTGATTTTGAATTTTTACAATTATGACTTTTATTTAATTTAAAATCTCTATATGTTTGTACTTGCTCTTCTCCACACTTTAAACAAACATAATGTATATTAGGATTTAGCTTATCTCCACTTAGAGTTAGCAATTTTTTCGATGGATAATTATCTAAAAGTGTCTTTATATATAATGGTATTTCACCTTCCCATTTCATATATTTAGACTCTAAATATTCTGTACTCCTATGGTACTCTCTTACTGCTCTTTTGACCTTCAATCTTTCATTTCTTGAAGGAAGTTTCCTCCAAAGATTTTTATTTTCTTCTATAAAGCTAAATACATCCTCTGGTGAATATCTTTCTTTTATAAATAAAACTTTATTTATAGATATCTTACTATAATTTCCATTTGGATCCATAATATCTTTTAATTCTTTTAGTTTTTTTAAACAAGTTGGGCAAGATTGAGTCCTCCCGAAATAAGGTCTCTCGCAAATAGTACATATTTTAGTCTGTTTTTTATTGCTATTCTCCATACTGCTTTTAACATTAATTTTTTTTCCAATAAAATTTTGAGCTTCTTCAAGTGTATTAAAAGATTTAAATAAAGAACCTGAATATTTATTTACTTGCTTTAAACAATCTTTCCAAGTTGAATATATACCAGGTTTACGTCCCAGTCTCTTAAGTATATAAATAATTTATTATTACTATAAGTAAGCATTATTTGTTTTTATCTTTTTGAAATAATTATATCTTCTATCTCGCTAAAAGAGGATTCATTCCCACTCCCACCTACTTTAACAACTTGTTCAAAATGTTTATTGTTAAATAAATCAATCTGTTTTTCATCTAAAGTGTTGCCGACTAACATTACTGGAGATTTAGTCTTTGCTCCTAAAACACTAACTGCTAATGCATCAACTAAATTTTCTTCATTATCAGATCCATTTTTTACTATATATATACCATTTAACATATCATCTTTGTAAAAGAAATTTATTACTTCTGAGTTTGTATCATTTCTATTTTCACCAGCTAACCTTATAGAATTTGGTATTTCTGAGATTAATTTATCTGATATAGTACTACCTCCACCAACAAAATATGCTTTATTTGATTTTTCAACTACATCTATTCCTATAGGAATAGATTCTCCATTTGAAAGTATTATTGGAGATTTACTTTGAGAAGCTATAGCTCCAACACTTACAGCATCAGCAAGTCCGTTTTCTCCATTAACAACAAACACATCTTTACTAATACTATTCCCTTTTACTTGTTTTGCTATCTTTAAGCTGGTTTCAAATCTATCCACCCCAGCTATTCTCTCTATTTCAATATTCATGCTTGTTAGTTGCTCTTCCACACTTTTATCTATTACATTTTCACCACCAATTAAATATACTTTTTCAACTCCCAATCTCTTAATCTCATTTTTAGTATCTTCAGATATAAATTCTTTATCTGTCAATAATATAGGAGATTTTTTAGATGAAGCTAATGGACTTGATGTCATGGCATCTACAATAGAATTAGAATTTACAAGAACCAAGTAATATGAAGAATCCCAACCTTTTTGGCTTATCTTAATAGCTGTTTCAAATCTATCCTCTCCTGATAAATCGTCCATTTTAGTCTCATGGCCATTAGATTGTGGGGCTTCTCTATTATAAGGACCAAAAGTTTTCTTAGTTAAATTACCATCATTATCTTTCACCTCTATATGGATATAGTTTTTACCATAGCTACTTATTTTAATTAAATCATTTGTTTTGTTAATCCATTCCGACCACTTTGGCCCAATTTCTTTTTCATTACTTGAAATTTGATATCTATAACTATCAAAACCACTACCACCTAAATCACTAAAGCTTAAATTTACATCTATTTCACTTCTTGTCCAGTCTTTATTTTCTATATCAGCTTTTATCTCAGGGGCAATATTATCTGTTCGATTGTATGGACCAAACATTTTTTGAGTTATATTGTTGTCATTATCTTTTGCTTCTATATAAATATAATTAACTCCATAGCTTTCTATTTTAATTACATCATTATCTTTAGAAATCCACTCTGACCAAACTTTATCTTCTTTAACATTAGTTACTATTTTATATCTATAGCTATTAAAGCCACTTCCTTCATCATCAGAGAATTTAAATTTAACATTGATTGAAGTAGGACTTCCTGCGTCATTTTCCAAATCTGATTCTATTTTAGGTGGAGTTATGTCAGTTATATTGTATGAACCAAATGTCTTTTTAGATATATTATTATCATTGTCTTTAGCCTCAACATGAATATAATTATTGCCATATTTACTTATTTCAATAACTCCACTCTCTCCATTTATCCAGTCAGACCAGTTATTACTGTCTACATCTGTATTTTGAGACATTTGGTATCTATAGCTATTAAATCTACTACCTCCTAAATCACTAAAACTTAAATTCACTTTTATAACATCAGGAGTTCCACTATGATTTTTTATATCAGCTTCTATCTCTGGAGCAGTTTCATCAGTTATTTTGTAAGGCCCAAAAGTCTTCTTAGATGTATTCCCATCATTGTCTTTAGCTTCTACATGGATATAGTTTACTCCATAAGTATTAATACTCACCTTAGCAATATTTCTATTTATCCAGTCAGACCATTTAGTGTTGTCTATATCTGTACTTTGAGATACTTGATATCTATAACTATTGAATCCACTTCCCCCTAAATCTGTAAAGTTTAAATTTACAGCTATTTCATCAGGTGTCCCTTGATGAGATTCTATATCTGCATTTATATTTGGTGCTGTTATATCAGTTTTAGTATATCGACCAAACGTTCTCTTCGCTATATTACCATCATTATCTTTGGCTTCTACATAAAGATAATTGTCTCCATACTTATCTATTTTTATAGAAGCTTTCGATTCCTGTTTCCAATCAGACCAATTTTCCTCAGATGTTTTATTATTAGAGATTTTATACCTATAGCTATTAAATCCACTTCCTCCTAAATCTGTAAAACTCAAGTTCACGTCTATTTCATCAGGTGTCCCTTGATGGTTTACAATATCAGCAAATATATCAGGAGCATTAGTATCAGCCACAACATTTATAGCTCTCTTAAATACTGGAGACCATACATTCTGAGAATTTTTTACCTTTAAGGAATATATATACGTACCAACTCCATAGCTACCTAAATTCTTATTTGGAACACTACTTTTATATATAGATGTTCCTTTACTATTAAAGATTTCCCATTCATATTGAGAAATTGAACGTGCATATGGATCATATGAGGTGTCTACTACATCTAAAGTTTCATATTTAGTTATTGTTTTAGGAGAATTAAATGAAGCTATTGGCTTAACTGCTTCATTGCTGGTTGTTATATACTTAACATCAGGGGTACTCCATACATCTTGATAATCTTTAACTCTCAATTGTACAATATAGTCTGTGTTTTGATTTATAGTAGCTGGTCTACCATTTATCCAACTACTACCTGTAGTTGTTTTATATTTCCACTCTTTTTCTTTAACCCCTCTGTCCGACTTTGTTATGCCATCTTCATCATAGGAAGCTTCTGTATAATTAATGTTATATCCAGACCCATTCGAAGATAAACTGAATCCAAAATTAGCTATTGGTTTCCTATGAACATATAAGCTTGCAGGTATAACGTTTTTATCTTCAAATGAAATATCCAATTTACCAGGTTTATCAAGTTTCAAATTAAAATTATTCATGTAAAGTCCAGATATAGATGACTTCCCCATTGAATTATCAAAATAAGTGTAATCGTGGTCTATTTTCCATGCTCCATCAGGGAAATTTTCACTAATTGTATTTGTTTTTAACTCTTCTGGTGTGATAGAATATTTAAATGGTGTATTAATTAGTACATATGGAGAAGGCTTAGTTAATATATTTAGTTGATCTAATATGTATTGAGCAGTTTTATCTATACTACTACTATAATTTGCGTTATTTATAAATATTCCATTGTTATTATTAGATGCTATTAACTTATCAATTTGCCCTTTTGAGTTGGTAGTACCTAAATTTACTAAATATATATCTTCATTTAACATCCTTGAAACAATTTCTCCTAATGCAGTTGAAGAATTAAAATCTGGTCTTTCTTTATCTTCAACATTAACTATAAATTTAACAGAGTTATCTCTCCATTCAGGACCTCTTAAAACCTCATTAAACTCTTTACTTGTTTCTGTTCTCATAACTAAATTACTAAGTCTAAATGTAGAAGTCTCACTACAATTATGAGAATTGTGATCTGCTATTATACCAAATCCCTCTCCAGGTGTAGATGTACTTAATGTATAATCAAGTTTAAGTGTATTATTCTCATAGACCTTAACAGAGTTATCAACTAAAACCATTTTAATATCATGTGTCTGAGTTGACATCTTAGCCACAGAAGATGTGCCTAAACCACTTGGATTTTCATATGCAAAATTCCCATTAGTATTACTAAATGTTGTTTTAGATACTCTTGGAATTTTCTTTATACTCATAGTCCCTGAATCTATAAGCAAAGTATATCCTTCAAAAGTTCCATCTCCATAATCTTTCATTCCAAATAAAAATCCTCCACCCATGAAAGAGTGGTATTTTACTTGACTTTCATTTAATGTAAAAGTGAAAGTTTTTTCTCCTATCTTAGTATTGTTACAAAACCAAAAATCTGAATATCCTTCCTCAGTATATCCATTAAAAATAACATCGTTGTTAGAAACAGATCCTTTACCATGGTCATATTTTTGCCAAGTAAAATTACTTTCAGCAGTAATCTGACTCGACTGTATCGCTTGAACATTAACCTTGTTTATATTAACTCCTTTCGATTTTAAAGAATTCTTTATATCTGATTCAAAAGAACCTAAAGAAGTCCCTGTTTTCCCAGCAACTAAAACTATATCAATATCTGGGTCTTGAGCTACATTTACATTTACATCTCTTTCTAAAGCGTTTATTGGAATATATACATTTGATAATATTAAAATCATATTCAATATTACCAAAAGAGATTTTTTTATATTATTCATGTTATAAAATACCTCCTATTCATAAAAATATACTACATTATATAGAATCAATATATATTTTATAAATTTTTCAAGTATAGAATAGGGCTTATTTTTAATATCGTTATATTCCTTACTATTTTCGCTGATTCCCTCATTTTAAGCCTTAAAATCGTTTTTAAGAGATATTAACCTTAATCTATATAAATACATTGCGAATATTTCCAAGCTATCTCTAAGGCTAAAATAAAGCTTCAAAAAAACAAGAACTCACAACATAGTATAAACTATGTTGTGAGTTCTCAACTAAAGGAAAATTTCGTAAATATAATTTTTCAGAATTTAGGTTTTAATATTATATTATATATTAAATACAAATATTTATAACATATATATATGTTTATTTAAAATAAAACACAAAAAATTTTATATAAACAATAAGTTATTTATAAAAATAGATATCTGTATTTTTTTACAATTTAATATTTTATATAAAATATTAAATTGTAAAAAAATAATTTAAAATATATATGTTTTTTGATATAATTAATAAAATAAGAAATATTATAAAATGGTGGTGTTCAAATATAAGAAAAGATCTTAAGCAATTTTTAGGATTAAAAGTAAATGCAATTGCCAAGTTTGAAAAGTATGGCCTTGTCTACAATGACAGTGCTACAAGATATATTAAGGACAAAAGAAGCTATAGAATATTACTGAAAAATATAATAATCGAACATAAAGGGGAAAAATATTACATAGGGCATCAATGGTTTAAAATAACTAATACCTTTAAGAATTTAGGAATATTAAAAACAGGAGATAAATTAAAATTATATGGAGTTGTTCAAAAATATACTAAAAATAAGGGAAAAGAAGAAGACTATGAAACACATTGTCTTAGGATAGAACGCAGATGAAAATATAATAATGGGGTGTATTTAGAGAGATGAATATTGAGAATGAATTATTTGAATTTGAAAAAAGCATACAAAAATTATCTAAAAACACTAAGTATAACTATACATTAGATATAAAACAGTTTTTAAATATATATAAGAATGAAGATATAGACAAAACATTATTAAAAAGATACAAAAATGAAATAATTGAAGATTACTCGATTAAAACTGTAAACAGAAAAATAAACTCTTTGAATGCTTATCTAAGATTTAAAAATATAGATATACATGTTCCAGTTGCTAAGATTCAAAACCAAACATTCATTGATGATATGCTTACAAATGAGGATGTTCGTTTAATGCTAAATAAATCGATAGAAGTAAATGATTTAAGAGCTAAGGCTATAATGTTAGGTTTATTTTATACTGGAGCAAGAGTTAGCGAACTACTGCAATTTAAAGTAAAATCAATACAAAAAGATGAAATCATGATAAAAGGTAAAGGTAGTAAATATAGAAAAATCCTCATCCCTTCGGTACTTAATAATGTATTTCAAGAATATGTTGATAATGAAAGAGTTGATAATACTCAATTTTTATTTTCTGGTCAAAGAGGAGCTTTATCAAGAAGCGAAGTTTTTAGAATATTAAAGAAGTATGCTTTATTGACCAATATAAATGAAGATTCAGTTTATCCTCATGCTTTTAGGCATTTGTTTACTAAAAATTTAGATAAAAAAGGAGTTAGCTATTCTGCAATAAAACAACTCCTTGGACATTCTCTTTCGACTACAGATATCTATATGCAATTAAGTAAAAGAGAATTATTAGAAGAAATAAATAGCATACAAATATAATAAAGATGGTTATATAACCATCTTTATTATATTATCTTTTAAAACTGGTATATGCTCTTGACATCCCTTTAATATCTTTAAATTTATATTTTTTTTGTAAAGTAATTATTTTTTCCTTATAATTTTCTTTATTAAAATCTGTTTCTAATAATTGTGCATCTATATATTTTTTTATATATTTAGAGGTTCTATTGTTAAAACTAATCATTCTAAGGCCTTTTACAATATTATTCTTACCTTCTACTAATATAAGGTCCATTCTATAACCTTCATTTTCTTTAATTTCTTGCAACTCTTTAACATCTGCCAAATGCACTGTAAAAGGAATATCTGCACTTCCTATGCCTTTTGGATTATCAAATACAAAGAATATTATTTTTTCTAAAAAAGATATATCTATTCTTAAATCACCTGTGTGGAAGTTTAATATTTCTTCTTTATCCAAATCCTTTAATTTAAATATAGCTGTAAATCCAGCTTCTCCAAGAGTAATACCTATCCCACCATGTAGTTCACCTGGAAATTTTTCTCCTACTGCTATTCTTTTCATATCAGAAACTGCCATATATACTCCTCCAATTATTTATATTCTACATTATAAGTATAACTTACTTCATACCATCTTTCATTAACAAATTTGTAGACTCTCTTTCTTATATCATATAGTTTTCCATATCTTACGGCATAATAAGAATCACTTTCAAATTCGAAATGAGGAAAGTCGTAAGTTATCATCGTCCCAGATTTATTAACCTTCTCAATACTTGTTAGAAAATAAATAACTGTACCAAGTTCATCGCAAACTGCTACATAACAACCTTTATTTGCATTTTCTTTAAAAGTACAACCTCTTAAACGAAATACAGAAGGCATCTCCTTTAGTTCAGTAAGAGTTGGTATTTTTGTAACCTTTTTATTGACTATTTCATAGTTAATTTCATTATCATCTAATTTTTTAATATTAACTATAATTGAATGTAACCCATCAAATTCTCCTATTTCTAATTCCTTTATTAATTTTTTAATTTCATCGTAGTTAGTATAATCCTTGTTCTCTAATCTAAAAGTTCCATCCTTTAAATAACTTAGATATATTGTATTTTTTCTTAGTTTCTCAATACTTTTCAATCTTTCAATTTCTATTTGTTCTTTTTTCTCATTTATAGTTTCTTCTAATTTATTTTCTAAAGCACTTGTATTTTCTCCAAGCTCGTTCAATTTTTTAATTGAAGATTTACATAGTTTAATTTTATTATCACTTATTCTTTTATACTCCCTTATACAGTTAAGATTATATTCAAATTTGCCTATATAGTATTGTACTGTTAACTTACTATATTTATCTTCAAGCTCTTGTTTTATATCTTTAGTATTATAGTTAAGTTTCTCTAATTTAATTATATCTGTACTTATATCCTCATATTTCTCTTTTCTATTGTTTTTATTCATATATGATAGTGTCTTATAGATTCTTTCTTTTAAGTACTCTTTTCTATTTTTCTCAATATTAATAATTTCTTTTTCTATTTTACTATTATCAATTTCTTTAATGATTTCTTTTATTTCCTTAAAATATTTATCAGTCATTGTATAATTTTTAATCTTATTAAATTTACTTATAAAAACTTGGTCTTTATCTTTTGAAGTATAAATGTTATTCTTTATTTTCTTAAATTCATCTATGTTGTCAACGCCAGCAAACTTAAATACCTCTTCTTCTATTTCTTTTATTTTTTTAGGAGCCCACTCATTTTTTATAACATCAAAATAGGCATCTGTTTTTCGGTCAACTATCTTAACATAAATACGCTTTTTATTTTCTGTTTCATAGTAATTTATTGATTTTACCACTAATAACACCTTCTTCCTTAATAAAAAAACAATATTTAAATTTAAATATTGTTTTTATTAATTCTTATTTATATTATATCAAGAAGTTCCTTTTCTGTAATTAGTTTTACACCTAATTCTAATGCTTTATTATACTTACTCCCTGCTTTATCTCCATAAATCAAGAAATCTGTTTTTTTAGACACAGATTTAGAGCATTTACCTCCAAATTTATTCTCAATTTTTTCCGTCAATTCTTCTCTTGTAAAATTAGTAAATTTACCTGTTATAACTACTGTTTTACCTGTTAACATATTTTCCTCTTCATTGACTTTAACTATTTGTTCTTCCATTTTAAATCCTACCTCCATTAATTTATTTATTAATTCTATATTTCTTTCATCCTTAAAAAATAATACTAAATTATTTGACATTTCTTCTCCAAAATTGTTTATAGACAATATACTTTGCTTAAATTCTTCCACATTTTTGGATATATTTAATATATTTTCCATACTTATGAATTTATCAGCTAATTCTTTTGAAGCTCTTCCTCCAATTAATTTAATTGAAAGTCCATGTAATATTTTAGATAAAGAAGCCTGTTTGGAAGCTTCTATATTTTCTAATAAGTTATTAACTTTTTTATCAGCATATTTATCAAGTTTCAATAAATTATCCTTCTTATCTTTTAAATAAAATATATCTATTATTGAAGATATTAAACCATTATCTAAGAATAATTTTATAGATTCTTCTCCTAATCCATCTATATCTAAGCTTTTTTTACTTACAAAATGAATTATTTTCCCTTCTATTTGTGCTGGACAATCATCATTTACACAAAAATAATGAACATTTTCTTTTACTATTGGTTCATTACAAACAGGGCAAAGTTTAGGGATTTCTATTTCTTTTTCTTCTCCAGTCCTATCTTCTTTAATAGAACGTTCTATTTTAGGGATAACATCATTAGCTCTTGCTACTACTACTCTATCACCTATTTTAATATCTTTATCTTTGACATTTTTAAAATTAGACAATGTAGCTTTTGATATTGTTATACCATCTATTTGTACTGGCTCAAAGATGGCTACTGGTGTTAATTGTCCACTCTTGCCAATTTCAATTACACAATCTTTTAGTTTAGTTATAGCTTCTTCATTCTCGAATTTAAAAGCACTACTCCATCTTGGATATTTATTTGTATTACCCAATCGTTCTCTTAATACTAAGGAGTTTGCTTTAATAACTAAACCATCAACCTTATAAGATAAGAAAGTTCTTACATTTTTATTAAAATTAGAAACATAATCTTTTAATTTCAACAGATCTTCTTCAGTTTTTTTAAATAATTCATAATTGACAACATCAAATCCCAATTCTTTCAGAAATTCTAACTGTTCATAATCTTTTTCAAAATAAGTATTGTTTGCCTTAACAAGATCAAATGCTATTAGTTTAAGTCCTCTTTCTTTAGCTACTCCTCCATTTAAACTTCTAACTGTCCCTGAAGCTAAATTCCTTGAAGATTTGTATTTATCTTCTTCTCCTAAAAGACTATTTACCCTTTCAAATTCTTCATTTGGGATAATTCCTTCACATCTCACTTCTAAATAACCTTTGAATTGTATGACTTTAGGCACATTAGGAGTATTGAGAATCACATGGGTAATATTATCTCCAACAATCCCATCTCCTCTTGTTACTCCTTCATAAAGAAAGCCATCTTTATATTTTAATACAATTGTCAATCCATCTAACTTATCTTCAACTATAAGTTCATCATCCATTTGTTTTATAAACTTATCTAATTCATCTAAGTCGTTTATTTTCTTTTGAGACAACATTGGTATAGTATGATCTACTCTTTCTAATCCTTCTACTTTTATGTCGATTATTCTTTTTGTTGGTGAATTTTCATCACTATATTCTGGATGTTTTTCTTCTAATTCAACTAATTTTAAATACAACTTATCATATTCGGTATCTGATATTACAGGATTACCTTTTGCATATGATAAATCATGCTTAATTATTTCTTCCCTTAAATACATTATTTCTTCTTTAACCTTATTCATATCATGTTCCCCCTAAATTGTTTTTTATCTTTAAAAACTTTTTGTTTACCAAATATATTACACATTTTTATATATGTTTATAACTTTAAAGCTCAAGAATTTAACATATTTTGAACTATAGCGATGTGATTAGTATTTATATTTTACTATTTTTACAATTTTTATTGTTTATAGTCAATAAAAAATATATAATTATATTAAATAATAACGAAAGGAAATAATTTATATGAAAATAAAAGTTATAAAAAAACTATTAAAAGAATATCGGTTCGAGCCATATGTGGCTGGGGTAAAAGAACTCTCTATTTGCATTTATATTGCTCTTCTTTCAATTGGTTTTGGTATATTTAATATGCTTTACGAAATGTTAAATCTTAATATGATAATAAGTATAATAATAAGTGTATCAATTACTTTACCTTTAACCCAATTGAATATTATATTTTCCACACTTAAAATTCTTAAGGAAAAAAAATATAAAGAAATAGACGATAAATTCTTTTATAAAATTTTAGTATTTAATGATATTATGAAAAATGGTCAAAAACTCTTTAACATTGAGCCTTATTTATATAAACTTAGGAATGATGAGATAAATAAAATGAGTAAATTCACACAATTCCTTGAAGGAAAATACAAAATAATAACATTAATTTTACATGATGCTTATGTTATAAGGCTGGAACCTCCGTTATTAGGTAATTATTTTAAATTAGAAGATTTTCTTTTAACATTAAGAAGTCTTATATTATATTGTATGTCAGATAATACAAACTTATATGATAATGATACAAGAGATATTTTTAAAAGAGCGTATGCAATATCACATTCAGAAGAGCTTGTAGGTATGATACCAGATTTACTCGATGAATGGCTATTAATTTCATTAGATTACCTCTCAAAAAATAATTTTAAGTTAAGTAATGATTTAATAAAAGCATTTGATAATATTGAAAATTTATCAGTAAGTTTAAATAGAAAAGATTCCAAAACTCAAAATGAAGATAGTTATTTTCTTAAATTAACAGAGTCTATAACAAGCGATTTATTATAAATATACTAAAGGAGGTATAAATTGTTTATATATTACAGGAATACAATCAAAGAATTATTAAAAGAATATAAAACAGAATTATTGAAAAAATATTTTAAGAGAGTAACTCCTATTTTAATCTTATTATATATATGCTTATTTTTCTTTATGCCATTGTCGTTTTTTTCTATATTTATTTTGATAATCCAAGTCCCTTTGGTATTAATAATGCTACTAATTTTATCTATTATTAAAGTTTTAGTTATAAGAGACTATAAAAACATAAAAGAAGAAAATTTTAATTCTATTCTCATATTAAAAGAAGCCTTAGAAATAAATTCTTCAATATTTAAAATGGGTAAAACATATAATGTATATTTAACTGAACTTAGAAAATTAGACAAATTATCAAAATTTTTAACTAAAAAGAATTGTATAATCACATTTATTCTAAAAGAATTTGGATTAATATATTTAGAAAAAGACATCTTAAATATTTTTTTTAATTTAAATACTTATATTTCAAATAATAGAAAAATAATATTATATCTTATGTCATCAAGCAATAGACTTTTATACAAAGATAAAAATACAATAGAAGTATTAAAATTAGCATATAGTATGAATTTTGAAGATTGCATGAATGAAAAAATTATTTCTTCTCTATTTGAAGAATGGTTGTTACTTGCATCTATATGCTTATCAGAAAATGATTACACATTAAGTAATGAACTAATAGAAGCTTTCTATAATATTAACCAATTATCTTCACAAAGAAGGACTAAACCTCTCATTTTCTCTAAAGAGAGCTCTTTCTTACAATTAACAGATAGCATTAAGAAAGATTTAAAAGAATATCCTAACTTATACTCAGTATAACTTTATAAATAAATAGCCCATGTTTAAACATGGGCTACATTTTTATATAATCAGAGTTTTCTTTTAATATAGATTCAAGCTCTTCTCCAGAAATTGTTTCTTTTTCAAAAAGTGTATCTGCTATTTTTTCTAATAAGTACTTGTTATTAGACAACAATGTTGTTGTTTCTTCTTTTATTCTTAATGCTTCTTTTTTAACAGCTTCCAATACTATATCACTTTTAATTTTTAAACAATTTAGATTTATCATGCCATAAGTATCACTCATTCCAAATTCTGCAATCATCCCATAAATCCTTTGGGTTGCATTTTTTATATCAGATGTACATCCTGTTGTTACACATTCTTCATCATTAAATAACAAAATTTCTGCTATTCTACCAGCATAATCAACTTTTATCATTTCAACAATTTCTTTTTTAGAATGTAGATTTATTTTTTTAGGAGTTATGAATGTAGCTCCTCCAGCTCCAGAAGTAGATGGTATAATAGTCACTTTATTTACTTCTAATCCCATTAATTTAGCAACTAATGCATGGCCAGCTTCATGGTGTGATATTAATTTAAGTTCATCTAAATTGTTAGACCTGTTCTTTTTTTCATGTCCTTTTAAAAGCATCTTGTATAACGCTTTATCTAAACACTCTTTATCAATCTTATCTTTTTTTAATTGTATAGAAATTAAAATAGATTCATTTATTAGAGAACTAATATCTGCTGGACTAAATCCGATTGTCTCATTAGCTATACTTTTTAAGTCTAAATCATTTGAATACTTTCTATCTTTTTTATTTAAATACATTTTAATTATATTTAAACGGTCTTCAGACGTTTCAGGAAGAGGTATACTTATATGCTTATCAAATCGTCCTGGTCTTATAAGAGCTCCATCTAAATCTTCTATCCTATTAGTTGCACATAATATAAAAACTCCCTCAGAGCCATCAAACCCATCTATTTCAGCTAACAAAGCATTTATGGTTTGTCTTTGTTCACTGTTTTCTCCTGAGCATCCTCTTTTTCCACCTATTGAATCAATCTCATCAATAAATAGTATAGCTGGAGCCTTTTTCTTAGCTTCTTCAAATAATTCTCTAACTCTTTTTGCTCCTAACCCAACATATAATTCTATAAAGTCAGAACCATTTATAGAAAAAAAGGGTACTCCTGCTTCTCCAGCCACAGCCTTAGCAATTAAAGTCTTCCCTGTGCCTGGAGTACCATAAAGTATAGCCCCTTTTGGTAAAATAGCTCCTTTAGAAGTAAATTCTTTAGGCTTTTTCATAAAATCTACCAATAACTTTAAATCTTCTTTTGCCCCATCAAGTCCAGCTACATCCTTAAACTTAACTTCAGGTGTTTCAGCAATAGTATCAAATTTATTTTTTAATAATGAACTACTTTTAAACATTAATACTAAAAATAAAATTAAAACTATTGTTGATAATTTAAGCTTAATTACTTTTCTCTCTTTAACATATATATTCTTTTCTAACATCTCTTTTTTAAAGTTATTATATTTAGGATTTAAAGTTATGTAAGAATTATCTTTTTTATCTTTAACTCTAACATATTTCCCATCAATTATATCTAAAGAAATCTCTTTTACTTCTTTTTTCTCTACCATCTGTTCAAACTTTTTATATGATATTTCCTTTATATCTAAAAGTGACTTTATATTATCTTTTTGAATAAAGAATACTATCACAGCAATAATTAGTCCTACTAAAAAAGCAATCAATAATCTTACCTTTTTATTCTTTTTCATACGATCCTACTTTCTTCTTAGATAATTTCTAATACTAAGCTATATACTCTTTTTTACTGGAGTTATCTCTTTGTAAGAAACTATTCTATCCTCTTGTAATATTTTCTCTGACTTCTTATTACATATTAATATTTCAATTAATACTCCTTCTTCTTCTATTTTTTTTACAATAGCTTTAACACTATTATCTTTAATGTAATTATAGTCAACTACATCACCAACTTTGTAGATTTCTTTCAAACATTATCACCTCTTTATAATATTTATATATCTATATTATAATATAATTCCAATAAAATTTGTACATTTTTATTGTTTATATAAAATTTATTTATTATTTTTCTGTATTAGAATTTATAGAATACTCAATTCCTTTTAAATCAAATTCTTTATCTTCTATTTTTTTAACTGAAAATATAAAATTATTTATCTTCAAAGAATCTTTATTATATAAATATGTGTTTAAATCTTCTACAGAAGATAATTCTGATAAATTCATATTGACTTGTACATTTAAAGCACTTTTATCTTTATTGCTTAAATCTTTATTCATCAAAATTTGAATATAGTCAATAAACAACTGGTGGTTATTAATATTAAATGTATCTTCACCTCTATTTAATATTTTAAAAGTAATTGAATCAGATATATTATTTTCATTATTTATATCTATTTTTTGAGTATGCTCTATACTATAAGTATTTTCGATATCTTGCTTATTATCTTCGATACAAATATTGTGCTCTTTATTATAGGTTAGTGACAATTTATTTATATTCCCAGTTCCATCTACTGCTAAATATAAAGCTTCCTTATCATTATTTTTATAATATTTACTAACCAATTGTCTTAATTTAATCATCTGTTTATTAAAAACAACTGATGAACTATCACTCTTATCTTTCTTTCTTTCTTCATTTAATTTTACTTCATATTCATCTTTAACCTTTTTGATTTCACTGTTTAATACTTTTTGAAATTGTTTAGATAAATTATCTTCTACTACCTTTACACTTTTATTAGACTTATTACCTGTATAATCCTTTACTATACATCCTACAGCCACACCAATAATAATACTTAATATAAAAAATATAATTACTCTCTTTCTCATATATTTATTCTCCTTATTGTGATTTTATATAGTATATAAAATTTATAATATAAAATATTCTTTATTTGCATATATATAATAGATATTTTATTTAAAAGCTTTTTTTTAATAAATTAAAATGAATGGAGAGGATAAAATTGGAATACAAAATGAGTAAAAAAGAGATATTAAAAAAGGTAAATAGATTAATTAACAAGGGGGAGCTTGATAAGTTATATGAATGTAATGAATTTATCAATATTTATGATTATAAAAAAGAGATAACATTAAATTTTTTAGAACACTTTTCTGAAGAAAAGCTGAGAAATAATATATATATAAGTAAATATATCCCTATTAAATATAGTATAAACAAAAATAATTTAATAAATAAGATTTTGAAAGATATAGATATTAACACCTTTATTACTTTTAACGGATTATGGATAATTGAAAATGAAAAAGATTTAGAGGAGCTATATGACTTTACTGGAGATCAGTATTCCCTTGAAGTCATAGATTTAGAAAAACACCTTGGAATAACATGGGTAGAGAATGGATTATGCATCATAAATTTCAAATTAATTAGAAGTATTGTACTAAAAGAAGGCAATATAAATCTAAAAGAAGAAATAAATGATTGCTTATGGACAACCATTATACATGAACTAAGGCACACTTTATTTATAAACTTTCTTCTACCTAAGAGATTGTATAAAGCTGAAGATAATTCTGAAAATAGCGTTGAAGATTATTGTTTATCTCATTATTATAAATATTTTAAAACAGATACTAATAGTTATTTATTATCTTAATTTAAAAAACGTTCTGATTATTTTCAGAACGTTTTTTTATTAAAAAGTAAATAATTATCTTAATAAGCTTTTTATCCCAAGATCTTTGTCATCCCAATCATAATATACTTCCCCATTGGGTTTAATTATTAAGTCATAGTATATTATAGTATTTCCTACCTCAAAAGAAGAAGATTCAAGCCCTTTATGGTATCGTACTTTAAGCCCATCTGTTAGTCTAATAAATTCAAAATCTTGACAAATATCACTTCCTCCAGAATAAATCATTTTATAACAACTATTGTTAAATAAATCAAGACCTATCCCATCCAAGATTTTTAAATTAGAATCTGCCATATATCTATAATCAGCTCTAAAATTTATAAGGACATTTTTAAAACGACTAAATCTTTCTATAATATTTGTTATGTTTGTACTATTAGTTAAAACACTATTTATTCTTATATCTTTCTTTATATCATTTAGATAATAATCTTCTGCTAAATCATCTAAAATTACTCCATCATGCCTACTTAAACTTATTCCTTTAATTCTATTTTCTGTATTAATATAGTTAATGGTATCTAATATTTTATGTTTTGGTAGAGTGGTGTTTATATAAACAATTTTATCTTTATCTATTAAATTAATTAAATCTTTTAATATCTCTAAATCTGCAAAAGGTTCTCCTCCTGTAAAAACAAAGCTTTTAAATCCTTTTTTATTTAACATGCTTATAGACTTTTTAATATTTTCAATGTTTGGTAAACCTTTTTTGTATTCTTTTTTTGATGTACAAAACTCACAATTATTTATACAATCAAAAGGTGCAAATACTGTTACAGAAACGTCCTCCCTTCCTTTTCTAAAGCTTATATTCAGTTTATCCATGAAGATATCCAAATCACACCCAGCGGAAGAAGGATGCCCTCCTCCATTAAAGTTTAGTTTAGCTATTTCACTTAAATCAATATTTTTATTCGTTCTTAAGCTAACATTATTATTTAATTTATTCAATATAGCTATAAAATCTAACTTGTCAAATTTAGTATATAAGAAATGACCTAAAAGACTTATTTCTCTCCTATCATCAACACTTACTATCCCAACATTAAACTCTTGTTGTTTTTCATCTTTTAACAAATTCATTTTTCGTTGTACTAACTTCGCTCCAATTTCATCAAAATAATCTATTCTACTTTTTGTTTTTAAATCTATCTTAATATTTTCTTCTTCACTAAACAATTCCTTATTATTAGTTATCTTTTCGATAATTGATTTTATAAAATCAATAGATCCCATTTCTTCAAACAAATCATTTAGTCTTACAGCTTCAAGATTGTTAGTTTTTGTCCATGAAAAAGTATCCCACTCCTGAACTAATTCAACAAAATATCTTAGTTCTTTAAAATATAAATCTGAAGGTCCAAATACATCTTCAAAAAGAAGCTTTGTGCCACAAGTGGGTTTTCCTTTTCTATCAAATAGTATTACTTTTGCCCAAAAATACTTATTTAAATCTAAAGCCGTCTTATGATGATCTATAAGTTTAAACTTTGCTCCTTCTTTTACAACTTCATCTATCTTTTTAGCAACTTCATTTGATACACTTATATCAACTATATAAGTCATATCAAAATTTAAATATTCTTTTTTATTAATAAAATCTAATACAAGCTTATCTACATTACTATAATCACATCCAACTGATTTTAAAACATTAATATTATTTAACTCTAAAACAATCTCTGAACTTTCCCCATCCATATCAATATGTTTAAATAAACATACTTTAGCTATACTTTCCATAAAAGAAATCCTCCCATTAAAATAAAGTTATATTTTCTAATCTATCTTATACTTTATGTATATAAAAATATAACTTTATCATTTTAAATTTTGACTCTTTTTAGATTTAACAACTTTGAAATACTCCACCCTACTTACGTTGAAGATGAAGTATTTCGCCTATAATTGAATAAATCATAATGTTAACTTGTTATTATATATAACTTCAAATTTTTATTAACTCACTTCATTCTTTTTCTTATTCATTTAATAATATTATGGTATCATCATCTTGTACATAGCTAACTATTCCTTGTGATTCAGTCCATTTGTCAACCACCTCTTGTAAAGATTTTAAGCTATCCTTATCTACATGATTAATAGCATCCTCATAATGATTATCCTCCAACTCATCTTTTACTATTTCATACATATTTAATTTAAACTTTATTGGTATACAACCATAAACATAATTAGGCAAGTCCATTTCTTCATTTTCATAATATTCTTTTAAAATATCTATTTCCTCAAAATATCGTTCAGTTTTAATATCATACAGAAAATCATGTTCATAATTTTCTATATTTATTTTCTTTGCTTTTTCAAACTTACTTTTTTCCGAATGTTCATCATATATAGTTCTAATTATTTCCTTCATAATATCCTCCTTATATAACATATCCAAACTACTATTAAGTTTAATTTAAATAACAAATTCTATATTTTATTTGCATTGTTTTGTTCATTTTTCACTTAGATAATATATTATTATATTTTTTCATATTTTCTAATAATATATCTTTTTCTTTCAATGCTACTTCTCTTTTGGGGTCATTAACTATAGAATAAACTGTCTTCAATAAATTAATTAAGGCCAATTTCATTTCATCTCTCATATCTCTAATCGCTTTTTCATCTTCAATATATTCTTTTATGTTATTATATTCATGTGCCAATGACTCAAAAGCAATTGCATATTTTACAACTATTTCATGATGAGGGCTTTCACTATCAGATAAAATATTTTCTGTAAGCCTAAACTCTTTGTTATATTGGCTCTTAATATCATATTCTTTATCAAACATAACTCTGATGACATCTAATAAATATTGAGAATGTTCTTTCTCAATATTTCCTCTTATTAGATTATAGAATATTTCCTTCATCCCAGATATAAAAACTATTAATCCAAAAATAGGTATAAGTAATACTATGAGACCTGCTACAGAAGACAAAAATTTTATAGGATTGTCACTTTGTTCTATAAAATTCAAGGACTTATTTTTATACTTATTTTTTTTTATAAAAAAACTTATTAAGAATAAAAAGACTCCTGAGACTGCTTGAATCATATACATTTCAATTATTTCATCTATTAATATACTCATTATATATTTTCCCTTTCTAAACTTTATTTAGCCAATATAATCCTATCTCTTTCTTAGAATCATTGACTATAAAGTCAATAAACTTTAAAAAATCAATCAGAGATAATTTTATTTCATCTCTTATATCAATAATTTCTTGTTCATCTTCAATATAGCTCTTTATACTATTGAATTCATTTATGAGTGAGCCAAATATAATCATATTTTCTGCAACTATTTTAAAATAAGGACTTTTGTCATTAGACAAAATTACCTCAATAATATTAAATTCATTTTCATATTTTTCATTTTCTACTATAGCTTTTAGACTATATAATAAGTAGTTATAATACTTCCATAAAAAAGGCAAAAGGGAACACGCTACTTTAGTGATGTGAGGAATTTGCCCTCTTTGTGTTAAGCAAGAGTCTTCAACTCATATCTATAACCATCGCCCTTTTGTATTAGTTTTAAATATTTATGGTTTACATCTATCTGTTTGCCATGTTTCTTTGAATAGATTGCAAAGGTACCTGTGCTTCTACAACTTACATTTGATACATATTGACCTATATATTTTCCTTTTGGTATATTAGCTTTTACCATATCTCCTGATTGATAGCCAAAGAACTGTTTTTGTCTTGGTAAATATGCTCTTGGAAAACCATATTTATTTAATAATGTTCTGCTTCTTGTACCTCTTCCTATTGATTTTATATATAACTCCTTCAACCCTTTGTGTATTTTGATTTTAGGCGTTTCCTTAACACACAAAGCATCATAGTAATGAGTTTTAGGCAAGTTAGCTTTTACTCTATTATGCTTAGTTACTCCTCCAGTAGAGACTACTACATCAGAAGTTAATTTACATAACTTCATAGGTAACACAGTTAGAAACTGCTCTCCTCGATAATATTATTAAGGCTTGATAGCATATTACACTGTTTGTACCCACAAACTGTTTAATAATATGCAACAGAAGCTACAAACTGGAGAAGCATTTGTAGGTGTTATGACCTTAATAATGTAGTTTAAAACTTAATCTGGTCAATATGACTTGTAGATAACTTCAAGCCTACCTCTTTAGAGGTGGGTTATTGACTCAAAGTTTTCTTGATAAATCTTATAGACATCTGATTGAATAAACATTATAAGTAAGCCAAATATAGGTATAAAAATAAATAAATAATCTTCTAATGTAAAAAATTCACTTTGATTTACAAAACCTAATTCTTCCTGATTTTGTTTTAGAATGTTTAATGAATTATTTTTATCCCTGGTTTTTTCTTGTATAAAAACTCTTTGTAAAAATAAGAAAACTAAACTTAATTGAATTACATATATTCCAATTAATAAATTCAATATACCTGCTCCTTTTTTATATTTATAACTTAATTATATCATATTTATTGATTATATAAAACGTAAAGAGCATATTCTATTAAAAATATGCTCTTTAAAATAATTATTTTAAATTTATATCAAATATTTCTTTTAACAGGAACATCATTTTTGTTCTATCTTTAAGAGACATTTTTTCATAAGCTATTTTAATAGCCTTCATGTCTTCTTCAAGCTCAAGTGATTTAATCTCGCTTCTTCCAAGAATAAAATCTAAAGAAACTCCATAGAAATTTGCCCATTTATATAATATTGGCAGTTCGGGTTTTCTTTTATTATTTTCATACTGCGATATCGTCGATTTATTAAAACGTGTATTATTTAATTTATTAAATCTTTCTACAAGCTCTTCCTGTGTTAAACCCATTTCCTTTCTTAGCCCTTTAAATCTCTCCCCAAATAAATCCATTTTTCCCTCCTTATGCTACTAACATTCTCTCCTTCAATTTTGTATTTCTCTTAATTGCAATATCTCTTTTTATTCCCTGTTGTATTGTTTTTATGCTTCCTATCATTGCTAAAAAATCTCTTGCTCTTGTCATCCCTGTATAAATTAGATTATTGTATAACATATAAATATGCTGTGGTACAATTGGAAGTAATATTGCTCTCCATGCACTACCTTGGCTTTTGTGTATTGTAATTGCATAAGATAGTTCTAATTCATCTACACCATCATCGTAAAATGCAAAAAATTCATCATATTTTACGATTACTCTTAAACCACCTTTTTCTAAAGGGACAATATCATAAACTACTCCACATTCTCCATTTGTAACATCTGTATTGTTAATTTTCTTAAAAGAACCATCTTTTAATTCATATAGAGCCATATTATAATTATTTTTAACATGTATTACTTTATCATTCTTTGCAATAAAAAGACTTACTTCTTCAGATGCCCCAACTTCTGCAATTTGAGCTTCAAACTTTGTTTTTAAAATCTTTTTTTCAGAATTAGCATATGGGTTAAACTCTTTTTGTATTATATAATTAAACACATTAGTCCCCAATGAACCTGTCCTTTGAGGTAGAAGAACTTGTATTTCTTCAAGCCCATATTTATCTATGAGTCTTCTTATGCTACTAATTACAGCTAATCTTACTTTTCTTACTGAATCTCTTTCTAAAACATAAAAATCTTTATCATCTTCATTTGGACAAACCATTTTTGATTCAACAACTCCATTTGCATTTTTAGCTATTCCAGATAATAAGTCTTGTCTCTTTAAAACATCTAAAGTTATTACTTTTACAATCTGGCTCTCTATAATATCTTTTAGTACTGTACCAGGTCCAACTGAAGGTAATTGGTGTACATCCCCCATAATAATTAACTTAGAAGTAGTTTTTATGGCTTTTATAAAATTCCATCCTAATTCAACATCTATCATAGTCCCTTCATCACAAACAATTATGTCTTTATTAAATTGATTAAACTCATTCATGGTAAAGCCCGTATAAGGCACGTATCCAAGAGATCTATGAATTGTTGAACAATCCATGTAAGTAGCGTTTCTAACCACTTTAGAAGCCTTTCCTGTTGGTGCAACAGCTTCTATTTTTAATTTTCTTTTACTTAGTCGCTTTGCTACTTCTAAGATTAAATTAAGAGTAAATGTCTTTCCTGTCCCAGCAGGTCCATTTAATACAAATAGCCCATTATCATATAAATTAAATTCTATACACGCCTCTCTTTGTTTAGTTTCTAATATATATCCTTTTTCAGAACATACTTCATCAAGAACTTTCTCTACTTCAATTTTTTTATATACTTGGTTATAATTAGTAAACAACTTTAACCTTTCAGCAAGCAATTTTTCAGATAAGTATAGATACTTTAAATAAATGCAATCATCCTCATTTATTATTTCATTTTCATTTATTAATTCTTCAATTGCTTCTAAAATCAGCTTTTCCTTGATGCTAAATAAGATATAGTTGTTTTTTGTCTTCTTATTTTTCTCATATAAACAAATTTTTTCAGCCAATAGATCTTTGTCTAATTTATATGTTTTGTCGAACTTAACAATCTCATCAGAAGAACTTTTACTACAAGAACACATTTCTTTATAACTTAAAGAAAGATTTAGCAAGTTAATTGCATCTTCAATTATTAATTCAAGAGGAAGATAACAGTGTCCACTAAGTAAAGCTTCTTGTAGTAAAAATTTTACTCCAGCTTTTAATCTATTAATATTATCTAATTCTACTCCTAAATCTAATGCAATTTTATCGCATTTTAAAAAGCCATACCCTCTTATTTCTTTTATTAGCATATATGGATTCTCTTCTATTAACTTAAGTATTTCATCTTTATATTTTTCATGTAACTTTCTTGCATTTTTATAATTTATTCCATAGTTTAATAATTCAATAAATATATATTGATTATCTTCAATTTCTTTTAATTCTTTTTGCCATTTTAAAACTGACTTCTTTCCAATCCCTCTAACTTTATTAACTACTTCTAATGGATTATTAAGCAATACTTGTATGGATTCATCTCCAAATATATTATATATATTTTCTGCTCTACTTTTTAACCCATATAATG
Organism: Clostridioides sp. ES-S-0005-03; assembly: GCF_020658455.1. Lineage (NCBI taxonomy): Bacteria > Bacillati > Bacillota > Clostridia > Peptostreptococcales > Peptostreptococcaceae > Clostridioides > Clostridioides sp. ES-S-0005-03. The sequence continues at coordinate 50,816 of NZ_JACVWI010000008.1, read as the reverse complement.
TTTTAAGATAGGCTATTATCCCTTTCTTTGTATTTGGCTTGCATACTCTAAATTCATTTACTTTTATCTGTTTCTCTCTTTTATATAGAACTATTGTACCTTTTAACTCATAAGTCTGTCCTTCTACTAATTTTTTATTAAAGGTACCTTTTATTGTTACCTTAACATCGTCATTCGTTTCAAAATTGTAAATCCCAAAGGAAGTATCTTCAATAAAAAAAATATTATTTCCACAGATACCAGTTACCTTAATAGAATCCCCATTTTTATATTTTTCTAAATCCATAGTTTATCGTCCCCTTTTTTATATTTTATATATAAATACTTTTTCTAATAATATATATTAGATTTTAGGAGCAATTCTTATAATACTTAAATGGATTGTTTTTACATAAAAATAAAAGAAGGGGAAATTCCCCTTCTTTTATAAATAATCTATCATCGTTTTTAATAAATTTATATATTTTATGAACTTTCATTGTTCTTTTTAACTGGCATTAAATTTAATTTGTAAATTGTTAATAGTTATAATTTAATAAATAGTTACTTGTAATGTGTAAAATGTAATTTATGTTTTTTATTTGGTTAGAGTCTTTATATACTCTGAATTCAAAAGCAGTAAATTACACAAATAATAAAAACAAGATAGATTATTTTTATATATAAAACATCAATAATTAATTATTAATGTGATATAGCTATTAAATTTCTAAATAGGTATCACTATTCATCTTACTTATTAAAGACTCAAGTGTATTAATTTTTTTTCTTAATTCATTTTTCTTCTCTATCATAACATCTCTATCAAAATTTAAAGTCTTTATTTCCATATAAAAAGAAGATGCATATTGAGTATCTACTTTTCTATGTTTTTTCTCTTTATCCAATGAAGATAATTTATCAAGAACATTTAAATAGTTTCTATATTCTCTTATTTTTGTTAAGGCACTTGATATAGTATCTTCATCACTTATTTTTGTTTTATTATTAGTATTTTGCAGTAAATTTCTATATTTAATAATATTCTCTGTCATTTTATCAAAGTTACTCAGCTCTTCATCGAATGAATATTTTGGAGTCATTTGAGTTAACTCATTTCTCCCTTGAACAAATGTAGAATGTTCAATTACAATACTATTATCTAAAAGTTCTCTTCGCTTATTATATAAATCATTTTCTTTATCGCTTATAAGTAATCTTAATTCATTTAAATTTAATTTCATTAAATTTACCTCCTATTGATGGCAAGCAAGGGATTTGAACCCTTATATATACAACTCCCCTGGTTAAAAGCTTTTAGTAGTAAAATTTCCAAGGGACTCGAACCCTTAAGTATTCCAAAAGGAAAGTTATAAATAGACACCTTCAACCTGCCATATAAAATTTTATATATTATTAAAGCTTTCATTACATTTTTCACATATATCTCCATATATACCTTTGTTTACTTTATCTCCATATATAACATTACTACAAATTGTACATCTGTGTACTATTGGAAGCTCTACATTTATCGCTTCTTTAAGAATGATCTCACTTAATATAGACTCTGCTACACTTAGAGAGCTTGTTTTTATTGGAAAATATTCTTCAGTATTCTGACTCTTTATATCATCAACACTGGTTAGATATATGGAATCATTAATTTCAAGCAAAACTTTTTTATCTTCCTCATTTTTATTATATGAGCTAAGTCTTTTCATCAAAAACCTAACGACTATAGTAAGTATTCTATCCAAAAATAAGTCACCCTTTCATACACTAATTTTTATATTTGGTTATTCTGTTAATCCAGACATGGTATCGAGCTTCTACCATAGCAAGTTTTTTTACAAGTTTTCTCTTGGAGCTCCTACAGTAAAAAATATTTTTTGTTAATATTCTTTTTGCACGATTAAGGATTTATTCCTTTTCCAAATATATTTGGATTTAATGTACTTTAAAGATGTAATTCATTTCTACTCGGATTTTTGTGAGAAATATTTGTAGTTTTTATTTACATTATTAAATTTACATAGGTAGAAGAAGCTATCTTCTTCATTGCAGGAGAGGGATTCGAACCCTCAACTTTTTGGTAATGAGCCAAATTTGCTACCATTTGCATTATCCTGCTATAATGCTATTGTGCCTTGGCCAAAGGGCTTATCCAATAGCAATACTCCCACTATATAGTTAAACTAATAGCAAGATTTATCTTATACCGTTATCGCACTCGTCAATAACATATTTGTTTCATATAATTATATGAGAATGTCCTACTTATTTGAGCTATGATTAAGCTTAGTAGGTTCCTTATTAAATAGCAAAAACAACAAACAATCTATCTCAAGCAAATCTCAATAAATCGCCAAAACTCCAAACGAATATTTTAATCTACTTTTGTTTTAAGCTCCAAGGGGAGTTTTTATCCTATAGGGCATTTTTTAGTTGTTATTCTCTTCCTTTTACATCCAGAGAAGTCAAGATGTGTCTTAAAAACCCATTTAAAAAGTATGACTTTTCTACTTTTTTTTACTTAGTGTTTTAATACTAAAATAGGAAAATATAAAATCAATTCGGTAGAAGTTTGTGTTTCAATAATTCCTTTAAAACTTTGGTGGAATCACCTCTTTCTTCCTAATTAAATTTAATAGCCCCCACCAGCTAAAATATACTCCCAGTATCCTCATATGAATTTATGCTTAAGATACTTCTCTTCCTTCTATAACAGTAAGAGAGAATTCGTTCCTTTATCTTATATAAATAGAATCTCTACTCTCCAACTTATCAATTTTTTATTTTTCTGTTTTTGTAGACATCTTTTTTAGGTTTACTTTTTTCATTTTTTTTACTAATTTCATATAATTCATTTATTATATCTTTTTTTAACATATCTCTAATTTTCATTTGATGCCTCCTTTTTTAGTCGGAATAATAGGATTCGAACCTATGACCTGAGCATCCCAAATGCCCCGCCTTCCCACTTGGCTATATCCCGAAAATATGACTGAGATTTACTCTATATTTAATAGTAATAAACCTCAGTTTTAAAATTTTAAAAATGGTTGCAATTATATTTTTTAAAAGGGGGAATACATTATCAACAAATTTATAGCAAAACTGTTTTTATTGTATAAGCAACCATTCATAAATTTTGAGGGATATTCTATCCCCACTAATTTTATCATTTCAGATGAGGTGCTTCACCTTTGTTTGATAAAAATTACTTAATAATGGTTCCAAAGCTCAGATTTGAACTGACTATTAATAGTTCTCTCCTATTTGAGAAGCTTTGGCATTTTTCCTTTTTCTGTAATTTTATATTCTAAATATATCATTTTTTTATTTTTGTGTCAACTTTTTTAGCAAAAAAATTTTTTATAAAAAACGTAATCGTTCAATTTTTGTTATTTATATTAAATAAAATCATATAATAATAAATATTAATAATAAAGGAGTTGTAAATTCTATGAAAAATATAAACAAGTCAATACCTTTAGATAAAGGTATTGATATATCCAATGATATTATAAATAAATTTAAACATATTCTGGATCTTTTTAATAATAGTAAGGAAAATAAATATAAATTATTAACTGAAGATTTATTTTTAGACATTGAAGACTTATCTTATTTTTTTAATACTTTTGAAAACATCTTTAATGCTGAAGAGTTAAATACTTTCCAGGAATTTTATTTAAAAAGTATAATTGATACAATTAATAATAAAATTAACCAGGATAATATCTACTTCAGTATAAATACAAATCAGAAAATTTATTTTTTAGATGTTATCTTTACAGAAAATAATAAAGAATACAATTTATTGACTTTGGACCCTTATTTAAAAACAATTAAAGAAAAAGAATATGAGTATATATTAAACATGAATAACTGTATTTCTGAAAAAAAAATAGAACTTAATAAATTAAAAGAGTATGAACTTTATCTATACTCTATTTCCCAATCCCCTCAACTATTATCTAATGATAATATTTTAAAAATGGTTGATATTAGATTAAGAACAAAAAAGTATCTAAATGAAATACATAAAGAAATGGTTTCAAATTCTAATAATATAAATAGATTAGCTGAAGAAATCATTACATATAAAGTATTATTAGAAGAAGAATATAAAAACATAGCAAATGTCGATGTTTTAAAAACTATTTTTTTAGATAAGCTAATGACTTTCTTTAATTTTAAAAAATTAGTTTAACCTACTATATATTGATTAATTTATAAATGCGAAACTATATATAGTGTTTTTAATTGACTTTTGATATTTATTACTTTATTATATAAATTAAATATATATTTACATTTTTTATATAAAATGCAATCATTACATTTCATATATTCATATATATATATATAAATAAGATTAATTAGCTATATTTATAGTTAATTTAGGAGGACTGAAAATGAGTAAAAAACAAGTAAATGAAAAGTTTACTTTTAAAGATATAATCGTAACAGCAATATTAAGTGTAATAGCTTTTTTATTAATTTCTTCTGTTATTCGTTTAACTACAGTAATGGGACATTCAATGGACCAAACTTTATATGACAGAGAAAAACTAATAATAAGTAAAATAGCTTATAATAAAGAAGACCCAAAATATAAAGATGTGGTTGTAATTAAAAGAAGTGATCTAAACGTCAAATATATAATAAAAAGAGTTATCGCTGTTGAAGGGGATACTTTAAAAATAGTAAATAATAAATTATATATAAATGATAAATTAATTGAAGAAAATTATATAAATGAAAAAATGCAAACAAGCGACTTAGAGATAAAAATACCTAAAGATAAAATCTTTGTTATGGGAGATAATAGAAATAATAGCATAGACAGCAGAAGCTCCATAGTTGGTCTAATTGATCAAAAAGATATTGAAGGAAAAGTTATTTTTAATCTAAGTCAATTTAAAAAATTTAAATCTTAAGGGGAAAGAGGTATTTATTAAATACCTCTTTCTTTTTGTTTATATAGCCTTAAATTTGTTATAAGATTTTTTTTTGGAAATAGAATAACTTATAGAATATTACTAAAGAAAGGTGTTTAATACTATGTTATTTATATTTCTAATTTGTTTTATATATATATTAATAAGTTCAGTGAATATAATATTTACTGATAAAATAATATTATATTTGTTAAAAAATACTACTACCAAAGACAATATCTTTTTTAAATCCCAGTTATATAAAATACTATTATTTATAGTTAATTTGGCTCCTTTGATATTAGTTATACTAAGATCTTCTCATATACAGATTAAGTATTTGTTAATAGTATTCTATACTATATGGATTGCACTATCATGTTGTCTTTATTTTAATGCTAAATTTGTATTGCATATTTTAGATCTAAAATATGATATTGATAAGATCCCTCCTTATTATAGTAAGGATTTTTTATTTGCTATAATAAATATAAGTAATAATAAGCTTATCTTAAAGTATAGATTCTTTAAGAGGAGACTTGAGATTGATTTGAAATAAATCAAATAAAAAGAAAACCTTAAGGTTTTCTTTTTTGTTTAACAGGATAATCCATTCTTAAAGGCAACCTGGACAGATTCTAATATGTTTGAAATCTCCCCTATTGTATCTTCTAAAATTTTATTATTTTCAAATCCTGCTAATTTTATATTGAAAGATAGAAAAATCCCATAGGACTCTTCTTCTTTTTGAAAAAATACATCTGAGTTTATAACATCAAAAAATTCTCCTTCTTTTATAAAAGGTGCTATTATTTTAGGCATTCTTAATACTGCAAATTTATGCATAAATCCTTGTTGCTTTGTAATTTCTCTAAAACTTTCTTCTGAATCAATATCAAAATAATTTTTGATAAAAGAAATAGGAATTATAAAAGCTTTACTCAAAGAGATTATCTCTTTTTCAATATCTTCAGATACTTTTATGTCCAAGCTCTCAAAATCTAAAAATTCACTTATTTTTTGGATTATAGCTTCATATTCTTCCAATAATTCTTCTTGTGTTTTTATACAATTACTATTAAAAATGATTGTATTCCTAAAATCATTAAAATTTATATTTTTGTTTTTTAATAATTCAAATACATCTTCGTCTATAATTTGTTTTTCTAACATATCTTTAGCAAAAAATATTAAACTATTAGTTATTATCTCTGGGTAATCCTTTAACAGTTCTCTTTTGCAGTCTAAAAGAGAATCTCCTAATTTATTAAATTTATTCATTTTATTACAATTTCACCTCTTTATATTTAATTTTTTTTATTATATACATTTAAATGCTATTTATAACTAAAACTTTATATAAAAATGAGTTACCTAAATTTAGGTAACTCATTAGTCTATTTTATTAATATATTTTTTTTAACAACAATTCAGAGTCTAATTTTATGGCATAATCAGATTTGTCGCATTGAATTTCACATGTATACTCAAATAAGTTTACATGTCCTCCAGCTATTCTACCCATATTATCTTATTATTTGATTAATACTATAGCCATCTCTGCTTTGTTATTAATACAAATCTTTATCCATTAATAGTATTTTAACACTTCTTTACTAATATTTCAACATTAATATTGTTTATAAAAAATAAAACAAATAATTTTCAGAATATTCATAACTACTCAGAACAATAACCTATATTAATATACTAAAAAATAGTTTTTGTCAAGTTTATTTTTTTAAAAACACTAAAAATACTAAAAAACTAATTTTCCTATCCTACAATAGAAATTATCAACTATATTTTATTTATAAGAATTAATGATTATTCCCAATTAAAAAGTATATTTTCTCCCATTGATAAATTATAACTTATATCTTCGAATATTTTTTTTATATTGTTAAGGCCATTTCCATTTTTAATAAATTTACAATGTTCCTTATAATCATTTTCAAACTCTCTTTTTATATTAAGAAATTTAGAAGCACTTATTTCTATATATTCATTTTTATTATGTGAATTAAAGAAATCTATAAAATTTTGGAGAAAGTCAAATTCACTTTGAGATAATTCATTTGATCTTAAAAACACATCCTGCTCTAATTTTTCTATGATAGCGTTTACATTATAATAAAACATAAGAAATAACCCCCCTCATTTTTAACAAAAAAAGATATATAGGGCCCTTTATAAATTCTAATATCTTCATTGTTGTACATAAATTTTTTACTTATTCTTATGGATTATAATATCATTGTTTGTTGAATTTTAAAATAAGGAATCGAAAAAACCCATATTTTACAAAATTTAATTCTTTATGATATTATAATATATTATAAAGAAAAAGGAGTAGCTGGGATTATTACTAAAACTTTTAATCTCTGGCATTAATAAAAGACATGTTTAATATAAAAGTAATAATAGACAATAAAAACAAAATACACTATATTAATTCAAAGCAAATTAAAGATAAAAAAATAGATTATCCTGGAGAGGATTTAATAGAGTTCTTACTAATGGATTTAGCTGAATATAAAAATCAACTAAACCAATACTTTATAAATAATAAAATAATTATTGAAGATATAGAAAATAATTATGATAATCTCCACAATATTATATACCATATAGCAGAACTTATAAAAAATAAACATGATATTGCTTATTCTTATTTAGTTAGCAAAATAGAATTTGTATTTCTAAGTGAGAAGAATATTTTAAACCAACTACATCTTGCTTTTAGAGCTTTAGAAGAAATAATTAGATTGCAAGAGATTTTTAAAGAAGGTGCTGAGATTTGTCTTAACACAGAATCTTTAACGAAATTAACACAAAGTGAACGATTTATTCTATTTTTAGATAAACACCCTCAATATGAAAATTTTTCTTTTAAAACACCTCATTCTTTAACTCTTGTGAAAAATTGTGAATCAGATTTATATAAGATAAATGACATAAATTATAACAATACCAATTATAAAACAAAACATCCTCCTCTTACATATAAACAATTTGAAGAAGTAAATCCAATAAAGTATTTAATTTTAGAAGAGTTAGAAGAATTTTTATTCTATGAGTTTGCAGAGATGTGCAAATTAGAATTGAAAATAAAAAAATGTCAGCTATGTGGTGAATTTTTTATACTTAAAAGTAAACATAATGCTTATTACTGTAATAGAATTTATGAAAATAATCTTACTTGTAACCAAATCGGCATTAAAAAAACATATAAACTAAAAATATCCAACAATCCTACTTTAAAAGAGTATGAACGGATATATAATGCAAAATATGCAAAAATGAAAAGAGATGAATTAAAAGAAAATTACATAGGAGAATCAAAGGAAGAATTTATGAAATGGTCTAAAGTTGCACAAAAACTAAGAAAACAATACATTAACAATGAAATAACAAAAGAAGATTTTTTGCTTAAACTATCTTTATAATAAATATTTTTATTTTATACAATAGTTTTTAATATTAGATATATTTAAATACTCTAATCAATCTTACAAAAAAGTAAAAAGCCAGTCTCGCACAAAGACTGGCTTTTTAGTTGAATTTAAATTTATATTTAAATCCAAAAAATAAACTATGGCTTATAAAGAACTTCACTCCAGATTAAAATAGATTGTAGTTCTTCTTGCTTTTATTATATCACAAACCATTATAAAATAGAATATCTCATGAACCAAAAAGTTCATGAGATATTGCTTCCTATTTAATATAAATTTTAAAATAGTTTATACTTTATTAGCTTAATATACATTTTAAGTAAATTTTTTTTCGTAAATTTAACTTCTTTTCGTCTTATTGAATAGAAAGACAATGGATTTTCATTCATAGCTTCTAAGCATATTTTTTCTGTTTGGTTATCTACATCCTTAAGTGCTAATCCATCTTTTTTTACTGCTATTAAACACATTTCCTCTGTTTGATTTTCTATATATTGCAAGACCATTGGTGATTTTCTTATAGCCTTTATACATATTTCATCGAGCTGTTCGTTTGAAAATTTACCTCTTAATTCATCCCATTTTACATGTTTTAAATACAAACCATTTTGTTTTACTGCTTCAAGGCATATTTTAGCAGTTTGATTATTTACAAATACTAAAGCCAATCCATTTTGTCTTACTGCCTCAACACATATTTCTTCTGTCTGTTCTTTTACATATTTTAAAGCATTTCCATTCTGCTTTACCGCTATAAGACACATTTCCTTAGTCTGTGCATCTACAAATTTTAAAGCATTTCCATCTTCCTTTACTGCCTCAACACATATCTCTACAGTCTGATTTTTTACAAACTTAAGAGCATATCCATTTTGTATTACTGCTTCTTTACATAATTCTTCTGTTTGTTCCTCCACATACTCAAGTGTTGACCCATTCCTCCTTATTGCTATCAAGTATAGTTTATATACTTGTTCCTTTGATAGTATATCCCTATTTACATACTTGAGTGCATTTTCATCCTTTTTTACTGCCTCTATACATATTTCTGGAGTTTGTTCTTTTACAAATTTCAAAGCACTTCCTTCTTGCCTTACTGCTATTAAACATATCTCATTAATCTGTTCGTCTGAAAGTTTATCCTTTAACTTACTCCATTTTATATATATTAATGCACTTCCATATTTTTTTACAGCTTCAATCCATAAGTTATATATCTGTTCTTTAGCTAAATTAAGTTCGTCCCAATTTACATATTGTATAGACCAGCTATACTTCTTAACTGATTCAATACAAATTTCATAGCTTTGATTATTTATATATTGAAGTGCATCTCCATCTTGTCTTACTGCTATTAAAAAGATATTCTCTATTTGCATTTCTGTTAAGCCATCTAATATTACATACTCTAAAGCTTTACCATTTTCTTTTACTGCTTTAGTATATATGTTATATAATTGTCTGTTACTAAGTTTATCTATTAGTTGTTTTAAGTCTATAAATTCAAGATTTAAACCTTGATACTTTACCCCTTCTATACATAGTTTTTCTAACTCTTCACTTGTCATTCGGTTTTTTATTCGTTTCCATTTTATATACTTTAAAGATTCTCCATTTATTTTTATTGCTTCCATGCAAATATTAAAATTTTGATCAACGAAAATTAAATTCCTACAGTCTTCCCTTATTTTTAATAAATTATGTTTTTCTAATTTCATAAGAAATCCCCTTTTTTTATTTATGTAATTATATTGAATTGGCAAATTATTTATAATAAATGTATTTATGAGACTCATATTTCTTAGTTTTTCACATTTACCTTTTACTAAAAAATTCAATTTTCTATAAAAATTTATAATTTTTTGATTATAAACAATATATCAAACAATTTATAAGATAAAATTAAATAATTACTGATATAATTTATTTCCAATAAAAAATAATTTTTTTAGCTTTAGCTATATTACTATTTATATCTTCAATCAATTTTTTTATATTATTGAGTCCTTCTCCACCTTTAACAACTTTACATTGTTCATAATAATCTTCGACAAAACTCTTTTTAATACTATAAAAACTTGAAAGTTCTATTTCAACCAAATCCTCTTGATTATAAAAATCAACAAAATTTTGGAAAAAGTCAAATTCTGATTGATCCATACAATTTGATTTTAAAAATACATCCCCTTCTATTTTATTTATAACTACATATATGTTATAGGAAAACATAAAAATTACCTCCTTTAATTTTTAAAAAGATATATGGGCCCTTTTATATCTCCTTTATTTATTATTAATAATGATACTATTTTGTTAAGATTTTTAAAATAAAGAATTGAAAATTTAAATATTTAAAATATTAATTCTCTATGATATTATGAAAATGGAAAGAGGTGAATTTCTATCTTAAAAAAGATTAATTATCCATTTATAAAGGTTTTTATTGATAGTAAAAACAATGTACATTATGTAAGACATTTTGATAGTAAAAACAGTTGTCCTAAACATTTAGACTGTGTAGGTACAGATTTTATAGACTTTATATTACTTGATTTATCTAAATATAAAGAACAGTTAAAATTATATTATGATTATGATAAACAAAAAACTAATTTTTACAATCTACCTGAGGATCATTATGGTATATATATGGTTATCTATAAAATAGCCAATATTATTAGTGAGCATGAAATAGCACATTTTTATTTAATAGGTAAATTAAACAAGGTTTTTAACAGTAAAACTACCCTATTAGAACAAATAGATTTAGCTTTTAATGTTTTAAATGAGTTAGTTATACTTCATGATATTTTCCAGGATGGAGCTAATATATGTTTTGACATAGATTTTTCTACAGCATTTAGTAAAGTTGAAAGATTCGCTGTTTTTTTAGGAAAATATCCAAGCTATGCAAATTTCTCTTTAAACACTAAATTTGCTATAACTGTTACAGAAAATGGGAGAATGGATTTTGATTCTGTTATGAGTATAAACAACAAAAGTATTAATAATAATCGAGAATTAGTTTCTATTATAGGAGAACAATCTACTGGTAGAGTTAGCTTAATTAATTATATTATTTTAGAAGAATTAGAGGAATTTCTATTCTATGAATTTTCTGAGATGGCCAAACTTGGATTAGTGGTTAAAAAATGTAATCTTTGTGGAAAATATTTTATATTAAAGAATAAGCACAATACCTTATTTTGTAATAGGATATATAAAGATAACTTTACCTGTAAACAAATTGGTAATAAAGAATCATATAATAATAAAGTCTTAAAAGATTCTATACTTAAAAAATATGAAAAGATTTATAAAGCTAATTATGCTAAAATGCAACGAGATGAAGCAAAAGAGATGCATGGATTAAACAATGGAATAGCAAGAGATAAGTTTAAAAATTGGTCAAAAAAAGCACAACATTTGAGAAAGGAATACTTAGCTAAAAAGATTTCAGGTGATGAACTAATATTACATATAACAAATAAATAGAGAGTGATTTTTATCACTCTCTATTTATCTGTTTTATGAAACTAATTTAGTAAACATTTCTATTAATTCATTTTTTGATACTCCAAATTCATCCCATTTTATATGGTTGAAAGATCTTATATCTTGCTTTAAGGCTTCTAAGCATATTGTGTAGTTCTGTTTTTCTACATACTTAAGTGCATTACCAACTTTTTTGACCGCTATTAAACACATTTCTTCTGTCTGTGCTTCTACAAACTGAAGTGCATAAGGACTTCTCTTAACTGCTTCTAAACATATTTCTTCTGTCTGATCTTCTACAAATCTTAAAGCCCAACCAGTTTCTTTTACTGCTTCTAAACATATTTTTTCTGTCTGTTCCTTTACATACTGTAAAGCCATTCCGTCATCTCTTACTGCTTTTATACATAACTCCTCAGTTTGTCTTACTGCTGTATATAAACTATCTTTAATTTGAATCATAAATATTCCTCATTTCTATTTAGTATTTATCTATACTCTTTAAAGCTTTCACATACCATAAATTTTCTATATCACTATTACTTATCTCTTTTAAATCTTCTTCTCTTTCAATAACTCCCCAAAAACTTTCATTCCCATAAATTATTTCATTTAATTCAAACACAAACATAGCAGGGTTTGTTCCAGAACTTATATCTAATTCTTTTGTCTTAGGAGCATAACTTATTAATAAGGAATTTGATAACTCTCCAAGATAAAGACCTAAGTATGTTTTATTCTCATATTCTTTTTTACATGGTCTTACCTTAACAAATTTTCCTATTTCAGATTTCCTATAGCTACCTTTGTTTATATATTTATCATTTATTTTTGATACTTGAATTGGATATTCTATATTGCCACTTCTATAGTTTTCACACATAAAATTTTCTTTAAATTCATTAGCTCCTGCTATTCCATCCATCTCATTTATTTTTATATATAATTTATTACTTTCTAAAATTTCACAGTTTCTAAGAAATTGTTTAGAACAACTAAAACAATTTTTATCCATATAGTTACACCTCTTTTATTTTATATAATAAAATAGTATCATGTTTGTTGTTTATATTCAATAAAATTATCACTATTTTTTATTAGTATTAAATTCTTCCCACATTAATCCTATCATCTACCCAATTTCCTTCTAATTTATCTATATCTAAATCCCATATTCCCTCTTTTATTATTTTAGAGAATGAAAACTCAGGGAAAAATAAGTCATCTATAATTAAATCTGGCTTTGGCATACAGAAGGTGATATAATCTACCAAATTTGCTTTATTAATTATTTCTTTCGTATAATTTAAACCACCCTTTGACCAAATTATTATATTAGCTTTTTTAGATAACTTTATTATGGACTCTAATGCTTTTGGGAAAAATGAATCCCCCATATTTGGAGTTATGGTATCATCCACATCTATATATATAGTTGCTAAGTCATCTTTATATTCTTTCATTTAATTCACCTCTTTCTCCTCTAACAAGAACTTTGGAATTAAAATACCATTATTTTCTTTAGCCCAAAACTTTATGTCTTGAGTTGGAATTGAGCTATCTCCTATTTTATAATTCCAAATAAAAGGATTTGTATCTTTTAGATATTTAACCAAATCCCAAGTGTTTATGTTCTTAGTAATATTAAGTATATCTTCAATGACCTCTTTTTCTTTCTTAGTAAATAAGTTACAATCTGCAGGGCAAACATCTTTTATTATATGAGATTCAAATGTCTTGCTAATTTCAAACCAAACCTTTGGCATAGCTGGCCCATAATCCCAAGCTTCAAACCTTTCATCTAAATTTAAAAAGATGCTCTCGTTATATAAATATAAATATTTTGCTTGAATTAAATACAATAACTTATTTAATCTCAAATTATCTATTGCTTTATTCAATTTATTTTCACAGTACCATAGTACATAGGTTGCTACATCTTGAGCACTATATCTGGACTCTATAAAAATACTTGTATTTACCATAAAAATCCCTCTATTCTTTACTTAAATTTAACTTTTTATCTAATAATTCCTTAGATATCAATACCCCATTTCTTTTTTCTATATAATATTCTATATCAAATGAAGATATTGTTTGTCTATCCATAAAATGCTCTGGCTCCTCTAACCTTAGATATTCTATTATATCTTTAGTACTTATATCTTTAGTAAGTTCAATTACCTCCTCAATAGTGTCTTTCTCTTTACCTTTTACTAAATCATTGTTTTTAGGTATGATACCTGTAATTGGCTTTGAATTAAATTCATAAAAAGTAAACCAAACTTCTGGCATTGCAGGTCCATAATCCCAAGCTTCAAACCACTCAAATTTATCACTAAAGATACTATCTTTATATAAATAAAGATATCTCTCTTGAATTAAATACAATAATTTTTGTAATCTCAAATTTGTGGATGGATTTTTTAATTTATTTTCACAATACCATAAGATATAATTTGCAATATCTATAGCATCATAATCATTAAACTCTATACAACCCATAAAACTTCACCTCTTTTATCTTAGATTTCAACCTCTTTATTTTCTATCTTTTTCAACTTAGACTTATATTCTTCATCTGTAATTTTCTCTTTACTTTGACAAGAATTATAATAACTAATCCATATAAAGTCTTTTGTACATATTAGAATTGGCTTATATGGATAATGTTCACTATTATCTATATACTTAGAATATTTACATTTTTTCTGTTCACATACAACCATTTTTACTCCTCCTTCTATAATTTTTCATTTATTTTTCCTTAGATATCCAATACAAAATCTCCCATACAGGAATCGTTTTTTCTTTGAGAGTACAATATGCTTTCCAGGTCTCTTCTCTCTGGGTTTCTTTTATTAAATCTTCAATATCCCTGTATGCCAATGACTCCACCATATCATTTATAAATTTACTATCATCCTCTGTAGATATCTCAAAATATCTACATGGGCGAATTCCTGTTATATCTTCTACTCCATAATTATTATAGGAATAATAAACATCTGGAAATACAATTCCATAGGACCAGGCCTCCATGTCATTCTCAAATAATAGTTTATTAAATTTACAAATATACTCCTTTTGCAAAAAATATAAGATTCTTTGTAATTTAGAATTATTTATTGGTTTGTTTAATTTATTTTCACAGTACCATAAAATATATTCAGCCACATCCATTGCATCATAATTAGGACAAAATCCAGTAAGATTAATAAATTCCATAAAATTTCCTCCTCTTTTATAATTATTAAATATAAAACCTATGTTTTGTTTAATCTATTATATAAATGAACATAATAAATAATTCACATGTATAACTACATGTGAATTAAAAAGCTTCTGATTCTAATATTTCTTGTATATTAAGTATTAAATCTTTTGTAGCATTAACTTCATTGGCAGATACATTTCTGTTGTTTAAATCTAACCAATCTAAATATCTTTTGTCTATATTATTATTAATGGAGATGTAATCTGAAAAATTGTCTTTCAAAGAAATCAAATCTTTTTCAAAATTCTCAATATCTATATCTTTATATTTAATTAATTTATTAATAGGAACCGTATCTTCTTTCTTTAATAGAGTCCCAACTTCTTGTATCAACTGAAAATCTTTTAATTTTTCTAATAGGCAAGTTAAATACATTCCAAATTTTATGATATCTTTCTCTTTCTCTACAAACCATTTTTCTTGATATTGTTTTTTACAAATCTTCATTTCTTCATTTAACTTATCTATTAATGGTTTTTTCTTTATAAACATTAGCTCATCAGAGCTATCTCTAATTTCAATCATTAGTTTATTTTTGTTCAATTCTATTTTCTTAATATGATTTTTAAACTCTTCTAAGCTTTTTAAAAACATTGGTATCTCTTCCAAGTATTCTATTTGCAATTCTCTACCATCTTGAAAATATATTTTTTTAAAATCCTGAATTTCTATTTCTTCTATTTTATCAGTTCTCCCAATGTATTTTTCGCCTCTTATTTTAAGAAAATTTATTTTATTTTGATCCATGTTTAATACTAAAAAATTTTTTGGATAATTATAATATAAACTTTCTAAAGGCAATCTGTCCTTAATCTTATAATTTTTATTTGATCCATTATCTATCTCAAGACCACTACTTTTTGTATAAGATACTTTATTAAATAATCCTATTTTTATTTCTTCTAAATAATCAAATATATATATCACCTCAACTTATAATCATTACATTAATTATAAAATTTATATTTTATATAGTCAATAAAAATTATAATCTTTCTAATAATTGTGTATATATATTATATATTTTAGTTTTATTTTAATATTTCAAAATAAATTTTAGGAGGTTTTATTATGAATTTTAACAAGGATAATTTAGAAAAAAAATTTTTAAGACATCAAATAATAAGAATTGATGGAAGTAATGTATTTTTTGAAGTTTTATCTAATGCTTTTCCAATAGGAAAAGTACAAATAAATTTTAGGAAATATGATAAAAATGCAAATAAAGGTGAGAAATTTACTCAACAGGTAGATATATTTATAAACATAGAAAATGCCTTAGTATTGTGCCAAGATATATTATCTGGAAAAATGGAAAAATTAGCTGTTCTTTCTGAAAAGGAAGCTAAACAAAAAGATAGTAAGTATCCTCAGCCTATTTGGAAAAATTTAGGTGGTACATCTGTAAAAAAATTGAAAGAACAAAATAAAGAGAGAAAAGATGGCTATGCTCTATCAAGGATGTTAAAATTATCTCCTGGCAAAATTGGATTTTTATTTACAGCAGAAGAAGGTAAAGGAGAAGAAACAGATACAGGACTAATAACTCCAAGATATAATCAAAATCCTGATAGTAGAATTTTGGTCCCTTTAAATTCAGAACAATTAAAGACATTAGCTCTAATGATTAAGATACACATAGAATCTTATCTAACAATAAAATACAATCCATATTTTTCAAATTCGTATTGGGAAAATAAACAATAAAAGAGCCTATGGCTCTTTTATTTCTATATTATCTATTATTAATTGAATAATTGTAAAAATATTTATATTTATTATGTTAAATAGATCTATAGATAAATTATTTGTAACTATTATAGCAAATATCATTTTTAGCACAAACCCAAAAAATCCAGTTACTATTAACCACTTAATACATTTCCTTATTTCACAAAAATTTTTATTTGCGAAAGAGATAAAAAATAATAAAATAAAAAACAGGGTTGGTATGAGGCATATAGCACTATTTACAACAAATAATAAACATATAGTTAATACTATAGAAGTTTTTAATAATAAGTTTTTATAGTCTCCTAATAGATCATAATTTTTAATTTTATACTCTATAAAATCATTGATTGATTGAGACAGATTCCCTATTACAACATTTGTGACTTCATCATTGTTTTCTTTAAATTTTAATCTCCTGCCAATATAAATAGTTAAAAATGTACAGATAACACTATAAATAAAAAGTTCCCATTTAGCTACAATAAAGGATGCTATTATGGAGATAATTAGTATCCCACAGCATAACAATAACTTAGAATCTATTTGAGTAAAAGGTATAAGCTCTTCCTCTAACATTTCTTCTTGATCTTTTATATATTTTTCTTTTTTAATTTTTCTATCTCTATTTCTAATTATATTCATATTTATGCTCCTTTCTTTATATATATATTGTATTAAAATATATTTTTATTCGTTTTTATTGACTATATAAAATATAAATTTTATAATTAATATAATATACTAATTATAAAGGAGAGAATAATGAAACTGAAAGCTAAAAAAATAATAAAAACATTATTTATTTTATTATTTATAGTAATAATGTTTGTTGTTAGCTTCTTTACCTCCTATACATTATCCAATAATAAGATCGAGACAAAAAAGGTAAAAGAAGATACGATAAGTATAAATAAAAAAGAAAATAAATTCAAAAAAATAGAAGGCATTACAAATATACTTCTTTTGGGCACAGATGAAAGGAGCTCTAATGTTACTACACGAACTGACACAATGATAATTTTAACTATAGATACAATAAACAATAAGATAAAATTGACTTCTCTTTTTAGAGATGCTTTAGTTAATATCCCTGGCCATAATAAAAGCAAACTTAACCATGCATATGCATATGGAGGGGTTGATCTTTTAGAAAAAACTATTGAAGAAAATTATAATTTAAGTATAGATAAATATGCATTAGTTAATTTTAATGATTTTGTTAAAATTATAGATGTTCTTGGTGGAGTAGATGTTGAAATAAAAAAATCTGAACTTAAAGATTTTAACAAGCATCTAAAAGATATACCTAATAATTCAGAAGAAATAAAATCTCCAGGTTTAAAAACTTTAACTGGTGCCCAAGCATTATCCTATACAAGAATAAGATATAATTCTGGTGGAGAGCAAGGTAGAACAGAAAGACAAAGAAAGGTTATTAGTTCCATGGCAGAAAAAATGAAACATGTTAGTGTGTTTAAATATCCATCTATATTAAATACCATTATAAAATACATTGATACTAACTTAAACTTTAAAGATATATTAGATATATTATATACAGCTAATAAAATAGATTTTAATACAATTGAAACTCTATGTATCCCATTTGAAGAACTCTCCATATGTGGTAAATATAAGGATTATGGTTGGGTTTTTAGAACTGATTTAGATTTAACAGCAAAACTACTAAATGATTATATATTTAAAGATATTCCTGTTAATTTAAATAACATCAGCAAAAATAATCTTACAATTATTGAATAAAATTCAATTAAATATATCTAAAATTTCTCGTATAATAAACTTAAATATGCTACAATGAAGTTATATTTGGAAAATTATGGAGAGTGATTAAGATAGATAAAAATGACAATGAGAAAAAACAATTAAAAGATTCACTTATAGGATTTTTAATTAAATCGTTTATTTTAAATGTTTCTTTTATTTATATGAATAACCACATGGAAGCAAGTATAATGACTTTTTCGCTTCCTTCTGGAAAAACTCTTTTTTCTGTTGATGGTTTCCCTATATTAAAGTTCTTACTTTTTTCATCATTGTTGATTGAATTTTTTATACTTATAATTGATATGATGAATTATTATATTAAAAATTTATAGATATAAATTAATAATACCAAGTGGATATCCACTTGGTATTATTATGTTTATTTTTTCTTCCTATTAAAGAATAATCCTCCTATGGCCAATAATCCTAAAGCTACAGAACTTAATATTCCTTTATCCCCTGTAGAGGGGCTTTTACCATTTGAATCTAAGCTATCAGTATTTGTTTTTTCTTCATTGTTGTAATTATTGTCATCATTGTTATAATTATTGTTATCATCATCATCATTAGGATTTTTATTATCTGGTTCTTTTCCACTATAATCGTCATTGACCACTATTGTTCCATCTGGTCTGATTATAGCTCCATTAATAAATTTATCTGAGCTACCATCTGGTTTAATAACAATTACATTTGGAGGTATTATGATGTTTCCTTCTTCATCTATAGATGGAGTTTCTCCATCTGGCTTTATTACTGTCCCATCTGGTGTTACTATTGAACCATCTGGTTTTATTACATTTCCGTTTTTATCTATATAAATGTCATTTTGTCCATCTCCATCTTGATTATCATCTATGTCAGGTAAATTACTTGAGTTATCTTCATCTTCATCTTGATTAGGCTGATTAGGCTTAGAAGGTATATGGTCTCCTTCTTCCTCTTCGTTGTCGTTTTCGCCCCAATCTGGATTTGGATCTGGTTTTTCTCCAGCCCCATTATCCCAGCCACCTTCATAGACATAAACACCTCTACCACAATAAGAAGTATTTCCATTACTATCTGTTACTTTGTATGTTAAATAATAAATCCCTGGTTTTAAAGTATTAACATATCCACTAACTTTTAATTTATTAGTAATATACCCATCTTCTTCATCATATGCTCTTACATCGCTATAAGGATTAAATTCTGTTCCTACAGCTATATATGCAGGATATGCATATATTTGAGGGAATGCTCCATTGCCTTCAGTATTTGAAGGGTCATTTGAGTCAGAATCCTCCTCTATTTCATAGTCTACAACATGGACAACTCTATTCCATCTAACTCTATTATCTCTTGAATCTCTTACATAATAGCTTACAATATAATCCCCTACTTTACTTGTGTCTAAGTTGGTCGTATATGTTACCTTAGAAGTTAAATCCCCATCTTCTATATCTGTTACTTTAATTCCATCCATAACATTATATTTAGAACCTACTTTTATATAAACTTCTTCATTTAGCATATTTACAACTGGAGCATTATCAATCTTGTCAGGTTTTTTATCTGGTATATTCTCATTAAAATCTGCCACTCTTATAATAGCAGTTTCTTCTGTTAATTGTCCTTTAAAATCCATAACACTATATGTAATAGTATATTCTCCTACTCTATTTACATTTACAAATCCATTAACCTTTATATAGTTAGTTAAATCTTCGCCTTTAAAATCATGAGCTTTTATTCCTTGTAATACATCGAATTTACTATCCACCATGATTACACTATCTTTTACTCCTTCTATTACTGGAGGTCCAATAGGGCTCTCTTCATTTCCAAATTCTCCTAATTCGTAGTGAACAAGTTGGCCAGCATTTCCAAAAGTATCATAGGGAATAAAATGAATGTACTTATAGTCTTCAGGATTAAATTCTATTTCATTTGAAGAAACAGATGTTTTTACTATTCCTGTCTCTAAATTATCTTCTCTTTTGTTGCTTAGTTTCCATCTATAGTATTCTATTTCTCCACTAAATTCAACACCTACATCCCAGTCTCTGCCCTCTTCATCTGTCATATCTCTTACTATTGTATTATCTTTTTTCAATCTTGTTCTAACTTGATAGGTCTGAGATACACCTCTATCTCTTGCATTTATATTTAATTTCATGTGATCATCTATGTTACTTTCTTTTCTTAGAGATACATCACTATTTATATTATTTTCTTCTATGCCGTCTATACTTTCAATATCTTTTTCTTCTACAGGGTTATAATCCTGTTCCTCAGATACGCTATTTTCTTCTTCAGCTTCTTGGTTTTCAGTTATACTGTCTTCTTCCTCTGTAGGTTGTTGTTCTTCTTTATCTTCAGTTACTCCATTTACTTCTGGACCATAGATATCTTTTGTATTATTATCTACAAAAGATAAATCTTCAGTATATCCTATAGTAGAATAATTATCTAAAACACTATTCCACTTTCTTACTTCATAGAAAACATCTTCTCCTAAAACATTTTTATCCCAAGATACAACTACATTGTTATCTTCTTTATTAGCAGTTACTTCTATTTCCATATCTCCATGTACAAGAATATTTCTTTTTACCTCTCTTATATTCCCTGATCTATCTTCTACTTTATAAGTTAATTTGTATTTCCCATTTTTACTTGTATTAACTGAACCTATTACTTGTATTTTGTTTGTTATATCTCCATCTTCCACATCATAAGCAGTTACTCCAGCAAGAGGATTAAAAGATTCTCCCTCTTTTACTCTTTTTGATGTTAATCCTTTAATAACAGGGGCATAATTAGTATCATATTTACCAGTTATTAAATGATGTATTGTCTTACTCACATTTCCATTCTTGTCTATTGCTTTAATATGCAAGAATTTAGATTTATTATTTTTTATATCTATATCTTCTGCATTCTTTATATTAACAGAATTCTTAACTTCTGTATTTTCTTTTTCATCTATTATATAGCTAAATCCAGCTAATCCTGCTGTAACTTTACCATTTCTAATTTCACTGGAATTTATTACATTATTATCTTTATCCAAAGCTTCTACAAAGTATCTATATGTAGTTCCTAAGTCCTTAGACATAACTTTAAGCTTAATCTTATCTGTATTATCTATTTCCTTATTCAATTTTCTTAATATTTCTTTACTTAAAGAAACAACTTTTCTTGTTTTAATAGAATCTTCATTTATTTCTCCTAAATATGTTATAACAGGAGAACTTATATCTGTAGCAGTATTATCTATAAACTGTGTATCATTAAATGTTCCTTTTTCTTCAAAAGAAAACCCATTTTCATTTGTTCTATAAAGAACATATTTAACAGCATTATTAACCTTAGTCCAATTAACTTCTAAATTATTACTTCCTTCTTCTATATTAACTTCCATATCTCCAGTTACATGGACCTGTACAATCTCTTCCACTTGAATACCTTTTGAATCTTCAACTGTGTATTTTATTTTATATACACCCTTTTTATTGTTATTAACTTCACCTTCAACTTTAATTTTATTAGTTAAATCACCATCCTCAAAATCATATGCAGATACTCCTTGTAATTTGTCAAACTCTTCTCCTATGCTAATAACTCTGTTTTTCCCAGGTAAAGTTATTCTTGGCTTATTGTTGTAAGTATCATCGGATAATTTTATGTGCTTAGTTTCTGTTTTATTGCCATTGTTGTCTATTGCATATATATGGAGATAAGTATTATCTGTTACATTTTTAAACTCAAATTTACCATCTGTATTGTTTACTTCTCCACTAATTTCTGTATTTGGACTCTCATCTACTAAATATCTGTATCCTTTAAAACCAGATGTAATTTTTGTCTTTACAGTATTAGAATATGCAGTTTGGTAATTATCTTCATCGTAGCTTTCCACGTTATATTCATATTCTGATCCTAAATCTTCAGAATGAAATTCCATTTTAGCTGTTCTTTCTTTATTTAATATTAAAGAATATTCCATCTTAGGAGAAACTTTATCTTCAGCTAAACTATCACTAAACAAGCTCTCTTTTAAATTATCTTTTATTATTTCAAAAGAATTTTCTTCTTTTCTTAGAATTTTATAATATTCTGCATCTTTATACTTATTCCAATTTAAAACAATATTATCTTTTTTATCTAAATTTAAAACAATATCTTGATTCGCTATAATATTATCCACCTTTACACTATCTTCATACTTACATACTTCATAAGAAGAACCATTATTATTGTCTACATTTTCATATTCCACGACAAATCCTTCTATATCAGTCCAATATGGATCGGGGGCGTTATTTGTATCATTCCATAACCCATTTGAATTTTTAATAGACACCATATAATCTTCTGTTCCTCCGAAGTTGTTTGGTTCTCCAGCACACCAGTTCGTAAATTTAACAAACTCTCCTGTTACCCATTTCCATTGTCCTTCTTTTTCTTCGTCTGTCGCTCCAAGCCAAACCGTTTTTGTTGTTAAAGAATTAAATAAGTTAAGTTCATGCTTTGATTTAATTGTTGCTAAGTGACCTTTTAAACCTTTGTACTCCATTTTTTCAGCTTTTAATTTTGCATTTTTCCAACTAATTCTTCTATCTGCTACAAACTGATAATAATTTCCATTTACAGGATTATATATTATATCATCTACGCTATTATTTTGTAATCTTACATTAAATATAAAACTTGTGCTGTTGTCATGTTCAATTTGTATGGATTTTATTAATTCTTCAGCCTCTTCACGTGAATAATTTCCTGTTAATATTATTTGTTGTCCCTTAGTCGTTTTTTGTACACCTTTATCTTTATATTTTATTAATATACTGTCATTATAACCTTCGCTTATATATAATTTTATCCCACTTATTAGTTCATTGCTATTATTTACAACAGTAGCATTAGGAAAAGAAACAACAAATCTTTTTTTGTTAGGTTCTCCTAAATTAATACTCAAATAATCCAAATTTTCTTTTACTGTTATTTCTTTTATTGCTTTGCTTTCCTGTTGTTTACTATCTTTAACGCTATACTCAATACTCCATTTTCCAAGTACATTTGTATCAAATTGATCAACAATTTTATTAGAAGGATCCTTTATTGTAATACTAATATCTTTAGTCAGATCTCCATCATAATCATCAGTGGCTGTGATATTTTCCATTAAGTTATAATCTTTACCTCTGCTTATACTTATGTTTCCTCCAACATCTAATACTGGAGGCAAATCTTCAAAGATACCACTAATTGGAAGTGTAACTACTTCGCTCTTATTTCCAACCTTATCTAATGAGATTATATGAACATATAATTTACTTGCTAATTCGTTTGCAGGTATAAATCCATCTGTACTATTTATAACATCTCCCAAACTTACTGATGGGGTAGGATTATTACTAACTTCATATGAGTACCCCTTAAATCCTGATTTTATTTCAACCTTTTTCTTATTTGAAATATTAGTCACATCCCCATATTTTGAAACTCCTTCTACATAATATTCGTATGTAGATCCTCTATCCTCTGAATTAAATTGAATCCCTTGTTTTATACCTGTGTCATATAATTGGTACTTTGGAACTGTAGGAGAATTAATGTCTTTTCCATTTACATCTTCAAGATAACTTTCATCTATTTTTTGTGCTAAATAAAAAACAGTATTTGCCAACATATTTTTTTCATCGTTTGTTATACTTTTTCCAGAATGCCCTGTCTGAATCTGTGCTGTATTCCCATGTATACTTAAATAAGCGTTTTGAGATACATTTTTCCCGTTTATCTCTCCTGTAAATCCATTATAATCTTTATTACAATTATAAGGATATACATGTTTTTTAGGATTATGGAATTTTATTATAACATCTTCTTCAAAAGGGAAAGCACTATAATTACTGTGGGAATTTGGTATCTCTAATACATCACCTACTTTTCCTAATTGATTTGGATAATTCAGTGCTTCATGAGATTTATCAATCTCTACTTCATTACTGCAAACCTCAGATGTATTCTTGTATTTATTCATGTAATATTCTTCACTATATTTAGGGAAATTACCTATATTTTCTCCAATATAATGGTGCCCCAGAAGAATTCCAACATTATTTCTTTTAGCCTCATTTATAGCAATCACCGATTTTTCTGGAAGTGCTATAGATGAATTTATATTAGCAAATCCACACGCAATTACATCATATTTATAGTTCCCACTTTCATTTTTTAAATAATAATCTGGGTTATTATTAAAATCAGCATTACTTACAACATCTATATCAATTAAGCCTTGACCAGACTCATTTACCCAATTTTTGAACGTATTTTTAACAGAAACAGTAGGATATATATTTAAAACTTTTACTTTTTCTCCTTTTGCAAAATTGTTTGAAGACATTGTCTGAAAATCGTTTTGTCCTTCTTTTTTCTGCCATATTTTATAGTAATCTATATCTTTTATGTTATTCCAATCAAGTATTACTTTGTTGTTATCTTTATCTACTAAAGCATTAAGCACTATGTCTTGTTTTGCTTTAAGTGGTTCTATCGTTGCAGTATCTTCATACTTAAATTTATCTAAAGTATTAGGATAAGGCAGTTTTTCATCTAAGCCAAATTCTACAATATATCCATCTATTTTCCCCCCACTTGCTATATTAAAATCATCATCCCATAATCTCTGATTATCATTGTAGGAAATAATGTAGTGTTGTTGATTTAAATAATTGTCTGGTCTACCAGGATACCAGTTTGTATATTCAAAAGGTTCTCCTGTAACCCATTTCCAGTTGCCTTCTGCTTCTTCATCAGTTCCACCAAGCCAAACGCAATTAGAAGTTAAATTATGTACTACTTCTTGTTCATTAGCAGAAGTTATTGTTGCTAAATATCCTCGAACTCCTAAAAATTCCTGTTTTTCTGCATCTACTTTTGCTTCTTTCCAAGTTATTCCTGATGCAGAAATAAATTTATAGTAATGATTATTTTCATAGTTGTACACCATATCGTCAACTTCATTTTTACCCAGTCTTACAGTAAATTTAAACTCTTCATTATTTTTATGTTCAATTTTTATAGATTTAATTAATTCTTCTGCCTCATTTATGCTAAATTCATTATTTATCTCTATCACTTGATCTGTTGATACCTTTTCAACTCCATTTAATATATAATGTACTTTAAAAGTATCCTTATTGAAATTTTGAGGGAAATACATTTTTAATCCATCTATTTTTTGTTTTTCATCAGTAGAACTTATTTTTACATTAGGAAATTTCACATACTTACTTGTAACAAGCTCTTTTCCTAAATCTATACTAACATTAAAATCTTTAACTACTCTTAATGTTCTTAAATAGCTTGTAGTATTATCCCCACTATCTTTTACACTATATTTAATTGTCCATTTTCCAAGTATATTTGTATCTAATTCAGAAACACTCTCTCCATTTGGATTCATTATCTCAACAGTTATTTTATCTGTTAAATCTCCATCTATAACATCAGTTGCAGTTACTCCCTTCATAATATCAAACTTGTTATTTTGTAAAATATCTATATTAGCACCTACTTTTAATTCAGGTGATTCATCTTTAAATATTTCTAATTTAAAATCTTTACTTATATTACTATATCGAAGATACAGATTTCTCATATCTAAAGTAGATGAGCTAACAAATTTAATCTCATCATAGTAACCAGGGGCTAAATTGATCATTTCAGCTTCGTTTGAAGAATGTTTTCCTATATCTGTCCAAGTTCCATTCTTTAATCCTTTTACTATGATAATACTATTTCCATTTAAAAAGTAGGCTCCATTTATATAAAGTTCTTTTGTATTCTTTAAAATTAACTGGTTATCTGATCCAGATATAAAATATCCATTACTTCCACTAAACACATTCTCTGCTGTATACTTATCAGCCAAGGAATTCCCTTGTGCTAATACTCCTTCTGGAACATCTTCTGTAAAAGAAAAAGTATCTGGTAATAATGTTATTCTTACATTATTCTCGACCTTATTATCATTATAAATTTTTAAACTTCTAATTATTTCATTTAATTCAGACTCATTACTTACAGTAATTCCACTATCTCCTTCTTTTTCATTATATTTACCATTTTGTATATAAGATATTTTATTTTTATTACTGCTGTTTTTAAAATTAATTAAAAGTTTTACATTATCCCCTTTAGCTGATGCTTCTGTAAAAGAAATACTACCATCATTGTTAATACTTTTTTTCCCTAAATTAAGACTATATTCCGAACGATTGTAATTTATTTTTTCTCTATCACTTTCTTTATTAAATTCTAATTCAGATATAGTACAAGAATCTACCCCAGAATGAGCTTGTTCGATTCGAATACCTTCATACTCTCCAGCTGTGACGTTTACTATTTTTTTACTTTCATCTTTTCCAAACGATGGAGTACCCTCACCTATTTTTGTCCAGCTACCATTTTTTAATCCTTTTATAACAAAATTTTTATTTGCTTTAATAAGTACACTTTCTATATACGTTTTATCTTCAAATAAAATGGTAAATACGCTATTATTTTTATTTATTGCACCATAAAAACTATCACTATTCCCGTCTATTGCTCTTTCAGCCTTATATAATCTTGAAGGTACACCTTCTATACTCTTGTAAAGTGGTAACCCTCCTAATATAATATCAAATCCTAATTTTTTATTATTTTTTGTATCTATTTTTAAAGTTCTTAAAACCTCATTCAATTCATTTTGTGTTTTAACAGGTATTTTTATGTTTTTACCAATTAAAGTTTTTTCTTCCGAATTTAAACTATAAGTAATTGTTACATTTTCATACACATTTCTATTAAAATCAAATCGTAAATAAGTTGGATTATCTATTGTTCCTTTTGCTTCTGGAAAAGTTAAAATCCCATTTGTATCTACATAATTTCCCATATCTAATGAAAAACTTTCACTACTTTTCTCTTTTCCTTCGTTTTGTGCTTTTTTATTTATGGAATTGTTTTCATTGTAAACTATTGCATCTCTCTTTATATTATCTGCAAACACATTATATGGCACATTTGTACTTAAAATTGAAGCAGAAAGAACTATTGAAATTAATTTCTTGTTATCCACAAAACACACTCCTTTTCTTTAAAAATATATACCATTATATGTATATATAGAGTTTTAATAACAATTTATATGTTTTATAGAAAATTTTTTTAGTAGTTCAAACTTTAATTATATTTTTTTATATTTTATATATGATTATAAAAAATATAAAAGGAGAAAAATATGAATCAACTTAAATTATCTAAAAAAATAGTAAATTATCTAATAAAAGCTAATATAAACTCCATTGAAAAGTTAAAAACGATGACATCTAATGATCTTTTAGCAATAAATGGTATTGGACCTAAAAGCTTAGAAGAAATAAAACAAGCCCTTAGTTTACTCCCTAAACCAAATAATGTTACAGAAGGGGTATTTACAAAGAAAAGGTATTTAAAATCTGAAGGAAGAAAAAGTTACAAAAAAAATAAATCTATTGTAAATAAATTAAACGGAAGAGTTGTCGCTTTAGACACTTGTGTAAATGGGATTAGAATAGATAAGAGATACTGCATAATTAAAAATAATTAAAATAAAAAAGCTCAGCATATGCTGAGCTTTTAAGTAGTTTATTGTTTTAAGACATTCTTTAATTTAAAAAAGGTATCTTTTCTAAGAGAACTTAATCTTATTTTAAGCTTCTCTATCTCATTATTTTTATTTTCTACCCTCTTGTATAAACGTCTTAAGCCTTTACTTTTTTCTCTAATAGATTTAATTCTATTTGGTGTTAATTCCTTGTTTTTAATATTATTTATTTCCTTTTCTATTAAAATAATTTTTCCTTTTCTAAATAATATATCCTCTTCTAACCCTATTATTTCATTTTTGTACTTTTCTCCAATACTACTAATTTCTTTATTACACTTTTCCATAACCATATTTAAATTAGCTCTTTTAAAATAAGTTTTATTATAGAGGTCCTTCCTTAATTCTTTGTACCTATCTTGAAACCAAATAGATTCGTAATTACCTCTATTTTTTTTATAACTTATTATATAATACTCTTCATCATGTGGATCAAATATAAAATATGCATTCTTTATATTTATATTATTTCCATCATTTGTTATAAAAATTAACTCCTCTTTATAATTAAAAACTTCACTCATAATAATCCTCCCATTATAAAAATTGTTCTAAGAAATCAAGATATATTTTCCTATGGACATTAACACCTTTCTCTAAATCAAAACCTCCATCTGTATTATAAATTCTATAAATAAATTCTTCTTTAGTAATATTATTTTGGCATCCTATAGTAAATAACCATCTCCCATCTATATAAATCGCTATTACTTTTCTACTTCTAATAGTTTCTTTTAAGATATTATATTTAAACATATCTCTGTTTTTTATTAGTTCAATACAAAAACCATCTATTTTTATAGCTTCTAAACAAATCTCATAAGTCTGGTTTTTTATATATATAATAAAGCTTGGATTATTTTTAATAGTCTCTATAGCTCTTTCCTTTATTGTTCTTTTTAATATATCTCTATCCTTTATTGCATACATTTTAGATAATTCTAAAAGTATTTCTTCTGTATATTTCTCAATAAAAATAATAACGTCTAAATTTTGCTTTATAGCAATAAGATATAATTTATTTTTTTTATATGGAGATAAATTATTATTTATATAAGCTATATTCCATGCTTCTTGTCCAACTGCTTCTAAGCACAAATTATAAACTTGCTTATCTGTAAGGTTTAACAAATCCCAGTTCATATATTTTAAAACTTCTCCAAAGCTTGTTATTGCCTCAAGGCAAATAAGATAGATTTGCTTCTCTGAAAGATTTTTTACTATTTGAGCCCAATGTATATTCTTAAATGCCCAACGGTTTCTCTTTACTGCCTCTATACATATCTCCATAATATCTTCTGTTTTTAAATTAAGCTTATTCCAATTTATATACTTTATACTATCTCCATTTTTCCTTACAGCAGTTAAACAGATTTGTTTAATCTCTTCTTCTAATAGCGTCATGCTATCCCATCTTACATATTCTAAAGCCCTCCCATTCTCTTTTAATGCTTCAATACATACCCTATAATCTTGGTTCTTTATACACTTTAAATATATGCCATTTTTCATTGCTATTTTTAAATCTATTTCATACTGGTTCATACACTCTCTCCTTCTAATAGATTATTTTTTATATAAACTTTTTAACTATTTAGTATAGTTTTATGTTAATATTTTTATAATCTAAAAGGATTGTTTTTATTAGATTGTTTTATGTTTTTAAATAAATAAATATATATTATTTTATTTTTTATTTATTTTCGCATTTTTTAAATGTTATAAATTATCACATAATATTTTTTATTGTATTTATTGTATTTATAAAACATTTTTCGATATATATGTACACAAAAAAAAGATTATATTATATAATCTTTTTTTGTGTACATATATATTAAAACATTATTAGATAGCTTGGTATTTATTAATTAACCAGCTAAATTCAGTTGTTCTTTTAGGTTTAGGGCCTAAAAAACCTAAAAAATTTGCCCTCAAGGATCCCGCAGTGATGATTCTATCATTCTTACTCTAACTTCTTGGAACCTATTTTATCTTTACTTTATTATGTTTTTCTAAAAAAACAAAACAAGAAGGTTTATAATAATTATTTTAATTATCTGTTTCACATAAAAAACAAATTTCTTGTGATATACATTCACTCATAAAGTATATTTTTAAAAAAATACTTTTATAAGATATCTCAATTTGTTCATCTTTTATAAAAGAGAATACTCTCTCTAATAGTTTTTTATAATTATTATCACTTAAGTCTTTTAAACTCTCTTTTGATAACTCTTTTTTTATATATATTTTCAATTTATTAAAAGACTTATAAAATTCATCCATATTAACATTAGATTCGCAACTATTTTTGTTTTTTAAAGTTGTTACCATATTGTAAAGCTTGTCTATCTTTTCTATGTTATATGTATCCATTTTATCATTCCTCCAGTTATGTGTTTAAAATAAGCTTATAATTACTTAACTATTAGTTATAATAACATATAAATTATATTATAGTATAAGCTTTTTTATTCATTCTTTATATAAAATTTTATCATTTTTGTTGTTTATAAGCAATAAAAATGATAAAATTTTTAATTTAATTTGAGAATAATATTATTTTAAGATAAGTTGGATAGTGCTTATAGACTTTTGGCACATTAATACTACTGTAGAGAATTGACTTTGTTTTTAATATGAGATATTTAATTTTTAAAAAAAGGAGTTTTCTTAAAATTGATTTTTCTGATAAAACTCCTTTTATCTACAAACATAGAATTTTATTCACTCTTAGATTTTTTTCTATTTTCAAAAAAACTTAATCCAAGTTGAAATATTATAAATCCAGTTGTTATACCTAATGCACTTACTGGTATTGATTTTATATTATCGAAATTTCTTAGAGCAGAAAAACATAACAATACCATAGATACAGTAGCCAAAAAAATAGCAACTTGTTTTAATGGTATTGAAATTTTTAATTCTAATTCTACATCTTTCATAATATCATTCCTTTCCAATAGTTAATATATTTTAATTATATCTAAACATAAGTTAAAGAATAGGACTATTCCTCCCGACCATAATAATTAAAACAGCCCTATCTCAGCCAATGAGTCATAGATATAATCAAATTCGTCTAAGTCATTAAAATAATTTTTAAGAACAAACAAAGGGATATAAAACTCAACAGCGTTATTATCCTTTATCTGTTTTATTACTTTATATTTTTCGCCACCAAAAACAACGTATTTTTTCTTCACATTATTATTAGATATATAATATATAACTAAATCATCTTTAACTTGTCTTAATGGACGTTTATAAGAAGGCATAGAAAAGATATCTTCTACTTTCAGTCCTCCACCTATACTTTTTTTAAGAACCTTTTTTTCTTTTAACGCTTCAAGTAAATTATTTTTCATTTTGTTTTACTCCAATTTAAACATCTTTAATTTAGATATTTTCTTATTTTAAGATTATATTATGCTAATTTCTACCTTATCTTTTTTTAAAGGTTCTGTAATTAATCCTAATTCTAATAATAGTTTTGAATAAGAGCCATATTTCTTAATTAAATAATTGATATGAACTCCACTATCTTTAAGACTTCGGATAGTTGGTTTTTTACCCAGAGCTTGTGCCATTTCTAAAATTATCCTCTTACTTTCTTCCAGCTCTGCATCTGTATATTTATTTTTTAAAGGCTCTGTAATTAATCCTAATTCTAATAATAACTTTGAATAAGATCCATATCTATTAATTAAATAATTTATGCGAACTCCATTGTCTTTAAGATCTTGAATAGTTGGAATTTTACCCAAAGATTGTGTCATTTCTAAAATTATTCTCTTACTTTCTTTTATTTCTGTATTTGTGTACTTGCTTCGTTTTGGCAATTTAAGTTTTGCTTTTATTTCTCCCCAATTACCAAATTTCCTAAAAAATGTTGCTGTTTTTATTCCATATTCCTTAAGCTCTCGTATAATTGGAGTTTTATCAAGTATCTGGTAAACTTCCATTATTTCTTTCATAGTTTTATCTCTAAATATTTTTTCTTTTTCCTCTTTAATAGTTTTAGCTTTCTCTACAATAGCTTTCAAGTTAAGGCTATCTATCATATTTTCATAACTTCCATAATAAGAAAATAAAATTTTAATTGGAATCTTATAAAAAACAAGACGAGTCATACTTGGCACTTTAATTTTATTTTTTGTTAATTTTATTATCTCATTATTAAATACTTCTATATCATATTCTTCTATTTTTAGTTTTTTATATGCTTCTTTAAGGCTTCCATAAGTCTTTTTCAATAGATTAACATCTACTCCTCTTTTTTTCAGAAGAAGCTCAGATGGTGCCCTTTTGTACTTATTTTCATTTTTAATGTCTAATATTTCTTTTTTTATATTTTTTATCTTATCTTCATCAAATTTAGAAACAATTGACTCTAAATTCAATTCTTTTTTTATTTTTTCCCAACTACCCATTACTCTCATTAATTTATTTATTTTTATTCCATTTTTCAATAGTTGTTTGTGTGTTGGAATACATTTCTTGTTATTTGTTAAATCTAATATTTTTTCTATTATTTCCTCTATCTCTTTTATATTCGATACTTTTTCCAAAAGTATCGCATTTTTATCCTTATTTTTTTCAAGTAAAGGATTTTCTATTACTACATCTGTTTTTAACTTACTCTTTACAGTACTCCATTTACCATACTTTTTTAGTAAAGGTTTTATATTTATATTATTTTCTTTAAGTTCTTCTCTGTTAGGTATTTTACCTAATCTATCTCTTAATTCTTCAACTTCTTTTAACACATCTTCTGCGTTATTTGTTTTATTTATAAAGCCAAGATTTTCTAAAACTTTATTCCAACTTCCATAAATTTGATGTAACTGTTTTACATCAGAATTATTTAAATCACTAAAACTTGGCACATAACCATTTTCATTTATAAAATTATTTATTATATTTTTTGTATATTCTACATATCCACTTGGTACAAACATAAAATTTTCCTCCTTTATAATAAACCGTTCACTAATTTTTTAAATTCGCTCTTAAAATTTATATTCATAGTTTTCAAAAAAATTACTATTACTTAAATTCCTATTTAGCGACTTATTCATTTAAATATATGCATTAATTAAATTTAAATTTACTAAGTATCCAAAGTTAATCAATATATACATTTTTATCTTATTTACTAATTATTATACCATAACAATGTCAAAAAAAATACTTGTAAAATTTTTAAATTTTACAAGTATCTTTTTTCTTTCTATTTTTTATATTAAATTAATTGTAATTTATTTATATCATTTTCTTTTAGAAATAATTCTATATTCTTATTATATACATATAACACTACTTTTTTCTTTTCTATTTTTGGCACTACAGTAACATCTTTTCTTTCAGGAAACATATTTTTATAAATTTCTGTAGTTTCTACTATTAAATTAATCTTAGCTAATTTCAAATTTTCTTTATTTAATTTGTTCATATGCATTAGAGCAATTCTATTTGCTAAATAAAATTCTAACTCTGGATCTTCGACACATTGTTTATTATCTTGTTTTACAATTATTCCTAATATCTTAATTGTCCTATAAATATCATTGAGAGGTATATTAAACATAACTGAAAGTTCAGTTATTTCATCAACATAAATTTCTCCTTTCTTCATTTTCTCACTCCAAAACACATTTAATCTATTTTTCTTACTACTATCTTCTTCATTTTTATCATCATTAGTCTTAGTCTCTATAGCTTGGACAACCACCTCAACAATATCTTTCATCATTTTTTCTAAAGAAGCACTTCCTTCACAAATTATTTTATGCATAATAATACCTTCCTTTTCATTTTATATTATATATAATACCTTTTTTATTGTTTATAGTCAACGTAATTTGTATTTTTTTATAATATTTTTTCTATTTTTCCATTTTTTAAATAAATTAACCTTTGATTATACGAACCTCTAAACTTATAATTAATAGATTTTTTATCTAAGTCAAACTTACCATCAACTAAAACATCAATTAACTTAATAACTTTAAAAGATATCACTTCTTCATAGTTATATCCAGTATATAACCATATATCAAAATTATATTCTTTTAATTTTTTTCTAATGTCTTTAATAATGTACTCTAATTCTTCTTTTTGTAAAAGGGGATCTCCTCCACTAAATGTTATACCTTTATAATAGCCATTACATTTTTTATATTTTTCTACTATGAAGTTAACAATCTCCTCATTTGAGTACATAACACCACTGTTTATATCCCAAGTTTCTGGATTATGGCAACCTCTACATCTATGCTGGCATCCTGCAAGAAATATAACTAATCTTAAGCCTGTCCCATCAACTATACTTTCAAATATACATTCTTCTTTATTCTTAGCTAAAACAATCATATTCTTACCCCCTTATATCATTATTTAATATATTAATACTAATTTTTTATATATTATAGATAATGAATATATTAATAATTCATATAAAAACAATAAAATAGCAATTGATTATTAAATGTAACAACCAATTGCTATTTTATCTATATATTAAATTTTTCAACTCCAAAATCACCTTTATTAGAAGCTATTTTAGGACCTGAAGCTCCTTGAGTTAAAATTCCCATTTTTAATTCTTCTAATCTACTTGCATTTCCTTTAAAATTTGACTTATTCTCTATTTCAATTCTTCTACATTCGTCTATCCCTTCCATAATTTTTTTATAAGAAGTCTCTAATGAATCTAAACTAATTTGACTATTACCTGCTAACTTTGATATTCCAGGAGCTTGTTTAGATAAATGTTCAGCATTTTGTATTAGAAAATCATTAGTCATATTTCTAACGCTTTCAATATCTTTATACATTTTTTCTTGTTTTTTCAATACTATCGCATTTATTAAACATTGTTTGAATATAGGTAAGGTAATTATAAAAGAAGATTTTATTGCTCTCATAAGGTCAAAATTACCTTTTTGCATTTGCTGGATCATCGGAATGTTCTGTAGAGATATATTTTCAGCTATTTTTAAATCATAGACCCTTTGCTCTAACATATCTCTATTATTTTTTAAAATATTAATCTTTTGTAAAGATATATTTTCTC
The DNA here is from genome assembly GCF_020658455.1 of Clostridioides sp. ES-S-0005-03. Lineage (NCBI taxonomy): Bacteria > Bacillati > Bacillota > Clostridia > Peptostreptococcales > Peptostreptococcaceae > Clostridioides > Clostridioides sp. ES-S-0005-03. The sequence continues at coordinate 15,373 of NZ_JACVWI010000008.1, read as the reverse complement.
CTGAGTTTAATGCTTTTTCTTCTAAACTTGGAATTAATTCATTATCTAATTTTTCTAAAGCCATTTCGCCAGCTACTATATATTTTTCTAAATCTCGGTAGTATATAATATTAGATTCATACAAGTTAGTTAAATTCTTTATTTGCTCTTTTATATCAACTTCATGTTTTTTTAAATCTAAGTAAATTTTATCAACTTCATTTCCAATTGTTGTACATCTATCCACTATATTATCAAAAGAGCTTTGGGCTTTATTAAACATCTTCTTAAGAAATCCCTTTTCCTCTTTTTGCAAGTCTTGTAAGTCAAAACCTTTAAATGTTTTATTTAATTTATTTAATATAGCTCCTATATCTTTTTCTTTTTGGATTTTTTGAGTTGTGCTTAAAATTTCATCAGACAACCTTGAAATCGAATTCGCAGATTTATCTCCAAATGCTAAAATATTCTCAATCTCACTTATGTCTATTTTAGTCATTATACATTTCACATCTTTATCATTTCGTAGATTTAGTTTATATTCTTCTGTAAACTTCACTGCATACTCATTAACTGACACTTCATTTAAAACTAAACTTTCCATTTTTTATCCTCCTTTTAATTATCTCCTAATCAAACTATTTCATAAAAACTGCTTTTTCTTCTATTACATCTTTATTTATTCGCTTTAATAAATCTCCACATTTTTTTAGTTCATTTAAATTATTTTCTTCTTCCATAGAAAAACTCTTTTCATTTTGTGCCCTATAATTTAAATCATGAAGCAATTTTACAAATGCTAAGATTGCTTCATTCTTAGCATTTATAACTTTTTCTTTTTCATTAAGACTATAATTTCCTGATATTATTTTATTGTTTTTATCTACTAACTCCTTTAAATTCAAGAACGTTTCAATTATAACTATATAATACTTATTTTTACAGTTGACCTCTATATCCTCAACATAAGTACGAGTTTTATAATTTAAACTCGACCCATCTAAATTATTAATAATAAATTTTTTTATACATAAGAAATCAATAAATTCAAACAAGATTTTTTCTCTATAGTTATTTAGATTATTTATTTCTTTTTTATAATCAGTATTTATACAAAATAATCCAAGTATTGGTACTAAATACTTCCACTTAAAACAAATATCTAACTTATCTAATGTTATTCCTATTAAAACTGTTTTATATTCTTCAGTAACTTCAATAATCTCTTTATTAATAGCTTTTTCTAATTTTACACAATTCAAAGTCAAAAAAATAAATTGAATAAACCTTGATAAAACTACAATAAAAAAAATAAGTAAAGCTAAGTTTGTTGAAAACATTAATACAATCAAAAGGATTATAACTTCTATCATTATCCCAAATAATAGAAATAACTGTTCCACAATGTCCTCAAATTTATCGACTATTAGTTCTATTAATATACCTATTACAAACACATCCTTACTTTATATAGTCATTTCGTAAATATGCTCCTATCATTTTTTACATAATTATATCTTTATAATTATAAATCCTATTTATAACTTACTATTTAATAAAAATTATAACATTTATATTGTTTATATTCAACGTATTTTATCTTTTTAGATATATTTCAAGTTCCAACAATTTTTCTTTTGTTATTTTTCTTTTCTTATTGATAGAAAAAGCTTTTACATTACTCTCTTTAAAATTATCTGTTATAAATTTCTTTCTGCTAATTGGCTTTAATACATAATTCTTATCACTTATCTTATTTAGTTCTTTTTTTGCCATTTCAAGATCATCAAATAAATATGCTAAATTTTCATAGTTGCCAGATATCTTATTTAAATGTCTAACAACAAGAAATTTTTTATTTGACTTATCCCAAATAGAATAGATTTTAGATTCATTTATAAATAAATTGTAAAATTTGAAATTTTCTTTTTTCAACTGATTTTTATTGACTATATCTTTAACAGCTCCTTTTTTCCCATTTGTTAACTCAACAATTATTCCTCCTTTTTTATCTTTTTTTGAAATGATGGTATCTACATACCCCCTTGTTAGCTTCTGCGACTCTTTGTCTTCTTTGGCCACTATTTCTACTAAAAGGCCTTTAAATATATTATCTAATTTACTTGTATCTACATACATTTATTTATTGCTATTTTATCTATAAAATAGCAAACTCTCACCCCCATAACTTTATAATTTTGTTATATCTTATAAATTATAAATCGCAATTTTATTCTTTATATATGCACTATAAAACAGCATATAAGTTGAATAAAAAAAAATTATAGGAACTATATTATCTAATAATAGTAAAAGTTTTTTATTTTAAAAATTTATAAAAAGGTGATGATTTTATGTTAAAAGAGCTTAATGAAATTTTAAAAAACTCTATTCTAAAAAAATTTCTAATTGAAATTTTAAAAAATTATAAGATTATGGTAATAACGAAAGAAAGAAATGATTATAAATACACATTGTACTCTTATACTGAATTAGAAGGTATTTATATAGAGATAAGAGAGGGGATATCTTTTGAATACTTTGAGTATTTATCTAAAAATGAACCTACAGAGTGTTTGAATTATTTAATATATAGTAATAATATGTATTATAATAATGCAAATTTTAATACACTATATAATCTTATAAAAAAATTTAATCTAAAAGACATAAGTGATTTTTATAGGATATTTAACTCCTATAAAGAAGATGAAAGTGAAGCCTTAAAAGATTATCTGTTATACAATAGCTCTATAAATACATATTTATTAAATAAGATATAAGTTTTTTACTTATATCTTATTTAATATTACAATTAAAATATGTTATCTATAATTGGGATTATAAATGTAGTATTATTTATCTTGAGTAATTCTATCTTATTCTCTTCCAATAAATTTTTTAACATATACTTTGTAGCTGTTTTAGATACATTTAAATTTATTGCCAGGTCTTTTACCTTATATTCTGTATAGCCTTCTGCCATATAAAAAAGCCTACTTAACTTTTCTTTAATAACAATATCACTTTCTTCATTTAGTATTTCTTTTAATATTATAGAAATACTACTATTTTTCTTACTGTAATTATATTTTATTAGTTCTAATAATTCCATTTATCTAATAATCAATTGAATATGGTTTTAGCAATTCAATTAAATATTTACCTCCTCTCGTTTTTAATACATTTTATTATTAAGTTATTAAATTTATTCTTTTTTAGTATAAGTAATAATATTAATATTTTAATAGTTGCTATTATTCATATATTTATTATATTTTATTTCTATTCTGATTAAATATAATAAATATTAACTTTGTATTTGGAGGAAATTAAATGAAAATAAAAAAGAAAATAATTAGTATAATATCGCTAATAATAATTGGGGCTAATCTATTGCCAGGAGTAGCGTATGCTTCTCCAAAAGAAGATTTGGAAGAGAAAGTCCAGATATTAAACAGTAATATAACCGATAATATAATAAGAATTAAAGATTTAGAAGAAAAAATATCTATTACAGAAAAAGAAATTTTAGATAAACAACATAAAATAATAGATATAAAAAAAGAATATAATACTAAAAAAATTCAACTTGAAATGTGTAATGATTCTAAATTAAGCAAGTCAATAAAGGGTAATGATTTTAAAGTATTAGAACTTATTTTGAAAAGTGACAGTGTAAGTGAGTTACTACAAAACATAGAACTTTCAAAGGTTATAATAAAACAAAACAACAAAACTTTAAAACTTTTAAATGTAAAAGAGGAACAACTAAATGAATTACAAGATTCATTAAAGAATAAATCAGAGAATTTAAATAAGGATAAAAAGAATTTAAAAAAAGAACAAAATTCTTTAAATAATTCTAAAAAAGAAGCTGAGCTTGCTTTAAATAATTTAATTCAAGAGGAAAAAATAAATAAAAGAAATCAAGTGGATCCAATGGAATTTAAAGATTTAGATTTTAAACTTCCTGACCCTAATGCAACTCCATCTGAAAAAGCAGAATTACTAATAAACAATGCAAAAAAATTTTTAGGTCTATCTTATGTTTGGGGAGGGACAACACCTTCTGGATTTGATTGCTCTGGATTAACACAATATGTTTATAGAAGCATTGGAATAAATATACCCAGAGTTGCAAGAGACCAACAATTAGATGGAAATCAAGTTAAAATTGATGAACTATTACCAGGAGATCTTATATTTTTTGGATATCCAGCTCATCATGTAGGCTTTTATATTGGGAATGGAGAATATCTCCATGCTCCTCGAACTGGAGATGTAATAAAAATATCTCAAATTGATTGGAACAAAGTTTCTTCTGCTACAAGATTTATAGAGTAGTTTATTTTTAATTTTCTTTATATTATTTCACCATTTCTGTTGACTATATAAAATTTTTTAACTATAATTAATAATATAAGATTAATAGAACTACAAACTTTTTTAAAATTTAAAATGAATAATTAAATAATAGTAAAGGATACATAGCATTCAAAATGTTAGATTTATTTGAAAACCCAATAGATAAAAAAAAATTTAACAGTACCAATGAAATTTGGAATAAAATGCACTTTAATTCTCCTGTGAAAATTGGATATACAAGTAAACTTGTTAAAGAAAAAAAATTTTCAGATAAACTTGATTGGGCCGATTTTTATTTTGAAAGTGGAGAAAAAAGAAAAGAGTTGTTAAAATTAAATCCATATGATAAAAATATAAATCTTAATTATGGAAGAACAAAAAAAGAAATTGCTAAAATAGGTTGCTACCTATATAAACATCTTTTAGAAACTGGTAATCCTTTAAAATTAACTAAAGAAGAATGTATGTTGACAGCTTATTTTCGTATAATTGGAGAGACTTGGAATGGCATAATCTGGAGAGAATCTAATACTAAAGATGCTTTATCAAAAAAGATAACCAATTTAGGTTATGAAGTTTCTTTAATCGACACACCAAGCGATTTTGATGTCTTATTCGCAGTAGATTATGAAATATACTTTAAAGGTTCTATTGTTTGTGGGATTCAGATAAAGCCCAAGAGTTATTCTGCTAATAACTCTTACTTAAATAAAACGATAGAATTAAATGAAGAAAAGAACCAAAAATATAAAAAAAGATTTAATAGAGATGTTTATTATGTTTATGCAGAGACATCAGGGATAATTTTAAATGAAAATGTTATTCCAAAAATAATAAAAGATATAAAATCGAATCAGATAAATTTTTTTAATTAGTTTTTTTTAATTAGTTTTTTACTCATAATTTTTTTAATATTATATATTAATTTTTTAATACACAATTAAGACATAATCAAAATTTCAAAAAAATCACCACTCTATAGTAATAAAATTATAGTTACATATCTATAATATTATGTATAAAGTAAAAATCAGGATACATTTTATGTAATTTTAATTTGCTTACCACTCATGAAGAGTGTTTATATAGATATTTAAAAAAGGAATAAATTATTATGTTGCCCCATCCAGGTTAAAATGGATGTTTATGTATATAAGGAGAAGTTAATATATGTTAGAGCTAAAAAAATATACCAGTTTATACTTATTTAAGTATATAAACTGGTATATTTTTATTTAATCATATATAACTTGTTTAAACCCAATGTTTATAATAAGTGTAATAAAATCATTTAATCCTACTGTATACATCTTCCCTTTACTAAAGACATTAACGTAGTCAACCTTTTCTCTATTAATTAAAACCACTAAACTATTGAATAAATTCTCCTTTGGTATTGTTGTGATTGGATAATCATTACTGGAATTATCTATGATTTTGTTTTTCTTACAGTAGTCCTCTATCTCTTTTTCTTCTAAAAAAATTCTTATAAATTTTAACCCCTTAGAATCATTATATATATTGTATCTAATTATGCAATTTAAGATATCTTGTACAGATAATGTATTGTGATATATGTAATAGATATATTCATTTTTAAATAATACATTATTTAAGCTTCTAATAAGATTAATATTGTCTTCTTTTATTAATGTATTATTAAAATTTTCTGTTTTATTAAAAATATCAAAGATAGAATAATAATATGAATAATAATCTTTTTCTATTTTAGTATTAAAAATTATTCCAGATAACCCCCTATAAAATAAATTATTTAACAATAATAATAATGAGTTTAATTTTATTTCACTAACGAACATAATTTTATCAATTTTATTATCCAATAAATACTTATTTGCTAAGGTCTCTTCTTCAAATAGTATTATACTAATATAATCTGTTAAAGTAATTGGTATTATTACTGGTGAACCTTTTGTCTCAATAAAACTCAGCATATAAAATTTATCTAAATTTAAAATTTTATCTAATGATTCAGTATAAAAATTATTATTGTCACTAAATATTAATTTCTCTAACATTAAACATCACCAAACTTTCATATTATTTTATAATAATTTTAAATCTCCTGTTATTTTATCTATTTTATCCCCTTTAGCTGGACCTATAGCTACTGCTGTTTTTTGTTTAACTCCATTAAATACAGTTAATCCCAAATCAACAGTCATATAAGTAGGAAGCTTCATCTCCATAGCTTTATTATATACATTTGTCAACTCTGACTCAGAATTTACATATAGGCAAACTTTTTTAAATATCCCATTAATCCAAACATCTAAATCAGAATGCCTTTCAACATCTAATATTAATTCATAGTTATTTTTATTAAGTTCTTTTCTTCTCATTATTTCTAAAATAGCTCCCAAAGAAGCATGGCTCCCTTGAGCAACCATTTTACCTTTTGGCATTTTCAAATCTTTTCTTATAATTATTACTTGTTTTATATTATCTTCCATTTTTATATCCTTTCTGATTTTTTTAGTATATTTAATATAGATATTCTATTTGTGTTTTATAAATTATTTTTTTATTATATAATTGAATTAAGTTATTGTTTGAATAAACCTATAGGAAGGAGATAAAAAATTTGCCTTTATTCGAAAATTTAAAAGATGATGTAATGAATACAATTACTTATAAAATGGATGACCTTCAAGAAATATTTTCTTCCCCAGATAATTTCCTTCTTAGCTTTAATAAAAATACTATACATGATATAAATTTATTATGTACGATAGGTTCAGTAAATAAAGAGGAATTGTATAAGGAATTATATTTTAAAAATATAGATGGGATAGTATTATTAATTAAAAATAATTTAGAGGAAATTGAGAACTTGATTGTATTAACCAATATAAAATATAAAACAGGAGAATTTGAAATAAATATAGAATATAATGATGAAAGAATTTTTACTATAAATATCCCTGAAAAGTATTATAAATATGAATACTCGTATATAGAAAATTCCTTATTAGAGTTAAAAGAAAACTTATCTGTATTAAAGCTTAAACATAAGAGAAGCAGAATACATAAAGAAGATATACAAAATCAAATAAATAAAGTAGAAACAGAATTAAATAGCCTTATACATAAGAAAAATACATTAGATAGAATTACTTCTAATTTAAGTTCTTTCTTAAATGGATATAATTTTTTAGACTTTAGAAGACTTTCTTCTCTTTTTTCTGATAATGATAACAGTGATTTTAATGACATATTATCTATTTTATAAAAAAATCAATATAGTAATAGCTAATAAAAAAACCTTATATGTCTTTTTATTAGCTATTACTTATTAAATAATACAAACACATCTTGATTCGTTTTTAATGAATATTTTTTCTTTAAGACCTTATTAGGTTTTATACTTTTCCCAATAAATGAATTGTCTTCAGATAATTGTTTCCATTTTTTATTAAAAGTAGATATACTTGTACTAACTTTGTCAGATCCCATAATCCATTCTTTTGCTACTATATTGTATTCCTTTAGATAAAAATAGAATAATCGTTCTATCTCAACTATATGAGTATTTTTCTTCTTATTTTTAAAAAAATATAAGTCTTGTTCTAAATTATATTCATCATTCAAAATTTTATTTATTCCAGTTCTATTTAAATTGCAATCCTTTATCAATTCTTTCTTTGTATATAAATCATTTGATTTTAATTCTTTAATAGAGATATTTATACTTGGAATAAAGTATAAACAGACATTGCTCTTTATGTCTAATTCATCTCTTATTCTATCTGATTCTATTCTTTTGACTAACCCAAACAAATTGTATAAGTTTATAGTTTTTGAAATTGTACTTATTGAATAATTTAAACTATATTCATTTTTTAGATGTCTAAGCGATACAAAAAATAATTCTTTATTATTAAAAATAATAGACTCTGCACTAACTTTTTTCCCATAATTATTTAAAGCTATATATATATCAATTTTTTCTTCTAACATGTCTTTTAAATATTTATCTTTAATTAACAATTCTTCTATAATCTTTATATTTTCAGAGTACTTTTGTATTCCAAAATTATTCTTTATTTTTTCTCCAAATCCTTTTTTTATTAAAATACTTGAAATTTCGGTTAGTCTACAATTAAAAAAAATACAAAGTAAATCATATATATCTAATCCATATAAAATATATCTTTTAGTAAAATATCTCATTTTGCCATTAGCATTTCTACTTATCCAACAAAAATTATTAGCTATAAATTTACATTCATAAAATGTATCTATTTCCATATTTAACAATATACTTATATCTATATTTTCTATATCATTTTTATTTGAAAGCATTTCTTTTAAATAAACAACATTAAATATATTAGATAAGTTATGTTGTATGTTTGCATATATTTTTTTTATATATTTATTAGTTAAAGTAAAAATACTTTTGTTCGATACAACACTATCCATTTTATTAACCTTTTTCTATTTTTTTACTTGATAAATTTAAAATGTTTTCTAATCCCCCATACATATCAATATTCATCCTTCCAAAGTATTCTATATTTCTACTTTAACTTATAATTTTAATTGTTTTTAATATCTAAATATTAATATAATAACTATGCAACGCAATCTAAAATTAAATTAATATCATTATCTGAAAATTTATATTTCAACTCAGGCCATTTAATATATGTTATTGCTTCTCTTTTACTTTTAACTGCCTCTACACATATCATTAGAGCCTGTTCTTTTGTAAAATTAAATTCATGCCACTTTATATTACGAATCTCATTACCATCTTGTTTTACCACCTCTAAACAAAGTTCAATTATCTTATCTATAGATAATTGGCTACTACTAATATTAGCTATCTTATCTGTAATTTCTATTACCTCATTATTATTCATAAATATCCATCTCCTATTTTATTTTTATATTGTTTATATAAAATTTAATCATTATTAGAATATAAAAACATCTTACCTTTCATTTTTAACTTATATAAAGGCTCCTATAGTCTTTTTTTACAACGTTTAGATAAATACATCCAAAGAACATTTCTGATAGTCTCTAAACTCGTTCTACCATGTCTTTACTAAAATTTGTTTTAAATTCATATTTTTAAAAGCAATTTTTTAAGTACTCATACTCAATTCTCCTTTTTTATAATTATTAAATATAAAACCTATTTATCTCTTTAATTATTATAGTTTTAATAATTTATTTTAATTAGATTTTTTTAATAAAAAATAAGAATAAGTATTGATTTCTAAAATATAAATTTAAAATTTATGATTTCCTAATATTATTTATTATAAACATACAATAAATATCTACATAATATTATAAATAAAACAATAAGAAAAAAGAGATGAATTTGGGGAGGGAGTTGTCACTATATATAAAAATCTCAACTAAGCTTGCTAAACAAAAGTTAAATAGGCATAACTATAAGAGATAGCCTTAGATTAATCAATATAGCTAAATTTAATATTTGGGCATTTTAAATCCATTTTTTTATAAAGAATATTTACAATAGCACTATGGACAATCTCTGCTCTTTGCTAAATTAATCATCTTTACACTTTATATATTACTGTTATAAACACTTAATGTCAAGCTTTCGTTGTTTATAAAAAACAAAACAAATAATTTTCAGAATATTCACAACTACTCAGAACAATAACCTATATTAATATACTAAAAAATAGTTTTTGTCAAGTTTATTTTTTAAAAAAACCTAAAAAACAAATGTACTCAAAAGATATAATAAAAAAAGAGTCATCTGTACTTTAGACAACTCTTTTCATTACTAAAACCTTCCTATAACTTTTTCTTTATCTCTTATATACTCAAAAACTTGTTTATTTTCTTTTAATGCTTCTAAACAAATTCTATCTGTTTGATTCTTTACATATTGAAGTGCAAATGGATTCTGTCTAACTGCTTCTAAACAAATATCTTCTGTTTGAGTATGAACAAACTCTAAAGCTAAACCATTTTGTCTTACTGCTTCAATACAAATTTTCTTTGTCTGTCCTCCTGCATGTTTAAGAGCCAATCCATTTTGCCTTACTGCTATTAAACAAAGCTTTGTTACTTTATGTTTTACATATGCAATTAAATTTCCATCTCGTACTAATGCTTCTGAGCAAATTCTATCAGTTTGGATAGGAGCAAATTGGAATGCATCTTCGAATTCCTGTATTGCTTTTAAGGTTATATTTTCTATTTGTTCTTTTGATAATTTATCTTTTAATAAATCAAAAGGTATATATCTAAGATTTAATCCTTTGTCCACAACTGCTTCTAAACAAAGATCTTCTATTTCCCAGGCTGATAAACTATCTTTTAAATCATCCCAATCTACATATTTTATAGAAGTGCTATCATTGATAATTGCTTCCCTGCAAACTTCATATGATTGTTCTTCTATCTCTTTTAAATAACTCCCTGTTTCCATTACCATTGCTAAATTATACTCTAATTGGTCCATTAGACATCCTCCCTTATCCTAATTCAAAATATATTTAAATATACCATTTTTGTTTATTTCATTATATATATTAAATATCTTTAGTATTCAAAATAATAAGGGAAAAGGGAATATTACTATAAATATAAATTTTACATTAATAATATCAAATTTATATTTCTGAATTTGATATTATATCCATTATAATATCTATTTTCACTTTATATTCTGGATATAGTTTAAGCCTAAATGTTACATCTATACAAATATGTTTTAATAATAGAGTATAAAAACCATTTATGTCATTTTTTAAAATTGTTTTAATTATATTTCTAAATTTTTTTATATTATTTTTATTATTTATATCTAAGATATGTATAATCCTTCTCAAATAGCTTTCATTAAAAAAATATTCATACCTACTTTCTATTAATTTCTTTGCTGTCTTCCAGTATTTATTAAAATTACCAAACATAGATGAATTTATAAACCCAGCTATATTAGAAGTATCTTTTCTATAATAACAGCTATAATACAATGAGGTAAATTTATCATCTATAAATATAAATGCATCTTCTTTGTTTGATATCTCAAAAGCTTCAATATCTGATGTGCCTATAGCATTTTTAGGTAAGTTTATAAAATCTTTTAGATATATGTCTTTAGATATTATAATCCCCTTTTTTAGAGAATTTCTTATATCACTAAAGTTTTTCAGCTCAGATTTTTTATATTTTTGATCTTTCTCACTAAACTTTATTTTTCCTTCAATTAAATACAAACTTATTTCTTTATTATTAAAATTAGAAGTCAAATCATTTAGTACATTCTCTATATCTTCTACTAAACGCTTTGGGACATAAACATTATAATAATTCATAAATTCATCAAGTAAATTAAATTTACTTAGTAATAACGTTGTAACCATTGTTAGCACTACTTTACTATCTTTCTCTACATAATTTGGAATACCTGCCTTGAAATACAAATCTTTAGATAGTAATAAATAGTCTATTGTATCATTAATCCTTTCTAAATCAGAAAACAAATAATTAATAGGAGCTCCAAAAGACTCCATTTGTTCATCTTCCCCTAAATAAATATTAATACGTTTATAAAACAAATCTAAATCTTTTTGTAATTCTACCATTAACTCATTATTTTTATTATCCTTTAAATCTTTTTCTTTTATAGAAAAGCTTTTTATACTACTATCTTTTTCTTTACATCTAATTTCTAAACACAATCTTGTTAAAAAGTTATATTTATTAATTATCTCTATTATTATATATTTTTCTTGTTTGAAATAAATTTCATCCCCAACTTTACTTCCCAAAAGATTAATCCATAGATCTTCATTTGTATTAATCTGTAAACAACCAAATCTCATATCACTAATTCTATAAAAAAATTCTTTATTTAAACAAACTTTCAAAAACTTGTTTTTATCCGATCTTAATATAACAACATAATCAGATTCAACTAATTTAATTTCTTCCATATTCTTTTTAAGATCAGATAAATTTTGTTTCTTGCTTTTTAACAAAACATTTCCTATCCTATTTGCAAGATTTACATCTATGTTATTTACATTAAAAGCAACCTTATAACTTAATTCTCTCGCCTTAACAGTATCTCCAAGCTTCAAATACAATTCACTTGCAGTTATTAAATATAATGGCTCTTTCTCGTTGTTTAACATATCAGCAAATTCTTTTAAATTATCTAATTCTTTATTTACTAATTTCATCTTAGCTAATTCATTTGCCCAATCTATTTTTTTAGATTTTTCAAATGATTTTTTAGCCACAAAGTAAGCCCCTTTATATAACTCTTTTTTAAGATAGATAGAATACATACATTTTTCTATATATTCATTATAGGTATCACTATAAAATTTAATATATATTTCTAAGATATTATCATAATACTCATCCATATTCTCACTTAAAACAATAGAAAGATATCTTTTAAAAAATCTTATATCATAAATACTATTTTCTTTTACTATGTTAAGAGCTTTTTTAGTATTATTCATCTCTTTATATTCACTTGCTACCTCTAATAAAATTGAAGCTTTATTTTTTACATCTTTTACAATTTTATCTAAATAAAATTCACTCTTTTCTTTATTTTTTGAATTAGCTTTAGCACATAATAAATCTATAAGATGTCCTTTTATCTTACATTCTTTATCTATTACTTTAATTAAAAAATCTTCTCCATGCAAATTTAATACAGACAAACCATAAGCAAAAAAAGCAAACTCTACATTTTCTAAAAAATCTCTATGTTTCTGAAATAATTCTATTATTTTAGACCAATTTTCAAGGCTTAAATAATTATTAATTATACTTGGAATATATATATCTATTTCAGCATTATTTTCTAAAAGATATTTGCTAAGTTCCTCTGCTTCTTCATATTTATCATTTAAATTAAAAATATTTATCTTTAAAACATTAAAATCAGTGTCTTCTTTAAAGATATCAGGTATATTATTAATTTCTTCAAGAGCTAATTTTTCATCGACAAATAAAAGAGCCAGAAGTTTATAGTATGATATTTCCTTAAACTGATTAAATTCTAATTCCTTTTTATTTATTTCTTCTATTTCAATCAAACATTCATTAAGAAAGGCTCTTTCATTTTCATTGACTTCATCTAAGCATCTACTTATAGGATTTAATTTACAAAGTATATAATCAGCCTTATACTTACTTCCCATTTCTTTTATCTCAAATAAAAGTTTCTCTGCTTTATTAAAATCTTTAATTGCAATTAAAGATTTAGCTACATATGATTTTATTTCTAATATTTCTAAATATCTTTCATTGTTAAACTTTTCTATTAAAGTACTGTATTGTTGAGAAAGATATAAATATTTAGCTTCCTTACAATCTATATCTGTTCTATTCATATCCATACGATCAAATATAACCATTAATTCTCTAAAGACCTTATCATCCTTATAAAAAATAGCTATGTTAAATTTAACATTTATAAATTCAGCTGTTTCTTCTCCATATTTTTTTAGTTCTTTGAAGTATTCAATTAATCTATCTTTCTTATTTGTTACTATTGATAAAAAACAATTATATTGTAATAACTTTCTTTCAATAACTTCGCTAAACCTATCTTGTTTTTTCCTATATATCCAGTTAATCTTATCTTCTATCTCTTCATATTTTTGGACCTCAAACAAAGACTCTATTTCATCTAATTTTCCATTCATGTAATCATCTACTATTTTTTCATTTTTATAAATATTTGATTCTTGTATTATAGTGTTTCCACTTAAAATTACCCCATTTATCTTTTGTTCAGAAATATTGTTATTAAAAAAGATTCCACTTAATATTTTCCTTATTCCCATAATATTAATCCTTTTATTTATTATTTTGTTTTATTTTATTTTTAGATATCTTCTTACCTTTAATAAGTTGTTTATTATCTCCTTGTTTCTTATTATTATTTAACTGAGATATTTCGTTATTTAAGATATCTTTACCCTTAATAACTTGCTTGTTATTTTTCTTACTTACATTTATTTTATTCTGACGTACTCCTATAAAAGTTAATATTATAGTTATTACTCCTATTACAATTGTACCTATAGCTCCTATCTTGCTCCAATCTAAATTATCCATGGTCCTCACCTCTATTTCTATGGGATATATTACCTATATAATTAAAATTATATCTTAAATAAAATATATACTTCAACAAGGAATTTAAAAAGGTGCTTTTAAAAGCACCTTTTTAAACAATTATTTTTTTATATATCCTAAACTATTTACTCGATTTAAAGAATCTCTTTGAGTAACATTAAAATATTTAGAAACTTTATCTATATTAATTACATCATTCTCTTCAATAAGCTCAAATTCACTTTTAGGCATTAATAATGCAAGTGCAAACTCTTTAGCTTGTTCTTCTTCTTGCAAATTTTTACTTTTATAAAATTCATTTATTTTCTGAGAATTCCATACTTCCTCATCTATATTATATCTCATGTGCAAAAATAAGTGTCCTAATACTTTAGCTATATGCATATTGCGTATATGATTAGATTGACCATAAGGAATCACTATTTCAAATTCATAGTGATTATTTTTTAATTTTCTAATATAAGATTCTGAAAATTCACTTAAAGAATCATCTTTTTTAATTATTCCTCCCATTTTATCAATAACATTATTCATATCTTTTATTGGAATTTCAATCATATAAATATCTATTATATCTTTTGTTAGTTCATTAATTAAATTGATATTTTTTTTATTCATAATAATTCTCCTAAATATTTATAAAATAATATTTATTTTTACGAATAAGCATAAATATTATTATTTTTTATAAAATAATATATTATTTTATAATTTTTATTAATATAAATATTTTTTATTATTTTTCTTCTAAATGTTTTAAAAAAATTAAATAATCATCTTTTTGAGAATTTAAGTTATTATATTTAAAGATATTTTTATCATCTATTAACATATTTTGAACTACTCCACCTTAACTACCCTTGGTAGCGTTTGAAGATGAAGATTCCTATTCGATAGC
>NZ_JACVWI010000007.1:0-134924 GCF_020658455.1 Clostridioides sp. ES-S-0005-03 | reverse complement strand
ATCTCCATCTTTTACTGTTCCTTTTGTTAGTGTTAGTACATATGTGTTATCTGATGGATCTACTGTTTCATCACCTGATGTCATTTTTATTTGTTTATCTGTTGCATCAAAAGTTAATTCACCTACTACTGATGCTACATATTTTTTCACTTCAAATGTTGTATTTGCAATTGAATCTGTAGCTCCTGTTCCAGACACTGCACCTGCTTTAACTAATACACTTACATTATTTAAATCATCTTGCACAACTTGTTCTGCTGTCCCTGATACTGTAATTGTTACTGTATTTTCTGATTTATTTCCTATTGCTGTATAACTTAATCCCGCTGGTAATCCAGTTACTTCAACATTAGCTTTTATATCTCCATCTTTTACTGTTCCATTTGTTAACTTTAATACATATGTATTATCTGATAAATCTACAGTTTTATTATCTGAACCTATTTTTATTTGTTTATCTGTTGCGTTAAATTTTATTTGACCTACTTTTGATGAAGAACTTCCTCCACTACTTCCCCCTGAAGAACCTCCACTTGAAGAACTTCCTCCTGATGAGTTAGAACTTGGATTATTTCCACTTATAGATGGAGAATTGTCTCCCTTAACAGTACTTATTGTACCCTTATTATCTATAGTAGTACCTTTAGAATTATTTGTAACTGTAGTTATCTTACCACCATTAGTTACTTTTATTTGACTTGCTCCAGATGCTACTGTTAAACTACCAATCTCACCTTTTGAATTATTTTCTATCTTAGCTCCATTTTTATCATTAACTTTTAAATTAGTTATTTTTCCATAGTTAACGAAAGTTCCGTCTTTAACATCATCTATAACTACATCATCTACTTTCGCATAGTTGTTTACATCCCCATTAGGCATGTTGATAGTTACAGTCTTTGTATATGTACCATTTAAATTCACTGTTACTGCTTTGTCAGTTTGTATTGTAAATGCTTCTTTAACTTCACTAGTTGGTTTAAAGTTTATAACATCATTAGCAGTTGCTTTATCTACAGCTGACTTTAATTCAGCAATTGTTTTAGCTTCAGATGTACTTACTTCTTGTAATGATTTAATTTCATTAAATGCTGTTTCATTACCATTTCCGCCAACCTTAGTTATTTTATCAAAACTCTTAGAGTTAACTAAAGTTTTTTGTGAAGCTGATAGATTTTTTCCAACTAAAACTACTGGTGATTGATTTTTAGCACCTAATACACCTACTGCTAAAGCATCTATAAGTTGGTCTTGTTTAGCCATACCGTCTTTAGTTACATATGCATTTTTTAAATCTGTCTTTTTATAGAATTCTTTTACTACTTTTGCATTTGTATCATTTCTATCTGTTCCACCTAATCTTGTACTATTTGGTAGTTTATTTTTTACAGCTTCAGAAACTGAACTTTCCCCACCTATTACATAAGATTGAGTTATTCCTGCATCTTTTATAAATTTATCTGCAACTGCTGTTCCATTTTTAGAGTCAGCAAGTATTACTGGCATATTATTTTGCGCAGCTGGAGCACCCACACTTACTGCATCTGCAAGCCCTTTTTCACCATTAACTACAGCTATTTTTTTAACATCACTTACTGCATCTAATCTCTTTGCCAACTCTAAAGATGTTTGGTATCTCTCTGCACCAGATATTCTTTCAAAAGATATTTTTAAATCTTTTATTTGTTTTTCTATATTTGCACTTAGTACAGAAGTCCCACCTATTAGATATACTTTCTTAGCTTTTAGTCTTTGTAACTCTGCTTTTGTCTTATCATTTAATTTATCTTTACCTGTTAAAAGTATAGGAGCATTTTTTGCCTTTGCAAATGGTGTTGCGGATAGAGCATCTGCTATAGATGAATCATTTACTATTACTACCTCATCAGCATTTTTCCATCCATCTTGGCTTATTTTTACAGCAGTTTCATATCTCT
The DNA here is from genome assembly GCF_020658455.1 of Clostridioides sp. ES-S-0005-03. Taxonomy (NCBI): domain Bacteria; kingdom Bacillati; phylum Bacillota; class Clostridia; order Peptostreptococcales; family Peptostreptococcaceae; genus Clostridioides; species Clostridioides sp. ES-S-0005-03. Next base: position 132,987 of record NZ_JACVWI010000007.1, on the reverse strand, counting down.
CTTGTCCTGTTAAATTTGTTGCTACTGTTTGTGCACTAGCTATACCTGCTGTAGAACTTCCAGCTATCATAGTAACTGTAAGCATAGCAGCAATCTTCTTTGGTATTTTCATTATATTTCCCCCTTGTCCATTAGTAGTACCTAATTGTTTCGTTTTGTTCCCGTTTTAATTCTAAGGGATACTTAAAGACTAATTTTAAAGAGGTTTTCTAACTATAATGATTTTATAATTAATATATAATTTATTTATTATTTTCTTATATTATAGTTATTATAAAGGAATGCGTAGATTTTCTAATTGATTGAAAAATTAGTAAATTTTAATTTTAAGGTGAGTTTGATTTTTATGTTAATGAATTGTTGTAAAATAGTAGGTTTTATGTAAAAAAAAGTAGCTCTTAGAATTAAAAGTGCTACTTGTTTTATAAATAAATTTCATTATTTATGCTTATTATGATTATATATTAAATAACCAATTTTATCCATATGAAAAACAAATTAATTTGATATTTTTTAAATTATTTTTTATATTTATATTTTATTTTGTTGTATTTTTACGAGACAATATAAAAATAGTATAAAGCTTATATAAAGATAATATAAAATTCTATCTTTCCATCACAAATTTCAACCTTATATCTAAAATTATTTTCTTCAAGTATAGTCTTAACTATTGTAAGACCAAGACCAGTACCTGAAAGTTCTTTACTTCTTGACTTCTCTAAGACATAAAAAGGCTTCCATATATCATCAATATCATCAATATCATCTTCTCTATCATAATCTATTCCATTTTTTATAGATAAAATAATCTTATCCTTATCTCTAAAAAGATTAATCTCTATCTCATTATCACTAGTATACTTTATTGCATTACTAATCAAATTATTAAGTACCATGTCTATACTATCTTTATCAGAATTTATTATAAGATTTTTATCTTCTATATCGCATTTAACACTTATATTATCCTTAGATATCAATAATTCATAATTTTTTAAATTCTTAAGCAATCTTTCCTTTAAATCTACTTCACACAAACTAACTTCTTTTTTCTCATATTTAGCCCAATATAAAAGAGTATTTATTGTATTAGACATATTTTCTGCCTGTTCAATTATTGTATCTGTATAAGTACCATCATCCAAACCATCTTTCATACCTATAGCATATGCTTTTATAAGTGCTATTGGAGTTTTCATTTCATGAGATGCATCAGATATAAAAGATTTTAAATTTTCATTTCTTTTATTTAATTCATTGTGTGCCTTTTCAAGCTTCACACTCATTATATTTATGCTATAAGCTAACTCCTCTATTTCATCATTCGTTTTTATAGCCTCAGTTCTAAAATTTAACTCAGATATATCCTTCGATAAAAGCTTTAACTTTTCCATAGGTCTTATAATTCTGTTTGACAGTATAAATGTAAGTATAGTTATTATAATTACTGAAAATATCCCCATTATTATATTAAATCTATTTACTATACCAATTGTTTCTTCTGAATGTTCTATTGGTATAGATATAGCAAATAAATAATTATCCTTTTTCATAAACTTTACTAGTAGACTATATTTGGTTTTTCCCTGATTATATATTTTATTAATACTTTTATTGTCAATATCTTTTAAAACACTTCCTTCAATCCAAAATTTATTTAAGCTCAAACCTTTATTCCAAAAAGCGTCTAGCAAATCTTGATTTATTTTATCTATACTATTTTTATTTTTGTAATTTTTATCTAATGTTACATATACAATGGCTGTATTACTTTTTTCTTCAATTAATTCAATATTTGACTTTAATTTATTCATATCCTTATGTTTTATTTCATTTTCAATGTTGTTCAATACATTTCTTTTTTCATGTAAATAATACCTATGAATAAACATACTATTTATAGCTATAGATATTATATAAACAACTACAACTACTATTGATATACTTATAGATAACTTCTTATTTAGTTTAGTCATCAAAATCCTCCAGACTATACCCTAATCCTCTGTAAGTTTTTATTATATCTTCTCCTACTTTTGTTCTCAGTCTTCTTATATGAGTATCTACTGTTCTAAAATCTCCATCATAATCCAATCCCCAGACTAAATCTAAAAGTCTTTCTCTAGATAAAACTATTCCTTTATTATTTACTAAGCAATGCATTAATTCCAATTCTTTTTTAGTCAATAGTAGTTCATCATTACCTTTAAAAACTTTATTTGACTCAAAATCTATTTTTAAATCTCTTATATTAATTGTATCTTTATAATTTACCAATTTCTTAGCCCTTATTATTAAGACTCTAGGGTCAAATGGCTTTTTAACATATTCATCTGCTCCTATATTGAGTGCCTCGATTTCATCTTCGCTTTGACTTTTAGCTGTCAACATAAGTACCTTTGTGTTACTATTTTCCTTTATCTCTTTACAAACCTCTATTCCATCAATTACTGGCATCATCCAATCCAGTATTGCTAAATCTATTTTATTTTCATAAAAAACATCTAAAGCCTCTTCCCCATTTTTTGCAGTAAATACATTGAAGCCTTCTTTTTTAAAATAAGCACAAAGTATCTTAATCATACTCACTTCATCATCAGCAATTAATACATTCATATATTCACATCCCTAAATTTATTATATTTCATATTATATCCATTGTTTCAATTATATAAAATATATGTTACAGGAAGTTTACAATTATTACTAAATACCAACATAAAATAGAGTACAGATAAGATTTAATACTAAATCTATAAATTTAAACACATAATTAACTCTGCAAAATTTTAAAATATAATTGTTACTCTCTAAATATTAATATAGAGCAGAAACTTACAAAATAACTCTTCTATATAAAATTAATATTTTTATCCCATCCCATAAGATTTTATACATAAATAAAAAAGGTATCTCACCTATGATTTAAAAATCATTTTGAGATACCTTTTACAAAATTATATATTCTACACGACTTATCTAAGCTTAAATCTTAATCTATTAATAATCTAATTTACCCTAATTACTATTGTATTTTATAGATATAGCCAATTTATCTAAAATCCTCATTAATACATCATATGCATTTATTTAAAATAATCCTAATATACCTGTAATAGCACCTACCACTATCAATATACCCATTATTTTTATCGGAGAAAGACCTTTCTTTAAAGCAAAGAGTACCAATAAAGTAAGTACCAAAGGAATTAACCCTGGAAATATCTTATCAAGTAAATCTGTCTGAAGACTAAATTTAAAATCTCCACTAGTATAACTTATTGGTGTAGATAAATTAATAAATCTACCTACTAGTCCGCCCATAACTAAAGTCCCTAGTATCGAAGCACCTTCTATAACTTTATTTACTATTCCACCCTGAAGTATACTTTCAACAGCTTTTTTACCATACTTGTATCCATTTGTCCACATTCCAAATGAAATTGAGGTCATTATTATATATTGAGCCAATACAAATAATATCGGTCCTGCAATTGATGCTCCTCCCTCAGTTAAACCAATACAAACAGCTAATACTATAGGTGTTATAACTCCTTGAGTTAAAGTATCTCCAATGCCTGCCAATGGTCCCATTAAACCTGTCTTTATGGCATTCATACCATCACCACTTATTTCATCTGCACCATTAGCTTTTTCTTCTTCCATAGCTATTGTTATTCCATGTATAACACATCCACATATAGGCTCTGTATTAAAAAATGCCAAGTGAGTTTCTACTTCTTGCTTTAACTCTTCTTTATCTGGATATAACTTCTTAAGTACTGGTAACATTGAATGTGAAAATGCTGTTGATTGTAATCTTTCATAATTGTAGTTGGATTGTGCAAAGAAAAACCATCTTAGCCATGACTTTATCACATCTTTTTTGCTTAACGTTTTCTTAGCTACTTCACTTTTTGTATCTGACATAATTTTTTCCCCTTTCTTATATATTTAAGATGTCGCACCATCTTTTCCATACTTAATTGAAGTAATTGTAAGAGCAAGTATTACTCCAATAACAGATATTACTATTATATCTACTTTAAAATAAACAGCCATTAATATACCTAATATGAAAAATGGCATAGTAAACTTATTTCCAATTAATTTTAAGTTCATAGCAATTCCTAACGCTGGTAACATAGCTCCAATTACATTGAATACATGTAACACATTATCATTCATTACTTCTAACATTCCATCTATTGCATTTGGTCCAAAATAAACAACTAATAATGCTGGTATAAAACTCATTACAAACAATAGTATCTGAGGTGGAACTATATTTATAAATGCTACTTTATCTATATTTCCTTTTTGAACCTCTCTATCTGCCCAGTGTGCAAAAAAAGAATTGACTGTCATTTTACCTATCCAAAGTACAGTTGCAACAGTACCTAATGGAACAGCTATTGCCATTGCAGTACTTACATCCAAATTAGATGCTATAGCTAAAGCAGTCCCCACATATCCTGCAAAAGCTGGGTCTCCCATTTGAGCCCCTCCTGCTGATATGAATCCTAAATATATCATATTTATACCTGCACCTATAATTGCTCCTTGAACTGGGTCTCCTAGTATAATTCCTGTTACAAATCCAGCTAATAAAGGTCTATTCCATGTAAAAAATCCAACATAAGTTAGCCATGGACTCCAAGAAAGATAATAAAAAATTGCTATTAAAACTGCTTGAATTAGTGAAATTTGCATGTTCTTCCTCCTTATTTAATTTTAAATATTTACAAAATAGGTCTTACAACAATGTTCCTACATCAATTTTCTTTGCATCTGGAACTATTTGTATAAAACACTTAACATTCTTTGATATTAATTCCCTAAATATTTCTTTCTCTTCATCTGATACTGATATATTCTTATAAAAACTTTTTCTTCCAAGACCAGCACCCATACCCCCAACATTTAATTCTTTTAAAGCTACTCCATTATTTACTAGACCTAAAACAGTTTTAGGATATTTAACTAATACTATTAAATTTTCATCTCCATCATATGATTTTAAAACTTCAGCACCTGATTCTATATCATGCACTTCAACCTTAACAGTTGAAGGTGCTGCCATTTGTAATACTTGAACTATAAAAGGGTCTTTTACAACTAAATCATCTACTATTACTATCCTCTTTGCTGATGTAATCTTACACCAAGCAGTTATAACTTGCCCATGTATTAATCTATCATCAATTCTTGTTAATGCTATATTGCTCATAATAATTCCTCCAAAATTTTAATTTATTTTATATATTTAAAGCTGCTTTTACATCTTTAATTCCTGAAACTCCAACTTCTTCACATAAATTTTTTAAATCTTTTAACTTCATAGTATCTCTGTTTAAAAACAGCTCTAAAAGCATAGGCAAATTTACACCTGTTAAACATTCTAATTCACATTCCTTAGCAAATTTATTTATTATAACAGCAGATGTATTGAAAGGAGTTCCTCCATAAAAATCAAGTAATACTAAAATACCTTCATCTTTATATTTTTCAATTCCATTTTCTAATTTTCTACTAAACTCATCTATACTGTCACCATGGTTTAATCCTAAAGTTTCTACTTTTTCTTGTTTCCCTACTATTAATTCAGCACTTTCTAACATTGCTTTAGCCATATTCCCATGTGCAGCTATAATTATTCCTGCCATATGAATCATACCTCTCTTAACTTTTTTATATACATTATAAATTACTATCTTTATTGCTCTACCTTAATTAGCCACATTAATCATTATCTTACCAAAGAAAATGTCTCTTTTGTATATTTTTTCAAAATAATCTGGCACTTCATCTAAGTTTATTCTGTGTGTCACCAATTTCTCAACATTCATGTCACCTTTTTGCATATGATACAAGCCAGCACTCCATTCTTTTCCTGGAAATGGAAATGAATTTCCAAACCAAGTTCCTTTCACAGTTAGCTCACTTCTCACTATCTTCTCAAATTGTTCTCTGCTTAAAGCTACATCTCCATATGGTACTCCTGCATACAGTACTGTCCCACCTTTTTTGGCTAATAATAATACCTGACCACATGTCATTGGAGTTCCTGCTGATTCAATGACAATGTCTGCTCCAGCTCCATTAGTTAATTTTTTTATCTCTTCTACAATATTTTTTTCTTTTGCATTTATACAAATATCTGCTCCTAATTCCTTCGCTAATTCTAATTTCTCATCAAATACATCTATAGCCACTATTTTTGTAGAACCAAATATTTTTGCCCATTGTATTGAAAATAAGCCTATTGGTCCTGTTCCAAGTACTACAACAGTATCCCCTACCTTAGTTTCTGACCTAAAAAGCCCATGCCCTGCTATACACACTGGTTCTAAAGCAGCAGCCGTTTCATAACTTATTTCTTCTGGTATTTTTATCAAATTTCTTTCCTTTACCTTTGTATATTCAGCAAAACATCCTCCAAGCTCTTTATTGCCTATTATTGCTACATTATTACATCTTGAATACAACCCTTTTTTACATTCATCACATTCAAAACATGGCATAGCTGGACAAACAGCAACTCTATCTCCTATTTTAAAATCTTTTACTTCTATACCAACTTCTGCTACTTCTCCTGAAAATTCATGTCCTAAGATTTCTCCCACCATATGAGGGCCTGTCTTTGAGTATTTTGATATATCAGAGCCACATATACCAGCAACTTTTACTTTAACTATTACATCATCTTTTTCTAATATTTTAGGTATATCTGCATTCTCTACTCTTGTATCTCTTACACCATAGAACTTAACTGACTTCACATTAACCACCTCTATTGTTTATTTTATTTAGATATATACTCATCTTTTTTATGTAAAATATATAGAGCAATTTTTATGCCAACATTTGTAAATATAGTTTTCATGCCATTTATCACACTGTTATTATATGTGTGTCAAAGTGTGTCAAAAAATTTTCCTACAAAAACTTATGTGTGTTAATACAAATGACACTCACTTTCTTTCTGAGTACTTTTCTAAAATTTTTCATAAAATGTACTTTTTTTATTATTTTTATAAAAATGTTCGGAAAAATTCTCTATTTTTGTGATATAATATTAAATATAAGGCATCAATATAGATTTTTATACGAATACCAGAACTTTTTTGACACTAATGCCTTATTCAATATAATAATTTAATATTTTGGAGGTTGTTTATGAAAAAAGTGTATCAAGGAAAGACTAAAGATGTTTTTGAATTAGATAATGGAAATTTCTTACTTAAATTTAAGGATGATGTAACTGGCAAAGATGGTGTATTCGATCCAGGTGAAAATACTGTAGGGCTAAGCATAGATGGAATTGGTAAGGCTAATTTAGAAACATCTGTTAAGTTCTTTGAAATTCTAAACAATGCTGGAATTAAAACTCATTATGTAAGTGCTAATTTAGAAGATGCAACTATGGAAGTGTTACCAGCAAAAGTTTTTGGTAATGGATTAGAAGTTATTTGTCGTTATAGAGCTGTTGGTAGTTTCTTACGTCGTTATGGTTCATGTGTTGAAGAAGGAGCTAAGTTAGACTGTTATGTAGAAGCAACTTTAAAAGATGATGACCGTTGTGACCCACTTATAACATCTGAAGGTTTAGAAGCTTTAAATATTATGACTCAAGCTCAATTTGATTCAATGAAGAGTATGACTCAAAAAATTTCTAACATAGTTCGTGATACTATAGCTGAAAAAGGACTTGAACTTTATGATATTAAGTTTGAATTTGGATTCTACAATAATGAAGTAATATTAATAGATGAGATAGCATCTGGAAATATGCGTGTTTATAAAGATGGTGTAATAGTTGACCCTATGGATTTAACTGCTTTATTATTAGCAAAATAATTATACAGAATATATACATATAATTTTCAAATACAAATCTAATAAACTTATAAATAAAAACAAGCTATGAATCAGAAATTCTATAAAATATCAATTACTTTAAAACATTTTATAATTTCTAATTTCATAGCTTTTTTATTGTATTATTACAACATTTTATAATTTCTAACTTTATAGCATCTTTTATTCTGCTGATGCACTTAATTCCTATAAATTAGCTTCTATATTCTATAACTATCACCTCCTACTATTTATCCTAATTCATACTTATTAGTTACTAGATAATAATTTCAATCCTACAATCCCCACTACAATAAGACCTATACATAAAATTCTAGCCATATTAACTGGTTCATTTAAAAGAGCAATTCCTACAATAGCAGTTCCAACTGTACCAATTCCAGTCCATATGGCATATGACGTTCCAAGCGGAAGATGTTTAAGCGCCAATGATAAAAAATAAAAACTAACAATCATCCCAACAACAGTAAGTATACTTGGAGTCAACTTAGAAAATCCATGTGAATTTTTTAATTGAAATGCCCAAAAAACTTCAAATAGTCCTGCAATAAATAAAAATAACCATTTCATATAAATCATCCCTCTTTTCAAATAATATATCTCTTTTTTAGCAATAAAATAACCTGAGAAATATTATAAAATATCTCCCAGGTTTTTATCCTTCCGTGTTCACAACAAAATTATGTTGTGGGTTTTATCTTGGACCAGACCAATCATTAATAATTGCGGAACCCTATAAAACTCTAGTATTATTTTATTGTCTTTAAAATAATACTATCAACATAGGTAAAAAAAGTCAATATATTGATATGATATAAATTATAAGAGTATAAATTAAAATATATATCTATAGTAATTTGTACTCTTTGGTTATATAACATATTCAACTTACATATTTTGTATTTATATCTAATTTTTATTTAATATGTTATAATAACATAAAAATATAGAAAGGAGTAATTTTTATGAATTCCTACAAAATTGCAGTGTGTCAGATGATTACTACAGAAAACAAGATTGAAAATATTAATCATGCTGTAGAAATGGTAACAGAAGCTGCCAATAATGGGGCTAAAATTGTGGTTTTACCGGAAATGTTTAATTGTCCATATGAAAATAAATACTTTCCTAAATTTGCAGAAGAATATCCAGGTGAAACAACAAATACATTGAGTAAACTAGCCGAAAAACATGGTATTTATCTAATTTCTGGTAGTATTCCAGAGTTAGAAGATAGCAAAATCTATAATACTTGTTATGTATTTGATAAAAATGGAACTTTAATTGGAAAACATCGCAAAATGCACTTATTTGACATTGAAGTTACAGGAAAAGTTAGCTTTAAAGAATCTGATACTCTTACTGCTGGAAATGATGTTACTATAATAGATACTGAATATGGAAAGATGGGTATTGCTATTTGCTACGATATTCGTTTCTCTGAATTATCACGTTTAATGGCTCTTGAAGGTGCAGAAATCGTTATCTTGCCAGCAGCATTCAATATGACAACTGGACCTGCACATTGGGAATTATCTATCAGAATGCGTGCTTTAGATAATCAGATATTTTATGTTGGTGCTGCACCTGCTCGAAATAAAGATGCTTCTTACATAGCTTTTGGTAATTCAAGAATTTCAGACCCTTGGGGAAAAATTATAGCTCAGGCTGATGAAAAGGAATGCATTATCTATGCTGATATTGATAGAGATTTAATTCCTGACATAAGACAACAATTACCATTACTTAAACATAGAAGAACAGACTTATATGAACTTAATATTTTAAAATAAAAAATTATAAAACCCCTTAAATTAATTATTTAAAATATTTATGGGGTTTTTATTATTGTAATTATCCCAACTACTCTTAGTTACTAATTGATTAATATTAGTCATTTTTTATTAAATATCTTTACTTTTCTCACTTATCATATCTTCCAACTTTATATTTGGATTATGGTATCTCTTTTTATTTTTAGTTACATCTTTCCATTGAATCGCTTGCTTAGGACACCAATGTACACATGCTAAACAATGTTCACAATTGTGTAAAAACTTCGGTCTCCCCTTTTCAACGTCTATATTATTTACAGGACATACTTTTGAACAAATACCACATTCTATACAGGTATCTTCAACTGAAAAATGGCTATCTTGATTTGCACAAGATGAAATATATTTTTTATAAAACTTCTTGTATATAAAATTTGTTTTGCCAATTTTATTACTTTTCTTATTTACAATATCTTCTGACACTTCATTAACCTTGATTTCTGCTTTTCTAAGTAAATTATCAATTTTTTTATCATCTTTTATTTTAAACTCACAAATGTAATTAGAAACCATCTGTATCCTTGAACCTAGATTTAGTCCATGACCCTTCTCTTTCAATAAAGCATCCACATCATGAAGCGCACTTCCACCTATCATGCCTCCACAAGTTACTACAGCAAAAATATATGGTTTATCACTTTTAATATTTAGATTTGATATAAATTTAGAAACAAGATTAGGTAACCCCCAAAAATATAGTGGAAATACAAATCCTATCATATCACTATTACAATCTACATCAGTTGTTTCACATATTCTAATTATATTTGCATTTATTTTATTCGATATACTCTCTGCTACACTTAGGCTATTTCCAGTTGATGTAAAATAATAAATAACTTTATCTTTCATAAAATACTCCTCCCAAGATGCCCTTTTAGAAAATTATTCATCTTTATATATTAAAATTAGAATACTCAAATAAAGACTATTAACTACATGCTTAAATTTTCCAATAATTAGACACTTGATTTATTTAGTATATAAAAATATACTAATTTTAATCATTAAAACTATTATATTTTTATGTAAATTTAATAATTTGAGAAATTCTTGAGATTTTTATACTAAAATAGAAGTTGTTTAAAAAGTTTTATTTAGAAAGGAGAATTTTTATGAACAGTAAAATACTTGTTGTAGATGACGAGGAAGGAATCACCACTTTATTAAAGGATTATTTTGAAATAAATGATTATGAAGTTTATACTGCTCAAAATGGAAAAGAAGCACTAGAAAAAATATCTAAAAATCCAGACATTATTCTACTTGATATAAACATGCCTGAAATAGATGGAATTGAAGTTTGCAGTAGAATTAGAAACTATATATCATGTCCTATCTTATTTTTAACAGCCAAAATTGAAAACAATGATAAAATTAATGGTTTTCGTGTTGGTGCTGATGATTATATTGTAAAACCTTTTGATTTAGAAGAACTTGGGGCAAGAGTCTCTGCTCACTTAAGACGCGAACAAAGAAAATCAAATCATACTAAAGTCAATTTTTATAAAGATTTAGTAATAGACTATGAAAAAAGGTCAATTTCCATTGATAATAACCAAGTTTCACTTTCAAAAAAAGAATTTGATATCGTAGAACTTCTCTCTACGAATCCTGGTCAAGTATTTGATAGAGAGAGAATTTATGATAGAATATGGGGCTATGATAAAAATGGAAATAGTGATGTTATAATGGAACATATCAGAAAAATACGAATTAAATTATCAAGATATACTCTTGAAAATTACATAGAAACAGTATGGGGAGCTGGTTACAAATGGATAAAATAAAGAATATGTCATTAAAAAAATCTTTTTTCTTTCTCACTCTATCTTCATTAATTATAGCATCAGTACTTACAACGGTCTCATACATTTTACTTAATTACATATATCACTCTATACAAGACAAATATTTACAAACTCCTTTATACACAGAAACTATAACCATAGTGCAAAATAATTTAAATCAATATAGTGATTTTGATAAAGTATTGATTAATATAATTAGCACACTTCAGCTTATACTCCCACTCGTATTTTTTATAGGACTTCTATTATTGGCTGATATAATTTTTTATAAGGTAAAATTAAAGATACCTATTGAAATACTTAATAAAGGAGCAAACGAAATATCCAATAATAACTTAGATTTTTACTTAGAATATAAGAGTAATGACGAATTAGGTAATCTGTGTAGTGCCTTTGAGAAAATGAGGTTGCAACTAAATAAAAATAATATAAAAATGTGGACTATGATAGACGATAGAAAACAGCTTAATGCTGCTTTTTCTCATGATTTAAGAAATCCTCTGACTGTTCTAAAGGGATACTCAGATTATTTAATAAAATACATGCCAACAGGAAAACTTAGTGATAAAAAAATTTTATCAACTGCACAACTTATGTCTGAACATATCAACAGAATTGAATACTATGTAAATAGTATGAGTAATGCTCAACGATTAGAAGAGCTAGTTATTACAAAATCTACATCAAGTATAAATGCTTTTGTAGAAAACTTAGATAGCAATATCTCTATTCTATCAAAACAAGCTGGAAAATCTTTTAAAATTATAAATAAAGTGGATAATATAAACGTATTATTTGATGAAAATATTATTCATAGAGTTATTGAAAATATAATATCAAATGCATTTAGATATGCAAAAAATAAAATATCTATACTTATATACCTTGAGCAAGAATTCCTTACTTTCGTAATTGAAGATGATGGTGTGGGATTTAGTGAAGAATCTATAAAATCAGCATTAAAACCTTTTTATAAAGATAAGACTTTAAATAATAACAACTTAAATTTTGGTATGGGTCTTTATATATCTAAAGTATTATGTGAGAAACATGGTGGTTCTATTTTTATTGAAAACAATCCAATTGGTGGTGCTAAAATTACAACAAAGTTCTCAACAAAAGACTAGAGGTACTTTAATTTTTAATCTAGATTTTCTTGTATAAAACATAATAAACTTTTAAGTTTTATTAAAATATACCCTATAGCGTACATTCTAATAAAAAGACGCAACCTTAAACATAAATATAATCTATCTGATTTTTTTAAATCAGATAGATTTACACAACACATTTCAAATACATAAAAATCTATTTCGCTAATTAAATTTAATTTTTATAATACAATAATAAATTTATCTGTCAATTAACTCAGTCCATCATCATTCAAATAACATACTAATGCTTCTGCTTAAATAACTTCTTTACTCTTTATGTATAAATTTATGTACAGATAAACTTGAAACTGTTTATTAAATATTTTTTTCTTTCAATCTATCTGAATCTTCTAATACATCAGTATTATGTCGATAGCGTCCTGTTGCATGATGGTTATGATAAAATTCTTTTTTATCAGCATACATGAGTTCGTCTGCAGTTTTTATAATGAATTGAATATTTTCACAATTTTCTTCCCATTTTGAACCAATGGCAGCTTTACATTCATCATTCATAAAATTATTCCTTAATTTTTGAACTTTTTCATTGAATTCATTCTCACTTATATCTATGCAAATAATTACAAATTCATCACCACCAATTCGATAGTAGGAACCTATTTCAAAGCTATTTTGAATGATTTTTGCACATGCTTTAAGCAACTCATCACCAGAATCATGTCCTAAATTATCATTGATTTCCTTGAGTCCGTTTACATCTAAATATACTACGCCAATAGAATTTTTTTCGCCCACAAGGTTATCAATATCGTGAATATAACGGTTTCTATTATAAAAAGAAGTAAGAGTGTCTAAATAACTTAAACGATAAAGAACTTCCTCATTTTCATTTCTATGCATTGCAATCATAATAAAATAACTAAGAGTTTCAAGAAATGTAGCTGCATTTTCCGTTAAGTTTATAGAGGGGTTATCCAGTCCAATACATCCATCTAATTTTCCATTACGCTCTAATGGAACCATGACCAGACGCTTAATTTTCTGTTGTAAAAGAATCTCATATTCAAATTCCATAGTCAATTTTAAGTCTTCTATATCATGAATAACTACATTGCCTCGCTTTTGAAACACATTGAGCCACATTGCAAAATCTGACTGTGGTAAATCCTGTAGGTTATCAATTTGTGGAATTATACCTTCTTTACACCATTCTGCAATATTAGATAGATTATCACCATGAAATAAGAAAATGTAGGCACGTTCAGCTAAAAACAAATTTCCTACCTGTTCCAATACATAATTAGTAGCATCTAACGTTTCATGATTGCGATAAAGTTCTCGAATACATTCAACAAGAACATTATCTCTCTTCAAACGGCTCTCTAGTTCAATTTTTTCATTAGTTGCTTCAGTAATATCAAATGCAATTTCCATTCTTGCTGTGCGGCCCTCCCACTCCATTAATCTATCTTTTAATAAGTAGTGGCGTTTAGTGATTGGGTTTGTATGTTCCCAAGTATAATTTTCATCCTTTTTTAGAATAGAATTCTGACAGAATGAACATGGAGAATCAAATCCCTGCAATACTTTATAACACTTCAAATGCTCTTCGTCATTGATATTGAAAGTTTTCTTTCCAGCTTCATTGACAAATAGCAAATCATAGGTATCAATGTCTGATATATACATTAGTTCTGTTATTTCATTTATAGGAACAAGCAATTCTTGCAACCTTTTTGATAACTGTTCGTTTTTTAGTTTATTCTCATTTTCAACTTCAATCAATCTTCTGCGACGTTTATCTTGGCAGAAAGCAAAAACAGTACATAGCCCTGCCATCAATATAAACACTATATTAATATAAAACAATAAATTTCGAGCATCTTGAACGATTTTATCAGTATATACCTCTGCAGCCATTACCAACTGGTCCGCTAAGTTAAAGTAATCTTCACTCATCTCAAACAGTTTGTCCCCAGAACCGCCATCTCTATAACTCATGATTTCTACCTTAATATCTGACCAATCCTTTTTCATTTCTACTAATAATGATTGATACTCTTCACTTTCAAGTCTTATTAAATTAAGTTCAGCACTTCCATTAGAAAGCCCTGTTAGTATATCATCTAGATGTGCAATCAAACTATCATCCTGTACATGAGCAAGTTCTTTTTTTATCAGTCTCTGTGTAGCACCACGGATAATACCTGTATAATTGATAACACGTGCATCTCCCTCAAGGTTGTTGATAGAACGAACTGACAATATACCTGTCAAAATTAGGGCAATGCTCAAGATAAGTGGAACTGCACCTATTCGCAGTTTTGCGAATACTATCTTCATATTGTATAGTCTTCCCAATATTCTATAGTCCTCCCAATATCTGGTTTAATTTTATGTTTACAATTATTATATCACAATAATAATCCATAACAGCTTTATATTTCAAAGCTACAGTTAATTTTATTAGTAGTTATCCTCCTCCTATATCAACCACTATGAACAAATAAAAATATTAAGTAAAAATGTTCATAGCAACTCCTACTTTATTTTGGAATCTTTTTCTTTAATAGTAAATTACATCCATTTAACCCTTATACCCCTACGAATTGAATTGTACTCAACAAATACCCTTAAATCTGCCTAGTTTTAATAAATTTTCTTTAAATATTTTCTTTAAACTAATTAAACTTCTCTAAGGAAATTTCATTTTAATTTTTTATTCTTATTTCTTTATTAAATTATAATTTCTATTGAGATTCAAAATAATAGATATAGATAAGTCTATCTATCTTATTTTTTAACACAGTATTTCAAATATATTTATATCCTTTTTGTCTATAATTTACTTTTATTTATATAATTGTATAAAAGTTGAGAGAAAATTGAGTTTTATGACTTACACTCTTCTTATACAAAAAAGGAGTGTGTTTTTTATGATTATAAAAGCAAAACAACTATCAAAAATATATGGTTCTAATAACAACAAAGTTATTGCATTAAACAACATTGATTTAGAAATAAACTCAGGTGAATTTGTTTCTATCATTGGACCTTCTGGAAGTGGAAAAAGTACACTTTTACATATCTTGAGTGGATTAGATAGTCCTACATCTGGGCAGGTATTACTTGATGGGAAAGATATGTATAAATATAGTGAAAAGGAACTTTCCACTCTTAGAAGAAAATGTTTTGGATTTGTATTTCAACAGTTTAATCTACTACCAGTTTTGACAGCTTCAGAAAATATTTCAATGCCTGTATTATTAGATAAAAGACAACCTGATAAAGAATACTTAAATGAAATTTCATCATTGCTTGGAATCTCAGATAGATTGCATCATCTTCCACATGAACTCTCAGGAGGTCAGCAACAAAGAGTTGCTATTGCTAGAGCATTAATTGCAAAGCCAAATGTAATATTTGCAGATGAACCTACAGGAAACTTAGACAGCAAAAGTGGTAGTGAAGTTATGAATCTTCTTATTAAAACATCAAAACAATTTAAAAAGACTCTAGTAGTAATAACTCATGATGATAGGATTGCAAAGCTTGCTGACAGACAGCTTTCAATAATTGATGGTGTACTTATGGAGGTGAAATAGTAATGAAGAATTACCTTTCACTTTCAATAAAAGAGTTAAAAAACCAAAAACTTATGACTACATTAATTGTTATTGCAATAATAATGTCAACTATAATGACAACTGTAGTAGGTCAATCAATTGGCATACTTCAAAACTTAAGAAAAGAGCAAGCTCGCTCTTTTAATGGTGATAGACATGTATCCTTTCACCAACTAAATAAAACTCAAGTTGATAAACTAAAAAAAGATAATAGAATCTACCAAGCTGGTCTTTCAACAACACTTGGTACTAGTAAAATAAAGAATACAGGTATCTCTATACTTGTAAAAGAATACGATAAAATAGGACTTTCCAACTATCCAAAACTAATGAAACTAAAGTTTGGAAATCTTCCTAAAAATAAAAATGAGATTGCTTTAGATGAAAACACCTTACAACTTATGGGAATAAAA
Source organism: Clostridioides sp. ES-S-0005-03 (assembly GCF_020658455.1). Lineage (NCBI taxonomy): Bacteria > Bacillati > Bacillota > Clostridia > Peptostreptococcales > Peptostreptococcaceae > Clostridioides > Clostridioides sp. ES-S-0005-03. The sequence continues at coordinate 116,303 of NZ_JACVWI010000007.1, read as the reverse complement.
CCAAAACTTGGTATAACTATTCCTATGGATTTAAATATCTCACTCTTAAATGATACAGAACAACCCTATGGTTATAAAACCAATTTTAAACTAAGTGGTATTTTAGAAAATGACTACACAGGCTATGCAAGTGGAATAGTAAATAGTGTTGTAGGTAAAGGTACATCAGAAAATCTATTACCTAAAAGATATGCTTTATCATCATTGGATTTTAAAATAAAGCAACAAAATAAATTTCAGGAAATTGTAAATCAATTAGCCAAAAAAGTCAATATTTCTCGTAGTTCAATTCAATACAACTGGGTTTATTTAAATACATTAGGAATTAACTTTGAAGGAGATAAAAACAGTTCCAATAGTGATAGCATGTCTATAATTATAATAATATCTTTATTTGTTGCACTCTTAGTACTACTGGCCTCTGGACTTGTAATCTATAATATTTTAAAAATTTCTGTTACAAAGAAAATCAAAGAGTATGGATGTTTAAGAGCAATTGGAGCTGAACCAAGACAACTATATAAAATTATTATCTTACAAATTTTATTTTTATGCGCTATCGCTATACCTATTGGAGCTATAATTGGAATTGTTTCTTCTGAAAGCATAACTGAGATGGTTACGAATATTTTAAATCCAGATATATTTTTAGTAAATGACAGTAAACAAATGCCTGAGATTATACAGAGAAATTCAACAGCATACTTAATTCCACTATTATTAAGTGTTAGTATTTCACTAGTATTTTCATTTGTTGCGGCTTTACCATCAGCAATATATGCTTCACATGTTTCTCCTAAAATTGCTATGGCTGGTAGCACTATCAAAATCAAAAGAAAAATTAAGATTAAACGAGAAAAACCAATCAAAAACTTCGAAAGACATCTAGCATGGCTAAATCTAAAAAGAAATAAAGGTAGAACTATAATAACTATACTATCATTATTTATGAGTATAACAGTATTTGTTGCACTGAGTGAATTTTCTAATGTATTAGATGTATCCAAATCGGTTAGTGACTTAAAAAAAGGAGATTTTTCTTTAACAAATGAAGTGCCTGGCTTTGATAAATCTACGCTAGATAAAATAGTTAACATGAAAAATATCAATCGTACCTCTTTTATCAAATACTCTGAATATAAACAAGGGGAAATAAATACAGATATTAACTTTAAAAATGGTTCTGAAATGTTAAAAGTTATTGGAGTTGATGAACAAACTCTTAAAGAATTAATACCTTCTGTAAAAGATTCTTTATTGGAGGATTTCAAAAATGGCTCTCTATGTCTTATAAAAAATCCAATTGCTATTTCTACATCAGATACAAAATTTAAGGCTACAAATCTAAAACCAAAGGATAATATTACAATTAATAAAAAACAATTAAAAGTATACAATACTGTAGATAAAATGATTAATTTGCAGGGTAATGGTTGGTTAAATGGTATTGATGTTATTGTATATGATACTGTATATGACACCCTAACAAATAAAAATAGATTCAGTCAGATAAATGTTTATGCTAAAGATAAATCAAATTTAGAAGAAATAAAATTATCTATTGAACAAATTTGCAAAAACAATCCAGGTTCTCGTTGGATATCGTATATTGAATCAGACAACCAACTTAAAGAAAGTTTCAAACAAATACAATTTTTAGCATGGACTATTATACTATTTGTAGGTTTGATTGGTACTTTAAACATTATTAACACAACTCATACAAACATTAATACTAGAATTAATGAAATTGGAGTTAAGAGAGCTATTGGTATGAGTAACAGTAGTTTATACAAAATGTTTTTATGGGAAGGTTGTTATTATGGAATCTCTGCTTCTATATTTGGTTCAATTGCAGGATATGCCAGTGCTATTATAATAAACATGACTACTATAGAAAAAATTGATTTTACTAATATCCCAATTGTTTCGATTTCACAAGCTACACTTGTTTCTATAGTTGCATGTATTATAGCCACTCTTATTCCTTTAAGGAGAATTAAAAAAATGGATATTATTGATTGTATAGATATTATAGAATGATAATAATAAATTAATATCTATAAATAAAACATAATAAGTTATCTTTTTAAAACTATAATCCTATAGATTTTTTGATTATATATCTTTATGACCACAAATATTGCTATCGCCTTTATTTATGGTCTTTTTTTATGTTTTTATTTGGTGTATATTTACATATACTCTCGTATCTTGATATATTTTATGGTTTAAAAGTAGTAAATTAGCAAAAATAGTATATAAGTTTAATACAATTTGTAAAATCAAACGATTTTGAGAAAAATCACATTAATTGACTTTTAAATACACAGTTATCTATTTCTTTTGATTTTCTACAGTATGTCAGCTAGATTTAATTTGCCTAATTTAAAGTATTTATTCATCTATAAGATTATATTTCTTTATACATCTAACATAATTTGCTACTAAATAATAATTATTTATATCATCTTCATCTAATCCTTTAAATGCAGTTATTTCATCAGCAAGTTCACTACTACCTTCCACAAAAACACAACCTGTTTCAAATTCCATACCTACAACAATAGAACAACCACTATAAACTTCTTCTTGATTTTCATATAAAGTCTTTGCTTTTCCTTCATTTTGAATTGTAAATACAATAGGTTTCAATTCTTTATTGCTCGGTATCTTTTTTGAAAAAGGTTTGTTTAACTTAATATTATTAATGACTACATTTTTAAATTCTTCCGAAGCTTCTTCTTTTAGTGTATACTTTTGTTTCAAATATTCTACTAATTCCAAAATAGACTTAGCATTTACATTTAAAGTACTTCTATATTTTTCATATACAGCTTTCCATTCTTTAACTTTTTGTTGTAATACTTCCTGTGTATCTATATTTATTTTTCCTTCTGGCATTTATTTCATATAAAATCTCCATCCAATCTTTATGTAATCTTATTAATACATTTCATTATAAAAACATTGATTTATTAATTTTAATATTTACATCGTACTTCTAAAAACTTTACAAGTCAATGTAATTTTACTATCTTTGGTTTATAACAGTTTAGAATTAATTTCTTTTATAATGGTAATAGATTAATATTATTTCTGGAGGGCATATTTATGTTTTTAAATAGAATTGAACTTTTCAAAGGATATTCTTTATATAAGATATTAATTAATAAACATGACATTATGTTGTCATGTTTATTGTGCTATTATGTTTTTAAAATTCTTTTGCTTTACAATTACTTTTTATAGTATTTAAGGCTTAAAATTAAGGAGCTTAAACATATGAAGATAAATATAAAATCAACTTTAAATGAATTTATTAAAAATAATAATCTTTTTGAGGATAATGAAGTCTTATCATATCTTCCCAATATAACAATAGATACAGACTCTATAAAAACTATAATGATTAACGAAGTTGTACCAAGTAATCCTAATGATGATTTTTATAGTTTAGATGAGCATGCTGACTACTTAAAAAATACAATCCCTTTATTCCAAAATGCAGGTATAAAAGTATCTAGCATAAACGATATCTTAAATCTAGGCATATATATAACAAATGCAGTAAAATTACCTAAATCAGAATATACAATAACTCGCGACACTATTCAATCGCACATGCCTATTTTAGAAGAAGAAATTAAATTATTCAGTAATCTAAAGGTAATAATGTTAATGGGAGATGTAGCAAAAAAATCTTTTAATATGATTACTAAAAAACATACAAAAAAGAATGCAGTTCCTTCTATTTCAACATACAAACTTCGTAATAATGAACTTTATTATGACAATTTACGAATATTTCCATCATATATTATGACTGGTGGGAACTTATTGATTGAAAAATCAAAATTCGAAATGGCCTCAGAAGATATTCAAAAAATGATAGAACTTATAAAATAATAGAAAAGTGCCTCATAAAAACGCTTTGAGGCACTCTACTTTTCAAATCATAAGTTATAATTATAGTACTTTTTTTATAGTAAATTTAAATTTTTATTTAATATTATTTATCACTAACCTTTAATATTGTCCATCATTGAACAAATCAAACTTATCTATTTTTCTAAAAATATATCCTTTACTGTAACATCTGGATGGTGATACTTCTTTCTATCTGTCAAAAACGATTTTTTTATATTAATAGCCTCTTTTGGACACCAATGAAAACAGGCTAAACATCTTTCACACTCATTACCCCACTTTGGTTTTCTGTCAACTATACTTATGTTTTCTAATGGACAAACTCTTTTGCATGTTCCACACCCATTACAATTATCTTCTGCAAAAAATTTAGTGGTGGCAATCTGCATGTTTTTACCTACTAGACGAAGTACAACACTATCTATATGTGACTTTAAATTGTTTTTTCCCTCTATATTTCCAAATTCCAAGTTATTGATACATTTTGCAACTTCAGCTACTCTATTAGTTTGACTTCTCAATCTTTCCTCTTCAACATCTGGAGGTGTTATCAAAGCATTTCCAGGCATATTAATTAAAAAACCAGCAGATAATTTTTTACCCTTTTTCTTAAGTAATTTATCTATAGTAAATAAACTGTGTCCAGCCACCCCATTGCAAGTGGCAATAGCATATATATGAGTATTACTATTAAAATTTAACTTATCTATAAAAAACTTTACTATATCAGGAACATCAGCGAAATAAACTGGAAAAACAATTATCAATATATCTTCATTTACGTCTATATGTCTTTCTTTTCTATGTATAGCTAAAGGTATTACTTCCCCATTTTCATTTAACATTTCTTTTAAAGTCTTTGAAACCACTAAAGAGTTTCCTGTTCCAGAAAAATAATAAATCTTAGAACTCATCCCTATCCCTCTTTCTATTGTTTTGTATCATCAATGAGTTAAAAAGACTTCTTAAAACATAGTTTATACTTATTTACTGAGTTTATCTAAAGCTTCAGTAAATAAAGACAGCTCCTCATCTGAAATAGTTTTAAATGTCTCTGTTGCATATATATCTGCAATTTTATTTAATGGCTCTTCTAATTCTCTGCCTACATCTGTTAAAAATATTTGAAATTTTCGTCTATCTTTAACATCTACTTTACGAACAATCAAGCCTTTATTTTTCATAACATCTAAAATTCTTGTTGTATTAGATTTATCCTTACATGATTTTTCGCACAAATCTATTTGAGAAATTCCATCTTGTTCCCATAGAAATCTTAATAAAGCATAATGATCAGTTGTTATATCATACCCATTTTGCTTAAACATCTTTTTTAAATCTTCTTTTACTTTCAATGAAGTACTTATTAACTTACTTGTAACTTCATATAATTTCTCAAAATCTCTCATAATACCTCCATCTAAATAATACCTTGCGCCTCCCATCTATCAATTATTCCTTTATATTGCTCAATATTTTTAAATGCCATTGGCTTTAAAATAATATTCATAGCAATAAAGTCGTAGATTTGAGAAAACACAGGTGGATTTTTCTTTTCCTCTATACAATAAACAAATTTTTTAGATACCTTTTGTATCTTTGATTCTACTCTTTCAACTATAGGATTTTGATTAAATCCAACCTTTACAGATAAATGACCACAAACATAACCTCCTGAATCTAAAACCATTGATTTCATAAAAGAAATAGCTTTTGAACCACGAGCATTTTCATATGTTGTAACTGCTATACATGGTTTATGATACAATAATCGCTCTAACATCATATGAGCTCTATCTGTAAACACCTTAAAAAGACCAGTTACACTACTTCCATAAGTTGGACTACCAAATATAACGCCATCACTCTTAGTAATTATATCATGAATATACTCTACTTTATCATTTAGATTAATACACTTACCTATTTTATAACAATTTAAACAACCAATGCAATATGATGGATTGACTTCACTTAGATTAAAAAAATTGATTTTGACATTTGGTTTAATTTTTTTTATATCTTTGCATAACTGAGTCAAAACATTTGATGTTGCCCCATTTTTTCTAGGGCTTCCATTTATAACTGTAATTATCATAATTTATACCTCCATTTTAGTTGTTATATCAACAATAAGTATATCAACCATTTTTTTAACTGTCAATATAATCCTTATATTTAATTTTTTACCATACATACAGCTTAATTAATACTATTTATATTTAAATACATGTACTTTCTAGATGACTAAAAATGAACTATTTAAAAAAATTGACAAAGCAAACTAATGATAATATACTTTATGTATTACAAATGTAAGTATAAGGAGGTATCTTATGAAAAAACTACCACAGATTTCAGAAGCAGAATATCAAGTAATGAAAATCATTTGGAAACATGCTCCTATTAGTACGAATGAAGTGATTGAAAAGCTAGTAAAAACAAGTAAGTGGAGTCCTAAGACTATTCAGACAATGTTGTTGCGTTTGGTTAAAAAGGGAGCTTTGGCATATGAAAAAAATAGCAGAGTCTTTGTTTATACTCCAATTGTTAAAGAAGAAGAGTATGTATCTACAGAAAGTAGTTCTTTTTTAAATCGCTTTTATAATGGAACACTTAATTCTATGGTACTAAATTTTTTAGAGAATGATAAATTATCAGAAGATGATATAGAAGAATTAAGACATATTTTAGATAAAAGGAAAACTAAGGAGGATAAGTAGTATGTATGCTCCATTTTTTATTCGATTCTTGCTTAGCACAATAACCTTATCTTTTTTAATTATTATAATTTTGCTTGCTAAAAAAATATTAAAAAAACATATTTCTGCAATGTATCAATACAATATCGGGTTTATGATACTTATAATGTTAATAATCCCATTTATTCCGCTTAAATATATTAATCATTTAAATATATTTAGCTATATATCTAGTTTTACTCAGATTGAAAATAATACAGCAAATACTTCTATTGTAAAAAACTCTTCAGACAGTATAATTAATAATTCAAATGCATTAAAAGATTTTTCAGTATCTTTGAGTCAATCTAATTTCGATAATTTAAATATTTTATTGCTAACATTATGGATAATTGGAATTACAACCATGATAATTATTACAGTTCATTGTAATTTTAAAATAGGAAATATAAAAAAATCAGTACAAATTTTAGAAGATGAAGAGATACTTTCACTTTTTAAGCACTGTAAAGAAAATATAGGTTTAGATAAGAATTTTATACTATGTAAATCATCTATTATAAATACACCTATTACATTTGGATACTTTAGGCCACATATTATATTACCAAGCGAATCTATATCTAAATTATCTTTAAAAGACATAAGATATATTTTACTTCATGAATTACAACACTCTAAAAACAAAGATATTTTAGTAAATTATCTAATGTGTTTTTTCCAAATATTATATTGGTTTAATCCTCTTATCTGGTATGCACTTAAAGAAATGAGATTAGACCGTGAGATTGCATGTGATATTTCAGTTTTAAAAAGACTTGATGAGAATAGCTACATAGAATATGGACATACCATAATAAATTTTATAGACAATCTATCAAAGCCATCTAATCTCACACTTACTTCAGATATTGGTGGTTCAAAAAAGCAAATAAAAAGACGTATATTAAAGATAACAGATTTCCAAATTGAGTCAAAAGCTTTAAAACTTAAAAGTATTTTAATTTTTATAATAATAGCTTTAATTGTATTTGGAAGTAGCCCTACACTATCCATTATGGCAGATGTCAATGAAAAATATAATATTACAAGTAATCAAACTTTATATGAAGATTTAAGTCAGTATTTCAAGGGTTTTGATGGAAGTTTTGTAATGTATGATTTAGAGTCAAATCAGTATCATATTTATAATGAAGAAAAAAGTAAAACGAGAATTTCACCAGACTCCACTTATAAAATTTATAGTGCTTTGTTGGGATTAGAAAATGGTGTGATAACAAGAGATAATTCATACATTCATTGGGATGGGAAGTATTCTACTAATGATTCTTGGAATAAAGACCATGACTTATTTTCTGCTATGGAAAACTCCGTTAACTGGTATTTTCAAGATTTAGACAAAAAAAATGGTATGAAGAAAGTACAAACTTATCTAAAAAAAATTAACTATGGAAATTGTGATGTTTCATCTGGGATATCAAACTATTGGTTAGAATCTTCTTTGAAAATCTCACCTATTGAACAGGTAAATTTACTTAAAGATTTTTATACAAATAAATTTAAATTTAAAGATGACAATATAAAAATTGTAAAAGATTCATTATTGATATCTAAAGAAGCTGGAGTATCGCTTTATGGAAAAACTGGTACTGCTAATATAAATGGAAAAGATGTAAATGGTTGGTTTATAGGCTATTTAGAAAAAAATGGAAATACTTATTTATTTGCAACAAACATTCAAAGTAAAGATTATTCTAATGGTATCACAGCATCCAAAATAACATTGTCTATTTTAAATGATAAAAAAATATATAAGACAAATTAATGCAAATATACTTTTAAAATTACAATAAAAAAATTTGATGGCTGTAATTTGTTTACACATATCTATATAAATACTCTAAATATGGGATTTTATTTATAAATAGTTTAAATATTTATGTAAGTTTTTATTTATTTACATAAAACCTAATACTTTTTCTTTAAGATTTAAAAACTTCATACAATATTCAAATTAATTCTCTATAAAATTCATATACAAGGTTTATTATATAAACATAGAAGATAGTAAAACTAGCTTAAAAACATAATATAATACCCTATACAAATAGTGGCAACTCTCCCTCACATCCTCAATTGTTGCCACTATTTTATTTTTTGAACTAATAAAAAACTTCACTATATAGTGAAGTCTCTTATTAGTTTGACTTTTATCTAAAAATAAGCCAAAAATATAATCTCTAATACATCATATTAATCTTCAAATACTGATTTTATAATAGGTATAACATAATGGCTTCCTCCACGATGTTTCACATCTTCAACCATAGCTAATGCTAAATACTGTTTGTCACTATTTTCATCAACTGTAAAAGCATTAAACCATCCAAGCTCTATTCCAGTAGTATCATCTTTTGATGCTTTAATTTCTGCTGTACCAGTTTTTCCAGCAATAGTAACTCCTTCAGTTTTAGCACTATGGCCTGTTCCATTTGGATTTTCAATAACTTGAATTAAATCATCACGAATAATTTTCACAGACTCTTTAGAAAACACATCTTTTTTCCAGAATTCAGCCTGTGGATTTTCTTTAAATTCAAGATAAGGCCTTATCATACTTCCATCATTGACAAAAGTTGAATATATTGATGCCATATGTACTGGATTTACAAGTACTTTACCTTGACCATACCCACTATCTGCTAATTGTATTTCTGTATCAAATTTATTGTCAGTACCAAATTTTGAAGAAGCTAATCCAAATTCAAATGGTATACTTTCTTCAAATCCCAGTTTTAACAATTCTTTTGATAATACATTTTCACCTATTTTTAATGCTGCTTTGGCAAAGTAAATATTATCAGAGTAAATCAATGCATTTTTCATATTTACAGTATTTCCATAATCCTTTAATGTAGTTACCTTATAACTTCCCCAACTAGAATCTTTTTGCCAACTAAGACCACTATGTCCAAAATTTTCATTAGGATTAATCTTTCCTGTTGTTATACCAATACCAGCAGTAACTGGTTTGAAAGAAGACCCAGGGCATAGTCTGGCTTTAAATCTATTATAACATTGGTTTATTTTCATTTTCATTGAGTTCCTTCCATCTATCCCCTGACATACCTAGTATAAATTCATTTGGATTGTATGATGGACTACTTACAAGAGATAAAATCTCTCCTGTTTTAGGATTCATAACTACTGCGCAACCTTTATCATTTTTCAACTGGTCATATAATTTACTCTGTATCTTCGAATCAATGGTCAGTTTGATATCTTCCCCATCTTGCTTTGGAACAATTGCTAAAGTTTCTTTTTTATCTCCATATCTATCAGCTATGATAATCTCACATCCATCAATACCACGTATTCTGTCTTCCAATAAACTTTCTAAACCAATTTTACCTATTATGCTATTAACATTGTAGTTCTTTCCCTTTTTTTCTTTTAATATTTCTGCATTCACATTTTGAACATACCCAGTTAAATGACCAGCTTTTTCACCTAGTGGATATGCTCTTACCTCTGTATTAGATATTTTAACTCCTGAAATGCTAAGTAATGATTCTTGTAATGATTTATCTTTTTCTTTTACAGATCCATCTGGATTTTCTTCTATTTTTTCAATAGTTTTTATAGGTACCATTGAGTTTTCTTTTACCCAAGATGCATCTAATTTTTTTTGGATTTGCTCAACTGGTATATCTAGTAAATCAGATAGTTTTTTTAGGTCTTCTACATTATTACTCATCTTTCCAGGCACTAATCCTATAACAGATGCAAGACCTTGACCAGCAAGTACTTCACCATTTCTATCTAAAATATTTCCTCTTTTAGCTTTAAGTGTTGATACTAGAACCTTATTATCATTTTCAAGTTCTGGAAATATAACTTTTGACTGCCATCTTATTCTATAGTTTTTTTGCTTGTCTTTAGTCAACAATACTTCATTTGAAAATGAGATTTCTCCTGCTAAAGTGTTTATTTTAGAATCATAATTTATTTTTGTACCTTCATCTTCATCTTTTTTAATGTCCTTAATATCAATACTTATATTGTGTGCACTAATTCCTTCGTATATTTTTTTATTTCTAGAGACAAAATCTTCTTTTTTGTTTTCTAGTTTACTTTTCTCATCTAATAGATTGTACATTTTTTCATATTGTCTTTCATTTGCGAAAGACATATACTGTTTTAATACTTCATCTGGTTTGATTTTATTAAATCCATTCAATACAAAATTAATTGTAAGACCAATAATAACTGTAACTAAACAGATTAAAGCTCCAAGGATTAGTAATTTCTTTGTTTTTATCTTTTTTTTCATACAAACCCCCTTATTCTTCAATATATTACATATGTAAGCTTTAAATTTAAAATAAGCCCATAAATATATCAATTATATACTTTTTTATTGGTCTATTGTTTTTAAATATACTCATAAAAAATATGTATCTTAAATATTATAATTGATAGTAATTTATATATTACATATGTAAGTTTTAAAAGTCAATATTATTATTACTATCTTTAATAAATTTCTTTCTTAATTTAAAATAAATTAAGTTATCTTACACCTAACTGTTTTATACTATATAAATTTAAATTGACAAAGCGACACAAGTGTCTTATAATCAAAAGCGACACACATGTCGCAAAGGAGGAAAATCTATGGCAACAAAAGGAATGCAAACTAAACAATTTATTATTGATACTTCAATAAGGTTATTTTCTGAAAAAGGCTACAGTAATGTAACTATGAAAGATGTTTGTGAAGCATGTAATTTAAGTCGTGGTGGTCTATACAGACATTTTAATTCAACAAAAGAAATTTTTATTGATATGCTAAATTCTCATAAAAACAATGCTAAAAATTTATTAGATGAAAGTATCAAAGAAAATATATCAGCTAGGCAAATGTTAGAGTATTTTCTTAATCAACAAAAGTCAGAAATACAAAGTGAATATTCTGGACTAGATTTTGCAATCCATGAATTTGCTTTTGTAGAAAAAGACCAGCGTGATTATATGAACAAAAGATATAACTCAGCTATTACAATGCTTTCGAAGTTAATAGATTATGGACAATCTAAAAATGAATTTAAAAAATGTAATTCTACAATACTTGCAACACACATAATGTTCTTGCTTGATAGTATGAAGACATCCGCACCTGTTTTAATACTTACAGATAACGATATTGATAATCAAATAAATCTTATAAAGGATATGGTGATTTTATATGAGTAAACAACAATTCCATAAAATTGACTTACAAAACTGGGAACGATATACACATTTTTATTATTTTTCAAAGATGACAAATGTAGGATTTGATTTAACTATAGAAATAGATATTACTCATTTACTTGATGAAACAAAAAAGAAAAATATCAAATTTTATCCAGCATATCTATATATAGTAACAACTTGTTTAAATCGATATAAAGAACTAAAGATTGCATATGATGAAAATGAACTAGGATATTGGGATACTTTAACTCCATTCTATGCAATTTTTCATGATGATAATAAAACTTTTTCATCAATATGGACAGAATACAATAAAGATTTTTCAATATTCTATAAGAGTTACTTAAATGATGTTGAACAATATGGAAAAAATTATGGTTTTTTAGCAAAACCTAATCCTCCAAAAAATTGCTATACTGTTTCATGTCTTCCATGGATTAGTTTTAAAAGCTTTACTGTACATAATCATGGTCTTGAAAATTATTTTTTTCCTACAGTTGAATCAGGTAAGTATCATCAAAAAGATGAAAAAATACTTCTCCCTCTTTCTATAACAGTACATCATGCAGCTACTGATGGATACCATGTAAGTTGTTTTATTGATGATATACAAAAAATGTGCTTTAATACTGATACATGGCTATTCTAAAAAACATCTGTATTATAACCATGTATTATAATATTTATAATCTAGGATAAACAATCACATTGCACTAATAGGATAATGTGATTGTTTACTTATTTTAATTATAACTATTTATTTTTTCTTTAATTTTATTTAGTTCTCAATTTTATTTAAATATTTTACTCTTTTAGTCCATCCCACAGTTAACAAAATTAAAGCTACTATTGTTGCTGTTAAAATATAAATATAGTTCATATTAGAAAACCATCCTTTCCCATCTTCCATGTAAGTGGAAATACTTATAAACCATCGTATGGGACTTATGATACTCATATTTTGCAACATAGTAGGCATTTTATCAATTGGAATAAATGAACCACCAACAAGTGATAATATAAGAGATATACCAGTAGCAAATAAATTTGCATACATCTCTTTATTAAACAAGGAAGATACAAATGTTCCAAAAGAAGTTGCCAAAGCCGATATCCATACACCCATTAAAAGTAAATTTATATAACTGATACTAATATCAATATTAAATAATTTAATAATAGTTATAGAAACTAGATATTGAAAATATGTGATTGCAAAGTTATATAGCATATTCCCTAACACATATCCTCTTATATTTTGTGGTGAATATAATATTCTTGTAAATGTACCTGAATTCTTATCTTTAATAATCATTGATGCTGTAATAGTAGATGTTATCATTAAAAATAATACAATAAAAGCAATTATTCTTTGCAAAACCCCTAATGTATTTTCTTGTAGTTTACTTATATTTATAGGTGTTGAATCTTCTTTATATGATTCTATTAAATACTCTAATATATTATTTGTACTTTTATCTTTTATAGAATAAAGTTCGAAATTACCCTTATTAAAATATATAACAGCAGAATATTTTCCAGTTATAATATCAGTTTTAACTGTTTTAAAATCTGCAGTTTCAACATCAATTCCTTGAGTACTTTTTAATGCCTTAACCATATCTGTATAAATATTCTTTTCAGATTCATTTAAAACTTGCTCATTTTTATACTCACTTAAAATACCAATATTAAAAGATGGTTTACTTATGTAGTTTGCCATTACTCCAAGTATTACTATAATTATTGGAAATAAGAGTGTTACTAAAAATCCTGATTTTTTATTTATATTTCTTTTAAAATTATTATTAAAAATACCTATTAAGTTCACTATATAAATGCCTCCTTTTTAAAAAATTTAACTGTAAGTACTGTAATTAAAATACTTATCATTACAAATATAGATGATATATAAAAAATAGGTTGAAAATTATTATCATAAATACAAGTAACTATACTCCTATTGACCCAAGTCAATGGTGATATATTAATTGCTAATGAAACAATTGGGTTTAATGAACTAACTGGAAAAAATACTCCTCCTAAGAAACCAAAAACCACTATTGGTATATTAATGATATTACGTAGTATATCTAAGTTTTTGCATGCAAGACCTAAAAATAAACCTATAGCTGATACTACAGTTGATTCACACACTAAAAGAAAAATAATAACTAAAAAATTTCCACCAAAACTTATCTGAAAAACACTTTTTATTATCATTAAAGTTATTACATTGCACAGTGAAAGTATAATTGTACAAGAAAAAAGTTTTGAAAGTACTAGTGCTGTTATAGAAATAGGAGAAATCATATAACGATATGATGTACTAGAAATTTTCTCATCTTGTGACGCATATGAAACACTAATAATTCCCATAAGTACACAAAATGGTATTGTGACAATAGTATAATAGTTATATGATGTAAATTCTGTTCCATAAGATTTTGATGTTAAATACCCTAATAACATTATGGTTATTAATGGAAAAACAATATTATAAAATAAAATAAAAAAATCTTTACTTCTTCTCTTTATTCCTAATCTAAACAATGGTAAAAAATATCTCATATATTATTCCTCCAAATCTCTCAAATTTGTACCTGTAAGATATAAAAAAATATCCTCCAAGGTCTTGCAACCAAGTTTTAAATACTTATCTTTATATACGCTCTTATCTAAGTCTTCTAAAATTACTCCTTTGTCAATTAAAACAATCCTATTACATAAAGCTTCTATTTCCTCCATATAGTGACTAGTGTAAATAATTGTTGTACCATTCTTATTAATCGTTTTAATTGCTTCCATAATTTTATTTCTCGATTGAGGGTCAATTCCAACTGTTGGCTCATCCATAATGAGAATTTTAGGACTATGTGCGATTGCACAAGCTATATTTAATCTGCGTTTCATTCCTCCAGAAAATTTTGATGGAAGTTCTTTGTGTCTACCCCAAAGTCCAACAAACTCTAAGGCCTCTTTAGTTCGAGATTTGAGTTCGTTTCCTCTAAAACCATACAATGAACAAAAGAATTTAACATTATCATATGCACTTAAATCTTCATATATTGCCAGTTCTTGTGGCACAACACCAATAGCACTTTTAAAAACATTTTGCTGATTTTTGATACTTTTACCTTTATAATATATATCGCCACTATCTGGAGATAAAATCGTAGTAAACATATTAATAGAGGTGCTTTTTCCTGCTCCATTTGGCCCAATAAAACCTAAAATGTCCCCTTCTAGTATTTTAAAACTCTCCCTTGATACAACTTCCTTATTTTTATATCTTTTAGATAACTTTTCAATCTCTAATAGTACATTTTCCATTTATAAAACCTCCTAATATTTTAACCAATATTATATATCCAATGTTGTATATATTGTTTTTTTAAAACACGAGTCTTTGACCCGTGTTATTATGAATAAACTTATTTTTTATTTTGTAATTTTAGTATTATTTTATCTATATTTTCTATAGCTTTGTCTGGATTATTAATTATTTCATCTCTGAGTTTTTGAACCTCTAATAGTTCACTTGTTGCCTCATTTGCAAATAAAAAATCTTCTTCTATATTTGAAAAATCTATAGATTTAATGACGTTCTGTGTTTCATAACCAACAGATATGTACTTATCAATATTATTTAGTATTTCCTCATGCCATAGTATTTGATAATTTAAATTATCAATTGTCATATCAAAGGCAATTCTTTCTGTTGGAAGGCTTTTTTTATCAATCTTTTTAATTTCTTTCCAGTTTTCCCAATACTTTTTCTGCTCTATCAGATGCTTTATATGCTTTTCAAGATTGGTTTGTATAGT
Source organism: Clostridioides sp. ES-S-0005-03 (assembly GCF_020658455.1). NCBI lineage: Bacteria > Bacillati > Bacillota > Clostridia > Peptostreptococcales > Peptostreptococcaceae > Clostridioides > Clostridioides sp. ES-S-0005-03. The sequence continues at coordinate 100,585 of NZ_JACVWI010000007.1, read as the reverse complement.
ATCTCTTGGTAATACATCTAAAATATTATACAACAAAAACTTATTTGAACCTATTGGAACTATAGGCATTTGCAGTTCTTTTTGTAGTTCTTCTCTTAGCTCCACTTTACCACTTTGTGTAATCTCATAAATCTTACGAATTCTAGCACCATTTTTTTCTTCTCTCAAAACTCTAACTAATCCATCTTTTTCTAACTTTGTCAAAGCATAGTAGATTGAACCAGATTGTATTTTGGTCCATCTATCTGCACCAGAAACTTGTAAAAATTTTTGAATTTCATATCCATGTGTTGGCTTAATATTTAAATAATATAAAATTAAAGTACGTATCAGAAAAATTCACCACCTTATACTCTATCTTGGATATTATACTATCACCAACGTTGTATATAGTCAATAGTTATTATTTTTATTCTTTAGTACAAGGGCTTCCATGAGACATACATATCCAGTTGTATTTTAAATTTTCTAACTCATTTACAGATTTCATCATTTTTTCAGAGTCCCAGTTCCACAGATTAGGATATGGAATTATATTTCCGTTCTTATTCTTAACTAAGTCTCCTGCAAACAAAACATCTTCAAAAAGCATACAAACATGTCCTGGTGTATGTCCTGGTGTATGAATAATTTTTATATTTCCAACTTGCATATTGTCTCTATAAGGCTCTATATCTTTAATAATTCTTTTTGCAATTGTCTTTCCAATAAATTTTTTGAATCCAGGTCTATCCTTCTCTCCTATAATAAATGGGATATCTTCCATATGAGCCCACACTTTTGCTCCTGTATATTCTTTCAATAACTTAATATTAGACATATGGTCAACATCATGATGAGTCAGTAAAATATGCTTAATATCAGTTAGTTGAATCCCAAGTGTTTTTAATTCTTTAATTATACCATTCCCCATAAAAGGAAGTCCTGTATCTATCAATGTAATCTCTTCATCAAACACAATAAAACAATTTGCACCACGAGTACTATCTAACAACAAGATATTTTCTTTTATTTGCATAAATAAATCCCCCTTTTTTATATTTTACCTATATAATTAATTAGTAAAGTTATAATAAATTATAGTGCTTTACATTAATTTTATTCGCAATAGTATACCGTTGTTATATAAGTATACCACTAGTATACTATTTTATCAATGGAATCAGTAAAAAGGAGTGTTTTATATGCCAGAATTATCAAAAAGAGATAAAGAAAAAATCCAAAGAGAAAATGAAATTGTTGTCAAAGCAGAAAAATTATTTTGTCTTAATGGATTTGATAACACCTCTATGAATGAACTAGCAAAGGAAACAGAATATACAAAACGTACTATATATAAATATTTCTCATGCAAGGAAGATTTGTTTTTTGCTGTTGTACTAAGAGGGTATAAAAGACTTTGGGATAGTGTTAAAATAGAAAGTTCAAAAGGTAAAACTGGATTTGAAAGATTAAAATTTTCATATTCTGCATTTCATAAATTCTACTGTAAAGAGCCTTCTTTACTAGCTTTAATGGGAATGATTGGACTTGTACAATCTAAAAACTCAGACTTAGAGATACCTTTTAAAGAAAAGTTTTTTTCTTTCAATAAATTTATGTTTGAAGAAATACAAGAACTATTTGAAATAGGAAAAGTTGATGGAAGTATTAGGTCAGATATTGAGATACCCACTCTTATGTATTCATCAATATTTACACTTACAGGATTTTTTAATTTATTATCTATAACAGGAAAATCGTATCTCAACAATTTTAATATAGAAGAAAAAAAATTTATTGAAACCACTCTTGGTCTTTTGATAGATTCACTTAAAGCGTAGTTTTAATTTATAAGTTTTTTGACAGGAATTTTATTTTCTGTGCAGGATAATCTAGAGGATAAAATGATAACTTTGTTGTAGAACAAGGATTTCCATTGTGTATGATTTTGTGTATCTGTATAATATCTGTATAAATAGAAATTTACGTTGGAGGGCTGTGTATGGAAGAAAAAGATAAAAGAAATAGTTATGTTACTTTATTTATGTTTATAGGTGCAGGTATTGGTATTGCTATCGGTTTTGCGATTGGTATCTCTCAAGGAAAAACTGGAATATCTATGTGTTATGGATTAGTATTTGGAATGATAGTAGGAGCTGGTCTTGGAACTATTATAGAAAAGAGCAATAGTAAAGATTAAAACAAATTCCAGTTTGGTAACTGAATATTCAATATCACACAAGCAGTTAGTTATTTATGCTGATAACCATATTTTTACACTATAATTTCTTTTAAATGAAAGGACTGAAAATAAATGGCAAAAATACTTCTTTTAGAAGATGATGATACAATTGCATTTGGGATAAAAGCTTCCCTAGAAAAGAAAAACCATGTAGTTTGTTGTTATAGTACAATCACTGAAGCTAAGAAAAAATTTGACAAAGATATCAATTTAATTCTACTTGATTTAAATTTACCTGATGGGATTGGATATGAATTTTGTAAATATGTTAAAAATATAAGAGATATTCCAGTGATATTTTTGACAGTGCGCGATGATGAAAAAGATATTGTACAAGGTTTGGATATGGGTGCAGACGACTATGTGGTTAAGCCATTCTTACTTTCAGTACTTCAATCTAGAATTAATGCTGTACTTAGACGTACTCATTCTAACACTACTAGCACTCTTACATGTGAAAATATAAGATTGAATAAAGATGAAGTCAAAGTATATTTGGACAATATTGAAATCTCTTTGACAGCAGGAGAATACAAACTACTCCTAAGTCTAATGGAGAATAAAAATAAAGCACTTACTCGTGCAAAACTATTAGAAATGCTCTGGGATATAGATGGCAACTTTGTAAATGATAATACTCTTACTGTTACAATAAAGCGACTTAGAGAAAAACTAAAAAATCCATCCTGTATAAAAACCTTGAGAGGTATAGGATACAGAATGGAGGACAGCTAGTGAAAATAAAAAAATATATCAATAATACTGTTATTTTTATAGTATTCTGTTTAGTTATTACTATTTTGTTAAGTATAATTCTAACAACTGTAACTTCTTCTGAAGAATATAATATGATAGCTAAAACCATTGGTACATCCTATCAACTTAATCCTAAATCTACAGAACATATTTTAGAATCACTAAAAAATTCAGATTCTCATGACTTTAATGTGGGAAATGAGATTTTATTAAAACATGGTTATACTAAAAATACATTTTGGTATAAAAACTTTTTTTATTTCATGATAGTGTCCTTTATTATAGTGTCAACAATGGCTATAGTTATGTTTATAATTCAGTATAGAGAAAAAAGAAAAAATATGAATAGAATAAATATGCTTACGAGCTATTTAGAAGAAGTAAATTTAGGAAAAGAATCTGTACTTTTACGTTGTGAAGATGAGTTTTCACATCTTGAAGACGAGATATACAAAACTGTGGGAGAACTTCGTTGCTCAAAAGAATTTGCTTTAAAAGAAAGACAAACTCTTTCAGATAATCTTGCAGATATCGCACATCAACTTAAAACTCCAATTACTTCTATGTCGCTCATGGCACAGTTACTTGCAGAAAGTTGTCCCGAGGAAGAAATAGATTACCTCAACAGACTTACAAATCAAATATTAAGATTAGAAAGATTGGTGTCATCCTTACTTACTTTGTCAAAGTTAGATGCAAATACTTTAATATTTGAAAGTAAGCTTATAGATGTCCATTCTCTTCTTACTCATGCAGTTGAACCTATAGAAGAAATTTTAAAAGAAAAAAACCAGACATTTCTTATTGAAGACTCTTCGTTTGTAGAATTTAACATTGATATTAACTGGACTTTGGAAGCTCTTTTAAATATTCTTAAAAACTGTAGTGAACATGTAGAAGATGGTGGACAGATTGTTGCTTATTATAGTAAAAATCCTCTATACATTGAAATTATTATAGAAGATAATGGTAAAGGTTTTGCTCAAGAAGACCTGCCATATATTTTCAATCGATTTTATCGTGGTAAAAATGCTAGCAAATACAGCATTGGTATAGGTCTTGCTCTATCAAAGTCTATTATCGAAAATCAAAATGGTACTATACATGCAGAAAATTGTCATCATGGTGGTGCAAGATTCATAATTAAGTTTTATACATAAAAAACTGGATTATAGGAAAACACCTATAATCCAGTTACATTATATCTTATTTATCATTTATACATTATCTATAACTTACACACAATATTATTTAAAGTTGCTTTTAAAAAATATTCAAATAAATCTTGTTTATATTGTCTCATTTTTTATAGATTCTACTATGTTTTCATTATTTAATTGTTTACATCCCATAATATACGATGCTATTACTACAATAAGTATCAATATGGTAAAGCTCGTCACTATGGATATTGGTGCAAATAATAAGTACTCCATAAAACTTATTTCATTTATATGGATGAAAGCATACAATATAGCTATTTGCACAGGAATACTGAGTAATAATGGTGTAAGACCAAAAAATAATCCTTCTAAGATAATCATCTTTTTCATGCCATTTGGAGACAATCCTGCAGAACGTAACATAGCAAATTCTTGTCGCCTACTTCTAAGATTCCCTGAAACAGTCGCCCATACATTTGATAAACCAATTGCAGCTAACAATGCTGTAATAAATCCTACTATTAAATTCATAGTTATTTGTCCACTATCACTTAACTCTTCATTTTCTACAACATCATTAATCCTATAATCACCTGACCCATAATATTGGTTGCAAATAGATTCAAACTCTTTTCTTACTTTAGAAATATTATCATGATTATCTATTTTAAATAGCCCTGTTATCCTATTTGATTTTAATCTACGATTTTCATGGTAATTTTTAGACACATCTTGTACTGTAGACATTGGTACTACTTGAATTAGTGTGTATCTACCAAGCCTTTCTGCTATTTGTGGAAGTGTATCTGTAATAGTTCCTACTTTCATGTTAAAAGTATAATTTCCCTCATCTTCATCATATACTTTTTCATTCAATGTAATGTTATCTCCTACAGAAAGATTTAAATAATCTATATATACTTTATCCCTACGTGTACTACGCTCAACATCTTCCTCACGATTATATACAATTGAAATTGGATTTTTTGTATCATAATATGGTTTGGGGTCTATAGAAAGTTGTTTGCAATATTTTGCAAAACTCTCATCATCAAGTCCAATCATAGTTGAAGTGATACGAAACTTACCATCACGTTCTATAGGAGAATATTTTTTAGCTGAGACTATATTTTTAAATCCTCCACTCTTTGCAAGCTCTTTTGAAGCATCTTTTTCAGTTAACCAAGTTGCTGCAGACATTTTTAGATAATATAATGAACTCTCTACACCTTGTGTATTGTTTAATTGCTCTAAAAACTGTTTTTCTGTGGGTTCACTATTTTCCAAATACAATGATATATCCCTTTGACTCGCATAAATATCACTACCATAAACACTCTCTGCACCTTTTTGACATGCAATTATATTTAGAAAGCTTGTCAATAATAAAAAAGAAAGTGTTAAAGATATTGTTGCAGTACGATAAGATTTTTTACGGGCACGAAGCGCATTTACTGCAAGTTCTCCTTCTATACCAAATAACCTTGTTAATGAGTATTTATTAGAACTTTTAATTTTAACACTATCACCTTGTCTGATTGCTTCTATAGGTGCTAGTTTTGATACTCTACGTGCTGGTATCAGTGCGGAAACCCATACTGTTATTATTGTAAGTAAAACAGCTGGTAAGAAAGCAGGAATACCATAAGTAAAGATTACCTGTTGATTATCAATATTAATATTTACTGAATTAATATAACTTACAAGGCCATTACACAATGCCCACCCTAAAAATAAGCCTATAGGTAAAGGGATAATTGTCAATAAAAAACCTTCAAAAACTACAGACTTTTTAATCTGCTTTGGAGATGCTCCAATGCTAGCTAGTATGCCCAATTGAGTAAGTCTAGCATTTGCTGATAATGCAAAAGCATTATAAATCACCATTACAAATACAGCCACTGTAAAGATTGCTATTGTTAAATACATAAGAGGTGTTGAAAATTTTTCTATACTGTTCATAGATGCTTTCTGTTCTGGAGAAAAGACTAACATCTTTAAAAGATAATTACTATTATACTTAAGATTGTATTTTCCATATTCATTCATTTTCCATCCTAATGATTTAGCAAGCTTTGGAAGCTCTTTATATGTATCTCTAATATTTTTAAATCGCAAATATACAGTAATATTATCACTAGGCTTTATACTTGCTCTATCAAGATAACCAAGAGCTGTATATGCAGGTACAACTGATGAAGTAGTAACATCTATTTTCCCTACTATTGTCAACACAGTTTCTGAAATCTTTCTAAAACTTTCACCTTTTGCTGTTGGTGCTGTAGGTACAATATAATTTCCATTTAAAACCCTATCTCCTATTGGGATAGTAATCTTATCACCAACTTTTACATTTGGATTACTTTCAAAATATTGTTTTGAGAGTGCAATTTCATTAGCATTATTTGGTCGACGCCCCTCTAGTATAGTGTCTTTTTCTGGCATAGAATTCCAATATTCTGATGTGGCATTTCTATAAATTATGTAATCCCTTTTATCAGCATTAATTTTACCTACATACCATGGTCCTTTAATCATCACATCATCAACTGAAGAGAAATTTTCAATTAATGATAAGTCACTTCCATGAGTTTCATCAAATAATTCTCCATGCCAATTACCTTCTTTCTCAACTGAAAGTCTTATAAAATCACTCCACATTGTATATAATAATCCACATAAAGAAGACATCATAGTTGTAGTAAGTAATATAGCCAACATTATAGCTATACTACTACGCTTATTACGACGTACAAAATCTAAGGTGTATTCTTGAAGAATATTCATTTCTTCACCACCTTTTCAGAAACTATCATACCATCTTCCATAGTTATAATGCGATTTGCTTCTAATGCTATTTTTTCATCATGAGTAATAAGAAGTATTGTTTGATTAAATCGTTTATTTGATAAGTTTAGTAAATCTACAATTTCTTCAGAATTTTTTCTATCAAGATTACCTGTTGGTTCATCTGCTAATAAAATAGCTGGTCTATATATTAAACTTCTAGCTATAGCTACTCTTTGCTGTTGCCCACCTGAAAGTTGACCTGGAAGATGTTTTAGCCTATCAGTTAATCCCAAGGTAGATACAATTTCCGAAAACCTATCTTCATCCACTTTCCTCTTATCAAGTAACATTGGTAATAATATATTTTTTCTAACATCAAGAGTAGGTATAAGATTATAAAACTGATATATAAGCCCTACTTTTCTGCGTCGAAAAATTGCCAATGCTTCTTCTTTTAAGCTTGCTATCTCAGTATCTTCAATATAAATTTTTCCAGATGTAGGTCTATCTACTCCTCCAAGCATATGTAGTAATGTAGATTTTCCAGAACCAGAGGCTCCTACTATGGATACAAAATCACCTTTTTGAACTGATAAATTCAAATTATTAAGAGCCGTCACCATAGTTTGATTTGAGCCATATGTCTTTGTTAAATTTTCACATTTTAGTATTTCCATATATAATCATCTCCTTTATAGTTAAAGTTTAGCAATCCAAAATGACATTATAGTGACACTTCAAACTAAATGTTGACTCTCTCTCAAAATACTTTTTTCAATTAAATATGATACTTTACATAAACACCTTATAAATTTTAACCAATATAAGATTATTTTTTATTAAAATTTTGCTCATATCCTTTTACATATACTTAAAATAATATAAATAAAATAAAAACTATGCAATATATTTATCAATTCATTGCATAGTTACTTAAATCTACCTAATATTTTAGTATAAAGTTATGTCTATTATATAGTACTGTAATAGTTATTAATTATATCAATTGCAATCTCTTTTACTTTTGGTCCTCCAATTTTTTTATTAGAATCATCTGATTTAATAGCAAAGTAATATGTATCATCTTCATTTTCTACCATCCCAACAAACCATGCATCAACACATTGCTTCTTTTCATCAAATCCTGTTCCAGTTTTACCATATACATTTATTTTCTTATCATTTGTATCTATTTTCATAATCTCCTTCAAGAGATTAATATTCTCTTTTTTAAAACTTGTATCACCCTCAAAAATTTTAGTTAATACTTGTGTTTGCTCTTTGGGAGAGATTTTTAATGAAGATTCTAACCAGAACCCATTTAAATCTTTACTTCCATTTTTTAAATTTCCTTCCCACTCACTAATGTCACAATTCCCATATTTTAGATTATCTAGTGTATTTTGAACAAATTTAGCATCAACTTGATTCATCAGTTTTCTATGATACCAAACACAAGATACTTTAAATGCTTCTTCTAAATTAAGATTTCTATTCCAATCTTCAATCTCATAAATTGTGCCATTATACCCCATAACTGATTCTTTTGAATTTACTATTCCTTTTTCTAAACCAATTAATGTTGAAATTATTTTAAAAGTAGAACAAGGTGAAGCCCTTGTTTCAATTAACTCTTTATTGTATATATTATATTCTTTATTTTTACTACTATAAAAAACAGCCCCTCCACTAATATCTTTGAAACAATCACTATAATCAACTACATTAACTTTATCTTTTTTCTGTTGTGTACTATCTTTACTATCCAATTCATTTGATTTAAAATTTGTATTGTTACTCTTAATATTTTGTTCTTTACTCTTTTGATTACTTTCCATTGAATGTTTTGCTATAAATGCAATGATTAATAGAATAATTATTAAAATAAAACTTGTCTTTCTTTTCATATCTTACTCCTCCCCTATATATGTATATTTATAATCCTCCTTTAAAATAATAGACATCATCTGTCATATACTCTAAACGTGGAGCTTGAATGTGTTTATTTATAAAATCTAACTCTGGCTTATTTCCTTTTAAATCTTTAAAGAATACAATCCCATCAACAGATTGTAATTCAGCTCCAAAGAAAAAACAAACTGATTTTTTATTACCAACTATCTTAGTTACATCTACATTTCTATTTAACTTATTTATTTTATTCACTACTTCTTCTGAAAAAATATTTTCTAACTCCTTTTTGCCAAGTTTAATATTTAGATTATATTCAGAATTTAACTTTTTCTCATCACATGCTTTTAAAACTGCTTGTACAACCTCTATATAATCCTTTTTGTAAAGTTGGAATCTAAAACTTTCACTTGGTCCAGGAAGAAATATAGTAGATATACTTATAAAAGTACAAACTATACATCCGATTACTTTTCTTTTATTTAAATCTTTTCTAAGATGTAGTTTAATAATATGTACACAAATCCATATGAAAGCAATCAACATTAATGGTATTGCAAATAATCCTACGAATAGTAAAATCACTCCTCCTCTCAATATAATATTTCCACAAAGAAATAAGAAGTCACTTACAAGAAATAAAGCTACAGGAATAATTATTCCTTTTATATTTTCTTTACCTAATATAATTATGTTGATTAAAGCTATTATAAAAACAGCTATTATAACTATCAGTAACATTGTTCTCTCCTTTCAAGTAGTAAAATTATGTCTGAGTATACACCTAAAACTTACTATTGTAATATTTAAAATATTACAATAGTAAGTTTTAAAAGTCAAGTTATTTAAATCTTTTAAACTAGCTCATTTTTACTAAATTCTAAATAAGTTTTATAATAGGAGTTTTGTTTTTATATGTAGCATACTAATTAAGACTGTTTACACTGTAAGTAAATTAAAAAATAATATCTGTAATATAGCAGAATATATCATGAAAATAAATTTTAATCTTATTATAATATAACTACATAATATAATTATGCTACTAAAATATATAAAGAAAGGGCTTAGTATTTATGTCAGATATCATAATAAAGGGACTTACACATAATAATTTAAAAAACATCTCACTTAAACTTCCAAAAAACAAAATCATTGTCTTTACTGGAGTTTCTGGCTCTGGAAAATCAAGTATTGTATTTGACACAATTGCGGCAGAATCACAAAGACAAATGAATGAAACATATTCAGCATTTATTAGAGGTCGACTTCCAAAATACAAAAAACCTCATGTAGAACTGATTGATAATTTAACTGCTTCTGTAATCGTGGACCAGTCTCCTCTTGGTGGCAATGCACGTTCTACAGTAGGAACTATAAGCGATTTGTATTCTTCACTAAGATTATTATTTTCTAGAATTGGCAAACCATATATAGGAACAACATCATATTTTTCGTTTAATGACCCAAATGGTATGTGTAAAAACTGTTCTGGAATTGGTAGAGTCAAAGCGATTAATATTGAGTCTATTCTAAATCCAGAAAATTCATGGAATGCAGGTTGTGTAAATGACTCTCTATTTAAACCTAATTCATGGTATTGGAAACAGTATGCTGAATCTGGACTATTTGATTTAGATAAACCTCTGAAGGATTATTCTATGGAGGAATATAATTTATTGCTATATGGCTCAAAAGATGGAAAAAGCAAGCCTGAAAATTCAAAAGTTGAAGGTATTTTTAATAAATACAATCAAACATATCTAAATCGAGATATTAGCAATATGAGCAAACACACCAAAGAAAAGTCGGAAAGACTTATAACTGATGAGGAATGTCCTGAATGTCATGGAAAAAGATTAAATAAAGATGCTCTTAACTGCACTATTTTAGGGTATTCTATATCAGATATGAGTAATATGGAATTTACTGAACTTTACAATTTACTCTCTCAAATAAATGATGATAGAGTTGAAACTGTTGTAGATACTCTTACTGATGGCTTGAAAAGAATGATTGACATTGGACTTCCTTATTTACATCTAAATAGAGAATCGACTTCTTTATCTGGAGGAGAAGCTCAGAGATTAAAACTTGTACGCTATATGGGAAGTAGCCTCACTGGTCTAACCTATATTTTTGATGAACCCAGCACTGGAATGCACCCAAGAGATGTACATCGTATGAATCAATTACTAAAAAGACTTAGAGACAGAGGAAATACAGTTCTGGTGGTAGAACATGATAAAGATGTCATATCTATAGCAGATGAGATTATAGATATTGGGCCAAATGCTGGTAAACATGGAGGAAATATTATATTTCAAGGTACCTATAATGAATTACTTCTAGCAAATACACTTACTTCAAAAGCTATGAATTTGTCATTATCTCTAAAATCTAATACTCGTAAACCAAAAAACTTTCTTCCCATCAGAGGAGCTTGTTTGTATAATCTAAAAAATGTTGATATAGATATATCGGTTGGAATCATGACAGTTGTTACTGGAGTTGCTGGTTCTGGAAAAAGTACTTTGATTTCTAGTATTTTTGCAAAAAAATATGAAAAAGATGTTATTAAAATTGACCAAAACCCTATCACGACTACAAATCGCTCTATGCCAGCTACATTTCTTGGTTTTTTTGATGAAATAAGAAAACTTTTTGCTAAAGAAAATAATGTTGGTGAAAGTTTATTCAGCTTTAATTCTAAAGGGGCTTGTCCTATTTGTAATGGAAAAGGAGTACTTGTTACAGAACTGGTATTTATGGACCCTGTTGTTAATATATGTGAAGCTTGTAGAGGTACTCGATACAATGAAGAAGTCCTGTCAAAATTGTATAAGGGTAAAAATATAGTTGAAGTTCTTTCCATGACAGTAGATGAATCGCTTGAATTCTTTACGGAAAAGAAACTTTGCAAAATATTACAAACTATGAAAGATGTTGGATTATCTTATATGACTTTAGGTCAGCCACTTAGTACACTATCTGGCGGAGAATGTCAAAGGATTAAACTAGCAAAAAATCTTAATAAAAAAGGTACTATCTATATTCTAGATGAACCAACTACTGGTCTTCATATGTCTGACATTGACAAGCTTATGTTGATTTTTGAAAGAATAGTAGACAGAGGTAATACAATTATTATCATTGAACATAATTTAGATGTTTTAAAGCAAGCAGATTGGGTGATAGATATTGGACCTGATGGTGGTAAAAATGGTGGTCAGGTGGTATTTGAAGGTACTCCATCAGAAATGTTAAAAAAAGGTAATACTATAACATCAGACTTTCTTAGAAAATCAATAAAAAAATAAGAACAGTTGTGTAAATAAAACTACAGAAAAAATGCTTTTTATTTTAAAAAATATCTATTAAAGTATGGAATAAGAATACACATAATTATATATTTTATTTATGGCTTGTACAGTTCTAATTACCTCAAATAGTACTTCTGATATTTTGTTAGTTCTATAGAAGACACTTTAATCTATAGAATTAACAAAATGATTAACAAAATCTCATTATTTCCCCTATCAGAAATCAACAATGGAAAAATCGTTTTATCCAGTGCTTGCGTAGTTTAAAGTGCCTCCCCCTTGATATAGTAGCGGATACATTGCTTTAATTAGTGCTAAGCATCATGTTCCGACTTCCTTTACCACACAATCATCTGTCTTCACATCGTTTTCGGTTCCTATTGCCACTTCGTTCTGCCTGATACCAACCGCAGTTTTATTAACAGCTATGTTGTCTGAGATTGACTGGATCACATCCACAATATTAAAATGACACCTTCGTCATTTTAACATTGACATGACGTAGAAAAGAGAGTATAGTATATCATATAATAATGACGATAAAGTCATTTTAAGGGAGGTTGATGTAATGCCAAAAGTAAATGAACAGTATTTGGAGGAAAAACGGGATCAGATATTGGATGCTGCATTTGATGTTTGCATGTCCAAGCCAGTATATACAGTTAAAATGAAAGATATTATTGAGAAAACAGGCTTTAGTCATGGGCTTGTATATCGATATTTTACTAATTTGGAAGATATCCTATTTGCCCTCATTAACAGAGACACATCAATTATTGACGTGTCTGCTAAAGTTGATGAAATACTGCACTCAGGACATTCTCCAGAAGATGTTGTAAAGCAGCTGTTTTCCCTATATTTTGATGCGATTATGATTGGCATCACTGGGTACGGTAAGATTTTAAATGAAATGCTTTCTACGCTTGCCAGCGACCAGCAATATTATCAGAGGTTTCGGGCAAATGTGAAGGTTGCATCCCATAGCGATTATTTACAAACGCAAGCATATCAATATATTGAAGAGCAAATACAAAAAGGCTATTTCTCTCCTAAACAGACGTTAGATGAAATATATTCTTTCATTACAGTATGTCTCAGCGGAATCGAAAGGGACCTGATTCTAACAAGGTGCTACCCTGCTATGCAATATATTCAGTTGAATACGGATGGATTACTGTTCAGCCTGTGTACATCTGTCCTTTTCATGTTGGGAAGCAGTAACCAGTCTGTCTGAAAATAAGGACAACAAGAATGAGTCCATAGTTTATTTACAATGAGGAGGTTATGCTGATGTGGAATTATTATGAGAAAAAACCAATACTACAATACTTATTGCTTGTATTTTTAATTGCATGGAGTGCTACAACAATCGTCATCATAGGCGAACAGCTTGAATGGTTCGCAGGACCGATTGGAACTGTCGTATACTACTTACTAGTTGGTTTCTCAATTGGATTTGCTCCAGCTTATGCTGTTACGATTCTTCTTAAAAAAAGCGGACAGATTCACGGGATTAAAGAACTTTGTGAACGTATCGTCAGAACCAATCATATATCCAGCTCTCGCGCCCTGATTGTTGCTATTTTCTTTGCCAGCCAGATTGTGATCAATATCCTTTGCAATCGATATCTGGGAAAACCTTGGTATACGATACTACTTATGTTTCCATTCATGATTATAGGTGGCGGATTGGAAGAGCTTGGCTGGCGCGGTTTTTTGCAACCAGCATTAGAGCAAAAACTCCCTTTTTTTGCTGCATGTCTTCTCACAGGCGTGATATGGGCCATTTGGCATCTTCCGCTCTGGTTGCTACAGAACGCAAACCAATCCTCCATGAACTTCATCTCGTTTTTGTGTTGGTGTATCGCGATGTCTTTTATGTTGGCAGTCTTATACAGGCTGACTGGAAGTGTCATGATCTGCGTGTGTTTTCATGCGTGGTGCAATGCGATTGGTGGTCTATTCACAATGGACCTTCTTATCCAGCCAATACAAGCAAAATCAATTATGCTACTGGGTCTCCAAGTTATTTTAGCTATGATTGCTTACATACAGATGAATTTGTCTTGGAAGTAACTCAGAAGATACAATGCTTCATATCGAAACGTAAGTTTGTTGAACTGTAAGAAGTTCATATGTCTAAAGAAGATGCAAATATACCTGGCAAAACCGTTTATTCGCTTTCTAAGACAGATTATATTGAGTTGAAAGGTACATTTGTATCATTTATTCAAAATTTTAATTATAGCCTTGTTCCTTTTATGATTACTATTTTTTTTATTAAATTCTTAGATAAAAAATAAGTAGTTGATATTCTTACAAAACGATTAAAATATCTTGAAAAAAGCAATATAGGTACTTCAAAGCAAATAGAAATTTTGAAATCCCAAGACTTGCCTGCATATATTATTTGCAACGTCAAGCACAATGCACAAATTATTCAAACAGATATAATATCAACGAAAAAACTTATTAACACGATAAAATAAATTGATGAAACTGGAGAAGCGTAAATGCTACCCCCAGTTTCTTTCAAATAATGGCGACACGGGTTCCTGCCTTGGTAAACTGCTGGTAAGGGCATATACGCCTTTAGCCAGCCATATCCTCGGATCGTAGGACTACCTTCTTGGCTACCCTTGCGGTAACGCTCATGCACAACAAGAATTTTTTCAACAAACTCATTAAGCATAGTTGTTGTCATGGTGTCAAAGTTTTTGTATTTGTCAATGAGGTCAATAAGCTCCCCCATTAAGAACACAAGCGGAAAAGCGCATGAAATCAGATTTGCAAGGAATTGAGTGGCAAGGTGTGATACCTCATAATAAGTTAGAAAAATCAATCTTTACAATGTAAACTATATATATCAATTAAGTTCTATCAACTGCGTTAAATTTCCAGTGTATGTAAGCTTAAGTCTATGCATAGCACGTGTACAAGCAATATATAATAAACTACGGTCGTAATCATTGTAATATGTTTTATTATTTACTGAAGGAATAACAACTTCATCAAACTCTAGCCCCTTTGACATCTTAATAGAAGTAATTGATACACCTTTTACAAAACTAGAACTTTCAGGAGATATTAAATTAACATCATATTCTTGCTTAATAACATCATATATTGCTTTAGCCTTGCTGTTGGTTTTTAGTATAATACCAAGGGTAGCATTGTTGCTTTCCTCAAACTGCTCAATCTCCATTTTTATCTTATCTATCTCATCTGGTTCGTTACTGCATTTAATCACAACAGGCTCCTCACCATGTCTTTCAATAGCCTCCAGCGAAGTTATATTTTGAATTTTCTTGGCAAAATTAATAATCTCAAAAGTAGAACGATAACTCTTGTTTAACATTACTAGCTCTCCATCATCATAAATATGTACCATATCATCTAATGTATGTAAATGATTAGGGTTGATTAGTTGTCCAAAATCTCCAAGAATAGTTTTTTTACATTTGAAAAGCAAGTTTATTACAGCATATTGAATAGGAGTGTAATCCTGCATTTCATCAATAACAATGTGTCTTATCACTTTGTCTTCTTGTAATCCCTCATATGCAGCATGAAGATATATAAATGGATACACATCTGCCCACTCAAGAGTATTCTTTGATGGCATTACAAACATATCTTGAATATTCATCTGTTTGAAGAAGTCCTTATATAGTGCTAGAGTATTTTTTATTGTTAGCATTCTATTTAAACTTTTCAGTATATTTTTTACTTTTGGTAAGTCATCTTCCATAATATTATCTGATTCAAATCTATAATGAATATCTTCTGCTACCATCTCCAGTCTTCGCTTAACTGGATATTTATTGTATGCATCAAATCTTTTTCGTATCCAGTCACTTTTAGCTATAAAACCTCCAAAAGTGTAATCTTTAGGAATAAAGACCATATTTGGCATTTGCTTTATATATTTATCCATAAGCTTTAAAAAATCTAGTGTAGATTTGAAACGTACTCTTTTTTCCCATTGTACATCATTTACTTCCAGAGAATCTTTTTCTCCCTCAAAATCAATAATCCTCTCTAATTGAACTTCTGCTATATCTTCAAAACTTAATTCACATAGAGGCTCTTCTCCTAGTTCAGGAAGTACATTAGAAATATAGTCACCAAAGACTTTATTAGGTGATAGAATAATTACATTATTTGCTGATATCTTATCTTTAAATCGATAAAGAAGAAAAGCAATTCGATGTAAGGCTATAGATGTTTTTCCAGAACCAGCTACTCCTTGAATAATGAGGGTGTCAGCCTTGTCATTTCTAATAATTTGATTCTGCTCTTTTTGTATTGTTGAAATAATGGATTTCATCTTTTCATCTGAAGTATTACTAAGTTCCTTCTGAAGAATATCATCTTGTATATTCATAGAACTTTCAAGTACATACTCCAGTATTCCATTTTTAATTTTAAACTGTCGTTTACGTGTTATTTCTCCATCTATCCATCCAAGTGGTGCATTATACCCTGCTGGTCCTATCTCACAATCATAAAACATACTGGCCATTGGAGAACGCCAATCTAGTATTAGAAGTTCATTTTCATAATCAAATGCAAATCGACCAATATAATACTTTGAATCATAACCTTCATCTTTTAGTTGAAAATCTATCCTAGCAAAATATGGCGAATCTTTCATTTTAGCAATCTTGTCTCGAACTTTTACCATAAAAGCCCCATAACTATCTATTTGCTTTAGTGCCAGTTCATTTTGGAACATTTCATGTGGGTCTATCTCTCCACGATTTTTTACCATATATAATTTAGCATCCATGTAATCTTTATCTAGTTTATCAACTGAATTTTCTGCATTCTCCAAAGCATTATCCAGCTTATTATTTATATCTATAAGGTATGCAATCTCATCTGGAAAAGATGTTGCTAACTCCATCTCTTGTCCAGATATATTATGTTTAGGATTGGATGTAATAGAATTACAACTTTCTAATTGCTGATTTTTAGACATTTGAATCCTCCTTGCCAATTAAGTATTATCTTAAATCATTATACTGAATTGAATTTTATATTTTTTAATCATTCTTGCTCTTTGATTCAAATTTAGTTTTTGCTTTAAATTTCAGCCTCAAAATTTGTATTTCTTTTTAAATAAAAAATACATTTTCTTATATTTATAATCAAAATTATGAGAAACATGGACAGCAAAATAAATACACCTAAAAATGTAAAATTATTTTTTAATACAATAGATTATTAGTACTATTCAGTGTCTTTTTCATTTTCAGAAGACAGAATAAATTTTTGAGTAGGATACCCAAATTCAGTTAATAATTCAGCTTCTGCAAAACCTAACTTCTTTATCATATTTCGATGTCCTGTATCAGCTTTATCTCCTTCTCTAAAAGTTGTGATTGAGATAGATTTATCTATCAAAAAATTCTCAATAACCTTTTTTAGAAACACCTGTGCAATATCTGAATTACGATATTGAGGGTGTATCCCAAAAAAGTCAATGCTCCCAGTTTCTTTATTAAATACCATATTTGCAATAGCAATGTTATTAAACTTTAATATCAAGGCTCTTTCTTCCAAAATATATTGTTTTAATTGAGAGATATATTCTTCCTCCTGTAAATTTGGGAATCCATCTATGACTAATCTCACTAAACTCATCCATGATGGTATATCAGATATTTTAGCAAGTGTAATATCTTTTTTTAATTCCGATATATCTTTTGAAAATAGATTTTCTTTTTTCAAAACAAATCTTAGCTGCAAAGGATAAAATTCTTGTTCTTTTCGATATTTATTTGGAGATTTTTTATACATATCTTTAAATACAGAAGTAAATGCTTGTTGACTTTCATAGCCAGCTATCAATGCAATTTCAATAATTGTTTTTTTAGAAAATACTAATAGTTTTGCTGCCTCTGTGAGTTTTCTTCGTTTTATATAATCATGCATTGTCAACCCAACAGAAGTTGTAAAAGTTCTATGTAGATGATATTTTGAATAATGAACAGCATTAGCAACTATATCTAAATCCAGCTTTTCTGATAAATGCTCCTCTATATAATCAATAGCAGTTATAACATTATTTACTTTATAAAACATTGCAGCTCTCCTCCTTTTATCCATGAGACATTATATCAATTACTTCTTAGTCATATTTAATAAATCTTGCTATTTTTTATAATGTGAAAATTATTTTTTATATGTTTATCTCATCTTGTAACCTATTTTTCAATTTTCTTACATATTTCTAACTTAATAATATACATTTTTTCATATAATATAATCATTAAAAAAGAAAAATAGAGTATTTCATTTGAGATTCTTAATATTCTCTTGAAATACTCTTCTTTATATAAATATTTCTTTATTTTTAAATATACACTTAATTTATTTAACTCTAAATAAACTTTTAACTTTAAGATTTACTATCTTCTATTATTTAACTAAAGACTCCAACCCTTTAATTTTCAATAGTTTTTCGTTTAATAAATCTAAAAATTTATCTATTATTTCCTGTTTATTAGATTCTTTAACTAAATAATAAATAAACCTATCTGGTGGAGCATCTTTTATGTAATGTATCTCGATATTAGATATTTCTTTAAGGTGATATGCTACTGATACTGGCACAATGGCCCATAAATTTTCTTGTCTCATAAAATACTCTAAAAGAGACATTTGGTCTAAAAATACTTTAGGTTGAAGAGTTGAACGAAACCAAAAATTATGCCACAAATCATATTCAGGATTCCATGGAAGTCTTATTTCATCGGCAACATCTAAAACAGATGGATGCAATTCTCCATTGTATTTTGAGCCATAACTTGTTACCAGTAACATGGCTTCTTTAAATATTGGTATTGTTTCTATGTCATTAAAAAACATATCATCTGAAATAAGAGCTATATCAACTTCCCCCTTGGAAACATAATCATATGCTTCATAAGAATGATAGTTATAAAAATTTACATTATACTCTGGATATGTATTCATAAAACAGGAAAATACATCTGGAAGTATGTATGAGCTAACACTTCCTATAGAGGATATATTTATAATTTTACTTCTATCAATCTTAGTTATATACTTAGCTTCTTGTAAGAGAGTTTTATATTTTTCTGCAATTGGAACAAATGCCTTCCCTTCTTCTGTCAACTCTGATATTCGTACTCCCTTTTTTCGATTAATTAATTTGTATCCCAATTCAGCTTCTAATGCATGTATGCGTCTACTTAAAGCTGGCTGAGTAACATATAAACTTTCAGCAGCAGCAAAAATGCTTCCCAGCTTTATAATAGTCAAAAAAGCTTGTATCTCAAGTTCTGTCATAATCTTACCCCAATTCATAATATAAACATTTATTTATATTATATGGATAAAAACAGCATTTTACAATTATTTAATATGACTGTAAACTAATTGTATCTTAAAATTTAACGAGGTGCCATTATGAAATATACAACTAACTTAACAGAAGGTTACATAAAGAAAGAGTTGGTCATACTCATGTTCCCATTACTTTTAGGAAATATACTCCAACAACTTTACAATACTATTGATGCTATTATAGTTGGTAGGTTTGTAAGTCAAACTGCTTTTGCTGCTGTAGGTGTAGCTGGAACTATTATGAACCTTTTTATATTTGTACTAAGTGGAAGTTGTACAGGTATATCAATTATATTTGCACATTTTTATGGAGCTAGTGATTTATCTTCATTTAGAAAAGAATCTTTTCTAGCAACTATCTTTGGCATTACATTAACTTTAGGATTAAGTATATGTTCAATATTTATACTTTCTCCATTACTAAATCTAATTCATACACCACAAGAAGTTTCAAATATCGCGATACCATACCTAAATATTATTTTTTGTGGACTTATCGCAACATATTTTTATAATTTATTATCAGCAGCCTTGAGAGCTGTTGGGAATACTAAAGCTACCCTAATTATCTTAATGCTTTCAATGATAATAAATACTGTTTTGGATATAGTTTTTGTTGCAGTATGTGATTTTGGAATCCAAGGAGCAGCTTCTGCAACTGTACTTTCACAGACTCTTGCATCAATTCTTTGTTTTATTTATATAAGAAAAAACATTTCATTTCTTTTGTTTAGAAAGGAAGATATGAAGTTTGAATGGAAATTATTAAGATTAACTCTATCCTATAGTCTAATTTCAGCTCTTCATCAATCCAGTTTATATATTGGAAAATTACTAGTACAGGGAGCTGTAAATCTAATGGGAGCAGACATAATTACAGCATACACTGCTACAACAAGAATTGAAGGCTTTGCTAATTCTTTTGGTGATAGTGGTGCTGAGGCTATCTCTATATTTGTCGCACAAAATCTTGGAAATGAAAATAGAAAAAGAGCAAAGCAAGGATTTTATACAGGATTGATTATCCTATTGTGTCTAGGAATTGGGCTATCTTTGATAATGTATTTTTCTGCTAAGGCTGGTATTAAATTTATGATGAATAATGCCAATGATAGAATTATGGTAAATGGCATAGAGTACATGAAAACTATCGCTATTTTCTATGTTTTATGTTTTATAGGAAGTGCATTTGTTGGATGGTATAGAGGAAGTGGAAAAGTAAATATTCCTGTAATTGGAACCATCTTACATATATCAATTCGTGTTATTATTTCTTATTTGTTTATTCAACAATTTGCTTTAAAGACAATTGCATTTGCTACTGGCATAGGATGGGTTTCTGTTGTGACATTTCAGTATATTATTTTTTGTAGGTCAAAAAAATAGAAAGGTGAACTCTATCCAAAGTTCACCTTCTATGTAAATAACTTTTTTTATTTTGATACATATTAATCTAATTTATAATATATCAGAGTTAAGATTAACAAATTAAACTTTTGAGTATATAATATATTACCCTAAGCTATTTATTAATAACTCTATTTTAAAGTTAATCCTGTGTTTGAGTTAATCCCATATTTTGAGCTAATTTTATTTTGTATGCTGAACATACTCTATAATTGTGCCATCTGGATGTTTTACTGTCATATTATATCCTGTAGGAACTTTTTTCTTATCTCTTATTACTACTGCTCCACTTTGTAGCAGATGACTTCTCCATTCATCCACAGAATCAACCATAAAAGTAGCTTTCGTTTCTATAAATGGCTTAAGAGCAGTATCAGAACCAGATAACAGCAAAACATTTCCTACTTGAGCCAACTCTAACCCCACTTCTTTATAAGAAAAACGTAAAGAACATTTATCTTTTAAAAGATTTTCATAAAAAGGAATTGCATTTTCTATATCCTTAATATAAAAACGTGTTAATACATCATATATCTTCATATTATTTACTCCTTTATTTATCTGTCTTGTTTCTTCTCGATTATATCATTTTGCAAATATTATGATAATATCTCAATCATTAAACCACAACTATAATAATTACCCTAACAAGTCCTTATTATCACATAACAGGTAGTAACTTTCAATAAAAACGTCTATTAGTCACTCATTAAGTAACAATTCAATCTGTCATATCATAAACAATCCATATAAAAAACAAGTTAACTACCATTCATAGTAAAATGGTAGTTAACTTGTTTTTTATTACAGCTAAACCTATGTATCCACAGAATTTCTATTCTGTTTTGTTATTTATAGAATAGGTAACATCATTTTAGTGAGATACTCACTTTCAGGACGATTTAAATCATTCAAGTACTGATAATAGATATCTCCATGAAGTTCATATCCACTATCCTTCGCCCACAAAAATAATTCTTCAAGTGTAGGGTCTTGCAGTTCATATGGTCCTAAATCAATTGCAGTTATTATTTTCTGTGTTGGAACAATCTTTTGCAAAATTTCATTTTCTGTATCCATATTATTAAATACAGAATGATTAGCTACAGGAAAACCTACTTCAACATCTAATTTTTCTAAGTCCATGTTATGAAAGCATACAATTGGTGCTCCTGCAGACAATATTCCCTTTTCTTCCAGATAGTTGGAAATTTTTCGAAAACTTTGCTGTGAAAACTCTGAAAATTCTACCATAAAGTCAATAGTTTTTCGTATTGCTAAAATGCAATACGAAGGCTGTTCAGCCATCGTTATATTAGATATTCTAGCCATTTCATATCCTCCATTACTTTATTTTTATTTCTTAGCCTCTGTTTCGTAGTTTTTATTCTTAGTTGCATCTTTATATTAACAGTATAACAAAACCAATATTATGATGCTTGTCACACAGTGCTCTTATTTTAAGTAAATACAAATGGATTGAAAATAATGAATAACTCAAATAAGAAATAGTACTGCTTATTATAAATCACTAGTATTCATCCTTGAAATTCATAAAGAAAATCAATATTAATCTTGTAGTTCTTCTAATATATAAATAACATTAGGATTAAACATATTTTCTAGGTTACTACTTTTAGAGTCATTTTTTGCATAAAATTAAGAGATAGTTTAATAGCTATCTCTTAAAATAATTCCATTATTTAAATTTGGTTAATTCTTATTTTTATTATCAAGTTACTAATATACTAAAACATTTTAACAGTTTTCATCTAGCTCCCCTAGAATCTTATGAATATGAATCATTAAATATAATTCCTCCTGACGAGGTAATTTTCTAGAGTATTCCTTGTGTATATAGGCTCCTATTTTATTTACACATTCATATTCTTCCTTACAATTTTTACGCACTTGATTATATATAAAATCTATCTTTTCTTTTGATGGTTCATTAGCCAGAAATCTTTGAGAAAAAGCCTTTAGATGCATTACAAATCTCATATAATAAAATGATTCTTTATTATATACAATAGAAAAGTGATAATGAACTATTTGTAAAATGGCATTCACAATTTTAGCACTTCTCTTATTTCTATCACTATAAGGATTGTCTTGTTGTGCATTTATAAAATGGCCTGCTATATTACCAATTTCCTCTTCTGGTAGGTCTAGACCAAGAACCTCCTTAAAAACAGTAATCGCATATTTTCCTATATCATATTCTTTTGGATTAAATTCTTTAATTTCAAACAAATAGTAATTCTCAATCATTATACCTTCTTTAAAGCGTCTCACTGCAAAGGCGATGTGGTCAGTTAAAGCCAAATATATATGGTTCATAAGTTTTAAATTATACTTTTCTATTCCATATGAGATTATCATTTGAGCTATACCAAAGTATTCTGCATCTATTTCTGATGCAAGTTGTACAATGCTCTTTTTTATATTTTCATCATGAAGAACGAAAGTTTTTTCTATATCTTCTTTATTTAACTCAGACCCAATCTTATAATTATGACCAATTCCTTTTCCCATCAATATTATCTCTTCGTCATTATCATCCTTTGCAAGTAGCAACGAATTATTTAATACCTTTGTAATGTACATACTAAAAACCTCAATATATTATATTTATTTTGTTATTCCATTACTCTTTATGACTTCTTTATACCAATAAAAACTATCTTTCTTTATTCTTTTTAAATCTAAGGTTTCATGGTCTGTTCTGTTTATGTAAACAAGCCCATAACGTTTGTTGAAACCTTGTGAAGAACTTAAAAGGTCTGTAAATGACCATAGACAATATCCCATCATTTCTACACCATCTTCAATAGCTAATTTACATGCATTTATATGAGTATTTAAATAATCTATACGATAGTCATCATGAATTTTACCATCTTCAAGGACATCTTTAGCTCCAAGACCATTCTCCGTTATTATAACAGGTAAGTGATACCTTTGCCAATATTCATTCAATGCAACTCTAAGTCCTGATGAATCTATTGATGCTCCATACTCTGAAGCCTTTAGATTAGGATTCATTGACATCTTAAATAATCCATACATACTAAAGTCAACTGTTCCTTCTCTTAGTCCAAATGGATGTTGTGAATCCTCAGGTAAGGCCTCTGCACAGTTTGTTCTATAATAATTTACAGCTATGAAATCCATTTTAGCTTTTTTAAGTACTTCTTTATCTTCATTTTCCATATGAGGGACTATATTTCTTTTCTCAAGATAATTCATATAATACCCTGGATACTCTCCATAATAATGCATATCAAGCATGTAGTACACTTTAAAGTTGTCATTCATTCTTGCTGCATATACATCTTCTGGTTTAGATGTAAGAGGATATGTTACAGATGATGATACTGCTGCTCCAATCTTGCTTCCTTCTATCATTTCATGGCATGCATTAACTGCCAATGCATGGGCTAAACAAAGATTATAATCCATTTGAGCACGCATTTTATCTATCTTCCATGGGTCTGTTTCATTATATATATTAATTCTCTCTTCTACTCTAACTATTAAATTCTGTTCATTATGAGGTTGCCAATATTTCACTCTATCTCCAAAATGCTCAAAGCATACTTTGGCAAATCTTTCAAAGGCATAAACAGTCTCTCTACCTTCCCAACCATTATACTTCTCCACTAGTGCAAAAGGTAGGTCAAAGTGATATAAAGTTACAAATGGCTCAATGTCACACTCTATTAATTTATCTATTACTTTATTATAAAAATCTATTCCCTTTTGGTTTATTTCTCCTTCCCCATCTGGAATTAGCCTTGCCCATGAAATTGAGAAACGATAAGTTTTCATTCCTAATTCTTTCATCAGTTCAATATCTTCTTCATAATTATGATAAAAATCTGATGCTACTTTAGTGTCTGCTTGCAAGTGAGACTTTTTAAAAGAATTGTAATCAGCCACTGTTTTTCCTTTATTATCTTTATCCCAAGCTCCTTCCACTTGAAATGCTGAAGATGATGCTCCCCATAAAAAATCTTTTGGAAATCCTGTATTCATAAGTGTCACTCCTTTTATATTAATGTTTTAATCGTTTTATTTGTTGCTTTATTGCACTAAGCTAATTTTTATAGTTCTAATCAATTTAATTATTAACTAATGAAATTATTTTATCATTTGTAGATACATGACTGGATTTACAAGAAATCACCTGTGCAAAATCAAATGTATTATTTACTATAACTGGTGTAGTTACATCATATCCAGCTTTTTTTATTTCATCTATATCGAAGGTTATCAGTTTAGAACCTTTTTTCACTAAATCTCCTTGATTAACATGTTTTACAAAGTGTTTTCCATTTAACTCTACTGTATTAATTCCAACATGTATCAACATTTCTGCTCCATTATCTAGCTTTAATCCTATTGCATGTAGTGTTGGAAATAAAGAAGCTACTTCACAATCAGTAGGAGCTATTATTACTCCTTTTGTAGGTAATACAGCTATACCTTCTCCCATAGCTTTTGATGCAAATACATCATCTTTTACTTCTGATAATTCTATACAATCTCCTTCCACAGGTGAAGTTATATCAACAATGCCCTCTTTTGTTTCTACTTTTATAGTAGAGCTATTTCCTTTAGAAGATTCTTCTAAATCTTCAAACCCAACCAGATAAGTTAAAATAGCTGAACCAAAAAATGCTATAGCACAACCTCCTAGATAACTTAAAAAACCTAACGTTCCTGCTTCAGCATATACAGGTATAGTTAAAACACCTTGGTTTGCGAATGCGTTACCATAAGAGCCACCCATTCCCATTATGCCACCTCCAATTGCACCACATATTACAGCACATACCATTGGTTTTTTTAACCTAAGATTAGCTCCATATATTGCAGGCTCAGTTATACCAAATAGTGCCGTTATAGTTGCAGACATAGAGATTGTCTTTAATCCTTGATTTTTAGTTTTAAAGAATACACCTAGAGCAGCTCCTGCTTGCGAGAAGTTTGCGGCTCCTGCAAAAGCCAATAAATTCTGTCTTCCAGTTTGAGCAACATCACTTATACCTATTGGTAGTAGTGCTCTATGTGCACCAAATATAACTAATACGCACCATAATCCACCTATGAATGCTCCACACAATGCAGGGCTTAGTTCATAAATATACTTGTAAACAAAGTTTATAACATTTCCTATATATATCCCAATTGGTCCAAATAAAAACAATGTTGCAGGTAAGATTATAACTAATGATAAAGTTGGAACCATTATTATTTTAATTACTTCAGGTATATACTTTTCCAGTATTTTTTCAACATATGAAAGAGCCCATATAGCAATAATTATTGGAATAACAGATGATGTATATGTGGCCTTTGTTACTGCTAATCCTAAAAATCTAACTGTTTCTTCCCCTGCCATCAAAGCTGTAAAGGCTGGATAACAAAGTGTTGCCCCTAATACCATAGATATTATTTTATTTGCATTAAACACTTTAGCCGCAGTATATCCTAGTATGATAGGCATAAAATAGAATATAGAATCAGCCATAGCATTTAGAATAATATAACTTTGAGTCTCTTTTATATCTACACCATTTTTATTCATATAGTACATAGCAAGAACTGATAAAATACCTTTAATCATACCAACCCCTGCTATAGCAGGTATTGTAGGTGTAAATATTCCAGCTACAGCAGATAATATAGAGTTCATGATACCTTGTTTTTCTTCATTTCCATTTTTATTATCTATTTCACTTGATTGAGGTACCATTTTTACAATCTCATCATACACTTTTTTTACTTTATTACCAATTACAACTTGTATCTGACCCATACTCTCTACAACAGTTATTACTCCTTCAGTTCTGGCTAACTTATCCTTATTAACCTTAGAGGTAATTTTAACTTTGAATCTAAGTCTCGTCATACAGTGAGTAACTTCATTTATATTCTCTTTTCCACCTACATTTTGTAGAATTTCTTGAGCTACTTTTTTATAATCCATATATAAATCCTCCATCTTTAATTATAGGCTTTTTGTTTTTATGGCCAATTAAACAAAAAAATCGAACCAAATAAA
Organism: Clostridioides sp. ES-S-0005-03; assembly: GCF_020658455.1. Classification (NCBI taxonomy): domain Bacteria; kingdom Bacillati; phylum Bacillota; class Clostridia; order Peptostreptococcales; family Peptostreptococcaceae; genus Clostridioides; species Clostridioides sp. ES-S-0005-03. Next base: position 73,564 of record NZ_JACVWI010000007.1, on the reverse strand, counting down.
TAGATTATACCCATAGTACTATATAGGTAACCTATAAAAATTGATTCGATCTTGCCTGCATCACCAGTAACACGTCTACTGTAATATTCAAATTTGTTAACTTTATAGTAACATAAGCGTTTTCTTAATTCAACTATAAAATATAATTTTTCAACAAATAATTCTTATTGTTATATCGAAATTTATTTTTAAAATTTTAAAATACTTGATTTACTAAACAAAATGGTATATTATTTCCATTATAAACATACCATTTGGAGGATAATATGAAAAAAATATTTAATCAAAAATTACTTTTACTCTCTATTGTTGTATTTTTCTGGTTTTCACAATACGTATACATACCTTTTCAAAATCCATATTTAAGTATATGTCACGTATCTACAAACATGATTGGTATAATAATAGGCTCATATGGAATCTCACAATGCTTACTAAGACTTCCTATTGGGGTTTTTGCAGATTCTATAAACAAACATAAAATATTTATACTATGTGGAATTTTATTTGCTGGTTTGGCATCTCTTATAAGAGTTATTTCTCCTGGAGGAGAAGGATTTCTTATAGCTAATATCTTATCTGGAATAGCATCATCAACTTGGATTTCTTACATGGTTCACTACACTGATTTTTTTTCCATAGAACATCAACAAAAAGCTACAAGTACAATAATTTTGGTAAACAACCTAGGAATGTTAATTGGATTTGTCATGAGTACCTTATTTTATGAAAAATTAGGAATGGTAAATTTGTGTATTATGAGTGTAATATCTTCAATCATTGGTACACTTCTAGCCTTAAATGTAAAAAATCATTACTCAGGAAAAATAACCGAAAAAATCCCATTTAAAAATTATTTATCTATATGTAAAGACAAAAGACTTGTATTTTTTTCTTTTATGGCATTGATTCAACAAGGAATCCAAATGTCTACAACAATGTCATTTACTACTCAAATTCTTAAACAACTAGGCTCTAGTTCTACCATTATAGGCTTATCTTCTATATTTTACATGGTATGTGCTGTTGTATCTTCTGGATTTGCTTCTACTAAATTTTGTACAAAGCATGGACCAAAATTTTGGATTCCCTCAGTGTTTTTTTTGATTTCAGTTTATTGCTTTCTAGTTCCAACAGTAAAAAGTATTAATATAATATTTATGCTACAATCGTTACCAGGAATATCTACAGGTATACTTCTTTCTTACCTTACTAGTGAGTCTATGAAAAATATACCAAAATATCAAAAATCTACTGCAATGGGATTTTTTCAAGCAGTTTATGCTATAGGAATGTCTATATTTCCAATGCTAGTTGGTAAAATATCAGATTATATTTCAATACAATATGGTTATTTTACTTTAGCTTTTATTGCTATAATTGCTTCCATATTATCTTATACATACTATAAAAAATTAAATTTACCTCTTAATTGTGATATAATACACTCATAAAAAATTATATGTTTAGGAGTTTTTATGACAAATTTAAGTGCCACTGAACAAATTATTGATTATATTAAAGTAAATATTCTAAATGGAAATTTTAAAATTAATAGTAAATTGCCAAGTGAAAGAAAGATTGCTGAACTATTTAATATAAGTAGAATTCCTGTAAGGAATGCTATAGACAAACTTTGTAAAGAAGGAATACTTAGGTCTATTCCCTATTCAAGCCCCATAGTTGAAGGATTTAAAAAAGTTGACCTTTTTTCTGATAATGAAGTTTATAAAAATCATAATATACAAGAATTTTACGTTGAATCTTTAAGAGCAAGACAACTTATAGAAAGTGAAGCTACTAAGTTAGCCATTTTAAATGCTACTTATGAAGAACTTCAGAGAATAAGATATGCTTACTTGAAATCTGTAGAAGAACTAGACAAAGTTTCACAAGGCTTAATAGAAGAATGTTATGACGCTGACCTGCAATTTCACAAAGAAATAATTTTAGCTTCTCATAATCCAATTTTTATAAAGTATTATGAATTAATACCTAAAACTGTGTCTTCTAATCAACACTTTGGCTTTAAATATAGAAATTCACTACAAGATATGATTAGTCATCACAATGAGATAATGATGGCTTTTGATAGTAAAGATGCTAATTTGGGTTATACATCAATGTATAACCATTTAGAGGGAGTTATTCAGTTATTTCAGCGTGATTAAACTTCTATTTGTAGGTCTTATAGTTAAACTCGTGAGAATTATAGGTCTAATAGTTAAGACTTATGAGAACTAAATATTTATAATATGTACTATAAAGAGCTTATTTTAATATACTACTAAATATAGTGTCCAAATAAGCTCTGTTTTACTATTCATAGATTATTTTATTAAGTATTATAATTAATATTAGATTGTATATAATCGTTACTTAAAAATAAACTTGACTGTAATATAAACAATTATAAAGCATTATTTGGCAGCCTTCTTTTTTCCTAGTTTAGGTATTTTTAATGATTATCATATCATTTCTTTAATTATGCATATAAAAAACAGCAAATCATGAGAATTTACTGTTTTATATTTTGATATTTAGAATTACTTAGTTTGATATTGAGATTTACTTAATCAGCCATAATTTAGCCTTGTAAAATTTGATTAACATCATCAATAGTTATATCCATTCTCGTCGCCACTTCTGTAAGATTCATACCTTGTTCTTGGAATCTATTAACTACTGATTTCATAGACTCACCTATTTCAATTAAATGATTATCCAAGTCATAAATTCGAACTACCTTTTGCCCCCATGGTGCTTCTTCTACATCACGAAGTAAAGTAACATCATTTCTTACATTTAGTTTTGATAGAAACTCTTCAAAAGACTCTGCTTCAAAGAATATTTCACAATTATTCTCTTTGTCTTTCATATCTTCTTTCGAGATTCCTGTCAACCAATCAAAATCTTGTTGCAATGACAATCCACCCTCAAATACAATGTTTTTTCCATAGTCAACAATAACTTTTAAATCAAATAATTCTTCATAGAATTTACGAGCAATTTGAATATCTTTTACTGCAAATAAACAACCTGCATATTTCATAAGTTACCTCCATCAACATTAGTAAATAGATTATAACATTAGTACTAGAAAAAAATATTGTAAAAAACGGACATGTTTTCGTCATTTTTAAGTCAATAAATATAAGTGTTCTCAGTAAATGTAAGTTCTCTAAATAATAGTAATATACAAAATAAACACTACTTTATAAGCGAATGGATACAAAAGTGCCATCCTGAGTTTCCACATGAACAATCTCAAGTCCCTTGTACTGCTTAAGAACAGACTGACATTCTCGAACGAGTTCCTGTAGAAATTTTTTGTTAATGACTTCCTGATATGGCTCTGGAAGTGATTTTTTAATCTCTTCAATAACCGATTCTGGCAACAAAAGAACTGCAGTATTTGCTAGAAACAATGGTATGGGTAGCCACAAATTTGTTTCTTTTGAGCGGACAATAATGCGCATAAACCTATTCTCCTAGTATTATTTTATAAAAACTTTAACTGTAGTGCCATCAGCAGAGTCAACCTCTATGATATTGCCAAGTGTTTCATTATCCAGACATTCAAGAATAGAGGTAGTAAGAGCATCTAGGTCTATACCTTGCAAATCTTCACTCTTAATTGGCAACTTACCTGTCATTTTCAACACTTGACGTATAATCTTTACAGGAAGTTGCACATTTACTTTATCACCATCTGGAGTGTCCACAATAATCTTCAACATCTTATTTTCATATGAAGTACTGCTTTGTTTAGTAAAAGCTTGACTATCAAAGTCTTCTGAATAATTCGTATACTCCTCTTGAGATGTAGTTTTATCTAATGCATCAATCAAGTCAATTGCCTCTTTGGCAGAAAGCTTTCCCTCCTCTACCATTGTTAAAATCCTCATTTTTTCATCCATATTATTTTCCTCATTTCTGCTCTTCTGTATCCATTCCAACAGAAATAGCCTCATATTTTGGTCACTACTCCTGACTACTGTCAGAAATAGAGATAGAGCTTCATTTATTTTCTTTTATTTGTTCTAATGCCTCTGCTGGAGTGATTTCTCCTTTTTCCAGTGCATCTAAAATCTCCTTTTTATGTGAATCAGAAGAAGATGTCACATTAGATTTTCCGTCTAGTTTTTGGATAATATCATCTAACCTAGAACGAACAGTTGGATAAGAAATCTTTAGTTCTTTTTCCACTTCTTTTATATTACCACGACATTTTAAAAATGTTTCTGCAAAGAATAAATCATCTGCAGATAGATAGTCAAATGCACTGAGGCAGAAATCATTTTCAATCACTGTATCACAGTTTTCACATTGTAGCTTGACAACTTTAAGTTTTCTTCCGCAGACAGGACAGCGGCTGATAACTTGATACATCACATCACCTTCTTTCTATCTAATGTTTATAATATAAATCAAAAAATTAATAAAGTCAATATATACATTAAAATAATTAATATTTATATTAAAATAATTAATACATATCTAAAATCAGCAATAGATATGTCAAGAATAGTAGATGTACCAATTGAGGAACTATTCATTTTCGATTAATTTTTGTATCATTGATAATATGTTTTAAATACACATTAGAAAATGGCTACTTTGATTTTATTTCAGAGCCACCATTTTACTAACACCTATATTTAAGATGAAACATTTCTATTCCTAAACAAAGGTTTTTAACTACTAAACAGTTGTTCACAGAATGTTGATTTATATAACCTGATGTTTGTTATAAGCCCGTATAGCAAGAAGAAGAAATACAGGAATTTCAATTATTGATGCCACTATTATGACATAGGGTGACCAGATGCTTGCCTGTCCAATATGCAGATAATTAAAGCTAGTCAATTGGTACAGTAAACTATTTTGCATACCTATTCCTGCTGATGGTAAGATAAAAGTAAGCCAATTGGCTCCAGCCGAATACGTAAATATTGGAATTAAACATGTTACAATAGCAATTAGGATAACAGAGAGTGAATCCTTGCATTTAGCTGATAAAAACAGTGTGAAACTGACAGTTGCCAGCAGTGAAATAAGCCCTCCTATTGCCAAAGTAATCTGAAGCTGCCCTAAATTAAGTGCAGGCAGACTGATAACTGAAAATAGCATCTGCATAGATGTTTTCATACACTCAGTTCCAAATGCTAGATTTGAAATTGTCAAATGAATTGAAATACATATGACAAATGCTACAGTAAAAATAGTAAGTGCAGCCATAATCTTTGCAATTGCCAATCGAGAATGTCCATGTTTTGTACAGCGCAAAATACTATCTGAACCCGTTTGGTATTCATTAGAAAACGTAGGGGTCACAGCCGCTGTACAAAGAATGACTAGGAGAAAAATAAATAGAATAATATAATCAAATGCATCTCTTGAATATCCAGTATAAAGCTGAAAAGGCGTATTTACTTCTACATATTTTTGTATCGCATGTTTCTGTGCGGTTGGATATTTCTTTTGCTCCATCTGCATGATATCTTTAAGATGTTGCGTAGTCTGCTCATAAAAACCATCTAATTTATTAGGAGAAATATCCATTAAGCTTATTCCCTGACCAGTCTTTGGATTAGAATAGGCTTCTGGCAGTCTTGCCAATAGAGATTGAATGGGAAATACCTTTTTTATATAAATATCTGTAGGGAATTCACCACTACTAAGGCTGTCTTCTCCATATGGCAAAACTACACTTTGATAGATATTCAAAGCTTCTTTGAGTTTTTCCATAGTAACTTCTCCATTATTTTCAGAGCGAAGTGATTTTTTATAGGCAATTGCTTCCAGACCATTTAATTCTGCTACCTTGTTGCCGTTTTTATCATATTGATTGATGTCCTCATACAATACCGGAAGCCAAGCCATCACAACAGACATGAATAGTGAAATAAGTAATAAAATGATAGAACGACGTGATTTCAACACACGTTTTATTTCAAGACGATAAATACGAATCATTTACTTTCCCTCCTCACTTATTTCCTCTTGCGGAAATAACCATAAATATAAGTCCTCCAAACGGGGCGAAGCCATTATTGAGTCACTTGTTTTGGCTTCATCTGCCAAATAACGAACTGATACCTGATTATTACCTTCACTACGTTGATTAATAATACGAAGCTGCATTTCATACATAGGCATCTTTTCAGCAGGTATGATACAATTCCAAACTTTACCTGTAACTTGTTTGACCAATTCATCTGTTGTCCCTACATCAAGAATTCTTCCTGATTTCATAATGGCATTTTGAGTAGCAATATACTCAATATCAGATACGATATGAGTTGAAATAAGGACAATCCTGTCATGAGAGAACTCTGAAATAAAGTTTCGGAAACGAACTCGCTCTCCAGGGTCAAGTCCAGCTGTTGGTTCATCCATTATTAGAAGTTTCGGGTCATTTAACATTGCTTGTGCAATTCCCACTCGACGTTTCATTCCACCAGATAACTTGATAATTTTTTTATTTTTGACATCAGTCAAGGTAAGTGTATGCAGCAGACTGTCAATCTTTTTTCTTGTTTCTCTAGCAGGAACGTCCTTTAATGCAGACACATACTCCAAATAGTCCTTTACTGTAAAATCTTGAAAGAAACCAAAATCCTGTGGCAAGAAACCGAATAGATTTCTGTATTCTTCTCCCATTGAATGAATATCCTTACCATCAAAAACAATTTTTCCACTAGTTGGTTTTAGAATATTCGCAATCATTTTCATAAGCGTAGTCTTACCAGCACCATTAGCTCCAAGAAGCCCCCACACACCAGGTGTAAGATTTAAACAAACATCATCAACTGCGGTTTTATTCTTAAAATTTTTTTTAAGATTTGTAATTGTTAATTCCATGTCTTTTCTCCTTTTTTGTAATACAAAGACAAACGTCCTTGTTCAGTTTTATTTTACTAAACAAGGACGTTTTAAACTTTAATATTAACAGGATAAATTCCTAAGAAAATCCTAATATCTAATTAATGTTTTCCTAAGATTGAATTGGAAGTAATACAATAAAAATAATCCTATCATTTTCACTTTGAGCCAAAATTTCTCCACCATGTAAAAGAATAATTTCATTGGCAATAGAAAGCCCAAGACCTGCACCACCACTGTCCGATTTACGAGCATCATCTAAACGGTTAAATTTTTCAAAAATTGTAGATAATTGTTCTGGTGGAATAGTATGTCCTTGGTTTTCAAATTTAATTTTAATCTTATCCTGTTCCTTTTGAACGTAAATAAGAATTTCTGTATTAGGATAACTGTATGCAACAGCATTTTTGAGCATGTTGTTAAACACTCTAGCTAGTTTCTCAGAATCAGCATAAACCATCAAATTCTCATTTGCGTTGAGTATAACAGAATTTCCTTTAGCAGATAATACAGGATAAAACTCATCAATGAGTTGCACAAGCATATAGTATAAATCTACATTTGTTTTTGTTAGTTGAATTTGCTGTGTATTGTACCTTGTGATTTCAAAAAATTCATCAATAAGCTTTTCCAGACGCATAGACTTCTTCAAAGCAATTCCAACATATTTTGCTTTCTGTTCTATAGGCATGTCAGGTGCTTCATCCAGCAGACTTAAATAACCTATTACAGAGGTAAGAGGTGTGCGAATATCATGAGCTAAATACATGACTAATTCATTCTTTTTGTTTTCAGCTTCTTTTACAGCTTGCTGGCTAAGTAGAACAGCCATTTTTATTTGGTTCATCTGCTTTTCCATATCTTTGAGTGGTTCAGATAATTCAATGGTGCTGTCATTTAGTTGATATATTACTTTAGTGGCATTCATGACTTCCTGCAAATATCCCCATGGTTTTTTCCAGTAATGATAAAAAATACAGAAAAAACCTATAATCAAATATAGAAAATAAATTAAGTCAATTCTAAGATGTAGCCACGGAAAAAATGTGTTTGAAAATCTACTGAATCCATAATCGAATAATATTACCAAAATATACCCAGCTAAGGTATATATAATTAAGCTTATAAATAGTTTCATACGTAATTTCTTTTCTGTACCAATATTTGTCATTGCTATCACCTCCATATCTATACATTTATTAATTGGATAACAGAAGAACTGTCATCAGTGCTAAAAAAAGAACTGCAAAGATTCCAGCTAGAGTTGAAATTACTATATCTGTTTTTTGCTTATCTTTTAGTATTTTCAGCAGTAATGCATATAGACCAATACCAATTATTCCACCAAACATATTGGTGATTAAGTCTGTAATATCTGTACTTCCGATAGCAAGAATATACTGAATCATTTCAAGGATAAAACTGCTTCCAAAAATAATAAGAACTTTATTTTGTAGTTTCATTCTTGATGACAACATGGAAAGTAAAACTCCGAAAGGAATAAAAATTAAAATATTATCTCTCACTTCCTCAAAATGAAACTGTTCTCCAACAGAAGTAGAGTAATGAAATGGAATCAAGTTGATACTCCTTGTGTAACCTATATCGCTTATTCTGAATTGTAGTTTAAACAATATAATCCATACTAATAAAATTAAATAAAGTATGAATAATACACAACTAATTATTTTTAAATGTTTCTTTTTTTTATTCATAGCGTAATTTTTCCTCTCCTCATAGTGAGTTGTAGTTAAATTTTATAACCGACTCCCCATATAGTTTTGATATATTTAGGTTTTTCAATAGTATCACCCATTTTTTCACGCAAATGTCGTATATGAACAGTGATTGTATTGTTACTTTTGCTATAATACTCATCTTGCCATATTTTATAAAATAATTCCTCTGAACTAACAACAGTTCCCTTGTTCTGTAGCAAAATACAAAGTATGGAATACTCCGTTGGTGTAAGTGAAATAGGATTTCCGTCAATTAGACAATCATATGTCTTAGTATTAATTTCTAAACCTAAATAACATAAAACAGAACTTGTATCAGATTCTTCTTGTATAGGATTGTATTTTTTATATCTACGCAGCTGTGCCTTTACTCTAGCAATTAATTCAAGGGGACGAAAAGGTTTTGTGACATAATCGTCAGCTCCTAAAGTTAATCCTGTGATTTTGTCAGTTTCCTCATCTTTTGCAGTTAGCATAATAACTGGAAAATTGTACTTCTCACGTATTTTTCGACAAATATCAAATCCATTTACATCAGGCATCATAATATCCAAAATAGCAAGGTCAAGCTCTGTATTTTCTATACAAGCAAGAGCTTCCTTAGCTGAATAATACTTAAATACGATATAGTTTTCATTTTGCAGATAGACCTCTATTAAGTCCGCTATATCATGTTCATCATCTACTACAAGAATTTTATCATTCATAACTGTTTTCCTCCTTTCGCGCATATACAAGATATTTTATTATTGTATCAAAAGAATCTTTACTATTTATGATTTCCTGCATAAGAAATTATTAAGAATTTCCTAACTCTACAACTTTTTACGATTATCTTTCGGTTTTTCTGCTTCTTTTTATATCCACCAGATACGACTAAAATGTATAATACTTGGTATTCATTTTCTTTACAAAGTTTTTGTACCCTGCGCTCTGAAATCCTCCGAGAAAAGGAGTACCATTTTCACAGTACTCCTTTGATTCTCCATCTTTATTTCGTTGTATCCTCACACTCTATATCAACACCACAGAAACATTGATATAGTTTTTAATGACCTTATTTCTGATTTTATCAGCATCACCTGTGAAGACGATATACTTGCAAAATTGCCTAAAACATAGAATTTCTACATATCAACTCGTTGTATCAATACTAAAGTCTCGCAATATAGAGTTTCTTGAAACGTTGAAACTATTGCATATTTCTTGAAACTATCTAACCTATCTTATTTTTACAGTAATTGAAACTACTGCACTGTATAATACTATATTAAACTTTTTAATAAAAAACAAGTTATTTTGAAACGGTGGCAAAATGGTGGCAAAACATAATTTGCCACCATTTTTTATTCCTCATCTTTTAAGTTTCTAAACTCTTCTTTGTAATCTTTTTAATACTGTAAATGTAGTAGTATCTTTCCATTTATATTTTTCTTCCATAGCTTCAACAATTTCTCTTGATGTTAATATTCTATCTGATTCCCAAATATATCTCATAACTTTTAACTCTGCTTCTGGTAATTTACTAATTTTCATATTATATACCCCTCCATTACCAACTTATGTATAAATAAATTCTATCTCAATAAAGTTTTCAAAACAAGAGAATTTATCCAAATACTCTCATCCAAAATTTACCATATTATTCTTTTAAGTTTTTATAATACTCTTCTAGTGAATCTAACTTTTCTTTACTTACGGTTTTATGTGTAGTAGTAAGTGAACGCATTATTTTTCTACTTTTACTAGATTTTAGTACTTTTTTCTTAAAAGCGTAATATTCTTTGTTATCTATTATTATTTTATAATGAGATTGAAACTTTATAATATCTCTAACCAAATAACCTTTGTCAACCAATCTTTTTAGTAGTGTTTTTATTGTACTTTTATGCCATACATACATCTGTTTTATATCTTTTACAATTTCTTTTTTAGACATTTCAAAATCTTTTTTCCATAAATACTCCATTACTATTAGTTCGGCTCTTAATAATTTTTCTATTAACATTTCTTCTTCCATCTTAATGTCGCTCCCTCGTTCAGTCTAACTTAAACTAATAATAGAAGCTTTTTAATACAAAAACTACAGGTAAAATTTTACATATATTCTACTATTTTAGTTTGTTTTTATATATAAAAAATACTATTCATATTTATAAACTTATTCAATTTTCAAACACATATGTTGAATAATAACTAATTACATTGTATTATTAAATTGTAGAATAAAACTAAATAGGCAAAACTAGAGAAATTTAGTGACGCAAAGCTATAGGGGCTAAGACTTGTAAAATATCTTATAAGTTATGTCAGCCAGTTGCCAAAAAGATATTGTTCTTTTTGTTTTTATGAAAGTTTTTTAGGGGGATAATAATATATGTTTAGAGATAAAATGGATAGATGTACACACATGTTGACTGCATATATTGGTAGTTCATATGATTATTGTGATTTTATAGATACACAGTTAGATGATTTTATATTAGAGTATGGAGAAAATGTAGTAGAAAATTGCTTACATCAAGTGATGGTATTGGTAAGTAAGTATAATTAAATAGATTTTGTTTTCTAGAGAACCCTTTTTAGTTTTATCTACATTTCTATTAATATATACCAATATAAAACGCTCAAATATATTTTTAATATTAAGAATAACCAAAAATGTTAACTAAAAAATATAATTAAGTAGACATTTCTATTAATCTATGATACAATAGTATTTGTGTTAATACACAATTAAATCAAGTATATCTTGATATAGGTTAATAGGAGTATTTTTAATGAATAATGGAATAGTGAAATGGTTTAATAATGAAAAAGGATTTGGTTTTATATCAATAGAAGGTGGAGATGATGTATTTGCTCATTTCTCAGCTATACAAACTTCAGGATTTAAATCATTAGAAGAAGGTCAACAAGTAAGCTTTGATATAGTTAAAGGTGCTAGAGGTCCTCAAGCAGAAAATATAACTATATTATAATATATAGATTTTTCGGGAAAGACTCTTTTAGGGTCTTTTTTTATTGCTAGTATATATAAGATAATTATTGATGAAAAAACAAGGTTATTTGGAGAAATGAAAAAAGCACTCCCCAACATGAGAGTGCTTAATTGCAGCTATAGAAGTGTATTGGTAGTACACTTCTATTTTTTTTATTATATCACATAAAAGTAACTGTATTAATAAAATTTACATTTTACAGACACAGTTACTTTAATTTAATCTATTTATCTTCCTCTTTTAATGTCGGATTTAAAAATACTGCACCATGATTGTATTGCTTGTCCTCAACAATTACATAAACACGATTTGTATTTCTTGAGGATGTTATTTTAAGTTCTAAATTAATATTATCAGTTGGCAACACTTCAACTTCATAATTATCTACATTGTTGTTTGTGATATTATTGAATGTATTACCATGGCGTTCAAAAAAAACCTCGCCAACTATTACAAAATATACATCTTCTTTTTTACTATTTTCAACCTCTATAGTATTTTGTTGAGTTATATTTAGTCTCATTTTGTGACTCCTCACTAGATTAATATTTTTTATTATCTGTGTGTATGTGTATAATTATGTATCTCATTAATATGAGTAATTATTGCTTTATTGTTTTCTTCGCAAGATAGAGGTTTAAAAACAACAATCTCTGCTAAAAAACTTCTTGGATTTTTGGTAACTAAAGTAGCATTACAAATAAAGCTATAATTCATCCCAGCTACAATTTGAGTAGAAACAATAAGCGGTTCATAATCAACACCTTTTAACATTCCTATAGCCTCGTTAAATATTTCTAAATTTTCTTTTTCTACTACTTTAAAATCTGACCATCCACCACACAAAGTATTCATAAAAAACCTCCTAATATGTATATTCGACTTATATTCATAATAATATTAATATTCATAATTTTCAATACTTTTGTATAACTAGTCATTGAAAAGGCATAAGTGGACAAATAGATGCTATTTATATAAAAAGACAACAAAAATATTTATATTTTTTATTTGATGAATTACTTACAAGAACTCTAATATATGTAATATTTTTATATTTACCCTCATATAGGAAACACTCTCATTATAAATGTAAAATATTATGTTATTTTCTTAAGTATAAAATAACAACAGTTAATTAATCTGTAGTTATTTTGTACTTGCAATTCCCAAACAATCTAAATATCGCTTGTTAGTTTCTGATTCTAATTTACGTATTAAATATGAACCTTGAAGCGCAAAAATTTGTTTACCTGCAAGTGGTTCTAGAGTAAAAGTCCCATATGATTTAAACATAGTTTCACACCCTGCTGTTATCGTTTTTCCTTTTTTGGTTAAAAAGGTTATTTTTCCGATTGTTCTAGTTGGTGAATTAGGATACGGTTCTCCACCTTCATATAATCCTACTGAACCACTTATCTTAATTATATAGTCATCAGCATCTAAAACCATAGATGTTTCATTTCCTCCTAATGCTTCTCCGTGTACTGGCGTCTTATATTTTCCATCATATACAAATTGTATAGAATCAGCTATATAAGCTCCTCTAAGTATAATTTTTGTTACTCTATTTTTATTTTTAGCAAATTGGGTATCATCAAAAGTTTTAAATTCACAATATTTACTACACATTTCTTCTAACGGTACTTCTTTTTCCTCTAAAAAGTCAATTACATAGTCTACATGTTTTTTTGCAACCAAATTAAAATAATAATAATCTGTCTTTTCTTTATTAGAAGATTTTATAAATTCATTTTTCCATTTATTCTTATCAAATTTATCTAAAGAACTATATCCTAAAGCTTTTATTGCTTTTTCCCATGCATCTGACTGGTCATCTTTTCTAGTTATTATTACTTTTGTAACTTCTGTTTTCTGATTTTCTGTTAAACTCTCATATTGATTTAGACTAAAATCAGTACCATTCTTAATACACTTTAGTGCATATACCATTTGACAAAATGCTTTAAAGAAATTATCTTGATTATTTTTTTGTATCTTCACTTTATCATCAGTACAACTCCAATTTGGAATATATCTGTAATTAAGATATCCATAATCTGGTATATGACCCATTCTTCCATGCCCAAGATATGCAATTCCTTCATATCCACCAACATCAGGAGTTCCTGTGAAATTAATAGAATGCCAACCATTATTACGATACTCTTCTGCTTTAGTCCATTTAGTTTCTTCTATGTATTTGCTCTCTTCAGCAATAAATTCTTTAACATCATTAATATACCATTCTGGCTTACCAATAAAATACATATGTGCCCATGTATCAGCAAGTACATGCATTCTCATACCAATAAATTGTAACTTATATTCTTCAGTATTATGAAAATAGATTAGGTCATTTATAATAGCTGACACAGTTTCACTATTTAGCAAACACATCAATCTAAATTTCTGTTCATCTCCATCTTTAAACTTCCAGTTTGTTGTAAGACCTTTGCTTTCCTTAACACCATTATAGTTGTATTGTTCATTTAAATTCCCAGGTAAAAAATGAAATGGTATCCACACTATCTTTATTTAATTCAAACTGTCAATATTCCATTTATAACCCCATGAAGTAAAATCTGCATAATATTTTTCAAATTCTGAATTAGTCTGTATTGTAGGAAATGTAAAGTTTACATCATCAAGAATCATACTTTTACTCGATTCATCTACATATTGTGCAGCATAAGCGATTGTATTTGACTCATTATCATCATAACCTGTTATCTTGGCTGCAAGATATGTCCCATAATAATGAAAATCTAAATTCATAAAATCACCTCTTAATTTTATTTTTAAAAATAAATCTATGTAAATTTATTTATATAGATTTACCTTCAACAATATACAAAATATTATAAATATTCAATACTTTTTTGCATAACTGGTCATTAAAAGCGTATAAATAGCCAAAAACATATTCTTATAATTTTAATAAATACATTTATAATAAAAGCAGATAAAAAGAACTTTGATATACATTCTTTTTATCCTCACACATGTTTAAATAAATACTTAAAACTTACAATATTTCTTTTACAAACTCTCTAGCCTTATCCATTGTAGACCACACATCATTGTCATATATCTGAGTAAACTTTTCTCCTGTGGTCTTACTCATTTCTTTCATCTTATTGCAAGTTACTCCACCAATTACATGCAAATTTTGTGTTTGATGCGGCTTATAGTCTTTTATGTCTACTACTAAATACCTTTCTTTTGACCTCTTGTAATATAGTCCTAAGATGTCTGCTGATACCTTATCATCACCACTGTACACTATTGTGTGTTTATACATTTTGCCCACCTCTACATTATTTATAGTTTTATTCAATACGCCTTCTACAATTAATTTGGCCATTCCTTCATCCCCAAGTTTCTTAGCCTTCTCATAATCCTCTTTATTGTCACAGAAGAAACTTTCAATTAATATGGCTGTAGGCTTGGAGCTATTTAAAATATATAATCCTTTGTCTAATTTAGCACCTCTATTTTTGAATACTGTGCCTAGTTTCTTACATATTCTAGTTGCATACTCTAGACCTTTATTACTATAATATAGCACCTCTGAACCTTTTCCTTGACCATTACTTGCATTTAGATGTAACTCTATGAGTAAGTCATATCCCACATTTTATACGACTTTTCTTCTGTTTTAGTTTTAAACTGCTTTTCGGGGCAGATTATTACATCCACCTTATGTCCTTCTTTTCTGAATGTATCTGCTAATATTGGTGCAAGAGATTTATTATATTGATACTCGTTAACTAATCCATCAGCAGAAGTACATGCGCCACTTTTTAAAATACTGTGTCCTACTGTAATACATATTTTCATTATTTATTTTCCTCCTAAAAATATTCCTTTCTGTATTGCAAATATAAAGAACCCTACAAGTGTTGTAATCATTGTCCCAATCAACCACTTTAACATACTTGTAAGTAAGTTTAAGTTCTCACATAATGCTTTTAACTCTGCTTTAGATTCTATATTCGCTATCTTTAATTCGTCTATTTCTTCACCATGTTTATTTATTCTTGTTTCATGTCTTTTTAAATCTGCGTTGAAAAGTTCTTCATTCATGTAAGCCTCTTTATTTTTTATATAAAAAAAAGACTTAGGTTTAATTAAGTCCTTTTTTAATATCACTGGTTCTTCATTGCTTAAATTGACTGGCATATCTTTATTACTAGTTCTTTAGTTGCTAGATTTATAGACTCTATATACTACTTACTTATGTGATATTTATGGTAAAAAAGAAATGGAGAAAAGAAATAAGAAAAATTTATGCTAGTTAAAATACAATGAACAATTCAAATATATATTTTTTAGAATATATTTAATTGATCTAATATAGTTAGAGTATTTAATTTTGAGAGGAGAAAAAATTATGAAAGGTGGAATAAGAAAACGTGGTGAAAAATGGTATTATTACTTTGACTTAGGGACTATTAATGGTAAAAGAAAAAAGATAGAAAGAGTTGGTGGCAAAACTAAAAAAGAAGCCGAAAAAGCGTTAAGAGATGCTCTAAGCGAGTTTGAAAATGAAGGTCAATTATTTCAGATAATGAAATGAGCTTCTCTGACTTCTTAGATTTTTGGTACAAAGAATATGTTTTATTAAATTGTAAATATGGTACACAAAAAAACTATGGAAAAATTATAAAAAATCATTTAAAACAGGATTTAGGAAAATACAAACTAAAAAATCTTAATCCTGCTATATTGCAGAAATTTTTAAATGATAAGTCAAAATTTGGTCTTAGCAAAAATTCTATCAATAATTTTTATGGTGTTTTAAGTGGAGCTCTAAAATCAGCCGTATATCCATTTAAATTTATAAAAGAAAATCCTATGCAATACGTACATATGCCTAAAATGCAAGAAAATAAAAAAATGATTTAAAAATTATAAGTTTAAAAGATTTTAATAAAATCTTAGAAAGATTCCCACAAGGCTCTAGTTTCTACATTCCTTTACAAATAGCATTTAATACTGGAATGCGTGGTGGCGAAGTAATGGGTGAGCATGTAACAACAAACAGTTTAAAATATTTGAGCAGAGTCGTGAATTACGAACTTGGCATAGATTTTAATTTTCATAGTTTAAGACATACACATGCTACTATGTTATTGGAAAACGGGGCTAATATAAAAGATATACAACATAGATTAGGACATGCTAAAATAGCTACTACTATGGATACATATTCTCATGTTACTAACAAGATGAGAAATCAAACTGTAGATATTTTTGAAGGTATTGTAGAATAAATTTGCCACCGAAATAGAATTACGGTGGCAAATCGGTGGCAAATCCACCTTTATAACATCATATAAACAGCTATAACCCTGTTATTCTCTAATAAGTTTAACTACAGTTTCGCAATGTGGAGTATTTGGGAACATATCCATACACTTGACCAATTTAATCTCATAACCATAACTCTTAAAATCAACCAAATCAACAACCAAAGACTTAGGATTACAAGAAATATAAACAATCTCCTCCGCACCAAATCCACAAATATCCCTAATAGCATCCTTATGAATCCCTGGTCTAGGAGGGTCAACAATAATTAAATCAGGCTTATCCTTTAAATCTTTAACAACCTTAGCAACATCTCCAGCAATAAACTCACAATTAGTAAGTCCATTTAACTTGGCATTCTCATTAGCCGCAGCAACAGCTTCTTCAACTATTTCAATACCATACACCTTCTTAGCTGCACCAGCCATAACCTGTCCAATAGAGCCAGTCCCACTATATAAATCAAATACAACCTTATCATTGTAATTTCCAATAAAATCTCTGGCAATACTATAAAGAACCTCTGCTCCTTTAGTATTGGTTTGGAAAAATGAAAATGGAGAAATCTTAAATTTAAGCCCTAAAATTTCCTCTTGTATATAATCTCTTCCATATAAAACTCTTAACTCATCACATTGAACAGCATCTGCTAGACCATCATTAATAGTGTGAAGTACACCTACCAACTCAGCTTTTAAATTAAGTTCTAAAAGCATGTCCTTAAATTCATTCATATTAAAATCTTCCTGAGAAGAAGTAACTATATTAACCATAATCTCATTAGTATAAATCCCTTTTCTAACTACAAGATGTCTTAAATATCCCTTGTGATTCATTGTTCTATAATAAGGAAGATTTTTTTCATTGAAAAATTCTACACTAGATACTAATACTTTTGAGAAGTCTTCATCAACTAACATACATTCTTCAACAGTTTGTATATCTATATGCTTTCCTTTTTTATGAAGTCCTAATGTTAAAGGTCCATTTTTTACTTCATCTCCAAAAGTATATTCCATTTTATTTCTATAGTACTTGTTTTCAGGACTTCCTTCTATTCCCAAAAACTGAAACCCAAATAAGTCTTGCTTTAAAAATAAATCCATAACTTGTTTTTCTTTTATTTCTAATTGCTTTTCATATGGCACTGATAGTAATGTACATCCTCCACATTCTCTAAAGTGCTTACAAGGTGTTTCGGTTTCAAGAGGTGAATATTCAAGTAACTCCATCATCTTAACTTCTGCTTTTTTGCTTCTAACTTTTTTAACAGCAGCTTTTACCTTTTGACCACTTATTCCGCCCTTCATATGGATAACTCTATCTCCAACTTGGCTTAAGGATGTGCCTCCAAACTCCATTTTATCTACTTCAAATTCTATAATATCCTTTTTCTTCACAAATTCTCCTCCAATTTACTATAGTGTCTTTATTATCTTTCTTCAATCAATTTTACTTCTTCATCTGTTAACTCTCTATATTCGCCTAACTCTAAGCTTTCATCCAACTTTAAATTACCCATAGACAATCTTTTTAAGTATACTACTTTTTTATCTACGCTTTCAAACATTCTTTTAACTTGGTGAAATTTACCTTCATGTATTGTAAGTTCTATCTCTGATTCCTCATCACTCTTTAATATTTTTAACTGAGATGCCATAGTTTTGTACCCATCATCAAGTACTACTCCTTCTGCAAAAGCTTCTACATCTTTTTCAGTCACTATCCCATCAATTTTTGCATAATAAGTCTTAGGCACATGCTTCTTAGGCGATAAAACTCTGTGAGAAAGCTTCCCATCATTAGTTAGAACTAACAATCCCTCTGTGTCTTTGTCTAATCTTCCAACAGGGAATGGCTCAAATGCTAAGTATGATACATCAATCAAATCTAAAACTGTTGGGTCGTATTTATCTGTAGTTGCTGATATATATCCATCTGGTTTATTCATCATTAAATATATATATTCTCTATAGAAAACTTCTTCTCCATTGAATAATATTTCATCGTTTTCAGTATCCACTTGAGTCCCTGGGTTTGAAACTTCACTTCCATTTACTACTACAGAACCTTGCTTACAATATTTCTTTATCTCACTTCTACTTCCATAACCTAAGTTTGAAAGAATTTTATCTATACGTTGCTTCTTAGCCATTAAAAATGTTCTCCATTCTCATAATATTTTTCTTTTTCAAATAATGTAAATGCTAAATCCATACTTTCAACATCTAAATTATTTCTTATACTATCAGTTATTATTCTTGCTACTGTATCTTGTACTTCTTGTCCTCTATCAAACCATGCTATCTCAACAAAAGGATACACTTCTGCTATTTTACCATCTCTTATTGCAACTGATTTTATACATTCTATCTCAAAGTAATCTCTTGGACATTTTACAGCTTCAACTAAATCATCTATCATTTTTTCACTTATTTTACATATATCATTTTCATGAATTCCTCTTATCTTTATCTGTGGCATATTGACTCCTTTATTTAACCCTTCTTTATTTTAATTCTTCCTAAATTGTTTCTATTCTTTATTATTCTGCCTAATCCTATTATCTTCTATTTAACATTATACTTGTAATTTATAGTTATTACAATTTACTATGTACTTTTTTTGATTTAACGTTATAATATAAGTGATGGGTAAATTTTAAAAGTTAATAGGAGGAGTTTAAAATGGCATTAATTAATACAAAAGAAATGTTTAAAAAAGCTTACGAAGGTGGATTTGCTATAGGTGCATTTAACATAAGTGACTTAGAACAATTACAAGGTGTTTTAAAAGCTGCTAAAGCTAAAAATTCTTATGTTATGATACAAGCTTCTATGTCAGCTGTTAAATATGCTGGACCTCATACTTTAGTTGAGATGGTTAAAGCTGCTTCTGATGAAATAGGTGTAGATGTAGCTCTTCACTTAGATCATGGTCCAAATATGGATGCTATTAAAACTTGTATTGATGCTGGTTTCTCTTCAGTTATGATAGATGGATCTCATTTTGACTTTGAAGAAAATGTTAAAATAACTAAAGAAGCTGTTGAATATGCACACTCTAAAGGTGTTGTTGTTGAAGCAGAACTTGGTGTTTTAGCTGGAACAGAAGATGATGTTACTTCTGATGTTCATAAATATACTCAACCTGCTGAAGCAGTTGAATTTGTTGAAAGAACAGGAGTTGATTCATTAGCAATAGCTATAGGAACTTCTCATGGTGCTTTCAAATTCAAAGGAGAAGCTAAATTAAGATTCGACATACTAGAAGAAATCCAAAGCAAATTACCAGGTTTCCCAATAGTTCTTCATGGTGCATCTGCTGTTGACCAAAACGCTGTTGCTACATGTAATGAATTTGGTGGAAATATAGCTGGAGCTAAAGGCGTACCTGTAGACATGTTAAGAAAAGCATCTTCTATGGCTGTTTGTAAAATAAACATGGATACTGACTTAAGACTAGCTATGACTGCTGCTGTTAGAAAATTCTTAGCTGAAAATCCAAAAGAATTTGACCCAAGAAAATACATTGGTGCTGGTAGAGATGCTATACAAGCTGTAGTTGAAAGTAAAATAGATGATGTTTTAGGTTCTGCTAACTCTATAAACTAATATAACTTTTAAATATTTATAAAAGAAAAGAGATGACTTAGAGTAATTAAATTTATTTCTAAGCCATCTCTTTTAAGTTGTATATAGGTTATGTATTTAAAAATATATTTTTTTATAAAATTAATTAATATAGCATATAATTATCTACTAAACACGAATATATCCGCTTTTTATCTTTCTATGTATTGTAGAAGGATATATGCCTATCACTTCGGCTGCCTTTGTTATTGAACCATATTTATTTATAGCCTTACTTATCATTATTTGGTCTACCATTTTATATGCATCATTCAGATTCATAATTCCATTTACCACTATTGGTGATAAATCATTTGATTCGTTATCAATCATATCCAGATTTATAAGCATATTAAATTCATCTTCTCCAATTACGTTTTTGGCTGATAATACTACAAATCTTTCAATAATATTTTTTAACTCTCTTATATTTCCTGGCCAAGAGTATTCTTCCAATAATTCAATAACCTTAGGTGAAACTTCTACTTCTCTATTGTACTTATCATTATAAAGTTTTAGGAAGTAGTCCACTAATGGAACTATATCTTCTTTTCTCTCTCTAAGTGGTGGTATCTTTACTGGAATAACACTCAATCTATAGTATAAATCTTGTCTAAATTTAAGGTTGTTTCTAAGGTCCTCATGAGAAATATTAGTGGCACTTATATATCTAACATCTATCTTTATAGGTTTACTCCCACCAATTCTAGTAATTGTGTTTTCTTGTATAACTCTAAGTAATTTTTTTTGCATTTGCATTGGCAATTCACCTATTTCATCCAAGAATATAGTTCCACCATTTGCTTCTTCAAAAAGTCCTTTTTTACCCTTTTTCTTAGCTCCAGTAAAAGAACCTTCTTCATATCCAAAAAACTCTGATTCTAATAATTCATTTGGTATAGCCCCACAGTTTATAGCTATAAAAGGCTTTTCCCTTCTTGAACTATACTTATATATTGTCCTAGCTATAATTTCTTTTCCTACGCCTGATTCTCCATTTATAAATATAGAAGAATCTGATGCTGCAGCTCTTTTGACAACTTTTTTTATATTGTCCATAGTCTTACTTTGACTTATATACTCTGTATCTTCTGATACATCACTATATCTTATCTGAGATTCAAGTTTAATAACCCTTGATATATCTCTACCTGTAAGTACTCCTCCTGTAAGTTTTCCTTTTGAGTCCCATATTGGAACGGCTGTATAAGCGATAAGCTTTCCATCAGGATAAACAATATTTCTATAAATCTTTTTCTTTACCTTAAGCATATTTAATATTATTGGTTCTTCAACTAACCCCTGTCTGACAAGATCTGTTATATTTCTACCAAGTACTTCAGTTCTTTTAAAAGGTAAAATCTCATCACTGACAGTATTCATCTTTTCAATTACCCCATCTTTGTTAAATACAACGACAACTTCATCTATATGTTCTATTATATCCTCAACTATTTTGTCAGATATTACAGACTTCTCAAATAAATAAACTATGTTATTTTCATTATCATTATCTTTCATATTATAAATATGTGCAGTCATTCTTAATTCTCTAAAAGCTATTTTCTTTTTATTATTCACCAGTATATCTTTTTTGTCAAAATTTGAATCTAATTCATTTATATTTTTAGGTCTTTTTATATCGAGAAAGCTAAAAATATTATCTATTAGATGATTACAGTATATTATTTCGCCTGACTCTTTGCATAAAATAACTGGATTTTCTACATGTTCTATAAGCCCTATCAAATTATTATCCATCAATATTCGCACCTTTCATTAAGTAATTTATTGAACTACATACAAAATTTATTGTTTGCTTACAATAAATACTATTAGCACATACAACCAACTCCTTATTTGTCTTTTTTTAATATCTTGCTTCATTAAAATACAACTTACAGATAATTTTAATGGTCATAGTTTGTTAAAAATTTCATTTTGCTTTTAATTGTATTTTATCACATATTCGGTAATTATTTGTCTGTTTAACACAATTTAATTAAAATTAGTGCTTATTTTTGAAAATAAAGATAATCCTTATAGAATATGACTCACATTTTGTAAGTAATATACATATAAGGATTATCTAGATATCTTGTATTATAAAATTTTATTCAAACAGACTCTTTAATAACTGACAAATACAATTTAGTAATAACCATATTATGTAATAATATTTATGTTACTAACTAATAAGGCTTATTTCATCAGTAATATTTAGGTACTTGTTACCTATTAAGCTTTTATAGCTTCTAATAAATCATCAACGCTATCTAATTTATCTATAAGCATTGGAACTATTTCATGTAAGTCACCAACTACTCCATAATCAGCAATTTCTAATATTGGAGCTGCTGGGTTTTTGTTTATAGCAATTATGAAATCTGATGATTGCATACCTGCTAAATGTTGTATTGCTCCTGATATACCACAAGCTATGTATAGGTTTGGTTTAACAGTAGTTCCTGTTTGACCTACTTGGTGAGAATGGTCTATCCATCCAGCATCTACAGCTGCACGAGAAGAACCAACTACTCCACCTAATTTGTCAGCTAATTGTTTAAGCATTTTAAATCCTTCAGGTCCACCTAATCCTAGACCACCTGATACTATAACATTTGCATCTGTAAGAGATACTAAATCTTTTTTACTCTTAACTGTTTCTAAAACAGTAGTTCTTATATCATCTTGAGTTATTTTGTAATCTAATGCTATAACTTCACCAGTTCTTGTTTCGTCTTTTTCAGCTTTATCCATAACTCCAGGTCTAACTGTAGACATTTGAGGTCTATGGTTTGGACAAATGATTGTAGCCATTATATTTCCACCAAATGCTGGACGAGTTTGTTTTATTTTCTTATCTTCTGGGTCTATTTCTAGTTTAGTACAGTCTGCTGTTAATCCAGTTCCTACTCTTGAAGCTATTCTAGGTGCTAAGTCTCTACCTATATGAGTTGCTCCGAAAAGCATTATTTCTGGTTTTATTTCATCTATTGCATCTTTTATTACTTTTGTATATGCATCAGTTGTATATTTTTCTAAAAGAGCATCGTCTGCAACATAAACTTTATCAGCTCCATAAGAAATTAATTCTTTAGCTAATCCATCAACATCTTTTCCTAATAATACTGCACAAAGTTCTGCATCTACTTCTTTAGCTAATTTTCTTCCTTCTCCTAATAATTCGATAACTACTGGAGTTATTTTTCCATCTCTTTGCTCTGCAAATATCCATACGTTTTTATAAGAACTTAAATCTTTTATATCATTCATAGTTTGTACTCCTCCAACTTATATAATGTGCTTTTGTTTTAGACCTATTATTATTTTGTTAGCTATTTCGTCAGCTTTACCTTCTAAGATTTCTCCTTTTCCTCTTGGCTCAGGAGTAAATGATCTAAATACTTTAGTTGGTGATGCTTTTAAGCCAACTTCTTCTTTATTTACGTCTAAATCATCAATTGTCCAAACTTTTACATCATGTTTATATGCTTTAACTATTTTATCAACAGACATATATCTAGGTGCATTTAATTCTTTTACTGCTGTTAAAAGTACAGGTGTACTTACTTTAATTAATTCATATCCATCTTCTAATTGTCTTTGAACTATTATGTCTTTTCCTTCTATTTTGAAGTCTTGTACATATGTAACTTGAGGAATGTTTAATTTTTCTGCAATTTGTGGTCCAACTTGTGCAGTATCTCCATCTATTGCTTGTCTTCCTGCAAATATTATATCATAGTCGCCTATTTTAGATATTCCTGCTGCGATAGTATTTGATGTAGCCCAAGTATCAGCTCCTCCAAATGCTCTATCACTTAATAATATTGCATCATCAGCCCCCATAGCTAAACACTCTCTTAGCATAAAATCTGCTTGAGGAGGTCCCATTGTTATAACTGTTATAGTTACATCATCATGCTCATCTTTAATTTTTAATGCTTCTTCTAATGCATTTGCATCATCTGGGTTTAATATACTTGGAACTCCATCTCTTATAAGAGTACCTGTTTCTTTATTTATTCTTACTTCGTTAGTATCTGGAACTTGTTTTACGCAAACTAATATTTTCAAAGTCTATACCTCCAATTTCATTAGATTATTTATTATTTTAATACGTTTGATGAAATTACCATTTTTTGAACTTCTGATGTTCCTTCGTATATTGATACGATTCTAGCATCTCTATACATTCTTTCGATTTCATAATCTTTTATGAATCCATATCCACCGTGAAGTTGTAATGCTTTATAAGCAACTTCATTTGCAACTTCTGCTGCATAGTATTTAGCCATTGCAGATTCTTGAGCAACTCTCATTCCTGCATCTCTCTTTTGTGCTGCATCATAAACTAATCCTCTAGCTGCACAAACTTTTGTTTCCATATCAGCTATAGTAAATTGAGTATTTTGGAATTTAGCTATAGGCTTACCAAATTGAACTCTTTGTTTTGTATATTTAACAGCTTCATCTAAAGCACCTTGAGCAATTCCTAGAGCTAAGGCAGCAACACCTATTCTACCTACTTCTAAAGTACCCATTGCTATTTTAAATCCATTACCTTCTTTTCCTATAAGGTTTTCTTTTGGAACTTTAACATTTTCAAATATTAAGTCAGAAGTTTCAGTTCCTCTTATACCCATCTTATCTTCATGAGCTCCTGTTGAGAAACCATCCCATTTGCTTTCTACTATAAATGCTGATGTTCCTCTAAGACCTTTAGATCTATCTGTAACTGCTATTACTATAGCTATATCGCAGAATGGTCCATTAGTTATGAAAGTTTTTCTACCATTTAATATGTAGTGGTCTCCTACTAATTCTGCTGTAGTTTGTTGTCCACCAGCATCAGAACCAGCTCCTGGCTCAGTTAAACCAAATGCTCCTATTAACTCACCTGTTGCTAAACCTCTTAAGTATTTTTGTTTTTGCTCTTCAGTACCATTGTAAAGTATTGGTAATGTAGCAAGAGAAGAACCAGCTGTAACGAAAGTAGCTGTTGAAGCACATCTTCTAGCTATTTCTTCCATTATGATAGCGTAAGAAACATATCCTGCTCCCCCACCACCATATTCTTCTGGGATATTACTGCTTATAAATTTTGTTTCAGCTAATTTTTTGATTAATTCCTTAGGCATTACACCTGTTTTATCCATTTCTGCTGGTAAAGTATCTAATTCTTTACTAACAAAATCTCTTACTGCTTTTCTTAAAAGTTCTTGCTCTTTGTTATATAACATAGCTTCCTCCAATTTTCATATTTTATAGTAAATTTATTTTAATGAACTTAAGCTAAACTCATCATCTCAGCAAAAGTTTGAATACGAGTTCTTGCTTGTTCATTATTCTGAGTTTGTTGGTCGATTTCAACATATAAAGTAGGTATTCCACTATCTTCTATATCTTTCTTAACTAAAGGATAATCGTATTCTTCTGGGTCACAGAATTTCATCATACAGAAGATAACACCATCTACATCTTTCTTTTTAACTTCATCTACTATAAGTGACCCACGTTTTTTCTTAGGGTCATAAGCTAATGAACAACCTTCTATGTTTGACCATTGTCTTGCTAATCTTTCTAATGCATCATCACCTGCAGGCACATCTGTTCTGAATTGTCTTGTTTCTTGAGCTAAATCATCAGCTACTACTGCTATATTATTGTCTTCTAAAATATCTAATATATCTTTAGAATCTGCTAATATACCTGTCAATAAAACTTTCTTTCCAGAACAGACTTCTTCTGGCATTGTGTTTAATTTTGCTATTAAATCTTTTACTAATTTAGTGTGTTCTTCTTTTCTCATAAAGAATCCACTTTTAATTACTAAGCTTCTTATTGATGGTTTTATAGTATTAGAATGTTTATAAGCTACTTCAACAAAGTCTCTCATAGTTTTTCTATGTTCATTGTAAATTTCTATACTTTCATGAATTTTTGCTTCTTCTATTTCATAACCACATATTTCTTCAAGTTCTCTTTTTACACCTTTGTATTCACTGATTAGGTATTTTACACCAGCTTCAAGTTTTCTGTTTTGTGGGTGTACTAATGATATATATTTTATGTGAGGTACTGCTGATTTCCAGTTTTGTCCTAAACAAATTAATGTGTCACACATACCTGGTATGATAACTCCAGATAATTCATCATATGCACCTTTTAATCCATACTCTAGACATGATTGCATTATTGAACATGCAAATGCAGGGAAATATTGTTTAGCTAAATCTAATTCTGTTTGTCCTCCCCATATACCAACTGGAAGCATTCCAGCTGCATGTATAATTTCTTCTGGGCAATAAACTGGGAAACAACCTATAGCTTTTTTACCAGTTGCATTTTTATATTCTTTTACAGCCTTATTTGGATTTTCAACTACTTCTTTCATTTTAGATAAAATAGCTTCCATTATATCTCACCTCTATTAAGTTTTTTTCTTTCTTCCATTACTTCAACTAAACCTTGAATTCTTGTTTCAAATTGAGCATTAGTAAAGGCTCTAGGGTCAGCTTGGTCACCATCAAATCCAGCATATGGTAATCCAGTTTCTTCAGCTGCTCTTCTTTGCATTTCATATTGTATTAAACTCATAAGTTTACAGCTTCTGTTCATATGATAGAATGCTCCATCACATTTACCCTCTACTAAAGAATCAACTCTATATTTTGTCATACGGTCTAAGTTTACATTGTTAAACATAGTACTGTATGCTACTGCCATTCCATCTAAATCATTAACTTCATATTGTAATGCCCAAGCATGTGGATAAACACTACCTGTCATATTAACTCCAAATTTAGCTAATGTTTTCATTTTATATCCAATATATGGCCAGCAAGGTATACCTTCCATCATTATTCTATACTTTTCTTCTCCTCTGAAAGAAGATTTTCCAGTTTTCATATTATCTTCTAACTCTTCTATAAGTAATTTAAATGCTTCTGTAGTTTCTTTTTTACCTCTAGCACAAACTATTACAGCCATATAAGTAAATAAATCAAATCCATTCATTGGTGAAGGAGAAGAATCTGCTGGTAAACTCATAGAATATTTCCATAGTCTTCCGTTCTCAGCTGATACTTTCATTACTTCTTCAAATTTCTTAGGGTCAAATTTCTTTCCTGATATAATTTCTAACTGTTTTATAGCCTCTTCAAATTGAGCTTTTATATAGTCTATTCTAGATTGAGTTACTTCATCTTCATTATTGAAAGTTGTATCAATCATTATTAAAGGTATATCTAATTCTCTTGAAATATTTTCATACCATTTTATAACTTGATTACATATATTATTACAGCAAAGTAGGAAATCTGGAGCTGGCATATCTAAAGCTTCACATCCACCATTTTCTAAAAGACCAAAGTTTGTTCTTGCATATGCACATAGGTCGATAGAATATCCTTTAGATTCAGCCATTTCACATAATTCTAAAGAACCTTTTTTAGCCGCTACCCCAGCTGCTTGATTTTCTGGATATAATACATTTAAGTCAAATACTTCTGCTAACTCTTGAGGAAATACTGATGTTGACCAACCTACAGGTCTTCCTTCTTCTTTAGCTTTAAATGCATTTGCATATTGTTCAGCTAATAAATCGTTTATTACTACTCTAGCTTCTTTTTTTTCAGACATTGTCATCCCTCTTTTTATATATTTTTCACTTCTTTTTGTGATTCTTTTGCTTCATCAAAAGCATATAATGCTGCTCCTAAAGCACCAGTTAATTGAGGTATATCAGGTACAATAATTTCTGTATTGATTTCTCTTGCCATAGCTCTTACAATTCCACTATTTCTGGCAACTCCACCAACCATTACTACGTTTCTTTGTACTCCTATTCTTTTTGCTAGGCTAGAAACTCTCTTTGCTACTGAAGTGTGAATACCTGCTACTATATCTTCAATTTTTGCATTTTCTGATAAGTGTGATATAACTTCAGATTCTGCAAACACTGTGCATGTACTACTTATTGATACTTCATTTTGAGAATTCATAGATATACTTCCGAGTTCAGATACATCAACCTCTATTATTTTTGCCATTACATCTAAAAATCTTCCTGTACCTGCAGCACATTTGTCATTCATAAGAAAGTTTAGTAATCTTCCATTCTTATCTAGCTTTAGTACTTTAGCATCTTGACCACCTATATCAATAATGGTTCTTGTTTCTGGAATTATGAAGTTTACTCCTCTAGCATGACAACTTAACTCACTTATCTGTTTGTCAGCATCAGAATATTTCATTCTCCCATATCCTGTAACTACTATTTTTTCAATGTCTTCTCTTCCAAGACCTGACTCACTGTATAATTTTTCCAAAACTCTTGATGGTCCAGTAGTCCCAGTACCAGAAGATATCGTAGCTGAAGCCACAATATCCTCTCCATCTTTTAAAATTACTCCCTTTGATGCAGTTGAACCTATATCTAATCCCATTGTATACATCTTTAGTATTCTCCTTTCCCAAAATCTAGAAATACTAATTAGTATCTTACAACTTTATCTTCTTTTAAGTTATTTATTTTTGATTCGTCATATCCTAAAGTTTTTAATACTTCTATAGTATGTTCCCCTACTTTTGGTGCTGGTGTATAATCTTTTATTCCTTCATTTCTAAACATAACTGGAGTATTAACTAAAACACCTGTATTTCCACTATCATATGTCTTCTTAAATAAGAAGTCATTTGCCCAAGCTTGTTCATCATCTAGTAAATCTTCACAGCTTTGGATTTTTTCAAATGGTAAGTCTGCTTCTTCTAATAAAACTGACCACTCATCTAATGTTTTTTCTAACATAGCTTCTCCAACTATCTTAACTAAATCTTCAATGTGATTAACCATTGAATCTATGTTGTTGTATCTATCATCTTCTAATATATATTCTCTATTTATAACCTTACAGAATTTGCCTAACCATTTATTGTATTGTATTAAAGCTAATTGAATCCATCTTCCATCTTTACATTTATATGTAGTCATTAATGGGCTGTTTGGATTTTCTCTTGATAAAGGCATTTCATTTCCATATTGTGCTGTTGTTATCATTGTTCCCATTCCATATATAGCTGTATGGAAAAGACTTACTGTTACTCTTTCACCTACACCAGTTTTTCCTTTTTTATGTAATGCTGCTAAACTTCCTGCTGCTAATGCTAAACCTGCATAGTGGTCACCAAATCCTGCTGCTGTATTTGCTGGAGATGTCCCTTTTTCCATTACAGATTGGCTAACTCCTCCTCTTGCAAAGTATGCAGTATAGTCAAATCCTGGTTTATCTTTTAAAGGTCCTTTTTCACCATATCCTAATATTTGAGCAAATATTAGTCCTGGATACTTATCTTTTATTTGGTCATAAGCTATACCCATTTTTTCTAATGCTTGAACTCTAACATTAGTTACAAATATGTCTGCTTCTGATATTAATTTATGTAATATTTCTATTCCTTCTTTTGATTTTATATTAATACTTACACCCTTCTTATTTCCATTTTCTAATTCAAACATAGGGTTTTCATCATCTGATGCTGGAGATTTAAATGTTCCACCCATAACTCTTATTCCATCACCTTCTATAGGCTCAACTTTAATAACATCTGCACCCCAGTCACCTAACATTTTTGCACAACATGGTGCTGCGATGAAACTTGAAAGTTCTACTACCTTAACTCCTTCTAAAAGCATAACGTTTTCCTCCTTAATAGTATCAATTATAAAAATTCAATTAAATCACATATAAAGTACTTTTTTCTGATATTAACTATTTGATGTCAAAGTTCCTAATCTTATTGAGATAACTTATAAAATTATTAAAAGTTATAAATGATTATTTTTTATATTTTTTATTGTCTTACACCTATATTGTTAAGCATTTATCGTGCCAACTTTATATTTAAGCAAAATATCGCTTGATTTGAATGTTTTTTAACAATATACAATTGCATTATTAATTTCATATCGTGGCATCATGCAACTCTCCATAGCATTTTGCCATTTTTTTTATGCCTTTAAAAGTTTTTTTATATATTTTTTTATGAAAAAGCTTGACTTTTCAAAAAAAATTTTCATTGCTAAACTCAAAAACACATGCTATCATTGTAATTAATCAATTGATTAGTTAACTAATTTAAAACTTAGATAATTTTTTAATAATATTTAATCTAAAAAATAACAATTTCTTTGATAAATGTTTAGAGCAATTATTATCTTAAATAAAAAATAACTAAATATCAAAATAACACAGGGAAAACAATTTCAAAACTAAATTTTTAACCTTAAAAATTTTGTATAAAAATATAACCTTATATTGCTACATATTATTTCTAAATGAAAAATTACCATATAATTTAATAATTACAGGAGGGTATTGATATGAAAATACTAGTATTTGGAGCACGCGATTATGAAGAACCAGTAATAAAACAATGGTCTGAAGAACATAAGGATGTTCAAGTGGATATTTATCCTGAAAACATGACTGAAGAAAATGTAGTAAAAGCTAAAGGATATGATGGTATATCTATACAACAAACTAACTATATAGATAACCCTTATATTTATGAAACTTTAAAAGATGCTGGGGTTAAAGTTATAGCTTCAAGAACTGCAGGGATGGACATGATACATTTTGGTTTAGTTAATGAAAATGGACTTATTGTTACAAATGTTCCTTCTTATTCACCTAATGCAATAGCTGAATTAGCTGTTACTCAAGCTATGAACCTTTTGAGAAAGACTCCTTTAGTAAAGAAAAAAGTCTGTGAAGGTGACTATCGTTGGATAGCTGAACTTCTTGGAACAGAAGTTAGATCTATTACAGTTGGTGTTATAGGTACAGGAAAAATAGGTGCTACTTCTGCCAAATTATTCAAAGGCTTAGGAGCTAATGTAATTGCATTTGACCAATATCCAAATAAAGATTTAAATGATATATTAACTTATAAAGATTCTTTAGAAGACCTTCTTAAAGAAGCTGACCTTATAACATTACATACTCCTTTACTTGAAGGAACAAAACATATGATAAATAAAGATACTTTAGCTATAATGAAGGATGGCGCTTACATAGTAAATACTGGTCGTGGTGGTTTAATTAAGACAGGGGACTTAATAGAAGCACTAGAAGCTGGAAAAATAAGAGCTGCTGCCCTTGATACATTTGAAACTGAAGGATTATTCTTAAATAAAAAAATGAACCCAGGTGAATTAACTGACCCAGAAATCAACAAACTTCTTTCTATGGAGCAAGTTATATTTACTCATCACCTTGGATTCTTCACTAGTACAGCGATAGAAAATATAGTTTATTCTAGTTTAAGTAGTGCTGTAGATGTTATAAGCACAGGAACTGCTGCTAATAGAGTAAATTAGTATTTTATAAATATATTTTTTCATTAATTAGCTATTATCTAACAAAATAGCCTTTAATTTCCCAAATATAAGAGAGTCTATTCAATATACATTGAGTATGACTCTCTTATATTATTTTTCTTATTTTATATTATTTGTATACACCTACTATTTGTTATATTTTATATCAAATTTACAACAACCTTTCTAATTATCCTATTAAATTATCCTAATTACAATCTACTTTTCCATCAAAAGACTTTGAATGGGTACAATTCACTTTTTACCAGAAAAATACCAAACAAACTATGAAAATTGTATGATTAATATTAATATATTTATAAGAAAACATTACAAGAATACTAGTTTGGGATTTTTGAGGAGGGATTATATTGGAAAAAATGAATAAAGCTACTTCTAAAAAGACGACCTGTATCGTCACTTCAGCGCTATTTGCGTCTATAATATGTTTGACAATAGCTTATATATTACATATTCCAGTTGGTGGAAACAATGGATATGTTCATATAGGAGATGCCTTTATTTATCTAGCTGCAACTATTTTACCAACAAACTATGCTATAGCAGCCTCTGCAATAGGCGCTGGTCTAGCTGATTTATCTACAGGAGCTGCAATATGGGTAATACCAACTATAATTATAAAGCCAATACTCGTATTATTTTTCACTTCTAAAAGTGACAAGATAATAAATAAACGAAATATAATTGCTTCATTTGTAGCAGGCATAGTAGGTCTAGTTTTATATATGTTTGCTGAGGGAATAATTATTGGAAGCTTTACAAGTGCTTTTGTAATGAGTTTACTTGGTTTGTTACAGCCAATAGGAAGCTTTATTGTGTTTGTACTTCTAGGGATAGCACTTGATAAACTTGATTTTAAAAGACGTTATTTTAACTAAAAACTTAAATTTATGGAGGGAAAATTATGAATATCTTATATACAATTGAAAACAGTATCTATGTAAATATAACTAATACATGTCCATGTAGCTGTGTGTTTTGCATAAGAAATGAAAAAGATGAAGTAGCAAATAGTGGTAGCTTATGGTTAGAACACGAACCAAGTATTAATGAAGTAAAAGAAGCCTTTGGCAAATATAATTTAGATGAATATGATGAAATTGTATTTTGTGGATATGGTGAACCACTAATGAGAATAAATGAATTAATAGAAGTTGCTAAATTTGTAAAAGGGAAAAGTAATATCAAAACAAGAATAAATACAAATGGTCTAAGTGATTTAATACACAATAAAAAAACTGCTATTATGTTAAAAGATGTGATAGATGCAGTATCAATAAGTCTTAATGCTCCAAATAAAGAAGCTTATAATAGAGTTACTCAACCAAAGTTTGGAGAAAAATCATTTGACTACATGTTAGATTTTGCAAAAGATTGCAAAGAATATATAAAAGAAGTTGCCTTTTCAGTAGTAGATGAAATATCTCCAGAGGAAATAGAAGAATCTAAACAATTAGCAAAAGAACTTGATATACCACTTAGAGTTAGACATAAAAACTAACAATTATAAATTAGTATTTAAAACCTTAATACAAAGTTGACATATGAAAATAGTTAACTATAGGTGGGTCTTTAAAATAACGTAATAAAATATTATCTATTTAGTTAATGTTTTATTACTTTTAATACCTTTCTTGATAACAGAATCATTCTTTGCTATAACCCACATGTAAGTCAGAAGAAATATGACTATGTCTAACAAGGCCAGAAAACTTTTTAAGAAAATACATAAAAAATAGAAAAAATATAAAGTAGTGAATTAGAGAAAAAACTTGATAATATTTCCTTTCCCTATGATGGTATGGAAATTATAGTCTGAAGCATTGAATAATAAGCACAATGAAAAGTCAGAAAATATTAATATATAGTTTGTCTAAAGTCTGAGCTGGTGCAAATTCTCTGCACCAGCTACAACATGTTTTACCCCATCACATTTTTGTTTATCTAGCCCTTTATAGACTTCCATCATCTCTCTGATTTATCAATTAAAGCAATAACAACCATCCACCAATTAATATAAGAATTGAACCTGGTATTTTCTCCTTGATATTTTCTTTAAATATAAAGTGAGCAAGTATTAAGGTTATTATCATAGAAACTTGAGAAAATGGTTCTGCTATACTGAGTTCTAAATTATTTAAAGCAATTAATAATGCTAGATAAGAATATCCATTAATAGCACCACTTAAAATTGAAAGTCCCTTCTTATTACTAAATATTTCATAGATTACTCTTTGTTTCTTTTTAAATGCTAAAAAGACAAATAGATTTAATCCAACAAAAAAGTAAAGTATCGTTGAATATAGTATAGGAGATACTTGAACATAAAATGCCTTATCTAAGACCCTTCCTACTGATTGAAAAAATATGTACAAAAACATCAATCTACATGGTAGATTATTTAGAATGGCAGATGCATTTTTTAATAAAGAACTTACATTTTTTAATATAAATACTCCACCTATCATAATTATAATTCCTGCAACTTTTGCTAAACTAAAACTTTCGCCTAAAAATACAACTGATAAAAGCAATAGAAATAGTGAGTTTAAACTGTTTATTGGAGTTACAAGTGAAACTTCACCAGTTGCTAGAGATGTTACATATGCTACTGACCCAATCGAATAAACTAAGCTACTTATATAGCATGGTATTAAAAAGGACCAATCTCCAACCTTACTCATTATACTAAATGGTAGTAAACATACTCCACCTATAAAGAAAAATAAAAATGATGAAGCTATATTTTTATAAATATCGCCTTCTTCATCACCTAATAATCTTACAACTACTCTTTCAAAGGCTAACAGCACTACTCTAATTAATAGTGCAAAATAAGATATTATCATTTTTGACCTCACTTAAAAATTAATCTGAATTACTGAATATACTTACTAAATCTCATTATTATAAATCAAATCTACCATATAGGCAAATCTTTTGGGTTTTTCAATATCTTATGTTTAAACACAGGTACCTTAAGCTTTTCCCCTAACTTACGACATTGTTCTTTATAAGTCCCCTTTAATTTATCATGAAAAACTATACCATCAATTCCACCATCAATACTGTCTACACACTTTTCTAATTTTTCAAATCCATCTTCATTATCATACATTCCACTTACAATCCATTGATTTGGTAATACATGCCCAATTGATATATTGTATTCTCCATTTTTTATAATGTCTGAAAAAGAATTTTCAAAGTGAACTCCTCCTACACACAGTAAAGTTTTTATAGGCTCATCACTATCAAATACTCTAATTAGAGACTTCGATAATACTTGTATTGCTGTCTTATTATTAAAACTATTACTATTACTTCCTATCTCAATATCTAACATAGGTACAGAATATTCTGTAATTAATTTAGCTACTTCACCATATGTAGTTCCAGACCAGTGAGTTGCTTCTGTTAATGTAGTGAATTCATCAAGGGAGTTTTCATTTTTTATATCTTCAATTGCATTAATTAAGTTTCTAAAATATTTTGGATTTGAATTTCCAAACTCGCCTGTTGGTACATCTCCAATAGTATGAGCTGTTAGAATATTTTCTGGAGCATTCTCTCCTTCATGCCAATTCACAACTCCTGCAAAATCAAAATCTTTGAAATACTTATTTAAAATTGGCAGATAATATTTATAATCATGACTTATTACATTTTCCGTTTTTACAAACTGGAATAAGTTATTGTTTTCATCTATAAATTCTAATACAAAGTTATCATCAACAATAATATCAGTCTGCTTTAAATCCATTACTTCCTCACAACAGTTAATTACATTTTTAGCCACTGGGTCTTTATCTAAATTATTACAAAAGAAGAAAACTGCTTTTTTGTTATTCATCTATAAATCACACTCCTATTATTTAAATATTATATACTCTCATACTTAAAATCATCTAAATATTACTATATACTCCATTCAATTATTATACATAATATACTACCATACTTATTTTAGCTACACCTCTACCTGAGTTTCTATATACATGTGATACATCAGCTTTAAATCTTATAGAATTACCACTAGATACAATATAATCCTCTCCATTTATTTTAATAGTTATTTCACCACTAAAAACTGTAATAAACTCTTGAGTTCCTGGAAGTTCCGCATTTGAATCCAACGTTCCACCCTCTTCTATCTCAATCATAAATATTTCAAATCTTCTCTTGGAATCAAATGGAAATATCGGATAACTTACATATTTTCCATCATCTTCAATAAAATGGTCTACATCCTTTTTATCAACCAATTCTATCTCACTTTCTTGTCTTTCCATCAATGATGTAAATGATATTTTTAATCCATTCGTTATTTTCTTGATAGTAGATATAGTTGGATTCACTTCACATTTTTCAATTTGAGACAACATACTCTTACTTACTCCACTAAGTTGAGAAATTTTATCTAAGCTAAGATGTTTTTCTTTCCTTATTTTTTTTAAGTTTTCAGCAATTATTTCATTTAAATTCTGCATAAATTCACCTCGACTATACTTATATAATCATAAGTATATTTAATTATTTTATCTAAAGACAGTAACTTATTTTAAAACATTCTAGACAATATACTGTACATTATGTTTAATATATAATACTTTTTTAAGAATGTAAATACTATTCTAAAGTTTTCTTTAAAAATAAGCAAATAAAAAAGCTAGAAGTCTATGTTTTTACAAGACTACTAGCTTTTGCTATCATAAAATTGTATTTTAACTATAAAACTTAGATGCTCCTATCAGTTGTCTTTTGGAAACAATCTTAGCTAGATTAGCTAATGAAGATATTTTTATATCCTTAAAAGAAACTAAAAATACAAACTTAAAATCAGTGAATTCTTGATTTATATTATATATATCAAAATAGCATCTCAAATTATCAAATAGGTAATTTTCTTGCAAATCTGCTTCTATTTCATCAGTAGCATCTTTTAAATATGCTCTTACATCTTCAAATAAGACATTGAAATAAGACTCATCTATTTCCTCACCCAATTCTTCTAATATTTCTTCTATATCTAAATCATCCATATCAAAAGAATTTCCTGTCAATTGACAATCAAACACCAATATATTCTCCTGATTTATAGTATTTGATATATCTTGTACATATTCAAAGTCTGGACGTAATTCTAAAATGTCTTTTATCTCACTACTCTTTACATGAATTTTTCCTTTTCTGTTTTCTAGTTTTAAATCTATCATATGCTCCCCCTTTCAAATTATAAGTCTTTTAATTACTTTCTTCTATAATCTTTTTAATATCTATCCAGTTATTAACTCTAATTATGTTTTGATGTTCAATATCTTTATTATAGTTAGTATCTAAAAGTATTACTTTAACACCTGCATCAGCCAATTGGACTGAGTTTAAAGGGTTATCTTCTATAAATATATCACAACTCAGTTCTCTTGCCTTTTCAACTTTATAATCACTTCCTAATAAGTAAACATCTATATCTAAAATTCCTTGTCTAATTAACCAGTTTTTAGTTACATCAGTTAAACACTCATGTCTAGCTGTTACAAAAGATAAATTATGCCCCTTAGATAATTCCTCTATTACTTCAATAGCTCCTTCTACAATTTCTGCTTCATCATATGAATGTACATACTTATCATTAAATTCTGCATATACATCCCTTATTCCTGAACCATATAATTCTTCCCAATTGTGAGTTATACACTCTGACTCTGTAATGTTTTTATTGAATATATCATTTAGGTATGGAAGAAAATGATAAGGGCTAGTTATTGTTCCATCTATATCAATACATATATTTAATTTGTTCATTTTTACCTCCATGTAACATTTATTGATTTTATTAATCAAATATTATAGCACAGCTTTAATTATAAATCAAAATCATATATATGACTATACCTATATAATACCAAAAAGCTTGCATATTTAAGCAAGCTTTTTGTAAATTTTACATTTTCAACTAATATATAAGTTTTTCTAAAGTTGGTTCTACTCCAAATTGTGTTTTTAGTTCTCTATATTCATTTAATGCTTTTTCATTATTTGTTTTAGTTTTTATTGCTCTTATCATTAAATTTTTTGGTGTATCTAATGGGGATATGTATTCTACCACAGAAGTATCGTATCCATTTCCTTCTAGCAATAACGTTCTTAAACCATCAGTTATTAAGTCTGCAAATCTAGCTTTAAATACTCCATGTTTTAATATTGGTTCCATAGCTTCATATTTATATTGTCCTAATAACTCCTTATGACAGCATGGTACTACTACTATAGCTTCTGATTTTGCTCTAATTCCTAATCCTATAGCCATATCTGTTGCTGTATCACAAGCATGTAAGCTTATTACAAGGTCAACATCTCTATTAGGTGTATAATTAGTTAAATCCTCTTTTATAAATGACATATTTTTATAGCCTAAGTTTTTAGCCATCTTCTTTGACGCTTCTATAACTACATCTGAATAATCTATTCCTATAAAATAACAGTTTTTCTTTAATACTTCTTTTATATAGAAATTTAGTACAAAACTTAGATATGATTTACCACAAGCACAATCTAATATTGTTATACAGTCTTTGTCTTTTATTTCTTTTAAAATATTGTCTATAAGTTCCACAAAGTGGTCTATTTGATTATACTTTCTTATTTTATCATTTTTTATTTTACCATCTTTTGTAAGTACTCCAATTTCTTTTAAAAGTGCATTTGCTTGTCCTACTTTTACATAGTACTCTCTGTTTTTTATTTGAGATGCTGTAAATTCATCTATTTTCGGTACTTCTTCTTTATTATCTAGATACTTTACATTTACTTTTTTATTGTCTCCTTCTATTACGACAATAGTACCTCTTTCAATATATCTAAACACTAGCCCATCATAATTTTCCGCTTCTTTAGATATATTTTTTAACAATTCACTAAATGTATGTAACTCTGACTTGCCTTTAAAATTAAATTTGTACTTACCTTCTTCTTCTATTGCAATTCCTTTAAATTCTTTTCTTCCTGATTTAAAAACTACTTCTAATTCAATAAAAAAATCTTCATTTTCAAGGTTTCTCTGAGTAATCCCCATAAAAAACATATTTAGTTTTCCTATACTCTGCTTATTCATACCAATCTCCCTTTTAACTTATCTCTTTAACTCTTAATCAATAGTATTTGACCCATCTATTTCTTCATTTAAATCATTCAATCTATTTTTAAAACTTTCTATCTGCTTATCTGATAAATCAAGATACTCAGTTATCTTGCCTATATATTTAGGACTTTTAGTATTTATTAATTTTAAGGCACTATCCATGGACTTTTGTCTAAGTTCATACGCCTTTTTTACATCATCTCTAGCACTACTTAATACCTTTGTATATTCATCCTTAGAAAGTTCTGGGATTTGCATATTATCATATTCTTCTATAACTTCTTTACATTTATTTCTAGCATTTGTAACATCTTTTTTTATACTAGATAATTTAGTTATATTTTTTGCAATATCCTTAGTATAAGGTATACATTCTCTCATTGGTACTAAAGCTACTCTTTCTATATTATAAATTTCTTTCTTGAAAATTCCTATACTTTCTAGGTCTATTTTTTTTATATCTTCACTATCATTTTCTTTACTTGTATAAGTATCTTTGTTTTCTCCAGTATTTACTTGTTTTTCTGATTCACTATTTGTTGAAGTATTTCTTTCTAAATCACTATTCTTTGTTACATCTTTTTGATTTTCTTCTTTATTATTTTCTGTACTTTGTGTATTTTTCTCTTGCTTATTATCTACTTTTTTGTTGTTTGATTCTTTGCTATTTTTTTTATCTTGTTTTAAATCATCTTCTTCTTTTTCATTAAAATTTGATACATATTTCTCATCATATGTCTCATCAGAAATATAATTATGATAATACATAGATTCTTTTATCTTATTAAGTCCACTCATATAGATGTTACTTATCATTATTGTTGTAGCTAATACTACATAAATACTACTGTAGATACAAGACCTCTTAAAATTCTTGTAATTTCTGAATATCACTATCAAAGGAATAAGATATAAAAATATAAAAACTAATATCCACCTCATAAATCGTGTCTCCTTTCTCAAAACCGAAATCCCTCAAATATTTATTTTTAATCATGTATCTTATAGTATTTACCAATTTATGTTTTTTAATCGTGAACTTTTATTAAATTAAATTCTGTATAATCACAAGATGCTAATATATATTCAACTCCATTTCGAATTCCTTTTAGACCCATTTTAAAAGACTCTTTACCATGCAAGTGACCATAAACCACCTTTTCAACATTATATTCTTCAAATAATTTTGTAAATAAAGACTCCTCTAATCTATCATTTGTAGGAGGATAATGAGTGATTACTATTATTTTGGAATAACCTTTTTTACGGGCAGACTCTAATGACAGCCTTAATCTATTTTCTTCTCTTCTATAAACTTTTTCATCCGTCTCATCAAATTTAACATCATTGGGACATATCCAACCTCTACCTCCACAAATTGCATACTCTCTATATTCATAGAAATTTGTTTGAATAAAACGCATATTTTCATATAGCTTATTCAAACTTGTAACTGTTGTCCACCAATAGTCATGATTTCCCTTTATAAGTATTTTTTTACCTGGAAGTTCATTTATTATATCTAAGTCTTTTTTAGCTTCTGATAAATTAATTCCCCAAGATGTATCTCCTAATACTAATACTACATCTTCTTCTGTAACAACTTCTTTCCAATTATCTATAATCTTTTTTTCATGACCATCCCAATTACTGCCAAAGATATTCATTGGCTTATTTACTGATGTTGAAAAATGTAAATCACCTATTGCATATAAACTCATAACATCATTCCTTCCTTGATTAAACTAAATAGGCTGTCTCTTCTTAGAAATTATTTTCCATTAAGAGGCAGCCCCATTAATATTTAGTAAATTTTCTCTATAAGTAGCTTTATTGAACCACTCTATCATCTACCTTGTTATCCTTATATTGCTCTAATAACATATCTATTTCTTGTTTTAATTCTAAAATTTCGGTTATGTTTTTGTCTGTTTCAGTTCTATCCAACTTTCTTTGATACTGCATAGCTTTATGTGTATCACCTAAGTCATATAACTCTTGTATTCTATTTAGAGTGTCTCTAATTGCTATAGACTTCATTTGATACATAGCCTGAGCTTTCATTATATCCTCTCTTATTTCACTCATTTCTTGGTCTAAGAGAAACGCAGCATCAGATGCTCTTCTAAGTCTTTCTGCTAGAGTCTCAGGTATGTAATGGTCATATTTATATTTTAATGAATGTTCTATTGTAGCCCAGAAATTCATTGCAAGAGTTCTTATTTGTATTTCACATATAATTTCTTTTGAGCCCGCAATTGAGTTTATAGGATATTTTATTATAACATGATAGCTTCTATAACCACTATCTTTGTAGTTTGTAATATAATCTTTTTCTCCTATTATAGTCATATCATTTCTTACTTTTATCAAATCAACTATATAATATATATCTTCAACAAACTGGCACATTATTCTTATACCAGCAATATCATCAATTTCAGTTTCTATATCTTTCGCATTTAGCCTTTTTAACTTAGATATTATGGAAGATATTTTTTTTGTCCTTCCTGTGACAAATTCTATGGGAGAATACTCGCCTTTTGCTAAATATTCTTTTCTTATATTTTTAAATTTTATTTTCAATTCTTCTACTGCATGTTCATAAGGTGCT
The DNA here is from genome assembly GCF_020658455.1 of Clostridioides sp. ES-S-0005-03. Taxonomy (NCBI): domain Bacteria; kingdom Bacillati; phylum Bacillota; class Clostridia; order Peptostreptococcales; family Peptostreptococcaceae; genus Clostridioides; species Clostridioides sp. ES-S-0005-03. The sequence continues at coordinate 31,825 of NZ_JACVWI010000007.1, read as the reverse complement.
AGTATTTCATTCCATTTTTCGTATTCCATATTGCTCACCCTTTATTTGTTTTTTATGACCTTCTTTATTTTATCATAATTTATTTTGTTTTTGTATAGTAAAGCAATTCTCCATCTTCTAAGATATACCCTATTTCGTCTAAATCAATTAGGTAACTTATAACAGATATCAATGAAGATTTAAAAAAATGATACTCTTTATAATTATTGCTTAAATTATTGTTATTTATAATATTTTTTAGTAAAATTTCTAAAGATTTTGGTTTTTCAAGTAATTGTCTTATTTGGTATAAATATTTCTCTAAAGCATTCAAATGCTTTTCTATTAATTTATAAGCATCTTCTTTTGATATCACTTGTTTTCCATGTCCCAAAACCAAATACTCAAAATCTATACCTTTTAACTTTTCTAACGAGTTCATTTGCTCTTGTATATCATATAAAAATAAGAAATCGAATTTTGATAGAATTTCATCTCCTATCAAAAGGTCTCCCACAAAAATCACCTTATCTTTAGTTAAAACAGCTATACTTCCAGGTGTATGTCCCTGAAATTCAATTATATCAAACATTTCATTATTTAGTTCCAGCCTACCTGCATCTATAGTTTTATCTATTTCTATATCATCTAACATTTTACTTTTTAAAATACTATCCATAAATATATTGCTTTTCCCCCCAACAATATACTTTGAAAATAATTCTGGGTTTTCTATATATAACTTATCGTATTTTGATGACATTACACACACATCTTTATAGTGTTCTTTAAATTGATTACATGCCCCATAGTGGTCATCATGACCATGAGTGTTTATAATATATCTAACTTGTATTTTATTTTCATCTAATACTTTGGTTACTCTTCTGGGCCTCGAACCACATAATCCTGGGTCTATCATAAGTGCTGTATTATCCTCAAACACATATATTCCTGTATTTGTACCACCTTTTATAAAAAAAGTATTTCCTTTTACTTTTGTTAGATTCACCATCTTCACCTCATTTTGACAATATTTATACTACAAGTTATTATTTATTTAATATAAGACTCTAGTAGAATAAGTCTTTTTATTCTATTAATAGTTCTTTTTTTTATTTTAGGTTCTTTAGATATCCTTATTTTTACATTATATGCTAAATCTCTGTAAAATAGCGATTCTATAAGATATTCAACTATGCCTCTATCCTTAAAATCTATATCTATAATGCTATTAGAATATAGTTTTGAATCTAGTATCATAAGTTCATCAAAAAAGCTTAATCTCTCAGATTTACTCAAATAATCTTTACTTGGAATAAAGCTTTCACAATAATCTATTCTATAATTTACCACTTCATCATTTATTTCAAATCCATGTTGTCTCTTCATCAAGTCTTTATAAGCATTATTTTTCTTAGTCACATTATCTAGATTTTTGTTATAGTCCTCTTTTTTCCAATGTCCAAATAATCTACAATTTAGTGGTCTGACTTCATATATTAAACACCTATTATTATCATCTTTGAATGGACATGAATTTTTTTTAGAATACTCTTCAAAATAATAGTCTACTATTTTAATTATACATCTTCTTCTTAAATCCGCTCTATCTTCAAGATAACAAAATATATTTAAAAACTCAATTAAATTTATACCTACTGATTCCATACAACAATTACCACAACCAGAACAATTTCCAGTTGGTAAAGATTCATATACATCATTTAATTTATTAAAGAGCTTATTTTTAGTGGAATAATCTATACAATTTAAAATATCTTTATTTTTTATACTAGTCATTATTATTACTCCTTGTTATAATTATTAAGTTAATACAAACAATTATTATAACATATTTTTTAAATTTAATCGCATGAGGAGGCATTTTATGAATAGATATACAAAAATCATTAATATGATGGGAAGTTACTATACAAAAGACTTTGAAAAAGAAAAAAAGAATGTAATAAAAGTTAGAGAAGTTAAAGAGGATACTGTCAGAAAATTTTTCTTACAAGGTGACTGTGAAGTTCTAGTAGTATTTGAAGATACTGGCAAAGAAATCCTTATTGACGATTTTTCTCCTGAAGAAGATATCAAAAAATACTTAGGAGTAAAATTTATAAATAAAAAAAGATAGTTATTAAAACTAAACATCTAAATTAAATTTTAATAACTACAAGTTATTATTATATGCTTTCATAATTAAAAGTTATCTTTTATCTCTTTTTTAGACTTTAAGATAGCTTTTTTTCTATTTTTTGTAAAATAATTCCATAATACACACTAATATTTCACAAAATGATATAATATAACAAATAGATAAATTTTTTAAGTTTCTTAATACTTAATATTTTGCGAGGTGATTTTATGCAAATTTATTTTAGAGTTAAAGCTGTTGGCAAACGTAGACCTATGCTAGAACTTACCCCCTTTGATTTATCTGACAACATCAATTGCCTAAAAGAGGCTATCTCTGAAATTGTATCTAAAAATGTTCTTGAATATAATGAAAAGACCCCAGAAAAATCAATAATAAGCTTTTTAACTAGTGAAGATATTGAGTCTCAAGCTACCATTGGAAAAGTTGGATTCGGCTCTATCTACAATGAAAACAAACAATCTATAGAAAAAGCTACAGAAGTTGCACTACAAGCATTTGAAGATGGAATCTATAAAGTTCTTATAAACGAAGATGTTATTGAAGAACTCAATTCTCCTATAAATTTAAAAGATAGTGATATATTCACTTTTATAAGACTCACTCTACTTGCTGGAAGGATGTTTTAAAATAAAATAAATTGGAGGTACATAAATGTCAGAACGTACTAGAGTAGAAAAAAATCCTAAAATAATTGAAGATTTTAAAAACAATCTTACTAAATCTTCTTCAAAACCATATTACGATTTAACTGAAGCTCTTTGGGATTGTGTAAAAGACGAATCATACTATTATGATGTAAAAGATGAAAATAAATTCTTAGATATGATAAAAAAATACTATAATTGTTATTACTATGAAATTGAAAGTGTAGACACATTACTTTCTGGCCCTTTAAAAAATGCTTTAGAATTAATGTTTACTTCTGAGCAAGTAGAAGAACTTTGTCAATTAATTAAAAGAAAAATGAATTATACATATTCAGGAGGATACTATCGTAAAGGGTATCGCTCAAATAAACTTAAAGATTATTTTAGAAGTATAATTAGGCTTATTTCACATTATGTGAGTTTGATATATTACGATTTTTCTGTATTAGATTATCTTACACTTCCAGATAAAGTTCTTCAATATGATTATATAATGAGTGATAAAATCGCATTAGAAATAGATAATGGAAATGATGATGTAATCAATGCTTTAGAAGAAGTAATTTTTGGAGAAAATCAAACTGCCCTACTTACTAGACAAATGATAATTGGTATTATGAAAAGTCATAGTGAAAAATGCTATGAAATGCTTTCTAAACTTCTTTTGGCTGCTAAGCAACAAGAAGGTCTTAGACAACAAATTGTAGAAAGCCTAGATGAAGGTACAATTCCTGCATCTGTCTATATGTTAAAAACTATCCTAGATAACAATTTAGAAAGATTTAGTTCTGTTATAAGAGCTTTAGATACATGGACAGGGCTTGGTTTTTCAGACCAAAAACCTGGAATAATTCGTAAGTGCTTAGAACTTTCATATAAATCATTGACTGATAAAGAGTTTTGTATAGAGTCAATTAACAGTAAGGATAACCTTGAAATTTATTTTAGTTTATGGGCAGCTGCAACTTACAATATCTATGATTCATACACTCTTATTGAAAAATTGCTTTCATATGATGAAAAGTACAAAAAACTTGTAGCTCTTTACTTCTTATCAAATACAGAAAGTACATATTTTAAACACTCTGTTGCATCTAAAAATATTAAAGGCGACGATTTAGAGATACTTGCATGGGTAGTTAGAAATTTCTATGTAGAAAGTTCTGTTGGTTACTACTATAATTGGCAAAACCAAAAAGTTGATTTTGACTTATCAAATTCTCCTATTAATAAAGACTTTGATGCTAGAAAGGAACAATTTGAAAATCTAAAACATACTTTAGAACTTTTAAATTCAAAAACTAAGGAATTTTCTGGCAGTGTATTTCCATGGTCTTGGGTCGAAATTTCTTCTTACAGTATCCTTAGATGCATGATGACATTAACAGCATATGATATGAATACTCAATTTATGGATGTTCTAATGGACAACTATCTTCTTATGAGTTCTGATTTAAGAGCTTCATTTATAGCTAATTTTATAAATGAGCCAAAAACAGATAAACAACGTAGTTTCTTATTAGAATGTTTGAGCGATAAGAGTGTTTCTAATAGAGAAATTGTATTAAGTCTACTTAAAGAACTTGACTTATCAGATGTAGAGTTAGACAGAATAAACAACTTACTTACTTTAAAAACAAGCTCTATCAGACAAACAGTAATAAAGATTTTACTTGAACAAGATGATTCAAAACTAGAAAATATTGCTTCTTCTCTAATAAAATCTTCAAATTCGCAAAAATGTCTTGGAGGACTTGAAATTGTAAACTTATTAAAAGACAATACTGATAGACAAGAACTATACAATAAACTTATTTCATTAGTGGAAAGTGTTGATAAGTCTAAAAAGAATACATCTCAAGTTCAGATATTAATTGATAATTTATTAGGTAAAGCAAAAAATGATTATTGTAAAGAAAATGGATTTGGGATATACAATCCTGAAAATAAGGTTCAAATTCCTGAACAATTTGATTTTAAATACGATTCCTCTACTCCATCAAAACTTAATAAGATTATTTCCAATTTAAGCTTATCTTCTAATGAGGATTCTGTTTCTATATCAACTAAAAAAGAAGCTAAGAAGATTCTCGATGTAGATATAAATAAAATATTAAAAGTATATGAAAAATTTGATGAACTTATTATTGAAAATGCAGATTATGAGTATGAGGTTGAGAGATGGTCAGGTAATATGGATAAAATACTTTTAGGTTACTCTACATATAATCTGACTCCTATTAAACATATAACTGGAAATAATAAGGATACTATTGATAATTATCCATTAGCTGAACTTTGGAGAGAAACTAGTAAGAAACTTAATTTAGATTATAAAATAATCCTTGATATTTTATTTTATAGCATACGCTCATGCTCTTATCATGAAATAGAAAAAAGTTGGTTTTCATCTATATACTCAAATGTCCTTGATGAAAAAAAACAAAAAAAATTATATACAAAATTAGATAAATTAAAATTTGATGTTCTTACAAGAAAAATACTTGCAGTATTACTAAATGAATTTGACCAGAAAGAAATGTTTGAATACTGTTTAGATACATACTACAAACTTAGAAACCTATTAACTACTGAACAATGTAAAAAGCAAAGAGTTGAGTTTACTAAAAACTACTATAGACAAAATGAATACTGCCCTGCTTTAGATGCACCAATTTTAAACTATTGGCTTGGAAAGGCACATTCATTTATTTATGATGATATTTCTTTTACTAAGTTCTTCTATACTACATTTGCAAATTATCAACTTTTAGAATATAAATTCCCATTTTATACTAATATAGATATATTTGCTCGTGCATATGAATTGGGATTAATGACTGAGGAACAAATCAATCGAGAAATTGTAACTGGATACAATGCAACAAATATAATACGAATTTTGACAAACCCTAGATGGGGTGGTGATACATTAGAAAAACATCCATGGCTTGAAAACAATATAAAAACAGTTACAAATAGAATTATAGAAATCGAATCACGTAGAGGTGATATGCCAACAGAAGTTTCTCATCTAGCTGATAATATACAACATTTTGAGGGTATGAATTATTTCGTAAATATCTTAGTTGCTCTTGGTAAAGAAACTTTCCAAAGAGGATATTCATATGGTAGTAATTATTCAAAAAAAGATGTTTTGAGTTCTCTACTTAAAAATTGTTATCCTACTAAAGAAGATAATTCTAAAGAATTAAAAAAATTACTTAAAACTACTGATATTACTGAATTAAGATTAATAGAAGCTGCTATGTATGCTCCTCAATGGGTAAATATAATTGAAAAATATTTAAACTGGAAAGGTTTAAAGAGTACAATTTGGTATTTCCATGCACATATAAATGAAGGCTTCTCTGCTCAAAAAGAATCAGAAGTTGCTCTATTCTCTCCTATATCACCACAGAGTTTCATGGATGGAGCATTTGATGTGGATTGGTTTTTAGATTCATATAAAACTATTGGAGAAGAAAGATTCAATCTCCTTTACAAATCAGCTAAATACATAACTAGTGGTGGAAACTCTCACAGACGTGCACAACTTTATGCTGATGCTACACTTGGAAAACTTGATAAAGATATGCTGATGAAAGAAATTGAAACAAATAGAAATCAAGATAAATTGAGAAGTTTCTCTTTACTTCCTATGAAAAAAGGAGACCTTAAAGAAGCAACTTTCCGTTATGAATTTATTCAAAAGTTTGCTAAAGAAAGTAAACAATTTGGTGCACAACGTCGTGAAAGTGAATCAAAGGCTTGTGCAATAGCAATGGAAAACTTAGCTAGAAGTGCTGGTTTTGAAGATATCAATCGTATGATGTGGGCTCTTGAAACGGAAAAACTAAATGAGGTTGCTCATATATTTAAACCAAAGAATATTGATGGAACTTCACTTTGGATAGATGTTGATGAAAAAGGAAAAACATCTATAAAAGTCCAAAAAGGTGATAAGACTTTAAAAAGTGTACCAAAAGCTCTTGCAAAACATCCATATGTACTTGAACTTAAATCAGTACAAAGAGATTTAAAAAGTCAGTATTCTCGTGCAAAACAAAGTTTAGAGCAAGCTATGAAAAATGAAACAGTATTTACAGTTAAGGAAATCTCCAATATTTATAAAAACCCAGTTATTTGTCCTTTAGTTAAAAATCTAGTTTGGCTATGTGATGATACTATCGGATATATATATAATGATAAGTCTAAGTTCTTTATTTGTGATACAACTGGTGAACCTTATAGATTAACTGCAAAAAATAAATTAAAACTTGCACATCCAGTTCATCTGTTTGAATCTGGTAAATGGAGTGAATTCCAACATGACTTATTTGATAAGCAAATTGTTCAACCATTTAAGCAAGTGTTCCGTGAATATTATAGAATAAATGCTGACGAATTATCTGAAAAAACTATATCTCGTAGATATGCTGGCCATCAAATCCAGCCAAAGAAAACTGTAGCACTTCTTAGAAATCAACTTTGGACTGTTGACTATGAGGAAGGTTTACAAAAAGTATTCTACAAAGAAAATATAGTAGCAAAGATGTTTGCACTTGCAGATTGGTTTTCACCAGCAGACATTGAACCTCCAACTATTGAAACAGTAGAATTCTTTAATAGAAAGACTTATAAAAGCTTAGAACTAGCTTCTATACCGCCAATTCTTTTCTCTGAAGTTATGCGTGATATAGACCTTGTTGTAAGTGTTGCTCATGCTGGTGGTGTTGACCCTGAGACAAGCCACTCTACTGTAGAGATGCGTATAGCTATTGCTAAAGAACTACTATTGCTATTAAAGATTAAGAATGTCAATTTTGAAGGCTCTCATGCTCTTATAGCAGGTAATTTAGGTGATTATTCTGTACATATGGGTTCTGGTATTGTACATAAAAAAGGAATGGGTGCTTTAAATATACTTCCTGTACATTCTCAAAGTAGAGGTAAGATATTCCTTCCATTTGCTGATGAAGACCCTAAGACTGCTGAGATTATGTCTAAGATATTATTACTTGCTGAAGATAATAAGATTAAAGACCCTAGTATCTTAAGCAATTTATAAATATAAAACTATCTCTAAAATATATTGGACTTTCTAATTTTTTAAAGAAAGTCCAATATATTTTACACTATAACTTATATAAATTAACTCATAATTATAAATAATTTTTATATAAACTTTTCTTATATATCATCTTTATAATACTTATTGTATAACAGAATTTGTTCCTCTCTTTTCACTAGAATCTTTTAACCCTATAAAATCTATATAGAAAATCTTTTTCTAGAGATTTATTTAATATGGCATTTTCTTGAAAATTTATAAACCTTATCTCCAAGGAAGATTTATTTATAGGTATAATCTTATGTATAAGCCTTAAATTTACTATGTATTGTCTATGAGTCATAAAGAAATTAGGAGGTAGGCGTTTTTGCAAGTCATCAAAGTTCTCGTAAAATTTTATTGTATCTTCATCTTTAGTATATAGATTGATAGCCCTTGAATTTTTCTCAAACATAACTATATCATCAAAGTTAATCATATGTATCTGTTTCCTTATTTTATATACAAAAAGAGTGTCTTCTATAAAATTATTTTTAGCAATTTTATGAGAGTTAATATGGTCTATTGCTATGTTAATTGAATCAAGTATTTTTTCTTTTTTAAATGGCTTAACTATAAAATCTATAGGATGTACTTTAAAACTCTCAAGACTGTAATCAGCAAAACCTGTTACAAATACTATATGTATATCTTTATCTATGGAAAGAATTTCTTTGGCAGAATCAATCCCATTTTTATATGGCATATCAATGTCAATAATCAATAAATCTATTTTCTCATTTTTTATAAATTCAATTGCTTCTATGCCATCCTTGACTTTCTTAACATAATCTACATATCCAGATTCTTTAACTATATTTGCTATATCATCTCTTACAATTTTATCATCATCACAAATCAAAACTTTTATCATAGACTTCTCTCCTCCTAACTAATAATATTTTGGTATTAAGATTACAAATTCAGTTAAAAAATCATCACTATTTACAAGTATACTATAATCATACTTATCTAATATATTTTTAACTAGATATAACCCAAAACCTCTATCTTGTCCTTCTTTAGTGCTAAACCCATCCAAAAATATACTTTCAACATTATGTATTTTAGGACCATTATTTTTTATGGCTACAATATACTGAAATTCATCTTCATATGCATGCAATCTTATATACTTCTTTTCCTTTTTTATAGCAGACAAAGACTCTATTGCATTGTCTATTATATTTAATAGTACTGAACTCATGTCGTTAGGTTCAATCTCTAAATTATCCATAAAATCTTGAATATAGACATCAAAAGATATATTCTTTTCAAGGCATTCCTCATATTTTAATGAAGCTATAGCATCTAAATAAGATACTTTCCCATACCTTGAGTTTTTTGATTTAAAGTTATTTGATATATTCATTATATATCCTTTAGCATCTTCATCTAACCCAGTATTTAATAGAGAATACACTACTTGCAAATGTTTCAAATAGTCATGTTTTTGACTTCTTAATTTGACGATTATATTATCCTTATGATTTATTTTACTATCTAGCTTTTGTAACTTGGATTCTTGTTCATTGTTATTATTTATCAATCTTATAAATTTAAAACCTATATAACAACTTAAAATAATTAAAATTAGAAAAAATATAATGTTTAATACTCCTTCAAGTAAAGAATTATATCCTAAACTTAATTGTATATATTGAATACTCTCCATGAATAAAATCCATACAAAACATGATAAAAAAAATGTTAGTAGTCCTCTCTTTAATATGTCTAATTCTTTGTAAAACCTATACTTATTCATTATAAGATTACTAAATATAAATAAGGTTAGTATTACTATAGGAAATATAAAGTTATTCTCCATAATTTCCCTCCCATCTACAATTTATATGAAAATTATATCATTTTAAAAAAATTATGTAAAAAGTCAAAATTTACATATAGATTAACTAAACTTGTAAAAACACATATAAATTTGTACAATTAACTGATTAAAATTTGAAAATACTTACTTTGCTATATATTTTAGATAAATATATAATTGATTTAGTTAAGAAAGGAAGGTGGTAAACATGAAAGATAATTTGAAAATAGTACTAAGGTATATAAAAAGTTATAAAGCTAGGTCTTTAGCAATTGCTGTGAGTATAATTCTTGCCACATCACTCATTGTCGGTATTGGTACCCTCTCAAGAAGTTCTCAGCAAGCAGATGTAGATAGATTGAGAAGAGAACTTGGAACTGACCATGCATACTTTAAAGATATAAAGATAAATCAATTAGAATCCATAAAATCTAGTAAAGATATTAAAAATTTGGGTATAACATCTTACTATGCATCCACAGATGTTAATGAAAAATTACCTATAAACATAGAATATGCAAATAAAAATTACTTGACTAGCCATTCTAAACTTATAAAAGGTAGCTTTCCAAAAGCTAGCAATGAGGTGGTAGTAGAGAAATGGGTCTTAAATAGTATGGGTTTAAAACCAGAGATAAATCAAGACCTTACTTTTAAATTATATCAAAAAGAAAATCCAGAGACTTTTAAAGTCGTAGGAATACTTGAAGATAGATATATAGAAAAAAGCAAGGGAAAATGTGAAATTTTTTTGAATCTCAATCAATCAAAATTGGATAAGTTTACAGCTTATGTTGAATTTAATGAGGGCAGTGATATAAATACAAACATAGACAATATAGCAAAAAATGCTATGTTGGATGAGAATAGTATAGGAAAAAACTCAATGCTTATAGACTCTACTATGAAAAATGGTATTTTAGATGATTCAAGTAAATTCGTTGCAATTGCTATGAGTCTATTTGCTGGTATTGTAATATATAGTATCTATGTTATATCAATATACCAAAGAGTACAGGAATATGGTGTCTTAAGAGCAATTGGAGCCACTAATTTTAGGATTTTCAAACTTATGTTTTATGAACTTTTCATACTTGCTTTGATAGCAATGCCTATAGGTATATGTACAGGTATGGGGGGAGCACAAATATTTAATAGGTCTGCAGGAAATATTAAATTTGAAGGAAATATAAATGTTACACCTTTTGTTATTCCAGATAAAATAATCCTCTTATCAATTGCATGTACAATACTAACAATACTGATTATAAGTTTCTTTACATACTTAAAAATAAGAAGAATTTCCCCTATTGATGCTATCAGAAAAACTTTTGGAACTGATAAAAATGTAACCAAAGTTAATTCTTTAATATCCAAATTAACTTTAAATATATCAGTAACAAAATCTATATCTGCGAAAAACATCTTTAGAAATAAAAAGGGCTTCATTGTAATTATATTATCTATGAGCATAGGAGGTATAATCATCATAAAAGACAATTATAAATCTTCTTTTTTAGATGTCCAAAACAAAAGTAGTCAAGAGCAAACATATATGAATGCAGATTTTATTCTATCAAATGTTTTTCTAAATGAAACTGGCAACAGCACTTCTTTCAAGGATATAAAGGGTTTTAATGATAATCAGATAGACAAAATAAAAAATATAGATGGAATTGACAAAATCAAAACTGCTAGCATATTGAACACGAGAATAGAGGTAGATACAATAAATAGATTAGATTACTACGAAGCTATAAATTCAGCTCCTTATTATAAGAAATTTCCTCTATTCACAAAAAATAAGACTACCGGAAAATATACACTAAAACAAAAGTTAAGAGGTTATGATGATGAGATGATAAAATCATTAGAAAAATACTTGGTAAGTGGAAGTATAAATTTGAAAAAAATGAAAAAAGAAAACTTGTCTATAGTATATGTACCAGAAATTTCTAAAACACAGAAATATTCAAAGACTTTTACTCCTGGCACAGGCACACCAGCTGTAGATATAAAAGTAGGCGATACTATAAAGGTCAAATATCCAAAAGTTGGAATAGATACAGGACTTTATGAAAGTCAAAAAGATAATTATGAATATCTAGAATATGACTTTAAAGTTGGAGCTATTGTAAGTTATCCTTTTGCAGATAATGGTATGTACTCTGGAGATGAGGGTGTAGATGTAATAACGAGTAGCGAATATCTAAAAAAATTAACTGATGTAGATAAGTATAACTTAGTTTATCTAGACCTTAATAAAAATGCAAACAAGAAAAAAATAAATAAACTTTTAGGTAAAATTGGAAGTGAAGTTCCTGGAACTACAACGGTAGATATGATGGTAGAAAAAGAAAACTCTGATAAGATGACATCTAGGTCCATGATTTATAATTATGGTATAGTAGCAGTGATGTTCATAATTAGTGTATTTAATATAATAAATAACATAAGTTATAACTTAACCTCAAGAACTAACGAATTTGGAATGTTAAGAGCTATTGGTATCTCTGAGAAAGGATTTAAAAATATGATACTCTATGAGGGAATATTATATGGAGCACTCTCAAGTATAATTACCATTGTGGCTGGTCTTATAATACAATTTAAAATGTATTACCTGCAGGGATTTGTATCATATGGATTGGGATTTTCAATAGATTACAAAATATATATCCTAGTTGTTTTAGCAAACATAATTGTAGGTATCCTAGCTACATATATTCCATCAAGGAAGATAAATAAAATTAGTATAGTTGAAGCTATAAACATTACAGAATAGGAGGAGTAATTATGCCTATATTAGAGATTCTTAACTTAGGTAAGATTTATGGAAAAAAAGAAACATCTGTACATGCACTAAAGGATGCAAATTTAAAAATAAATAAGGGTGAATTTGTTGCAATAATTGGCCCAAGTGGAAGTGGAAAAAGCACATTTCTACATTTAGTAGGTGGTCTTGAGAGACCAAGTAGTGGAACTATAAAAGTCGATGGTAAAGATATATGTTGTCTTTCAGATAAAGAACTAGCAAAGTATAGAAGACAAAAAGTAGGATTTGTCTTTCAACAGTATAACCTAATTCCAGTATTAAATGTAAAAGAAAATATAGAATTACCACTAAAGTTAGACAATAAAAAAGTCGATGAAGAATACATCAAAGACCTTATAAATTTATTGGGGCTTAATGAGAGGAAAAATCATCTTCCAAATCAATTATCTGGTGGTCAACAACAAAGAGTCGCTATTGCACGTGCTTTATCTGCAAAACCAAGTATAATCCTAGCAGATGAACCAACAGGAAATTTGGACAGCAAAACTACAGAAGAAGTCATGGATTTACTAAAAAGTTCAATAAAAAAATATAACCAAACGCTTATAATAATAACACATAATGAAAATATTGCTAGAAAAGCAGATAGAATTATATCTATAATAGATGGAGAGCTTAGTTAAACTAACACTCTAAAATCATTTATAGAAAAGAGGATTTAAATGTTATTAGTTTTAGGTAATTTAAATTTAGACTTGGATTTTGACTACAGAATAATAAGAGAAGAAAATGACGATGTAGATATATTTATAGATATTAGTTATCGTAGCTTAGATATAGATACTGATGGTTCTAACTTATTTAATTCTAGAATCCAATTTCCATTTGTAAGAGCATTAATTCTAAGATTAAATAAGAACAAGCAATGTATGACAATTCATTTGTTAAGAGATATAGATTTATTTTCTGCCTTTGCTAACTTCGAGGTAGATTACAACGACTCTGTCATAAATATAAAAAATCAAAATGAGAAAGTTATTCTAAATAAATCTATCAAAAAGTAATAAGGGGGCCTTAATAGGCCCCAGTTTTTTTGTTTTCTATACCTATTATATCATGATAAATAGATTAGTCAATAGAATTTTCTGAATATTTTTATAATTTTTTCATAAAGTTTTTTATATATTATGCTTTAAAATTATATGTAATAAAAAAATTTTGTGACTAATTTTAAAGTTAATTGATTAAATATACATATTCAAAATCAATATGAACTTTCTTATCTTTTATCATTTTTATTTATGTTTTAAGTTATAATCTATCATTAACAAATATTTATATATAGTTCTAATAAAACTCTATTTATATGCAAATCTAATAACTTATATTCAAGTCTAATAGAATTAATATTCTAAAAGAAATATTATTTACCATAATAAACTTTTAAATATATCTCTTTTAATTCACTCATCAATGGATATCTAGGATTTGCACCTGTACATTGGTCATCAAATGCTTGTTCAACCATAGCATCCAATCCCTCTAAGAATTTAGCTTCATCTACTCCTGCCTCTTTTATAGTCTTAGGAAGACCCACTCTTGCCTTTAATTCATCTATTGCTTTTATAAGATTATCCACTTTTTCTTGGTCTGTATTTCCTTTAATTCCTGCGAAAGAAGCAAATTCAGCATATCTTTGTATACAATCAGGGTATCTGTATTGTGAAAATGCGCCCATCTTATTTGGAGCCTCTGCACAATTGAACTTAATTACTTCATTTATTAACAATGCATTTGCAACACCGTGTTGAACATGGTGGAATGCACCAAGTTTATGTGCCATAGAGTGGCAAATTCCTAAGAAAGCATTTGCAAAAGCCATACCAGCCATAGTAGATGCCATTGCCATTTTTTCTCTTGCTACTTTATCAGTCTTTCCATTTTTATATGCACGAGGTAAATATTCAAATATTATTTTGCCTGCTTGAAGTGCTAGTCCATCAGCTGGTTCAGTTCTTAGCATAGATACATATGCCTCTAGTGCATGTGTTAATGCATCAACACCTGATGCTGCTGTTAATCTTGGTGGCATTTCCATCATCATATCTGCATCAATTATAGCCATATTTGGCATTAATTCATAATCTGCTAATGGATATTTTACACCTGAATCTTGGTCAGTTATAACTGCAAATGGAGTTACTTCTGAACCAGTTCCTGCTGAAGTAGGAATAGCTGCAAAGTATGCTTTTTCACCCATCTTAGGGAATGCATATACTCTTTTTCTTATATCCATAAATCTCATTGCTAAATCTTGGAAATCTACTTCTGGATGCTCATACATTACCCACATTATCTTACCAGCATCCATTGCACTACCTCCACCTACAGATATTATTAAGTCTGGTTGGAAATCGGACATAGCCTTAGCCCCTTCTCTTGCACAAGCTAGTGTTGGGTCTGGAGCAACATCAAAGAATGTAGTATGCTTAATTCCCATTTCATCCAATAAATCAGTTAGTTTTTTAGTATAACCATTATTGTAAAGGAAAGAGTCTGTTACTATAAAAGCTTTCTTCTTGTTCATGACATCTTTAAATTCTCTTGCTGCTACACCTAAACATCCTTTTTTGAAATAAACTTTTTGTGGGGCTCTAAACCAAAGCATATTCTCTCTCCTTTCAGCTACTGTCTTGATATTAAGTAAATGCTTAACTCCTACGTTTTCTGATACTGAGTTTCCACCCCAAGAACCGCAACCAAGAGTAAGAGATGGAGCTAATTTAAAGTTATATAAATCACCTATACCACCTTGTGATGATGGAGTATTAACTAATACTCTACAAGTCTTCATAGCATTTACAAACTTCTCTACTCTCTCTGGTTGATTGATAGAGTCTGCATACAATGATGAAGTATGACCATACCCACCATCAGCAACTAATTTTTCAGCCTTAGCAACTGCATCTTCAAAACTCTTAGACTTGTACATTGCAAGGACAGGAGAAAGTTTTTCATGTGCAAAAGGTTCCTCTACTTCAACAGATTCAACTTCGCCAATTATTATCCTAGCTGTTTTTGGCACTTCTACATCTGCCATTTTTGCTATTACATGAGCTGGTTGTCCAACTATTTTTGCATTTAAAGTTCCATCAATTATTACTACTTTACCTACCTTTTCTGTTTCTTCTTTATTTAAGAAATGTGCTCCACGATATTTAAATTCTTTTTTAACTTCTTCATATATTTTTTCTGGTACTATTACTGCTTGCTCAGAAGCACATATCATACCATTATCAAATGATTTTGATACTAATATTGAACTTACAGCCATTTTTATATCTGCACTCTCATCTATTATTGCTGGTACATTTCCAGGTCCAACTCCAACAGCTGGTTTACCTGAAGAATATGCAGATTTAACCATTCCAGGTCCGCCAGTAGCTAATATAAGGTCTGCTTCTGCCATAACAACATTAGTCAATTCAATTGAAGGCACATCTACCCAACCTATAAGACCTTTTGGTGCTCCTGCCTTAACTGCCGCATCATGTACAACTCTAGCTGCTTCTATAGTACAGTTTTTAGCTCTTGGATGAGGGGAGAAAATTATACCATTTCTAGTTTTTAGTGCTATTAGGGACTTGAATATTGCAGTTGATGTAGGGTTAGTTGTTGGTATAACTGCTGATAATACACCTACTGGTTCAGCAATCTTTGTAAATCCAAATGCCTCATCTTTTTCTATAACACCACAAGTTTTAGTGTCTTTATAAGCATTATAGATATACTCTGAAGCGAAATGGTTTTTTATAACTTTATCTTCAACAATACCCATACCAGTCTCTTCAACTGCCATTTTTGCTAGGGGAATTCTTTGTTGATTTGCTGCAGTTGAAGCAGCTAAGAAAATTTTATCTACTTGCTCTTGTGTAAATGTTGCAAATTCTTTTTGTGCTAATCTAATTTCCTCTAGCCTCATTCTTAATGTCTCAACACTATTGACAATCTCAGGGCTACATACTTCAACAGCTACTGTTTCTACAACCTTTTCTTTTTTCTCCATAACTAAAAACCTCCCTAAATAATTATGCATCTCCTATTTTTATAAATCTTAAATGCATCATCTATTATATTTTTAACCTATACTTAAAATAATTTTATAGATTTCATATCTATACTTTAGATTTTATTTATTTTATGCCCTTAGGTCAAGAAGTTTTTTTCTGAATATTTTGTCAATTTATTTTTTAACAAATATATTATTTTTTTTACTTTTATTAAATTTTTTTATTTAAATAAGATATATTTCATTTGAATAATTTACTTTGACTAAATAAACTACTAAAATGATAATTTATATCTTTCACTTTTTTTATTTATTAAATTTTATATGTTATTTTTACAAGTAAGACATAATATTTTTGTCATATTTTCATAAAATAACACTTATTTTTGATTTATATGCATTTTTTCTTTTGATAATGACTATGTAATTTTTAAAAATATATAAATTAAAAATATTTTAGTTTCTATAAGTTATTTTTAAGTCAATATCTTAAAATAATATTTTTCATGTAGATAAATAATTTTTATATCAACCTCGTTAATTTTTTACTTACAATATGTATACAAAAAATTTTACAGCACAAAATTATTTATAAATTCTTAGTTTATTATCATATTAATTAATTTTTTCTCAGGTATATCCAATCAATTAATTGTGAATAAAAATTAATTTAATTGGGTAAAAGTAGATATCATAAAAAATTTTATATTAAATTTGTAGTACTTATATAAGAGATAAAATTTCCTATAATATTTTTTCATTAAATTTTTTCTTTTACAACAAATACTTACTACCTTTTGATATAATATTTTTATCAGTTATTATATTCAGGTTTTGAAAGGAGTATTAAAATGAGTTTATTAGTTTTCGGACATAAAAATCCAGATACAGATTCAATATGTTCTGCAATTTCATTAGCACATTTAAAAAACAAATTAGGGATAGAAGCAACAGCTTATGCTTTAGGAGACATCAGAAAGGAAGCTAAATACGCCTTAGATTACTTTAAGGTAGATGCACCTGAAATCTTAGATAACGTTAGAATACAAGTTAGAGATTTAAATTATGATAAGGTAGTACCTTTAACTCCAACTTCTTCTATATTAGAAGCCTATAATCTTATGGATGAAAAAAATGTTAAAACATTACCTGTAACTTATGAGGATGGAACTTTTGCTGGTATTATTACCATGAAAGAAATAGCTAAAAACCTTCTTCATCAACATTTTACAACTATACACACATCACTATCAAATATCTGCAAAAACCTTAATGGTAATATCCTTGTAGATTGTGGTGAAGATGTAAAAGGTAGAGTTGTTACTTTATCATTTGGTATGGAAACCCTGATAGAGACTTTAAAAGAAGGGGATATAGCTATTGTTGGCGATAGATATGATAGTATTGAATACGCAATTGATACAAAAGTTAAGCTTTTAATACTTACCAATCATACAAAAATTTCAAAAGACTTACTAGCTCTTGCTAAAATAAATGGAGTGTCTGTTGTTTCTGTTGAAAGTGACAACTACAAAACTTCTAATGTCATAAATCAATGTAGTTTCTTAGATTCTATAGAAGCCACAGATAATTTGATTACATTTAAAGAAGATGACTATATGGATGAAATAAAAGAAATTATGTTAGAAACAAATTTTAGATCTTATCCTATATTAGATGATGACAATAAGTTTTTAGGATTAATTTCAAAAGGGCATCTATTAAATCCATCTAAAAAGAATGTTGTTTTAGTTGACCATAATGAATATGCTCAAAGTGCTGATGGAATTGAACAAGCAAATATAGTTGAAATAGTTGACCATCATAAACTTGGTGGTATTTCTACTGATGTTCCTATGTCTTTTAGAGTTATGCCTGTTGGATGCAATAGTACTATAATTTATCAAATGTATAAAGAAAATAATGTTGAGATACCTTATGAAATAGCTGGTCTTCTTTTATCTGCTATATTATCTGATACATTATTATTTAAATCTCCAACAACTACTGATATGGATAAGAAAGCTTGTGAAGAATTAAGTAAAATAGCAAAAGTAGACATGGAAAAATATGCTATGGATATGTTTAAATGTGGTACTTCTTTAGATGAGTTTACTATAGAACAAATAGTAAATATGGACTTTAAAGAGTTTAACATGAGTGGACATAGAGTTGGTATAGGACAAGTATTTACTTTAGACACAGACTCTATATTTGCTAAGAAGGATGAATTTTTATCTTATATAAATTCAACTGATTATGACAAATTAGTTCTTGCAGTTACAGATATAATAAAAGAAGGTTCTTATTTAATTTACAAAGCAGAAGATAGATTGATTGCTGATGCATTTGGTATTGAAGGAGTTCAAGGAACATTTGCTCCAGGTGTTGTATCTAGAAAGAAACAATTAGTACCTAACTTAACTACTGCAATTAAAAATTTTAAATAATATAAAATCTTTAAACAACACAAAAACTGTTTCAAATTTAAATTTGAAACAGTTTTTTATATTTTTATTAAACCCTTCAATATATTTAATGTCTTTGTTAAAGTACATACTTAGTTACAATATGTCACTTAAAAATTTACTGTTTGAAATTCTTTTATAACAATATTAAATTCCATAAAAAAATACACTATTAGAAAACTCTAATAGTGTATTTTTCTCTTCTTATTATATATTACACTTTAAATTATTCCTTGACTGGTTTAGCTGGTGTAAACTAAACCAGTCTCTCTCAAATATTAAGCACTTTTTTCTTATTATGTTCTTTAGGATTTATTGTCTCTATTATTGTAAACCAAAGTTATGAAATTGTAAATAGAATATATTACCATTATAATGTTTTTTCTTAAATAAAAATATACAAATAACTTTCTTTTCTTAAATAAAATCGCTAAAATAGCTTTAAAAAATGTTAAAATAAATGTTTTCCATCTATCTTCTATATTTATTTTAATATATTATATATTAAAAACTTAATCATAAATAATTTAATATAATTATTTTTCTATAATACTTTAAGATGATGTTCTGATAAGATTACTGGAGTTATTTAGTATAATAAAAATTTAATAGATAATTAAATTTCAGTAAAACAAAGTATAATAGAATAAATTAAAAAGTGAGATGTTATTATATTCTCTAGAAAATATAATAACATCTCACTTTATCTTTAAGTTGTATATATTTTTTCTTTTATCTGTGTCCTAGTTTTTTTCAACGTCTGAGTAATCTACTCCAAAAGTTTCTACAGTTACAGCTTTCATAACTTGCGGAGTCTGTGGCTTGTCCGCTGCTCCTGTTTTAACTGATGCTATTTCATCAACTGTATCCATACCTTCTATAACTCTACCAAAACCTGCATATTGACCATCTAAATGTGGTGAATTTTTATGCATTATAAAAAATTGAGAACCAGCTGAATTAGGTGCCATAGTTCTAGCCATTGATATAACGCCTCTTTCATGCTTTAAATTGTTAGTAAATCCATTTCCACTAAATTCACCTTTTATAGAATGTCCTGGACCACCCATTCCAGTACCATTTGGGCATCCACCTTGTATCATAAATCCTGGTATTACTCTATGAAATGTTATTCCATTATAATATCCATCATCTACTAATGATACAAAATTTTTAACTGTATTTGGTGCTATATTTGGGTACAACTCAATTTTTATTTCTTTTCCATTTTCCATTACTATAGTTACTATAGGATTTTTATTTTCCATGATTTATTACCTTCCTTTTTATTAATTAAATTACACAATTACATTTATTATATTATACTCTAAATTAAACTCTAGCAAGTATATTTTTTCCTATTTCATATCCTTCTTGATATATAGTTTTACAAAACTCATCATCAAAGTTAAGAGTATCTTTAGGTGCAAATTGAGTGTTAGGTCTAACTACTATTATTTTATCTTCATTATATATTTTTTTGATGTCATCTGGTAAATCATAATTATACTTTGTGGATATCAGAATAATTTTATCCACATTATCCACAATTAAAGGCTCAATTAACGCACTCCTAATTAGACCTCCATCCAATTTAAAACCATCATAAATACCATCTTGCACATCCTTCATAAATTGTTCTTTAAATCCAAGAGTAGCATTTGGATTTGATGGTAACAATCCACTATATGAAATGCTTAAAATTGCTTCGTCTTTAGGCATTTTTGACACATTTACAACCTTTTCTGATACTACCTTATTATTAACTTCTACATAGTTAACATAGAAGTTCATTTTCTCTATTTTACTACTATCTAGTTCTCTCAGATTATCTATAGCTGGAGAATTATCCACAGTATTATTTACTATTTTCACATTTCCGTTCTGGATATCTTTTATATTTGTCCACATTTTTTTCAAGTTATCAACATTACCTGTGTATAAATAATATCCATTTATTGCTCCTATTGATGTTCCTGAAATTGAATAAAAATGATTTATTCCATTATCATACAAAGCGTTAACTACCCCTGCTTGGTAAGCTCCCTTTGCTCCTCCACCTTCTAAGCATAGTCCTAGTTTCATAGTTTCATCTCCAAATTGTTTATCTTATATTTATATTTCAAAAAACTTACTAAATGTTTTATATATACTATAATGGTCTTCAACATTACCTAATTCCCTTATAGAATGCATTGCTAAAATTGGACTTCCTACATCCACAGATGGTATATCTACATGAGTAGAGGATATTGGACCTATAGTACTTCCACCCCTCTCATCTGACCTATTTACAAATTCTTGATACTCGACATTAGCTTCTTTACATATATTTTTGTAAACAGCTATAGAATATCCATCACTTGTATATGCTTGACTTGCATTTATCTTTATAACAGGCCCTTTTCCCATAACTGGTTTATTGGTTGGGTCATGTTTTTCTGGAGTATTTGGATGAATAGCATGAGCTAAATCTGATGATATCATGAAAGACGAATAAATAGCCTCAAAAAATCCTTCTCTATCTTTCCCTATTGATAAACATATTCTCTCCAATATATTTAATAGCATATTTGAATCTGCACCTTGTTTAGTAGAACTTCCAACTTCTTCATTGTCAAATACAGCCATTACATTTACACCACTTTGTCCTTTAGCATCAACTAAAGCATTTAAACTAGCATGTACCATTGCAAGATTATCTTGTCTTCCAATAGATATAAATTCCTCATTAGCCCCTATTAAACTTCCTTTTTCAAATTCATATAAGAACAAATCAAAGTCTATTATATCTTCCACTTTTACATTTAAATTAGATGATATTTGTTTTAAAAGAAAGTTATCTTTTTCTAATGTATCGTTTAATAATCCAACTAGAGGTAACATATCTTTTTGCTTATTATATGAATGACCATCATTTATGCTTCTATTCAAATGTATAGCTAGATTTGGTATTATGCAAATTGGTTTTTTAAAGTCGATAAGTTTTTCCTTTGGCTTAAGTACACTATCTCCTTTTAAGACTACTCTTCCAGCTATACCAAGTGGTCTATCTAACCATGTACTTAATATTGCTCCTCCATAACATTCTGTATTCAGCTTCAAATAAGCTTTCTCAGCTTCTATTTCTGCATTTGGCTTAATACTAAATGTAGGAGAATCTGAATGAGAACCTATTATTCTAAACCCACCTTCTTCTATATTATCTGAGTTAACTACAAAAGCTACTATAGCAGATAAATTTTTAGTCACGTAGTATTTTCCACCTACTCTTAGATTCCATTTCTTATTTAAAGCTAACTCTTCAAATCCATTTTTATCTAAAACTTCTTTAGCACTATCAACTGCGTGAAAAGATGATGGGCTATCGTATATGAAATCTATTAAATTTTTAGCAAAGCTTATACTATCCATTCCTAATTTTCCTCCATTATAAAATATCTAGTGTTGTATATTCTTTATTTATTTTTTTAATTCCTTGCTTATCAAAGGCTATAGTAACATCTGTTCCAGTTATAGACACGACTGTTCCAACCCCAAATTTAGGATGATGTACTTTAGAACCAAGCTTTATGTCTTCTGGATTAGTCTCTTTATTTGAATCTTTTATTGTAGCATTAACATTATCTGCAACTTTAGATTTACTTATAGTATTCATATACTTTTTAGTATATTTATCTAACATATTATAACTTGCTTTAGAATAACTTAATTCTTTTTTCATTTTGTACAATCTTTCTATACATTCTTCTGGTAACTCTTCCATAAATCTTGAAGCTATTGCAACATTTGTTTTACCATATAGCGTTCTTTTTTCAGTTAGTGACATGTATAACTCTTCTTTAGCTCTAGTTATACCAACATAACAAAGCCTTCTTTCTTCTTCTATTTGAGATTCACTCAGAGACTTTATAGCTCTTGATATAGGAAATAGTCCTTCTTCCATCCCTGTTAAAAATACAACTGGAAACTCCAATCCTTTAGATGTATGAATTGTCATAAGAGAAACTCTATCATTGTCCTCTTCATCATTAGATTCGGATGTAAGTGCTATACTAGTTAAAAATGTCTCTAAATCTTTATTTTCATAAGTGTCATCACTACTACTTTCAAACTCTAGTGCTATAGATATAAATTCTCTTAAATTATCAATTCTATCTTGAGCTTCTTCACCTTTACCAGTTAAATCTTTTTCATTTTTATTTTTTATATCTACAAGTTCATCCATATATCCTGTAGTATCTAAAACTTTTTCTATTAACTTACTAACAGGATAGACTTCTTTTATAGTTCTAAGTGTACCTATAATATCAACAAATCCACTTATACTTGCTCTAGCTTTTGTAGATATATCAGAGTTTGTTTCTATATCAATTAAAACTGAATATATACTCTCTTGTTTCAGATTGGCTCTATCTTCAATTTTTTCTATAGTTCTAAGCCCTATACCTCTTCTAGGAACGTTTATAATTCTTTTTATAGATATGTCATCCTGTGGATTTTGAATAACTCTTAAATACGCTACTAAGTCCTTTATTTCTTTTCTCTCATAAAACTTTGTACCACCATATATATTATATGGTATTTGACTTCTGTTTAAAGCGTCTTCTACAGGTCTTGCTTGTGCATTTGCTCTATAAAGTACTGCAAAATCTTTGTATGGTCTATTCTCTTTTCTAGCTATTTGTGCAATTGAGTCAGCTATAAAATCAGCTTCTTCTATTTCACTACCAGTTAGTTGTAT
The DNA here is from genome assembly GCF_020658455.1 of Clostridioides sp. ES-S-0005-03. Classification (NCBI taxonomy): domain Bacteria; kingdom Bacillati; phylum Bacillota; class Clostridia; order Peptostreptococcales; family Peptostreptococcaceae; genus Clostridioides; species Clostridioides sp. ES-S-0005-03. The sequence goes on along the minus strand of NZ_JACVWI010000007.1, from coordinate 8,034 downwards.
CTTTATAAGTTCTCCTTCTTTCTTTTCACTCCAAAGTTTCTTTCTTTTTCTTTCTATGTTATTTGATATAACTTTGTTAGCTGCATCTAATATTACTTGTGTTGATCTATAATTTTGTTCTAGTTTCACAACATGTACATTATCATAATCTTTCTCAAATTCAAGTATATTTCTTATATCTGCGCCTCTCCATCCATAAATACTTTGGTCATCATCTCCAACAACACAGATATTTTGATGTTCTCTAGCTAATAATTTTATTAGCTCATATTGAGCTTTACTCGTATCCTGATACTCATCTACCATTATGTATCTAAATCTACTTCTGTAATAAGCTAATACTTCATCATTAGCCTTAAAAAGTTCTACAGTTTTAAGTATTAAATCGTCAAAATCAAGTGCACTATTTCTCTTTAAACGGTCTTGATATAATGCATAAATATCTGCAATTTTAACCATTCTATTATCCGACATATTCATATCTTTAAACTGCTTTGGTGTATAAAGCTTATCTTTTGCTCCTGAAATAGCACTTATAACGGCCTTTGGTTCAAATACTTTATCACTTAAATTTAATTCTTTAAGGCAATCTTTGACTAAGGTTACTTGGTCTGCAGCATCATAAATTACAAAACTTCTATTGTAACCAATTTTATTTATATCTTTTCTAAGTATACGAACACAACAAGAATGGAATGTACTTATCCACATTTCCTTAGTTTCCGAACCTATATTTTGTTCGACTCTTTCTCTCATTTCATTTGCAGCTTTATTTGTAAATGTTATAGCTAATATACTAGGTGCTTGTACACCTTTATCTTCCATAAGGTATGCTATTCTTGTTGTTAGTACCTTAGTTTTACCTGAGCCAGCACCAGCTAATATAAGTACTGGACCCTCAGTTTTTTCTACTGCTTCTCTTTGAGCAGGATTTAATGTATCTAAATTCATATTTCTCCTCCTGTTAACAGCCATAAATATATTTTAATCTAAAATATGAATTACTTCAAATTATAATTATGTATTATATTAATAGATTATTGTCAAATTTTAACAATTAGATAACACTTACTTATAAAATTTATTTTTATATCTATAAAAAAAATAACCTTATGATTTGGGGAATCATAAGGCACCTTTAAGGGGTCTAGGTTAAGGGTTATTATATAAATCTATTTTTTTAAAATAGGTTTAGGGCTTAATTATTTATTTGTACTAAGTCTCTTTCTTTCCAGTACTTATACAAATCTTCTTCTTTCTTAAATAAAGGTAAATTCATATTTTTATGTACCTTTACTAACCATGGAGATTCTAATCCAGCTTGTATAATATTGTTCTCATTTACAAATACACTTTCTGCATTTCCTTCATCAATTAAAATTCCCTTATCCAGTACATATATATAATCGCATATTTCATACATTAAATTCATATCATGACTGGATATTACTATTTTTATATTATTTTTATCTAATCCCTTTATTATATCTACAATAGACCTAGTACTTACTGGGTCTAATCCAGCTGTAGGTTCATCAAGCAATATAATTTCATTTTCCATTGCTATAACTGATGCAATTGCTACTCTTTTTTTCTGACCATAACTTAAGAAGTGTACTGGCCTATCTATAAAATCTATTCCATTAACAGCTATCAAAGCTTTGTTTATTCTCTCTTTAATAATTTTTTCATCCATCCCAATGTTTCTCATCGCAAATGCTATATCATCATATACTTTTGAGTAAAATATTTGTTTTTCTGGGTCTTGAAAAACAATCCCTACATTCTTTCTAAGATTATACAAACTCTTCTTATCATACTTTAACTTTTCTTCTTTGAAAAGTATTTCTCCAGATGTAGGCTTTAATATTCCCATTAAATTCATAAATAAAGTTGACTTTCCTGAACCATTTGAGCCTATTATACCTATAACATTTCCCTTTGAGAAATCCATATTAATGTTCAATAATGCACTAGCATTTTTTTCATATTGATATGTTAAATTATTTATTTTAAACATCATTATCCCCTACTATGTGAAATTTACCATCATACAATTTTATGTCTAATGATATACACATATCATCATACCTTGTCATAAGCCTTTTGTACAGCATACTTCCAAGAATCCCTAAAGATTTATATGAAGTTTTTAAATTTATGTACCCAAATCTTAGTTCTTGTGATTTATATATCTCTGAAAATTCTTCTAAAAATATAAATATAAATCTATATATTAACATTGATAATTCAACAAAGGTGTCTGGTAAATGCAATTTTTTGAAGAAAAATATTAACTGATTAAAAGGTGTTGTAAGTATACAAAAATACACACAAGTTAAACAAGACATAGCTCTAAATAACACATGAATAGACATGTCAATAGATGCCTTTGATATTCCTATATAAAAACTAAAAAATTGAAAACTATATAGTAAATCTACTTTATTAAAAGATATATTTACAAGAGTTATACCTATACTAAGAAATAAAAAATACATTGGTATTTGAAGTAATTTCAAATAATTTTTTAAATCTATCCCTGCTACACAAACAACTAAAATACTCATTAAAATCATAATTCCACTTAAGATAAATACATTTTTTATTACCATAGAAGCAATTAGAAAAATTGCTCCTATGGCTACTTTTTTATTTGGATTTACTTTACTCAATCTATTTGTATATGCATATTTATCAATTATAAGCATAATTAACTTCTCTTTCCTTTTTGAATACCTAATATGTATCCTATTACACCTGCACCTAAAGCTGCTTGTGCAGAGAATAATAAACTCTCTATTTCTCCACTTGGTGGCTCATATGGGCTACTAAACCAAGGCTCATAATTTGGATTTATCTTAGTAATTTCACTTTCAGCTTGACCATCTGCTCCTCCATATTCAGCACCTGAATTTACAAGTAATGGGAATATAATAAGAGCTACTACTAATAAAAGTAATAATATGTTAGTTTTTGTTTTTGTTTTAGCACTCATTAGCTTTAACTCCTTTATCATTATTTTCTAGTATGCTTTTTTCTCCATTTTCTGTAATTAAATTATATACAATTACAGTAAGGATACCTTCTGCTATTGCTATTGGTATTTGAGTCATAAAGAAAATTCCTAAGAATTTAATTGCTGAAGCCATCACTCCACCAGATGGGTCTGGAAAAGCCAGTGCTAATTGTATTGAAGTTATTGTATATGTGGCTAAGTCTCCTATTGCTGCTGCAAGAAATACTGGTATAGCATTATTTCCATCCTTTTTCTTTAATGCTTTAAATATTAAAAATGATATAATTGGCCCTATTATAGCCATTGAAAAAGCATTAGCTCCTAAAGTAGTTATTCCACCATGTGCTAGTAATAATGCTTGGAATATTAAAACTATAGTTCCAAGAACAAACATTACACTTGGTCCAAACATTATTGCTCCAAGACCTACTCCAGTAGGATGTGAACAACTTCCTGTTACTGAAGGTATTTTTAATGCTGATAATACAAAGACAAATGCTCCACATAGAGCTAATAAAACTTTCTTCTTAGGGTCTTGCTTTACTATTTTACCTATTGATTTTAATCCCACTAAGAAAAATGGTATAAATATAACTCCCCATGCTATAGACCATTTTACTGGTAAGTAACCTTCCATTATATGCATTGCATTTGATGTAACTGGAGTTAAAATTATTAACATAAGTGCAGCTATAACCCCTAATTTGATATTTTGTTTCATTTGAGTATCCCCTCTCTCCCTTTCTAATAATTAAAATATGAATAATACATGTATCCTTCATTATAGCAAAATAAAAAAGCCTAACTCGATGGCTAGGCTTCTAATTTTCGACAATCTAAATACAAACACATAAAATAAACATATCTGTATAATTATTATAAGAAACTTTCTCCATCCCCGAAGAAATCACTTTAATATTTTAGGCAGGTCTCCTGACTTAGCTTCATCCTACTCCTCTTCCTTCCCATGAAATATAAAAACATATTATCATAGTGGCTAACAAAAGTTTCGTCTGCATCACAGTAGCGGGGGCTGTAAAGGAATTTAACCTTCTTCCCTATTAATCTTGCTTAAAGAACCTATAATATTATATATTTAATTTTTAATATTACTTTATTTTTAATTCATTTTCTATATAAATCATTGTATACCTTTTCTGTGAAAATTTCTACATTTTTTACAAATTTTATTCATTTTTATATTTTTATGTATATAAATTCTTTTTTATAAATCTATTAATTCCTAATTATTTTCTTTAAATACATTGAAACTACATCAGAAAATCTAGTTATATCTCTTGAATATATAAAATCATTTCCATAGATTAATCTTTCAGCTTCAAGTTCTGATTCTTTGCCTGTAAATACTCCTAATACTAATATATTTTGTTTCCTAGCTTTTCTTACTTCATTAGCTGTATCTCTTAAACCAACAACACCTCTATAAGCTTTTTCACCTCTTAAAGTTCTCTCACTGTTTTTTCCTATCTTTACATCATTTGGTCTTCCATCACTAAGGACTATCAAAATTTTATTTTCTTCATCTCTATTTATCAAACCACTACATATAGATTTTATAGCTAAACCATCTCTATTGTTACCAGCGCAGAAGTATTCAAAGATGTTTTCACTATTTTTAATACTGTCATCATAATCCTTAAATCTTTTTAATATCGTATAATCTAAGAAACTAGAAAAACCCATAACTCTATTTGGTATTCCAACTTCCGTCAAAGCATTTGCAATTATGTAAGCTTGAATTGCTACATTTCCTTGGTTTCTACTTTGAGAACCACTTGCATCCAACAATATATCAATAACATATTTTCCTTTTTCATTTTCTATATCTTTATAAAATATTTTATTATTATTACTCCTTCCAACTCTCCAGGCTCTATTTGCTAATATAGTACCACAATCAGAATATACTCTATTTTTAGCATTTTCTTCTACTAAAATCCTAGAAAGGCTTTCTTTTAATCGCTTTATTTGTTGTCTATACATCCTAGCATGTTCTCTAAATTTGCCTAAATTATTTTCTTTTTGTCTTGTCACATATTTTAGCTGAAAAACATTATTACATTCACTTCTAAGAACACCATCTGTGAAGTGAATTCTACATCCTTCATGTACGTTTCTACAATTTTGTGTTTCAAGCTTTTTAATTTCACCCTTACTTAAATAAGTTTTCCCATAGTAATGTTCTATTTTAGTGTATATTTTATTTACAGTCTCTTCATCAACATATATAACTCTATCTGCTGAATTGTTAGCTTGAGAATTGTCAAAGTCTCCTACTCCCTCTATAAGCATTGATGAGGAGATTGAATCTATATCACTTTCAACGATATTTTCATCTTCATCGCTATATAGTTCTTCATACATAAAATCAGCAAACGTATCAAAGTTTACTTCAACATTTTTTACATTGTTTTCATCATATGTAGAATTATTTTCTTCACTATTCAATATATATTCAAAATAAGTTAAATATATAACATCTAATGCCTTTAAAATCTCCATAATATCCTGATTTGTATCTATAAGCCTTATATCATTTACTATTCTTTTAGTTATACTATCTAATGCTGGATGTTTATCCATGCTATAAAGTACAAATGCATATTTAATCTTGTCCATCATATTGTTATTGTATATCTTGGTAAAACGTGAAACAATATCTTTATATGCTCTTTTTCTAATATCTTCTATTCCAGGTCTATCTTTAATAGCTTTTTCTTCAACAATTGTATTTAGTATAACTTGAATTAGACCTAATATAACATCCTTATCATATCCTTTTCGTATTCTATTTGTGAGGTATTTTTTAACTATATCCCAGTCTACATATTTTCTTCTAGCTCCTGCAATTATTGCAAAGTATAGGCCTATTTCCTTTGAGGAATAATCTTTTTCTGATATATCTATACTTTCGTTATAATCACCAGCTATTGTCCAAGATAAGTTATTTGCTCTATTTTCAAATTCATAATCATCATATATCCATTTCATAATCTCACCTATATTAAATATGACTTATTGGAAATATATCTGCACTCTCCCATTTATTAGGTATTCTTGTTTTAATTACATCTCCAACCATTTCTTTTTCATATATATCAAAAGTCTTTCCTGTAAGCCCCATATTAATTGCAAGAGTTGGCTTTAATCCTCTTCTTATAGTTTTAAGAGATGCCATAAGACCTCTTAAATCAATAGCTTTACTAGATATTTCACCATTTTGAGATTTTAATTGTAAATCTAAAAATATCCCTGCAAATTGTGTTAATTTTTCTTCATCAGCATCTGAAAATTCATTTTTCAAAATCATCATTAACTTCTCCTCTTCTACAGGAGGAATATCTATTACCATAAACCTAGAAACTAGAGCTTCATTAAGTTCCTTTGTTCCTGCATACTCATAATTCATAGTTCCAATAAATCTTGTTGCTGGGTGCAGATTAACTCTCTCATAACCTGGCACATCAATCACTCGACGATAATCTAAGGCTGAATGAACTACAACTATGGCATCATTTTTTGCCATATTAATTTCATCAAATATCCCAAATCCTCCATTAACAGCACACTCATAAACTGAACCCCTTCTAAGTTTAACTTCGTTATCTATAAATGTATCTGTACCTATAAGTGTTGAACTATCTGTATTTATATGAAACGAGGTATTCCATTGGGGTCTATTAAATATCTCGCCTAAATTATCAGCAAGTAAATTTTTCCCTGTTGCCTTTGGCCCTGACAATAAAATATTTTCTTCTTCTAAAATAGCTGTTATACACATAGATAATATCTCTTTACCATAAAAATAAGTTTTAGATTTTGTTACTCTGTATTCTAAATCTTTTTCTAAGCCATAATAATTTCTGAAATGCAATACATCTTCAATAAGTTTCTCATCTACCCCTTGTATCCTTAAGTTATCTATTATATCCATATCCTTACCCCTTTTATATAAAATAGTATTTGTTTTATTTCTTAACACCATTTTAGCACAAAAGGATATAGCCTAAAATTAATTTTATAAATTAATAACAGCCCTTTCTGTATTCTACAAAAAGGGCTGTCCATATATATTTTTATAATCTTATTCTATTGTGTTTTTTATGTATATGTGACTTAATAGCAAAACCAACAATAATTATAGCTATTGGTATAATTAGAACCATAAATTTATAATCATTATAATGTGACATTATTTTTACCCAACTCTCTGAAAAAATATACCCAATACTAATTAACGAAGTATTCCATATGGTGATACCCACAATAGAGGATACAATAAAAGTTATAATATTCTGACCTGCAATACCTGCTATAAAAGATATGTATGTTCTACATAGAGGAATTAATCTACATACACAAACAGAAATAGAAGAGTATTTGTTAAAATAATCTTGTGATGTAAAAATTCCCTTTTTTGCCTTTGGACATATCTCTACTATCTTATTTATGATAGATTTTCCTCCCCAATTACCTATTGTATAACAAAATATTGAACCAAGTATACCTGCAACTATACTTAAAATTAAAATAGTTAGAAAACCAAAATGATTTCTTGCTGCAATAGCACCACAAAGTGGCAAAACTACTTCACTAGGTAATGGAAAACAAGCATACTCAATCATAATTAATACAAATACAGATATTAATCCATATTGTAAAATAAAACTATTGATTACAGACACCCACTTATCTATCTCCTTTCTTATTTAAAAGTACATACCTATAAAACCTCACATCCTACATTATAAGAATTAATTTATAAAAAACTCTTTAAAATATTATATGTGTTTATATAAAGCATTTATAACAGACTTATGTTTTTTTAATAAGAAATTTGAAAATAAGAAACTTGACAACAAAAAATAAAAAAATTACGTGGCTACGTCCTACTCTCCCAGGCAGTTTCCCACCAAGTACCATCAGCGCTAGAGAGCTTAACTTCTGTGTTCGGAATGGGAACAGGTGTATCCTCTCTGCTATTGTAACCACAT
>NZ_JACVWI010000006.1:0-147922 GCF_020658455.1 Clostridioides sp. ES-S-0005-03 | reverse complement strand
GCTCAACTTGCATGTGTTAGGCACGCCGCCAGCGTTCATCCTGAGCCAGGATCAAACTCTCAAATAAAAGTTTATCAGGCTCAGATACTATTGTTATCTAAATATCTGGCTTTATGGTTTGTTTCTTAATATAAATTAACCTACTGTTTAATTTTCAATGTTCGTATTTTTTCTTGTTCCTTTTTTTCAAGGACAAGTAATACTATACCATCATTCAAACAGTAGGTCAATACTTTTTTTATTATTTTTTAGAAATTTTTTTCATATTCTTTTTTTAGCTTTTCTACGACCTTTTTTTCTAAGCGAGAAACAGTCATTTGAGATATATCTAATTCTTTAGCTATACTAGACTGGGTTTTATCGAAGAAAAATCTATCTTTAAATATTTTTACTTCTAACTCATTTAAAGTTTCAATAAACTTATTAATAAAATCTTCGTATTCTATACTTCCGAAATTACCTTCTTCTTTTCCTATTTTATCAATAAGAGTTATGTCTTTGTCTTCTGAATCATCATTACTTGATGAATCTAAAGACATAGGTTGATAACCATAAGATGCTTCCATAGCCTCTAGTACATCTTCTTCACTAACTCCTATATAGTCAGCGATATCTTTTACCTTTGGATGTTTTTTATTTTCTTGCTCTAGTTTAATTTTCGCATCACTTATCTTTTTGCTTAATTCTTGTATTCTTCTTGGTACTCTAAGTGTCCATACTTTATCTCTAAAATATTTTTTAATTTCTCCTACTATAGTTGGTGTTGCAAAACTGGAGAATTCAAATCCCTTTTCAACATCATATCTATCAATAGCATAAATTAATGCTAATGAAGCAACTTGATATATGTCTTCAAAATCAACACCCTTGTTTATATACTTTTTAGCTAACAACCTTGCTAAATATAGATGTCTTTCAATAAGAATATTCCTGATATCTACGTTTTTATTTGTATTATATAAATTAAATAGCTCTTTTGTATCCATATTTAGGTAATGTGTAGCATTAGCTACATTTTTCATTAAATATCAACTCCTAAATACTTAGTCATTTTTATTTTTGTTCCTTGATTACATTCTGATTCAATATCTACATCATCCATTAAAGTTTTAATTATAAATAATCCAAGACCACTTTCTTTTGGATTCTCTAAATCTGGTGTACTTATTGAGCTAACATCATATCCTTTTCCATTATCTTGAATCTCTATATTAATTGCATCGTCTAAAATATTAAATACTATATTGAATACATCATCATTACTATGTTTTATTGCATTGGTACATGCCTCTGATACTGCTACCTTTATATCTTCTATATCATCTATTGGAAACCCCATTTTATTTGCAATCCCAGACGCTGTTAATCTTATTATGCCTACATAATCTGGATTTGTAGTAATTTCCATCTTTATAGTTTCACAAGCCAAAATTTATCCCTCCACTTTAAATATTTTATCTAGACCTGTTATAGTAAAAATTTTCCTAACATTACTCTTAGGATTTACTATGTATATCTCTTTTTCATTTATTTTTAGTTTTTTTAAAACACCTATCATAGCTCCTAAACCTGTAGAATCTATATAATCTAAATCTTTAAGATTAATCTTTACATCCAACATATTTCTTTCTATTAAACCATGTAAATGTTCTTTTAATTTATCTGCTGTAGAGACATCAAGTTCTCCATCAATACAAACATTCCAAAACTTATTTTGAGAATCTAAATTTGAATCTATATTCATAGACATGTAAAAACCTCCTATTTTCTCTTAATAATTTTAAATATATTACCTATACTCAATATCTTATTAATTACATAAACTATATCATCTATTCCCTTTGATATTGATGATGCATTTTCAACAATATCTTGTATATGTCTTTCATTATAATCTACAATCTTATAAGCTTTTTCAACAACTTTATTTAAACTATTTAGAGTTTTAGCTAAATAAATTGCTACTATAAGAGCCGAACTACCTACTAACACTGCTCCTATTTGCCACCCCCATGCATTCATTAGTTAACATCTCCCTCGTCGTCAAAACTTTTACTTATTACTATATCTTCTTCTGAAATTTTTATATCTTCTTCATTATTATCATCATCTACTAAAGTTATTATTCTCTCTTTAACATCATTAAATGTTTCATGTAGAACTTCTTTTGGGTTTTCTTTCACTTTATCAAACTTATCTTTTGTCTCTTTTCTTAACTCAGAACCTTTTTTTGGTGCAAGAAACATACCAAATATAAAACCTAAAATGGCTCCTATTAATAAAAATCCACCTTTTTTACAACCTCTTTTATTACACATAACAACTACTCCTTTCAATTTTAAATTTTTATCTAAGTACATTATACAAAAAGAATAGGATATTTATCCTATTCTTCTTCAATATTTATTTTAGCAATCGAAACTACATTCACTTCTTCATTAGTCTTCATTAATTTAACACCACTTGTAACCCTTCCAAATAGTGAAATTTCATTAACTCTTATTCTAATAAGAACTCCATCAGAATTTATAATCATTATCTCATCATCTTCATTGACCATCTCTGCACCAACAATTGTACCAGTTTTTTCAGATATGTTATAAGTTTTAATTCCTTTTCCAGCTCTTATTTGGCTTCTATATTCTTCTATATTTGTTCTTTTACCAAAACCATTTCTACTGACAACTAATACATCTGTACCTTTACTACAAAGATTCATAGATACAACAAAGTCTTTTTTACTTAAAGTTATACCTTTTACACCCATTGCTGTTCTACCCATATATCTTATATCATTTTCATCAAACCTTATAGACATACCTTCATTAGTTACTAAAAGTACTTCCTGTTTTCCATCTGTTAGCTCTACTCCAATAAGTTCATCATCATCTCTTAAACCTATAGCAATAAGACCAGATTTGTTTATATTTTTAAACTCTTCTCGTTTAGTCTTTTTAACGATACCTTTTTTAGTTGTAAGTAATAAATATTCATTTTCATCATTACCATCTATAGGTATTAAAGTTGCAATCTTTTCGTCTGCTGACAATTGAAGTAAGTTTACTATAGCAGTACCTTTTGCTTGTCTCTTACCTTCAGGTATTTCATATGCATTTAATTTAAATACTCTACCCTTATTTGTAAAGAACAGTAATCTACTATGAGTAGTTGTAGTTATCAAGTGTCTTACAAAGTCCTCTTCTCTGGTTGTAAGTGCTGAGATACCTCTTCCACCTCTTTTTTGGCTCTTATAAGTATCAGATGGAAGTCTTTTTATATATCCAAAGTGAGTAAGAGTTATGGCTATTTCCTCATCACTTATAAGATCTCTCATATCTATCTCGCCTTCAGCATGTCTTATTTCTGTTCTTCTTTCATCAGAATAATTTTCTTTTATTATTGTCATTTCATCTTTTATTACATTTAAAAGTAATCTTTCATCAGCCAAAATTTCTTTTAATCTATTTATTTTCTTTATTAAGTCTTCATACTCAGCTTCTATCTTATCTCTTTCTAGACCTGTAAGTCTTTGAAGTCTCATATCTAGTATAGCTTGAGCTTGAATCTCAGTTAGATTGAATTTTTCTACTAAACCTATCTTAGCTTCTTGGCCTGTTTTTGAAGCTCTTATCAAGCTTATAACAGCATCTATATTATCTAAAGCAATTTTTAATCCTTCTAAAATATGTGCTCTTGCTTCAGCTTTGTTTAATTCAAATTTAGTTCTTCTTGTAACAACATCTTCTTGATGTTTAATATAATGATATAGTATTTGCTTAAGATTTAAAACTCTTGGTTGACCATCTACAAGAGCAAGCATTATTATACTAAATGTATCTTCCATTTGAGAATGTTTATACAGATTATTTAATACTATATTAGCATTAGCATCTCTCTTTAATTCTATAACAATTCTCATACCATTTCTATTACTTTCGTCTCTTAAATCTGATATACCTTCTATTCTTTTTTCTTTAACTAACTCAGCTATTCTCTCAACTAATTTAGCTTTATTTACTTGATAAGGTATTTCTGTAACTATTATCTGTTGTTTTCCTTTTGGAAGTTCTTCTATAAAAGCTCTAGATCTAACCTTAACTTTACCTCTTCCAGTTCTATATGCCTCTGCTATATTCTCTTTTCCCATTATAATTGCAGCTGTAGGAAAATCTGGACCTTGTATAAATTTTATTAAGTCCTCAACACTACAATCTGGATTGTCAATCAAATGTACAGTTGCATCAATTACTTCAGCTAAGTTATGTGGAGGTATTGAAGTTGCCATCCCAACAGCTATACCATTAGACCCATTCACTAATAGATTGGGATACCTTGCTGGTAGTACTGAAGGTTCTTTTAATGATTCATCAAAGTTTGGTTTAAAATCTACAGTTTCTTTTTCTATATCTCTTAATAATTCTAATGATAATTTACTCATCTTAGCTTCTGTATAACGCATTGCCGCTGGTGAGTCTCCATCAACAGAACCAAAGTTACCATGACCATCTACTAAAAGTGCTCTAGTTGAAAAGTCTTGAGCCATTCTAACCATTGCAAAATAAACAGCAGTATCTCCATGTGGATGGTACTTACCTAAAACGTCCCCAACAATACGGGCTGACTTTCTATATGGTTTATCTGGTGTTAAGTTTAATTCACTCATTGAGTATAGTATTCTTCTGTGAACTGGCTTTAGACCATCTCTAACATCAGGAAGAGCACGTCCAGCTATAACACTCATCGAATAATCGATATAAGATTTTTTCATTTCTTCCGCTATTTCAATAGGGAGTATTTTGTTATTTTCTTCCATGTATACTAATCCCCTCTCTCTATATATCTAAGTTTCTAACGAATCTTGCATTTTCTTCTATAAATTCTTTTCTTGGAGCAACCTTATCACCCATAAGCATTGAAAATACTTCATCTGCAATTGCAGCATCTTCTACAGTTACTTGCAATAAAGTTCTTGTATCAGGATTCATAGTGGTATCCCATAATTGTTCTGCATTCATCTCTCCAAGACCTTTATATCTTTGAAGTTCTGCACCATTTCTTCCAATTTCATCTAATAAAACATTTAATTCTTTATCTGAATAAACATAATGTTCCTTTTTTTGCTTTGTTACTTTATATAAAGGAGGTTGTGCTGCATAAACATACCCCTCATCTATAAGAGGTCTCATGTATCTAAAGAAGAATGTTAATAGCAAAGTTCTTATATGAGCTCCATCTACATCGGCATCGGTCATAATTATAATTTTATGATATCTAGCCTTATCTATATCAAAATCTTCTCCTATACCACAACCATAAGCTGTTATCATATTTTTTATTTCGTCTGAAGATAATATTCTATCTAGTCTTGATTTTTCGACATTAAGTATCTTACCTCTTAATGGAAGTATCGCTTGGCTATTTCTATCTCTACCTTGTTTTGCGGAACCTCCCGCTGAATCTCCTTCGACTAAGAATATTTCACTTTTAGCAGGATCTTTTTCTGCACAATCTGCTAATTTTCCAGGTAAAGATGTGCTTTCTAAAACACTCTTTCTTCTTGTTAATTCTCTTGCTTTCTTTGCAGCTTCTCTAGCTCTTTGTGCTCTCAAAGCTTTATCAACTATTATTCTAGCTGTTGCTGGATTTTCCTCTAAGAAAGAGCCAAGTTCATCAACTGTTACACTATCAACTACACCTCTCATAAAACTATTACCTAGTTTTGTTTTAGTTTGTCCTTCAAATTGAGGTTCTGGTAATTTAACTGATACTACAGCTGTAAGTCCTTCTCTTATATCTTCACCTAATAAGTTAACATCATTTTCTTTTAAGAATTTATTTCTTTTAGCATAATCATTTACAGTTTTAGTAAGAGCTGCTTTGAATCCACTTAAATGAGCTCCTCCTTCATGCGTATTTATATTATTTGCAAAAGAATATATGTTCTCTGTATAACCATCCGTATATTGCATAGCTAATTCGACAATACAATCATCAACTTTTTTATCTATATAAACTATGTCATCATGTATTCCAGTTCTAGATTTATTTAAATACTTAATATATTCTACTAGACCACCTGTATAGTGAAATTCTTTTCTTTTTTCTTGATTTTCTCTTTTATCTTCAAATACTATTTTTATTCCTTTATTTAAAAAAGAAAGTTCTCTAAGTCTATATTCTAATGTTTCATATTTAAACTCTATTTCATCAAATATAGTAGCGTCAGGCATAAATTGAATTATTGTTCCTGTACTTTGAGATTCTCCAACTATCTCAATCTTAGATGTTGGTAGACCTTTTTCATATGTCTGCTTATATATTTTTCCATTTAAATAAACTTCTGCTATCATCCATTTTGATAATGCATTAACTACAGAAACACCAACTCCATGAAGACCTCCAGATACTTTATATCCTCCGCCTCCAAATTTTCCTCCTGCATGAAGATTAGTTAATACTGTTTCTAAAGTCGATTTTCCAGTCTTAGGATGTGTTTCGACTGGGATACCTCTTCCGTCATCTTTTACTAAAATACTGCCATCTTCATTAATAGATACATATATATTTGAACAATAGCCTTGTAAAGCCTCATCGATACTATTATCTACAACTTCATAAACTAAGTGGTGTAAACCTCTTGGGCTTGTACTACCAATATACATACCTGGTCTTTTTCTAACGGCCTCTAATCCCTCTAATACCTGTATCTGACTTGCACCGTATTCTTGTTTCATTTAATTTCCTCCATTCTCTATGCTAATAACATTGCCGTTTTCAATATTAAATATTGTAACATCCTTTTCATCAAATATTTTTTTATGTGAAATTTCAGCACTTGTTATAAACATTTGAACATTGCTTAAATTATTTACTAAAAGTTTTTGTCTTGCTTCATCTAACTCACTAAAAACATCATCTAAAATTAATACTGGATATTCTTCAACCTCATTTTTTATTAATTCTATCTCTGATAGCTTTAATGATATTGAAGCAGTTCTTTGTTGACCTTGTGAACCAAAAAGTCTTGCATCTAAATCATTTATGAATATATTTAAGTCATCTTTGTGTATACCATATCTAGTAGTTCTAGATTCTATATCATTAGGTCTATTTGATGACAACTTGGCTAAAAATTTATTATATACTGTTTCTATAGTATCTTCGTCAGTTATATTTATTTGAGTTTTATATTTGATTGATAATTTTTCAACTCCATTAGTCAAATTCATATGCATATGTTCAGATATATTAGCTATCTTTTTTATAAAGTCTCTGCGTAAAATATAAATATAACTTCCGTATTTTGCTAGTGTATCATCATATACATCTAATAAAGCTTCATCAACATGCATGCTTTTTAGAACTCTACTTCTTTGAGAAAGTATTTTATTGTAATTAGTAAGATAATTATAATATTTAGGAATAATTTGGCTAATCTCTTTATCTATGAAAGTCCTTCTCTCTTTAGGACCTTCTTTAACCAGTCTTAAATCTTCAGGTGAAAATATGACAACATTTAAGTTGCCAAGTAATTCCTGCATTTTTTGCAAAGGAACTTTATTTATTCGTATCCCCTTTTTATCTTTTCCAATAATTAGCTCTATTAGACTATATTTATTATATTTTGAAAAACTTCCTCCAACATATAAATTTTCACTATTAAATCTAACCATTTCTCTATCTTTGTTGGTTCTAAATGACTTGCCAAAAGAAAGCATATAAATAGATTCTACTATATTTGTCTTTCCTTGACCATTTTTTCCAACAAGAAGATTCACTTTACCATTAAATTCCAGATGCAACTTTTCATAATTTCTAAAATTAACAAGCTGCAAACTTTTAAGTTTCACAAAAAGTTCTCCTTTTTTACAATACTTTTATTTTAGTTCCTTCTATCTCAACTATATCTCCTGATTTTATCTTTTTCCCTCTTCTTAATTCTATTTCATCATTTACAGTCACTAAACCTTCTTGAATTAAAAATTTTGCATGACCTCCGGTTGATGCAATCTCTGCTAGTTTTAGGAATTGATCTAACTTTATATAGTCTGATTCTATAGTTATTTCAGTCATAAGAGTTCCTCCTTGCCATTATTTTAGGTAAATAGGTATTAATATACTAAAAGTATATTATACCATAAAAATACTTGCAAAAGGAGTTGCCTAAGATTAGAAAAATTTTTCTACAAAAGACAACTCCTTAATATCTACTATATATTAGATGATATTCTTACTGGAAGTAATAAGTAAATATAATTAATATCATCTGTTGGTTTAATTATACAAGGATTTACATTTGTAGTAAATTCTATAAATATTTCCTCATTATCTATATTTTTCAATCCTTCAATAAAGTATCGAGAGTTAAAAGCTATATCTAAATAATCTCCATCTAAATCTATTTCAACTTCTTCATAGACATTTCCTTTTTCTGTATTAGAAGTAATTGCCATTACTTTATCCCTTATAGATAATTTTATAAGGTTATTTTTTTCTGATTGAGACAATAAAGATGCTCTTTCTATACTATTTAAAAGTTCTTTAGTATTTAACTTTACTCTACTATTATGCTCTCTTGGCAATAATTTTTTATAATCAATAAAATCTCCTTCAAGTAATCTTGTAATAATTTTTGTATCATTAATTATAAAAATAGCATTTTTTTCGTTAAATCCAACTTTAACATTATCTTCTCCAGAAAGCAAGCTATTTACATCTATAAGTGTCTTTCCTGGAATTATTACTTTTATATTTTCAGTTAAACTATCAACTGAACAGCTTTTTACAGCTAATCTATAGCCATCAATTGCTACTAGATTTAAATTTTTATCTACAATTTCTAGAAGTTCTCCCATTAAAACAGGTTTTGTTTGGTCTTGTGAAATAGCAAATACAGTTTGTTTAATCATATTTTTTAGGAGTTCTTGAGGTATGCTGTATAAATCTTCTTCATTTAATTCTGGTAGTTTAGGAAATTCTTTAGCTGCATATCCTTTAATTTTAAATCTTGAATTTACACAATTTATGTAAATATTATTTTCTGAATCTGTTTCTATCTCAACAAAAGAATCTGGTAATTTTCTAATTATATCTCCAAATAATCTTGCATCTACAACAACATCACCTTTTTCTATAATCTCTGCTTGTACATAAGTTTCTATTCCTATCTCCGCATCATATCCAGTAAGTTTTAACTGGCCTTCTTCTGTAGATATAAGTATACCCTTTAATAGTTCTATAGTTGTTTTTCCATTAATAGCTTTTTGAGCAATCCCGATTCTATTTGCTAGGATTTTTTGATTACAAATTATTTTCAATGTGGATAACCTCCTCTGGCTTTTTATATAAAAAAATAAGTTAAAATCATAGTAGTAATAGTAGTAGGTGTTGTTGATAATGTTAATAAGTACATGTAACATTATAAATGCAAAGATATCAACATGTGTATAAGATGTTGATATCTTTGTTATTTTATACTTAATTATTTGTTAATAAATTTTAATATAAAAAAGTATAAACAAGTTATTCAATAGATATAAACAGACAATTGTGTATAAATTATCCCTTTAAATCTGATATAATTTTGTCTATTTTAGTCTTAATTTCTTCGCTTTCTTCTATGTCTCTAGATACTTTATCATGAGCATGAATTACTGTTGTATGATCTCTTCCTCCAAATTCTTCACCTATTTTAGGGAGAGACAAATCAGTAAGTTCGCGCGTTAAATACATAGCTATTTGTCTTGGAAAAGCTATTGAACGAGTTCTTTTTTTAGAATTAAAAT
Organism: Clostridioides sp. ES-S-0005-03; assembly: GCF_020658455.1. Classification (NCBI taxonomy): domain Bacteria; kingdom Bacillati; phylum Bacillota; class Clostridia; order Peptostreptococcales; family Peptostreptococcaceae; genus Clostridioides; species Clostridioides sp. ES-S-0005-03. The sequence goes on along the minus strand of NZ_JACVWI010000006.1, from coordinate 138,137 downwards.
CTTCCATTTTTAAATTGAATACAGAAGAAACTTTTTCTTTTATTCTAAGCACATTGATTTCTTCATTTTTAGAAGTTGTTATAATATCTTTTAAAGCTTCTGTAGCAAGATCAAAAGATATCACTCTATTACTAAGAGAAGAGTAAGCAACTACTCTAGTTAAGGCACCTTCTAGTTCTCTTATATTTGACTTAATATTTTTTGCTATATATGACATAACTTCGTTTGGCACTTCTATACGTTCTAGTTGAGCCTTTTTTCTAAGGATAGCAATCCTTGTTTCAAAGTCTGGTGCCTGAATATCAGTTATAAGTCCCATTTCAAATCTCGATCTTAATCTATCTTCTAGTGTAGGTATATCTTTTGGTGGTCTATCACTAGAGATAATTATTTGTTTATTTGCCTCATGAAGAGTATTAAATGTATGGAAAAACTCTTCTTGAGTTCTTTCCTTCCCAGCTATAAATTGAATATCATCAATTAATAAGACATCTACATTTCTATATTTATTTCTAAATTCCTCATTTTTATCATCTTTTATAGAGTTTATAAGTTCATTAGTAAATTTTTCTGAAGAAACATAAACAACTTTTGAATCTTTTTTTTGGCTGACAATATGATGTCCAATAGCGTGCATTAAATGAGTTTTACCTAAGCCAACCCCTCCATACAAAAAAAGTGGATTGTAAGCTTTAGCAGGAGATTCAGCAACTGCAACACATGCAGCATGAGCAAATCTATTGCTATTACCAATAACGAACGTATCAAATGTGTATTTTGGATTCAGGTTAGGGTAAAGTACTCTATAATTTAAATCTGCACTATCAGAATTTAGGTCAGCAACTTCTTTTTCGCTCAATACAAATTTAATATTATACTTTTTTAATGACAGTTGATTTATAGCATCTTCAATTAAATGCAAATATCTATTTTCTAGAATATCTTTATTAAAATCACTAGGAGCTAGTAGTATCAAGTCATTAAGATGTATTTTTAATGGTACGATGTTTTTAAAAAAGGTATTAAAACTTACTGAAGTTAAGTCACCTTTTATTAATTGTAGGGTTTTGTCCCATAAAGAAACTATATCCATAATATAAACCTCCGAACAGAATAATTAATATTTTCCACAAAGTTATTAACAGAAAAGCAAAAATATATATAAATTTTACAGAATAACTAAATTTATGGATAATGGTGTTGATAAATTAATAATAGTATAAATTATTAAAAAAATATGAAAAGATATAAACAATATGTAGATAAAGTTATAAATAACATAAACATACAATAAATGGTGATTATAACTAGAGTATTGTCAGTAATCTTAAAAGTTATACACAAAAGTATCCACAAGCTGTGAATAATTTTTAATAAGTTGATAACATTTATACACATTATCAACAAGTATATTTATAATATCAAAATATATGTCAAACTTCAATGATTTGTAACTAATTTATCCACAATATTAACTAATTGTTGATAAAAATATAAACATGTTAAATTTGCTTTATTTGTGTATATAATTGAAAAAAATAATTTAGAATAAAATTAAATAGATTTTTACTAGTATTTTCAATAAAAAAAATACATAATATATATATGGTAGATTTTGTGATGCAAGCATACCAAAAACTCGTTGACAACGATAGTAAAAGTATTTATAATTATATGTGTTATGTTTACTTTGAGGGTAAAGTTATTATTTTTATAAACGGAAAATGAAATCTGAAAGGCGGTGCAAAATAATGAGTAAAAGAACTTATCAACCAAAAAAGAGACAAAGAAGTAAAGAACATGGTTTCAGAAAAAGAATGAAGACGTCTAACGGAAGAAACGTGTTAAAAAGAAGAAGAGCTAAAGGAAGAAATAGATTAACTCATTAATTACAAAAGGGCCGCTGCAAAGGTGGCCTTTTTGTGTAAATAATTACAATGCATAGCTGTGTTTATGGAGGTTAACTATGGACTTTAATAGGACAAAGGGGTTAAAAAAAGACTCTGATTTTAGAAAAGTATATAAACACGGCAAATCTTTTGCAAACAGATATTTAGTAATATATATACTTAAAAATAAATCAGATTATAGTAGAATAGGTATTTCTGTTTCAAAGAAAGTAGGAAAAGCTATCACTAGAAATAGAGTAAGAAGATTAATAAAAGAAGTCTACAGATTAAATATTGATGAAAAAATTAAGCCTGGATATGATATAGTATTTATAGCAAGAGTATCTAGTAAAGATGCTAGTTTTAAAGAGATAGACAAGTCTATAAAAAATTTAGTTAAAAGAACGGATATTTCTCTTTAAATTGTATGCTATAAATATGGAGGTTAATAATTTTGAATAAAATAATTTATATATTAAAGGAAATAAGTAGGTATTTATCGAATTTATGTATTTATTTAGTAAAATTTTATCAAAAGTATATATCTCCCTTAAAGGGACCTACTTGTAGATTCTATCCAACTTGCTCACAATATTCAATAGAGGCATTTAAAAAATATGGATTTGTAAAAGGTATGTACTTAACAATAAGAAGACTTCTAAAATGTCATCCTTTTCATCCAGGAGGTTACGACCCTCTAAAATAAAAGAGAGTAACTATTAGGAGGTATAAAAAAATTGAATATAATAGGAAATTTCTTAGGATTAATTCTTAAGGTAATATTTGAATTTGTTAACCACTATGGTATTTCTATAATAATTTTTACTATACTTGTAAAGATTATTTTACTACCATTAACAGTTAAACAGACTAAGTCAACAAAGGCAATGCAAGATATACAACCTCGTATAAAAGAGATACAAGAAAAATATAAAAATAAGCCAGAAAAACAAAATGAAGAAATTGTTAAGTTATATGGAGAAGCTAAAATTAATCCACTATCTGGTTGTTTACCTTTATTAATACAGTTTCCTATATTAATAGGATTATTTAGCGTTTTAAGAGAGCCAGTTGCTCATGGCGTTTTTGCAAATCAAGCTGCATTTATGGCAGCTGACAATGGGTTTTTATGGATAAAAAGTTTAACAGCACCAGATTATGTATTAGCAGTATTTTCAGGAGCAAGTGCATATGTAATGCAAAAGGTAATGACTCCAAAGGACCAACTACAAGGCTCTATGAAAGTAATGACATATGTAATGGCAGGGATGTCTTTCTATTGGGGATTTATATTCCCAGCAGGACTTACATTGTACTGGACAGTAAGTAACTTATTCTCAATAGCTCAGTATTACTTAATAATGAATCCTTTAAAAGCTAAGCTGGCTGCTAACTCTAAGGAGGAAAAAGTTAATGAGAAAAAGCCTAAAATTAATAAAAAGTAAAAGTAAAGAAGAAGCTATAAATAAGGCGATAGCAGATTTAAATTTAAAAGTAGAGGATATAGAGGTAGAAATACTAGAAAATCCAAGCAAGGGGTTTTTAGGTTTTATAGGTGCTAAAGATGGTACCTATGAAATTTTTGTTATTGAAAGGGAACTAGATGTAGCTAAAAATTTTATAGAGGTAATGTTGAAAAATGCAAATGTTGATGCCAAAGTCAATGTATCTCAAAAAGATAATTTAATCATGGTTGATATTGAAGGCAAAGAAGCTGCAAGTTTAATTGGTAGAAGAGGGGAAACTTTAGATTCTATTCAATTTTTAACTGGATTAGCTCTTAATAAAATAAATAAAGACTCTCATACAAGAGTACTTGTAGATATAGAAAACTATAGGTCAAAAAGAGAAGAATCTTTAATAAGATATGCTAATAAGGTTGCTAGAGAAGTAGCGAAAACAAGAAAAACTAAAAAATTAGATTATATGAATCCATATGAGAGAAGAATAATACATTCAGCCCTTCAAAATGACAAATATGTAATTACATATAGTGAAGGAACCGATCCATATAGAAGATTAGTAATTGAGTGTAAAAGATAAAATCAACCTCCTAAACATTAGGGGGTTTTATTTTTTAATCTTATTAAATAATTGTAATTGGTCAAAAATAAATCTATATGTAAAAATTATAAATTAAGAGGTGATAAATTTGTTTATAGATGATACAATAGCGGCTATAGCTACAGCACCTGGAGAAGGTGGTATAGGTATACTGAGAATAAGTGGAGAAAAAGCTTTAAAAGTTGCAGAAGAAATCTTTAAATCCATGTCAGGAAAGAGTATAAAAGATTATAATAAAAGAACATTAATATATGGAAATATTGTAGATAATGAAAATGCAATAGATGAAGTATTATTGGCATATATGAAGGGGCCCAATTCATACACAGGAGAAGATGTTATAGAAATAAATTGCCATGGTGGATTTATTTCAGTAAAGAAAATTTTAGAACTAATATTATCTAAAGATGTTAGATTGGCAGAAGCTGGGGAGTTTACTAAAAGAGCATTTTTAAACGGAAGAATAGATTTATCTCAAGCAGAAGCAGTAATAGATGTTATAAAGGCAAAAACTGATATAGCTCATGAAGTTGCTCAAAACCAGTTAGAGGGTTCTCTATCAAAGAAGATAAGAGACTTAAGAGATAAAGTTACTGAGATACTGGCACATGTAGAAGTTGCTATAGATTATCCTGAAGAAGATATTGAACATATAACATATCAAACGCTTAAGGATAAAACTGGTGAACTTAAAAAAGAAATTAAAAAATTATATGATACAGCTGAAAGTGGGAAAATACTTAGAGAAGGCTTGAAAACAGTAATTGTTGGGAAACCAAATGTAGGAAAATCTTCACTGCTTAACTCTATTTTGGGAGAAAATAGAGCTATAGTTACAGACATACCAGGAACTACTAGAGATGTTATAGAGGAATTTGTTAATATAAAAGGTATACCTCTTAAGATAGTTGATACAGCAGGTATAAGAGATACTGATGATATAGTTGAAAAAATAGGAGTTGAGAAATCTAAAGAATCATTTACAAGTGCTGATTTAATTATAATGGTTTTAGATGCATCAAGAAAGTTGTCAGAAGAAGATATAGAAATATTAAAGAAGCTTAAAGATAAACAAACAATAGTACTATTAAATAAAAATGACTTAAAACAAGAGATTGAAGAAGAAAAAATACTTAAATATGTAGAAAATAATAGTATAATAAGAATATCAGCTTTACAGCAAGAAGGCATAGAAGCATTACAAGATAAGATAGAGTCTATGGTATATAAAGGAAGTATCAAAAACAATTCTAGTTTAATAGTAACTAATTCTAGACATAAGGATGCACTTGGTAAGGCATATAAGTCTGCAACAGATGCTTTAATTGCTCTAGAACAAAGTATGCCATTTGACTTTGTAGAAGTAGATTTAAAAAATATATGGGACTACCTTGGATATATTAATGGAGATACAGTAACAGAAGATTTATTAGATAATATATTCCACAACTTCTGTATAGGAAAATAGGATGTAAAACACAAAAGGAAAGAAGATATAGAAGTAATAAATTTCATTTTTTATTGTAGAAATTATAGATATTTTATAGTGTTTCTCATGAAACATTAATATTAAAAAGAAAGGAATTATAAATGATAAAGTTTGAAGCAGGAAAATATGATGTTATAGTAGTTGGGGCAGGTCATGCGGGATGTGAAGCTGCTTTAGCTACTGCAAGAATGGGATATAAAACTTTGATAATAACAATGTCTTTAGATTCTATTGCATTAATGCCTTGTAATCCATCAATTGGTGGAACGGGTAAAGGTCAGTTAGTAAAAGAGATAGATGCTTTAGGTGGTCAAATGGGACTAAATATAGACAAGACATATATACAAAGTAGAATGTTAAATACTGCTAAAGGACCAGCAGTTCATTCCTTGAGAGCCCAAGCAGATAAATTTAAATACCATGAAGAAATGAAAAAAACATTAGAAAATGAGCCAAACCTCGATATAGCTATGGATGAAGTTGTAGAAATATTACATGAAGGAAATGTTGTAATAGGTGTTGGAACTAAGCTAGGATGTTCATTTAAATCTAAATCTGTAATATTAGCTACTGGAGTTTATTTAAATTCAAAAATATATATGGGTGAGGTGGCATTTTACGAAGGTCCTAATGCATTAGGATATGCAAAATACCTTACAGATAGTTTAGTCGAATTAGGTCTTAGAATGAGAAGATTTAAAACAGGAACACCAGCAAGAGTCCATAGAGATAGTATAGATTTCTCTGTAATGTCTCTACAAGAAGGTGACGAAAAAGTAACTCCTTTCTCATTTATGAATGAAAACATAGAGAAAGAGCAAGAACCTTGTTATTTAACAAGAACCACTGAAGATACTCAAAGAGTTATACTAGATAATTTAAAAAGGTCTGCCATGTATAGTGGAGTTATAGAAAGTACTGGGCCAAGATATTGTCCTTCTATAGAAGATAAAGTAGTAAGATTTAGTGATAAAACTTCACATCAATTGTTTATAGAGCCAGAGGGTTTGAATACTAAAGAAATGTATATTCAAGGGATATCAACTAGTTTACCTTTTGAAGTTCAACTAGATATGTATAAAACTATAAAGGGGCTTGAAAACTGTAAGATAATGAGACCTGCATATGCTATAGAATATGATTGTGTTGACCCAACACAATTAAAAATAAGTTTAGAAATAAAAGGTGTTGAAAACTTATTTAGTGCAGGGCAATTTAATGGAACTTCTGGATATGAAGAAGCAGCAGCTCAAGGGCTTATGGCGGGTATAAATGCTGTTAGAAAGATAGAAGGAAAAGAACCTTTTGTATTAGATCGTTCAGAAGCATATATAGGTGTATTATTAGATGACCTTGTTACTAAAGGAACTAATGAACCTTATAGAATGATGACATCAAGAGCAGAATATAGATTGTATTTAAGACAAGATAATGCGGATATGAGATTAACTCAAAAGGGTTATGAATTAGGCTTAGTTAAAAAAGATAGATATGAAAGATTCATAAATAAGAAGAATGCTGTTGAAAAAGAATTTGAAAGATTAAAGAGCGAAAGAGTTACACCAAAGGAAGTAAATAATTTACTAGAAGAAAAAGGTGCAACGCCAATAAAAGTTGGAATATCACTGTATGAGTTTTTAAAAAGACCAGAAGTATCCTATGAATTGCTTGAAGAAATAGGAAAAGATGCTGGTGAAGATGTTTCAAGAGAAGTTAAAGAACAATGCGTAATAATGACTAAGTATGAAGGTTATATAGACAAGCAATTAAAACAGATAGACCAATTTAAAAAGCTTGAGAATAAAAAATTAGATGAAAAAATAAATTATTCATCAATAGAAGGACTTAGATTAGAAGCAAGACAAAAATTAGATGACATAAAACCTATTTCAATAGGTCAAGCATCTCGTATATCAGGTGTTTCTCCAGCTGATATATCAGTGTTACTTATACACCTAGAACAAGTTAGAAGAACTAGAGGTGGAAAAAGTGAATAATATAGAACTTCTAGAAAATGGAATTAAAAATTTTAATATAGATACAAATGATGATATGTTACAAAAATTTAAAACTTATAGAGATATATTAGTTGATTGGAATCAAAAAATGAACCTTACAGGAATAGAGGATGAAAAAGAAGTATATATAAAACACTTTTTAGACTCTATTTCAGCTGTAAAAAATGAATATATAAAAAATGGTATGTCCATAATAGATGTTGGTACAGGTGCTGGTTTTCCAGGTATACCACTAAAAATATGTTTAGAGGAGTTAGAGTTAACCTTATTGGACTCTTTAAATAAAAGAATAAGCTTTCTAGAAGAAGTTGCTAGAGCATTAGAACTAGAGGGTATTAAATTTATACATGGAAGAGCTGAAGATTTTGGAAAAGATGAAAAGTACAGGGAAAAGTATGATATTGCTACAGCAAGAGCTGTAGCTGGATTACCAATTCTTATGGAATTTTGTGTACCATTTGTAAAAGTAGGAGGATATTTTATTTGTTTAAAAGGTCCAAATGCTAATCTAGAATTAGAGGAATCAAAAAAGGCTATAGATACTTTAGGATTAGAGTTTATTGAAAAAATAGATGTAGAATTACCAGAAATAGATTTAAATCATAATATATTAGTTTTTAAAAAGATACATGAAACACCAGTTAAATACCCTAGAAAAGCTGGTAAGCCAGCTAAAAATCCTATTAAATAATCAAGATATTAATTAGTAGGCAACCTTAATCATTTCTCAGGAAATAATTAAGGTTGCCTCAAAACAAACAAAAATAAAGGAATTATTAAAGTAGATGCAGAAATAAAATTGTATGTACATATAGAGAACAAAAATATTTATATCTAAAATAAGAGAGGTATGTTATGGAAGATAAAAGAGTTATGGAGATACCTATAGAAGATATAGTTCCAAATCCATACCAACCAAGAAAAATATTTTCACAAGTTTCATTGGAGGAATTGAGCAATTCTATAAAGGTATATGGTATAATTCAACCTATAACAGTTAGAGCAAAAGATGGTAAATATGAACTAATTGCTGGAGAAAGAAGATTAAGAGCAGCTAAGTTAGCAGAGCTTAAAACTGTACCAGCAATTATAAATAATATGAACGATGAATCTTCTGCTGTTCTAGCGTTATTAGAAAATTTGCAACGAGAAGACTTAAATTTTATTGAAGAAGCAATTGGCTATGAAAACTTAATAAAAGAGCATGCTTTTACTCAACAGCAATTAGCAGAAAAATTAGGTAAAAATCAATCTACTGTAGCAAACAAGCTTAGAATATTAAAGCTTCCAAACGATATAAAAATGAAGCTAATAGAGAATAATTTAACAGAAAGACATGCTAGAGCATTCCTTAAATTACCAAGTGAAGATTTAATGAAAAGTGTACTAGAAAAGGTCATAAAGAATGAATTGACTGTTAAAAAAACAGAAAAACTGATACAAGATATACTAGAAGAAATTGAAATTCAAGAAGAGCCTGATAAAAAACAGAATATAAAGGGTGCTATGAGTATAAGAATTTACATAAATACTATAAAGCAAGCCTTTGATGCTATATCAAATACAGGAATTGATGCTAAGTATAATGAAATAGATAAGGGAGATTATATGGAAGTTGTTGTAAAAATCCCTAAAAAATAGAGATTACTGCTTACCAGTAATCTTTTTTTTTAAAACAAGCCTTGTAATATAAATTGATTTATAGACATTATTTATAATTATAAAAGCAACTAGTCAATATTTAAAATTAATTTGATTCTTAAAGGGGGGAACATCATGGGCAAAGTTATAGCTATATTTAATCAAAAGGGCGGAGTCGGAAAAACTACAACAAATGTAAATTTAAGTGCCAGTTTAGGAACCTTAGGAAAAAAGATATTAGTATTAGATTTGGACCCTCAAGGAAATACAACTAGTGGATATGGTATTGATAAAAATGAAGTAGAAAATACAATCTATGAGATTATGTTAGATGGTTTGCATATTAAAGAAGCAATAATAAAAACAGAGTTTGAAAATGTAGATGTAGTTCCATCAGCTACGGAACTAGCAGGTGCAGAGATAGAGCTTGCATCTATAAATAATAGAGAGTATATTTTAAAAAATTCCATAAAAGTAGTAAAAGATGAATACGACTATATATTTTTGGATTGCCCACCTTCACTTGGAATGCTTACAATAAATTGTCTAACGGCTGTAGATAGTGTTTTAATTCCTATACAATGTGAATATTATGCCTTAGAAGGTGTAAGTCAATTAATGGAGACTATAAAATTAGTAAAATCAAGATTAAATACAGATATAGAAATTCAAGGTGTTGTTTTGAGTATGTTTGATGGAAGAGCCAATCTATCAATACAAGTTGTTGAAGAAGTTAAAAAGTACTTTAAAGGTAGTGTATACACTACTCTAATTCCAAGAAATGTAAGACTTGCAGAAGCTCCTAGTCATGGTAAACCAGCAATTTATTATGATAAAAGATGTAGGGGGTCTGTAGCTTATTTGGAACTAGCAGAAGAATTTATAGATTTAGAAGAGGAGGAGTGGTAGTATGGAGAATAAGTCTAAAAGAAGTAATAGATTGGGTCGAGGTCTTAGTGCATTGATACCAGAAATTAAAGGAGAAACTTCAGATAAAGAAATAGTTAATATAGATATAGACAAAATATATCCAAACGAAGTTCAGCCAAGAAAGCAATTTGATGAAGAAAAAATAAAAGTATTATCTGAGTCTATAAAAAATTATGGTGTACTACAACCAATAGTAGTTAAAAGAGATGAAAACAATAAGTACATGATAATAGCTGGTGAAAGAAGATTTAGAGCATCAAAACTTGCAAATAAAAGTCAAATACCTGCTATAATTAAAGATATAGAGATGAAAGACATAATGGAGATAGCTTTAATTGAAAACTTACAGAGAGAAGATTTAAATTCAATAGAAGAAGCACTAGCATATAAAAGTTTAATTGAGCATTATAATGTAACTCAAGAAGAAATATCAGAAGCTGTCGGTAAAAGTAGACCTCATATAACTAACACTTTGAGACTTTTAAATCTAGGACAAGATGTTATAGACATGATAGATAGTGGTAAAATCACAGCAGGTCATGGAAAGGCTCTATTAAGAATTGTAGATAAAAAATTACAACTACAAATTGCAAAAAAGATAGAAGAGGAAGAACTTTCTGTAAGAGAAGTTGAAAACATTGCAAAAAAAATATCTGAAAATAAAGAAGAAGATATGCCAAAGAAGTCTAAGCCTAAAGATGTATTTATTTTAGATGTAGAAGATAAACTTAGAAATATTTTTGGAACTAAAGTAAATATTTCCAAAGGTAAGAAAAAAGGTAAAATAGAGATAGAATACTATAATGATGATGATTTAAACAGTATTGTATCAATGCTTCTTGAATAACACACAAATATAAAATAGAGAGGACGATGAATATGATTTATCTAGACAATGCTGCAACTACATATCCAAAACCAGAAAGAGTTTATGATGCTGTTTTAGATTGTATGAAAAACTATTGTGCAAATCCAGGAAGAGCAGGGCATAAGCTTGCTATGCGAGCTGCTAGAGAAATTTATGATACAAGAGAAAATATAGCTAAGTTATTTAATGTAAGTAATCCTATGAATATAGTATTTACGTCTAATGCAACAGACTCTTTGAATTTAGCAATAAAAGGTGTATTACAAAAAGGAGATCATGTAATAACAACATCTATGGAACATAATTCAGTAATAAGACCTATAAAAGCTCTTGAGAAAAAAGGGGTTGAAAATACTGTAGTAAAATGTGATGATGAAGGTTTTTTAGATTATGAAGAGTTAGAAAAATCAATAAAGGATAACACTAAGCTGATTGTAACTACACATGCATCTAATGTATGTGGAACATTAATAGATATAAAAAAAGTTGGAGAAATAGCTAAGAAACATAATATAATATTCTTGGTAGATGCATCACAAACAGCAGGTGTTTATGATATAGATGTGAAGAAATGTAATATAGATATGTTGGCTATGCCAGGTCATAAATGCTTATTTGGACCTCAAGGAACAGGTATCTTATATGTAAGAGAAGGCCTAAATTTGAATATATTAAAAGAGGGTGGAACAGGTAGTAAATCAGAAGAAATGGTTCAACCAGAACTGTTCCCAGATAAATACGAGTCAGGAACTCATAATACTCCAGGTATAGCAGGGCTTAACCAAGGTGTATTATTTATATTTGAAAGAGGAATCAACAATATAAGACAACATGAAGAAGAATTATGTCAATATATGCTAAATAAGTTAGAAGAAGTATCAGATATAAAGATATATGGACCAAAAGACAGTAAAAAAAGAGCCTCAGTAATAGCTATAAATATAGGAAACATGGATTCTGGAGAGGTTACTTTCTTATTAGATAGTGAATATAATATAGCAACTAGATCAGGAATACATTGTTCTCCATTAGCTCATACTACTTTAGGTACGTTAAAACAAGGTGCGGTAAGATTCAGTATAGGATATTTTAATACGAAAGATGAGATAGATAAAGCAATAGATGCCTTGAAGAAAATTTCAAAAAATAAATAGTATAAATTACAACATAAAAATAGTGTCAACTTTATAGATAGTTGACACTATTTTTGTAGCTTAATATAATTTAAAAACTTACTTTAAATAATCTCCATCTTCAAGAACTATATGACCACTTTCATAGTTAGCGCCATCAACAGTAAGCTTTATTTGTTCAACATTCATGTTTTTTATGTAAGTACGTGCAACTGAATCAAGCATTAAAGTTTCTGCATCACTACCTAAGTTTGATTTTGTAAAATCAGAGTTAACATCTAATATACCAGTTTTTACACCATCAATATCTTTTGTAGTAAATGAATTTAGTTTTGCAGATTCTGGAATTACTTTAAGCTTTTGTAGCTCAGCAAATAAAGTGTTTTCATCAATTTTTTCTAAATCAACCTTATTCTCAATTAAATCTGTTTTGTCTACATCAAAAGAATAAATAACAGCAGACTCCGTCTTTTTTTCTTCCTTTGGAGCTGATGTAGACTTTTTATTAGGAACTTCTTTTTCATCATTATTTTCTTTATTGTTTTCTTCCTTTGGTTGCTCAACATTTGTATTATTTTTAGTTTCTTTTTTAGTTGCTTCATTTTGAGCATTGCTACATCCAACTGCCAATATAGATATAGATAATATACTTAACACTAACATTATTTTCTTGTTTTTCATAAAAATTACTCCTCTCAAGATACTATTCTTATATATAATTATAATCGTTATGACTGAATATATGAATACAAAATAGTAACAAATTTAAAAAATGATTTATTTAAGTTAATTAAATACAAAATAAACTAAATATTAGTCATTTTTATGGGAAATCATTTAATGTATAGAGAAAATATTGTAAAATAAAAGTAGTGTTTTTAAAATAAATATAAGTTATAATTATATTATAAAAAAATGTCTTCAAAAGGTGGGAATAGTATGGAAATTTTGAGCTTAGGAGAAAAGATTAAGAAATTAAGAAAAGAAAAAAATATGACATTAAAAGAGTTAGCTGGAGATAGAATAACAGCAGCACAAATAAGCCATATAGAGAGAGATAAATCTCATACTAGTTATGAACTGTTGGAATATCTAGGTGATAAGTTAGATGTAAGCGTGGAATATTTATTAGAAACAAAAGAAATGCAGTCAAAAAAGATAACAGATAATTTAATACTGCAAAGTGAAATTTATATAAAAGAGAATGAGTTAAACAAGGCTGAGGACCAAATAAAAGAAGTTTTAGATATATGTAAGAGATACGATTTAATGGAGAACTATGGCAGATGCAATTTTCTTATGGCTAACATTAACTTAAAAAAATCTAATTACAATAATGCTATAGAAAACTTTGAAAAGGCTTTATTTTTCTTTATAAAAAACAATGATAGTGAAAACATACTAAAGTGCTATTTAAACATAGGAAAGATATATATGCAAGAAGACTTTTATAAAGGTGCGATAAGTCACTTTAATTTTGCAGAGGAAATTTTGTCAGAGAATAAGTTTGAGGATATTAACGTATATAAGGAATTATATAGTAAGATGGCATATTGTTATATAAAATTAGATAATCCAAATATGTCATTAAAGTACATAGATAAAATAAATGAAATAGATAATAAAAATGATAGAAAAGAAGATGTCGATATTTTGGTGTTAAAAGCAAACAACATGCTTGAGATTGGAAAATATGAGGAATCAAAAGAGTATTTTAAAAAAGCACTAAAAATACTTGAAAATGAAGATAATAAAACTGGAATAGCAAATGTATACTTAACAATTTGTGATGTTTATAGAAAAATAGGTGAGACAGATAGAGTTCTTGAATATTCTCAAAAAGTGTACAACATAAAGAAAAATGATGAAGACGAATATATGATGTCAGGTTTATTCAAGATAATAGAAGCGTACATAGATAAAGAAGATTATGATTTAGCTAGAAAATATTGTAAAATAGCTTTAGCATCATCAATAAAAAATAAAAATAAGTTTAATGAGTATAAGGCATTAAAATTCTATTCTAATATGTATAAGAATCAAAATGAAATTACTCTTGCTATTGAGTATTTAATTAAATGTATAAAAATAGTATCAGACTTAGGTAATAATAAGATATTAGCAAACTTGTACATAGACTTAGGTCAATTATATTCAAGCATATCAAAAGAGAAAGAATTAGAGTACTACCAAAAGGGAGTATTTATGTATAAAAATTTAGAGATAATGTAAGTATAATAAACCTATAATAGTATAGAAACAATCTATAACAAGCAAGATAATATCTATGATAAAATATAAATTGTATGAATAATTTTAAGGAGATGAATCAAACAATGAGTATAAAAATAGATGCTAGAGGGCTTGCTTGTCCTAAACCAGTTATAAATACAAAAAAAGAATTAGATAATATAGAAGAAGGCATTGTAGTTACAACAGTTGACAATGAAACAGCAAAAGAAAATATATTAAAGCTTGCTAAATCTTTAAATTGTGAAGCAAGGATTGTTGATGAAAAAGAAAACTTAATTTCTATAGAAATTAAAAAAGGTAATAATGTTGTAGTTCAAAAAGAAGAAAGCGAACTAGAAGATACATGTGTATTTATATCTTCAGATAAGATGGGATTGGGAAATGATGAATTAGGACAAGTATTAATAAAAGGTTTTATATATACTTTAACAGAATCAAGGCCATATCCTAAACATATACTTTTAGTTAATGGAGGAGTAAAATTAAGTGCTGAAAATGAAGCAACTATAGAAAATCTTAAAATACTTGAAGATGCAGGGGTAGAAATTTTATCTTGTGGAACTTGTTTAGATTACTATAATTTAAAAGAAAAATTACAAGTTGGTTCAGTTACAAATATGTACACTATAGTTGAAACATTAAAAAATGCATCAAATACTATTTCTATATAATGTATGTTTGTTTAACAATATAAAGTTAATAGGAAATATTAAACTAAAGAAAAGTAGATAGTCAGAAAGGATTAAGCAATGAATCAAATGTATATAGTATCATTTAATTCTACACATCATGCAATAAGGTCAGAAAAGCTATTTGGTGAAAATGGTTTAAAAGTAATGGCTCTTCCAACACCAAGAGAAATAACAGCAAGCTGTGGAATATCAATTAAATTTTCTTTTGAAGATATGAAAAAAATAAAGACAATTTTAGTTGAAAATAATGTAGATATAAAGGGAATTTACTGTATAAGTAAATTAGAGGATGGCTCAAGGGAAGCAAAGAAGTTAGATTAGGAGGCTAATTATTTATGCCAATGGATTTAAAAATAGGGGATATTGTTGAATTGAAAAAACAACATGCATGTGGATGTAAAGAGTTTGAAATCGTAAGAACTGGAATGGATATAAAGATAAAATGTACGAAATGTTCAAGGCTAATAATGCTTGATAGAGAGACATTAGAAAAGAGAGTAAAAAAGCTAATAAAAAAATGATATAAATTTAACATTTAAAAAATGTCAAATACCGTATATTAATATCCAAATTTTTGGTATAATAGAAATTGAAGAAAACATTTTCATGGGGGGTGCTTTAATTATGGCAGTTAAATATGCAAAAAGAATGGAAGGTTTACAAGGATCTGAAATACGTGAGCTTTTAAAACTTACTCAACAACCACAAATAATATCTTTTGCGGGTGGAATGCCTGCTCCAGAATTATTTCCAGTTGAAGAAATGAAAAAAGTATCAGTTGCAGTGCTTGAAGAAAATGGAAGATCAGCTATGCAATATACTACAACAGAAGGATATGAACCATTAAGAGAAAAAATAGCAGCTAGAATGAATGACAAAAACAAAACTAATGTAGATAAAGATGATATATTAGTTACAAGTGGTTCTCAACAAGGTCTAGATTTTGCAGGAAAAGTATTTATTGATGAAGGTGATGTAATTTTATGTGAAAGCCCATCTTACATAGGAGCTATAAATGCATTTAAATCTTACCAACCTAAATTCATAGATGTTCCAACAGATTCTAATGGAATGATAATGGAAGAACTAGAAAAAATACTAGAAACAACTGATAGAATAAAAATGATTTATGTAATACCTGATTTCCAAAATCCAACAGGAAGAACTTGGCCACTTGAAAGACGTAAAAAATTCATGGAAATAGTAAATAAATATGAAATACCAGTAATAGAAGATAATCCATATGGAGATTTAAGATTTGAGGGAGAATCTTTACCATCTTTAAAATCAATGGATACAAAAGGATTAGTAATATTCTTAGGAACTTTCTCTAAAATATTCTGCCCAGGATACAGATTAGGATGGACTTGTGCTTCTCCAGAAATACTATCTAAATTTAACTTTGCAAAACAAGGTGCAGACTTACAAGCATCAACTATATCTCAAATGGAAGTAAGTAAATTTATGGATATGTATGACTTAGATGAACACGTTGATAAAATAAAAGCTGTTTATATCAAACGTAGAGATGTTATGCTTAAGACTATGGAAGAAGAATTCCCAGAAGGATTAGTATTTACTCATCCAGAAGGTGGATTATTTACATGGGTAGAGCTTCCAAGTAATTTAAATGCTAAAGAATTAATGCCAAAATGCTTAGAAAAGAATGTTGCTTATGTTGCTGGAGGAGGATTCTTCCCTAATGGTGGTAGAGAAAATACTTTCAGACTTAACTATTCAAATATGCCAGAAGAAAAAATAATAGAAGGTATCAAAAACATAGCATCAGTTTTAAAAGAAGCTATGGGTGTTGAAGCTTAATTAAAAATAATAACTTAAGATATATTATAAGGGATGGCAATAGCCATCCCTTGTTAATTTAAAAAATATATTTCACCTTATATTAAATATTAAAATTTGTCCAAAATTTAAATTGACATAAATAAGAAAAAATGATAAAATGTGTAGGTATGAGATTTTAGTCTCATTTCTCTGCTCTAAGAGTGTAGAGCCGTTAAGTCCAAAGGGAGGTGAATTATAGTGAGAAATTATGAATTAGTTTATGTAGTAAAGCCAAACTCTGATGAAGAAACAAGAGAAGCTGTACTAAACAAAGTTAAGGAAGTTGTTGCAACTGAAGGAGAAATAGTTAAAGTTGATACTTGGGGAACTAAAAAATTAGCTTATCCAATAGCTAAGTTTACAGAAGGTTTCTATGTGTTAGTTAACTTCAAATCAGCAGTAGACGTTCCTAAAGAAATAGACAGAAACTTAAAGATAAATGAAAACGTAATAAGACACATGATAGTTGTTGCTTAACAACTAGTTTTATTATAAAAAATAGGTGGTGTTTTTATGAATCAAGTTGTATTAGTGGGAAGGTTAACTAAAGACCCTGAATTAAGATACATCCCAGGTACAGGAACACCAGTGGCATCATTTACAATAGCCATTGATAGAGACTATGTAAAAAAAGATGGATCTAAAGAAACTGATTTTATACCTGTTGAAGTAATGGGTAAATCCGCTGAATTTTGTGCCAACTACATAACTAAAGGTAGATTAGTTGCACTTCAAGGATCGATAAGAGTAGACAATTATCAGACACAATCAGGCGAAAAAAGAACTTTTACAAAAGTAAGTACTAGATCGGTACAAGCTTTAGATAGCAAGAATAAATCGGAAAATTCATATAAAGAGAGTGCTCCAGCTTTTGAGCCAAGCTTTGAACCTCAAGGGTTAGACCCACAAGGTTTCCAAGCTATAGATGATGACGATATACCATTTTAAAAAGGAGGGAAAAAAGTCATGATGAATAAAAAAAGACGTAAGAAAAAAAGAGTTTGTCAATTTTGTGCTGACAAAAACGCTAAAATAGATTACAAAAGTACTCAGAGATTACAAAAGTATATAACTGAAAGAGGAAAGATATTACCAAGAAGAATATCTGGAACTTGTGCTAAGCATCAAAGAGAATTAACAGTTGCTATAAAAAGATCAAGAAATATAGCACTTTTACCATATACATTAGATTAAAAAATGAGCCTTGTGCTCATTTTTTATTATAGATATTTATATAAGTAAATGAGACGAGCTATAACGCTCGTTTTTTTGTTTATATACTTAAATATATTATTATTTATGATATAATATTATATATTAAGGAGGGTTGCAAACGTGAAAATAGATAAAGGTTCTGAGATAACAAGAAACATAAAGATAATAGAGTGGATGAAAACAGAAATATTAATGAGTGTAAGTGATTTGTTTAACTTATTATTTAAAGGGGTAAAACCTTTAGATGAGGCAATTCAAGATACTCTAGCAAATATAATAATGATAACATATCTCTTAGCAAAGAGATTAGGAATTAGTTTTAGAGACGTAGATTATAAAGTCAAGGAAAAAATAAAAATTGGTATAGAGGAAGACCATAGTGTTGAAAGATGGTATGGAGATTTATCTAACTTAAAAAAACATATGGATAATAGGGAGTGATATTAAATTGAATAATAAAATTAGACTATCTAAAGCCATGTCTATAATAGTTTTAGCTATAATAATTGCTTTAGTAATAGCCTATATTCCAATGCTAGGAATGTTTAGCATATTAGCAGCTGTCCCATATGTAATTATAGGTGCCATCACTGATAAAAAGTATTCTTTTTT
The DNA here is from genome assembly GCF_020658455.1 of Clostridioides sp. ES-S-0005-03. Taxonomy (NCBI): domain Bacteria; kingdom Bacillati; phylum Bacillota; class Clostridia; order Peptostreptococcales; family Peptostreptococcaceae; genus Clostridioides; species Clostridioides sp. ES-S-0005-03. Next base: position 119,491 of record NZ_JACVWI010000006.1, on the reverse strand, counting down.
ATCTATTTTGATTACATTTTGTGTGCTAGTTTTATTTGCAGACATTTCGTATGCATTAAATATATGTATAATGTATTCTTTGCCAGGCATAGCAATAGGAAAGATGCTAAAGAGAAGTTTTGAGCAAGAAGATAGTAATAAATTTGAACCAATATATGGAGGAACAATAATATTTGTGCTTGCAATGGTTGTGTATTTCTTTGTATTGAAGACATTTTTAAATGTAAATTTATTAGATGAAGTTTCTAAAATGATAACAGAAATTGTAAATATTCAAAAAAATAGTTTTTCTGCAACTGAGCTTAAAGTATTTGATAAAATGAAGCCAGATGAAATTGTAAGTTATTTTACAAATATGCTACCAATGATGTTATTCTTACAAGGTTTATTATCAGCATTTGTAACATATTATTTAAGCGTATTCTTTATCAAAAGGATTACAAATTTGAATATAAGATTTCCTAAATTTGCTGACTTTTATTTACCAGGAAATGCTATAGTCACAACTTTTTTACTTTATTTATTAGTCTTATTTATTGAAATTATTGGCTCAAAATTATATACAGAATTAATAATGACTAATTTACAGCTAGTTTTTAACTTAATGTTTGTAATTCAAGGAATAGCAGTTTGTATTTATTATTTAAAGAAATGGATAAGACAAGGGCCAAATAAAATTATGTTTCTTTCAGGGATAATTTTATGTTTATTTGGATTTATGGGAATATCTTTTGTTGGTATGGTAGATAGTATAATTGACTTTAGAAAGGTGAGAAGTTATAAATCCACTTAGGAGGATAGAAATGAGTAATAAACAAACCTTTAAATTAAATATGCCAGAAATAAATTTATATATAATTATTATTGGTATTTCTAGTATAATTTTGCTTTATTACAACTTGTATGTAGGGTGTTTATTTTTCTGTATTTTTGCATATATGGTTTTTCACAATTGGAGAACAACTAATATTAGACGTCATGAATGGACAGAGTATATTCAAAATTTATCTTTAGATATAGATGAAACAACTAAGAAAGCTATAATAAATCTTCCAATACCACTATGTATTCTAGAATTTGATGGAAATATATCATGGTATAATGGAAAGTTTTATGATATGATTGGTCAAAAAGATTTACTTGATAAAAATATAGAAGATATAGTTAAAAATCTTAATTTAAGAAAAGTATTAAATGAAAATAAAGAGATGTACACTGAAATAAACTATAAGGATAGAGAATATACAATAGTTTATAATGTTATAAAAAATGATCAAGAAAAAAATCCTAAATATTTAATGATATTATACTGGATAGATAAGACAGAATATTTACAAGTAAAACAAGATTATGATGATGAAAAAGATGCAATGATGTTAATACAAGTAGATGGATATGATGAAGTATTAAAAAGTGCAGCAGAAGATAAGAGAGCTTTAATTAATGTTGAAGTAGAAAAAATACTTTCTGCTTTAGAATTAAATTCAAATGGTGCTTTGAGAAGGACTTCAAAAGATAAATTCTTCTTGGTAATGCATAAAAAAGAGTTAAAAAAATTGGAAGCTGAGAAGTTTTCTATTTTAGATACAATAAGACATATTGATTATGGAAATAATCTTCCTGTTACAATAAGTATAGGAATTGGTATAGATGGAGATACATTAAATGAGAACCTAAAACTTGCTACAGGTGCTCTTGATTTAGCACTTGGTAGAGGAGGAGACCAAGCTGTTGTAAAGACAAAAGATAAGTTTGTATTTTATGGTGGAAAGTCTAAGGCTGTAGAAAAGAAAACAAAAGTAAAATCTAGACTTATAGGTCATGCTCTGAGAGAGGTTATACAAGAAAGCGATCATGTTTATATAATGGGTCATAAATATCCTGACATGGACGCTATGGGAGCCGCAGTTGGGGTTTATGATATATGTAAATCTTGCAATAAGACAGCAAATATAGTTTTACAATCTGTAAATGAATCTATAGAGATATTTATAAACAAAATAAATGAAAGTAATTATTATAAGAAGTTGTTTATTGGAAAAGAGGAGGCTATTGATAACTGTACTAAAAATACACTAGTTGTTGTAGTTGATACTCATAGACCTAATTATACTGAATGTGAAGAACTCTTAAAGTTATCAGAGAAGGTAGTAGTAATAGACCATCATAGAAGAGGTGTAGAGTTTATAAATGATGCAGTGCTTTTATTCCATGAAATATATGTATCTTCAACATGTGAAATGGTTACAGAATTAGTTCAGTATATGGATGAAGAGGTAACAATCAATAAACTTACAGCTGAAGGTCTTTTAGCAGGAATAAGCTTAGATACTAAAAACTTTGCATTTAAAACAGGTGTGAGGACATTTGAAGCTGCTTCTTACCTTAGAAAAGTTGGAGCAGATACAATAGAAGTCAAGAAGTTTTTCAATTCTGATGTAAAAGATTTTATAATAAAGGCTGAAATAATTCAAAGTACAAAGATAATTAATAATAGAATATGTCTAGCATATTCAAGTACAGAAATAGATAGTATAAACGTCATAATAGCTCAAACTGCTGATGAGCTATTAAATATAAAAGAAGTAGAAGCCTCCTTTGTATTAGGAGAAAAAGATGATACTATATTTATAAGTGCAAGGTCTTTGGGGCAAATAAATGTACATGTACTTATGGAAAAATTAGGAGGCGGGGGACATATAGATATAGCTGGTGCACAGTTAAAAAATGTTTCTCTAAAAGAAGCTTACAAGATAGTAAATAAAATAATAGAGGAGTATTTAGAGGAGGAAGAATAGATGAAAGTTATATTATTAAAAGATGTAAAAGGAACTGGTAAAAAAGGGGAAATGAAAGAAGTAAGTGATGGATATGCAAGAAATTTCTTATTTCCTAAGAAAATGGCTGTGCAAGCAGATAGTGTAGCAATCAAGGAATTAAATGAAAAGAATAAATCTAAAGAAATAAAAGCTCAAAAAGAATATGAAGAAGCTGTTTTACTAGGAAAACAAATGGAAGAAATTAATATAGAAATATATTCAAAATCAGGTGAAGGTGGAAGATTATTTGGTTCAATAACAGCCAAAGAGATAGCTGAGCAATTGAAGAAACAAAAAGATATAGATGTAGACAAAAGAAAGATTTTATTAGATGAACCAATAAGAACTTTAGGTTCAACATTTGTAGAAATAAAAATACATCAAAAAGTAACTACTAAAATAAGAGTAGATGTAAAAGAAAAACAGTAATAACTAGAGGTGATAAAGATGGAAGACATGACGAGAATTCCTCCTCACAGTGTAGAATCAGAGCAGTCAATATTAGGTTCTATACTACTAGACAAAGATGCTATAATAACAGTTACAGAAACTATAAGGCCTGATGACTTCTATAAAGAGGCTCACAAAATAATATATGAATGTATGATAACTTTAAGCAATAAAGGTGAGCCTATAGACTTAATAACATTGACAGAAGAGCTAAGAAAACAAGGGCATCTTAATGATATTGGAGGAATCAGTTATATTACAAGTCTTTCTACAATAGTGCCAACAACTTCAAATGTAAAATACTATGCTGATATAGTAAAAGAAAAGTCTGTACTTAGAAAGCTTATAAAAGCATCTAATGAAATAATAAATCTAGGATATAGTGGAGCAACGAAAATTGAAGATGTTTTGGAACAAGCTGAAAAGAGAATATTTGATATATCACAGGAAAAAACTAGTGACGATTTTAAATCTATAAACTTAGTTTTGATGGATGCCTATGATATGATAGAAAAATTATATACAAATAAAAGCGATGTAACTGGTATAACTACTGGTTTTAAAGATTTAAATAAAAAAATAAATGGTCTTCAAAGAACAGATTTAATATTAGTTGCGGCAAGACCTGCAATGGGTAAAACGGCCTTTTCTTTAAATTTAGTACAAAATGCAGCTTTAAAAGGAGATGCTTCTGTAGCTGTGTTTAGTTTAGAGATGTCAAAAGAACAGTTAGTACAACGTATGCTATCTTCGCAATCTAGTGTAGAATTGAAAAAGATAAAGACTGGAACACTTAATGATAATGATTGGCCTAGGATTATAGATGCAATGGCAGTACTGTCAGATGCAAAAATACACATAGATGATACTCCTGGAATAAAAATATCAGAATTAAGGTCAAAGTGCAGAAAGTTAAAGATAGAAAAAGGTCTAGATTTAGTGCTTATAGATTATCTTCAACTTATGGAAGGTGAAGGTAATAATGAAAGTAGACAACAAGAAATATCTAAAATATCAAGGTCATTAAAAGTATTAGCAAAAGAATTAAATTGTCCTGTAGTAGCATTATCTCAGTTATCACGTGCCCCAGAGCAAAGAGCAGACCATAGACCTATGTTATCTGATTTAAGAGAATCTGGAGCAATTGAGCAGGATGCAGATATAGTTATGTTTTTGTATAGAGATGAATACTATCATGCTGATTCTGAGAGTAAAAATATAGGAGAAATAATAATAGCAAAAAATAGACATGGTGAAACTGGTTCTGTGGAACTAGTTTGGCTTGGTGAGGTTCAAAGATTTGGGGATAAGTTGAGAGACCTATAATTTAACTAATATCCACAGAACATCCTTTCTTTCTACAGGAAAAATGTGGATACATGTCACTAAATATGTCTAAACCTTGAAATTTAGCTAAAAAATTATCCACACTATCCACAGATAACCTGTTGATAAGTGTGAATAAGTAGATAAAGCAAGCTTTTAGCTTGCTTTATCTGTGTATAAGTATTAATTATCAGGAGGAATAATATGGAAAAAATAAGCTTAAAATGTATATATCCCAATATAATTAAAGTACTTGATGAAATAAACTTATTTAGGATAGTTGATAATAATTTAAAAGAATCAATTGTTGTTTATGCTAGTATTGTGGACAATCAATATCATATAAACATGACTAATACAAACTTTGGAAATATAATTAATGTATGTAAATTAGAAAAACTTTTAGACATGGACAAGTTTATAGAAAAAGTTATAAAAAATAGCACAGAAATTAAAAAAATAGATGACTTTTCAAAAATAGAAGAGTATCTGTTAAATATTGGAGAACGTTAAAAAAGTTGAAAAAAATACGAATATTTGATAGAATAAATAAGTAAAGCGTTCGAGAGTATATAAAATATAGAGGTGAATTACATGAAAACAGTTGCAATTGTTGGTTCTCAATGGGGAGATGAAGGTAAAGGTAAAGTTATCGATTATCTTGCTACTCAAGCAGATGTAGTAGTAAGAGGACAAGGTGGAAATAATGCAGGTCATACATTAGTTGTTGAAGGTAAAAAATATGCATTACACTTAATTCCATCTGGAGTTTTAAATCCAAAGACAGTGAACATAATCGGAAATGGAATAGTATTTGACCCTAAAGGATTCTTAGAAGAATTAGAAATGTTTAAAGCAGATAATATAAATACAGAAAACATAAAAATTAGCGATAGAGCTCATGTTATATTCCCATACCATAAAGAGCTAGATGCATTATCAGAGGAAGCTAGAGGCGATTTAAAGATAGGTACGACAAAAAAAGGTATTGGACCTTGCTATATGGATAAGACAGAGAGATCTGGAATCAGAATATGTGATTTAATGGATAAAGATAAATTTGCCATAAAATTAAAGGCTCAGATAGAAGCTAAAAACAAATTAGTTAGAAACATATATGGAAAAGAAGAATTATTTGATTTTGAAGCTATATATAATGAATATATTGGGTATGCAGAACAAATAAAAAAATATGTAGCAGATACATCAGTTATTGTATATGACGCGGTAAAAGCAGGTAAAAAAGTGTTATTTGAAGGAGCACAAGGTACTTTATTAGACTTAGACTTAGGAACTTATCCATTTGTTACATCTTCTCATCCAATATCTGGGGGATTTGCTATTGGTGCAGGTATAGGACCAAATATGATAAAGGATGTTGTTGGTATAGTAAAAGCTTATACTACAAGAGTTGGAGAAGGTCCATTTGTTACAGAACAAATAAATGAAACTGGTGATAAGATAAGAGAACAAGGGCATGAATTTGGAGTAACTACTGGTAGACCAAGAAGATGCGGGTGGTTTGATGCTGTTATAGTAAAATATGCAGCTAGAGTTAATGGATTAACTAGTATTTCATTTATGTTATTAGATGTGTTAACTGGATTTGACAAAATTAAAGTTTGTACATCTTATAAAATGGACGATAAAATAATAACAGATTTCCCAGCTTCTTTAGATGATTTAGCAAAATGTGAACCTATATATGAAGAATTAGATGGATGGAATGAAGATATAACTCAAGTAGACAATTTTGATGACCTTCCAGAAAATGCAAAGAAATATATTGCTAAAATAGAAGAGTTGATTGGAGTAAGTGTAGATATGGTTTCTGTTGGGCCTAATAGAGCTCAAACTATAATAAGAAAAAACATATTTGCTTAGTATCTTAAGTAAGTGATTTAAATTATAAATGATTAAAAAAAGAGTATCTCAAGATAATACTTACAATTATTAGAGATGCTCTTTTATATTGAGTTAAAATTATTTATGTATATTTTAATAAAATTAAGGTCGAATTTGTCCCCTTGAATTAGATGTCTTATTTAGATGATTTTGTTGAAAATCAATGATTCAGGATTATTTTAATTATGTACTAAAAAAAATAAAAAAAACTGTTGACTAAAAGTTATACAGCAGTTATAATATAACTTGTGAGTGAAAGAAACGACGAAAAAAGTCGAAAAAATGTGGTCTATTAGCTCAGTCGGTAGAGCACCTGACTTTTAATCAGGGTGTCCCGCGTTCGAGTCGCGGATAGATCACCAAATCATGGCTCGTTGGTCAAGAGGTTAAGACACCGCCCTTTCACGGCGGTAACAGGGGTTCAATTCCCCTACGAGTCACCAATATGGGACTATAGCTCAGCTGGGAGAGCACCTGCCTTACAAGCAGGGGGTCACAGGTTCGAGCCCTGTTAGTCCCACCAGTTTTTAGATGAAAAATACTATATATGCTGGTGTGGCTCAACGGTAGAGCAGCTGACTTGTAATCAGCAGGTTGTAGGTTCGATTCCTATCACCAGCTCCACAAAATACATACATGTAAATTAATATAATTTTCTATGTTACAGGATACTTTTAGGTATCTTTTTTTTAATTGCGTCAAAAATTAATTATAATTAAATTTTTAAATATTATACAATATCATATATTTAGAAACAGAGTCTATAAATGTACTATAATAAATTTAAATAATGCAATATATTAAGAATGATATTAATATATATAAAATTACAAACTAGATAAATGATTAGTATATTAAAAGGTATATTAGGAATATAATTAGAAAAACTGAATGGATAATGTGATTATATAGTATAAGTTTTAAACAGAGAAGCAAGTATGTTCTTACCTCTCTATTTAAAAATAAAAAAATGTTTTTTAAGGGCTACTTTATTTAAATCTCTCCCATCTCAAATCATCTCCAGTAAATTCTAAAATTCTAAACTTATCTAAAATCCTAGATAGAATTCTTTGAGTATAAGTATTTCCTATTTGAGATGGTGTTAAGTTGGTTGATATAATAATCTTTTTACCAGCAACAAGTCTTGTGTTTACAATATTGAAAATTTCTCCACTAGTAAAAGAATTATTAAGTTCAGTACCAAGGTCATCTATTATTAATAAATCACAATCAAACAAGTTTTTATAATTTTCTTCACTTATTTGATTGTTTGGGTCTCTTCTAAATTTATAGTCTTCAAGAATATCTAAAATTCTAAAAGATGTTTGATAAATTACAACATTACCTTTGTCTAACAATTCTTTTGCAATACAGTTACACATATATGTTTTACCTAGTCCAGTAGAACCATAAAACAATAAGTTTTCACTATTATCTACCTTAAAGTCATGAACAAAATTTTCGCAGATACTTAGATTATTTAACATATTTTCTCTTGGAGATATTTCTCCATCAGGACTCTTCTTAGGAGAAAATATATTCAAGTTAAAATTCGAAAAATTTTCCTGACTTAAAATTCTATCTAAATTAGACATTTTATAAGCCTCATTTACAATTTCTTGTTTTAGACAAGAACATTTTTCACCATTAGGTAAAAATCCTTTGTCTTTACAAGAGTCACATTGAAACTTTATTTCTAAGTAATCAAGAGATATGTTGTTTTTAACTAAAAGTTCTTCTTTTCTCAATTTTAAAGATTCTATAGTTTTCTTAGACTCATTCACAATTTCATCTTTAGATTTAGGATTTAAAAGAACTGTTTTAGCTAAGTTAAGACCTATTTTAGAAATATCATCATCTATAGATTTTATCTCAGGAATTCTATTATAGACCTCATTTTTTCTATGTTCCAATAGTAGCTCATTTTTATCTCTTTTATTGGCATATTTAGCCAGTATTTTTCTTATTTTATCTTCATTCATTTAATCACCTACTTAAACTTTTCTTTTTGACTTTTTTTAATAATTTCATCGAGTTCATCAGATGTATATTGAGTAAATGTTTCGTTGAAATTATGAAACTTAGTTTTCTTGTAAGTATTGTTGTTTTGAGTAGTATTAATCTGCTTCTTATTAATATTCTCCTTAACTATACGTTCTTCCTCTTTTTGCTTTAAATCATTTAAATTTTTTATATTTTTTTCGTGCCAATTTTTAATTATTCCATTTATATAAGATATACTTGGGTTTGGTATATTCTTAGATTTAGAACATGCATTTACTATTAAGTCCATATCCATGTCAAATTTATCAAACCAAGCATCCATGAGTTCTTTTTCTGATTTCGTTGCTTGTCTTGAAAATCCCAATTCATTGAAAATAGTTTTATATAAAATATATCGTTCACTTCTAATCAAGAAGCTGTCTTCAACATCTTTTGGGGTATATAAATTTGAATCATACCAGTTTCTAATAATGCCTTCGATGTATTTAACTGGTTTAGATGTACCAGTTTTATCTTTAACATATTCATAAGCACAAAGTATCATATCAGGGCCCATGTTGTATTTATTCATTATATCCATAATACTTATTTTTTCACTTGGGTCAAGATATCGACCAACTATTTTATTTATAGAATTGAACATCTTTCTAATACTTGGATTTTCAGAAGTAGATACAACTTTATCTGTATTAGATTTTACAGATGAATTATTACCTAATATATTTTCGATATAGAAATTTTTTAAATCTAAAAATTCTATTGAATAATTAAAATTATCATATTCTCCATTATCATGTATTTTTATAATCTTTTTTTCTTCCCAGAATTTCCAAGCAGATAGTACATCAGACAAAGGTATATTTAGGTTCTTGGCTATTGAGCTATTGTCAAACTTAGGATTAGAAGTAATATCACATGCCTGTCTATAGCCTAAAAGATAAACTTTTACGTATAACCCGTCCGCCATTGGCATAAATATATCTATAAAGATATTGGGAATAGTGATTTCACCTAAATCTATTTCATTGCTTTCTTTGAAAAACATTTTATCACCTCAGATTAAATTATATCATTTTTTGTATTACATTTGGTTGTAAACAAATAAAAGGTCATAAGATTAGCATGTAAATATTTTCTAAAAGTATTCATTTTAAAAAGGAGGAGATATTTTGGTTATAAAATTCAACCAAAAAGTAAGAAGAACATTATCAGTAGCAATTTTATTTATGGTACTAATAATAGGTTGCTTCATAGAAAAGGATGACAGTTTAGAAACGTACAAAGAAAAATCTAATTCAAAGATAAATCAATATAATATGGATGTTATATTTGATGATGAAACTAAGAGGTTAATGTGCAATCAGAGTGTTGAGTACATAAATAAGACAAAATCAAACATGGATAAAATATATTTCCATATATATCCGAATGCTTTTTCTAAAAAAGAATTTGCTCCTTTTGAAAAAGGTGAGATGACAAGAGCCTATCCTAATGGATTCAATGAAGGATATATAGATATAAAAAACATACTAAATAATAGCAGTAAAATGGAATATAAAATCAAAGGAGATAAAAATGATATACTAGAAATAGAATTGGGGAAAGAGTTAAAGCCAAATGAAAAGATATCTCTGGATATAAAATATAACGTAAAAATACCAAACTCAGTGGGAAGATTTGGATATGGAGAAAACACTATAAATATTACTAATTGGTTTCCTATAGCTTGTGTTAATGATGAAAGAGGATGGAATCTAAAGAGTTATGAAACTATTGGGGACCCATTTTATAGTGAAACTAGTGATTTTCATGTGAAACTATTGATTCCAAATAAGTATAAGATTGCTCATACAGGTAAACTTGTTAATGACAAACATGATAACAAGAAAATGTTGTATGAGATAGAAGCTGAAAACGTTAGGGATTTTGCATTTATATTAAGTAGTAAATTTGATGTAAATAAAGTTGATTCAAAAGGTGTAGCTATTAGTACATACAATTTAAATAAGAAACTTTCTAGCAGAGCAACAGAGATTGCAAAAGATTCAATAAATATATTTAGTGAGTTGTTTGGCAAATACCCATATAAAGAATATTCTGTTGTAGCAAGTGATTTCTTTATAGGTGGAATGGAATATCCAATGCTTGTTATGATAGACCAAAGCTTATATAATGAAAAAAATGAGTTTTTACTTGAGTATGTTATAGCACATGAAACAGCACATCAATGGTGGTATTCTGCTGTTGGAAATGATGAAATAAGTGAACCTTGGTTAGACGAAGCACTTACTGAATATTCTACAATAGTTTATTTTGAACAAAAATATGGAAAAGAAATGGCAAATAAACTTATAAAAACTATGCAAATACAAACAAAGAGTTATTTGAGTGAAAACATATTTAAACCATCAAATGAGTATAAAAATTCTACTGAATACAGTTTAAATGTTTATACAAAAGGAGCAACAGCTTTTAATGAAGTAAGAAAAGAAGTTGGAGATAAGGTATTCTTTGAAACACTAAATGAATATTACAATAAATACAAACATAAAAATGCCAATGGAAGAGCTTTTGTAGAGTTATGGAACAGTAAAGGGGTAGATATAAATAAGATTATAAGTGAATACAAGTAAATTTCGTACAGAGTATTAAATTTTATTTAATACTCTGTTTTTTTGGTATAATATAATTTATAAGGCAGAAAAAGAGGTGAAATAATGCTAAAGTATTGTTCAGTGGGAAGTGGTAGTAGTGGAAATTGCCACTATATAGGATATAAAAATACTAATATACTGGTAGATGCAGGATTAAGTGGAAAGAGAATAACTACAGGTCTTAAAGACATTGGAGTAGATTCAGATAAATTAAAAGGGATATTTATAACTCATGAGCATATTGACCATATAAAAGGGGCAGGTATATTGTCAAGAAAGTTTGACATACCAGTGTTTGCTAATATAAAGACATGGTGTTCTATGAAAGACAAGCTTGGTGATATTAAGGACAAAAATATGAAGGTCTTTGAAAATGATAAAACTTATTCATTAGGAGATGTTATAGTAAGACCTTTTTCAATAGAACATGATGCAGCTGACCCAGTTGGATATAATTTCTATACAGAAAACGATGAAAAAATGTCTATAGCTACTGATATAGGGTGTATTACTGAAAATATAAAAAAACATCTATATAAATCTAAATTAGTGGTATTAGAATCAAATTATGACCCTAATATGCTTATGATGGGTTCATATACATATGCTTTAAAGAAAAGAGTAATGTCAGATACAGGACATTTATCTAATGAAGATGCAGCAAATTTCTGTGTTGAACTTATTGATAAAGGTACAGAATCTATATTATTAGCACATTTAAGTAAAGAAAATAATTTTCCAGAATTGGCATATGAAACTTCAAAGGGAGTATTAGCATCAAACGATATAGTAGTTGGGCAAGATGTAAAACTAGATGTATTATCACGCAATGATGTTTCTAATGTTTATAAGATGAAGTAGAGGTGAATAACTTTGCTAAAAAGAAATTTCGAAAATGTTGAGGATAATAAAATCTTATATTCTATAAAGCAAGGGATGATTTTAGCAATACCTGCTATTATGACTGGTTCAATTGCACTTGTTATTTTGAATCTTCCAATAAAAATTTATCAAGAATATATAGCAAGTTTATTTAATGGTGAGATTTTAAATATGCTTACATTTATAAATGATTCTACCTTAGGAATTATCTCATTAATAATATTGTTGACAATAAGTTATAGCTATGGAAAAATCTATGGGAGCAAGTATACAGTACTTGTTCCTATAGTTGCAATGTGCTCTTTTTTAGTATTTTCACATGGTAGTGAAATAGATTCTTATGTGGAGATATTTAAAACAAAGTGGTTGTTTACAGCTATTATTGTTTCCATAACGTCTTCTATGTTATTTGTAAAGCTCACAGAGTCTTTTATAACAAGTGTAAAGTTTCATACAGAGGGGGCTGATGCTGATTTTAATATGGTGGTTTCAGCTATAATTCCATTTATAACTGTAGTATTTTTATTTTCTATTTTGCGTGTAATAGTAATAAATCTAATTGGAAGTTCAAATTTTCAAGATATATTTTATAATTTATTTTCAAATATATTTAATAGTATGGGAAGAAACCTTATGAGTGCTTTGCTATTTATATTTCTAATGCATTTTATGTGGTTCTTTGGTATTCATGGAAGTAATGTACTTGACACAGTTGCAAAAAATTTATTTGAAAATGGGATGGCAATTAACATAAATTTAGTTAATAATAATCAATTACCAACAGAAATTTTTACTAAGACTTTTTTTGATACAATGGTTTTATTTGGTGGATGTGGAGCTTTGTTGTGTTTAGTAATTGCCATTTTTCTTAGTGAGAAACGTATAAATGTAAGAAAGCTGGCTAAAATTGCTTCAATACCAGCTCTTTTTAATATAAATGAGATGCTAGTTTTTGGGATTCCAATTGTTTTTAACTACATCATGTTTATACCATTTATAATTACACCTATGATTCTAACAATTACAAGTTATGTAGCTATGTCTACAGGTATTGTACCTTGTACAGTTTCTGCAGTAGAATGGACATCACCTATATTTTTAAGTGGATATATGGCTACAGATTCAATAAGAGGAAGTTTGTTGCAATTGTTTAATTTGTGTGTAGGAGTTATGATTTATATTCCATTTATAAAGATGTCACAAAATAGATATATTTACATGTTTAAAAATAATATAGAAAATTTAACAAATTTAGTAAAAAAATGCGAATTAACAGGAGAACAACCAAATATTTTAAATCATAGTGGAAAAATAGGTTCAATATCAAAAATGCTAGCATCAGATTTAAAGTTTGCTATGAAAAAAGAAGATATAGAGATTTTTTATCAACCACAAGTTAATTATGATGGGAATATTGTAGGAGCAGAGGGGTTACTTAGGTGGAGGCATTCAATAGGTGGATTTATTTATCCGCCACTTGTTATACTTTTAGCTAAAGAAGAAGGTTTTTTAGATGAACTTGGAGAGTATATTATTAATAAAGCATGTGTTGATTTAAAGAAAAGTGAAAGCTTATTAATAAATCCTATTAAATTTTCTGTAAATATATCTCCAGACCAACTTAATGCTCCTAATTTACCAGAGCAAATAAAAAATATAATTGAGAATAATAATATCAACCCTAATATGCTTGGTATAGAAATCACAGAGCAGGTTGCATTGTCAGGTTCTCAGATAATTATAGATCGAATAAATGCAATACATGATTTGGGTATAAAGCTTATTATGGATGATTTTGGAATGGGACACAGTTCCCTTGTATACCTCCAAAATAATAATTTTGATATAGTTAAGTTAGATGGTTCACTTGTTAAAGAGATACTTACAAACAAAAGAAGTAGTGAAATCATAATGTCTATTGTAAATCTTTCAAAAAACCTAGATTTTGATATAATCGTGGAGTATGTTGAAAATTTAAATCAGAGAGATAAGTTGTATGACTTAGGATGTGAAATATATCAAGGATATTATTATAGTAAAGCTATACCTTTTGAGGAGTTTATAGATTATGCAAATCGAGAACTTGCTAAATAGTCTTACTAATAGTTTGTAAGTCATATTGGTATATAAATTTGTAATAAGATTAAGTTTAGGAGAAGTATATGAATATAAGTATAGTTGTAGTAGGTAAAATTAAAGAAAAATATTTAAAGTTAGGTATTGATGAATTTAGAAAGAGGCTTTCTAAGTATTGCAAGTTGGAAATTATAGAGTTAGATGATGAAAAAGCTCCCGAAAATTTAAGTGCTAAGGAAATGGAAATTATAAAAGATAAAGAGGGAAAGAAGATTTTAGGTAAGATAAAGCATAACAGCTATGTTATAGCTCTTGCTATTGATGGAAAGAATTTGTCTTCTGAAGAACTGGCTAAGACTATGAGTGATTTAGCAGTTAGAGGTAACAGTAGTCTTTGTTTTATAATTGGAGGTTCTTTAGGGCTTTCTGATGATGTTTTGGATAGGGCTGATTATAGATTATCTTTTTCTAGGATGACTTTTCCTCATCAGATGATGAGGTTGATATTGTTAGAGCAGATTTATAGGGCTTATAGGATAAATAATGGAGAACCATATCATAAGTAAGGGAGCACGTTAGTCTTAACCACTGAAATAAGTTGGTTAAGGCTACTTTTATTTTACAGGCATATAATAAGTTAAAGTACAAATAATATATAGTATTTTGATATAAATTATCAGATTAGATTTAGTAAAGTATCGAAATTGATTAAAATATAGATAAATAAGTAGATAAAGAGGGATTAAACAATGAAGTATAAAATAATAAATTAGGTGAGGTCTGATTTAGAAGCGAAAAACTTTGAAAAAGTGGCTGAAGTTGAAATTTTAAGAAACTTAGCATCTTGTGTCGGTTTAGGTGTAACTAAAGAAGAAATGAATAAATTAAGAAATTTATCATCAGAGGAATTAAAAAATATTGCGGAGAAATGCAAGAAAGCATATTTACATGCTGTAGACTTTATAACAACAGAACTACCTTTAACTAGTCATGGATATTTGCCTTATTCATTACAGTTAACATATTTCATTTGCATTAAGAAATGCATTAAGTAAAACATATGCTCTTATTCTTTCTAGGAACAACCTTAGAAGCTTACTGGACGGAGCTCTAATAAATACACAGTCAGTACTGTCTATAGTCAATAAAAATGAATATCATCACATTTTCCCAAAAGATTATTTGAAAAATAAAGGGTTTAATAAAAATTAAATTAACTGTAATGGAAATATATGTATAATTAATCTGAATAACAGTAGAACTATATTAAATAAAGTACCTAGTGATTATTTCAAAATAATTAAAAATAATTTAGGTGATAACTTAAAAGATGTGTTAAGTAGTAACTTCATAGATTAAGAAAGCTATGAGTACGACTTAAAAGATGATTATGCTGGATTTATAACAGCTAGAATAAATTAATAGTAAAAAAGCTAAGGAATTGTGTGAAGATGACTTAGCTATTTTACCTGGACATGATTTATTTAGAGAACAAGATATTGACGAAACAAGTAATAATGAACAATTAACTCTAATTTAATATTATTTTATAAAATTGTAGCAAAATATATGCTCTGTTGGATTTATAATGGAGCAGTGTTTCAAAGGTAATAATGAATAAGAAAAGAGAAATAGATAGCATAGAGATACAAATAAATGATGATGTGATAATATACTTAATGAAGGATGGGCTGCCTAAATAACAAGGTAACCCATCCTGTTTGTATTTACTTGGAATAAATTGTGTAAATTTGAAAAGTAAGTATATAAAAAGTATACAAATACGTAAATTATAGTCTATTTGTAGTTAATATGAGATTGGCATTTTAAATAGGATAATACTCTAATTTTTATAAGAGTTAAAGCAAGCATGTATTATTACTTAAATATTTGTATAATCAACATCTAGTAATTTACCTTTTTGGTGAAAATGATTAATAAGTTTTTTAGGATAATTCATTATTAATTCATTTGGAAAATTAATTTCTTTTAAGATATTCTCAGAATACTCATAGTTACCTATATCAAAACAAATGTGAGCATCTGAAGTTAGTATGATTTTAGTACCATGTTTTTTGCAAAGTGTAGCAATATACTTACAATTATCCGAGCTACCATTTCTTGACACTCCTTTGATAGAACAATTATTTATCTCTATTAAGATATTCTTTTCCATGGCTAATTTAATGATTAATTCATAGTCGATTGGGTAGTTTGGGTTTCCAAGGTGGCCTAATATTTCAATATTATCATGCTTATTTATTGCATTTATTAAGGCTTTAGTATTATTCTCTAATGTATTTGGTGAAAAAACGGCTTCATGAAATGACAAAATAAGATAATCTAATCGAGAAATGACAAAGGGTTCTAAATCTATGTTTCCTTCAGTGTCTAGTATATTTGCTTCACATCCTCTTAAGATTATAATGTTATTTATGATTCTTGGGATATTTTGAATGTTGTGAAAGTACCATTTGTGGGGAGAACCAGGCATCTTAGGACCATGTTCAGATGTACCTAGTATCTTAATTCCATTTTCTTTACAATAATTAATATTTTCTAACAAAGTGCTATAGCCATGACCACTGACTATAGAGTGGGTGTGTAAATCTGATAAAAAATTCATATAAATTCCTCCTCTATAAAAGATGAGGGTAACGTAATTTATATTATAAAATGAACAGGAAAGAAAATCAATAGCTACACAATTAGACAAAAATATTGAAATATTGTAGAATTAAGCTTAATAATAAATATTTAACAGTATTACTGCTTATAGGGGAGGTTAACTATGACACAAAAGAAGCTATCAAGGAAAGAAAAAGTTTTAATTTGCTTGAAAAGATTAACAGAAGAACACTTGAACCTTAATAATGGCATTAGATTTGGATTTGATGCAGAACATATTGCTACTGAAGTAGGTATAAATAGAAGTAATGCTAGTAAGGAATTAAATCAATTAATAAAGGAAAATATCATTATAAAGATAAAGGGAAAACCTGTTCAGTACTTATATAAAGAACGTATTGAGAGTATTTTAGGAAAGAAACTAAATACAGGGATATTTGATAATATTAACTCTATAAACGAATATAGTGAAAATGATTCTATCAAAGATGAGTATATTGTAGAGGGTATAAAAAAAGAGAACAATATTTTTAATTTAGTAGGATGTGACGGAAGTTTAAAGTCCCAGATAGAGCAAGCTAAAGCAGCAGTAATATATCCACCTAAGGGGTTGAGTACATTAATAATAGGACCTACAGGAGTTGGTAAATCTATATTTGCAGAATATATGTATAAGTATAGTTTAACTATAAAAGAAGATAGTGATAATGCACCATTTATCATATTTAACTGTGCTGATTATTCTGATAATCAGCAATTATTATTAGCACAGCTTTTTGGATATGTAAAAGGAGCATTTACTGGAGCTGATAAAGATAAATATGGTATTGTACATGAAGCTAATAATGGAATATTGTTTTTGGATGAAGTTCATCGACTATCTGCAGAGGGACAAGAAATGTTATTTCTGCTTATGGATAAAGGTATATATAGAAGATTAGGAGAGGCTAATAAGGTACATGAGTGTAGGGTTATGATAATTGCAGCTACTACAGAAGATCCAGAGATAGCAATGTTGGAAACGTTTTTAAGAAGAATACCTGTAACTATAAAGATTCCGTCTTTAGAGGAAAGAGGCTTTCAAGAGAGAATGAAGCTTATATGTTATTTTTTTAAAGAAGAAAGTATTAGGATTGGTGTTAAGTTAAAGGTTTCAAAAGAAGTTATTAAGGCATTTATTTTATATAAGTGTAAGGGAAATATAGGACAATTAAAAAGCGACATACAATTAATTTGTGCAAGAGCTTTTTTAGATTATATGACCTATAAAAGAGAATGTGTATATGTAAGACTCTCTCTTCTACCAAACAATATTAGAGAATCATTATATGGAAATAATAGAAAAGAGGAGTTTGTACAAAACTTCAGTTTTATTGGGAAAGATGATATTATTTTTTTACCAGAAGAAAAGAATTTTGAAAGTGAAAATTTATTAATAGAAAATAAAAAATATGATTTAGATTTCTATGGAATGATAAAAGAAACTTGGAATAAACTTCAACAGGAAGGGATTAAAGAGTCACAAATTAGAAGCGTTATAGATGAAGATATACAGAAGTATTCCTATAATTTAATGAATACTTTTATATATAATAGTAGTAATCAAACAGCTTATAACAATATTGTTAATGATTCAATTGCAACTACTGTGAAGTATATTTTACAAAAGCATGATAAATGGAGCAAAAGAGAAGGATTAGATAAATTAATAAAAGCTATAGCCTTACATATTCAGAATTTAATTGAAAGAATAAAGATTGGGAACATAGTAAAGCATCCTAATAAAGATGAGATTATGAAGGAAAGAGCATATGAATATAACATAGCAAAAGAAATATTATCTAACATGTCGTTAATGTATGGAGTTGAGTTTCCAGAAGATGAAGCAATTTTTTTAGCAACGTTTCTTTATTTATCTTATGTGGGATTAAATGAGGAGAGTATAGCAATATTAGTTATAATGCATGGTGAATCTACGGCATCTAGCATGGTGAATGTAGCTAATACTTTACTGGATTGTAACCATGCGGTGGCAATCAATATGGGATTAGAAGATAGAGTTCAGGATATTTTAGTCCAAGCTGTAGAAATAGCCAATGAAATTGACAAAGGAAAGGGAATTTTAATTCTAACTGATATGGGATCTATTTTAACATTTGCTAAAGTTATTCATGATGCTACTGGAAAAGAAGTAAAAGCAATAGATATGGTAAGTACACCTATTGTAATAGAAGCAACTAGAAAGGCCTTAACTCCGGAAATGACATTAGAGAAATTATATTTTAATATTATAGAATCTATAAAGAAACATTATGGAGATATGGAAATTATGTATGCTGAAAAAGATAATGGTGGTAGATATTTTGATAGATTACTAATTGATAATATTAGTAAAACTTTGACTTTTTTAAATGGGGAAAAGGCTTATTTTATATTAAAAGAAGTAATTAATAGAATTAGCGAACATTATTCTTTAGTAATTCAAGATGAGCTTTTAGTAAAGTTTATATTTCATTGTTCATGTATGATTGAAAGAGTAATAATAAAAGAGTCTTTAGTTTATAAATTATATGAAGAAAGAATTAGTAGAAGTAAAGAATTATATTTAGTTATAAAAGAAAGTTTTAAGCTTGTAGAAGAGACTTTCGACATAATTATTTCAGATATGGAATATGCAAATATATTAGATATATTTGAATCACAGTATGATACAGATAAATTCAAAAGTTGATACAAAATTTAAATATAGCCAAAAGGCTATCTTTTTTTTACCTATTTTTGATACAGATTTGATACAGGTTTGAAAAAGATTTTGATACATATTGAAAAAGTGAGTTTTTTTTATAAATTAAGTAAAAAGATTTGATTAAATCCTGTAAAATAGCCATTTGTTATTGATACACATAAGTTGGCACAACAATTGCTTATATAAAAAGTGACAAGAAAAGTGAGGTGAGATTGGTGATTGGGATAATAGTTATGACTCATGGGAATTTTAGTGAAGAAGTTATAAAAAGCTGTGAACTTATTGCAGGACCAGCAGAAAGAACAGCAGCAATTAAACTAAATAGGAATGATAATATTGAAGACTTAAATAGAAATTTTGTAGAAAAGTTAAATGAATTAGATGAAGGTGACGGAGTTTTAGTATTAGCTGACCTATTAGGAGGTTCACCAAGTAATGTTGCAAGTTTAAACCTTAAAAAAGGTGGAAAGTTTCATGCACTTACTGGAGTAAATCTTCCAATGCTACTTGAAGCTTTAATTAATAGAGATGGAAAAAGTTTAGAAGAGTTAGCAGAGACATGTATTGAAGCGGGGAAAACTGGTATAAACCATATTAATAAAGTTCTTGGCTCAATGTAATAGAAAAAGGAGTTCGATTAAAAATGTCTTTAGTAAAATATTGCAGATGTGATGATAGATTAATACATGGTCAAGTGATATATAAATGGGTTAAGCATCTAGGTGTTAAAAAAATAGTAGTAGTAGATGATGAAACAACCAATGATGTTATTGCTAAAGGTTTGATAAAAATGGCAGCACCAAAGAATATTGATTTATCAATATTAACTGTAAGTGAATCAAGGAGGTATTTTTATAATAACCAAGCTGATGATAATGTTTTTGTATTAATTAAAAACTTAGATACTGCAAATAGAATGAAAGAAGAAGGAATTGATATTAAAAAACTTATTATTGGAAGAATACCTACAGGGATAGGAAAAAAGAAAATATCTCAAAGTGTATATATTAATAAAAAAGAATTTCTTTTAATAGATGAATTTATTAAAAAAAATATTAATGTATCAATTCAAATGGTACCTGACGAGGACGAAGTAGAGTTAAATCACATTATTAATCGCTATAAAGGAGAGTTTGTTTAGCAATGAATAAATATAAGGCAATCATACTCTGCCATGGAATTTGGGGAAAAGTATTAGTAGAAGAAGCAAATAAAAACTTTGGATTGTCAAATCAATACGAAGTTTTATCACTAAGCCCTGAAAAAGATGTTTCTGTATTCATGAAAGAGGTTGAAGAAATAGTAGATAAAGAGGATGTGAAAATTATAATATCAGATCTGTATGGGGGATCTACATCAAATGTTGCAATAGCTGTTGCTATAAGAAGAGGGATAGATGCAATAAATGGACTTAGCTTACAGACAATTTTAATCGTAGATGAAGAATTAAGCAAAGAAGATAAAGTACATACATTACCAGAAAGAATCGTCAGAAAAAATAATAGCCTTTGTGTGGATTTAATTAAAGAATTTAAAAAAATATAAATTATGAGGTGGATATAATGGCAAAAATAACATTAGTAAGAGTAGATCATAGATTAATTCATGGACAAGTTATAACAAAATGGGTGAAAATCGCTCAAGCTCAAAAAATAGTAATAGTTGATGACTTCTTAGGTCAAGATGAATTTATGGCTGACGTATATAGGATGGCAGCACCATCAGGAGTAGAAGTGGCTATTTTAACAGTAGAAGATGCAGGGCAAGCATTCCAAAACAATACTTTAGGAGATAAAAATATATTTATTCTATTTAAGAACGTTGATATGGCAAATAAGGCGTATAAGGCAGGTCTTAAGTATGAAAAGATTCAATTAGGAGGTATTCCAAATGAAGCAGGAAAGAAGATGGTATTTACAGCTGTTTCATTAGGAAATGAAGATGTAGAACAACTAAATGAACTTAATGAAAATGGGGTTGAAATAGTTCTACAGGTTATACCAGAGGAATCATCTATGACGTATGAAAATGCGTTAAAGAAATTTAAATAAAAATTTATAAATTAGGAGGAATTATAAATGGAATCTGTTTTGATGTTGGCAATTGTAACAGGATTATGGTATTGGTTTGCAGCAGGTCTTGCAGGGTATACCCTTTTCTCAACACTAAAGTCTCCTTTATTTATAGGTTTTAGCCTTGGATTACTTTGGGGTGATGTAACAACTGGTATGATTGTTGGTGCAAGTATAGAAATGGTTTATCTAGGAATGGTAGCAGCAGGAGGAAATATTCCATCAGATAAATGTTTAGCTGCTCTTATTGCAATACCAGTAGCACTTCAAACTGGTGTTAATGCAGAAGTTGCAGTATCTATTGCGGTACCTTTAGGTGTTATAGGAGTATTAGTTAATAACTTAAGAAGAACTGGTAATGCTGTATTAGTTCATAAGGCAGATAAGTATGCCGAAGAAGGTAATACAAAAGGTATCTGGAGATGTGCAACACTTTACTCTTTAATATTTGGGTTTGTTTTAAGATTTCCAATAGTTTTTGTATGTAACTTTTTTGGAGCAGATTTAGTTCAATCATTATTAGATGTTATACCACAATGGTTAATGAATGGATTAACAGTAATGGGTGGTATATTACCTGCATTAGGTTTTGCAACAACAATATTTACTATAGGTAAAAATAAATTCTTACCAATGTTTATTATAGGATTTTTTATGGTTCAATATTTTGAAATATCAATTACTGCAGCTGCAATATTTGGTGTTTGTATAGCTCTTTTAATTACATTTATGAAAGAAGATAAAAGGGTGGGTGAAGTATAATGCAAGAAATAAAAAACAAAGAAGTTAAAAATGAACAAGGTACGACTGAAGTTAATAAGACAAGAGTACTTACGAAGAAAGATGTAACAAAAACATATCTAAGATGGTGGTGGACAGCAGAATTATCTAACTCTTTTGAAAGAATGCAAGCATTAGCAGTTTGTGCAAGTTTCACTCCGGCTTTAGAAAAGTTATATAAGAGAAAAGAAGATTTAATAGATGCGTTAAAGAGGCATTTACAATTTTTTAATACTCAAGCTATATGGGGAGGGTTAATTCACGGTACAGTTTTAGCTATGGAAGAAGAGAAAGCTACTGAAGGAAAAATCCCAGGAGAAGTTATTTCAGGTGTTAAGAATGGGCTTATGGGACCTTTGGCTGGAATTGGAGATACTTTAGATTTTGGTACATTTCAAACAATATTCTTGGCTTTAGGTGCTTCATTTGGAGCAGAAGGAAGTGTTATAGGTGCATTTTTCCCAATAATGTTTAGTATATTACTATTTTGCGAAGGTTATTACTTATTCCATTTAGGATATTCTTTAGGTAGAGATTCAATTAAGAAAATTCTATCAGGTGGTATTGTCAATAAGATAATTGATGGTGCTTCAATTCTAGGAATGTTTATGATGGGAGCATTATCTGCAACTACAGTTAAGCTTTCAACTCCATTATCATTTGATATTGGTGGTAAAGCAATTGTTGTTCAAGACACATTAAATATGATTGCTCCAGGTTTATTACCACTTGGTGTTGTATTCTTCGTATATTGGGGAATGAAATACAAGAAGTGGACAATAACTAAGTTATTAGTAATTTTAGTTGTAGTAGCATTAGTAGGATCATTAATTGGAATATTCTAATTTACAATGATTAAAATATAGAATTTAATTTTAGGAGGAGAAAGACATGTCAGAAAAAATGTATACAGAAAAGGAATATTTAGAAGGAATTAGAGGAGCAACAGGAGAAAGAGCAGTATGGTTCTATCTTCTTATGAAAGAAGCTGAAAAATTAGGAGTTAATCCAGATGATATATGTAAAGAAGCAATATATGGATTTGGCAAAATGAGAGGTCAAAAATATAGTGTAGCAGATACTCCAGGAAAAATGGCAGAAATGTTATATAACAGTAAAGGACAAAAAGTGTTTGAAATGGAATTAGTAGAAAATACAGATGAGAATGGAGTTTTAAAATTCCATCACTGTCCATTAGATGCTGCTTGGAAAGAGTATGGATTAACTAAAGAAGAAAGAAAAGAAATTTGTAGATTAGCTTGCTACGGTGATTATGGAAGAGTTGATTGTGCACAAGGTGTTAGATTAGAGTTTGCTCAAAAATGTGCTCATGATGATGAAGTTTGCGAATTAGTATTCACAAGAAAATAGTTTTTAATGCTAAAAGCCTGTTCTTTAAGAACAGGCTTTAAAAAAACAGAAAGTAGGTTGATTTATGGATATAAGCAGAAGTGTAGATAATAGTTTAAATAGAACAGTAGAATTCCTAAAAGAATTAATAAAAATTGATACACAACAAGGTGAACCTATTTCACAATGTCCTTTTGGTATCGGACCTAAAAAATCTTTAGATAAAACTTTAGATTACTGCACTAGTTTGGGTTTTAGCGTTAAAAATATTGATAATTATATTGGATATGCAGAAATTGGAGAGGGAGAAGAATTAATAGGAATTCCAATGCATTTAGATGTAGTTCCCCCAGGAGATGGTTGGAGTGTAGATCCATTTTCGGGAGCAGTAATTGACAATGTTATTTATGGAAGAGGTGCCATAGATAATAAGGGGGCTGTATCTATGCTTATACATGTATTGAAAAACATAAAGGATATGTACCCTACAATTAATAAAAGAATAAGATTAATTTTTGGTACAAATGAGGAAACAGGTATGAAGTGTATCAAATATTATTTAGATAAAGGTGAAGAAATTCCAAGTATGGGCTTTACTCCAGATGCTATGTATCCAGTGGTTAATGGAGAAAAAGGAAGAGTTCATATAAGGATAGAAAAAGAGATTAAAATTGATAAAAGTAAACCTTACATAATAGTAAGTGGAGGAACTAAAGAAAATGTTGTTCCGTCTTATTGTACTGCAAAGATTATTAATGGAATTATTTCAGAATTAACTACTAAAGGAGTAGCTGTGCATGCAAGTAATCCTGAAAAGGGAGAAAATGCTATATCTAAAATGATAATAAAGATAGTTAAAGATAATATGGATTTTCAGTATAGAGAAGATATAGAATTAGTTTCAAAATACCTTTGTAGTGACTATTATGGAGATGCATTGGGAATTAATCAATATGATGAGGTGTTCAAAAGCACTACTTTAAATTTAGGAATATTAAAAGTGAATGAAGAAAAAATCATATGTGAGCTAGATATAAGGTATGGTAAAAATATAGTTTTAAACAATATAATAGATAGATTCAAAAAGTTTTTTTGTAATGGTTGGAAAATAAAGATTATTGATCATAAAGACTTACATTATGTGGATGAGAGTAGTTTAGTACTTAAAAAGTTATTAGAAGCCTATGAAAAAGTAACAGATGAAAATGGATATACAATTGCTATGGGTGGTGGCACATATGCAAGTTGGTTTAAAGATATGGTGGCGTTTGGACCTAAGTTCTTAGAGTATAAAACTGGTGGTCATGGAGCAGATGAAAGAGTACCAATAGAGCATATACGAAAGAATATGGAGATATATACCTTGGCTTTAATAAAACTATTAGAATTGTAAAAGGAAAATAGAACTTATGTGCAAATATAATTAAGAATACATTAAAGGTAGGTATACCTGGAACTGGGAAAATAGGAATAAAAATAGCAGCTGGACTTGGTGGTGTTATTAAAACAATAAGGTTTTTGAGTTTGGAAATATTTATGTGTATTCTTTAAATAAAAGTTTATCTTTTAAGTGATAATTAAATATTTATTGATAAGGCTATGGCTTTAAAAATCATAGGCTTATTTTGATATTTTTTCCATTTTTGCAAAAATTATTATCCCTTTAAGAAAATTTCTTGAATTTTTTGAAATATTTCTTTATTAACTTAAAGTTAAAATTCTTTCTTCAAAGTAAATACTTAAATGAGCTAAAATTTGAGTCCAATTTCTAATTACCTTTGGTTCAAAATCTCCATTTCGGTCTCTTGGAATATTTAAAGTTATTTCTCCAAAATCTGATTTAACATTTTTATTTCTATATCCATTTCTAGAGTTTTAGTATTTTTATTCTTATTATCATACCTATCATAACCTAGATGCTCATCAAGCTCCGCTTCTAACATTTGATGAATTGTACTTGCAAATAAATCCTTTAACATGTCTTGAACATCTGTAGTTGTTTTAACATCATATTCTTCAATAAGTTTTTTTAATATTTTGTTTTTGTTAAACATAAAAAGTGTGCACCTTCATTTATATAGTGATATTTAATATTTTAATTATCATTACTTTTTAGAAGAATACACACTTTATTTTAAAGACCAAGTTAATATTAATTAATTTTATATTATAGAAATAAATTTTTCTAATGCTGGATTTGTATTGTTTTTATTCCATACAACTACAACCTCGATTCTATTTTGTACTTCATTTATAGGTACAATTGCAATATCCTGTTTTATCATAGTATCTACAACACAAAATGAAGGTAAAATGGATATACCCATGTTAGAGGCTACTAGTGACTCAATAGTATTAAAATCATTTGAACGTTGTACAACATTAGGTACAAATCCCGCTTCACGATATCTATTCTGTATCATGGATTTTTGCCCATACTCATCTCCTGTTTCCTTTACAAAAATAAACTTCTCATGTTGTAGCTCAATTAAATCAATAGAATCCTCATTGCAAAGTGGATGACCATGGGGTAAAAGAGCTACCAAAGAATATCTTTCTACAGTTTTATATTCAAAATCTTTTAATGGTTGATTCTCTGGATTAATAACAAAGGCAAGATCCATAAAATTATTTTTTACTAAGTTTAAAAGTTCAGTTATCTCGTTAGTACAAATTTCCATAGATATATTAGGGTATGTATTAGAAAATTCTTTTAAATATTGTTGGAATTTGTTTTTTTCATATCCTATTAAGATTCCAATACTCAAAGTTCCAAAAGAACCATGTGCAAATTGTTGTGTCTTTTCAATAGCATCATTGATATTTTTTATTATAGTACGAGCCTCAGATAAAAAAACTTTTCCAGCTGGTGTTAGCTCAACATGTCGTTTACTTCTTGTAAATAGAGTCACATTTATTTTTTCTTCTAAAGCTTTTATTTGTTGTGTAACAGCAGTTTGGGAAATATAAAACTTTTCTGCTGTTTTGGTAAAACTTAGATTTTCTGCTACAGATATAAAATATTCCAATTGCTTAGTATTCAAATAATCACCCCTATTTAAACTTTATTGTTTGTAGAACTTATTCATATATAATTAAAACTTATTATAGTATAAGAAAATTTACTTTTAAATAATATTGGAAAATATTTGTATAAAAATATATGTTTTAGACATATTTCTATATTAGGTTTTATAAAATTATCAAAGATAGATTAACTACTCCCTCCTCAACATAAGTAGGCTGGAAAGGTAGTTAATATGGAGTAGTTCAATAATAAGAATAACTTATATATTCCCATGAAAACGATATTGGATTTAAGTAAGTTTGTCTCATAAAATGAAAGTATAGCAATTAATAATATTTTAAATGAGAAGGGAGAAAAAATGGAAGATAAATTTTATGCAAAAGGAAAAGGAAATAACGGATATGTTAAAAATCTTGAAGTTTGTTCCTTTAATAACTTAGATGGAACTTGTGGAATGTTTCAGATGGCTCTGTACAAAAGAGATGAAAAATACTATTTATATGGATGTTGTTTTGGGGGAAGTAAAAAAAATGGAGTAATGATTAGTGATGTGACAGATCCTTATAATCCACAATTTATAAAACATTTTCAAATGTTAAATCCAAAAGAGTATCCTACAACAACTACTCCAAAAATTCAAATAGCAGATGATTTAATGATAGTAGCTATGAGTTGTGGAAGTGGACCAGGAGCACTTGTAGATCAAGCTAAATTAGCAAGTATTAAGTGTGAAGCAGGAATCAGAATATATAGTTTAAAAGAAGACCCTTTAAATCCTAAGTTTTTAGGTTACTGGGATTGTGGATTAAAGCATGTAATGGGTGTTCATAGATTTATGTACAATGGTGGAAGATATGTACATTTATCAAGTGATTGTGTTGGATTTGAAGGTCTGATTTATAGAGTTATAGATATAATAGATCCAACTAATCCAGTGGAAATAGGTAAGTGGTGGAGACCAGACCAATATGCAGATGGATACCCAGATAGAACTTTTGATGCAGGAGCACCTCATTGCCCAGAATTTATGGATAAAGGATGGCTCCATGGACCTCCATTTGTAAGAGATGGAAAAGCATATTGTGGCTATGGAGGAGCTGGTTTAGTTGTATTAGATGTTGAAGATTTAACAAGACCAAGATGCTTAGGTGAATTACCATTTATGCCTGCATTTTCTAGTAAACTCGCAGGAGCAAGAACTCATACAGCACTACCATTACCAGGAAGAGATTTAGTTGTTGTGCAAAATGAGGGAGAACGTTTCCAGTTTTTTAAGCCAGAGAGTATTACAGATGTTCAAGCTATGAATAATATACATATGGTTGATGTTAGTAATCCAACAAGACCAACATTAATTGCTCAATTCCCATATCCTGAAGTACCAAAGGATTTCCCATATCCTAACTTTAATGTTGCAGGGCTAGGAAAACCAGGGCCATTTGGTCCACATAACCTTCATGAGCCAATGGATAATAAACCATGGCTAGAGCAAAGAGGAGATAGAGTATATTGCTGTTATTTCCATGCAGGATTAAGGGTTTATGATGTATCAGATCCATATTACATCAAAGAGTTAGCATATTTTATACCACCAAATCCAAATAAAACGCCAGAAGAATCTTATTTCCCAGGATTCCCTGGACCACGCTTGGCAGTAACAGAAGATCTTATTGTTGACGATAGAGGTTACATCATTATAGATGCCCTAGATGATGGATTCTATATATTAAAAATGAAAGAAGATTAATAAACACTAAAGAGGGAGAGTTAAAAATGAAAATACTAGGTATTTCTTTTGGAACAAAAAATGGAAATAATGACACCATGTGTAAAGTGGCACTTAAAGGTGCTCAAGAAGCAGGAGCTGAAGTAGAATTTATTCAAATGTCATCTCTTAACATTAAACATTGTACTGGATGTTGTGCATGTGTTAAGACTTTATTATCTGGAAAAGGTAGTATGTGTGTATTAAAGGATGATTTTGAATGGTTACTTGACAAAATGAAAGATGCAGATGGGATAGTAGTTTCAGACCCTATATTTGAGGAAGGAGCATCAGGTCTATTCCATACTATAATGGACCGTTTTGGACCAAGAGCAGATAGAGGAAATAATATTATAGGAATAAAAGTTGCAGAAGCTACAGGAGGAAAAACTCCAGACCCAAGAATGCTTAATGATAAAGTAATATCATTCATGGGAATAGGAGGGTCAGACTGGGGTACAAGAGTTCAATGTGAGCATGCTATGTTAGCATTAATACCAATGTGGAAAGTTATAGATAATGCTTGGTTCCCATGGGCAAAGGAATTAGTAATGGATGGCTCAAAACTTGCTCAAGTTCATCAAATAGGTTTAAACATAGTTGAAGCAGCAGAAGATTTTGAAAAAGCTTTATACAAAGGAGAAGAAGGAGTCTGTCCACATTGTAATAATAGATTATTCTACCTTGAATCAGGTACTAAAAAATCAATATGTGCTCTATGTGGTATAGTTGGAGAATTAGATACTGCAAGTGGAAAAACTGTATTTAGTTTCCCAGAAGAGCAATTAGGTCATGCTCATGATACTTTAGCAGGTAAGTTTATACATGGTGATGATATTAAGAAAATGGAAGGTCATTATGCAGAAGTTCGTAAAACACCAGAATTTAAAGAAAGAAAAGCCGCTTACAATTTTATAGAACCATTAACCAAAGAAAAGCATGCTGAACTTTCATTAGGAGAATAATTAAAATATGAAGATTCATATTTTAATTAGTGTTGTAGGAGATTTATTATATGAATGAAAAGCCACACTTTAAACAAATTGGAATTATTAATATAGTAAATAATATCCAAATAGCACTTATCATATCGACTATAGAAGCAATTATTGCTTTAGTACCTGCATATTACAATGTTAGATTAGCTCCAGTGTTCATTGCTATGTTTATACCACTACACTTAATTTGTTTTGTAGTATCTATGATTGCAAATCCAATAACAATAAGGTTAGTGGGAATGAATCAAGCTATAGAAACTACTAATTATAATATAGGAAATGGATAGAAAGAAAAAAGAAATATTAACACTATCCATAGGGATTGCTTTACTACCTCCTTTATGGGCAGTGCTAGCACCTTATATAGGAATAAAAACTGGAGCAGTAGCATTAATTTGTGCAGGATTATATGTAACAAATGGTAATAAACGAAAAGATGGATTAAAAATAATGTTTGGTTTTTGGTGTGGAGATTTATGGGCAGTGTTGGCTATTATAATTATGGAATACATAAATCTCAACCCAAATCTAGAATTATTTTTAACACTTGGTATATTAGGTTTTTTTGCAGTTATAATTGCATCCTTATTTGAAAAAGTAATTTTCTTACCATCATGGCTTTGTGGTTGGGCCATAGGGCTAACTATTATGACAGGTGAAAGTATTATTAACTTACAAAGTCTTTGTATTCAAGTTGCTGTGGCTATGGCAGTAGGAGTATGGTATGTAGGAGCAGGCGTAGATTTATTTACTGTATGTATTTTGGAGAAAGATAAAAAAACGGGAAATTGAAAGCATATGAATATAATTTGATTATAGGAGAATGTTTATGGGATTTGAATTTAAAATAATGAGAAGTTTAATATATGTAGGACTTGCTAAGGAAGAGTATAGACCTAAATTAATGGACTGGTTATATCGCTACCATATTCCAGATAGTATTAGTAATTTTGGGCCATATTGTACTAAATATGCTTTTTATCAAGCATATCCTACACCAGATGAAGGCGAACGTTTTGGTGTACGTAAGATGCAATTAACAGAGCATTATTGGATTGTAGATGAACATATGCCTGAAATGGCAAATAGAATTATGACAGAATACATGCCTATGGATGTTCTCCGTTGGCAAGGGTGTATACCAGATGTGGAGAATAAAAAAGTTCATGAGAATGCAGAAAGTGGAGATGCAGGACGTGCAGTAGGTGGGGATAATGGATGTCCACCATTTATATTTGCTTTTGTTCCAATAAACTGGGAAGAAGATTTTAGAGGAAAAGGACGTACTGTACAAGATGGACCAAACTATCGTTGGCAATTTATGATTAAGTACCCAGATGTAATTTCTAAAGAAGAAGGAGAAGGATGGTTCTATGATGAGGTAGTTCCATACTTTACAAACTGCTGTTATGTTAATCGTTTTGTAAGTAGTAAAATCATGATTAACTATGGAGCAACTGCCTTTGATCGTGTAGTAGAACTATGGTTTGAAGGAGAAGAAGAATGGTATAAAGCTGTGGTTGAGGGGACAAAATCATTTATCAAAAAGCCAGAATGGGCACAAGAAGAAGAGTTCCCATATTTAAAACCACAATTTAATATTGCCTCAGTATTCTTAGGCGATATAGCAACTATGGACGCATATTCACAGTATCGTGGATATATTCCAATGAGATAAAATCAAGAAGTTCCTTTTATGATGACAAATAGTTAAAATAATAAAACTGTTATCATGAAGGGAACATTTTTGTGTCTAGAAAAACTTTTGAAGTAAAAGTTAAATATGTGAGAGTGTATCTTAAAGGTAAAGAATCATTGTTAGATACATGTAGATAATATAATATTTACAACGTATCATATTAATAAGTTTATACTTGAGTTATGAAGTAAAAAGAGTAATTCCAAAGATTACAAATGGTATGATGATTGTGATACTTCAAGCTTTAGAAGGTGTTGGAATTGTTAATAGGAAGAAATTTAATGAACATGAAGAACTCATATAACAGTAGGAGGATACAATGTATACAATTGGACAGTATCTAAATTTTTAGGAATATCTAGAGACACACTAAAATTTTATGAGAACAAAGGCTTAGTAAATCCCAAGAAAAATGATGAAAATAGATATAGAAAATATAATCAGTTTGATATATATGATATTACAACAATAAATTTTTATAGAGAAATGGAGATAGAAATTAAAAAGATTCAAGAAATAAGAAAAAGTAAGAGTATAAACAACTTAGAACTTTTGCTATAAGAGAAAGAACAAACTCTTTAAGAATGTAAGGGATAATCATATGCTAAGTGAGTGATATGATTATCTCTTATTTATTAATTGAATTTAAGTAAAAATTACTTGTAGATATTCTCTTAAGCTGGAGCTTAGTTTTAATAGATTTTTCACAATAAAAATTTATAGGCTAATATTTATTTTTATAGTAAAATATAAAGAAATTATTAGAGGAATATTCAAGGAGGAATAGGTATGGTTTTATTAATTGTTGATACACAAAAACTAATAACAAATGAAAAATTATATAAATTTCATGAATTTGTAGTAAATATAGAAAGCTTAATTGATACAGCAAGAAAAAATAATATAGAAGTAATCTATGTACGTCATGATGATGGAGTTGAAAATGAGTTGACTAAAGGTAAAAACGGATTTGAAATATATGAAAAATTTAAACCATGTGATGAAGAAAAAATCTTTGATAAAGAAGTAAATAGTGCTTTTAAGGGAACAGGCTTATTAGAATACTTAAAAAGTACTAGTGAAAAAAATATAATTATTGCTGGACTTCAAACAGATTACTGTATTGATGCTACTATAAAATGTGGATTTGAACATGGATTTAACATAATAGTCCCAGCTTATGCAAATACAACTGTTGATAATTCATTTATGTCAGCAGAACAATCATATAAATACTACAATGAATTTATCTGGAATGAAAGATATGCAGAATGTATTTCAGTAGACGAAACACTTAGAAGGATGAAATAAATATAGATTATTACATAAGAAAAAACTTAACTTATTTAGTCTAAAATATTAAAATCATAAGGAACATAGACTGTGACATTTATATTTACATAAGTTGATTTCAAATTTAAATTCCAACAAGTGATGTTAAATTCCAAATTAAAAATCAGACTTAATATATTAGAGTTATATATAAGGCACATCAATTTTATTTTGAATTAATGTGCTTTTTAGTTGTAGTAATTTATTCATAATCAATATAACTTTTATTATTTAAATCAATTTTTCTTGTGTTTCTTTATTTAAGAAACTCTTTTTTTATCTATAGAATCTATACATGTATTATAGTTTGTATTTTAGATAAGTTTAATTTTTGTCTTAATCTAAAACAAAAGTTAGACTTAAATGAAATTGAAAAGGCTAAAATTATCAAATAAAATAAATATTGTGGAGGTGATGAAAATCTAGTGATAATATAAAGACTAATCTTAACAAGAAAGTAGGGATTAATAGAAGTGGATAAAGAAATTGTATCAATTCTTCAGGTTTTATTAAATAGCACATTGATTACAGCTGACGAACTACAAGAAGAATCTAATGCATCAAAGAGGCAAATTACTTATAGAATAAATAAAATCAATGACATACTTAAAGTAAAAAAAGTACCACTTATATATTTAAGAGCTGATAAAGATATTATTGTTAAAAAAGATACAAAAGATGCAATTAGAGAAATCCTCGAAAAAAACTATTCTAAGAATACTTACTATTTTAGCAAAACAGAAAGACTTTTATATATGTATTTAATGCTTTTTATTAATCTGGAGGATATTTCAATTAATCATTTTATAGATTCTATAAAAGTAAGTAGGTCTACTGTAAATCTTGATTTTAAAGATTTGATACCAGAACTTGAAAAAAAGAACATTAAAGTTAAGAACAATCGTATAAACGGATATTACCTAGTCGGGAATGAGATGGAAATTAGAAGAGTACTTATTAAAAACATTATAGAAACTCTATCTAATGAGAAAAGTTCAAGAGTATTTGATATTTTTATTGAAGAGTATAAGTTAGATAGTTTTGAAGAAGCTAAAAAAATTATATTAAAGCTTGTAAAAAAATATGAAATTACTTTTGTTGAAGATAGATTAATAGAGTTTATATATATCTTTATCTTTCTAAAAGCAAGAATGTATTCAAATAGAGTAGTTATTCAAGAAAATATAGATATTCCTAATATTGCAGTCATGAGTTCGATGAAGGAATACAAATTTGCTAGGGAGCTATTAGAAGTATATGAGAGTAAAGAGAAGATAAAATCTCATAATATAATGTATATTAGTGCTTGGATTTTAGGTATATCAGTAGGAAATGATGAAGAAGATACAGAAGATAGAGCTGTTATTTCAAAAATTGTAAATAAAATGATGACAAAGTTTGGATATTTAAGTGGAGTTTATTATATAAGTCAAGAAAAAATATTTAAGAGACTATATTCTCATTTTAGACCAGCCTATTACAGACTTTTATTTAAATTACCTATTTATAATCCAATTTGTGAAAAGGTAAAAGAAGAATATAGATTAGTTTATAGAATTGTGAGTAATGCAATGAAAGAGTTTTGTGGGCTATTTGGAGAAGACATTCAAGAAGAGGAATTGGCATATTTAACTATGCATTTTGCAACCCTTTTCTCAGATAAAAAAGAGTTTGATGGACCTAGAAAAAGGAGAGCATTGATAGTTTGTTCAAATGGTGTTGGCAGTTCAGCTATTTTACATGCAGAACTTACAAGCTTGTTCCCTGATTTGCATTTTCTACCAATACTAGAATCCTCTGAACTGGAAAATATTAGTGAATCTGTAGACATTGTGTTTACAACTAATTATAAGGCGGAGGGTTTAAAAACAGATGTGCCAGTGATTAAAGTTAGTCCTGTTATGACCCCAAAAGAAAAATATAAGGTTACACGTGAAGTGTACATTCAATTGGGTGATATTTTTTTAAGGCAACCTAAAATCGATGAGGTTATGGATATAATAAAAAAATATGCGAAAGTAACTTCTGAAAGTATGCTTTCAAGTGAGTTATTAGCCTATTTTACACAGATAGAAAATTTTACGTCTAAGGAAGGAGAAGGACCTATGCTAAGTGACATTACTAATGAAACGCTAATAAAACTAAGGATAAAAGCTAAAGATTGGGAGGAAGCTATTAGACAGTCAGCTTCTGTCTTAGTTGAAAATAATAAAGTAACTGAAGCCTATGTAGATGCTATGGTTAATTCAGCAAAAGCGTCTGGACCATACATAGTAATTACAAAACATGTGGCACTTCCACATGCTAGACCAGAAGCAGGGGCAAAAGAAATTGCAATAGGGATTGCTACTTTAGAAAATCCTGTTGAATTTGGAAATGATAATAATGACCCTGTAAAATATGTATTTTGCTTAAGTGCAATAGATAATAATAGTCATTTACGTGCTATGTCAGAGTTAGTTGAACTATTGGAAGAAGAAGAATTCTTTAGAGTTTTGGATAATGCTAAGGAAGCTAATGAAATTATTGATTTTATAAAAACACATGAATTATAAAAGGGGGATTTAATTATGTATAAAATTTTAATCGCATGTAGAGCAGGAGTTGGCTCAAGTTTGATGTTAAAAATAAAGACTCAACAAATTATTAAGGAAAATAATTTTCCAATTGAAGTAGAGCATGGTTCATTAGACTCCTTAAATGGATTCAATGGAGATGCTGTAGAAACATTAATTGATGTTGCTGAAGAGTTAAAAAATAAAAATTTGAAATTTGATATAATTGGAATTCACAACATTGTTGACCGTAATGAAATTAAAACAGCATTAGAAAAATTTCTTGCATCAAAAGAAAAATAAAATTTAATAGAATAAGGAGGGCTATTTATGGAGTTTATTATTAGTTTATTGAGTACGCCAGCTGTTTTACTTGGTGTAGTTGCATTTATAGGATTGATTCTTCAAAAGAAACCAGCTGTCGAAGTATTTACTGGAGCTTCAAAAACACTTATAGGTTTCTTGATATTTGGTATTGGTGCTTCAGCTATGACTGGAGCATTACAGAACTTCAATAAATTATTTCAACAAGGTTTTGGAATTACAGGTGTTATAGCTTCACCAGAAGCAGCTACTGCACTTGCACAAGGTACATATGGTTTTGCGGTTTCATGTACATTGATTCTTGGATTCATATTAAACTTAGTTTTTGCACGTATTACAAGATTCAAAAATATTTTCTTTACAACAGGTCATAGTTTATTCTTTTCTTGTGTATTAGTTTTGATTATGAAAGCACATGGATTCGATAACACAATTACTATTTTAGTGGGTGGTACTATCTTAGGATTTATGTCTGCTGCATTACCTCAATTCTGTCAACCATTTATGCGTGAACTGACAGGTGGGGATGAACAAGCTATTGGTCACTTCAACATGATTGGTTATGGCTTATCAGGTTATATTGGTCGTTTATTTTCAAAGCATAAAGAAGAAACAACAGAAACGATTAAATTTCCTAAGTGGTTATCAATATTTAGAGATTTCTTAATGGGTCTGTCTATAGTTATGTTAATCTTATTCTATGTAGCAACTTTAAAAGCTGGACACGCATTTACTCAGGAACTTGCTGGCTCAACACATTGGTTAGTATTCCCTCTTATAGAAGCATTTACATTCGTAGCTGGTATGTCAATATTAATGTCTGGTGTTCGTATGTTCTTGGCTGAAATAACTGCAGCATTCGTAATTATTTCAGAAAAATATATTCCAGGTTCACGTCCTGCATTAGATGTACCAACAGTATTTCCATACGCACCAAATGCAGTTATTATTGGATTTATCTCAGCATATGCTGCTGGTCTATTAGCAATTGTTATTATGGCATCATTTCCTAATATATTCCCTGTAGTAATTATTCCAGCTGCTCATATATGTTTCTTCTCAGGTGGTACAGCTGCGGTATTTGGTAATGCATCAGGAGGATGGAGAGGAGCTATTGTTGGCTCATTCGTTGTAGGATTATTTCTTGCATTCTTACCAGTTATACTATATCCAGTTTATGGAACACTTGGTATAGAAGGAGCAACTTTCCCTAATATTGATTATAACGTGGTTGGTTCAATATTACATAATATTTTACAATTTATAAAACCTATCTAAAACATATTAATATTATACAAGGATAATAGGTATTCCTATTATAATTTTAAGGAGGATAAATCTATGGTAGAAAATACATTACCTGTATTTCTAGAGAATCTATCTAATGAAGTTGCAACGTTCATTGCTTCAATAGATGAAGTATCTATAAACAAAGCATGTGATTTAATTTTCGAAGCAGAAAGAAGTTATGGACGTGTGCATGTAACTGGTATTGGTAAACCAGGTCATGTATCAGGGTATATTTCTTCATTACTTTCATCTACTGGAACACCAGCATATGTATTGCATGGTACAGAAGCAGTACATGGGTCAAGTGGTCAAGTACTTGAGGGTGATGTTGTTATTGCAATATCGAATAGTGGTGAAACTCAAGAATTAAAAGCAACTGTTGAAACATTAAAAGCAAATGGAGCAAAAATAATTGGGGTGAGTGGTAATGTTGATTCATACTTAAAAAATTCTTCTGATATATTCCTATTTGCAGGCGTTAAACAGGAAGGAGATTGCCTTAATAAGGCTCCTCGTGCATCAATTCTTGCTGAAACTATAGTATTACAATCATTAAGTGTTGCACTTCAGTACGCTAAAGGTCTTGATGCAAAGCAGTATTTAAAGTGGCATCCAGGAGGAAGTCTTGGAAAGTCTATTAGAGAGGGAATATAATTTTATGAAATATAAAGGTATTATATGTGCAATGATAACTCCATTTGATGAAAATCAAAATATCAATCCACACGCAACATGTGAATTGATTGATTATCTAATTGATAGAGGAATCTATGGATTATTTATTTTAGGAACTAATGGTGAATGTCATGTACTTACAGATGATGAAAAGGTTGAATTTGCAAAGATTGTTATCAATCACACTAACAATCGTGTACCTGTTTTTGTTGGAACAGGAGGTAATTCAACTCGTGAAGTTATAAGTTTATCCAAGAGAATGGAAGAAATAGGTGCAAGTGCATTATCAATTATTACGCCATATTTTGTAACACCAACACAACAGGAATTAATTTTACATTATAAAACTATTGCTAATGCAGTTAACTTATCAATTATGATGTATAACATGCCAAGTAAGACTGGAATTAATATTGAACCTGAGTCAGTACATGAATTATCTAAGGTAAAGAATATTGTTGGAATAAAGGATAGTAGTGGTAAGCTTGATAATATAAAAGCTTATATTGAAATAACTAGGAATGAAGACTTTAGTGTATTTTCAGGTTCAGATTCCCTTATTCTTGATACTTTGAAATCTGGTGGGCAAGGTGCTGTAGCAGCCACAGCAAATTTTTTAACAGAGATTGATATTGCTATTTATGATAACTTTATTAAGGGTGATTTAAGAGCAGCTCAAAAAGCTCAAAATAGTATTGAAGAACTTCGTCGTATCCTAAAATTTGGGACTATTCCATCTGTTATAAAGAAAACTGTTGTCTTGAATGGAATTAATGTTGGGACTGCACGACTTCCTGTAATTGAGCCAATGGGAGAATTGCTTGAAGAAATTAAGCAAGTAGTTGAAAATTATAAAACTTTATTCAATAAAAACTGTGAGAATAGATAACACAGATAGTGACATCACATTGACATATAACTAATATAGTATTGTAAAATGGGATTGGAATTAATGAAGAATCAAAATGCTTTGATGAATGTAGAGGTGAATGGTATGAAAAAGATGAATATAACTAAAAGAATGGTAGAATGTGGAGCTCTAGCAATTGTAAGAGTGGAAACACTTGAGCGTGCATGTGAGATTGCTGAAGGCTGTATTAAAGGTGGAGTACCAGTTATAGAAATGAGTTATACCTTGAATAATGCTGGAGAAATCATTCAAGGGCTTAGCAAAAAGTATGGTAAAAGACTTTGTGTGGGTGCTGGAACAGTTTTGGATAGTGAAACAGCTCGTCATGCCATTTTACATGGAGCTCAGTTCATTATTGCACCGAATTACAATGAAGGTGTAGCAAAAACTTGTAATAGATATCAAATTCCTTACGCACCAGGGTGTACATCACTAACAGAAGCAGTAGATGCATTGAGTTTAGGAGCTACCTTTATCAAAGCTTTTCCAATATCAGATTTCTATGGACCTAAACTAGTAAAGGTATTTAAAACACCAATACCTGATATGCCAATATTGGCAAGTGGTGGAATTACTCTTGATAACTTGCATATATGGTTGGAAAATGGTGTTGATGTGTGTGGATTTGGTGGGTTATTAACCAAGGGTAGTGTTGAAGATATTGCTGAAAATGCCAGAAAGATTCGTGAAACAATTAAAAATATAAGAAAAGCTTAAAGTTAGAGCTGTTGCTAAACAATTATAAATTGATGTGTAACAGCTTTTTTTTTACGAAGAGTAGCTTATTTTCAAGAAATAAATTTCATTTAAAATTCCAAAAAAGGAGTTGAATTTAAAATTTGATTAGAAAAAAATCAATTTTAAGGCAACTCCTTTATTATTTTTTTATTTGAAATGTAGATAAATTCAGCAATGCAACTAATAGTTAACATGGTGCAACTATATAAGTCTTGTGAATAAATCAATAAATAAATATAATTTAAATTGAGATGAGGTGATTATGTTGAACTTGGGGGAAAGTTTAAAAAGACTAAGAAAAGAAAGAAATCTATCACAAGAACAACTTGCTGAAATGCTAAATGTATCTAGGCAAGCTATATCAAAATGGGAATCCAATAAAACATATCCAGATATAGAAAATTTAATACTATTAAGAAATCTATTTAATGTAACTTTAGATGATTTGATAGTTAATACAAATAAAACTGAAGCTGAAGATACGATTATACCAGGTAAATTACCTACTGATAATATCGCAGATTATGATAAAAATGAGGAAGAAAATGACCCATCAGATAATTTAATTATAGGTGGTTTTATAATTGGCATCTCAATTGGATTTGTCACAAGTAATTTTATGTGGGGGATAGTTGGTAGTTTTATAGGTATGGGAATTAGTTATATACTGGACTATATAAAAAAATAGAATAAATTAAATTTTAAAAAAGTTAAACCTACAGATTTACTTTTAGTTGAAGATTGAGGTAGTTTTTCTGATGCTATATTAGATAATAATTATCTAGGTATAACCACTTACTTTTTAATTATTGATAAGAAAGAAAATAAATTTATTAAACAATTTTAGTACATTTACTGTAGTACACTTAAAAATAAAACTTTATAATAATGAATAATTAACATAGACCATATAAGATAATTACTTATGTGGTTATTTTTTAGTGAAGAAATTACTTATAGTATAGCAAATAACTATACTATAAGTAATAGATACAGTTTTTATGTGTATAGTATATAACATAGAATAAAAAACAAAGAATATATTTAATTGATATTAAAAAGAATTTAAGAATAGATAGTATCTCTAAGTTTAAAAAAATGAATATTAATATATAATTAACTCGAAAAACATATAGTTTTATAAGATAATTTAGAAGAATATTTAAAAATACGTATTAAAAATAGCAATGGTCAATCAGACTTGTAGAGTTAATACAAAACACTGTAGATAGTATATTTAAATTGATATGATTTTCTATTATTTTTTCCATAATTTCAATGGTTTTATCTTATTTTTCTATTTAGAAAAGGACTGATTTAAAGTTCAAGTTATGATATAATTTCATTAAAAGAAGGCAAATTTTAGATAAATATCAGAAAATTATGGTTAAGAAACAATAAGTTCCACCCTATATATAAAATTAATCAAGTTTTGTTTGCAATAAATCAAACCTATTGCCTAAATTAGAAGAAATCAATTTGTATAATTTTTGAAGTTGTAGCATTAGGGAAATCAACAATAGCCATACCTTTAGCATTCAAGCTGGACGATGTGTGAAAATTTAAAAGTTAAATAAAACAATATTGTAAATAAAATAATTTGACACACTGATTATTCACTTTTATCATTATGCTAATTAGCACAATAGATTAGAAGTGGGTATAAAGAGAGGAGGATAATTAAAAATGAAGCAAGAAGATACTGGGACACATCGAATGTGTAAAGAAGAGAAAGTAACAAATAATGAAGTTATTTCAGAGGACATGCTAAAAGCTATGGATATTGGAGTTAGTAAGCATATTTTAGATGATTCATTTACAATTATCTGGGGAAATACAGCTTTTTATCAGTTGTTGGGATATACAGAGAAAGAATTTTTGTCTCATTTTTCTAGTCTTAGACATTATTATGAAGATAATCTTTATCATTTTGAAGCTATGAAAAGTCATTTTTTAGATGCTTATCAGAATGGTAAGAAAAGTGTAGAATATCAAACTTGCATTCCAGTAAATCATGGAGAATATGTTTGGGTAATAATGACTGGTATATTAGTTGAGCCACAGGAGGATGGAAAAGCAATAGTCTATATCATATATTCAAATATTGATGAGTTAAAAATTAGACAGAATGAACTATATGAGATGGAAAAAGAAAGTACAGAGAGTTTTAAGTGGATGATGTCAGAGTATGCTGGAAATGTATATATAAGTGATATGGATACATATGAGTTGTTGTACGTAAATAAACAGTCATGTAATACTCTACAGGCATCAGCAAATGAGGTGATTGGGAAAAAATGCTATGAGGTAATTCAAGGTAGAACTTCCCCATGTCCATTCTGTACCAATTCATGTTTAAAAAAAGATGAGACATATGAATGGGAGTTTTACAATTCCAAGTTGAAGCGAACATTTATGATTAAAAATCGTATGATAAATTGGGAAGGACACAGAGCACGCATAGAGTTGTCTTATGATATGTACAGTTCTGAGTATAAACTTGCAAAAAAAGATCAGGAAAGAGAATCAATCCTGAAAACTATTCCAGCAGGAATGATTCGAATGGATGCAAGGGATTATCTTACAATACTCTGGTATAATGATATATTTCTGAATATGATTGAATATACAAAGGAGCAGTTTAAAGAGGAACTTAATAGCCAATGTTTATATTTATATCCTGAGGATTATAAGCGTGCGAAGATGATGGCGCAAGATTTAAAAGAGTCTGGAGATAATGTTGTATTTGAAGCAAGAGCATATACGCGCTCAAAAGAAGAACGTATATGGACTATCACTCTATGTTATATTAGTGGAGAAGACAGTTGGGATGGAATACCATCTTTTTATAGTGTAGGACTTGATATTACAAAAGAAAGAAAACAGATTGAGAAATTGCAATACATAGCAGAGAAAGATGCATTGACAGGAATTTATAATCGTGCTGAAACAGAAAAGCAGATTAAGGAATATGTTGAACAAAATTTAGATGCTATGGGTGCGCTATTTATGATTGATACAGATAATTTCAAACATATTAATGATACAGAAGGTCACATGATTGGAGACATAGTGCTCACAGAGATGGCATCAGGCATGAAAAAAATAATGCGCGATAGTGATGTTGTTGGCAGAATAGGTGGAGATGAGTTTGCAATTTTTATGAAGAACATTTCTTCAACTAAAGATGCAGAAAAGAAAGCAGAAGAATTGCTGTATATGTTCCGTCATCTATTTCAGAAAGAAAAAAGCTCTGTAAAAGTAACCTGTAGTATTGGAATCTCTATATATCCGAAAGATGGTAATACATTCAAGGAAATGTATACAAGAGCTGATAAGGCTTTATATCAGGCAAAAAGTTTGGGTAAAAACAATTATGTCATCTATAATCATGATGCCTTTAAAGGCTTGGAAGAATTGAATTACTCTTCTCTTGGGACAGCTATTGATTCAGAAAAAAAATACGTCGAATCTTCTGATAATCTTACACGTTATATATTCCGTGTCCTTTATCAGACCGATAATATAGACCAGACGATTAATATGATACTTGAAATTATTGGTAAGCAGTTTAATGTGAGTCGTGCTTATATCTTTGAAAATTCAGAAGATGGTCGATACACTTCTAATACTTATGAATGGTGTAATGAGGGAATCATTCCTCAAATAGAATACTTGCAAAATGCTGATTATGAGGACTATGGAGATTATGAAAAACTCTTTGAAGATGATTCTGTTTTCTATTGTCGTGATGTACATACATTAAGTCCTGAATTAGAGGAATTGTTTTCTAGTCAAGACATACATTCCACACTTCAATGTGCATATAGAGAAGATGAGGTATTCAGAGGATTTGTTGGATTTGATGAATGTACTGGTCTACGTCTATGGACACAAGAAGAAGTCAGTACATTAGCTTTGATTTCTCAAGTTCTATCAATATTTTTGCAACGTAAGAAAAAGAAGAAATTAAATCAACAGATGCAGCAATACCAGGCTATTATAGATAGTATTGATCAATGTATTTATGTTGTTGATAAGGAAGATAATTTGTTATTGTATGGAAATAAAAGATTTAAGAGTACATATCCTAAATTACATATTGGGCAGTATTGTAATTATGACTCTATAGATATTAATAAGACTCCTATAACATGGAATCAAAAGGAAGCATATTTATGTGTCAGTATGATTTAGTAGTAAAAGAAGTACTATGTTGGACATAAATTAAATTTTACTTTAGACAAAATATTTTCGTTGACTATAGGAAATATTAGAGTTCTTATTTAAGGAATTAGGTAAATTTTGTAATGATATTGAAATATCAATTTATAAAAAATAGTATTAGTTTTAGAAGCAGTTGATTATAACAGATTGACTGTTTTTTCTTTTATAAATATTTAAAACTATAAGTACAAGGCTATATTTGTCAATATAAGTATAATGTGGTATCATATAGGCTCAAAAGAAATTTTATATATTTAAAGATAAAATTAAAAATAATAAATGGAGGACATATGAATATGGAAAATTTGCCAAATTGCCCGAAATGTAATTCAGAATATACTTATGAAGATGGAACTCTTCTAGTTTGCCCAGAATGCTCTCATGAGTGGACTTTAGAACTAGATACAGAAGAAGATACAAACATTATTAAAGATGTAAATGGAAATGTGTTAAATGATGGAGATGCTGTGACAGTAATCAGAGACCTTAAAGTAAAAGGAAGTTCATCATCTATAAAAATAGGAACAAAAGTAAAAAGTATACGTTTAATTCATGATCCATCTGATGGGCATGATATAGAATGTAAAATAGATGGTTTTGGAGCTATGAAACTAAAGTCTTCTGTTGTCAAAAAAGCATAGTATAAAAAATTTGTGGTATTTATGAAATAATCTATATAGCTATTATACAAATATAAATTTAAGACTTTAATGTAGTAATAGAAAATTCATTAGGAGGGTAACGTATGTGTTATTTTTTAAAAGGTGAAGAACAAGATTATTATGTAAATAAAGTAATGGAAGAAATGAAAAAAGTAGTACCTATAGTATACAGATGCTGTGAAGATAGTGAAGATGGAGAAGCAGTAGTTGGGTGTGACGAAAATGGGGAAGCAAAGTTATGGATAACATTTGGCCCAAATGAAAGATTAGAAATGGATAAACACATAGAAAAAGGTACATTACTAGA
This sequence comes from Clostridioides sp. ES-S-0005-03, assembly GCF_020658455.1. NCBI lineage: Bacteria > Bacillati > Bacillota > Clostridia > Peptostreptococcales > Peptostreptococcaceae > Clostridioides > Clostridioides sp. ES-S-0005-03. The sequence goes on along the minus strand of NZ_JACVWI010000006.1, from coordinate 75,289 downwards.
ATATATTATTGGTTAAGAAAGAAATCATATGATTTCTTTCTTTTTTTGTGACAACTTTAGATTATATATTTGAAAAGAAAATTAATGATGTAATACAAACATCAATTCACATTGGAGAATAAAAAGCGAAAAATTTTTAGTTTATTCTGCAATGTGTAATATTAGACTATTGTGGATGCAAAAACTATTGGCATGAAAAAGGCATTGTCACAAATATTAATATTGATAGATTACTGTATACTATTGGAATAAAGGACACTTTAACTTATAATTAAGAAGAAGTAATTTTGTATAAATAGTTTAAAAATGACTTGTTAATAAATATTAATTTATATTATAAAATGTAAAAATAAAAGGAGAGTAAATATGAAAGCTATACATAGAGATACATATAATAATCAATTATTTAAAGATTTAAAAATTGATTGTGAAAAGTGCTTTGGACTTTGTTGTGTGGCACTTTATTTTTCTGCTTCAGAAGGTTTTCCTGCTGATAAGGAATCAGGTAAGCCATGCACTAACTTACAATCAGATTTTAAATGTTCTGTACATAAAAATCTTAGAAATCAAGGATTTAGAGGCTGTACTACGTATGATTGCTTTGGTTCGGGTCAAAAGGTAGCACAGGTAACATACAAGGGAAAAAACTGGATACAAGAGCCAGAATTAGCAAACCAGATGTTTGAAGTATTTTTAATTATGAGGCAGTTACATGAAATGTTATGGTATCTTAAAGAAGCATCTACATTAGATATACCTAATTCAATCAAAGAAAAACTCAATCTAATAATTGAAGAAACTGATGAGCTAACTAATATGAGTCCAGAACAACTAATAGATTTAGATATAATATCACATCGAACAAAAGTTAATTCATTATTGTCACAAGCTAGTGACTTTGTACTAGAAAAAGCTAAATCCTTTGTAAAGACTTCTAATTTTAAAAATAAGAAAAAATTAAGTAAAAGTATAGATTTAATAGGAGTAGACCTTAGAAAAACAAATTTAATAGGAGCAGATTTAAAAGGTAAATTTCTTATAGCGGCTAATTTAAGGGAAACAGATTTAAGTGGTGCTAATTTGATAGGGGCAGATTTAAGAGACTGCGATATTAGAGGGGCAAATCTTAAAAATAGTGTATTCCTTACACAATTACAGATTAATACTGCAAAGGGAGATTCTAATACGAAGTTACCAGATACACTAGTACATCCTAAATACTGGGATAAATAATTAAATTATTACATAACTTTACAAAATATGAACCTTTTTGACTCCAGTTCATAGTATATATTAGAGATTCTTTAGAGGAATTTCTTAATATATAATATAATAGGAGAGATATAAAAATGAGTTGTCAAAATTGTAAATGTGAAAAAAATTATATGTATGAGGATTATAAATATAATAAGTGTAATAAGTGCTATAATGACTATGAAGAAATGACACATGTCCATGAATACTCAGAAAGTGTTAAATTAGCAGAAGAATGTGAAGATAGACATAATCATCGTGCTGCAGGAGTTACAGGTGAAGTTATACCAATAAATGGCGGAACAAATCATGTTCATAAAATAAATGATAATGTAGATTTTCTTGACCATTTCCACAAGATATGTGTTACAACAGGTCCAGCAATTAATATACCAGGAACTAATAAGCATGTTCACTTAGTATGTGGAAATACTACTGTTAGTGATGGTCATTGCCATAAATTCCTTTTTACTACTCAAATAGAAGCACCTTTAGTATAAACTAAGGTAAATTATTGTAGCAAATTTATTGAATGTAAGTAAAGTATAAAAGTGTATTATATACAATGTTTAAACTTAATGAGGACTATGATATTAGCTTTCATAGTCCTTTATAACTTCTATCTTTGATAAAAAAGAATATTCATTTATAAGTATCAGAGGCATTTTAACTAGTATTCAACAATGAATTTATTTGCCCAAAATACATGATTATAAATTATAATAAACTATTTACAAAATAAAATTTTATTGTGATTATACTTAACATAAGGTTGTACTATGTAATTAAAATATACTATGGAGAGGAGACTATTATGAGCTCTGAAATAGTTTTTGAAGTTAAACAAAGGAGTGCAAAAGAGCTTCAAGAGATGTTACAAATTTGGGAATCATCAGTAAGAGCAACACATGATTTTTTGACAAAAAAAGATATTGAATCTTTGAAGCCAGTAGTTAAAATTGGTTTGACACAAGTAGAAACTATGGTTTGTTTAAAAGTTGATAACATGATTAAAGCTTTTATGGGAATAGATAAAGATAAAATTGAAATGTTATTTATAAAAGATGAATATAGGGGTAATGGTATTGGAAAAAAACTAATATTATATGCTATAGATAAATACAATATAAAATATGTTGATGTAAATGAACAAAATAAAAAAGCAGTGGGATTTTATATTCACTTAGGATTTAAAGAGTTTGATAGGTCTGAAATAGATGGGCAAGGGAATCCATTTCCAATATTACATATGAGGCTAAGTTAATATAGATATAGTTAAATGAAAAAATATGCATATGAAAATATAAATATGCATATAGAGAATTCTACAACTTAAATAAAATTGTAATTGTCCTAATCTATTTGGGTAAATATGATACTATATTTGCTACAGAACTTACAAATGATAATACACTAAAATATGACTGTAAAGAAGGAAGAAAGTTATATTTAGTTATTGTTTGATATGTCCAATAAAATAATATTATAAAATGATAGACCTTATAATTTTAATTCTAGCAATTAAATTTGAAAATAATTTATTTTATTTTCTATAGATTCAGCACTATATTAAATATATAAGCAAATACAAGTTAATAGTAAAAAGCACTTTCTTAAGAAGAAGAAAGTGCTTTTTTATTTGTGAATAGTTGTAAATATAATAATTTGAGAGATATTAAATTATAAATTATTAAAAGATAATATATATTTAAGTGATTTACAGGTTAAAATATAATAAAAAGATTAAGGGGATATCATGAAAAAGAAAGTTTTAAATAATTTTATAAAATTGGTGAAATATAACTGGAGTACATTAATTCTATTTGAGCTATTTCATAAAGGATTAGCTTTGTTGATTATATTACCATCAATCAAACTTGTATTAAGTAGTTCTATGAAAAGTGCAAATATAGTGTATTTAAGTACTGATAACATAGGAGAAATATTAACGAATCCTCTATCAATAATATTAGCCATACTGTCAATTATAATATTGGCGTTTTATATGTTTTTTGAATTTACTTCAGTGATTATTTGTTTTGATAAATCACGAATTTCTGAAAAAATTACTTTGTTTAAACTTATTAAATTATCCTTAAGAAAATCTATAAACATATTGAATCCTAAAAATATATTATTATTTGTGTTTGTATTACTAATAGTTCCATTAACGAATATAGCCCTAACCTCAGGCTTTATAGGGAAAATAAAACTTCCTGAATATATATTGGATTATATAAGTTCTAATATTGTTCTGAATATAATTTATATGGTTTTAATTTTAATATTATATATATCAGTCATTAGATGGATTTTTAGTATACATGAGGTAACTCTAAATACAAATAGTTTTAAAGAAGCAAGGAAAAAAAGTGCTAGCCTTACAAAAGGAAAAGCAATAAAATTAATACTTTATTCCTTAGGATTATCTCTAATAATTACTGTTATGGGGTATATAATTTATCATGTTATTATTATATTGATAGGAATATGGACTAAAAATTACACAAATGCAAACTTTTTAAAAGATATATTTATTAGTAGATGCATTATGTTTAATGATTATGCAGCATTTATTTCATCAATAGCTATATTTATAATTAGTACTGGATTTATTTCTGCATTTTATTATGAATATAATGACATTCGTGTCTATAAAAAGAATCTAGAAAAACAAAAAAACTCAATAAAGTCAGTATTAAAAGTTACTTTGAAAATAGTAGTAATTTTATTTATCTTACATATTGAGTCAATGATGTACTCTTTAAATAATGATATTTTATTTAATACTTCATTTTTTTACAACACAACAGCAACGGCTCACAGGGTTTCAGCGTTGGTTGCTCCAGAAAACACTATAGCAGCATTTAAAGAAACCTTCATAACTCAAGCTGAATATGCTGAAATTGATGTTCAAGAAACTAAAGATGGAGAGTTGATTTTATTTCATGACTCTAATTTTGAAAGAGTCGCTGGTGTAAATAAAAATGTTTGGGAAGTGAATTATGATGAAATTAAGACATATGATGTAGGAAGTCATTTTAGGTCAGATTTTGCTGGGGAGAAAATACCAACTCTTGATGAGGCAATGAAGTATTCTAAAGGCAAAATAAAATTGCTAATAGAAATAAAGCTTAATGGTCATGAAAAAACTGATGTAGAAAAAAGAGTATTAGAGCTAATTAAATCAAATAGAATAGATAATCAATGCGTTGTAGCATCCATGAATAAAAATGTATTAAAAAGGGTTAAAAAATTAAATCCCAATATGGTAACTTGTTATTTAACAGCAGTTGCATATGGGAATTTTTATGACTGGGACTATGTTGACATATATGGAATAGAGTCCACCTTTATAAATAAAAAGGTAGTAGATAACATACATCAAAAAGGAAAACAAGTTTTTGTATGGACTATTAATAGCAGTAAATTAATGAAAAAAATGATTATTTTAAATGTAGATAGTATAATTACAGATAATCCATTTTTAGTAGATGATGCAATTTATTGGCAGAAAAATGGATTCATAAATAGAGTAGCTAATTATTTATTTAGGCATGATTCTGATAAAGATATAATTGAAGTGTATTAGACTAAAAAATGTGCAAATTGCAAAATAATAATATATTTATTTTATAATATTTTTAAATAACCGTATCATAGTGAAGAGATACGGTTATTTTTATTTGTTAATAACTTTGTGTCTGTAATCATTTCCCCATTCATGCATTGAATTTAGAACTGGCTCAAGACTATAACCAGTTTCTGTTAGAGTATATTCTACCTTTGGAGGAACTTCTGGATAAACTTTTCTAGTTACTAAGTCACTTTCTTCCATAGACCTTAAGTTTGATGTTAAAACTTTTTGAGTTATATCTCCAATAGATTTTTTGATTTCACCAAATCTTTTAGTACCATCTAATAGCTCTCGTATAATTAATACCTTCCATCGATTACTGATGAGTTGTAAAGTAATCTCTACAGGACATTCAGGTAAATCTTTTTTCATAAATCACAACATCCTTTCTTTAATAATCTTCTTTAAAGTATTATATCATTTTAGGGAATACGTATAAAAATTTCTTTTAAATATATAAGTATTAAAAAAATAAACTGTGCCAATAGTTTCTATTAGGTAACTATAGTACTTTAAAGTGCTTACTATACAATAGATACTAATGAGTTTATTATATTATTAAAAAAATAAAAAATACAACAAATTATTTTAGGGGGTAGATGAAATGAATGAAGTAGTAAAATTTTTAAAGGAAAATCCAGTTCAATATTTTGCAACAATAGGAGCGGATGGAAAGCCAAAAGTTCGCCCATTCCAATTTATGATTGAAGAATGTGGAAAATTATATTTTTGTACAAGTAATGAAAAAGATGTATTTAAACAAGTTAAAAAAAGCCCATATGTAGAAATAACTACATCAACTCCTGAATTTGCTTGGATAAGACTATGTGGAAAAGTCATATTCTCAGACAATAAGGATATAAAGAAAAAAATAATTGAATCTAGTGAACTTGTTAAATCAATCTATAAGAATGAAGATAATCCTACTTTTGAAATATTTTATCTTGAGGACGCTAAGGCTGTAATCTCAGATTTTTCAGGCGAGCCACCAAAAGAATATAGTATTTAATACAAAAAAATAATTAATATCAAGAGCTAGCAATATTATTTTAACAACATTAAAATAGAATTTAAGTTAGATGATAATATTATCCTTGTTTTAACATAATTAATTTTAAGAAATAAAATAAATGTTTAAAAATCTTATACAAATCCATCACATTACAAATATATAAGAGAGTCATATTATATGAAATTAAATGATTCTCTTGTTTATTTGTATAAGTTTATATATTGACATTGACGCTACGTAATTCTATATACTTTATTTTAAAGGAGATGATAAAAATGAATATTGTAGAGGTACGCTCAGATAAAATATATAAAAAAATAATGAATGCACCTGCAAATAAGAAAGAGGATATATACAGATATGAGTTGATGAAGCCTTTTGAGTTTAAATGGATGTGTATAAATGTTCCAATCACTGCAAAACAAGAAGGTGGATATGATGTAATTATGGCAAGTGATATGATGGGGGTTTTATCTCCAAAAGATATTAATGAAAGTCAAATAAATAACATAGATATTCTATCCAATGACAAACTTTGGAACAAGTGTAAAGAAACTATTGAAAGTTCCATAAAGCCTTTTATAAAAGAGGGGTATAAATTGAACACTGAGGAGTATAAATTTTCAATATTATTAGCAAATCCAGAAAACCCTTATACAATATTAAGTGATGGATATTTTGGTGATGGTGGAATTCCAGGATATATATTTTTATCAATAGTCCCAAATGAGTATACTATTAATAGGTTACCAGCAGCACTAGCACATGAATGTAATCACAATATTCGATTTCAATTTATAAATTGGAGTAATAACATAACTTTAGAAGAAATGATGATAAATGAAGGTCTTGCAGAAAACTTTGCAACATGGATGTTTGGGGATGATATGGTAGGGCCTTGGGTTAGTAAGACTGACATTGAGACACTGAATAGCTATATAAAGCCAATAATCAAAAGTGGCTTAAAAGAAACTGGATTTCAAAATATAATATCATATCTTTATGGTGATGATATAGCTAAAATGCAAGGATATTTTCCAGTAGGACTACCTTATTGTGCAGGATATGCCTGTGGTTACTATATGATTAAGTATTATTTAGAAAAAACAAACAAGTCAATAGTGGAGGCTACTTTATTACCATATAGTGAAATCATAGAGGAAGTAAGGGAATTTTGGGATTAAATCTATAAGTTGCATAATCTAAAAAAGATTATGCAATTATTCTATTTTTGAGAAAAATAAATTGACAATGATTTGTAAAAAATATACAATAATATATATAAAGAAATATTTCAATAATAAAATTTTGAAGATTTCATATCTAGTGTATCTAATACTACATGCTAGTTTCCTATTACTTATCTAAATATTATGTATTTCATAGTTACCTGTAAATTTACTATAAAAATATGAAATACACTAAACAATCGACTGAAAAATGAAATATTAATTAAATAAAATTCAAACTATAAAGATTAAATGAATATAATTAAAGTAAATATATGAAATTGAGCATAATAATCAACTTTTAATAGATTGTTAAATTTTAATTATACTTTGCACAATATAACTTATATCATATTGATACTTAAAGAATCAGTATAATTATAGATATAATTTAATCTGTAAAATTTATATGAAATGGAGATGATGCTATGACAGAATTGATGATTGTAAGTGGGTTAGTACTATTGATTTGTATAACCTCAAGTAAGGTATTATATAAATTTGGAGTACCAATATTATTGATTTTTATCTTATTGGGTATGTTATTTGGGTCTGATGGAATGGTAGGAATCTATTTTGATAACTATGAGTTAACAAAACAATTATGTTCTATTGGATTGATATTTATAATGTTTTTTGGAGGATTTGGAACAAACTGGAATATGGCTAAACCAGTTGCAGTACCTTCTATACTGATGTCTTCATTAGGTGTAATAATTACAGCAGGTGTTACAGGTATATTTTGTTACATGGTAATAGGAACTACTTTATTTGAAGGTTTGTTAATTGGAGCAATTGCAGCTTCAACAGATGCTGCATCTGTATTTGCTGTATTACGTTCTCAAAAACTAAACCTAAAAGGTTCTCTTGCTTCATTATTAGAAGTTGAAAGTGGAAGTAATGACCCAATAGCATATATGTTAACATTAATTATTTTGACATTGATGAATAATTCTGGTGTAGAACTTATTATTCCAATGGTAATAAAACAAATAACTTTTGGGTTGGCAATAGGATTTATATTGGCAAAATTATCTGTTTATATTTTGAGAAATTCAAATTTTGAGATAGAAGGATTTTATACTATATTTATTACAGCTATTGCGTTACTTTCTTATGCACTTAGTGAATATGTTGGGGGAAATGGATATTTAAGTGTATATATTTCAGGTATTATTATAGGCAATAGTAAGATACCTCATAAAAGGAGTCTAGTTCATTTCTTTGATGGAATTTCATGGATTATGCAAATAATGTTATTCTTTATGTTAGGATTGTTATCCTTCCCTTCAAAACTACCAAGTGTATTTGGTATAGCAATGGCCATATCTGTATTTATGATAATTATTGCAAGACCATTAGCCACATTTATAACTCTAGCAAAATTTAAATTTTCAAACAGAGAAAAATTGTTTATATCATGGGTAGGTCTTAGAGGTGCTGCATCAGTAGTTTTTGCAATTTATGCAGTTACTCAAGGAGTAGTCATAGAGAATGATATATTTCATATAATATTTTTCATAGCGTTACTTTCAGTAGGACTACAAGGTACGTTGATACCAACTGTAGCAAGGAAGTTAGACTTAGTTGATGATAATACACCTGTATTAAAAACATTTAATGACTATGATGGTGAAATTAGTTCTAAACTTATAGAAGTAAATATAGATGATGATAATAAGTGGGTTAACAAGAGTATAATGGATTCTAATATACCAGAAGAGATATTAATAGTTATGATAAAACGAAAAGAGCAGGTTTTAGTACCTAAAGGGTCAACTGTTATAAAAAGAGGGGATATTTTAGTATTAAGTGGAGACAAAATTGAAGAATTAATATAATTATAATTTATTTAATATTGACTTTGACCTAAGGGTAAGGTTTAAACTTAAATTAATCAAATCTAATGCGCAGGTGATGAGATGTTTTCTATAGGAATGTTTTCTAAAATAAATAAAATAACTACAAAGACATTAAGGTATTATGAAGATATAGGGCTGTTAGAGCCAGAATACGTAGACGAATTTACAAAATACAGATACTATACAACAGAACAATTGCCAAAATTGCATCAAATAATCACCTTAAAACAAATGGGCATATCACTAGTTGAAATAAAAGAAATAATAGAAAAGCCTGAAGAAGTGGAAAGGATTTTAATAAACAAAGAAAAAGAGATATTAGATGTAATGAGGAATGAAGAATACAAGCTTATTAAACTACGTAATTACCTTAAAAACTTAAAAGGAGAAGTCGATATGAATAATGTAATTATTAAGTCTCTACCAAAAGTTAAAATTGCTTCTATGAGAAAAGTATTAAAGAATTATGATGAGCTTTTCAATTTGTTTCCAAATGTAATGGCTGGAGAAATGATGAAATCAGGGTGTACATGTATGGTTCCAGACTATTGTTTTAATATATATCATGATGGTGAATATAGAGAAACAGATATGGATGTTGAGATGTGTCAGGCGATAAATGACCTAAAAGAAGACACAGATTTATTAAAATTTAAAGAAATAGACGAAGTTGAAAATGCAGTTTGTATATTGCATAATGGACCATATTCAACATTAGGAAAAACTTATGCAGATGCATTTAAATGGATACAAGATAATAAATATGAAGTAATAGGGCATTTTAGGGAATCTTATATAGATGGTATATGGAATAAAGAAAATGAAGAAGATTGGTTAACAGAAATTCAGATACCCGTGAAACATATTTTATAATAAATTAAAATAATATATAAGTAATTAATCAAGGTCTGTCTAAATAAAAAGATAGACCTTATTTTTATATTTAATATATTTTACTAGATTTTTATGTATTTAAATATGCAATTTAAATAGAGTTTTATACAACTAAGCTTAGAAAAACTGGTCTAACATAAGACATACAATTAATTGTTTAATTTTAATTAATTAATGATAAGATATGAAAATATACAACTTTATAAATAAAATATATTGATATTTTATTTATAAAGTTGTATATTTTCGTTGAGGTGATAAAGTGGAAAAATATAAAGTATTAACGGATAAAGTAAAACAAGTATTTAATGGATTTTATATTGATTATGAAAATGAAGATTTACCATATATAGATTTAGATAGGACTGACAAGATAATACTAAATGAAAGGTATTTTAAAATAGATAGTTTTCCTAAAACGATGGATAAAGAATCTCCACATAGTATCCTTGATGTATTTTGGGATTTAGATAAAGTAAAGGATAAGTATTTTATACAGGAAAATAAGTTTTTAAGAGCACTATTAATTATAATGAGTTACAGTAAAGAAATAATAATTGTAAGTGAATATTTTGTAAGTGAAAATAAAAAACATATAAAAAGAGTACTAAGTAAAAAGGAGAGTACATATCTAGAACAATTAAGCGATACCTTATTTGATTTTAAAGAAATAGGGTATAATTACTATATAATTGATGCTCTTATGAAGTTGGCACTAAGAGAAAGAGTTTATCTCTCTATATATATGTTGGATTTGGGAATAGGATTAGAAATAAATGGATTATTTAGCAATGTATATATAGGGTTAAATGGAAGTATAGATATAGTTAAGTATATTTGCAATGTAGAGGGCTTGTATGTAAGATAGATTATCAATTGTATAAAATAGTAATTTTAAGAATAGTAGGTGATTGTATGGAAATATTTGCAATAGGTCATTCAAATTATCCATTTGATAAGCTTATTAATATGATAAAAAAATATAATATAAACTGTGTAGTTGACATTAGAGAAACACCATATTCTAAATATAATATTCAGTATAATAGGGAGGCATTCAATGAATCCCTGAGAAAGGCTGGATTTGTATATATATACATGGGCAAGGAATTTGGGGCAAAAAGAACTAATAAAGATGTATATACAAAAGAAGGTTATGCAGATTTTGAAGAGGTAATAAAGGAAGAAGTATTTTTAAAAGGAATCGAAAGATTAAAAAAGGGATGTCAAATGGGTTATAAAATAGTTTTATTAGGTGCAATGCAAGAGCCTATAAGGTGTCATAGAAGTATTTTACTAGGAAAAATATTAAATAAAGAAGGTTTCAATGTAAAATATATAATGCATGAAGGACATTTAGCATCTCAAGAAGATATAGAAGAGTCATTATTAGATAAGTATTTTAGTGATAGAAAACAACTGAGTATTGATAATTTATTAGGAAATGCATTAACAAGAGAAGATATGATACAAGAAGGCTATAGATTAGCTAATAAAGAAATAGGATATAGAACAGAAAAAATAGGTAAGTAAAATATATGAACTACCCAAAAACTTAAACACCATTTGATAAGAAAAATTATTATAAATTTGTAACAGTTAAACATGATGTACTAGCTAAGGTTTTTATGTTAAATTAATATCATTATCTAAAAGGTTACATTGTTTTAAATAGCACATCATGTTGTACTGTTAAAAAATAAAATCTCTAATATTACCATAATCAACTGTTCTATTAAGAGTAGGATGGCTAGATATAAATCTAACTGTAATTTTTGAGTTTAATAAACAAGGATTCGAAGTTAAAAACACTCTGTCTCCATTGACAATAGAAGTAATAGCCACTGGTAAAATATCAACAAATGTATCATATCTACTTTTAGCAATTTGATAAGGATAGTTTCCTACAAAAACAAATAGATTTAAGTCATATATATCATCAACGAACCAAGCCCATTGACCATAAACTTTGTCAATACTTACTGTACCTAAACCAAGTGTATCAAAGTATGTTGCTATAGTTAAATAAATATTTTCCATGTTTTCTAAGTATGAAACAGTATATCTTCTGAAACGTATAGGTGCTGTGGCAGAAATAGGGTAAACCATATTTACATTTAAATTATTCGCATTCAAATTAACCAAAGTATCACATCCTAAAAATAGTCTATAAGATACAATATTTAAATTGATGTGATTTTGTTACAGATATCTTATAAGATTTTATAAATGATTAGAATTAGGATACAAAGTGAATTAACAAGCCTAATAAGATATTCTACACTAATAGGTACAGGTTGGTAATAGTGTCAAATTGTTATTACAGGACTTATATGTGATAATATTATGAAATTGTTATTATTGTACAATAGTGGTACAATATTATCGAAATACAGTGATTGCGTTTGATGTCCAGCTATATTAACTGGTTAATTTAACTCATAAATATTTTAAATCTAGTATCCATAAAGAATAATAAACATAAGATAATTATAAAGATATACTGTGTTCAAATGATATTAAACAAGATTTATATTATTTGAATACAGTATATTATAACGTTGAAAATACAATTCTAAACCTTATGATATCAATTCATAGTTTGATAAACTAATTAAAAATTAAATTTATATAAAGAGGGAAAAGAGGAAAAGGAATGTTTATAAGGAAGAATGTTATAAGATTAGCAATTCCTATAATGATAGAGCAGACATTTGTTATGCTTTTAGGGGTATTTAATACAATGATGGCAGGTCATATTGGGGAAGAGGCTGTATCTGCAGTTGGAATGGTTGATTCAATCAACAATATATTTATATCTGTATTTGCTGCGCTATCTGTTGGTGCTACTGTTGTTGTAGCTCAACAAATAGGGAAAAGAGATAATGAAAAAGTAAATGAAACTATCAAGCAAGCATTAATATCTGGTGTAATATTATCATTTACAATAACAGTATTAATGTGGATTTTTAGAACAGGTGTAATCAATTTGTTTTATGGTTCAGCAGAAGAATTGGTAAAATCAAATGCAAAACTATACATAGAGTTTACATTATTCACCTATCCATTTATTGCAACACAGCAGATAGCAAATGGTATTCTAAGGGGTTGTGGAGATGTAAAGAAACCTATGTATGTGACTATGTTTATGAATATAGTAAATGTAACATTAGGATATATACTTATATATGGTGTTGATTTAAATACTTTAGGAATAAATTTACAGACACCTTCTTATGGCATAACAGGAGCAGCTATGTCTATTGCCATAGCCAGAATAATCGGATGTATAGTTATTGTAAGGGCTTTGTTTAAAGGGAATGAATTTATATTTATAGGTAAAATATTTCCATTTAAGATTGATGTTGAAACTCAAAAATCTATATTCAATATAGGTATACCAGCAGGGGTTGAACAATTACTTTTTAATGCAGGTAAATTGATTGTTCAAATATTTATAGTTACTATGGGAACATCAGCGATTGCATCAAATGCAATAGGAATGTCAATTGCATCTATTATAAATGTAATTGGAAATGCATTGGCCTTGTCTGCTACGACTTTGGTGGGTCAATATATAGGACGGGGAGACATCAAAGGGGCTAAGAGTACTTTATTGTATCTAACTAAATTTGCAACGGTTTGCTTATTTGCAGTAGGTGCTATATTTATACCAATTGCACCATGGATTTCAAGCATGTATACTCAAAACTCGAATGTAATTGATGTATCAACACAATTGATTCGAAGTGATTGTTTAGCTATGGTAATATGGCCTATATCCTTTGTATTATCAGCAGGGCTGAAAGGTGCTGGAGATACTAGATATACAATGATGACAGCCGTAATAGGAATGTGGATTTTTAGAATTTTTACAGGTTACGTATTAGGGGTTGTATTAGAATTTGGAGTGCTAGGAATTTGGATAGGTATGTATACAGATTGGCTTGTTAGAGGAACATTATATTGTTTGAGATTAAGAGGAACGAAGTGGCTAAAACACAAAGTTGCATAGAATATATAAAATCACTTTTAGATAGTAAATTCTATTTAAAAGTGATTTTTTATTTAGAGAATATCATAATTATAAGTATGATATATAGAAAAATTAAAATATGTAAATTAAGTATATAATTATATGGACACTATAAATTATATACTGTAGAGAATTACATAATTTGGCGACAAATATTAGAAATATATATCTATATTTAATAATATATATGGGTATATTATTAAATATAAAAAATATTAGATATTTATTTAATAATAAAGGTGGGTATTTTTATGATAAATAAAATAGGAAAAATAACTCTCTATGTAAATAATCAAGAGGATGCGAAATTGTTTTGGACAGAAAAATTAAATTTTGTGGTAACTTATGAAAAAGAAATGGGTCCAGATATGAAATGGGTGGAAGTAGCACCAAGTAAAAATGAATTTACAACATTTGTATTGTATGATAAAAATCTGATGATGAAGCAAAATCAAGATGTAAATTTATTGCATCCATCAATAATTTTAAGTACAAGAGATATTAATGGAACTTATGAACAGATAGCAAAGAATAAAGTTGAAGTAGGGGAATTAATGGAGATGCCTTATGGAAGAATGTTTTCTTTTAAAGACCAAGATGGAAATTCTTACTTAGTCAGAGAAGATAAATAATTTTGCAAAGTGTTAAATTTACTCAATATCTGATATAATTAGATACAATAATTATTATAATTTAGTATTAAACGATAATTATATAATTAAAAATCAATTGTAAAATTTGAGTAGAGGTGATAAAATGTTTAAGAAAATGGCAGTACTAAAAGATATAGCAACTAAAATAGGACGTAAAAAAGCGTATGAATTATTAGAAATGGTTGAAGGTAATGACGCTTTTGTAGCTGAAGTAAAAATAAAAAAGAATGGGATTGAATCTAAAAAAGAAGAAATCATGTTAAAAGATAATCAAAAAATAATATTAGAGTATATAGAAGGTTAATTTTTAGATACATATATAATTAAATAATACTGATTTTTAAAGATGAGTTATGAAAACTCATCTTTTTTATTTTTTCATAACTTTGTTTTATATTTAATATATATTTTATCCCTTAGAGTTGCTGAGATATAAAAAGTACTGATATAATAAAAGAATGGATATAAATGTAATATTTTACAGAAAAGAGGGGTATTATGCTTGAAATAAAAAATCTTTCCTTTAATGTTGAGTCTAACAATGAGG
Organism: Clostridioides sp. ES-S-0005-03; assembly: GCF_020658455.1. Classification (NCBI taxonomy): domain Bacteria; kingdom Bacillati; phylum Bacillota; class Clostridia; order Peptostreptococcales; family Peptostreptococcaceae; genus Clostridioides; species Clostridioides sp. ES-S-0005-03. The sequence goes on along the minus strand of NZ_JACVWI010000006.1, from coordinate 60,165 downwards.
AGCTAGGAATAATAAATGATGTTAGCCTTTCATTTGAAAAAGGCAAACTTATTGTTATCACAGGACCAAATGGTGGAGGAAAATCCACAATTGCTAAGCTTATTATGGGAATTGAAAAAGCCACTAGCGGTCAAATACTTTTAGATGGAGAAGATATAACTAATCTTAGCATCACAGAAAGAGCAAAAAAAGGAATAGGATATGCATTTCAACAACCGCCAAGAATAAAAGGTATGACAGTTGAAAACCTGCTTACTCTTGCTCATGGAAAACCATTGTCTACTGATGTGTGTTGTCAATATCTTACAGATGTTGGATTGTGCTCAAAAGACTATTTAAATCGTGAAGTTGATAACTCTCTTTCTGGAGGGGAAATGAAAAGAATCGAGATAGCAACTCTTTTTGCTAGAGATTTAAAGGTTTCTATATTTGATGAACCTGAAGCAGGTATAGACCTTTGGAGTTTTGGAAAGCTTAATGAAAGTTTTAAGAAAATTCATGGGGAATCTGACCAAACTATAATCATAATTTCTCACCAAGAAAGAATACTAGAGTTAGCTGATGAAATAATTGTTTTACAAGATGGTTCAGTAAAAAGCCATGGAACAAAAGATGCTATATTACCTGAAATCATGTGCCAAGTTAATTCAAACTGTGAATTAATGAAAGATATGAATTAATTAGAAAGGAAGGCAAATTAAATGAACAAAATAGACTTAAATCTTTTAGAAAAAGTTGCTGAACTTCGTGGAACTCCATTAGGAGCATACAATATACGTAAAAATGGACAAGGTATAGAAAGACATTCAACTGAAAATGTAACTATAGCTCCAAAGACTGATAAACCTGGAATTGATATTATAGTAAAACCAAACACTAAAGGAGAAAATGTTCATATACCAGTAATAGTAACAGAAGCTGGTGTACAAGACATGGTTTATAATGATTTTGAAATTGGAGAAAATGCAGATGTTGTTATAATTGCTGGTTGTGGTATACATAATTGTGGTAATGATGACAGTGAACACAATGGAATACATAGATTCTTCTTACATAAAGGAGCTCGTCTAAAATATGTGGAAAAACATTATGGCGAAGGTGATGGAGAAGGAAAAAGAATTTTAAATCCAGTTACGATTGTTAATATGGGTGAAGATTCATATTGTGAAATGGAAACAATTCAGATTAAAGGCGTTGATTCAACTAAAAGAGAAATGGATGCCACTTTAGGTAAAGGAGCAAAGATAGTTGTATTTGAAAAGTTGTTAACTCATGGAAATCAAGTTGCAGAATCTAATATGAAGGTTATATTGGAAGGTGAAAATTCTTCTGCTCAAGTAATTTCTCGTACAGTTGGTCAAGACAACTCTAAACAAAAATTTAATCCTTGTGTTATTGGGGATTCTCTTTGCTCTGCACATGTTCAATGTGACTCAATAATTATGGGAAATTCTCAAATTAGTGCTATACCTGAAATTGCTGCAAACCATCCAGATGCTCTTTTAGTACATGAAGCAGCAATTGGAAAGATTGCAGGAGACCAAATTTTAAAGATGATGACATTAGGACTTACAGAAGAAGAAGCAGAACAACAAATACTAAATTGTTTTTTAAAGTAAGTCCAAGTTTTTATTTAATTTAATATAATTAATATAGTATAATATAATGAATAAGTCTAAAATTTTTTTATTTTTAGACTTATTTTCTTTATGTAAGATAAAACTATTAGAGAAATTATACTGTAATTAGGATGTGGAATAAATGAAAAACTTACTTATAAGAAATGGCACAATAATATCTCCAAAAGATGGTATCAAATTTGAGAAAAGAGATATCTTGGTTTTACATGGAAAGATATGTGATATTGGATTAAATCTTAAAGAAATGATAAGAAAAGAAAAAATACTCATAAACAAAGAGTTTGAGATAATAAATGCTAACAACATGTATATTTCTCCTGGATTTATAGATGTTCATACCCATTGTTATAAGAGAAAATTACCTACAGGTATGGATTCTGATTCAATTGGAATTGAAAAAGGTTCAACAGTTATATTTGATGCAGGTACAGCAGGTCCTGTAAATTACTACGATTTTAAGAAAAAATATATGGATGAATGTAAGACTGAAGTGTATTCATTTTTAAATGTAACTAATGAGGGATTAAATATATTGAATGAATCAACATCTTTAGATGTTATAAATTTTGATAACATTGAGTCTATTGTAGAAAAAAACATGGAAAAGATAAAAGGTATAAAAGTAAAAGCAAGTAAATTTCAATCTAGTACAGATGGTATAGATATAATTAAGAAGTCAAAGCAAATTGCAGAAAAATTAAATTTACCATTAGTGGTATATATAGGGGAGTATCCATCATATATAGATGAAGTAATGAATATTTTGGGAAAGGGAGATGTAGTTACGCCTGTATATGGAAATAGCACAAATGGAATATTTAATGAATCTGGCAGTTTGAGAGAATCTGTATTAAATGCAAAAGATAGAGGTGTATTATTTGATGTATGCCATGGATTAGAGCAGTTTGATTTTGAAGTCTTTAAAAAAGCAGTAAATCAAGGATTAGAGCCAGATTTAATAAGTACAGATATGCATATAAAAAATATGAAAGATATACATTATTCTCTTTTAAATGTTGTAAATAAAATCATGGAACTTGGTATACCTCTAGAAAAATGTATAGAAAAAGTAACTGAATATCCAACAAAAGTTTTTAATTTGCAAGGAAGTCAAGGTAGGATAAAAATTGGTGGAGAAGGTGATTTTACAATATTTACAATAGATGATAGTGAAGAAATTATAACAGATTATAATAATAATGAACTAATGCTAAATAAAAAATTGAACTTACAATATACTATAAAATCATGGATGAAAAGTAGTGAAGTTTATAGACATTCGTATGATGGCACTGTAATAAATTAAGTTATATTGAAAAAAAAGGAAAAATATGTTTAAATTAGTATATATTGGATAAATATGTAATGGAACAATAATTATAATTTTAGGGGAGGTATTTTAGTATGAAAGCATTTGTTGATAAAGATGTATGTGTAGCTTGTGGAGCGTGTATAGGAACATGTCCAGACGTTTTTAGTATGAGTGATGAAGGACATTCAGTTGCAATTGAAGGAGAAATACCAGCAGAATTACAAGATTTATGTAAAGAAGCAGAAGAAGGATGTCCAGTTTCAGCTATAACAGTTAAATAAGACTGTTTAGATTTAGTTTCAAGACAACATATAAGATTTGATTATTATTTAAGCTATAGTATTAGATTAAGATTCTATTACTATAGCTTTTTAAAATATATAAACTCAAAAGATAATGTATTATTTTTATAAAAAGTGGAGGACTTATATATGAAGAAAAATTATGAAATAGTGCTGTTTGACCTAGATGGAACACTTACAGACCCTAAAGAAGGAATAACAAAGTCTATTCAATATTCTTTAAATAGTTTTGGTATAGAAGAAGAATTGGATAACTTAGAACAATTTATAGGGCCACCCCTACATTCTACTTTCAAAGACTATTATAAATTTGAAGATGAAAAGGCAACAGAAGCTGTTGAAAAATATAGAGAATACTTTTCTGACAGAGGAATATTTGAAAATAAAATCTATAAAGACATAAAGGAGACTTTAAAAATACTTTATGAGAATGGGAAAACATTATTATTAGCTACTTCTAAACCAACAGTTTTTGCAGAAACCATACTTAAATATTTTGGTATAGATAGTTATTTTAAATATATCGCAGGTAGTAACCTTGATGGTACAAGAGTAAATAAAAATGAAGTTATAGAATATGTGTTAGATTTGTGTGGTGTAACAGATAAAGATAAGGTCATTATGATTGGTGATAGAAAATACGATATAATTGGAGCTAATAAAATAGGTGTAGATTCTATAGGGGTATTGTATGGATATGGTTCTTTTGATGAAATTAGTAAGAGCAATCCTACCTATATTGTCGAAAGTGTTAAATCTATAAAAGATATTTTGCTATAAATATCTTTTATAGACAAAAACAATACAAAATGGTGTAGCATATTTAAAAATATGATATTATAATTAAGGAAGCCATTTAAAAAAGAGGAGGATGCACTTGAAATGAAATCTATTTTAATCATGGGTGGAAGCGACTTCATAGGTTCTGCACTTGCTAAGCGTTTAATTAAATGTGGGTATCAAATAGATATACTTACGAATGGTAAAAAGGAAATAGATTATAAAGGATTTAGAGAGCACTTAATTTGCGATAGAAAAGTACGCAAAGATATGGAAAACATTATCAATGGAAGACAGTACGATTACATATATGATATGACAGCATATACAAAAGAGGATGTTGGTAATCTTATTGATTTTGTGAACTTAGATAGCTTAAAAAAATACATAGTATTGTCAGCAGGAGCCGTATACAAAGATAGTGGAAGAAATGTAAAAGAAGATAATGAAAAAGGTGAAAATGAAAACTGGGGTAAATATGGACTTAACAAAAAAGAAACAGAAGATTTTGTTATAAATAGTTCTATACCATATATAATTATTAGGCCAACTTATATATATGGTGAAAATAATAATTTGTATAGAGAATACTATTTCTTTGAAAAAATAGAAAAAAACGAAAAAATACCAGTACCTAAAGGAAAACAAGTAAGCAATCAATTTATATATATTGGGGATTTAGTAAAAGTGTTAGAAAGTGTAATGAAAAATTCTCATGTGAGAGAAGCGTATAATGTAACAAATCCACAGTTAATATCTTGGGATGAACTTATATATACATGTGGAGAAGTTATTGGGAAGGAACCTATTATAAAATATGTAGACATGGAAAAAGTTGAGTTTAGAGAGAGAACTTACTTCCCATTTAGAAATATAGACTTTAATCTAGATATAAATAAGCTTATTGAACATGGTCTTTATATACCAAATGTTTTATTAAAAGAAGGCCTTACAACAACATATAAATGGTTCTTAGCCAATAAACCAAAATTACATGATAGAAAAATGGATAAAGTTGAGTCTGTAATGCAAATAGTTTAAGATAATAAATAAGTAGGTAGATACTTTGAAATTAAAGATAAAGCGTTTTTTAAAATTTTTTATATTGATATTTGTTTTAATTTTTATATACTCAGTTGCAATAGAACCGAGTCTATTAATTGTGAAAAAATATAATATAAATGAAGATGGAAACATGATTAAAGAAGATATAGTAAAAAATGAGAATGAGATTATAAAAGTAGTTCAGATTTCAGATACTCAAATAGGCAGTTTTTATTCGACTAATAAACTTAAAAAAGTAGCTAATAGGGTGAATGCCTTAAATCCAGATATATTAGTATTTACTGGAGATTTAATTGATTATTCTAATAAAAATCCAGATATAGATGAAATTACAAAGATTTTATCTAGTATGAATGCAAGGTTAGGAAAGTTTTCAGTATTTGGTAATCATGATTATATGTATAAACTTCCTAGGTATTATAGACAAATTATGAAAAACTCTAACTTTAATCTTTTAGTTAATGAAAATAAGAAAATAAGACTTGAAGACAATAAGTATATTAATATACTTGGAGCTGATGAGATATTAAATGGTAATCCAGATATACGAGATTTGGAAAGCAAAACTGATTATAATAGTTTTAATTTATTATTAGCACATGAACCAGATTTGGTAGATATGCTCAGTAAAGATACAATGAATTTAGTTTTATCTGGACATAGTCATGGTGGTCAAATAAGGTTGCCTTTCAAGGGTGCTTTAGTTACTCCTCCATATGGAAGGAAATACACTAAAGGATTTTATGATATAAAGGGAAATCATCTATATGTGAGTTCTGGTCTTGGAAGTACAAAGTTGCCATTTAGATTTTTTAATGTACCAGAGATAGTCGAATTTAATATTCTAATCTAGTATAAAATATTGTTTTTATGAAATATAGAGGGATAGAAATTTTAAGAATAAATTGAGTTAAGAATATAAAAAGTTTAAGTTATAGTTAATACATTTATTAGAATTGATAATAATATTAATAACTATTAAAATATAGATATAAAAAATAATAAAAATATAAAAGATTATAATATAGCAAGATTGTGTCAATTATAAATAGAGAGTATTTATAATTAATACAATCTTGTGTTTCTTTATATAAAGATATTAATTTTTATACAATGTATGAAAATGATTTAATGTTATATTTAAATTACTTTAAATAAATATTTTTTATATTTTCCTTATCCCATATAAAAAGTTTTTCTGAATTATTTAAAGCTCCAAATACATTTCTTTTAAAATCTGGCATTTCTTTATTTAAATTCGCAATAAGGTTTTTTATGTATTCTCTCCTAGTATGGCCATTTGCAGGACATGGGTTTGCTATGATAGGATAGTTACACTCCTTTGAAATCTTCTTAGTCATATATTCTTCTATGTAAATCATTGGTCTTATAACAGTTAAATCTTGTCTATCTAAGTATGTTTTTGGCGAAAAACAATTAACTCTTCCTTCATAAAACATAGACATTAAAAATGTCTCAATAGCATCATCCTTATGGTGTCCAAGAGCTACTTTGTTGCACCCAAGTTTCTTTGCGTTGTCATTTAAAGCACCTCTTCTTAAATTAGCACATAGTGCACAAGGATTTTTTTCTTTTCTTATATCAAATACAATTTCTTTTATATTAGTTTGAAATTCATAAAAAGGTACATTTATTTCCTCACATAATTTGTTTAATGGTGAGTTATCAATTCCACCAGTATTTAGAGTTACAGCTATTAATTCAAACTTTTGTGGAGAAAATCTTTGATAATTTTTAAGTATATGAAGTAATGTCAAACTATCTTTTCCACCAGAAAGGCCAACTGCAATTTTATCATTTTCTTGTATCATATCAAAGTCTTGTATAGCCTTACGAGCTTTACTAAGAAGTTTTTGCATAGACATTTTTAGCACCATCCTTTATTTGAAAATATAAACTTAAGAATAACTTAAGGTTTACTTATAAAATACTTAAAACTTATACTCTAAAATTAACGTTAATAAACATAACGAAGGAGACGATTCAACCATGAAAAAATTAAAATTGATGTTAGGCATTATAGTAGTAGTATTTATAAGTATGTTTATAGTTAAAGATAAAATTCTGAAAGATGAAGAACCAACTGGAACTGCTCAATTTGATTCATCTCAAGATGTTGAAACAGATTCTCAGAAAAAAAATCACTCAAATAGTATAGCAGATAATATATTATTGGTAAACAAGACAAATGAACTTAGTAAAGATTATATGCCGAAAGACATTACTAAGGTAAATATAGAATTTGTTCCAGAAGCTACTGAAGAGGAAAAACAAATGGCAGGAGAACCTGCAAAAGCAGTAGAAGACTTAGTTAGACAAGCTAATGAAGAAGGAATACAGTTTTTAGGGTCTTCAGCATATAGGTCTTATGAGACTCAACAAGATACTTATACAAGAAGAGTAAATTCTCAAGGTCAGGAAAAAGCTGATGCATATGTAGCAAAACCTGGACATAGTGAACATCAATCTGGACTGTGTATTGACTTGACAAATCCAGAGAGATGGTTTGTTGGAAGTACAAAAGAAGCTATATGGTTGGCAGAAAATGCTCATAAATTTGGATTTATAATAAGATATCCTAAAGGTAAAGAAGATATAACAGGTACAGCATATGAGCCATGGCATATTAGATATGTGGGTAAGGATGTTGCTGAGGAAATTTATTCAAAAGGGTTAACTTTGGAAGAATATTTGCAAAACAAATAATAAAACAACATAACATAAATTGTATGATATTACTAAATGTAATATAAATAAATTTGATACTAGACTACTTTAAGTATAGTATAATTTTAGATGAGTAAAAACTATATTAAAGTAAGTTAGGATGTGAAAAAGTGAAAGATACAATTCTTGTTGTGGATGATGAAAAGGAAATAAGAGACCTTGTAGAGATATACCTTTTAAATGATGGATATAATGTAATTAAGGCTAAAGATGGACAAGAAGCTTTAGATATTTTAGAAAAAGAAAATATTCATCTGATGGTATTGGATATAATGATGCCAAAGATGGATGGGATAGAAGTTTGTAGAAGAGTTAGAGTAAGTTTAAATATACCAATACTTATGTTGAGTGCCAAATCAGAGGATATGGATAAGATACAAGGAATAATGACAGGTGCGGATGACTATCTAACAAAGCCATTTAATCCACTTGAACTTACTGTGAGAGTAAAAGCATTACTTAGAAGAGCGTATTATTTTAGTGGTACTAACAAAGAAAATAAAGATGTCATAGAAGTTGGAGTGGTATTAATAGATAAGGAAAAGCATAGTGTAACAGTAGCTGGAAAGGATATATTTTTGACATCGAGAGAATTTGATATCTTGTATTTACTAGCAAATAATAAAGGTAGAGTATATAGTACAGAAGAGATATTTGAAAAAGTATGGAAAGAACAATACTACCAATCTAACAATACTGTAATGGTTCATATGAGTAGGATAAGAGATAAAATTGAAAAGTATACAGATGGAGAAAAAATAATTCATACTGTATGGGGGGTAGGATATAAAATTGAAAAATAAGAGTGTATTAAATTATATGTTTCGTCCTATAGTAGACTTTATAATAAGCTGTATTATAACCCTAATTATTATGTTAACAAGTGCATATATAATAAAGATATTATATATAAGAACTACTTTATCTACAATTAATTACTTTATGCTTAGTTTAAGAAATATTAGATCTGTTATAGGAGACAGCACATTATATTCAGTTTTATTTCTGACAGCATCATTATCAATTTATTCATTAATGTCATACAAGAGAAATAAAAAACTTGTAAATTTTCTAAAAGATACTGATAACAAAAATAAAAAACTAGAAATTATCATGGATGCTGTAAACTCAATGGAGGAAGGCGATTTAGAAAAAAGTATAGATATTGAGTATGAGTCAAATGGATTAAGTGATAAAAAAATTGATGAGATTGATGAACTTGCAAATAAAATCAATAGTATAGTTTATCAACTTAGAAATATAACTGTTGAAGAAAGACAGGCTCAACAAACTAAGACAGATTTAATAACAAATGTTTCACATGACCTAAGAACTCCTTTAACCTCAATAATGGGTTATCTAGGATTGATAGAAGATGGTAAGTATAAAGATGAAGTTCAGTTGATGTATTATGTTAATATTGCATATGAGAAATCAAAAAGTTTAAATATACTTATAAATGATTTATTTGAACTTACAAAAATGCAAAATAATACAATAAGATTAAAAAAAATAGACATAAACTTGGTAGAGCTATTAAGCCAAATAGTATCTCAACTTGGATTTTATTTTAAAAAAGAATTTATGGTTAGTAGAGTTACTTTCAATGAAGAAAAATTAATTATAAATGCTGACCCAAATAAATTGGTGAGAGCTTTTGAAAATCTTATAACCAATGCTATGAAATATGGAAAAGAAGGAATTTATGTGGATATAGTAACAGCAAAAAAAGGAAATATGGCTATTGCAAAAGTTATAAATTATGGAGAACCCATTCCAGTATTAGATTTACCAAATATATTTGATAGATTCTATAGAGTTGAAAAATCAAGAAATAGCAATGATGGAGGTTCTGGATTAGGTCTTGCAATTACAAAAAATATTGTGAATTTACATGGTGGGGAAATTACTGTTTCAAGTAATATACATCAAACTGTATTTGAGGTACAACTACCAATAATACAAGAAACTGTGTAATAAGATAAAAGTATGATTTAGATACACAAATATTTATAGTATAAAGTGTTTACAAAAATAAAAAAGTAATATATAATTTAAGTCAGTTTAATAAGATACTTATCAAGAATTAGGGGAGAGAGTTAGCTCAGCGATCCTATACCAACCTTTTATTAGGTGGTCCTGCTAACAACGATGAGATGATTGGAAATAATATACTCTTCTTATCAATAGTGGATAGGGGGAGTTTTTTTATAGATTTAAAGTAAAAAATTTTTAAGTGATGATGGAGGATTCAAAAATGGAAAAAGTAGAAAGTTTTAAATTAGATCATACAAAAGTTAAAGCTCCTTTTGTGAGAAAGTGTAGTGTACTTGATGGAGTTAAAGGGGATAAAATAACTAAATTTGACTTGAGATTTTTACAACCAAATGTAGAAAGCTTTGGAACTGCTGCTATGCATGGTTTAGAACATTTATTAGCAACTTATTTAAGAGAAACATTAGATGGTGTGATAGATTTATCTCCAATGGGGTGCAGAACAGGATTTTATTTAATATTATGGGGAGATATAGATGCTAAGACAGTTAAAGATGGTTTAGAAAAGGCATTAAAGAAAGTAATTGAATCTGATAAAATGCCAGCTGCTACAGCTTTAGAATGTGGAAATTATAGAGACTTATCTTTATTTGGAGCAAAAGAATATGCAAAAGATGTTTTAGATAAAGGATTTTCTCTTAATATATATGGAGAATAATGTAATTGAAAGAGAACGTATAAGCATAAATCAAAGTGAGGTTCTAAGGTATTTACAATATAAAGGACAAGAAATAGATAAAGAACTTAAAGAAACTATTGATGAATGTATAGAAATAGCCAAAAACAAGATAAATCCTAGATATATATCTAGGATTTATCCTATCAAAATAAATAAAGATAAGATTGTAGAACTAGAGGAAACAAATTTAACCTTAAAAAGTAAGGATATATATGAACTTCTAAAAGACTGTGATGAATGTGTAATTATGGCAGCTACTTTGGGAATAGAGGTAGAAAAGGAAATAAAAAGATACTCTTACTCAGACTTAACAAGAGGACTAATAATTGATTCATGTGGAACAACAGCAATAGAAGAAGTATGCGATATTGTTCAAAATGATATAGAAAAGGTTTTTTTAAAACAAAACAAATTTATAACTATGCGATATAGCCCAGGATATGGGGACTTACCAATAGAGAAAAATATAGATATATTAAATGTTTTAAATGCTCAAAAACAAATAGGACTCACAATTACATCAAATGGGATTATGATACCAAGAAAATCAGTAGTAGCTATTATAGGCATTTCTAATTTGAAAATAGATAAATCAAAGAAAGAAAAATCGTGTGAAAATTGTAAAAACTACAGAAATTGTACATATAGAAAAGGAGCGAATTCTTGTGGAAATAAGACAATATCTAAAGGATAATATATTAATATTTGATGGTGCAATGGGAACAATGCTTCAACAAAAGGGGTTAAAAATAGGTGAAAATCCAGAAGTATTTGGTCTTCAAAATCCAGAAAAACTTATAGAGATACATACATCATATTTAGAAGCAGGCTCAAATGTAATTCTTACAAATACTTTTGGGTGTAATGAATTAAAATTAGATAGTGAATATACAGTAGAAAAAGTTATCGACAATGCTATTTTAGTGGCTAGAAAAGCTATAGAAAATGTAGATAACACTAAACCTAGATATGTAGCACTAGATATTGGTCCTATAGGAGAAATGTTAGAGCCTATGGGAACTTTAAGCTTTGACAGAGCATATGAGATATTTAAAAGACAAGTATTACAGGGAGTTAAATCTGGAGCTGATGTAATAGTAATAGAGACTATGATGGATTTATATGAAGCTAAAGCAGCCGTTTTAGCGGCTAAAGAGAATTCTGACTTACCTGTTTTCTGTACTATGACATTTGATGAGAGTGGGAGAAGTTTTACTGGATGTATGCCAGAAAGTATGGTTGCCACAATAGAAGGTCTGGGAGTTGATGCAATAGGAGTAAACTGTTCATTAGGTCCTAAACAGCTTTTGCCAATAGTCAAAAAAATTGTGTCAAGAGCTTCAATACCTGTAATGGTTCAAGCAAATGCAGGTTTACCAAATATAGTTGATGGAGAAGCTATCTATGATGTTGATGCAAAGGAATTTTTTGAGGGAGTCAAAAAATTTGTTGAAGCTGGAGCAACTATAATAGGCGGGTGTTGTGGCACAAATCCAAGCTTTATAAAAGAAATATCTGAAAATATAAGTTCTGTTAAAAAGGGAAGTACCGAAAAGATTGATAAATGTGTAGTTTGTTCGCCCTCAAAATTTGTGGAAGTAGAATCACCTACAGTTGTCGGAGAAAGATTAAATCCAACTGGTAGAAAATCTTTACAAGAAGCTTTAAAAAATGAAAATTTAGATTATGCAATAAATTTGGGGTTGGAACAAGTAAGTGCTGGTGCACAAATATTAGGCGTGAATGTTGGTTTGCCAGAAATAAATGAAAAGAAATTAATGCCAAAGTTGATAAAAGAGATTCAAGCAGTAGTAGATACACCATTACAAGTCGATTCTTCCAATGTAGAGGCTTTAGAACAAGGTCTTAGATATTATAATGGTAGAACAATTGTAAACTCTGTAAACGGCAAAGAAGAGTCCTTAGAAAGCATATTACCAATAGTTAAAAAGTATGGTGCATGTGTGGTTGGTCTTGCATTAGATGAAAAAGGTATACCTAAAAGAGCTGAGGAAAGATTTGAAATAGCAAAAAAAATAGTTGATAGAGCAGTTTCTTATGGAATAAAACCAAAAGATATATTTATAGATTGTTTATCACTAACTGTTTCAGCACAACAAGAGGAAGCAATAGAAACTATAAGAGCCATAACAATGGTTAAGACATTAGGGGTAAAAACTATACTAGGTGTTTCAAATATTTCATTTGGACTTCCAAATAGAAAAGCACTTAATGCTTCTTTTTTAACGCTAGCTTTAGGAGCAGGGCTTGACTTAGCAATTATAAATCCAAACGAATATAGTATGATGGAGGCTATTAATTCTTTTAGAATCTTAAATAATACAGATAAAGGCTGCGTAGATTATATAAATCAATATAGTAATATGAATAATTCAAAACAGTCTGATTCCACTATTAAAGCTAATAAAGACTTATCACTAGATGTTTTAGTTGAAAGGGGATTAAAAGAAGAAGCCAAAAATGAAACGTTGAATCTTTTAAAAGAGAAGGATGAAAATTATATATTAGATAAAATTTTAATTCCAGCTCTTGATAGAGTAGGAAAGAAATATGATAGTGGAGACATCTTTTTACCACAACTTATTCAATCAGCAGAAACAGTGAAAACTGCACTAAATACAATAAAAGAAACCTTAATAAGTAGAAGTAGTGATAATGTATCTAAAGGAAAAATAATAGTTGCTACAGTAAAAGGAGATATTCATGATATTGGAAAAAATATAGTAAAAATAATGCTAGAGAATTATGGATATGAAGTTATAGACTTAGGAAAAGATGTTCCAATTGAGGAAGTAGTAGAGGTTGCTAAAAAAAGAGATATAAAGTTAGTAGGGTTAAGTGCACTTATGACTACAACTGTTCAAAGTATGAAAGATACAATTCAAGCATTAAGAGATAATGAAATAAATGCAAAAGTATTTGTAGGTGGTGCTGTTTTGACAGAAGAATATGCTGAGGAAATGGGAGCTGACTATTATTCAAAGGATGCAAAATCTGCTGTTGAGATAGCAAAGCTAAATTTTTAGCATGTAAATCGAAATAAAGGTTTTACTAAATAGGATATTTTATATATAATATAAATATAAGTTTTAGAAACTTATGTCCAAAATAATAGGAATTAATCTATAATAATGAGATTAATTAATATAAAAAAATATTTATCATCAACATTAAAAAGGGCTGGGAAGTCTGGTATAACTTCCGTCAGCCCTTTTTAGTATAACAACACTTAAAAAGCCCAATTGCCATCTTTAAAAATCTGTATATGTTTTCCATCATGAGTTTCTCCGACAATATCCATATCCGAAGAACCAACCATAAAGTCAACATGTGTTAGACTATCATTTACTCCATACTCATCTAATTCTTCATCTTTCAAATCATTTCCACCATCTAAGCAAGTCTTATATGCAGAACCAATTGCAAAGTGGCAAGAAGCATTTTCATCATATAAAGTATTATAAAAAATAATATTTGTATCAGATATTGGAGAGTTATATGGAACAAGAGCAACCTCTCCTAGATAATGAGAACCCTCATCTGTTTCAATAAGTTTCTTTAATGTTTCTAGTCCCTTTTCAGCAGAGAAATCTACTATTTTACCATCTTTGAAAGTCAAAGAGAAATTATCAATTATATTTCCTCCATAAACAAGGGGTTTAGTACTGTATACAGTTCCATTGACCTTAAACTTGTGTGGCATTCCAAAAATCTCTTCAGTTGGAATGTTAGGATTAAAACTTACTCCGTTAGGGTCTTTAGATGCTCCACTTAACCAAATATGACCTTTTGGTAAATCTAAAGTTAAATCAGTTTTTGAAGATTTATACTTTAAAGTTTTAAAATTACTTTCATTTAAAAAATCCATTTTAGACTTTAGATTTTCATTATGTTCTTTCCATGATTTTATAGGGTCTTGTCCAGCAACTCTTGAACACTTAAATATGGCATCCCATAATTTATCTATTGCTTCATCTTCTGATAAACTTGGAAATACTTTTTTTGCCCAATCTTTTGTTGGTACAGAAACTATACTCCATTTACATTTATCTGTTAGCGTATAAGAACGCCACTCTTTTAAAGCCTTTCCAGAAGCTTTTTGAAAGTTAGCAACTTTCTCAGGGTCAACATCTTTTAATAAATCAGGGTTTTGAGCATATACTGATAAAAATGCTCCACCTTCTTTAGCTATATCTACATATTGATCTGCTGTCCATTTTGGAAACTCATGAAATGCTTCGTTTGGAGCATATAAATATTTAATGAGAGTACTTTCTTCATCAGACCATTCTATATATACATTTTTAGCTCCACATTTATATGCTTCCCTCAGTGCATTTCTTGCAAAATCAGCACATTCGATTGGTGATTTTATAAGTAAAGTTTGACCTGGCTGTATGTTAACTCCGACCTTAATTGCTAACTCAGCATATTTTTCTAAATTTTTATTGAAATCCATATCTATCCTCCTGTATTTTTAACATTAAATAACTTATAAATATTATATCATTACTTAGATTTTGGGTCATATTTAAAATATTTATACTTAATAGACTGAGAAATAAAAAATATGTATTCTAATTAAAATAGATTGTTTAGATATATAATTGTAACTAAGACGTTATTTTTTGTTGATAATAGTATTAAAGTAGAAATAAAAATACTTTTTTAGTGAAAGGCTATACAAGAATACCGAAAAAAACTTATAATATAATAATGAGATAGATATTTATAATGAAATAAAAAATTTTCTGGCAAAGCTTATATATGTTTAAATATAGTAGTTTATATATTATGAACAGAAGATTTCAGTTAGGAGGGCATAAATGGAGCTTTATGAAGCCATTTTTTATAGAAAATCTGTAAGAAATTTTTCCAGTACAAAACTAAAAAAGCCATTAATGGAAGAAATAAAAAGAAGTTGTAAAAATTTAGAATACTTAAATGAAGATTTAAATATTAAAGCACATGTTGTTGATAGAGGTCATATAATACACTTTTTAATGGGGAAAGAGTGTAAAGTAAAAGCACCTCATTATATAGTAGTCACATCAGATAAGGGAAAAGACTATTTACAAAATATAGGTTTTGCTACTGAAGGTATAGTATTACGTCTTACAACATTAGGAGTAGCTACTTGTTGGCTGGAGTCCACATTAAAAAGAGAAGATATCTTGGAATTTGTAGATATTGGAAACAAAGACCCAAGAGAAGATGAAGAAGACGATTTAGATTATTTAGCTGGAATAAAAACAGAAGAAGAAGATGAAAACAAAATAGAAAATCCATATATAATAATAGCTTTTGGATATCCGGCAAAAAATGAAGATTTATTTAGGACAAGATATGCTAGACCTGATAGAAAACCAGTAAAAGATATTATAAATAAAATAAATAGAAATAGAAAATGGAAAGAAATATTAGAATTTACAAGAAGAGCTCCATCTGTGAAAAACTCTCAACCTTGGTATTTTCACAAAGATGAACGAGGTCTTCATCTATTTGAAAAGAAACCTAAGAAACATTGTGAATATATGAATAAGGTTAGCTTAGGTGTAGGTTTAAGACATTTTGATATAGCATGTATAAAAAATAAAATAGATGTTTCATATGAAAAACTTCCTATAAAGAATAAAATAGGAAAATCATATTTTATAACTGTAGTTGAACATGTAAAACCAGAAGAAGAAGAAACTCAAGATGAAAATTTAAGTTTGGAAAAAGAAGAATCACAAAATGAATAAAATTTTGAGAGGGGATAGTAGACATGTATAAGTGTGGGAAATGTAATCTTAGAGGCTGTTCAGATGGAGATATGGATAAGCTAATGAAGATATGCCCAACTAGGGAAGTTGAGTTACAAGAAAAAGCAAAAAAACTTTATGAAGAGGAAGAAAATAGAAAAATAGCTTATAATGCTGGATTAATTGAAACAGAGGGATACTGTCAATATACTAGGTTAAAAGAGATTATAGAGTTTGCTAAAAAATGTGACTATAAAAAAATTGGTATAGCATTTTGTATTGGTTTAAAAAGAGAAATGCAAACAGTACAAAAGGTATTTGAACATCATGGATTTGAAGTGTTTTCTGTTATATGTAAAAATGGAGCGATTCCTAAGACTACAGTTGGATTGAAGCCATCACAAACAATATCAAAATGTAAAGATGAAATAATGTGTAATCCAATAGGGCAAGCTTTATTTTTAAATGAGGCTAAAGTTGACCTTAATATAATTCTTGGATTATGTGTTGGTCATGATACATTAGCCATGAAATATATGGAAGCTCCTATAACAACTCTAATTGTCAAAGATAGAGTAACTGGGCATAATCCAGCTGCTGCTATATATAATGCAGAGTCTTATTTTGAAAAAAAATTATTTGATAAAGAGGAAGAATAATTCAAAGACTTATTGACATAAAAAGCAATTAGTGGTTTAATTATAAAAAAGATGAAACTTTAAAATATCCTTAAGATACATAAAGTTATATAAATAAAGAAAAAATATTATGACTAAATTCCTTAAACTAGTCCAGAGAGACTAAAGGGTTATAGATAGTGTTAATATATAACCTCTAGTAAATCACCTAGAGGTTTTTGATGAGTATAAAATAAAAAATTTAAATATAATAAAGTCTTTTAAACTAGTCCAGAGAGACTGGGAAAGATATCTCATAGCTAATTAATATCAAAGTTATGTATAGATAAAATCCTTGTGCCTCTTTTGGTGTAAGGATTTTTTTATGAGGATTTAGGCTTTATTAAAAAGGAGATATAAAAATGATAAATGGTAAAGAGAAGCTAATAGTTGCAATTGATACTGACGAATTTGATAAAGCTAAAGAACTAATAGACAAATTGGAAGATAGTGTAGATATATTTAAAGTAGGACTAGAACAATATGTGGCTACAAAAGGAAAGACAATAGACTATTTAAAAGAAAAAGGTAAAAAAATATTTCTAGACCTTAAATTCCATGATATTCCAAATACTATGAAAAGTGCAGTAAGAGCTGCAGTAAGAGATAATGTTTGGTTAATGACAATTCATGTATCAGATATGGAAGGGATGAGACAATGTGCACTAGTTGCTAAAGAAGAAGCAGAGAGATTAAATATAGAAAAACCTTTGGTGGTTGGAGTAACAGTTTTAACTTCATTAAGCAACCAAGACTTACAAGATATAGGATGTAATATGACAACAGAAGAATTGGCTATAAAGAGAGCTAAATTAGCAAAAGAATCAGGAATAGATGGAGTTGTTTGCTCAGCTCAAGAAGTAGATAAGATAGTAGAGGCATGTGGAACTGATTTTATAACAGTTTGCCCAGGGATAAGACCTAAGTCAGCAGAAGTTGGAGACCAAAAAAGAGTTGTTACTCCATCAGATGCAATAAAAAGAGGAGCTCATTATTTAGTTGTTGGAAGACCTATAACAAAAGCAGAAAGTCCAAGAGAATCAGCTATTAATATTGTAAAAGAAATAGAAAATGCTTAGATAAAACATTTGGGAGGTAGCTTATATGAAGGGGAAATTAATTTTAGAAGATGGAACAGTATTTGAAGGAAAAGCATTTGGATATTTAAAGGAAGCTGTTGGTGAAGTTGTGTTTAATACTTCAATGGCAGGATATGGTGAACTACTGACAGATGCAACTTATTATGGACAAATAGTGACAATGACATATCCACTTATAGGGAACTATGGAATAAATTTAGAAGATGTTGAATCAAATAAAGTACAAGTAAAAGGACTTATAGTAAGAGAAAAAAGTGACAACCCAAATAATTTTAGATGTGAAATGGATATAGACACATATCTAAAGCAAAACAAAGTAATTGGACTTGAAGGAATAGATACAAGAGCATTGACTAAGATTATTAGAAATAATGGAACAAAAAAAGGTATTATAACTTTAGAAAATGTATCATTACAAGAAATTCAGTCTAAATTAACAGAGTGTTGCAATAAAGATTCTGTTAAAAGTGTTACAAGAAAAGAAATTGAAAATATTAAAGGGACTGGTGTTAAAGTCTTAGTTGTAGACTTTGGTGTTAAAAATAGTATATTAGACTCACTGAAAGCTTGTAACTGTGACATAATGGTAGTACCAGCAATGACTACTTCAGAAGAAATTTTAAATATAAACCCTGACTTGATATTATTATCTAATGGGCCAGGTAATCCAGAAGATATAAATGATATAGTTGAAAATATAAAGAAATTAGTAGGCAAAAAACCACTAGCAGGAATCGGTTTAGGACATCAAACTTTGGCATTAGCATTAGGTGGAAAAACTTCAAAACTTGCATTTGGACATAGAGGAGGAAATCATCCAGTTAAATGTTTAGAAACAGGAAAAGTATTTATAACTTCTCAAAATCACGGATACAATGTTTCAGAAATGCCAGAAGATACAGAGATAACTCATGTAAATTTAAATGACAATACTATAGAAGGAATGAGACATAAGGAATTACCAATATATAGTGTTCAGTACATTCCAGAATACACAACAAAAGAAGATTTAGATTGTATATTTAATAAATTCTTAGCATTAATATAGATTTAGTATTATTTACAGATAGTAAAAACCATTTAGATAAGGAGAAAAATTTATGCCTAAATTAGATAGTATAAAGAAAACTTTAGTATTAGGGTCAGGACCAATAATAATAGGTCAAGCGGCAGAATTTGACTATTCAGGAACTCAAGCATGTCAATCTTTAAAAGAAGAAGGAATTGAAGTTGTATTAATAAATAGTAATCCAGCTACAATAATGACTGATAAAGAAGTGGCAGATAAAATATATATAGAACCATTAACAATAGAATTTATAGAAAAAATAATAGAAAAAGAAAGACCAGATAGCTTACTTGCAGGTATGGGTGGACAAACAGGATTAAACTTAGCAGTTGAGCTTTATGAAAAAGGCATACTAGATAAATATGGAGTAAAAATAATAGGTACTTCAGTAGAATCTATTAAAAAAGGTGAAGACAGAGATATATTTAGAGATGTAATGAAAGAAATAAATCAACCTGTAATAGTTAGTGATATAGTTACAGATTTACAAGCAGGTCTTGATTATGCACTTACAATAGGGTATCCAGTAGTTGTAAGACCAGCATACACATTAGGTGGAACTGGTGGAGGTATCGCTGATACTGAGGAAGAATTAAGAGAGATACTTTCACATGGATTGCAATTAAGTCCAGTTGGACAAGTATTAATTGAAAAAAGTATAAAAGGTTGGAAAGAAATAGAATATGAAGTAATAAGAGATTCAAAAGGAAACTGTATAGTTGTATGTAACATGGAAAATATAGACCCAGTTGGAGTTCATACAGGAGATAGTATAGTTGTTGCTCCAACACAAACTCTAAGCAATAAAGAATGTGCGATGCTTAAAAAAGCATCTTTAGATATATTAAATGCAGTAGAAGTTCAAGGTGGATGCAATGTTCAGTTTGCATTAAACCCACATAGTTTTGAATATGCAGTTATAGAGATAAATCCAAGAGTTAGTAGATCATCAGCATTAGCATCAAAAGCTACAGGATATCCAATAGCAAAAGTTTCATCAAAAATAGCTTTAGGATATACTTTGGATGAAATAGAAAATGCAGTAACTAAAAAAACTTATGCTTGTTTTGAGCCAACTATAGACTATGTAGTTGCTAAGATACCAAAATGGCCATTTGATAAATTTAAAAAGGCAAATAGAAAATTAGGAACTAAGATGATGGCAACTGGTGAAATAATGAGTATAGGAAGTAACTTTGAAGCTGCTATTCTTAAGGGAATAAGATCACTAGAAACAGGAAAATATTCATTAGTTCATGCTCCATCAGAAGAGAGAAGTATTGAAGCGTTGAAGAAAAGAGTTGTAGTACCTGATGATGAAAGATTGTTTGATTTAGCTGAAATGATAAGAAGAGGCTATAAAGTAGAAATGATAGAACAAATCACAGGAATAGACAAATGGTTTATAAATAAATTTAAATGGATAGTTGAGCAAGAAGAAAAATTAAAAGTTATGAAGATTGAAGACTTAACTAAAGATTATCTTCTTGAGTTAAAGAAAAAAGGATTCTCTGATAAAGGTATATCTGACTTAATGAAGATAAGCCCAGAAAAATTATACGAATTAAGAAGTCTATATAACATAAAACCAGCATACAAAATGGTTGATACATGTGCAGGAGAAATAGATGCGATATCTCCATATTATTACTCAACTTATGAGCAATATGATGAAGTAGTTGTAAGTGATAAGAAAAAAGTAATAGTGTTAGGCTCTGGACCAATAAGAATAGGTCAAGGTATAGAATTTGACTATTGTTCAGTTCACTGTGTAAAATCTTTGAGAAAGATGGATATAGAAACTATAATCATAAACAATAACCCTGAGACAGTAAGTACAGATTTTGATACATCAGATAAACTATATTTTGAACCATTAACAGAAGAAGAAGTTTTAAGTATAATTGAAAAAGAAAAACCAGAAGGTGTAATATTACAATTTGGAGGACAAACAGCTATAAAACTAGCTAAGTTCTTACATGAGAAAAATATACCTATATTGGGAACTGATTTTGATGATATAGATGCAGCGGAAGATAGAGAAAAATTTGATGATTTATTAGAAAAACTAGACATAAACAGACCAAAAGGAAAAGGTGTATGGTCACTTAATGAAGGTATTGAAGTTGCTAATGAATTAGGTTATCCAGTATTAGTTAGACCATCTTATGTACTTGGTGGTCAAGGTATGGAAATAACTTACAATGAAGAAAAATTATCTCAATACCTACAGGATGCATTTGATAGAGACCATAAGAATCCAGTACTTATAGACAAGTATTTAACTGGTAGAGAAATAGAAGTAGATGCCATATGTGATAAAGAAGATATATTAATACCTGGAATAATGGAACACTTAGAAAGAGCTGGAGTTCACTCTGGAGATAGTACGACAATGTATCCAAGCCAAAATATATCTGATAAGATAAAAGAAAAGATAGTAGAATATACTAAAAAAATAGCTTTAGACCTTAATGTACTTGGTATGGTTAATATACAATTTATAGAATTCCAGAATGAATTATATATAATAGAGGTTAATCCTAGAGCCAGTAGAACAGTACCATATATAAGTAAAGTGAGTGGGGTACCAATAGTTGATTTAGCTACTAAATGTATGTTAGGAGCTAAATTAAAGGATTTAGGATATGGTACAGGAGTTTATAAAGAGCCTAAACTAGTATCAGTAAAAGTGCCAGTATTCTCAATGTCTAAATTAGCTAAAGTTGAAGTAAGTCTTGGACCTGAAATGAAATCTACAGGAGAAGTTTTAGGTGTAGGAGAAAATCTAGAAGAAGCTCTATATAAAGGATTCTTGGCTGCAGGTAGACATATGTCTGACGAAAGAGGAGTAGTACTTGCTACTGTTAATAATAACGATAAAGATGAGTTTATAGCAATAGCAAAAGATATGAAAGAGTTAGGATACACTTTTGTTGCTACAGAAGGGACAGCTAAGAGTCTAAGAGAAAATGGAATAGAAGCTGATATAGTAAACAGAGTGGAAGAATCTAGACCAAACATACTAGATGCTATAAGAAATAAACAAGTTGATATAGTAATAAATACACCTACTAAAGGTAATGACTCAACAAGAGATGGATTTAAAATGAGAAGAACAGCTATTGAATTTTCTACTGAAATAATGACATCTTTAGATACACTAAAAGCTCTAGTAGAGGTTAAGAAAAAACACCTAAACAAAGATAAGTTAAAAGTTTACAATATAGCTGAATAGAAATTAAGTTGATTGTATAGTTTAAGAATTTAATCATTAAATTAAAAAGAAGAAGTTATTTTTTCTATGAGTTTTTACTTTTGAGATAACTTCTTTTTTTTAAGAAATTTGTAGTATAATAGAAAAAGATAAAAAATAAATGTAAATAAGTATAAAACTAGAATGTAAAAGTGAAAAATAGATATAGATATTTAAAAGATTATATTTAGTTAATGTTCTTTAGTTTGCCTAAAGAGAATTATAGGAGGTACTGTAATATGAAAGCAAGGTTAATATTAGAAGATGGGACAGTTTTTATAGGAAAAGCATTTGGATATTTAGAAGAAAGTGTAGGAGAAGTAGTATTTAACACTTCGATGATAGGATATGGTGAAGTTTTAACAGACCCTTCTTACTATGGTCAAATAGTTACTATGACTTATCCTCTTATAGGAAATTATGGTATAAATTTATCATCAGCAGAATCTGAAAAAGTGCAAGTGAAAGGATTTATAGTAAGAGAAAAAAGTGATTCTCCAAGTAATTTTAGATGTGAGATTGATATAGACCAATATTTAAAGCAAAATAAAGTGATAGGACTAGAAGGAATAGATACAAGAGCTTTAACTAAGATACTTAGAAATAATGGGACAATGAAAGGTATAATTACATTAGAAGATAGCAAGTTAGAAGATGTTAAACATAAATTAGATAAGTTTTCAAATACAGAAGCAGTTAGAACGGTTACAAGAAAAGAAGTAGAGCATATAGAAGGAAATGGACCAAAAGTAGCTGTTATGGATTTTGGAGTTAAAAGAAATATCTTAAGATCATTTATAGCTCGTGGATGTGATATAACAATATTCCCAGCTACAACATCTCCAGAAGATGTATTAAGTATAAACCCTGATTTAATATTTTTATCAAATGGGCCTGGAGACCCAGAGGATTTAGAAGATGTTATAGAAAATATAAAAGCTCTAATTGGTAAAAAGCCTATAGTTGGAATATGCTTAGGGCATCAGCTTTTAGCCCTAGCTCTTGGAGGAAAAACTGCTAAACTTAAGTTTGGACATAGAGGTGGAAATCATCCAGTTAAAGATTTAGAAGAGGGAAAAGTATTTATAACTTCTCAAAATCATGGATATTATGTTTCAGAAGTTCCTAAACAAATGAAAGTGACACATATAAATTTAAATGATAATACTGTTGAGGGAATGAGACATGAGAAGCTAGATGTATACAGTGTTCAATACCACCCTGAAGCTTGTCCAGGGCCAAAAGATAATGACTATATTTTCGATAAGTTTTTAGAGTTCGTAAAATAAATAATATCAATATATATAATATATAACTAAAAATAAGACTAACTTAAATCAAAAAAATATTGGTTTAATTAATATAGATATAATAAATAATCTCAAATTTAATATGGAATAAAATAATTAAAATTGATTGTATAGATTATGAAGATAGAAACTGTGAAAATTGTTTAGATAAGGAGAAAGAGTTATGCCTAAATTAGATAGTATAAAGAAAACTTTAGTATTAGGGTCAGGGCCAATAATAATAGGTCAAGCAGCAGAGTTTGACTACTCAGGAACACAGGCCTGCCAAGCATTAAAAGAAGAGGGAATAGAAGTTGTATTAGTAAATAGTAATCCAGCGACGATAATGACTGATAAAGAAATTGCAGATAAAATATATATAGAACCATTAACAATAGAATTTATAGAAAAAATAATAGAAAAAGAAAGACCAGATAGCTTACTTGCAGGTATGGGTGGTCAAACAGGACTAAACTTGGCTGTAGAATTACATGATGCTGGTATACTAGATAAATATAATGTAAAAGTTATAGGTACATCTATAGAGTCTATAAAAAAGGGTGAGGATAGAGATTTATTTAGAGAAGTAATGAAAGAAATAAATCAACCTGTAATAGTTAGTGATATAGTTACAAACCTAGAAGCAGGTCTTGAATTTGCAAGCAAAATAGGATATCCAGTGGTTGTAAGACCAGCATATACACTAGGTGGAACTGGTGGAGGTATAGCTGATACTGAGGAAGAATTAAGAGAGATACTTTCACATGGATTGCAATTAAGTCCAGTAGGTCAAGTTCTTCTTGAAAAGAGTATAAAAGGTTGGAAAGAAATAGAATATGAAGTAATGAGAGATGGGAATGGAAACTGTATAACTGTATGTAACATGGAAAATGTAGACCCAGTTGGAGTTCATACAGGAGATAGTATAGTTGTTGCTCCAAGTCAAACTTTAAGTGATGAAGAATACCAACTACTTAGAAAAGCATCAATAGATATAATAAATGCAATAGAAGTTCAAGGTGGATGTAATGTTCAAATAGCTTTAAATCCACATAGCTTAGAATATGCAATAATAGAAATAAATCCAAGAGTTAGTAGATCATCAGCACTAGCATCAAAAGCTACAGGATATCCAATAGCAAAAGTGGCAGCTAAGATAGCCTTAGGATATACTTTGGATGAAATAGAAAATGCAGTAACTAAAAAAACTTATGCTTGTTTTGAGCCAACTTTAGATTATGTAGTAGTAAAAATACCAAAATGGCCATTTGATAAATTTAAAAAGGCAAATAGAAAATTAGGAACTAAGATGATGGCAACTGGTGAAATAATGAGTATAGGAAGCAACTTTGAAGCTGCTATTCTTAAGGGAATAAGATCACTAGAAACAGGAAAATATTCATTAGTTCATGCTCCATCAGAAGGTAGAACGTTAGAAGAGCTAAAGAAAAGAGTTGTAGTACCTGATGATGAAAGATTGTTTGATTTAGCTGAAATGATAAGAAGAGGCTATAAAGTAGAAATGATAGAAGAAATCACTGGTGTTGATAAGTGGTTTATAAATAAATTTAAATGGATAGTTGAGCAAGAAGAAAAATTAAAAGGTCTTAAAATAGAAGATTTAGATAAGGAATACTTACATGAATTAAAGAAAAAAGGATTCTCTGATAAAGGTATATCTGACTTAATGAAGATAAGCCCAGAAAAATTATACGAATTAAGAAGTCTATACAATATACAACCTGTTTATAAAATGGTTGATACATGTGGAGGAGAATTTGAAGCTCTATCTCCATATTACTACTCAACTTATGAGCAATATGATGAAGTAGTTGTAAGTGATAAGAGAAAAGTTGTAGTATTAGGTTCTGGACCAATAAGAATAGGTCAAGGTATAGAATTTGACTATTGTTCAGTTCACTGTGTAAAATCTTTAAGAAAAATGGGTATAGAAACTATAATTGTAAACAATAACCCTGAAACAGTAAGTACAGATTTTGATACATCAGATAAACTATATTTTGAACCATTAACAGAAGAAGAAGTTTTAAACATAATTGAAAAAGAAAAACCAGAAGGTGTAATACTACAATTTGGAGGACAAACAGCTATAAAACTAGCTAAGTTCTTACATGAGAAAAAAATACCTATATTGGGAACTGATTTTGATGATATAGATGCAGCAGAAGATAGAGAAAAATTTGACGACTTATTAGAGAGATTAGATATAAATAGACCAAAAGGAAAAGGTGTATGGACAACTAATGAGGGTATTGAAGTTGCTAATGAATTAGGTTATCCAGTATTAGTTAGACCATCTTATGTACTTGGTGGTCAAGGTATGGAAATAACTTATAACGAGGAAAAATTAACTCAGTATTTAGATGATGCCTTTGCCAGAGACCATAAGAATCCAGTACTTATAGATAAATATCTAACTGGTAGAGAAATAGAAGTAGATGCCATATGTGATAAAGAAGATATATTAATACCTGGAATAATGGAACATTTAGAAAGAGCTGGAGTTCACTCTGGAGATAGTACGACAATGTATCCAAGCCAAAATATATCTGATAAGATAAAAGACAAAATTCTAGAATATACTAAAAAAATAGCTTTAGACCTTAATGTAATTGGTATGGTTAATATACAATTTATAGAATTCCAGAATGAATTATATATAATAGAGGTTAATCCTAGAGCCAGTAGAACAGTACCATATATAAGTAAAGTGAGTGGGGTACCAATAGTTGACTTAGCTACTAAATGTATGTTAGGAGCTAAATTAAAGGATTTAGGATATGGTACAGGAGTTTATAAAGAGCCTAAACTAGTATCAGTAAAAGTGCCAGTATTCTCAATGTCTAAATTAGCTAAAGTTGAAGTAAGTCTTGGACCTGAAATGAAATCTACAGGAGAAGTTTTAGGTGTAGGAGAAAATCTAGAAGAAGCTCTATATAAAGGATTCTTAGCCGCAGGCAGACATATGTCTGACGAAAGAGGAGTAGTACTTGCTACTGTTAATAATAACGATAAAGAAGAGTTTATAGAAATAGCAAAAGATATGAAAGAGTTAGGATACACTTTTGTTGCTACAGAAGGTACAGCTAAGAGTCTAAGAGAGAATGGAATAGAAGCTGATATAGTAAATAGAGTTGAAGAGCCTAGACCAAATATACTAGATGCTATAAGAAATAAACAAGTTGATATAGTAATAAATACACCTACTAAAGGTAATGACTCAACAAGAGACGGATTTAAAATGAGAAGAACAGCTATTGAATTTTCTACTGAAATAATGACATCTTTAGATACATTAAAAGCCTTAGTAGAGGTTAAGAAAAAGCATATAAATAAAGATAAATTAAAAGTTTATAATATAGCAGAATAAAAAACAAAATAATATTTAGATTAATTAAAGGCGTTAGTTCCTAGGAGCTTTCGCCTTTAATTAATACTCGATAATTATTTTCTTATGTGAACTAAAATAAATATCAATCTTGATACTATCAGTCTTTTCTTTAATCATTAGATAGAGGATAAGAGTGGTAGTCATGAATTTCTTCATGTATAAGATTTTCATATTTATCATAATAGTATTTAATTGTAACAACTATTTTATCTCCTTTAGATACATTTCTATAGAGTTTTTTATTTTTAATAGAGTAGACCTCATCTTTATATATGGCATTAACTATAAAAATTTCTGACTCATAATCAAATGTACCCATTACTGGATTATAGTGTTTTGAATCTTCTTTATAGCAGAAGCTTTCAACAGTCATTATATAAGTTCCAAATGAAATCCATTTGGTACCTTTAAATAAATTTACTTTCTCATTAATATATGAAACGCCTGGCGTATCAAGAATTTTTTCTAATAATATTTTTTTCTCCATATACAAAAACTCCTTTCATAGTACCTATTAATATCGTAGTACTTACTCGTATAAATAAAACAAAACTATATTTATTAATGTGACTACATAACATAGTCATTTTCTATTTCTTTCTTTAATCTATTAATTATAATGCTTAAAATTATCAATATAACTACTACAATTATCAAAGCTATAATCAACCAAGGTGGAACTATGTGACCAAAACCTCTATTGGCTGTAAATGCAGCAGCTGCAACAAGCCATCCAAATAAATTTAAAAATAAGAGCCTTGAATTTGATAATCTTCGCAATAAAACTTTTTTAGGTTCTATTTTTTGTTTAAACATTGAGCGTAATTCTACTGACATCTCACCATCACCATCAAATCTTTCAATTGCCTTATTTTGTGCTTCATCTATTTTATATCCATTTTCAATAAATTCATTTGCAGATGTTGTTAGATGTTCTCTTAGCTCTTCTTTTAAATCTTGAATTTCTTTGTTATTTTCACTCTTATATAGTGTTTCTAAATACTCTTCTATTATTTTCATAAATCTAATCCCCCTTCTTTAGAAACTTGTTCATAATATCTTGTATAAAGTACCACTCTTGAATTTTTACTTCTAAGTTGTCCTTTCCATCATCTGTTATATTGTAATACTTTCTCCTGCTTCCTACGCCTTGGTCATTTCCCCAATAAGATTTTATCAAGCCCTTAGATTCTAATCTTTTAAGAGACACATAGAGTGTACTTTCTTTTAATTCAAATGTAGTTTCATCTCTAACTACTTTTGCTATTTCATATCCATATGAATCTCCTTTGCTTAGTATTGATAATATTAAAGTATCAATATGACCTTTAAGCACTTCTTTGTTTAAGTCCATAAATTCACCTACTTTATTTTATCATATACCTCGTATTATAAGGTATATAGATATATAATAAAACATTTCATATTATTTTCCAAGTCTAAACTATAAAATTTTAATTATTATTTAAAAAGGGCATTCCATTTATGATTTAAAAATCATTTGGAAACGCCCTTTTTATAATACCTGATTATACTAGACATCTTAAATCAATTTCTCTCTTTTTAACCTGTATCTGAATTTCGGTTAGAAGTTCATCTTCATTGTTTGTAGACAGAGGGTCTATTATAGGTATCTCATATATATAATTTTCAATAGGTATCCTTTTATAATCAACATAATCAACTAACTTTTTAAAAGCAGTATAATTTTCTCTGTAAGAGCCTTTATATGTCATACAAATAAAATCACCAGCTGAAATTTCAGATATATATTTTTGAGACTTAGCATCAAATAAATCTCTTTCAACATTTACAAAGCTATTTTCATAGATGACTTTATCTTCCTTTAAGAATTTATCTATAGATACAAGACCACTTACTCCACCATAAAACACAGAGATATTATCTTCTAGTATATTTGCTATTTGTCTTCTGGAAAGCTCCATAGTTTCTTCATTACTTAAACCTTCTTCATATTCTATGGATAAAATACTTCTTCTTGGAATATGTTTTCTTACTATTTTACCTACTTCATCTACTCTCATACCTTTTTCCATTGTTTCTTTTTTTGTACTTAATACTTTTTTTATAAGTTCTAATTCTTTAATTTTTTCATCTACGATATTAATCTTATTGGTTAATAATTTTAGAATTTCTTCATTGTTTTCATCTAATTTTTCTTTGATTTCTTTTAATGGCATACCTAGATACTTTAAGTATTTTATAATATCCAATTGTGAAAATTGGTCAATTGAGTAATATCTGTAATTGCTTTCTTGGTCAACATGAACAGGTTTAAATAAATCTATTTGGTCATAGTATCTTAGCGTTTGTATGCTTATTTTGTGAAGTTTTGACATTTCGCCTATTGAAAACTTTTTACTCATATAATCACCTCATTTGAGATTTAGAATATATTCCATGGATATTTATCAGGTGGAGTACATATAAATTCCATTTTTTCTTTTGTTGTTGGATGGCAAATTTCTATTTTATTAGACCAAAGAGAAATCTGTTGTCCAATTTTATTTACTTCTTGGCCATATCTTTGGTCACCATATAATGGGTGTTTTCTAGTTGAAAATTGAACTCTTATCTGATGAGAACGACCAGTTTTTAAGTTTACTTGAACTAAGCTTAGATTTTCTTTAAAACCCAAAACTTTGTAACTAAGTTCAGCTTCTTTAGCATCCTTATGGTTTTTTTTCACAACACTCACCATATTTGTTTTTTTATTTTTATATAAAAAATCTTTTAATATGTCTGAATCGGATTTCATTTTACCATGAACAACTGCCATATAGGTTTTTTTGAATGTCTTATTTCTTACTTGTTCAGACAATCTTGAGGCAGCTTTTGATGTTTTGGCAAAAACCATGACTCCACCCACTGGTCTATCCAGTCTATGTACCAAACCAATATATACATTTCCAGGTTTATTGTACTTTGTTTTGATATAGTCTTTTAAAAGATTTACCATGTCCTTATCATTGGTATCATCTCCTTGAGATAATACATTTACAGGTTTATCTACAACTAATAAATGGTTATCTTCATATATGACTTTTATCATTATTTTTTCTCCCATCTTCCAAATATACCACAAGGAAGTATTTTACCATCCCTAGAAGCTGGTATTCCTAATTCTCCACCATAGATTTCGCCATTGTTTGCCTTTTTACCTATTGTTGTAGACAGTACATTTTCTAGAACTATTGGAGAAAATCCTGTTGTATAAGAATTAATTAGAAAGAATAAAGGATTATCAGATAAAACACCCATACATAAATCCACAAAGCTATATAATTTTTCTTCTATTTGCCATACTTCTCCTTTAGGTCCTCTCCCATAAGAAGGAGGGTCCATTATTATTGCATCATATTTCTTACCTCTTCTTATTTCCCTTTCAACAAACTTTACAACATCATCTACTATAAATCTTACTGTTTGATTTTTAAGTCCTGATAACTCTATATTTTCTTTTGCCCAGTTGACCATACCTTTTGCAGCATCAACATGACATACTTCTGCACCAGCGGATGCACATGCTACTGTAGCTCCTCCTGTATATGCAAAAAGATTTAATACTTTTATAGGTCTGTCAGCTTTTTTGATTTTATCCATCATCCAGTCCCAATTGGCTGCTTGTTCTGGGAATAATCCAGTATGTTTAAATCCAGTTGGTTTAATGTGAAATTTTAAGTTTTTGTAATTTATAGTCCATTGTTCTGGATATCTTTTTTTGTGTTCCCACTGACCTCCACCTTTATTACTTCTATGATAATGTCCGTGAGGGTTTTTCCATAGAGCCCATTCAGACTCCATTGGCCATACAACCTGTGGGTCTGGTCTTCTAAGTACATACTTACCCCAACGCTCTAATTTTTCTCCATTTCCCATATCTATAAGTTCATAATCTTTCCATTTATCTGCTAATAATAACATATCTTTCCTCCTATAAAATAACTCTCAATCCTATGTATTATACCACAAAATCAGTCATTTTTTGCTGTTTTAGATACTTTCTATTCTTTACATTTATTGTTAACATTATTACTCTTTTAAACATATTATATAGTATCTGATTTTTTTAATAAGAGGAGGAGAGTTTTAATGGAAAATTATCAAGCTACAAATACTTGTACATATAACATATTATATGTGCAGTTTAACGAAGACTTTGGCAGAAGCAAATACTTTTCATATGATGTAAAATATCCTATTCTGTACAATATTAGAAATCAATCCACCTATGTAAATCCGCCTATTTTAAACAACATAAATTCTGCTGTAAAGATGACTGTAAATAATTTTAAGCTTGGGTTGCAAGAAGAAGAACAAGAATATAATAATGCAGCTTCTCAAAATTCACTTCCAAAACAAAGTTACTGGGTTTCTACTAATTATGCAGTTACTTTCAGTAAAAACTATGTACTAAGTATGATATTAAATCTTATGGGATTTGCTAGTAGTTCTGGACCTAAGTACAATACATTAAATAATTACAATATAGACTTAACAAATGGAAAAGAACTTTTACTAGGTGATATTTTTAGAGATGGAGTTGACTATATAAACATAATAACTGATTATATAAAAGCTGAAATTAATGAAAACAGAGAAATGTATTACTCTAATGTAGAGTTAGTTATACCTGAAGATCAGGCATTTTATATTACAGATGATGGGATTGTTATCTATTTTGGTGTAGATGAGATAGCACCTGAAAGCTTTGGAATCCCTAAATTCAAGATAAGATTTTCTGATTTTGGAAATTTTATAAATCAACGTTTCTATTGTATCTCTCCAGACATATATGTTCAATCAAGAGGAAGAACTAAGCATTTTATGGTATAAAAATATAGATAATTCTGAGCCCTATTTTAGTATATCAAGATTTATGCTGGAGTAGGGTTAAGATTTATCTATCTTAAAAACATAATTTAAACAGTACTATTTGTATATGTTAGTTATATAGACTCAGACCTACTGATAAACATTTATATAGTACAATTAATTTGTATTAAAAGTTTTAACTTTTGACTCAACAAGAAGATTATATTATTATATATATTTAAGTTGTTATTTTTTTTTATACATTTGCTGATAAGCAGAATTTTTATTGATTACTTCTACCTTTAAATTGGGATTACTTACTACTTCATACAAAAAAAGTTTTCCTAATTTTAACCTGATGTTCATCTCCAACCTGTTCCATTCATAGCCTTTGAACAATTCTTTTAATAAAAAAACTTCTCCGCAATGGATGTTTTTTAACTCATCTATTGCATCATTTAACAGACTATTCATATTATTTCCTCCAATTTGTATAATTTCATTAACTTCATTATATTGTTAATTTTTGACATAGTCAAACAAATTATAAAGGAATTATAATGGTGTCAAAAGTTAACAGTATTGACACCAAAAATTCGTTTTAGTAAAATGTATAAAGACAAGTAGATACAGATATCTACAAATTCCTGCATTAAATATTTACGTTAGGAAGTGATTATTATTATATATGGATATTGCCGTGTCAGTACAAAGAACCAGACAGATAACAATAGTTTGTATCAACAACAGCAAGAGATATTAAGCAAGTATAACAATGCTAAAATAATAAAAGAAACTTATACAGGGACTACCACAAATAGACCTAAATTTGAAAAAATTATATCTTCTTTAAAGAAGGGAGATTTACTTGTTGCGACTAAACTTGATAGGCTAGCTAGAAGTACATCAGATGGGATACAACTGATAGAGGGTTTATTTGCTAAAGAAGTTAGTGTCCATATTTTAAATATAGGTCTCCTAGAAAATACTTCAATGGGGAAATTCTTTTTAACTACATTACTTGCAGTTGCAGAACTTGAAAGAAATATGATAATAGAACGAACTCAGTTGGGAAAAGAATTTGCTAGAAAGAAAAAAGATTTTAAGGATGGTAGACCAAAGAAATATAGTAATCAGCAGATACAATACGCATTGGGATTATTAAATTCTAAGCCTTATAGAGAGGTTGTGAAGATGACTGGTATCTCTAAAAGCACACTTATTCGTGCGAAGAAATCAATTTAATGAGATTTTACTTATAAAAAATTAGAGGTATAAATAAATTGGATTATTTGAATATATTTATGCCTCTAATTAATTTTATTTACAGATGTTAAATTATAGTAATGTATAATTACTATAGACTTTTGATGAGAAAATGACAATAAAAGAATTTATACAGAGAACAAAAAATTGATGCTTTATGTATTGAATCAAATTTAATATAAAAAGAGATATGTCTTAAAACAAGCTTATTTTAAGACATATCTCTTTTTATGTTAAATTTTTTAAACATTGTAAAAAAAATATCAAAAACATATTGACTCTATAGTTACTATAGAGTTTATAATTAAAACTATAAAAAAGCAAAATAAGTGTCAGATTTTTAGAAATTATAACAAATATAAAAGTATACTTAAAAAGTTTGTATTAATTAAAGCTGAATTGGTGAAATTTGGCAGGGAAAACGTTGTATAAATAGGTCAAAATAGGAGGAATTAAAATGAGTAATAATATTAATCAAGATTTGGAGACAAAAATAATACATTGGGGACATAGTGCAGATCCAACAACAGGTGCATTAGCTACTCCAATATGTCAAACAGCAACATTTGCTGCAAAGACAGTAGAGCATTTTGAAGAGTTATGTATGACATGGGGGTATGTATATACAAGAGAGTGTAATCCGACACTTACAGAGCTAGAGGCTAAATTAGCTATGCTTGAAAATGCAGAAAGTGCTATTTCTAGTACATCAGGTATGGGAGCAATAACATCTACTATATTAGCATTAGTAAAAAGTGGAGACCATATAGTTAGTTCTGATGGAATATTCTCACATACTAAATTATTTATGTCTGAGTTGTTAGCCAAATTTGGAGTTGAAGTTACATTTGTAGATGCAGTAAACCCACAAAATGTAAAAGATGCAATGAAATCAAATACTAAGATAGTTTATATAGAAAGTCCATTAAATCCATCATTAGATTTAGTAGATATAAAAACAATAGCAGAAATTGCTCACGAAAATAAGAGTTTAGCTATTGTTGACAGCACTTTTGGTACTCCAATTATACAAAGGCCAATAGACTTAGGCGCAGACTTAGTAATACATAGTCTTACTAAGTTTATAAATGGACATGGAGATACTTTAGGGGGAGCAGTAGCAGGTTCAAAGGAATTAATAGATTTAGTTAGATGGCCAAGTTTATGTTGTTTTACAGGAGCATCTTTACCACCAATGAGTGCATGGATGATTTTAAGAGGTATGAAAACGTTAGACATGAGAATGAAAAAACACTGTGAAAATGGATTGGCAGTAGCAGAGTTTTTAGAGCAAGAAGAAAATGTAGAACTGGTAAAATATCCAGCACTAAAAACTCATCCTCAGTATGAACTTTGTAAAACTCAAATGAATGGTTTAGGTGGAGGAGTAGTTTCATTTAAACTTAAAGACGGAATAAATGGATTAACAAGAGACCAAGCTAGTAGAAAATTAATGAACTCTTTAGAACTTGCAACAATAGCAACAAGTTTAGGAGAAGAACATACATTAGTTCAAATGAATGGAGAAAATCTAATAAGAATAGCAGTAGGATTAGAGTCTGCAAATGATATAATAAATGACTTTAAACAAGCTATAGAAAAATTAAAATAAAGTTATATAAATAAAACTAGAAAATTATAAAATCTTAAGGAGACAAAATCATGGAAAACAAAAGTAATGTTAAGAGATTTTTGGTAATATTCATATTGGCATTTGGAACAACAGCTATGTATAGTTTACCATATATGAAGTCATCATTTTATGATCCAATGCAACAAGCATTAGCATTGAGTCATACGCAAATAGGGAACTTATTGAGTTTATATGGATTAGTAGGAATGGTATCTTATTTTATAGGTGGATGGTTTGCTGATAGATTTTCAGTTAGAAAACTGATAACTTTTTCTTTAATTGCTTCAGGAGCATTAGGGTTTTACTTCTCAACATTTCCATCATACAACATGATTCTTTTAATATTTGTATTATGGGGATTTACAACAATATTAACATTCTTCTCAGCTTCTGTTAAGGTTGTTAGAATGCAAGGTAGTGAATCAGAGCAAGGAAGAATATTTGGATTTTATGAAGGTTTATCAGGGGTATCAGGTACATTAATTTCTTTTATAGGTCTTTACTTCTTTGGAAAATTTGCTGAAATAACTATTGGATTTAAGTATGTAGTATGGTTATATTCTGCAGCATCTATAATATGTGGTATACTTTTATTCTTCTTAGTAGAAGAAAAGAAAGATACTGGAGCATCAGATGAAGGATTAAGCATTAAATCATTACTAAAAGTAGTTACAATGCCAAAAGCTTGGCTGATTGGTCTTATAATATTTTCAACTTACTTAGTATTTTCAAGTTTAACTTATTTAAGCCCATACTTATCAGAAGTTTATGTAATGCCAATGACTTTAGTTTCAGCTTTATCAATAATTAGAACTTATGTTATAAAAATGGGAGCATCTCCTATTGCAGGTGTTATAACAGATAAAGTTGGTTCATCTATAAGAGTAATGTTTGTAGGATTTATATTAATGACAATAAGTACAGCAGCTTACTTAGTAATCCCTAAGAGTGCAGCACTTATATGGATAGCTGTAATAAATATGATAATACTAAGTGTAATCTTATTTGGATTTAGAGGTATATACTTTGCATCTGTTTCAGAGTCTAATATATCTTTAGAAACTACAGGAGCAGTAGTTGGATTCGCTTCATTTATAGGATTTTCTCCAGATGCATTTTACTATACAGTTGCAGGTAACTGGTTAGATAAATATGGACAAACAGGATATACGTATATATTTATTCTATCTGTAGTGTGTGCAGTTATAGGTATATTTGCCACTTATGCTTTAAATAAAATAAATAAAAAAGAAAATAAAAACTTGAATAATAAAATCGCTTAAATACTTATAATTATTTATATAACTCTACCTATTTTTTTAAAATGGGTAGAGTTGTTCATGTTTAAAATAATAATAGTTTTAGTTTAGAGATTTCATGATTGTAAAATAAATTTATAACATGTGGTATAAAGTAAGTTTAATTAAAAAATAACAGTAACTATTTAAATGTTAAAATAGAAAATTAAGACAATAATAAGAATATGGAGAGTAGATATGTTAGCATTATGGGAAAATGGAATTATAATTATATTTGCATTTCTATTGTTAGGGATAGGCTATTATTTTTCTAGAAATGTAAAAGATATGGAAAGTTATTACCTAGGAAATCGAAGTTTACCATGGTCTTTGATAGTAGGTACTTTGGTTGCCTCTTGGTATGGTGGAGTTGGTACAGTTGGCAGTGTAGAGTATGCAGCTATATATGGGATATCTGCATGGGCAGTATGGTCAATAGCTGCACATATTGGAAGAATGCCTTTAGCATTGTGGGTTGGACCAAGAATTCATATAAGAACTAATATAACAGTTCCTGATTTATTAGAAAGTTTTTATGGAAAGCAAGTTGCTATAATTGGAGCAGTTTTAATGTTTATATATTGTGCACAACTTGGAGAAATAACAGCTATGGGAACTATAGGTAATGTAGCTTGGGGAATTGATAAACAGCTAATAGGGTTTATAATGGTAGTGGTAGTAGTTATATTGACAGTTCTTGGTGGTCTTATGGGAGTTGCCATTACAGATATGGTATTGTTTTTCTGCATGGTATTTGGTCTAACTATGGTTATGCCAGGTCAATTTGACCAAATAGGTGGTTTTCAAGGTCTTACAGAAGCACTTAAAGATGCACCTCAGTTAATGCATCCTACAAAAGGTATGTCAGCAATGAAAGCATTGATGTTAATAGTATATTCATTTGGAGCTTATTCAGACCCAACGTTTTACCAAAGATTTTCAGCAGCAGATTCTCCAAAAGTTGGGAGAAGAGCTTTATTGACTTGTTTTTCTCTATGGATATGTTTTGACATGGTATTAACTATGACAGGTCTTATAGTTAGAGCCACTTATCCAGAAATGGCTCCAGCAGCTGGGTATATAACTTTAGTTTTAAATACATTGCCAGAAGGTATAAGAGTTATATTTATAATCGGAATTTTAGGTTCAATAATATCAACACTAGATAGTTATTATCTAGCAGCAGGAGCTACCTTAGCAAATGATATATATGGAAGAATTACTAAAAAAGAATTATCTCAAAAGCAATTAGTTAAATTTACTAGAATAGGTGTATGTTTAGCGGCAGTTATGGGACTTAGTGTGGCGTTTAGATTTGAAAATGTATATGATGCATGTATATTTGTAGGAAGTATTTGGATGGGTTCAGCATTTGTACCTATAGTAGGAGGTCTTCTTGGTAATGGAAGAAGAACATCTATGGGTGGTATTTTGGGAATGATTGTAGGCGGAGTAACTTTTGGTTATTTTAAAATGTTTCCAGTTCAAAGTTTTGAATTAGAACCTCTTGTTATAGCCATCCCTCTTTCATTTATTGCATGGACAATAGGAAATAGAATAGGTAAAAATTTAAATACACAAAATAATCTATAAAAAGGGAGTAGTTATTATGTCTAAATTGGTATCTAAAGTAAAAAAAGATTTGGAAATAAAATGGCTTGGTATAGATGGTTTTTTAGTACTATTATACTTTTTAATAACAGGATTTATATTTTATGGTATAGTAACTAGAAATGATATTATAGTTGGAAAGATAATCCCATATGGAGTCATGATAGCAGTAGTTATAATATTTTTTGATTATCTATATAGAGTATTTAAAATGACAGGAAAAAAAGATGAAAGGGAATGATTTTATGGATATAAGAGCATTGCCTATAAAAATTACAAAAGATGAAGCTATAGATATAGCAAAAAGTGGAAATAATTCATTACTAAGTAGACTGATATTAAAAAATAAAGAAGTTCATGAAGTTAGACTTCATTATATAGAGTTTAAAGTCGTTACACTTAAAATTCATCAAAATAAATCTATTTTCATGAAAAAAAAACAAACTAGTAATACAAATGAATTAAATATTTTAGTAAATGGTTCTACGGGTGCTGGCAGTATAGTACAAGAACTACCAGTGTCTGAAATTGTAAAAAATGTAGATAATGACATCATACAATATAGTGATAAGGATGAAAGGAGAGTAAAATCAAAGGCAAATAAAATGGCTATAAGATTAAGTCACAGGTTTATGGGGGGTATACCAGAGATAGAGATAGTTAAAATTAAAAGTATCTTTAGACCATACTGGGTAGTATTCTTTGGAAAAGTGGAATTAAATACAAGAGTAAGTTACTTGCCAATTGAAGCAGATGGTTTTGTTATAGGAATGTAGGATATTTTATATAAATATATTTTACACTTATTGTATAATACATATTGAGAGAAGATATAATAGCTAGTTATATACAAGTATCTTTTATACTAGATAACCTAATTTATGATAAGTGAGTTTAAGGTGTATAGGTTATAATTATGGAGGAAATTAATTCTTATGATAAACTATAAATATACAGGGTTTTATATAGAAAAGCCAGTAGGAAATAATGTATTTTCATATGAAGAGAGAAAAAATAAGAGTATATATGTTCCAAAACTAATAAGTGGAACATTGGATGATGTGAAATTAGGAAACAAAGTCGTATTTAATGAAATTGATGAAAATAAAGAGATAAAAGCAAAAGGATTGGAAAATATGGTCGAATATGTCCTGGGAAATAAAAGAATATATGTTTTTGATAATCATAACCATGCATTTTATTTTTGGATAAAATCTATGATGGCAAATGAATTCACAAGAGGATGTAAACTAGTACATGTAGATCAACATAAGGATACTAGAGAGCCTAAAAACTACAATGTAGATATAAATAATCTGGAGGACGTATTTAGGTATACAAATGAGGTTTTAAATGTAGGAAGTTTTATAAAACCAGCATTAAAACATAATATATTTTCAGAATTAATAATAATAGATAGCTCATATGGCTTTGATTTAGATATAGAGCCAGAGTTTGTTCTTGACATAGATTTAGATATATTTTCAGAGGATATGGACTATATACCATTTGATTTTAAACTAGAAAAGATAAAAAATCTAATTAAAAAGGCTAAAGTTGTAACAATTGCTACAAGTCCTTACTTTATAAACCAAGAGTATGCTATAAAAGTATTAAAAGAATTGTTTAATTATGATATAATGTAAGAGTTAACTTTAAATAGAATATGGTATAATCAAAAAGAAGAAACTTCCAATCTAACTAAAAGATTTTATACTATAAAAAAACTAAAAAAATATAGATATACTTAGGAGGAAAAAAGTATGAGTTTATATACTGAATGGAGAAATTTAAGTGATAACCACGAAAGTCAAGAAACAGAGGTAAAATTCTGGGAAGAATATTTAAAAGTTGAAGCTGGAATATACAATGAAATATTAAATAGTAAAATGGATGTTGTTGAAGGTAAAGTAAGTGAATTAGCTGAGAAATTTGGAACTACTAATGAATTTTTCATGGGATTCATAGATGGAATAAGTGAAAGTTTAAAAGAAGATATAGTTTTAGAAGATGTAGAAGCTGATAAAGAAGTTTCTATAAAAATAGATTGGGAAAAATTATATAACAATATGGTAACTGTTGAGGCTCATTGGCTATATAATTTACAAGGTTGGGAAGAAATATTACCAGCAGACCAAAGAAAAGAAATAATAAAAGCATACAAAAAATCTAAAACAGTAGTTAAAGAAGCAAAAATAGGAAGAAATGATTCATGCCCATGTGGAAGTGGTAAAAAATATAAGAAATGTTGTGGAAAGTAAGGTAATCTTATGTTTATTTTAAGATTTGCAGATGATGATGACAACTTATCAGTTAAAGATTTTACATCTTTAACTGATTTAAAAAAATATATTAGTGAAAATAGTATAGATAAAACATGGCATCAAATTGAAGAAGTTAAGAAAGTAATACCTAACCTAAAAGAGGAATAAAATTAAGTAACATTAAAAAGAATATTAAAAAATAGTTGTCAATAGTTGTCTATAAGGACAACTATTTCTATTTTTAGATATAAATATAAAATATACAGGGGGTATAAATATGAAATTTATTGATTTGCATTGTGATACTATAGCAAAATTAATGGAGAATGTAGAAACAAGTGAACTTAAAACTAACAAATATTCTGTTGATATAGACAGGCTGAAAAAAGGGGATTCATTGGCTCAAACATTTGCTCTTTTCGTTGATACTGAAGAAGTAAAACATCCTTTTGATTACTGTATGAGTATGGCAGATAAATTTCATAAAGAAATGAAAAAAAATAGTGATGTAATAGCTCTAGCTACTAACTATGAAGAAATTATGAAAAATCAATCAGAGAATAAGCTTACAGCGCTTTTATCTATAGAGGAAGGAGCAGTGCTTGAAGGTAGAATAGAAAACTTAAAGAAGTTTTATGATTTAGGCGTTAGAATGATGACAATAAGTTGGAATCATGTGAATGAGTTAAGCTTTCCTCATAATAATATAGAGTATAGAGAAAAAGGTCTTACAGATTTTGGTAGAGAAGTTGTACATAAGATGAATGAGCTAGGTATGCTAGTTGATGTTTCTCATATTTCAGATGGTGGATTTTATGAAATTGCAAAAATATCCTCTAAACCAATAATAGCTACACATTCAAATTCAAGAGCAATGATGAATCATACTAGAAACCTAACTGATGATATGATTAAAGTGTTGGCTAATAAAGGTGGGGTTACAGGAATTAACTTCTTCCACTTATTTTTAGGCGATAAAAGCGAAAGTAAGCTTGAAGATATGGTTAGACATATAAAACATATTGTAAATGTTGGAGGAATTGATGTTGTAGCTCTAGGCTCAGATTTCGATGGAATAGATTCAAAAGTTGAGATTGAGGATATATCTCAAATGGGTAAATTATACGAGCCTCTAAAAAAAGAAGGATTTAGTGAAGATGAAATAGAAAAAATATACTATAAAAACGCTTTAAGAGTAATAAAAGAAGTGTTATAAGAAATGTTTTTTTGACATTAGGAAACAAAGTTTTATATCGAACATAGTATAAACTAAGATAAAAATTTATTGGAGGTTTAACTATGAAGGTAGGAGACATTGTAGCTAGAAAGTCACATAACAAAGATATTGTATTTAAAATAGTCTCTTTTGGTGTAGATGAAAATAATGAAAAAATAGCTATACTAAAAGGAATTGCATTTAGAGTAATAGCAGATGCTTATATTGATGACCTTGAATTAGTAAAAGCACCTGATATAAAAGATATATTAATAGATAAAAATGTAGAAAATTTATTATATAAGTCAGTAAGAAAGGCTAAAGAGAGACAGAAAAAGATGACAAGGGCAGTTCCAAAACTTCAATTAAATTCTAACACATATGGAATGCCTGGAAAAGTATTACAAATAGATGGAGATAAAGAGTAT
This sequence comes from Clostridioides sp. ES-S-0005-03, assembly GCF_020658455.1. Taxonomy (NCBI): domain Bacteria; kingdom Bacillati; phylum Bacillota; class Clostridia; order Peptostreptococcales; family Peptostreptococcaceae; genus Clostridioides; species Clostridioides sp. ES-S-0005-03. Next base: position 18,464 of record NZ_JACVWI010000006.1, on the reverse strand, counting down.
TTAAAAATTTGTTTGGATGTATATGCTCAACTTGGAATACCTGCAGTAGGAGTAGCAGTTTCAGAGCAAAACCAGCATAAAGAAGTAAGAGCATTACTAGAAAAATATAATCCGGATATACTAGTAATTACAGGACATGATGCAATGACAGTAAAAAGAGGGGATATAGAAGATATGAATAACTATAGAAACTCTTTAAATTTTATGAAAACAGTTAGAGAAGCACGTAAATGGCAACCAAATTTGGATAATCTTGTAATATTTGCAGGAGCATGTCAGTCGAATTATGAAAAAATAATAAATGCAGGAGCGAATTATGCAAGTTCCCCTGGTAGAATAATGATACATGCTTTAGACCCTGTTTTTGTAGTAGAAAAAATTGCATGCTCAAGAATTGATGTAGTAGTACCTATTGATGAGGTTATAGAGCAGACTATCACAGGTGTTAAGGGTATTGGTGGCTCTGAAACAAGAGGGAAATTTAGATGGGCAATGCCAAAAACAATATTGCACTAACAAAAATTAACATAATTATACTGTATATATTCAAAAATAGTATTGACATTTTTGCAAAAAATATATAAAATAATTAGTTTAAACGTTTGACAAAAATGTTTATATGTGATATTATGTAAACATATAAACGTTAAAGAAGGTGATATTGTGGCTACTGTTCAAACTCTAGATAAGATAAGAGTAAGCTTAGAAAGACATATAGGAAAGAAAATATTGTTGAAAGCTAATAAAGGAAGAAAGCAGATTATTACAAAAGAGGGTATACTAGAAAAAGTTTATCCAAGCGTGTTTGTTATAAAATTAGATGATGAAAGTAATGGATATCCTAGGGTATCTTATAGTTACTCAGATTTATTAACATCTAATGTAAAGTTGCAAGTTTTTAGAGATCAAGATAAATTACAAATAAGTTAAAATTATACCTATTAAAAATAGGTGTAATTTTTTTTTTGTTCCTTAAATATAAATATAGTGTGATATTTTTATAATACTTAAGGAGGTAAACTATGGAATTAATTAAAGATGTAATTAAAATTGACAATAGAATAGACTTTGGGAAATTTCAAACATTTATTGAGGCGGAAGCAGTAGTGCCAGACAAGAAGCTAGATGTATATGAGATTGTAAAGACTGAGGGTTACATATCACTTAAAAAAATTGAGATAGCAGATGGAAAGATACTTTGTAGAGGAAGTTTTAATTACAACGTAATTTACATCGCAGACGATAAAAATACTGTTTCTAATGTAGATGGAAAAGTAGATATAAACGAAGTAATAGAAAAAGATAATGTTATGCAAGATATGGAATACATGTTATTTTCAGAGGTAGAGCATATGGACTGCACTATAATGAATGAGAGAAAGATTAAAGTAGGAGCTCTTATGAATATAAGAGGAAGTTTATTTGAAAAACAGAGATTAGATATTGTAAAGGATGTAGCGCAAGTAGAAGGCATACAAAAGCATAGAAAGGAAATTTGTTTTCAAGATATAGTGGGAATAGAAAAAGCAGAAAGTTCTATAAGAGACACTATAACTATAAATACAGAAGAAATTCAATCTATAATAAGCTTAAATCCTTGTGTTAAAGTAAAAGAAAGTAGAGTAACTGATAATAAGGTTATTATTGGTGGAGTATTAGAAATAAATCCATTGGCTTGTACATATGAGGGTGAACTTGTAGAGTTAGATAGAGTGGGTATAGAGTTCACTCAGTTTGTAGAAGTTCCTGGAGTGAGTGATGGTATGACAGAGGAAGTATTATTGTCCATGTCAGACTTTAATCATATTTTTAAACAAAATAGTGAAAGTAATACAGGTCTATTAGAAATAGATTGTATGGCTTGTTGCAAGGTAAAAGTTACAGATGAAGTAACAAGAGAGGTATTACAAGATGCATACTCTCCTCAAAAGATAATAAAATTTGACCATAAACCTATTCAATTAAATAAGACTTTAAGAAATAGTGAAGAAACATTTATGGTTAGAGAAGGAATAAGAAATGATAATGATGATATACAAATAAAAGATATTGTAAGCGTTTGTCCAACTATGTCTATAGAAAATAGCTACATTGAAGGAAATAAAAGTATTATACAAGGGATTATAAAAGTTGAAATTTTATTTATTCCAGTTGAAGGGCTAAAATTAGTTTATAAAATTAGTGAAGAAATTCCATTTGAACATGATATAGAGATGGATAACTTAACTGATACAGCATCAGTATTTAATACGGCATGTATTGATAAAATTGAGGTTGATTTGAATAGAGACCAAATAGATTTGGTTATAAAAATCAAAAGATTTACTGAAGCATTAGATAAAAAGGCAGAAAGCTTTATTGTTAAGGGTGAAGATCAAGGTGTGTATGATTTATCTAAAGCCCCAAGTATAATTGTATATATATGTAAAGAAGGAGATACTTTCTGGAATATTGCAAAAAAATACAATACAACAGAAAATGAAATTGCAGAACTCAATGATATAAAACTTGACGAAGCAATTAAGCCTGGCAAGTGTCTTATTTTAGAAAAAAAAGTCGTATTAGTAGATTAATATTAAAAAATTTAAAGTAATTAAGTATAATAGGGTATTATAATACCCTATTATTTTATTTTTTGTAGTATAATATTATTGTTAGTGATGCATTATTCTTTAAACAAGGAGGATAGAATGGATTTTATAAAACTAAAGAGCAGGGCAAAAATAAATTTATCCATTGATGTCTTAGGAAAAAGGCAAGACGGTTATCATTTTGTTGAAATGATAATGCAAACGATAGATTTATACGATATAGTAAAAATAAAGGGATTAGATAAAGATGAAATAGAGATAAAAAGCACTAGTTTAGATATCCCTTTAGATGAAGATAATATTGTTTATAAAGCTGCCAAAATACTTAAGAATAGATTTAATATAAAAAAAGGCGTAGAAGTATTCATAGAAAAAAATATTCCTGTAGCAGCAGGTATGGCTGGAGGAAGTTCCAATGCCGCCGCAGTATTAGTAGGATTAAATGAATTATGGAAACTTGAGTTATCTGAAGATGAATTAAAAGACATCGGATTTAACTTGGGAGCAGATGTTCCATTTTGTATATCAGGAAGGCCTGCTTTAGCTCAAGGTGTTGGAGAAAAACTAACAGATATTAAAGGTTTACCATGTGATATAAGTATTTTAATATGTAAACCAGAATTATTTGTTTCTACAAAAGAAGTTTATCAAGGGTTAGATTTGAATAATATTAAAAAAAGACCTAATAATAAATATTTGATGGAGTGTTTAAATTCAGAAGACATAAAAGCTGTATCAGAAAATATGGTAAATGTTCTTGAAAATGTTACTATAAGTAAATATGAAGAGATAAATAATATAAAGCAAGTTATGATGAAAAATAATGCTTTAGGTTCTATGATGAGTGGAAGTGGTCCTACAGTTTTTGGATTATTTGAAAGTAAAGAAGATGCTCTAATTGGAAAAAAAGAATTATTAAAAAAATATAAACAGGTATATGTTGTTAACAGCAGTCAAAAAGGGGTTGAAATTTGTGGAGAATTTAACTAAACTGAACTTGGATAATTACAAGCCATTAAGAGATGTAGTCTTCGAAAATTTAAGAGAGGCAATCTTAGAAGGGAAATTAAAGCCTGGTCAAAGGCTGATGGAAGTACAACTAGCAGAACAATTAGGAGTAAGTAGAACTCCAGTAAGAGAGGCAATAAGAAAGCTTGAATTAGAAGGTTTAGTTGTTATGTTGCCTAGAAAAGGTGCATATGTAGCAAATATGTCATTAAAGGATCTTCTAGATGTATTAGAGGTAAGAGCAAGCTTAGAAGGTCTAGCAGCGTCTCTTGCTGCTGAAAGAATTGGTGATGATGATATAAAAAAACTTAAGGATATATCAGAAGCGTTAAAAAAAAGCATTTTGGAATCAGATTTAGATGCACTATTGAAACAAGATGTAGAATTTCATGAATGTATATTTAAAGCAACAAACAATAAAAAGTTAATCCAATTGATAAACTCCTTATGGGAACAAGTGTATAGGTTTAGAGTTACTTATATGTCTGATTACGACTCATCGCTTAATATTGTTGAAGAACATAGATTTTTACTTGATGCCATAATAAAAGGTGATAGTGAGTTGTCTAAGAAATATGCTACAGAGCATATAGAAAAAGCAGAACAATTTATGATAGATAAGGCTATGATGAATAAAGACTTATAAAATTTAAAAAACTACTTTGAAATGTTTATAAACATTTCAAAGTAGTTTTTTTATTGATATTGAAAATATTATGAATAAATTAAATTTAAATGGACATAATTGATGATATAAATTTATCTTGAGGGGGATTTTTCAATGAGAAAAATTAAAGTTAGGTTGGGAATATTAATATTAAGTCTTATATCAGTCATATCAATAATGACGATAGTAATAAATGGTGAAGTAAAAAAAATTGATAATATATCAAAAGACTATAAAGATAAATTAATAAGATTTCATGTCATAGCAAATAGTAATACAGATGAAGATCAAGAACTTAAATTAAAAGTTAGGGATGAAGTAGTAAAATATTTACAACCAAAACTACAAAACTCAAAAAGTATAGAGGAAAGTGAAGCTATTATAAAAAAAGAATATAGTACTCTGGAAGAAATAAGTAAAAATATTATTCTTGAAAATGGATATAATTACAGTGTAAAGGTAGGTATACAATATAGTAACTTTCCTACAAAACAATATTCTAATATAGTTCTTCCAGCAGGTGAATATAAAGCATTAAAAATTATAATTGGAAAAGGTGAAGGAAAAAACTGGTGGTGTGTTATGTTTCCTCCATTATGTTTTGTTGATGAGTCTAATGGAGTTATAGACAAATCTACAGATGATAAGTTAAAAGAAGTTTTAACTGACAAGGAATATAAGCTAATAAAACAAGACACACCAAAGAAAACAAGCAGAGTAAAAATCAAGTTTAAAGTAATTGAAGTAGTAAAGGATTTAGAAGAAAAATTTTAAAAAAATAAAATTATAAGGAGTGGTTTTAATCATGGACAGGTGGAGTAAACTGATAGCTATATTACTAGCTTTAACCTATATATTTATGCCTATTAAAGAGGTATATGCAGATGAGCCAACAGAGACAGCTAAGAAAGTAAACAAACAAGAAAAAAATGTAGCAAAAAAGGAAGTAATAAATTTATCTGATAATGATTTAATGTTACTGTCTAAATTGGTTGCAGGTGAAGCTAGAGGAGAAAGCTATGAGGGACAGGTTGCTGTAGCAGCTGTAGTAATAAACAGAGTATTGGACCCTAGATTTCCAGATTCAATAGAGGAAGTTATATATCAGAAGAATGCTTTCTCAGTTGTGCTTGATGGTTCAATAAACAAGACACCAACAGATTCAGCATGTAAAGCAGCTAAAGAAGCTCTTTATGGAACTGACCCAACAAATAAAGCAGTATATTTCTGGAACCCAGAAATAGCCACTTGCAAATGGATAAATAGACTAAATCCATATCTGAGAATAGGGAATCATGTGTTTGCAAAATAAATTTAAATTTTTGAGTACTGAGAGGAGTTGTCTTTTTCTAGAAATTATTTTCTAATTTGAGATAGCTCCTTTATTTTTTGTTTAAAATAAACTATAATAATCATTTAGGTAATAATATATTAACTGTGAATATAAAAATAAATTTTAGCGATAAATAAGATGTTGTTAAACACAAAAATGTAAAGTAGGTGTTGTATAAAAATGAGCAATAGACCAATAGGAGTTTTTGATTCGGGATTAGGCGGATTGACGGTTTTGAAAGAAATAATGAAGATATTACCAAATGAGGATATAATATATTTTGGAGATACTGCTAGAATACCATATGGTTCGAGATCTAAGGAGACTATAATTAAATATACTTTTCAAGCTATAAATTTTCTAAAAACTAAGGATGTAAAAGCTATAGTTATAGCTTGTAATACTGCTACTGCGAGAAGTTTAAAAGAGGCTCAAGAAAAATATGATATACCAATAATAGGAGTTATAGAAGCCGGTGCTAGGACAGCTGTAAGTTCCACTAAAAACAAGACTGTAGGTATAATTGGAACAGAAGGAACTATAAGTTCAAAGGCATATAATTTAGAAATATCTAAAATAGATAAAAATATAGAAATTGTTAATAAAGCATGTCCTTTATTTGTACCAATTGTTGAAGAAGGATGGGCTAACACAGAAGTAGCTAAGTTAACAGCAAAGATATATCTACAAGAATTAAAAGATAAGAATATAGACTCTTTGGTATTAGGATGTACTCATTATCCTATTTTAAAGAGAACAATAGGTGAAGAGGTTGGAGAACACATAAAATTGGTTAATCCAGCTAAAGAGACAGCTAAAGATTTAAAAAAGATTTTAGAAGAAAGAAACATTATAAATAGCAAAGAAGCTCATGGAATTTATCAATATTATGTATCAGACATACATGAAAAATTTTCAGATATAGCGAAAGAATTTTTAAAGAAAAAAATTGATAAAATTCAAAAAGTGGAGATACAAAAATATTAGTTTATATGAAGAAGTCTATGGAGGAAAAATCGTTGAGTGTAAAAATAAGCATAAATACTAGACAATATGATGAAAAAGGTAATATGGACACCATAGAGATGACTACTTTTGGTAAAATTTTTTATAAAAATGATGGAATATATGTTATTTACAAGGAAAAAGAAGACAATATAGAAATAACTAATACTATAAAAATACTTAAAAATGAAGTTAGTATTAAAAAGTTTGGTTCTATTAATTCAACTATGATGTTTAAATGTGGAGAAAGCAGTGCTACAAAATATGTAACCCCACAAGGTACCTTATTAATTGATATTGACACAAGAGAATTGGATATAAATATACAAGAAGGGGAACACATAAAATTGAAAATAGACTATAATATAAAGATACAAGATTTATTTTTAGGTAGAAACAAAATAGATATATACATAGATATTAAATAATAACTATAGCTATTTTCCAGAAATTTTATAAAGGTAGTGAAAAAACTACCTTTTATTTAATTTATTTGGTATTATTATATTTATATTAAACTTTAATTTCTTAAAATTGATACAAGGGTTTAGCGTTTTTTTATAGAAAGTATACTTAAAAGTGAATAAAACTAAGTGTAAGAGGGATAAATATGATATTTGATAAGGTACTAAGTACTATAAATAAACATAATTTAATACAAAAAGGCGATAAAATAGTTTTGGGTCTTTCTGGAGGACCTGATTCAGTTTGTTTATTGCATGTACTAAATAGATTAAAAAAAGATTTTAATATAGAAATATATGCAGCACATTTAAATCATCAAATAAGAGGAATAGAAGCTCAAAAAGATGCATTATATGTATCTAAGCTTTGTGAGGATATGGGAATTGTATTCTTTGTAAAGTCTATTAATGTACCAAAATATTGTGAAAATGAGGGGTTATCATTAGAAGAAGGAGCAAGGAAGCTAAGATATGAAATGTTTTATGAAATTAAGGATAAGATTAAAGCTAACAAAATAGCTATAGGCCATAATCTCAATGACCAAGCTGAGACTGTCATGATGCGTATTATGAGAGGAACAGGTCTTAAAGGGTTAAAAGGAATTGATTATATTAGAGATAACTGTATAATTAGACCAATCTTGGATGTAGAGAGAATAGATATAGAGGAATATTGTAAGGCTTATAATTTAAATCCTAGAATAGATAAAACAAATTTAGAAAACATATACACTAGAAATAAAATAAGGTTAGACCTTTTACCATATATGAAGGATAATTTTAATTCAAATGTAATAGAATCTATAGTGAGGATGAGCAATAGCTTAAAAAGTGACAACGATTATATTGAGAAAGAGGCAGAAGCTAAATTTAGAGAAGTTTCAAATATAAAAGAAAAGAGCTTTGTAGAGATAAATTTAGAAGATTTTATTTGCTTACATGATGCTATCAAAGTTAGGGTTCTTAGAAATTCTATAAAACATATACTAGGAGATACTAATTTTGTTGATCAAAAACATATAGAGGACATAATGTCTTTAGAAAGTGATTCAAAAGTAAATAAAATGATAACTCTTCCGAGAAATATATTTGTTTATAGAAAAAAAGACAGTATAATATTAACCAATGAGGAAATTGTTAGTGAGGAAATTGAATTTTATTACAATATACCTAGTAATGGGTTTATAAAAATAAAAGAATTAAAACAAATTATTGAGACCCAAGTAATGAGTATAGATAGGTATAAGAGTATGAAATTAGACAATTCATCTAAAGGGTTTGATTTTAATAAGGTAAAAGGGGGTATAGTAATAAGGAGCAGAAGGCAAGGTGATAAGATAAAACTTGCTATGGGAAGTAAAAAAGTGAAGGATTTATTCATAGATTTAAAAATCCCAAGAGAAGAAAGATGTAAAATTCCTATAATCACAGATAGTGAAGGAATAATATGTGTTGGAGATTATAAAATCAGTGAGAATTATAAAATTGATGAAAGCACAAAAGAAGTATTAAAAATTAATTTTAACAAATTATAGGGCAAAGCAATGTATGAAAGGAGGGCTTCTATATTGAATAAGTTGCTAAAAGGGGCAGGTTTTTATCTACTTGTTTTTATAATTATAGTAGGTATAGTTCAATTCTCAGGTAAGCCTACAGAAAAAATAAAAGATTTAAAATTTTCCCAAGTATATAGGGAATTAACAGATGAGAATATATCAAGATTGTACTTTGTAAATCAAACTTCTGTAGAAGGTACTATAAAAGATACAAATACAAAGTTTAAATCATATGTTCCAACAGAAATAATGGGAGATAAACTTGCAGATGAAGTGTTAGATCAAGCTAAGGCTGGAAAATTAACATTTGGTGGTGAAGCTAAACCATCTACACCTTGGTTTGTTGAGATGCTACCTACATTACTGTTAATATTCTTTATGGTAATTCTTTGGTTTGTATTTATGAATCAGTCTCAAGGTGGAGGCGGAAAGGTTATGAGCTTTGGTAAGTCAAAGGCTAAGGTTCATAAGGATGATGAAAAAACTAGAGTTACGTTTAAAGATGTAGCTGGATTGGATGAAGAAAAAGAAGATTTACAAGAAGTAGTAGACTTCTTGAAGAATCCTAAGAAATATATTGAATTAGGGGCAAGGATACCAAAAGGAATGCTTATGGTAGGACCTCCTGGAACTGGTAAAACATATCTATCAAGAGCAGTTGCTGGAGAAGCAGGAGTGCCATTTTTCAGTATAAGTGGTTCTGATTTCGTTGAGATGTTTGTTGGGGTTGGGGCTTCAAGAGTAAGAGATTTATTTGAGCAAGCTAAAAAAAGCGCTCCAGCTATAATATTTATAGATGAAATCGATGCAGTTGGTAGAAAGAGAGGAGCAGGTCTTGGTGGAGGTCATGATGAAAGAGAACAAACTCTTAATCAACTTCTAGTTGAGATGGATGGATTTGGAGTAAACCAAGGTATAATAATCATGGCAGCAACAAATAGACCAGATATACTTGACCCAGCTTTACTTAGACCAGGAAGATTTGACAGACAAGTAGTTGTTGGTACACCAGATGTAAAAGGTAGAGAAGCTATATTTAAAGTTCACTCAAGAAATAAACCGCTAAATGATGATGTTAAAATGGATGTATTAGCTAGAAGAACACCAGGATTTACTCCTGCTGATATAGAAAACTTAATGAATGAAGCTGCAATACTAACAGCTAGAAAAAGAGAAAAGAAAATTAAGATGGAAACTATAGAAGAAGCTATAACAAAGGTTATAGCAGGTGTAGCTAAGAAATCGAGAGTAATAAGTGAAAAAGAAAGAAGACTTACAGCATATCATGAAGGCGGGCATGCAGTTTGTGCTCATATACTTGAGGAAGTAAGTCCTGTTCATCAAGTTACAATAGTACCAAGAGGAAGAGCAGGAGGATTTACAATGCAGCTTCCTGTTGAAGATAAGTTCTATGCTACTAAAAATGAGATGAAAGAGAACATAGTAGTTTTACTTGGAGGTAGAGTAGCAGAAGAGTTAGTGCTAAAAGATGTGTCTACAGGAGCATCAAATGACTTAGAAAGAGTTACAGCTACTGCAAGAAGTATGGTAACAAAATATGGAATGAGTTCTAAACTTGGTCCAATGTCATTTGACAGTGATGATGAAGTATTTTTAGGTAATAGTTTTTCAAGTAAGAGAAACTATTCTGAAGAGGTTGCTTTTGAGATAGACCAAGAAACAAAACGTATAGTTGATGGTGCATATGATAAGACAAGAAGTATATTACAAGAAAACATGGATAGACTGGAGTATGTAGCACAAGCCTTACTTATCTATGAAACTTTAGATGCAGATCAATTTATAAAAGCATTTAATAAAGAATTACCATTAAATGATATTGAAAATGCAATTACAGAGGAAAATTCTCCTAAAGAAAATGAAGAGCAATTAACTATAAATCTAGAAAAAGATAGAGAAGAAAGAAACAATGTTGTTGATATAAATAAAAATCAAGAAAATAAATCTGATGAAGATAAATAATTTTAAAATATTGATTATTTTAAGAGTATTATCTATTAAGGATTAAATATTAAGACTGAAAGTATAATGTTAAATTGATAAACAAAGTATATTTGCATATATCAATCTAATTAATACTTTCAGTTTTTTTTGTGATTTTAGCAAAGATTAGGCAAAATATTAAGCTATGGGAATTAATGGTATGGGTATATAAGTTTACTTATGATAATATATTAAAAAGGAATTTTAAAATTAGTAGTATTAAAAATATATTAATAATGTATAATTACTTATTAGAAGAAAAGAAGTCATGAAATCATATCATATTAGAGGTGAAGTATGCGAGAGAAGATAATAGAAATTATATTAAATAATAAATCTGAGTTTATTTCGGGTGAAGAGTTGTCAAAGCAATTAGGTGTGTCACGTGCAGCTATATGGAAACATATGAAAGCTCTAAAAGAAGAGGGATATAATATAGAATCTGTAAATAAGAAAGGTTATAGATTAACAGAAAATCCAACTGATTTATTAAGTCCACAGAATATCTACTATAAATTAAATACAGAGTTTATTGGTAAGAATATTGAGCATCTTGATACTATAGATTCAACTAATGAATACGCAAAAAGAGTGGCTGTGAATAGTATAGATGGAACTGTGATTTTAAGTGAACATCAAAATATGGGAAAAGGACGATTAGGAAGAAATTGGGATTCCAAACCCCATGAAGGGATTTGGATGAGTATTATTCTAAAACCAGATATGGAACCGTTTAAAGCACCATTTATAACTTTAATAGCAGGAGCAAGTGTAACACAAGCTTTAAATAATCTAGGGGCAAAGACTTTGATAAAATGGCCAAATGATGTTATTTTAAATGGGAAAAAAATATGTGGTATACTAACAGAATTGTCTGCTGAGATTGAAAGAACAAATTATGTTGTTCTTGGTATTGGAATAAATGTTAAAATAATGGACTTTGATTCAGAAATAGCTGAGAAAGCTACCTCATTGTATAAAGAAGGATACAAATTGTCTAGAGTAGATATTGTCAGAAATGTATTGGCTGAATTTGAAAAGTTATATTTAGATTATATTGCAAATAACTCAAAAGAAGAAACTTTAAAAATATGTAGAGATTATTCTGCTATTATAGATAAGAATATATATGTACTAAAAGGAAATGATAAAGAATTAGTTAAATGCTTAGATATAAATGAAGATGGTAACTTAGTAGTTCAGGGTAGTGATGGAAGTGTAAAAGAAATTGTTTCAGGTGAAGTTTCTATAAGAGGAGAAAATGGATATGTATGATAATATTTTAGATATAGAAGGTTTAAAGGTTGGGCAAGTTGAGGATAGAATAGGGCTGACTGGATGTACAGTAGTGATTTGTGAAGAAGGTGCAGTTTGTGGTGTTGATGTAAGAGGGTCGGCTCCAGGAACCAGAGAAACCGATTTATTAGACCCTGTAAATATGGTTCAAAAAGTTCATGCTATAGTTTTAGCAGGAGGTTCTGCATATGGTCTTGAATCTACTTGTGGAGTAAGTAGATACTTAGAAGAAAGAGGAATTGGTTTTGATGTTGGAGTTGGAAAAGTTCCTATAGTTGTTGGAGCAGTTTTATTTGATTTAGGAGTAGGAGATTTTAAGTGTAGACCAGATATACAAATGGGTTATAAAGCTTGTGAGGCGGCAAATACAACTGTTTTAAATCAAGGTAATTATGGAGCAGGATGTGGAGCTACTGTTGGAAAGATAAGAGGGCAAGAATATGCTATGAAAGGTGGAATAGGAAGTTATTCTATAAAACTAGATAATGGCTTGATTGTATCTGCATTAATTGCTGTAAATGCTCTTGGAGATGTTTATGAGGATGGTAAGGTTATAGCAGGCGCCTTAAATGATAAAAAAACAGAAACAATTGATACATATAAATTGATGAAACAAGGTGCAAGTAAAGGTGGATTTAGTATAGATAATACTACAATTGGAGTTATAGCTACGAATGCTAAACTCACTAAAGCTGAATGTAAAAAAATATCTCAAATGGGTCATGATGGGTATGCAAAAGCTATTTTTCCTATCCATACACCTCATGATGGAGATACAATATTCACAATGTCAAAAGGTGAAATAGAAGCAGATATAACGTTATTAGGTTCATTGGCTGTAGAGGCTGTGGAAAAAAGTATAATAAATGCAGTAAAAAAAGCTGATAGTGTAGAAAATATAATAGCATATAAAGACATAGTAAAAAAATGAGAAATATGATGAAATTAGCATATTTTTCTTGTCAAATTGTTGACAATGACAACTCATCTTGATAAAATTATTCTTGTTAGAGCAGGCATCCTGAAAGTAGTAGCCTGACTCATAATGATAAGAAACAAGAGTAAGAAAAATCAAAAAATTAAGTAGTCCGGCATCGTTAGTGAGCTGGAACGGAGGTGTATTTTTTATGATGAACACAAGTGCATCAGTAAGAAAAGTAAATGTAAGAAAGATGACTATAATAGGGGTACTATCAGCTATTTCTATTATGCTATCTATGACTCCATTGGGATTTATTCCAGTTGGACCTACAAAAGCAACTATAATGCATATACCAGTTATTATTGGAGCTATTATGGAAGGACCAATAGTTGGGGCAGCAATAGGCTTTATATTTGGAGTATCAAGTCTTTTAAACGCTATAGTAAACCCAACAGTAACATCTTTTGTTTTTATAAATCCATTAGTTTCAATATTGCCAAGAGTTATGATAGGTATATTGGCTTATTATGTATATCAACTAATAATCAATGCTACAAGTAAGGTATACATATCTGGATTAATTACAGGAGCTGTAGGTTCTTTGTTAAATACAGCTGGTGTTTTAGGAATGATATATGTTTTATATGCTGACAAGTATCTTCAAGCAATGGGTCAAAATGGTTCAGCAGGAAAGGTTATAATGGCTCTTGCCGCAGCAAATGGAGTACCAGAAGCAATAGTAGGAGCTTTAGTAGTAGCTGCCGTTGCTGCTGTACTTAAGAAAAGCAAAAAATAGAAAGAAGGTTAATGACATATGCTTCTAGTATTTGATGTTGGAAATACTAATATGGTTTTAGGTATATATAAGGGTGACAAGTTAGTTAATTATTGGAGAATTAAAACAGATAAGGAAAAAACATCTGATGAATATGGAATTCTAATAAGTAGCTTATTTAAGTATGATGATGTGGATATAAATGCTATTGATGATGTAATAATATCATCTGTAGTTCCAAACGTTATGCATTCTCTTGAAAATTTTTGTATAAAATACTGTAAAAAGCATCCATTGATAGTAGGTCCAGGCATAAAAACAGGTCTAAATATAAAATATGATAATCCAAAACAAGTTGGAGCAGACAGGATAGTTAATGCTGTAGCAGGCATAGAAAAATATGGGGCACCAAGTATACTTGTAGATTTTGGAACAGCAACTACATTTTGTGCTATTTCTGAAAAAGGTGAATATCTAGGGGGTACAATAGCACCAGGAATAAAGATATCTAGTGAGGCATTATTCCAAAGTGCATCTAAATTGCCTAGAGTAGAATTAGCAAAACCAGGTATGACTATTTGTAAAAGTACTGTATCGGCTATGCAATCTGGCATAATTTATGGATATGTAGGTTTAGTTGATAAAATAATAAATATGATGAAAAAAGAATTAAATTGTGATGATGTTAAAGTTATAGCTACAGGTGGGCTAGCTAAACTAATTGCTTCAGAAACAAAAAGTATAGATTATGTAGATGGTTTTTTAACGCTAGAAGGATTAAGAATAATATATGAAAAAAACCAAGAATAATTAATACAGGGAATTGGATTATATATCCAGTTCCCTTTTTATGATAGTTTTTTAGTGTTATGTGGTATATTATAATGAGGAAATGCAGATTTAGAAATAAAATCACAAAAACAAAGGAAAAAATAGGAGAAAAACGATGAAAATAGGAAATTTAGAATTAAAAAATAAAGTTTTTCTGTCACCTATGGCAGGGGTAACAGACCTTCCATTTAGATTAATTTGTAAAGAACAAGAATGTGGACTTTTATATACAGAAATGATAAATGGTAAGGCACTTTGCTATGATGATGAAAATACTAAAAAAATGCTTAAGATAGAAAAAGAAGAACATCCTGTAGCTGTTCAGATATTTGGTTCTGAGCCAGATTTTATGGGAAGAGCAGCAGAAATAATGAACGAATATCCAAATGAAATCCTTGATATAAATATGGGATGTCCAGCTCCAAAAGTAGTTAAAAATGGGGATGGTTCAGCACTTATGAAAAATCCTAAACTTGCAGAGCAGGTATTAAAGGCAGTAGTGAAGAATTCAAAGAAACCAGTTACTTTAAAAATAAGAAAAGGATGGGATGATAATAGTATAAATGCTGTTGAGATAGCAAAGATAGCAGAAGCTTGTGGAATAAGTGCTTTAGCAATACATGGAAGAACGAGAGAGCAATATTATACAGGTAAAGCAGACTGGAATATAATTGCAGATATTAAGAAAAATTTAAATATACCTGTTATAGGAAATGGTGATGTATTTACAATAGAAGATTCAATAAATATGTTAGACAAAACGGGTTGTGATGCTATAATGATAGGTAGGGGTGCTCAGGGTAACCCATGGATATTTAAAAGAATAAACCATTATATGAATACAGGCGAGATTTTACCAGAGCCAACTCTTAACGAAAAGATAAGTACTGCCATTAAACATTTAAAGCTTGCAGTAGAAGAACATGGAGAGTATGTAGCTGTAAGGGAAATGAGAAAACACATCGCTTGGTATTTAAAAGGTCTTAGAAACTCTGCAAGATTAAGAGATGAAATTAATAAAATAGAAGACTATCAAGAAGTTGTGTCGAAATTGGAGTACTATATGGAAGACTCCTTGACATAAAAATAATAGTGACTTATAATATAGCGCATAAATTAAAAAAAGATTATAAAAATTTTAAAATATAATTAGGAAAATTCCTAAGAAATTTGTGAAGGAGTTGTATTTATAATGGAAGAGAATAAAGAGTTTTTATTGACACAAGAGGGATACGATAAATTAGAAGAAGAATTAGAGAATTTAAAGGTTGTAAAGAGAAAAGAAGTTGCAGAGAGAATAAAGGTTGCTATATCTTTTGGTGATTTATCTGAAAATGCTGAGTATGATGAAGCTAAAAAGGAACAGGCACAGGTTGAAGAAAGAATCTTAAAATTAGAAAATATGGTTAGAAAAGCTGTTATCATAGATGAAAGCAAAATAGACCTTAATGTTGTTACAATAGGTTCAATAGTTAAAGTTAAAGATTTAGAATTTGATGAAGATGTTGAATATACTATAGTTGGTTCAACAGAAGCAGACCCATATGATGGCAAAATATCAAACGAATCTCCTGTAGGAAAAGCGCTTTTAGGAAGAGCTGTTAAAGAGGTTGTAGAGGTGCAAGTTCCTGATGGAGTTGCTAAGTTTGAAATATTAGAAATAAGAAGATAATCTGGAGGAAAAAAATGAAAAATAATCAACAAAGCAATGAAGAAGCACAAATTCAAGAAGACCTTAGTGAAGTACTTCAAGTAAGAAGAGATAAACTAAAAAAATTACAAGAATCAGGTAGAGACCCTTTCAAAGAAAGTAGATATGATAGAACTCATTATTCTATGGAAATAAAAGATAACTTTGAAACTCTTGAAGGTCAAACTACAAAAATAGCAGGACGTATCATGAGCAAGAGAATACAAGGTAAAGCTGGTTTTATAGATATTCAAGACCAAGAAGGAAGAATTCAATCTTATGTAAGATTAGATGCTATAGGGGAAGAAGAATATAGTGTATTTTCAACATATGATATTGGAGACATAGTTGGTATTGAAGGGGAAATATTTAGAACTAAAAGGGGCGAAATATCTGTAAAGGCTAAATCTGTAGTATTATTATGCAAATCTTTACAAGTTTTACCAGAAAAATATCATGGATTAAAAGATCAAGAATTAAGATATAGACAAAGATATGTTGATTTAATAGTGAACCCAGAAGTAAAAAATGCTTTTTTAATTAGAACGAAAGCATTAAAGGCATTGAGAGCGTATTTAGATGACAGAGGATTTTTAGAAGTTGAGACTCCAATATTAAATACTATAGCTGGTGGAGCGAATGCTAGACCTTTTATAACTAACCATAACACTTTACATATACCAATGTATTTAAGAATAGCAAACGAATTATACTTAAAGAGACTTATTGTTGGTGGATTTGATAAAGTTTATGAAATGGGAAGAATGTTTAGAAATGAAGGTATGGATTTAAAACATAATCCTGAATATACTGCTATAGAATTATATCAAGCATATGCAGACTACACTGATATGATGGAGATAACAGAAAATGTTGTTGCACATATGGCTGAAGTTGCTACAGGAAGCATGATAATCAACTATCAAGGAACAGAAATAAACTTTACACCTCCTTGGAAGAGAATGACTATGGAAGATTGTGTGAAGGAATATTCTGGCGTAGATTTTTCTGCAATAAATACAGATGAAGAAGCATTAGAAGTTGCTAGAGAAAAAGGAATAGAAATAAAGCCTGGAATGAGAAGAGGGGAAGTAATAAATGCTTTCTTTGAAGAGTTTGGAGAAGATAAATTAATCCAACCAACATTTATAACACATCATCCAGTTGAAGTATCTCCATTATCTAAGAGAAATACTGAAGACCCAAGAAGAACTGATAGATTTGAAGCTTTTGCTAATAAATGGGAGTTAGCTAATGCATTTTCTGAGCTTAATGACCCAATTGACCAAAAAGGAAGATTTATGGACCAATTGAGAAAAAGAGAATTAGGTGATGATGAAGCTTTTGAGATGGATGATGATTTCTTAAAAGCATTAGAAGTAGGTTTACCTCCTACAGGTGGACTAGGAATAGGTATAGATAGAGTTATTATGCTATTAACTAATTCTCCATCTATAAGAGATGTATTATTATTCCCTACTATGAAACCTATTGATAATAATCAAAATAAAGAAGAAGAAGAAAAATAAAAAATACAAGCATTCTACTAAGTTTTAAATAAAATAGAGCTATTAAATTATCAATAAATAGCTTTATTTTATTTAAAATGTCAATGTAGAATGCTTTTTATATGTTCTAAAGAAGTTTTCATGTATTTAATTTATAAATTACCAACAAACGTTACAAATTGATATTAGTTTTTGTTGATTGGAACTTTATATTTAGAAAATATGATTGAAAGTAATTTATTATGAAAATATTTAAAGTAATTTTTGGGAAGGAAAAAGGAATAATTTTTGAGAATACTATATATAAAAAATTATTGGGGGAATGTGTGATGTTTCAAGTAATTGATTTTTTATGTTTAGTTTGTATTGGATTTTTAGTTCTTGATGTTATGGTATATTTTTGTAAGGATGCAATGGATATATTTGAAAGTACAACTAAGGTTAATAAAGTTAAGAGTATAAATGTTTGGGCAGATAGAGTCAGAGCCAACTCATATTCTTACGAAAATAAAATTGCAAAATAGGAAAAACTGTATATGCATGTGTTACTTGTAATATCAAGGGTTATATCTGTTAGTTTTAGTTAAAAGTATTAAAAAAAACAAAGAGTTATAACCTTTTTTAAAATAAAAAACAAAAAAAGTATTGACGAATTATTTTTAAGGTGATATAGTATTACTTGTCCCCAAGAAAAGGGCAAACATGAAAAATGAACTTTGAAAATTAAACAGTAGGTTAATTTATAAAAACAAGAAACAAACCATAAAGCCAGATATTTAGATAACAATAGTATCTGAGCCTGATAAACTTTTAT
>NZ_JACVWI010000005.1:0-171476 GCF_020658455.1 Clostridioides sp. ES-S-0005-03 | reverse complement strand
TCTTTTAAGCCTAAATCTATGCCAATATACTTATTAGATTCTTCTAATTGTTTTATGTCAACTTCACAACATATACTAACAAAATATTTACTTGTAGGTGTTTTTGATACAGTAGCATTTAATATTCTACCATTTATATTTTGAGTCACTTTAGCCTTAACCCATTTTAATTTTGGTAGTTTAATTAGGTTATCCTTAATAGTTATATTATTGTTCACCCATTTACTTTCAAAACTTCTTTTATGATTTCTTTTACTTTTGAATTTTGGAAAACCTTGTTTATTTCCTTTTTTAATCTTTCTAAAGAAGTTTTTATATGCACTATCTAAATCATCAATAGTAGCTTGTAAACTGGTTGAATCAATTTCTTTAAGCCATTCATATTCTTTTTTAAGCGATGGAAGTTTTTTAATTAATTCATACTTTGAATATGACTCACCTTTATTTTCATATTTTTCTTTTTGAAGTGCTAACATGTGATTATACACAAACCTCGAACACCCAAAAGATTTTTCTATTATTTCTTTTTGAATTTGATTTGGATATATTCTAAATTTAAAAGCTTTCATCTGTATCATTTCTTCACCTCCTTTAGTTTTTTATATTACAGGCTTTAATCTCCACCCTACTTACGTTGAGGATGGAGTATTTCGCCTATCAGTGATAAAAATCTTCTTTCTTGATTACCTCACTACACTCAAATATTAAGTACCACTTATCATCTAATTTAGAATACGTCTCTTGCTCCTTCATACTTTGATTTATTTTTTTATAAACTTAATTTTACGTATTGAAAAGCTCTTTTGTCATTTTTAGTAGCTTCAAGACAAATCTCTTTTGTTTGTTCTTTTACATACATTAAATACCATCCTTTTTGTCTTACTGCTTCAAGACAAATTTCTTCTGTTTGATTTTTTACATCTCTAATTGCAAATCCATCTTGTCTTACTGCCTCTAAACATATCTCTTCTGTTTGTTTTTCCACATACTTTAAAGCTAATCCACATTCTCTTACTGCTTCAATACATATTTCATTGTTCTGCTCTTTTACAAATTCTAAAGCTTTACCATCTTGTTTTACTGCTATTAAACATATCTCTTCTGTTTGTTTTTCCACATACTTTAAAGCTAATCCATTTTGTCTGACAGCTTCTTTGCATATTTCATTGTTCTGCTCTTTTACAAATTCTAAAGCTTTACTATCTTGTTTTACTGCTATTAAACACATTTCTTCTGTTTGTTTTTCCACATATTTTAAAGCTAATCCATATTCCTTTAAGGCTTCTATACAAATTTTATCGAACTGATTGTTTACATACTTTAAAGCTAATCCATTCCTTTTTACTGCCTCCAGACAGATATTTTCTGTCTGGTTATTTACATACTCCAAAGCCAAACCATTTTGTTTTACTGCTATTAAACACATTTCTTCTGTTTGCTCTTTTATATAGATTAAAGCTAATCCATCATTCTTGACTGCTTCTTTATAGATTTCTTCTGTTTTATTTTCTATAAAAAGCAAAGCTGAAACATCTTGTTTAACAGCTTCTATATAAAGTTTATTCTTTTGTTCATCTGTAATATAAAATGAGTCAAATTTTGCATATTGTAAAGATAACCCCTGCTGTCTTACTGCTATTAAACATAAATTATAATCCTGTTTTTTTATATCTGCTAAAACATATCCATTCTGTTTTACTGCTTCAGTGAGTATATTATAAATCTGTTTATCTGATAAATTTAACTCATTAAAATCTATAACTTTTACAGAAAATGCATTTTGTCTTACTGCTTCTATACATATTTCTTCTATTTCTTTAGCTGATAAATTAAGTTCATTAAACTTTATATACTCCAGTGCATAGCCATGTTTTTTAACTGCCTCTATGCATATCTGCTTAATATCTATATCTGATAAAGCATATTTTTTAAAGTCAATATATTTCAATTCTAAACCATCGTTCTTTACAGCACTTAAATATAAAATAAAGGCTTGCTCTTTAGTTAAATCTAATTTGCCAACATCTACAATTCTTAAACTTTCTTTTTGTTCTGTAATTCTTTCTAAATAGTTTTCAAAATTTTTACTATTCATATAATTCAATCCTCCTAAATATTATTTACCTGATAGTATGTTTAATTTCTTTATTTCTTCTTCTGTAAAGTCAACTTCTTCCCATCTTATACACTCTATAGCATCTTTATCTTGTTCAATAGCTTTTAAGCATACTAAATACGTTTGGTTGTCTGCAAATTGTAAAGCTTTTCCATAAATACTAACAGCGTCTAAACACATTTCTTCTGTTTGATCTCTTGAACTTGCTAATAATCTTATAACCCAAGCATTATTGTTTTTACTCATAGCTTAGCTCTACCTCTCTTCATTTTATTTATATAAAAACTTTTTAAATTTAATTATTATATTCAAAATTCATATTTATTATAATTAGTGAAATTATAAAATAAACAACCTCTTTTTTATATTATCAAAAAAAGAGGTTGTTTACATTTTTATTTTTAAATTCTATTGATACAAAGTTCCACATACTTATAAGTCTTAGGATTATTTTTTAATAATCTTTTGGGATTAAGTAAATACTCCTCAAACACTTGAGCGAAATATTCATGTTGGTTTTTCAAGTAATAGTTTATATCCTTATTTTCATCTAAAACTAAATTGTTTTTTTCTTCTGTGTATATATTAAAGAAATTATCTTCACCAGATATTTTATCTACAAAATGACCAAATTCATGTATTAAAGATTGTTCATCCCAATCTTTAATATTGCTTAGATATATTGTATCCTCAAAGAAAACTCCAGCTAATGGAGAATCACTTAGGAATCTTTCTTGAAGTGATCTGTTCGTTATTTCTATCTTCATATCATTTTCGATAAAGCTTTCTATAAGCTTTTCTGGAATTACATTAAGATATTTATATAACTTAAATTGCCTATCACAGTTTACTCCATCAAATTGTATAAAAGTACTATAATCGAAGGCTTCATTTCTTAAATGGTCAATCTCTAATCCTTTTATCTCATTGTCCCTGTAAGCATCAGACTTAAAAGTGCTACACAAGGACAATAAAACTGTAACAACAATAATCTTAATTGTAAATTTTCTCTTATTTATCATGATAAATTTTCTACTTAATTATATTCAAGTAGATACCTCCTTTTTTATTATTTTTTTATTATATTTTTAAAAGTTTTTTTTATTATATAAACATGTAAAACACATTAAAAATACCTTTAATTTAATTAAAGGTATTTTTAAAATGAAATATTATATTATTTTTTTATCTTCATTATTTATATTTATTTTGTCCCAATTAAAATAGCTGAATATTTCTTTATTTTGCTTAACAGTTTCTAAACATATAGTTCTTTTTTCTTCTACTGTAAAATTAAATTCTTCCCATTTTATACTAAATATAGAAAAACCATTTTGTTTTACTGCCTCTAAACACAATTCATATATCTGAGCTCTTTTTAAATTATTAAAATCTATAACTCCTAAAACTAACCCATTTTGTTTTACTGCTTCTAAATACAGTTCATATCTTTCCTGATCCGAGAAATTAACTTCATTCCATCTTATATCTTTAAGTAACGTCCCATCTTGTCTTACTGCCATTAAACACATTTCAAAAGGTTGCATTTGTGCAAATTTTAAGTAACTACTGAACCTACTTACTTTATCAAAGTCATTCATTTTACTTCTCTCCTTTTTATTAATTATTTATATAAACTTATGTTTTATTTATTATAGATTCCATGTAGATTTTGTATAATTAATAACTTTATTAAATATAAGAAAAAGACTACCTCTAATTAAAAGTAGTCTTTTTCTTATCAAGTTATATTAAAAAATTATTTATTATATATTACCTGACCATGATATTTTATATAAAGAATATTTTTTAAATCTATTCTATCACCTTTATTCGTTCTTAAATATTCTTTTTTATCTTCACTTTCTCTAATATCACTTGTTAATATATAAGGTCTATTATAAGATAAATTATTATCTATTTTTAATTCAATATTTCCTTGCTCACTTCTTACAATTATGTTTAAAGTCTTCATTTGTCTTTCACAAATACATTTTAAAAGATTCTTTTCATCTATATAAAGATTGGCGACTCTTAATCTATTTAGCTCTTTTTGTCTTTCTTTATAAGATAAAAGTTGTTCATAGAAGGATTCAGCATTTTTGTATATAATTTTATTTGCTTCTATCCTTATAACTTTGTCTTTATCTTTAAGATATGCCAAAAGAATGGATATATTATCTTTATACAAGATATCTATTTCTTTTAGATCAATAAATTCATTTTCAAATGGTTCTATATCTTTTATATATAATTCAAAAGCCTTCTCTCTTGCATTTTGTTTTATCATTAAGCTCACATTATCTACTACAGTATTTACAAGTAAATTATCAATAAAATAATTTTCATCTTTATTTATCGTCTTTACAATCTCTTCTTTTATATCATTAATAATTTTTCTATAAACAGTTTCCAACTGTTCTATTTTTACATCTCTAAAATCAATTTCATTTAAATTCTTTTTAACTAAACCTTTAGAAACCTCAAAAAATATATTCTCTTCTGAATCATATACTCCAACAAATTTTTTTTCTTTAAATGGATTAAAATATTTTTCATTCTCTTGTTTAAATAGGTAAAAAATACGATTCTGTTCTGACTGAACTTTTAAAAATACTGAACTTTGGCCTTCCTTACTTGAACTATTTATTCTTAGGTTAATATTATCATTTTCTAAAAAACCTTTCATATCAAACATTTCCTGTCCTCCATTTTTTTATTTTTAAATACTTTTTTATTTATTATATATTTTTCTCATTAAAATATTTTATATAAACAATAAAATTTCTATTTTATAACAATATTCACATATTATAATTTTTCATCAATATTCTTTTTTTATTCTCAACAAAGTCTTTAGAGTATACTTCTAAGAATTTAACATTTTCATCTCTATATAACTTCGAAAATAAACTTAATGCCATTTTTTCTTTTTTTACAATTCTTACTCCTATTGTACTATCATCAAAACAAAAAATTTCCTCGAACAAATCATTATAAAGAGAAGAATTTTTTTTATAATATTCTTTCTTATAATATTCTTGTAAAATCTTACTATTTAAAAATTTATCAATTGTATATATATAACCTTCATATTCAAATTCAATTTGATTTTTATTACAAATTAATATAGATTTATTTATATCTACAGCTTCTTTTATATTATTTATTAACTCCTTTATTATTTTATTTTTTTTATAAAGCTTAAAACTCATCATTTCTTTATATTTAGTTAAGAACATATTAACCCCTTGCCTGTTATATTAAATCATTTTCATTAATTTTTGTCTTTGCTTCATTTAGGCTTTCTTGAACATCTGTCTTTTCTTTACATTTTAAAGGTTCGAAATTTTCCATTTTTTTAATTGTACATAATTGAAGAATATTATCTAAAACATTAGATGAACCTTTATTTGGATCATTTGTTATAATATTTTTAGGAACTATATCAATATTGCCATCTTTTATAGCTTCTGCAAATTTTATAGCAACTTCTTTTTTTATTAGAAGCTCAGCGCTACCATAAGCATTTGCTTTTTCTCTATTGGCAGAAGCTATAGCTTTACCTACTTTTTCTTCTTTTTGTGCTTCTGCTTCTGCTAACGCTTTAATACTTTCTGCTTCTGCCTTTGCTTTTTCTGAAATTCTATATGTCTCGGCTTCTACTTCTTTTTCTTTAATATATAGTTTTGAATCTGCTTCTATTTTATTTTGTGTTGCTTTTATCTCTGCTACTGCTTTTTCTGCTTCTGCATTATTTTTTTCTATACTAATGTGGATTTCTGAACTTGTTAGATTATCTTGTTCATTTATTTTAGATTGTAGTTCTCTATATTCTCTTTCTTTTGCAGATGCTGTTTTTTTAGCCTCATATGTTTCAACTTGCTCTTTTGCTAATTGTCTATCTGCTAACTGTTCTATAAGAGCTAATATCCTTTCATCCCCATTGGCTTTAGGAGTATCTATTAAAACTTCTTCTAATTCTAAATTAAATTTTTGAAATTCTTCTTTCATTATTTTATATGATTCTTGACTTATCTCTGTTTTATTTTGTAGTAATTCTAAAAAAGTTTTTGTCTCTGCAACTTGTTTAAAATAAGCAGATATAATAGGGTCTAAAGTCTGATCAACCAACTTTTGTACTGAACCAAATCTTTGTATTACAAGTGGAGCTTTTTTATAATCTATATGAACTACTACAGAAAGTGGTAATAAAGGTTT
Source organism: Clostridioides sp. ES-S-0005-03 (assembly GCF_020658455.1). NCBI lineage: Bacteria > Bacillati > Bacillota > Clostridia > Peptostreptococcales > Peptostreptococcaceae > Clostridioides > Clostridioides sp. ES-S-0005-03. The sequence continues at coordinate 165,139 of NZ_JACVWI010000005.1, read as the reverse complement.
AAATCCATCTTTAGTAATGACAGATAATTCTTTTAGATGTCTATCATATTCGTATTGGCCACATTCATCGCCTCTCCACTTTAATGCAAAGTTATCTGTTGGAATCTTTTCAATTGAACCAGAATAAATATTAAAAGCATATTTGCCTGGCATTAAAGGATTTTTAAGTATCCCTCTGCATCCATCTTCTACTAACTCTCCATGAGTGTAAGATTTGCCAGAAACATCTTCTCCTTTTTGTCCAATATAAGAACAAACTACCCCAACTGAACTTATTTCTATTTCTTGCTTGGGTACAATTTCGATTGATGCAAAAAGACGATTTATTACATACACCCCTTCTGTTAATACTTCATATTGTCTACCCTTATATCCTCCAGCTTTTAAAAATGCTTCTATATCTTGAAAAGAATTGTGGTATAAGTCAGGATTATTTTCATCATCTCCAACTATTGGTGCAATTAGATCTCCTTGCTTCAATGCTTTTCCTTCTTTAGTTACTACAATGCCAAGATTATCTTCTTTATCATCAATGACTATTGGATCAAAACCATTTTTCTTAATTAATTCATCTTTCATTTTTTTAATGTCTTCGATTTCTTTTTTATCTCCTATATTTAAAAAATAAGTTTCATTTTTTGTTAAGATTATAAATTCAGCTAAATTAAAAGCATATGTTCCTTCTCTTAAAACAACTCTTTGAGGTCCTTTTTGACCTCCATTTTTCAAGAATGTTTTTGTATCTTGAAAATCATTGCATGACACTGCTCTACCTAATATTTGCCCATTTTTTAAACTTTCACCTGAACGAGCAAAAACATAACCAATCTGTCCTTGTTTTATTGTAACTAATGGCTTTTTATGAACTTTGTAAAAAAGTCTATTCTTAAAATGTAATCCTGTTCTAAGAATATCTGCTTGAAAACCAGCTTCTCCATTTAAGGCTATAAGTTCACCTTCTTTTAAAAAGTTCTTTGAGAATTTTTTTTCAACAATTCCTATTTCTCCACTTCCTATAATCCTTGGTCCAATTAGAATAATCCCTAAAAATATACAAATTACCAATGTAAATACAACAACCATAATATCAATCATTATTTTCTCCTTTTTATTTTTTCTTTTTATTTTTAATATAAATATATACTTTTTGTTGTTTATAGTCAACGTAAATCACGAATTTATTTTTTATAAAAAAACGTATTTCTATTTATTATTAGAAATCCATTCTCCTAAAAAACAACCAAGCTTTATAAAAGAAAAATATATTAATAAAAATATAAGATTTTTATATTCTAAAGAAATAATTAATAGAGATATATAAGCTACAAAAGGGAAAATCAAAAAACTTTCATTTAAATTCTCTTTTTGTACTATGAGGCCTTGTATAAAGAATAAAATAGGGAATATAAGGATGTTTAAAATAATTGATATTTGATTTATGTTATAAGCTGAGGTATTATTAATATTTACCTCTAAAAATACTATAGATAAAACAATTATAATTGATGGTATAAATTTTTTCATTAATGTCTCCTTTCATTGTTTGTTATTGTATCTAATTCATTATATAAAATGTTTACATTAATATAAGAAACAATGTAATAATAGATATGCAAAATATATTTTTATCTTCTAAATTAAAAAAGGTTAACACTATAATTTGGCGAATAGATTTAAATAGTTATTTTTTATAAAGGGTGATTTGATTGGGGATAAAAAACTTTTTTAATAGATTTAAGAAAAAAAGCTCTAAAGAAAAGCACATTAAAACAATTGACAGTTTTGATATTATACAAAGAATAATATATACAAAATTTTCAAATGAATATATTTTTATTAATATTCTTCTAAATTTAGAAGATGAAATAATATTAATTCATAAAACTTGCTATTCCGTATGTCGTACTAACTATAAATTTTTAATTAATAATTCATATATATGCTTTAAATGCAATTCAATTTATTTGACTGATAAATTAAATAAGGAGCTACTACTTTTTTTTGATTATAAATATGAATTATTAGAACCTGTTACAGATTATAATAAGCCTATAATGTTAATGCATAAATCATGTAAGAAAGTCTCTTGTATAAAACCTTCAGATATAACAAAAGATTATTATTGTAAATTTTGTAAACCTATTAATACATCGTCAAGATTTAAAGAGAAGGTATTAGAGCTTACAGGGAATGAGTATGAAGTAACAGGCAGATTTATTTCAGCAAGTGAAAACATTTTAATGAAGCATACAAAATGTAATAAGGAGTTTTTAGTTACTCCTCATGAATTTATTTCTGGTAAAAGATGTCAGCATTGTTTAACAAAAAAGAAAACTGAAAGATTACAAAAAAGGATATTTGAAAATTTTTCAGATGAATATATTCTAACGAGTAATTATAATGGGTTTTATGGAGAAGTTGAGATTTTACATTCTAAATGTGGATTTAAGTTTAAAACAGCACCTTATTTTTTAGAATTTAAAGAGAAATGCAAAGTTTGTTCTCAAGAAGATTATTTAAAACAACTTAATAAAAATAATACTCTATCACAAGAAGATATTTTTAAAAAAGATATTTATGATTTTTCTAATAAGGAATTAATAGTATTAGATATGGAAGAAAATCAATTTAGTGTGTTTGAAAAAAGTTCAAAAGAAGTTTTTATTTTAGAAAAAGAAGCTTTTCTTAATCTTGAAGATAAAAATAACATTAAATATACTTTCATTAACTATTTATTATTAAAAAATAATCTTAACAGATATGTACTTGTCTCTGATTATGTAAACTTATTAACATATACAAAGTTTTTATGTAAAGAATGCGATAACTTATTTTTAGCAAAACCAATAGATATAATAAATAGAAATAAAAAATGCCCAATTTGTAATGAAAAAATACATGTGAACTCTTATTAAGATAAAAATACCTATTAATACTTTTTACAGTAATTAATAGGTATTTTTTTGATGTCATATATTTAGAGGGGTAAAATATACAACATTTGTCCATGAACTCTATATATTACACAATAATTATATTTATAATAAATAAACCTTGTACAATGGTAATATTTTTTAGATATTCAAGTGAATGTTATAAAAGAAGTATCTTTTGTATAGTATGTAATATTAAAAATAAGAAAGGGGCTAAGTTATGCATAAAAAATTAATATCCGCAATTTCGATAGGGCTAATTTTAATTCAAGTTGTCCCAACTACTTCATTTGCGGTAAATAAAGCTAATTATAAAAATAATATAACAAGAAAAGAAAGTACAAATAATAGTTTAATAAGTCCAAATAAAAAAGATATTATACCAGTTGTGTTTAATCCAGATACAATGCAGGACCTTGATAGAATTTTAGAGTCTTTAGATAAATTAAATTTAGATTTTAGTAAGAGTTTATTAATAGATATATTTAATATGTCTGTAAATCTACATACAAATTTAGAAGACTCAGAAATACAAAAACATAAAGACTATGATCAATTTGATTATATTTTCTTTCAACTTATTTATTTAGCTTTTGTTAATACTAATGGGAGCGAAAGAAATGAACTTTTTATAAAATTTATGGATGAGATGTACCTATCTTCTGTAAAAAGATTAAACAGTAATGACAAATATTCTTTTTTCCTTGATAAATATGGGCTATACATAGGATATCAGTTATCAGATTATTTTAAAGATGAGAGAACTAATAAAATATTAAAAGGTGGAGCTTCTATGTTTATTGAACTACAAAATTTTACTCCAACAGAAGAAACAGGTAAAATCCCAGAGGATGAACTACCTTCAAGTATCGAACCTACAAAACCAGATGGAGACGATAATCCTAATAAAGATGAGCCTCCTATTTATATACCAGATAAAATTCCAGATGATGAATTTAATCCTGGTGGTAACAATAATAATGGTACACCTGATAATTATGATCCAAGCTTAGATAATGGTTTAACTCCAGGAAATTCTTCTGATTTAACTTCTGATGAATATGTAAAAGAAAATAATAGTTGCACTAAAATAACTACAATCTATGACTTAAATGGAAATATCGTAAACAAAAAGAAAACTAAAGCTCAAAATGGGTTTTGCAACATATTTAATTCTAACATAGTAACGGGAGAAGTATGGAATAGAAACCATAATGGAGATTTAGCTTTAAATGTTTGGCAAAGCTTAAATGAAAATGAGTTAAATAAAGAAAGTAATCTTACTTTAAAGTTTACATTAAATAAAAATGATAAAAATATCTATTATTATGATTCTGGCATAAATGTAAATTTAAATAAAACTGTAACTTATAATCAAGTTAGAGATGTATTAAATCAAATTGCATTAAAAATAAAAAATGGTTACTTGATTGAAGATAAAAAGAAATTACTATTTATTGCTGAAGGTAAACCTTTGGTTGTAGAAGATAAAAAAAGCTCCTATTCAGAAGCTGAAATAAAAGGATTATTGAATACCTTTAATAATCTTTCTTTAAAAATAGAAGAAAAAGATAAAACCAATGAACCAAAATTTAAAGATGAAAAACAAAATTCTTCCTTAGATAAAATTTTTATAAATAATAAAGAAGTTAAATTAAAACATCCAGCTATGTTAAAAAACGGTATAATACAACTTCCTATTGAAGAAATCGCAAAAGAATTAAAAATTAAACTTAAAATTAATAAAAATTTAGCTATCTTGAGCGATAACAATAGTATAACTGAATACTATATTGGAACTAAAAAAATAAAAATAAATGGTGCTGAAAAATTAACTACAACTTCCTCTAAATTAGAAAACAATATTATTTATGCTGAAATGAATGCTGTACTTAGAGAATTTGGATTTAGTATAAATTTTAATGCATCTACTAATAAAATTTCTATACTTAAGAAATAATAAAATAGATAATTCAATCATTATAAAAAATTTAGTATTTATTCTTCAATAAAAATATCTAATGTAAGTATTAGATATTTTTATTGTATATATTATTTCCATTTTTTACCATTTTAGGTTATTTTTTTTATATTTAATCTATTATTTATAGATTATTAAACTATATAATCTAATAATTGTACACTTATTCTAAATTTTTTTAATAATTCATCATTATTTTTTGTATAAAATAAAAAACAATCATAAACTATGATATAATTATATAAATAAGTATAAAAAGTATGTTTATCAAAAAGTATTGGGGAGAGTGATTTTTAGATGTTAAATTATTCAATAACAGCAGAAATTAGTAATAACAACAGGGTTGTAGTTTTAAAATCTGAAATGTTTCAGCCAGAATTTAATATTTTATTAAATTATATTGATTTCTCTTTTTCCATAGAGAAAGAAGATTGTGTGGAAATCGGTTTCAATTCTTTTAATGCTATTTATAATGATTTTATTAAAAGTGATTATACAGAACACTGTAACTGTGTAAAAAGTGAAGAGGGTATACATAATATTAAAAACTTATTTGATAATATAAAACTAAATATGCTTAAAGAGGACACTATCTATTTTTTATGGGAATAATTAATTAAATATCTTATTTTACATAAAAAAATCTCTTACCATAAATGCTAAGTAAGAGATTTTTTATTAGAGCTATTCAAAACTTCTAAAATTCAAATTATTATTTGCATCCATATACATTTTAGAACAATGGTAATGAATTCTATCAAACATTTTTTTTTGTATTTTTAATCGTTTTAAAAATACTTTAAATAAATTAATCTCTATTTTTAAATCTTCAATTTCTTCTTTTTTTGTAATATGTTCCATTTCTAAAAAAAAATTTTTACTTATTTTTTCTGAATAAATATTATCTGTTAACCCTATAAGATCTCCAAAATAATGGCTCCATAAATTCGAATCAATTATTAAATGGTATAGATTTTCTAAATCATTTTCATTGCAACTAAGATATTCTTCTAATGTTGTTTTATATCCTTCAAAAGATAATGATATATTTCTATCTTTAAATAATTTTCCTACTTTTTTAGAAATTTCTATAAACTCTAATTGTCTTCTTAATATTTTCTTTGACTTTTTCATCATAATCACCCATTAACTAAAATTTGGATTTTGCATCTTTATACAGTTACAAGTATTCTTACAATGGTGGTGACATTTATAAGAAAAGTCTATTTTACTTTCTATTACTTTTAAAAAAGCTTTCAATGAATTTTTATTTTTTCTCGTTTCTACAACTGAAGCTTCTCTATTAGCAAATCTATCTCCTCTATTTACGGATTTCACGTCTGCCATCTCAGATGCAATAGCAAACACCTCTTTCTCTGCAACCTCAGAATCTAAATATAATTTTTCAATTACTGCTTGCATATTTGTAAAATACTCCCCCCACATGTTAAAATCTCTACTTAATTCCCATAGCTTATTATAATCCTTAGAGTCAACTTCTCCATATTCTTTTACTGTGTTTTTATAGCCTTTAAAATTCAATTCTATGTTTAGAGATTGGAGATATGGATTTATTTCCTTAACTAATTTTTGGAAATAATCCTCTTCACCCCTAATAGGAAGTTCTGGTGGTCTTGCCAATTTAACCATCTCCTTTTTAATAAAAAACCTTTTTATATTTTTTTATTATATAATACAATTTATTTTTTAATTCCATTAAATAACAAATTATTTTTTTAAAAAAAATAAAATAACAAAATATAATTTAAAATTATTATAAATACTAAATTATTTTTTATTATTAATAAAAATATTATTTTTTAATGTTAATTTAATATCAAAAATACATAAATTAACATTAAAAAATAATATTTTATATTTTCTCATATTTTTTGTTAATGCATTAGTAAGTATATAAGTTATACTAAATATTTAAAATTTGTATAATATTAACAAATGAAAATATGAAGAAAGGTAGGAATATAATTAAAAAATGAATTTAAATACACTAAAAAACAATAAAGGATTTACTTCTTTAGAGGTAGCCATATTTTCAATTATTTTTCTTATTTGTATTGCTGGAATTATGGATTTTCAAAATATGCAAAAAAAATTTAATTCCATATCTTCAACATCAACTTACATTTCAAGGGTTGTTGGGCATCAAGGAGGTATTAGAACTTCAGTCCCTTCTAATTACTTAGATAGTTATGTTACAAGCCAAAAATTATACCAAGATGTTAAGTATATTCTTGGGAAAGCTGGGATAGCAGAAGAAAAATGGAAAGTTTATATTAATGGGTATGAATTATCCCCAGACTTGTATATGCCTATTATTGGAAGGGGGACAAATATTACCACACAATTAAAATTTTCTTATGATTGGGACTTCCTATCCCAAATAATTCCTATAGAAAAAGAACAAACAAAGATATCCATGAGAAATACTATATCTACATTTAAACTAAGAGAGTCGTCCAACATAGACACAGAAATAAAATAGTGGTATAATTTAAAGTGCATTTAATATTATATAAGAACTCAATTTTAAAAAGTCTTGAGGTCTAAGAAAAAGAAGTTGTTTTTAGCATTAAATTTAAAAACTCTTTCTAAAACTAACTTTAAAAGTTCTGCTAAAAATTAACTAAAACAAAAAGTAGAGTATTAATACTCTACTTTTTGTTTTAGTTAAGACTGTTTTATGTTTTCTATAACTTCTATTACATTTTCATTTTTGGTATTGAATATATAATTATTACTAATAGTATTTATGTTTAGCTGGATGTTATCTATATCTTTATCCTTATTTATGTCTCTAAACATTATAGAAAAAGTCTTAGATTGGCTTACTATTTGTTCTAAACTATTTATTTCTGGTAAACTAACATTAATCTCTACATTATTATCTTTATATTTAATATTAGTTTCCTTAAATTTAGAAAGTTCTCTTGATTTTTCAATCGAAGGAACACCTACAAAAGTCCCTATTTTTATCATGTCTTTCTTTTTATCTATAATTACTTTGTTTGTTAGACCAGTTACAAAAAATTCTTCTTTTAAATTTTTTGTATTTGCATCTTTTGATACAAAAAATACTTTTAATTCATTTTGCTCCCAGTTTTTACTTTTCTTATAAAGTTCATTAGAAAAATCTTTAATATCATTCATTTGCAAGTTTCCTCTTACTATAAATTCTATAGAGTTATTTTTTATTTCTAAATTCTCAATACTATAATTTTGGCTAATTAACCCTTGTAAATTATCTTCTGATATTTCTGATTTTTTACTGACTTCTCCCCCTAAGACAAAACCTATGATTATAACTACTAAAGTAATTATAGCTATGACTTTCTTTTTAAAGAACTTCATTAAATAGCTCCTTTCTCCATTATATATTAAATTTTATTTTTATCATCATTAGTATCAATATTATCATTTTCTATATTTTTATTTTCATTATTATTTTTATCTTCTTGACTATCTTCAGTGTCGATGTTTTCATTATCTGATTCATTATTTAAATTTTCATCTTTATTTGTTGTATCTTTTTCTTCACTTTCTTGAACATTATTGTTGTTTTGGTTTTTAATTTTTTCTTGATATTCTCTTTCTTCCCTCTCTCGTTGTTTTTTAAAATATTCTTCTTCCCTTTTCTCTCTATTTAACTGAGCTTTAATATCATTAAAATTATTATTTAAAAATCTATATTCCTCCATAAGTTCATCATACACAGATTTTCTTTTTACATTCATTACACTATTTTTTACTTTTAAAAGAATTCTATCTAACTCTTTTACTTGTGTTAAATTAATTAGTTTATACTCTCTTAAACTTTCTATCTCATTTTTTGCTTTTATTTCTCTAATAAGTTCTTCATCTTCACTTAGTCCAAATATAACTCTATATTCTAATTCTTTTAATCTATCTTTTTGAGTTTTTGATTCATTATCTTTTCTATCTTTTTCAAGACTTAATCGTTCTTTTTTAATTGCAAATTCTTTAGGTCCTAATGTTTTTAATTTACCATTTTCAATATAAACTTGCTCTGGCTTTTTAAAGTCTACTTCCTTTTTACCTTCATGTAATCCACTCATGAATTTATTCCATATAGATTTAACTAAATTAGACTCTAAAGAAGATTGGTTTGAAGGTGTATCATCTCCGATCCATACAGACATTGTAAAATAAGGAGTATATCCACAAAACCATGCATCCTTATTATTATTTGTTGTTCCTGTTTTGCCTGCTTGGTATTTATAATTATTAAGTTTAGCCTTATGAGAAGTCCCATGTTCTTTTTCAATACTGCCTTTTAAAACATCTGTCATTAGGTAAGAAGCTCCTGAATCATATACTCTCTTTTTGTTTTTATTATTTTTGTAAATAACTTCTCCAGTTGTAATTTTTTTAATTTCTTTTACATTTGTAGGTTCTATAAATTCTCCATTCCTTGCAATTGTGGAATATGCACTTGCCATTTCAGTTGTCGTTGCTCCTCTTGTTAATCCTCCTAAAGCTATAGTAGGCGTTTTATCTGCTGGAGTTAGATATTTAAAATTCATTTTAGCTAAATATTTTAGAGACTTCTCAGCTCCATTTAGTTTGGTTAACCTAAATGGTATAGTATTTGTAGAAATCTCAGTGGCATATCTTAATGTTATATCTCCTTTATATCCTTTATACCAATTAAGTGGACCTTTATTAATTGGCTTATCTGTAAATTGATCATCTGGGGAATATCCTTTTTCAAATGCAGGTAGGTATGAAATTAGTGGTTTCATAGTTGAACCAGGTTGTCTTGCTCCAATAGAGGCTCTATTAAATGAGTTTAATTTACCATCTTGACTTCTACCACCAACCATTGCTATTACCTCTCCTGTATCATTATTAATAACAGTAGACGCAGATTGTTTCATGTACAAGTTATTAGACTTATTTATTTTTTTATACTTACTCATTTCTTTGTCTATAATAGATTGGAGTTTATCCTGCAGATCAGAATTAATACAGGTATTAATTTCATAGCCTCCATTAATTACTTCTTCTCTACATTTTTTATATTCTTTAGAGTATAAATTCAAATATTTTTTTCTTTGTTCTTCATTATCATATATATATCTAAATTGAAAACCATCATCTTTCATAATTTCTTCTACAGATTTTTGAATTGCATACTCAACAGCATAGTCATTAATGTTATTATCATAATATTTTTTTTGGATATTTAACTCAAGTACTTCTTTTTTAGCATTTATCTGTTCTCTCTCTGTTATAAATTTAGAACTATACATTTTATCAATTATGCTATTTCTTCGCTTTATAGAATTTTCTTTATTCGATACAGGGTCATATATAGAAGGGTTATTTGGTATTCCAGCTAATAAAGCTATTTGAGATAATGTTAAATCTTTTGTACTTTTCCCAAAATAATACATCGATGCTGTTTCGGCTGAATAACAACCATGACCAAAATTAATATTATTAACATAAAATTCTAATATATCACTTTTAGAAAATTTTTTCTCTATTTCTTGAGCTATTACAGCTTCTTCAAGTTTCCTCCAGATATTCCTATCCATAGTTAAAAACATATTTTTAGCTAATTGCTGTGTTATTGTGGAGCCTCCTTGCAGTTCTCCTCCTTTTAATATTACTATTCCTGCCCTAATCAAAGCTTTAAAATCAATTCCATTATGTTCGTAAAATCGTTTGTCTTCTACTGCTATAAAAGCTTTAAATAAGTAGGGATTTATATCCTTATATTTTTGATAATCATATTCTCTAACCTTAAATTCTTTTAATAATTTTCCATTATTATCATATATTTTTGTTGTTTTTCTGTTATTAAAAGAATTCCTATTCATATTTTCAGTTTTACTATAAGCTCTTTCTATATAGTTACTAATGTCATTTTTAAAATAAAGATATATAAAAATGGAAGCTATGAGAGATATAATTAAAAAAAGGAAAATAGATATAATAATAATTTTTATTTTTCTATTTTTTTTACCCATTGTTCTCTACTCCTTTTTTAATAATATATTTTATATAAGCAATATATTTTATAATTAATATAACATATTTTAGCAAAAATCTAAATATAAAAAAATATATAAAAAATACCTACAAAAGTAGGTATTCCTTTTTTAAGGATATCGCCTGGTTCCCCAGGCAATACGGGACCCTATATAAACTTAGGGGTTTACATATTTCTTTACTAACTTCAATTTCATAGTTCTTATTGAAAATTCCATTTAGAAATACCTCCAGTTAATATTTTACGCTTAGTAAAGCCCATTATTAAGGCAGAAAATTAAATTTTTTAATTTCTTACAATATATTATGCATGTTTATAAATCTCTATAATTTTATTACTTATATTTTTCAAAAAAAAGATACTGACAATAATTTAATTATTGTCAGTATCTTTTTTAAAATTTAATTAGATTGTTAATTATAGAGTTTACTACTATTTTGTCTATTTTAGCATGGCAAATAGGACATATTTCAACTTCCAACAAAAGTTTTTTATATAGTTCTATTTTATTTATTAGGTATTCCTTTTTCTGGTCAATATTATGTTTAAGTTCTTTTCCTTGATTTAATACTATGTTTAATTCTTCTTTTTGTTTTTCAATTATTTCTATCTTCTCTTTTTGTTCTTTTAAATGAATTAACTTAAGATCAACATCTTCAATACCATTTAATTTATTTTTAATTAAATTAAATTTATCTATTCTATTTTTTATATTTTTTAATTCTTCTTCTAATATATATATATCCTTTAAACTTTGAGATTTTTCTTTTATTGTCTCATTTATTCTATTTAAATCTTTAATTTTATTAATTTGTTTTTCCATATCCAATAAAACATCATATTTATCTTTTAAATATTTATACTTTTTGTATATATTTGTTTTTTCACTTTCAATTTTTTTGTACTCATATAATTTTTTTTCTTCTAATTCTATTTTCTCATAAGAGCCTTTTAGGTTGGTCATTAATGAATGTGCTTTATTAACTTCTTTTAATGCTTCTACTTTCCCTCTTAATTCTGTTCCTAATTTTAACACTTTAGTAAGTTCAGTAGATTTCTCTTCAAGAATTTTTATTTTAAAGAACTTATTAGTTAGCAATTCAAACATATCTGTAATTTTTTCTTTATTTTCAGTTAGCTTTAGCACTTTCTTTTCTAATTCACTTATACTTCTTTCTTTTTCTCTTAACTCCATAGAAAATTTTGATAACTTCTCTATTAACTCTTTTTTTAATTTAATCTCATTTAAAATACTCTCTACCTTATAGATATTTTCTTCTAATTTAAAAACATAATTGTAGCTTTCTTTTCTTTCTTCTAATTCGCTTATTTCTTTTTCAATCACATTTTTTTTCAGATTTATTTTTTTTATATTCGAAGTCATGTCTTTTACTACTACATCTCCATATTGCGTTCCATATAAGCTCCCTACCAATTTCGCTTTATCTGTAGAGGACATATTTTTACCAACAAAAAACCAAGGATCACCCTGATTAATAAAATTTACATCAACACTACTTTTCTCAGATAATTTAACTTTGTTAAATCCTAAAATTTCTTGAACTGTTGTTATTGCTTTTGTATTAAAATATTCTACACAACCTTTGTTTGGATTAAATATTTCATATCCATTTTTCCCTTTTCTTTTATTTCCGTTTTTATCTTCATTGTTTTCTACTATCCTACTAATTACAAATCCATTACTTAAATATAATGTTATTTTAAAAAAGTCTTCTCCACTTAAAATCTGGTTTCTTGGATTTTTAATATAACAATCATATACTTCTCTTATTGCTCTAAGTACAGCAGATTTGCCTTGACCACTTACTCCAGATACAACATTTAACCCTTCCGAAAATTCAAACACTGCATGTTTAAAACAAGCGAAATTAACAATTTCTAATTCAGTTATTGTGTATTTCCCTTTTGAAGAAAAAGGAACTTTCATAAGTTTTATATTTTCCACAATATTATTAACTGCTTGATCTCTTATGTTATCATCTATGTTTTTATTTTTTGCAATGTTTTTTACTATATCTACTATATCTATTCCTTTAGTTAATTCAGCCTTATTCATTAAGCTTTTTACATCTTCTATTTTTTCTAATTTTTTTTCTTTTTTAACTATTTTCTCTCTTGATAAAACTTCACTTCCCTTTTTAGCACATGTTAAAAAAATTGGCTTTGTATTTATTCCATTTTTATCTACTTCTATTAAAATAACTTTTGGCATACGGTTAATTTCTTTAAGTTCTGCTGATAATCGAAATGGAGAACCTGGATTTATAAATTTCCTTCCATTAATAATAATTTCATCATAGCCAATATGGTCATGTCCATTTATGGTCAAATCGGCTTCAGTATAAGCTATTTGAGAAACAACAGTATGTTTAAACTTCTTCCCATAACTTTTAGGCATTAAGTATCCATGTACAAGGTGGATGTGAAAATCAGCCAACTTTTTATTAACAATATAGGCAGATTTATCTTCTCCATCTATGTTATGAGTATAAGGAGCTCCTGTTATTGCTAAAGAAAAACCTTCTTTATCCTTAAAAATGACTGGCTTTTCTTTAGTTGCAATTGTTATAGCTCCACAACTAATTAAAACATTTAAAGACGTCTCTTCTAAAGAAGAAATTTCATTCCCTATTAATTCATGGTTCCCTATTGTTCCAATAACAGGAATAGTATTTTTTAGTTCTTGTTCTATTTCTCTAAAAGTTGTCTCCCCTGTTTTCATTTCTAATACCTTATTATTTAATTGAGAGAACTTAAAATCTTTAGCTAAAGAAGCAAGTTCCGATTCTGATAGTCTATCTGAATTAAGGAAATCTCCCATTTCCAAAAAAGCATCTATTTTATATTTATTTGCTATTTCCATTATTTCTTTCGTCTTTTTCTGTCTTGTCTCTTTAAAATTATCTATTCGGCTCCCTGGAGTTTTACTGGAATAATGCCAATCTCCCAAAACTAAAAATCTTAACATATAAAAATCCCCTCTTTTTTAATTTATTTGTATAATACATTTTTTTATATTTATTATATATATAGTCAATATATTTTATAAATTATTTTATATTGTTTATAAAAAACACGTTTTATTTATTGACTATATTAAACGCAAGTATTATACTTTATTTATAGATAAAACATTTACTTTAATCTAAATAAAAAGTTTTATTATAATTATAAAAAACTTGTATTATATAAATATTTTTAATTTGAAAGGAGAAAATCGCTATATATTTTTAATAGCGACTGTATAGGAATTTGAACCCAAATATAGAATTAATTTTAGAAAAAAATGAAGAGTTTTCTTATTTATCTAAGTTGGCTGATAGTAAATATTTTGAGGTAAAAAAACTTAATGAAAGTATAGATTTAGAGGAATTAAGCTATTTGCCTTATATTGAATTAAAAAAATTATATGATTGCATAAAAAATAGAATTAGTCCTGAAAAACTAAATCAAATTAAAAAAATATTAATTAAAAAAACTAAAGAATTTTATCCAGAATTAAATAAGGTCCACAATTATCCTGAAATTAATAACATTGTTTTTTTAAATGAGGATATTAAAATTAAATTAGATGAGCTTTTAACAAAATATGAAAATGAAATAATTACACCAAACTTTTCTTTTTTAGAATTACAAACCTCCAATGAAACCAATATAAAAATTATAGATTTTTTATATGACTCAGGCATGTTAGAAAAAATATATAATTTAAAATGTATTTGTGAAAAATCTAAACTTAGTATATCCGAAAAGAAATTTAATAAAATGAAAGATGTTTTTTCTTTAGGAGAAGATGACTTCGCCTATGTGGACTGTGATTATTGTAATGGTAGAGATATATTTGATTTAGAAACCTTAAATGAGTCTGTTGAAGTTAAATACAGATTCATAAAAAGATCCCAAAATAATATATTACAGATATAATTAATGTTAAAAATAGTTGTTACAGGAAGACCAATTAGTAAATCAAATTTTAAAATCTCAGGAAAAAACGGACAGCCCATAATGCCAGCTAAAGGGAAGTATTCAAAATATAGAGAATATGAAGAATTAGTTTCTTGGAGTTCGTTAAAAGCAATTTCTGCTTCTAAATACAAAACTACTAAATTTAATGAGAATTTGACGACAGTTATTAAATTATATTTTCCAGACAAGAGAAATAGAGATATACACAACTATCCAAAGAGCATTTGTGATGGTATTGAAAAAAGTGGAATAATAAAAAATGATAAATTATTAAAACCTGTGATTATTATGGATTTTATAGACAAAGAAAACCCACGAGTAGAGATAGAGCTCTATCCTTCATCTGAATATACTTTTAAATATTCATTAGATAAAATTAAAGAATAGATTATTCATTATTTTTGATTATATTTTATTTTATTTTATATATTATATATAAATAATATATTTATATTATTTATACTATTAATTGTTAGAGATTATATTATTTAAATAATATTTTCTTTTTTAGGAGGACTTATGGATATAAAAATCATAAAAAAACATAACCAAGAAATAAGTAAAGATATCGAATTAGCCATTCATCAAAAACTAAATTTTTTAGAAGTATTTTTAAAAGAAAATGACTATATAAAAATTACAGTTGAACAAAATAAATCAAGCTATAAGATAGAATTATTATTAGAATACAACAAAAAAATCATAAAAATGGATGAAGTTTCAGAAGATTTTTTTTCAGCATTAGAAAAAATTACAAATCGATTAAAAAGAAAATTGTATAAAATATACCACATGAATTTAAATATTAATTCTAATAATATTCCTTTTAAAAAAGTTATTAAAACTACTAATAAGCAAAAAAAAGAAGATATAAAAAGAAAACAAATAAAGTTAAAACCAATGTCTGAGGAAGAGGCTTTTCTTCAAATGAAATTACTTGGATATTCTTATTTTTTATTCTATAATCAGAATTTTATAATGTCTTTAATACATTTAAATAAAAATGGTCAGTATGAAATAATTCAAGGATTTTTAAAATAAAACAAATATAAGAGTAGCTTAAGATTGAGCTACTCTTATATTATTAATGATATAATCGGGCAAAGAGCCAAGAATAGTATTTAATAAGCATTTTTGTTTTTCGTTATTTTTATAGAAAATGACATCAAAGAAGTCTTCTCCTCGTATATAATCCTTAATGATAAATTGATTCTCCATTATTTCATTAAGACCAAGTTCTAAATAGTTCATATTTTTTTTAAGACTATTTTTCCCACTCAAATGTACTTCATATTTCAAATGATCAATTGTAAATCTATATTTCTTATTTTGTAAATCTTCACCACTTCTAATTAGATAATTTCTTCTTCCCTCAAGAAAATAAGCAAGATTAATTGATTGTTGTAACTTTATTTTTTTCAATTCGTTTTCATACATAATGTCAGTTGACATTTTTTCCATATCGGGTGAAACAGATCTTTTTACCTTTACAATATCTCTTCCCTTTACGATATCTCCTTCATTACTAATATCTCCTTCATTACGAGAAATTTCAACTGAGCTAAAAAAGTTAAAAGACATTTCTTTAACTTGTCCAAACGCATCTGTAGATTTACTATAGATCGAATAATAAGGAAGTTTTAACAGTCTATTTTTTACATTATCATAATTTGCTTTTGTGCGAGACTTTAACCCTAAGTGTTTTAGTAAATCACTTAGATAAAAAGATGCAGTATCCAAATTAAAAAGTCTTTCAATGTAAATAATAATCTCAAGATCTCTTTTATCAAGGGATAGTTTAGGTAATGCTTTTTCTTCTGTCTCAAGATTATACAGTTCCATTTTAAAACTTTCAATTTGGCTATTTTCCTCATCTATCTTAAATTTGTAGGAAATATTTAATTGAGAACCAGTGTGGTTTTTAGCTCCATAAGTACCAGATTCAAACGAGTTATCATCATTTTTAATTATTTCAATATTTTTATTTCTTTTAGGGCGTAATGTAGGGAGAAAAATTCCTGGAACTACACTAATTGGTGTAGTTAATACTATATTATTTATATTAAATTTATATTGTTCTTTAAGTATCTCAGTTATGCATAAAAGCAAATCGTGCGTAAATGCCGAATTAATCTTAGCATCTGACATTTCAGATAAATATGGAAAGTCTGATATATTATAAGAACTATCTGTAGCCCATTCTTTTAATGTTTCTTTTCGCATCAAAAGTAATTCCTCTGGAGATTCTAAATCCATACTTTTAATTTTACCTTTGTTTTTTAAGAATTCTTCTTTTATTGTTATATATTCTTTTTTTAATAATTTTGCTTCAGCTTTATCGCTCTCCATTGAATCTAATGCCATTTTTACCCAGTTTTGTTTTAATCTCCAAGTCGAGGAAATTTCCCAAGCCCTCAATTTTTTTGCTTTAGCAGGCGTTGTTAGTAAATCTAACTTACCTGAAATTGTTGTAGATAAAAAATCTTCAAAAACTGTAGCAATTTCATCAATTGATTCGTATGATTTAATCATATGCACTTCAAAATATTTTTGAGTTATAAATTTAAATTTTTCTTGCTCATAGATAGCGTGCATTATTAAAATAAAATCTTCTCTTGCATTTTCTTTATTCAAAGTTACCACCTTTTTCTTATATTTGTATCTTATATTTTATATATTAACATAATATATGTAAAAAAATCATAATAATATATTTAGTTATAATTATTAATTGTATATTGTAATTTGTAAATATTCAATCTTTATAATCTACAATAACTTTTGCATACCAAAGTAGATACACCTAAAGACTACTATTTTATTAGTATATAATAAAACTACAATAACATCTGCATACTTTAATGATAGTAATTATGATAATAGTTATATACTTTCACAAGTAATAACTATAGATAATAATAAAAACTACAATAATATCTGCATATTTTTACAATTAATAATTATATGAATGTAAGAAATCGCAATAATATATATAGGTCTTTGTATTAGTATCTGTATTTAGAAATAAAAACTACAATAATATTTGCATACTTTTGTGATAATAACTATGTCTTATTATAAGAGTCATAAGCTAATCCATATGTTTATATATTAGTATATAATAAAACTACAATAGTATCTGCATACTTTTGTAAGAGTAAAAATTATATGATAGTAAAAAACTACAATAATATTTGCATACTTTTATATTAATAACTATTATATGTTTAAAAATACTATGGGTAATTATTTACTATCATAGTAATAATTATACATATCATTAAAACTACAATAATATTTGCATACTTTTATATTAATAATTATCCAATGTTAAAAACTACAATAATTTTTACATACTATCATAGTAATAATTATACATATCATTAAAACTACAATAATACTTGCATACTTTTATACTAATCACTATCCAATGTTAAAAACTACAATAATACTTGCATACTTTTATACTAATAATTATACATATCATTAAAACTACAATAATATCTGCATATTTTTATACTAATAATTATCTATTTTAATTAAAACTACAATATTATCTGCATACTTTTTTAATTTCAATTATGTATTATAATTAAAAATTACAATAATATCTGCATACTTCTATTCTAATAATCATCTATTATATCCAAAACTACAATATTATCTGCATACTTTTATGGTTTTAATTATCTTATTATAATTAAAATCCAATAGAATCTACATATTATCAGATATATAATGGTAAAAAATTACAATAGTGCTTATATATTTTTGTATTAGTATATATATTATACTAAAAAACTACAATAGTATTTGCATACTTTTATGGTGATAATTAGCATCTATTAAAGCTTCTGTTGTATATCAATAATATCTTAAGGTTTGTTCATTTAAAAACTACAATAATATTTGCATACTTTTAAGTACATTATATATTGTAAGTTAATACTCTTTTTATTAAATATTTATATTTAATTACTCAGACATGTCGAAAAACAATAAAAACATTGAGATTTTAAACTGATTTCATTTTATCTTTTATAAAACTACAATAATATTTGCATACTTTAATTTTTAGCTATTTTTCAGATTTCAAAATTACAATAATATCTGCATACTATTGTAGTTTTTTGATTTTTTTGCTTGCAAAAATTGTCGGAAAATTTTTTTTGTTTTATAAAGAAAAAATAAAAAAACTCAAACTGATTGCAAATACTTGTTTTGATGAAAACTACAATAATATTTGCATACTTTCTTTTTTCATTTAAATTTCAATGATATATCAAAAAATACAATAGAATCTGCATACTTTACTTTTGCATGTATCTTTTGTAAAATACGTTTTATAAAATGTAAAAAATATAAGAAAGGAGGTAAAAAAGTGGATAATAAATATATGTTTGATGAATTAAAGGCAAATGCAAGAATATCTAAATCAAAAATAAAAGAGATTATATCAGCTTTTAAAAGGAAAATAGATGTAATTAAAATAAATGATAATGGACTTTCTAAACTTGAAAAAGAATTAGGATTAACAAAGAATAATTATACAAAAATTATTTCTTCAAATAAGTCTTTAATAAAACAATATTTGTTATATCATTTTTTGCCTTTTGCAAATGATTGCTTTGTTAGAAAAAACATTTCTTATAAAGATATTGCTAAATTATGTAATATATCTATAGTTACTGCGAGAAGCAACCAAAAAACACTTTCTTATTTAGGACTTGCTTATTTTACTCCTGCTATTAATTATGGTAGATTTGATATTGTAATTGCAGATGAATATAAAAATCATTACAAAAAAGAAAATGGTGGTAGTGGTTATATAACTTTAACACTTAATCACTTAGTACATTTAATAAATTTAAAAAATGTAAATGAACTAAAAATTGAATTAAAAAAGCTTTTATGGATAGATGCTTGTAAAGCAAAAGGAAAAAAAATTAGATTTAGTAAAGATAAATTAGTAGATGTACTACCTTTATATATAAAAAAATCAGATAAATTTATTTTTGATGTTTTAAGTAGCAAAAATACAAAATTTAAAATGGTTGGAGATAGCTTAGAAACAAAGGATTATGAATCTAAAACTGAATTTAACAAAAAATTTGTATCTAAGGTAAGTGAAAAGATTAAGAATTTATTTGATCAAAACAATTATTCTTATAGTTATAATCACTCTAAACTACTTTTACAAAACAATAATTCTAAAGAAGATTTACGAAATCTGGAAGGAGAAAAAGCTTTAATTATAAATGACTTAGCTTGTTTAAGCTTAGAATTTGGTATTAGAAAAGTTTATTTAGGTTTAGATTATATGTTTAAAAACACTATCTACAATGACGATATAAACATAAATAAGATTAAAAACCCCGCTGGATTTTTAAGAAATTTTATCGAAAAGAAATTAATAACTTTTGGTAGTCTTTATTAATTAAAATAATATCATAAATGTGGATTAGTAAAATATTGCTAATTCTAATTTATGATGCAAATTTTTAAAAAGGCACAGGTTTTTAGAAAAAAATAATTTTTCTATAGCCTGTGTCTTTTTTTTGATAAAATTTTTATCCACTTTTTTAACAAAAAGAAAGTTTTTTTATTAACATAATAATTTTTTTAATTATAAAAAAAATAAAATTTATCTACAAAATATGTAATTATTATTAACATAGTTCAAATCATTTATTTTATATTTTCTTAAACATATTGCAAATGCTATAATAAAGCTATTATTTATAATCACTAATTAATGTTTTAAAATCTGTTTTAATTTATGTGTAATAAATATCTTTTTATATTTTATATATCATCATACTCATACTCATCTTCAATTTCAATATCAATACTTATTGGAATTGGATTTGTATTATCATTTATATTCTCTTCTAATTCAAAAGATTCTTCTTTGTTTTCTATTATATCATCTTTTTTTATAACGTATAGAATATCTTTATTTGGAAAATGATTACAAGCAACACTTTTAGAATATTCTGTTGCATAATCTTTATTTCTTTTAATTTGTTCATCATTGTATTCCTTTACCATTTTTTTTATTTTTTCATGCAAATCATTTGGGATATATTCGATTTGAGCGAGTGCTGGAATTTGGACAGTATTATTTTTAACTAAACAATGTGTAATTTGACCAAATGTTCTATAAATCAAATTGCTTGGAGAAAATCTTGGTTCATATCTTTCATCTACTTTTATTGTCATTTTTTCATCTGAAAATGAAGAAAAATAACGGTCTTTTGAATAAGATCTTCCTATAGTAGTTCTTAATTCTTCTCCAAACTCTTCAGAATAATATTTTGCATCAGTTATACTTATTCCAGGGTAAATAATTTTATTTCTTGCATTTGCAGAAACTAATTTAAGGAAACTATCCCCTTCTCTACCTACACTCATTTGGTCTCTTGCTTGTGTAGCCAAATGAGAAGCTACTCTATAGGAACGTCCTTGTGTCAACATTTCTCCAAAACCTTGATTTGCATAGACTTGGAACTCATCAATATACAACATGTTTTCTTTTCTACTATCTTCATCTCCAGGTCTACGAAAAACACTTGATTGTAATTGTAATATTATAAAATATCCAAGGAACTTTCCTAAATCTCTTAAAGAACCTTGTGTTGTTGTCATAGTTATAACCAATCCCTCTTCAAGAGCTTTATCAAAATCTATGTCTGTACCATGTCCTCTTGGTGGATTTAAAGCTTTTCTAAGGTACTCATTGGATACTAATTTGGATATTTGAGTTCTAACACCTGAGCAATGTTCATAGGTCTTGGTTCCTTTTCTATCACCTGTCATGCCTGAATAATAGTCTGTTAAAAACCAAATAGCTATTTCTTCATTTTCTTTTTGTTGTAAAGGATTGCTTACAGGTAACTTTGAAAATTCGTTTACTATTTTTTTACCTATCCCATTTGAGTTCCAAACAAGGTCATTTAAATCAATTAAAGTTGCATCATCTCCATATAACCTTTTTAATAACTTTACAGACTTTCTAATAAGACCATCTGACATATCTTTAAAAAATTGTGGAGAGTCAGGGTTTAACATGTTAAAAGTTGTAGCCATATTCTCTATAACTTCACTCTCATGACCAAACAAAGGATTAAAATAAGGACAGTCAGCAAGTAAAGGATTAAAATAAATCACTTCTCTATTATGGATTTTTGCCATTTGGTATACTTTTTCTGCAAGGTCGCTTTTTGGTTCAAGTACTGTAACTCCTATTTTTTTATTTTGTAAATCTTGATTTATCATAGGAATTATGGTCTGAGATGTTTTACCACAACCAGTAGGTCCAAGTATTAACATATGCAAGAATCTATCTTTTAATGGTATAAAGACAGGAGTATCAAGTATTTCTCCAGCTTTTCCATTAATAGACTCAATTTTTTTCCCTAAAATAACATCTCCAGGTTTTATTTTCTCTTCTTCTGGTTTAAATAGTTTAGAAGAAAAATTAATGTTATTTATTTGAGATATGGTCTCTCTAAAACTTTCTTGAGATGATAATCCTATAATAATACATAGATAGATAAAATTTAATAAATAGATAAAAACCATGATTAGTTTATGAAATTCAATATTCGTTGAATTTAAAAAAGATATTAAACTATGGTTTATAATTAATAACATCCCTAAAAATATAAAAAAACTAAATACTATGTTTTTTAGTTTAAAGACTTTAACCTCTTTAAAAGTCAGATAATATGCTATACTGGAAAAACTAACAAACAAGCATAGTATAATGCTACTTTTTCTAAAACATAATTGGATTAACAATAAAAAAATCTCAGCAAAAGATAAACCAGCTATAATAACATAAAATTTATCTTTAAGGATTTCTAAAATTTCATCTTTTTTCATTTAATTTAAAATTATGATAAGTCCTTTCGTAATATTAGCAAGCAAAATATTAAAAATACATAAGAAAAAGCTTACTATTATTGTTATAGTAAGCTTTAAAAAAAAGTATAACTTTCCATTATTTAATGTGTATATTATTAATTATTACTTAAAGATATCCAATAATTAATGTCTTTATAAGGCGTCTCATTACATTCATCATTAACTATTTTATAAAATAATGGATTTGCTTCTCCAGAGTCTATTATATAAGCATATAACAGAAAATTTTCAATCTTAAAATTTATTTTATAGACATCTTTAAAATGTTCAATTTTTGTTGAAATCTCAGCATATACACTATCTTTAGTATCTAAGACTTCGGAAGATAAAATTGTAACAGGTCCATCAAAAATAGGAGATAAACTGGTTTTTTCTAAAATAACATCCCTTCTGGATTCTTCTGGAATCATAAGTGTCCCAATTAAAATCATGTTTGGATCTTTTAAGTTTTTGACCATATATCCCTTACCCTGTATAGGTGCTGTAAGAGTAGATAACATAATATTTGCATCACTATAGACATTTCCTATTTTCCAATTATATTCTTCTTTAAACTTATATGTTTCTAATTCTTTGTCAACCTTATCTAAAATTTTATCGTAGTTAGCATTCTGAGCTAATTTTATTAAATTATTATACAATTTATCTGTATCCTCTTTTGGAAATTCGCTATTGTTATCTTCGCCTAATTTAACGCTATTTAATATTTTATTAGCATTTTCTCCATAAGTTTTTAATAGTTTATCCTTATCACTCATTTTACTTTTTTCTTCAGGAGACAACTTACCTAATTCTTTTTGTATATCTTTTTCTATTTTTTCTTGAGTTTCCCCCTTGTTATTATTATGATTGTTGTTTATTTGGTTATAAACAGAAACACTTGATATAAGCCCAAATAAAACAAAGGCAGTACTAAATAATATTACTTTTATTTTATATTTTTTATTTAACATATCTCTAATCCCCTTTTTATTTATATCTTAATAATATCTATACATATTTTCTTATAATTTATAAAACTAAATACTATATTATAGTACTAAAAAAGTGTTTTAATAAAAAAAATGTACAAAAGGATGTGTTTTTTTATGAAAGAAAAAAAATTAAATTATGAGGCAATGGTTAAAGAGCTTCCTATTCTTGAAAAAATAATTAGTGATGGAGGAAAAGCTTTAATCAAATGTGAAGCAGAATTAAATAACTTAAGGAACTCTTATGAAAAATGTAAAAAAGAAATAGAAAATCTTGGGGTTAATCCACAAAAGGTAGAAGAAGAGATATCCACACTAAAATCCTCTTTTAGTGAAAAATATAAAGAATTGGAAGAATTATTGCCAACTGAAATTATTAATGAAATTAACAATGTTAATGATTACAACAAAAGTAATAAAGATTTGATTTTTTAATAAAAAGAGAAAGGAGCTTTTTAAATGTATGAAAATGAAAGTGAATACTTTTTAACTTTTGATTTAGATATTTTATATTGTCCAAATAAAGAATTAAAATTATCCTGTAAAAAGCTTAATCTCCAAAATTTAGTATTTGAAAATTATAGTGGTAACATAGATAGTATAGACAGCAATTATAAACTAAAAGCCAAAGATGTGAACATTATAGTCAATAAGGTAATTAAAAATGAAATAGGTACAGAATTGGCTCATGAAGATATGTCTTGGATTAAAGAGTTTGAAACAAATTTTGTACTTAATAATAAACTTACTGTTTCTGAAGAAAAAATTATTTTTAATTATTTTATTCTAAAATTAATGCTATTAGGTTTTTCTCAAGATATGGCCAAAGAGATTGCAGTTTCATATAAATTATCTATAGAAAAAAATTGTACTTCAATTGATTTTTTGTCTTTTATTAAAGCTTTAGATATGAAATTAAAAAATAAAAAATTCTGGGTTAATTTTAATATGAACCATGAAAAAGATTTAGAATGCGAATTTATTAACATGATGTTTACCTATAAGGAAAAATTAGAAAATAGGTTTGACTTTACTATGTTTAAAGATAATTATTTAAATGTGTGTAAAAAATCTATAGTAAAAAAGATGTATGATTTTAATTCAAAAGGTTCTTATTTAGTTAAAAATCCATTAAGCGTAGAGAAACAAGAAAAATATCTTCTTTATGAATATAAATCAACCATTGCTGGAGTGATTAAGTATTTAATAACTAATGAATATCCAAGATTAGCAGTAGAAAGTAGCTTTTTAGATTATATTATAGAAGAAATGGTTTCTGTAGTAAAGCTATATTTAAAAATTTTAAAAAATGATGAAATTAATAAAAATATTAATAGTTTATAAAATTAAAAAATAATGAGGGATTATAGATATCCCTCATTATTTTTTAATTAGAATTTATAATCAAAATTATTATTTACATAACTTATATTTTCGGATTCTTTATTAAATAAAAAAGATGATATTTTTCTCTTTTTTTCTTTCTCCATTTCACCAAAAGAACTTTGTTTGTGATTATCTTCAGATTTAATTAAAATATCAATTTCTTTATTATTGTGAGATATATCTTCCCCAAAGATTAAGCGAGGGTCTACTGGTGTAGGTTCTCCTTCTAAATAACTAATATCTTTAATCATATTTTTATTTTTATACTCATCTTTAGTATTTTTTATTAACTTATTTCTTAATCTCTTAGATTTTTTTTCAAGATTTTCGATAAACTCATTGTCGAGAAATTTAAATTGCCCAGATCCTACAATTCTAACACCAGTAGATTTTAAAGACTCATAAAGAAAAGAATTTAAATGTTGCTGGTAAAAATCTGATGGATTTTTTTTCTCATAGATTCTTTTCTGATAGTATTGCACATCTTCTACATTTAAAGAATTAAGAAGTATTGTTGTTCTTATATTATTATCCAATAAAGCAGTATAATCTTTATTGTTAAGTAAAAATTGATTTCTTGATTGAAAGAATAAAATTAAGCCTATATTATAATCGTCTGAATAATTTAATAAATACTCAAGTGAGTCTAAATAGTAAAAAGAATCATCTATATATAGAATGTGTGGATTCCTTTGTGTTATATCTGTCTCTTGTATATCTAAAGTTAGTTGTAATAGTAGCATTTTAACAGCATTTATTGCATTATATTTATATTTTGCTACTTCCATGTCAATAATTACAATTTTTTTCTTTTTAATAGCTTCTTTATAATTTATAATATTTTCATTTATATAATCATATTCATATTTATCCATAAATAAAAAATGGTTTAATATTTCTATATTGGTACTTACCTTTAAAAATACTACTTCTCTATCATATTCTTTAGCTAAAGCATTTAAAGTATAAGCCATTTCTTTTTTAGTTACTATCAGAGTCATGCCTATCTTTTTATTTTGTAAATCCTGTGAAGCTAATGTAGGTAAAACTTTAGAGGTCTTCCCTGTCCCCTTTTTACCCAACACAATCATATTTAAATATCTATTTTTTTGTGAAATAAAAATTTCATTATTATTATTAGTGCCAATTATTAAATTTGTGTTTTTATTATCATTTTGCAAATTTTCCATTTAACTCTCCTATTTATCTTATTTGTCATAGCTTATTTTATATAATATACACTTCTATGATTAAATAAAAATATTTTCTATATGATAAAAAATACTACATCCACCTATTAAATAATTATATAAAATAAACAGAAATCTATAATATAGAAATAATTAGAAAGGAGAAAAGATATTGCAGGGCAAAACACATAAAATTGCTGGGATATGTATAGGAATTGTAACTGCTGATTATTTATTAAAACATCAATATAGTCAAAGCATGTTATTTTCTATTGTTACTATAGGAGTTATAACTATTACTTCTCCATATTTAATAAGAAAGATTCCTTTTAATATAAAAAATAAATTAATATTATTTTTTATATTAGGACTATTTTTTTTATTTAAAAAACTAAATTTAGATTATTCTTATATAGAACAATCCTACTTAACTTTTATAATATTATTTGGCTCAATAGCAGGTTCATTGTTGCCAGATATAGATCATCCTAATAGTAGCTTAGGTAGTAAATGTAAACCCCTCTCAAACCTTTTAAATAGTAAATTTGGACATAGAGGATTTATCCATTCTCCTATCCTTTTAATAGGTTCTATGTTGGTATTATTTCTATTAGTAGATATGGTTAATATAAACTATCAAATTTATTATATTTCTTTAATAGTTGGTATTTCTATAGGATGGATTAGCCATCTATTGTTAGATTTTATTACAGTTTCTGGTATACCCATATTTTATCCTATTTCAAATAAGAAATTTAGAATTCTTAAATTAAAAACAAGTAAACATGATTTATTAGTTGCTATTGTATGCTTGGCTATTACGTATTTATATATTTTTTTGTAATAAATTATAAAATATTTTTAAATATAAAAAATAAATATAAATTATTATAAATAATATGAAATATAATAAAAAAATAAAATATATTATATTTTATATAATTATTTAATAAAAATAATAATAAAAAAATAAAATTTAAAATTATTTAACAAGGGATGTGAAAAAAATAAAAAAATTACAAAAAAAAATAATTTTTAAAATAAATAGTTTGATATTCTCACCTATTTTATTATTAAATATTTTTAGAATAGACGCTTTTTCAGTTAATGAAGAAAATATAAAAATAAAAGCTTCAACTGATGCTGGCTTTTTAGAGAGTTTAAAAAAAGTACAGTCAACATATAGTTTTTACTTTAATGTTTTTATTGGAGTTTGTATACTTTTAAGTTTAGCTGTTTTATTAATCCATCTTATTAAATTAGGAATGGTTGGAGGAAATCCTCAAGAGAGAAAAATTGTGTTAAACAACATGTTTATATCTCTTATATGTTTTTCTATGATAAGTGGAGGAGCTGTAATTTATTACTTGTTATTCTTTTTATTTTAAAAAAATAGTAGAACAATATTGTTCTACTATTTTTCGAAGTATTTTAGTTTAATTATTTTGAGTTTCTTGTGCTCTGGCATATATTTTAGAAAACCTGTAGATAAATTATTAAAAATTCTCTCATCAGTTCCAAACCTAACTTTTTCTAAATTAGTTGTATTAAAAACCAATCTTGATGCATCAACAGCTAATTCATCTGTTTCTGTAAAAACAAATAATGTAGGTACTACCTGGCTATCAAGATAATATTTTTTCCAAGAATTTGTACTAAGAAGTCTATCAAGCTTCTCTATTCTTTTAGAAAAAAGAATAGGTATATCAAACTGGCGAGTAACTTCTCCTATGAAATAGTTTTTAACTCCATTGCTTTCAATAGCAAATTCAAAACTTGGAGAAAGATTTATCTTATCTGCTTTTCTAAGTGGATGAGTTTCAAAATAAACTACATTACATACATCTAATAATTTTAAATAAAAATTAGTTATAAAGAGTTCTTTCCCTACATTTTCAGATGAATTTAAATTTATAGATGTTTGCCAATTCACAGTATCTTGTTTTGAATAATTTGTTAATAAAAATTTCCCTCCTAAATCCAAACAATATATATTAAGTGCATCAGCTTGATTCTTTAAATCATCTATCTTTGATAGAATAAATTTATTCAAAATGCCATATTGAACAAGTTTATCAAGCCTGGATTTTATACTAATAAAAGAAGTCTCTTTTTCTTCTTCTCCTTCGTTATATTTCTTTAAAGTGAGGATGTTATTGATTTTTAAAAAATCATATATATTATTAGCAGTGGCAAATTTAAAATTAAATAAAAATTCAGCAATAGCAATATCTCGGTTAGATAATTTTTTATCTGTAACTAAATTTAAGACTTGATGTTTAGAAATATTATTTCTAAATTTATTTTGAAAAATTTGTTTATAACCTTCTGGTATAGACTTATAGATATTAGAGTCTTTTATATACATAAAATTACTATTCCTTTCATTATAATAAAAAAATTATTAATTAAAAGGCAAGTTCAAACCTGCCTTTTAATTAAAGAATTGAAGTTATACTATTATTTAATATCTTCTGTTAGTATTCTTATAATTTTACCCTTTATTCTATAAATAAGTTTTTCAGAATTAGCATCTTGCTTAGTTTCTACTTTTTTTATAAGTAAAGATACTTTATCTCCTTCAACTAATTCGTAATCTGAAAAAGTTGGAATAGGAGATAGGACATCTAAATTAGGAGCTATACATACAAAGCAATCGTCTGTTCTTATTGTTCTAACAGATCCAATAACAACAGAACCAGTCGTAAAAGAATCCATGTCAATTATAGCGTTACTTTTGTATTTTTCTACAGCTTCAACGTATATTCTTTTATTGCTATTAACTTTAAATAATTTAACTTTAATAACATCATCTACTTTATATATATCAGACACATTTGTATAATCATCTGAGAACTCTGTATTTCTTATTGTTACTGTAGTTTCATTAATCTCTAAGTATGCACCAAATTTTTCTAAGTGTACAACCTTAGCTTCAAATTCTTCTCCTTCTTCTAACTTTTTAATTAATTGATCTCTATCTTTTTCTTTTATTTCTTTACGAGAAGCTAACATTTTAACTTCATTTTCTTCGCTCTCAATTATATCAGTTAATATAAATTCTATTTTTTTAAATAAATAAGGTGTAAGTGAACGATTTGTTTGTCTTATATCAATGTCTTCTCTTTTCATTATTACTTCTCCTCCATCTTCTAAAATTATTATTAAGATGTCAGAGTTTAATTCTTCATCGAATTTTACAAGTCTTACTGTTCCACTTAAAACTTTTTTTTCTTCCATGTAATTTTTGTATCTCTCTAAAGATTCTTTATTAATGTTTTTCATATTTTTTTATTTTCCTCTCTTTTTTTAAGATTTTTTTTTAAGATTTTTTAGTAACTCCCTAAAAGTATTTTTCTTTTTTTCTTTTTTCTCACAATTATCTCTTTTTAAAGTGTGTTTTATCTCTATATTTTTTCTCTTATCTTCTTTTGGTGGAGTTATTTCAATACATTTATTTGTATTTTTCCTATTATAGTATTTACATGCATTATTTAATTCCATTTTTTGTGTACTACCCTCAAAATTATTTAAAAAACTTAAATTAATTGAGGATGTATTTGCTTGCTCCTTCTCTTTTTCAACTGGTTGATTTTCTTTATTTGAAATGGATCCTGCTTCCTCAATTAATTTATTTCCATCTGTGTCATATGTTTGCTGAGTTTTCAGCTCATTTACTAAGTCATGAATATTAAATTTAATTGAATCTAATAAATAGTTCTTGGATACTGTTAAATTACTTGTTTCTTTAGTTTCTTTACAAAATGAAGTACTTTTTGGGGGAATATTTTTAGTTTCTTTAGTTTCTTTAGTTTCTTTTCGTTTTAGGTTTGATTTAACAATTAAATCTAATTTATTCCAAAGCTCAATTTCAGCCAAAGGTTTTTTTATATAATAAGAAGTATATTTTAATATTTCATCTCTAATTAACTGGTCTGAGAGGGAGGTAAGTACTATTATATTTATTTCTTTAAAATTTTCACTAATCTCTTTTATTAATCTAATTTCATTTAATGTGTTTATGTCAATAATAACAATTTTTATTTTATTTTTTTCTATTTCTTCTAATTCATTACCAGCTACACACTCTTTATTAATTACACTAAAACTACACTTATTTTTTTGGGGTTTATTGTTAATAGCTGTTTTTATTATATTGCTTATAAAAAAAGTACTATTAATAATAAGAATCTTATATAAGTTATCCACTCTAAGCACCTTCTTAATCATTTTATTTATATATTATATTATTAAAAATAATAAAAATAATGATTATTTGTAGGACAAAAATGATATAATTATATTGAATATAAAAAATAAAAAAGGGGATATTTATGGAATACTATATTAAATTTGTAATTAAAAAAATTAATTATAGAGATAATGAAAAGAGATATTCAATTTGTAAAGCTATATTAAAAAATAAAATAGATAATAATTCCACTCAAGAAATTACTGTTAAGGGGTTTTTCCCTATTCTTTATGAAGGAGATGAATATGAAGGAAAGGTAACAAAAAAGTTTGATGATATTTATGGAGATTTTTTTTATTTAGAGGAAATACCTAAAATTATTATACCTGAAAGTAAGAAGACCTTAGCAGAGTTTATAAATAAGAGAGTTAAGGGGCTTAGTTTAAAAAAATCATTGGAAATAGTTGAGATTTTAGGGATGGGAGTTCTAAAATTAATAAAAAATGATTATAAGATTTTATTGACTGTTCCTAAAATAACAGAGAAAAAAGCAAAGCTTATATATCAACAACTAATTGAATTTGAAAATTTTCAAGAATTAGCTTTCTTTATACAAGGAATGGGAATAGCTACAAGGATAGCAATAAAAGTGTATGAGATCTATGGAGAGCTTAGTTTACCTAAGATACTTAATAATCCCTACTCTATTTGCACTAATGGTAATATAAAATTCATATATGCAGATAAAATAGCTAATAACCTTGGGTTAGGTTCAGATAACCCTAAACGTGTAGTGTGTTCCATTTTGGAATATCTTAATTATAGAACAGACAGTAATGGAGACATGTGTATATATAAAGATATGATTTTTAGCAACTTAAACAGATTTTTAAATAGATTTAGTAGTTATAGCAATAATAATATATCAGAAGATCAAATTAAATTTGCATTAGAGGAGTTAGTGGCATTAAAGTTAGTAATTATAGAAAAAGATGAAAAAGGAAATACTTACATTTATAAGAGTTTTTATAATTATGTAGAGAATAATATTGTTAATAACATAAAAAACTTATTAAATAAACCTAAGTCTGAATTTTTACAAAAAAAAGATATAGATAATTTCATATCTTATTATGAAAGTAATTTTTTTACTTTAGACTTAAAAAGAAAAGAAGCTTTAAATACAGTTTTAAATAGTAAGCTATCTATTATTACAGGTGGTCCAGGTACAGGAAAAACATTTTTAACAAATATTATTGTCAATTGTTTAAAGTATATAAATCCTAAAGTTAGAATAAGATTACTTGCTCCTACAGGAAAAGCTTCTAACCGCATGAAAGAGTTAATAAAAATGGAATCTTCTACTATTCATAGGGGGTTGAAGATAAATCCATATAAAAACACAGAGTTAGAAGAAATAACAGAAGATGTTGTTATCATTGATGAGGCATCAATGATAGATGCTTCTTTATTTGACAAATTAATCTCAAAAATCCATGAAAATACAATGATTATAATAGTAGGAGATGTGGACCAACTTCCTTCTGTTGGAGCAGGACTAATTTTAAAAGATTTAATAGACAGTAATATAATACCTGTTGTTAAGCTTAATAAAATATTTAGACAATCGAAAGATTCAAGTATAATTTTAAATTCTCATAAAGTTAATTCAGGATTGTTAACAACTTCGAAAGATGGGATTGATGTATCAAATAAAGCTGGAAGTGACTTTATTTTTTGGAAAGAGAGCAATATTTTTAAAATAAAGAGTAATATATTAAGAAGCATAAAATGTTTAATAGAAAAACACAATTTTAAATTTGAAGATATTTATATATTAACACCATTAAAATTAAATGAAATTGGAGTTAAAGAAATAAATAGAGTTTTACAACAAGAATTTAATCCTAAATCCTCTAATCCAGAATATTCAATAGATAATTATAATTGTCTTAGAATAGGGGACAGAGTAATGCAGAACTCAAATAATTATAATTTAGGTGTATTTAATGGAGATATTGGAGTTATAAGAAAAATATACACGAAAGTTTCTCAAAAAGGAATTCTTGAATATGAAATAGAAGTAGAATATAAATTGCATGAGAAAAATGTGATTTACACTGAAGACTTAATTGATGAATTAGAATTAAGCTATGCTATGACTATTCATAAAAGCCAAGGAAGCGAGTTCCCAGCTATAATAATGCCAATTCATCACAGTCAAAGAGCATCTTTAAATAGAAACCTAATTTATACAGGCATGACAAGAGCAAAAGAGAAATTAATTATGATAGGAGAAGAAGAAGCCTTAAATTATTCAATAGAACAAACTAATTCATTGAATAGGATATCCAGGCTAAGAGAAAAACTTGAAAGATTGAAACTTGAAAACAAGATAGCAAGTTAAAAAACACTATTATTATAATAGTGTTTTTTCTTTATTAAATAAGTCTAAGAATAATAAAAATTTAATTGAATATTCTTCATCAAATTGTATATTTAGGTTATTAAATATTTCAATTTTTATTTTTTCATAACTAAGTTTATCTTTATAGCTTCTTTTATTGTTCATAGCATCATAAGCGTCAATAATTAAAATTATTTTGAGAATTTCATACAACTTACTATATCTTAAAAAGCAGAGGTTTTTATGATGAAGTCTAATAAGAGTATTAATATCTAAAGACAAAATAGGAGATTTGAACTCAGTATGTCTTTTTATATATAAATATTCATCTTTAGATAATTTATCTTTTTTATACAACAATTTAGGATCTAATGTCAGCTTGCCAATATCATGGAGTAGACAACCTTCAATTAAAGTTATTTTTTTATCTCCACTTAACATTAATACCTGAGAAAAGTAAAAGGCGAGCTCCTGACATCTAAACAAATGGTAAAATGTTTCTCTATGTATAGAGAAGAGTTCTAATTTAGATATTTTATTATAGATATTATAGTTTTTAATGTAATTAATTTCTTTTATCAATAAGATTACTTCATTTATTGTAGAGATTTTTTGATTTTCTGCTATCAAGTATTTGAATCCTTTCTTATAAGAATAACTTTATATTTCTTTCTCAATATATCGCAGGAGTTAGTATTTTTACCAGCTATAAGTAAGATATCATCTCTTATATAACATTTTCCAATAAATTTTATATTTATTTTATAATTATCTAATAGCTCATTCATCTCTTTTAAGGTGTTATTAATGACCCATTTATGCGTATTGAATCTAATAACTTTAACTTTTCTCCTATTAAGTTCTAATAAAGATTTTTTAAAATCAAGCTTAATAAAATCAGCTATTTTATCTTTATCTGAAGATATATCATAGTTTAAATTTTTGAATATATCTAAATCAAGTAAATTCATGCTTAAATGTTTTGTTGGGGCGAAAAAAATAGTTAGAGGGGTAATTCTCTTAGTACTAAGCACAATAATAATTAATATAGGTTGCATAGTTAAATAAGAACCTAAACCTTTAAATATATAAAGTAATATAAATAAAAAGATATTTAATCCCATATATAAATTTAATGGTTTTTTTAATGTATTGTTTGCTATCTTAAGTAAAAATAATCTAATATAAAACATATTTTTCCTTTCTATCTATATTTAATACAATGTTTGTTTCACGAGAAACCAATAAATAAAATAGAAGTAAAATTTTACTTCTATTTTATTTATTATTATTTTTAAAATTCCATCTTCCAACTAAAAAAGCCAGTATCTTTATCTAATCCATAACTTAGATAAGCTGTATATTTTGAGCCTTTTTTACTAACAAGATCTTTAAATTCAACCTTTCCTTCTTTCAGTAATTTTTTTACCATAGTAGGGGTTACTTTTTTACCTAATGTTTTAATATATTTATCATTTTTCCAGATTGCATATTTACATCCTGTTTTCCAGTTGCTACATCCAAAATTTTTATCATTTTCAATAATATCCCCCTGACAAAGTGGGCATTTCCCAATTACAGGTTTAGTGAATTTTTTATTATTTGAAGTAGGAAGAAGTAATGTAGAATTATCATTTTTTATTAAACTTACAGCATTAATAGTAAAATCTTTTATAGTGTTTAAAAAATCTTCTTTTTTACAAAGTCCCTTTTCTATATCCAAAAGGGTTTTCTCAAGTTTACCTGTATATTCTAAGTCAAGTAATTGTCGAACAGGAAAGTTCTCAATTAAGCTAACTCCTAAACTTGTGCAAGAAAGGCTCTTTCCCTTAGTTTCCACATATCCAGTATCTTTTAATTTTTTTATAGTGTCTGCTCTTGTAGCAGATGTCCCTATACTAAATCCACTCAAGACGGATTCCATTATTTCATTTGAATCATCATCATTTTTAAAACTTTTTCCACAAGTTTGCATAATTTTTAGTAGAGTCTTTTCTGTATGTGGTTTAGGTGGTTTTCTTACAACTGTACCTATACTAACATCTTCTATACCTAATATGTCATTTTCATTTACACCAGGTAAAAGAACATCTTTAGCATCTCTTTTTTCTATTTCTTTCCAACCAGTAACTATTTCTATCTTTCCTTTAGATATAAAACATCCTTTTAAATCGTCAACTAAAACTTTTATTATAAGAGTAGTCTCATCATATTCAGCCATGGGCATAAATTGCATAAAGAATCTATTTTTTATTTCTGTATATACTATGCTTTCATCAGGGGTTAGGTCTTTAGGAATTATATAAGTTGGAATAATTGCACTATGACTTTCAACCTTTGAATTATCAAATATCTTTTTGCTATCATTAAATTTAATTTTATCTTCAAAAGGCTCTCCCTTTTTTAGAACATTTAGTACTCTTTCAGCTTTTGATTTTAAACTTTCCTCTAATGCGATACTATCTGTACGTGGGTAAGTTATATATTTATTTTCATATAGAGATTGTGCGACTTTTAAAACTTTGTCTGAGGTCCAATTATTATATTTACTTGTAACATGGCCTTGTAACCCAGATAAATTAAATAGAGAAGGAGCTTTCTCCTTTTTTCTTTCAACTTCTTTATTTAATATCTTACCTTTTTGTCCTTTTATCAAAGCAACCAATTTTTCTGGAGTTTTTTCGTCATCAAACTTTTCATTATTATTTTCGTCATAATATACTCCTTCTAAAAATTCATTTTTATTAGTATTAAATGTTGCCAATAATTTGTAATAAGTGCTTGTAACAAAATTTTCTATTTCTTTATCTCTATCATAGATAATTTTTAAGGTCGGAAGTAGAACTCTTCCTATATTAATTGTTTTAGTATTCCCATTTCGATATTTTAGGGTTGATACTGATGTCAGATTTATACCTATTATCCAATCTGCTAATTGTCTGCTCATACCTGCATCTTGGAGAGGTTTCATATCTATATTATTTTTTAAGTTTTTCATACCTTTGCTAATTTCTTCTGGAGTCCATTCATTTAAAAGGATTCTCTTTATTGGTTTAGTAGCTTTTAAACAAGTCAAAATTTCATGTGAAATTAATTCTCCTTCTCTATCAAAATCGGTTGCAGATATTATCTCATTAACATCTTCACGATTTATCAATTTTTTTATTATATTTACTTGTTTTTTTACATCCTCTTTAGATTTATATTTAAATTTATCTGGGATGAAAGGGAAATTATCCATTTTCCAGATAGACATGGCTTCATTATAATCTTTAGCATCAAACAATTGAAATAAGTGACCATAAGCCCAAGTTATTATATAATCCTCTCCTTCAAAGTAACCATCTTGTCTATTTTTAATATTAAATTTATCAGCAATATTTTTAGCTACTGAAGGTTTTTCTGCTATAAATATTTTTTTCAATATTTTACCTCCTAATTATAAAAAAATTATATATTTTTAAGAATATATAATATACTATAAAAATAATATTTTTTTAATAGAAAAAATTGAATTATGATTAAAAAAATAAAAAATTTTAAATTATATATTATTATAAAAAATAATATATAATTTAAATAAAAAATAATACTATAAAAAAAATAATACTAAATTTAGTATTATTTTTTTATATAAATATTCATAATAGTCCCCTCTTGAGAAGAATAAGAATAGTTTATAAGGATATTTTTAGATATGTAATTATGGAATAGTTTACTGGAGAGAATAAAGTCTCCTGTACTTCCCATCGAATTTAAAACTAAGTTTATTTTTAATATCTCTGATATAGTTTTAAAATAAAATATACAAAAGAAACTAATTATAGTAATTAATACAAGTGGAGCTAATAATATTATGATTGTTTGAATCTTATTATATAAAATAACTTCATTTGATTGGTATATTACTATAGAACCTATGTGTTTATCATATTTAATTTTTATTTTAGCTTTACCATTACTAAAAAAATTAAAAAATAATATATGTATGAGTTCATGTATAATTACTGTACCAATAACAATTGTAATAAAATAAAACAACGACTTTGAATTGATATTATTTATAAGATATTCAAAATCATTAAATAATATATATCCAGTAACAATTAAAATATTGAATATTATCCCTAAAAATATATCTAATTTACCTATATTTTCTTTGCTTATTTTTGATATTTTATTCATTGAAATTACCTTTCTTTTTTTTATAATATGCAAAAGGTAATTTCTTAATAACTATCATTTATTTTTTTTAAATTCAAGGAAATTTTGAAAAAAAGAATCAAAAATAACAACTGTAAGTAAAGCTTCTGTAGAAGAATCACTAATTGCTGAGCTAAGATTTAGTACATTTCCTGAAACATTTATTTTAAATATGGAAGAATCTACTAAAAAGTTATTTAACCTTGAATATATATAAAGGACAAATAAAATAAGATAAAATATGAATCTAATTTTACTAAACTTACTAATTCCAGAATTAGTGTTATATACAAACCAATAAGAAATTAAATACATTAATATTAGAACAACTAAAACAGATAAATAATATAACGATTTCATTAAACTTTCATATTCTAAAGAATCCTCTGGTATAGTATTAAAGTTTGGAGTCAAGAATATAAACAGAAAAACACATGTTAATAATATTAGGAAACAAACTATTAATAAACTAAAGAATATAATGTAAGAGTTTAGTTTCTCATTTGGTTCACATATAAGGTCCTTTTTAAATTCTTTCAAAGAAGAATAGAAAGAAATAAAAAGTAACATTAAGTATAAAAACGTATAATTTACACTTAAATAACCAATAAAGGGATTGTAAATAAATTCTGTCACAATAATAGCGAAAAGAACTAATGGGAAAATCTGTTTTAATATGATTAAATATTTTTTATGTAATGACGATATGTTTCTTGATCTTTGTATATATAACAGATATAAATATACTATCAAAAAAGCTATAAACTGAACTATAAGAAAGCTAAAAACAGATAAGAGTTTTTGTATTGTAAAATTAGGATCATCTTGAATAGTTTTATATAATGAGATTGCTATCCTCTTAAAAAATTTATTTTGTAGTAAAAACTCTATAAAATAATATAAATGTGTAAGTAGTACATAAAGTATTTCTAAAAATGTAATAATTGAACAACCCAAGAAAGCATAACCTAATTTATTTTCAATTAGATTAGTTCTCTTAAATTCACTCAAACATTTTAAAATAAATAATGAAAATAAAATGTTTAACATGTCTAATATGTTCCTTTCTATAAAATAAGATATATTAAAACACTAATTGTTCTTCTAAAATATGGATATTTATAGAACTTATTAACCATTTCAATATAATCTATTTAATTGTACTATATTTATTTTCTTTTGTATGGAATTATTAAAAATAAATTCTATATAATAAATAAAAAATATAAGGAGTTGGTTATATTGCTACATTTAGAATCTAAGGAAAAAACATGTGCTTTTACAGGGCATAGGCCCAATAAGTTATATGGAGATAATTTATTGAATAGAAGATACCAAAGGTTGGCAAAATTATTAAGAATACAAGTAATAAATCTTATAGAATTAAACAATGTAGATACTTTTTTCTCAGGTGGAGCATTGGGGTTTGATACTATTAGTTTTTTTACAATAGAGTCTTTAAAAGATAAATACCCTTATATAAAGAATAATTTAGCTATACCTTTTGAAAAACAATCTTTTAAATGAAATTCTTGTGATAAGGATAGATATGCAAGAATGTTAAATAAAGCAGATGAAGTTATATATGTTGATAGGCTTGATTTATATAATAAAAAAGATACCTATAATTATAAATATCAAAAAAGAAATGAATTTATGGTTGATGTCTCTTCTTTTACAATAGCATGTTTTGATGGTAGTAAGAGTGGGACATTAAACTATTTAAATTACGCAAAAGAAAGAAATAATAAAATTTATTTAATTAATCCTAAAGCTATACAATAAAAATATTTTATATAAACAATAAATATACTATAATAATATTAGAAATATTTATAAAAAATATAAAAAGAAGGTGTTGGCTTATTGTTAGGGGAAAAAATAATAAAAAAATTAAGATTATATCACTAATCTTAATTTTTTTATTTAGTAGCGTTCTTGTGGGATGTGATAAGTATATAAATTTTAAGTTGTTTATTCTTGATAATAAACAAGATGAGGAAAAAAAGGATATGTTTATACAAGGTATTAATATACAAAATAGTAATACAACAGAACAAGACTTAATTAAAATAAGCAATGTTATAAATAATGTTTTTAATAAGTTAGCAGACAAAGATTTTTATTATTCACATTTTTACGATTCATATAAGTATTATGAACCTGTTAATAGCTATTTTGAAGAGAAGTATTTTAATAAAATCATATCTGAAAACAAGAGCCCAATAAAAGAAGTGATTGATGCAATTTATTCTAATGAAAATGAATACTTTAAAGAAGCAAAAATCGTAGCTATAGGAGAGGATGTAAAAAATAAATTTGCTGAAATAGAAATAGTATCTTTAGGAGATTCAGAATTGTTTAATGTAGAAAATATGCGAATTGATTTTAATGATAATTTTCAAATTATAAATTCTAAAAAAATATCTAATAAAAAACAGATACAATATACTACAAAAGCATTAGATAAAGAAAGCTTGTTATCAAATACGAATGATATATTCCTTAAAGAATTTAATAAGTTTATAGAACCATTGAGAAATAGAAAGTTATTTGAAGAATTTAATTTGAAATTAAATTCAGATGTAAATATAAAAGTAGATGCTATGCTAAGTAATCTTCAGTATGAAGATATTGATAAAGATACACTGTTAAATTTTTTTACATTAAGTAGAGGAAGCTTCAATAATTATAAAATAGTAAAATACTATTTTGATGATAAGGAGGCTATGGCTAATTCAAGATATATAATAAAAATAGTTAATAAAAATAAAACAAATTCATTTGAAATTCTTTTCAGTAGGATTTCAAATAAAATAATAAAAATAACAGAGCTTTAAAACTTTATAATGGGCTATACAGATTATAATTATTTTATTAAGGAAAATTTCTATAATATATTAAAATTTATTATAGAAAGGAATTTAATAATGGAAAAAGAAAAAATAGATAAACAAGAAGTAATAAACAAAAAACTAAAAAAAGTTATTGAAGAGATAATTATTCAAGAAGAAGATTACTTTTCAGATAAATTTAATGGAAGGGATTTTAAGGAAATAAGGAAACATAAAAATCAAGTTTCTCAAATTGTTTTGGGAAATGAATTATTAGTAGAATATTTAAAGGCTTTTATTGTAGATGGGATAGATATGTATTACTACTTAAAAAAGAAATAATGTGGTTATAGGAGGAATAGAAAAGAGAATGAATAAAAGAAAAATTTTTAAGATAATAACATCTGCTTGTTTAATAAGTGTTCTTGTTTCTGGGTGTACTAATACAAAAAAGCTTTCAAGTTCCGAAAAAACAAAAGTAATGAATAAGATTTATAATTATTCTTCAACAGAAAAGGAAGGGCTTGAAGGGCTTGATGATTTGATTAAAAACAATATAGATCAATTTAACATAAAAGAAAGAGATGAGATGATTAATATCTATATAAGCAACATGTTTAATTTTATGGATAATTTAAATAATAAATTATATTGTTTAGGGTTTGAATTAGAAGATGTTGTAGAGAAATACAAAATTAATGTAAATGATGAAGCTTCCTTTAATTCCATTCCAAAAGAGTATGCTACAGTTAAAGGATTTTTACAAGAAGTTAAATCTAAAGGTTTCTCCCTTGAGGCTGAAAACGAGAATTCAAACTATACTATTACTGTTAATTTAGAAAAAGTAAATGAGAAATATGGTAAGTACATATCAGAGTCTCTAAAAAGATACTTAGAATTTAATAGTTATGAGATAAACTCTAAGATTCAAGTTATAGATGATAATAAAAAAACAGTTAATATGGATGAAGTTGTAAAAAGAATCAAGAAGATAGAAGCTGGAATGAATATAGATAAGAAACAAAGTTATGAATTTGCAGATAAGTGGACCAGCTCTCTTGAATATTATTACAATATATTATTTGGAGTAAGTCACAACTATTTTATAGAAACAGAGTATGTTAACAGTAATATACTTAAGCAATATAAAGATATAATTGAATCAAATAAAAATACTGATATGTCTAAAAAGCTTAGTAAAGTTGTAAATGTATTAGAGAAGAATAATAGAAAATTTGATAGCAATACAAAAACTCAAATTGAAAATATAATAAATGAAATATATACAAAAGATATAAAAGAAGCTATAGATAAAAAATATCCAGAGCAAATAAATAATAATTAATAAATAGAAAAGATAATATTTTAATATTATCTTTTTTTTATAAGATTTATATAAAAAGTACTAAAAAATATAGAATTTTATATTTTTCATTTAAATACTATTAAATAATATATTATTTAATAGTATTTAAAAATAAAATAATATTTTTAATATTTTTTAGAAATATATTATTAAATAATATTAAAAATTATATAATACAAAAAATATAAGTATTAAATTATTTAAAGTATCAAAAAAGGTGTTTAATTAGAGGAGGTTTTTTTTATGAGTAAAAAAGGAAAATTAGAAATAGAAATGCTTAATTACAATGAATTTGTTGTGGTAGATATAGAAACTACTGCATTTTCTATACAAAAAGGTGGTAGAATCCTTGAAATAGGAGCTGTTAAAATAAAAGATGGGGAAATTGTAGACAACTTTTCTACTTTAGTAAATCCTGAGTTAAAGATACCGAAGAAAATAACAGAACTAACAAAAATAACTAATGAGATGGTTAAGGATGCTCCTTATATTGGGAATGTATTACAGAGATTTAATGAGTTTATTAGTGATAGTGTAATTGTTGCACATAATGCATCTTTTGATTGGGATAGGTTTTTAAAACCTGCTTTAGCGACTATTGGAATTAAGTCAAACCATAAAGTTATGGATACAGTAAGTTTATCTAAGTTTACTTTTCCAGATAAAAAAAAGCATACTTTGATAGATTTATGCTCTTATTTAGAGGTAACATTAGAAAAAAACCATAGAGCTATAGATGATGCTATTGCAACTGCGAAGTGTTTTTTGAAATTAAAAGCTTTAAATGCAGATAAGTTAAATGATAATCTTCAAGTAAAATTTTTTGATGAAATTAATTATGATGAAAGTATAGAAAATTGTAAAAGTATAGTTATTAAAAGAGTTAAGTATTGGGAGAAAAACAAAATGAAACGCTTATATGTTAATTTCTCAAGTGGTGTTAATAGAGGAGAAGCTTATTTTAATATATTAACTAAAACTTGGCATATTAAAAAATTTGATTTACAAATAGATGTTAATCTTATAAATAAAGAAGTATTAAAATTCTTAGATTTAGAAAATATAGATGATTTATGTAAATATCGAAACAACTTAAAATAAAAAGACTGCTTAAAAAGCAGTCTTTTTATTTTAGTATAGGCATAAAAAAGATTTTGTCTGTATTTATTGTAGCTATTAAAGTGTTACTTCTCAATTCAAATATTTTTAATTCCTTTAAATCTTCATTGGAATAAAGATATCCTTTAGCACTAACTGTATTATATGTATTTGGTGTCTTATCTGAGTCTTTATTTGTATCATTTAAAGTTGTTTTAGTTTTAGTGGTTGAGTTACCTACTTTAACGGCATAATGAGATTCTATTAAAGCAGAATCTTTTTCTACTTTATCCATAAAATAAACTTCTAAATCTCCACTATATTGTGTTACTGGTAATACCTTATTGTTATTAAGTTTATAGACACTGTTTATATATAATGTATTTGGATTTACTTCCAATATAATTGATCTATTATTATCATATCCGAAATTGTTAAAAATAGTAAGACCATTTTTAGTAAGGGATATAAATTTAGTCTTCTCTCCAAGGTTTATAGTTTTATTAACTTTATTTGTTTTTAAATTTAAAGAAGTTATTAAATTATCTTTAGAGTATATCAGATTATCTTTAGAAACTAAATAATTATCAAATTCTCTTTCATTAATATAATTTTCTTTATTTTCTTTTAAAGAGATAGTTTTATAAGTCCCATTAGAATTAAAAACTATATAATTATCAGAAAAGTTAAAGTTTAAAATTTCAATATTATTTTTTAGCTTATAAACATTATTTTTAATAATTTTACCTTTTTTCTCTTCAATGCTATAGAAGTTACTGTTGTTATAAACCATTAATTTTTTCAAATTTGTATCTCTTGAATACATTGTATTACCTAAACTGCTTAATTGTAGACTATCAACTACTTTCTGGTTTGAAGTTTTAATCAAATCAATTTTCCCATTACAAGTACCTGTTAGAATATATTCAGCTTTTTTTATCCCCACATCTCCATATTGGACATCTGTCATATTCTCATTAAAATTATTTTTCTTGATAAATAAAAAAACTGTAATACATATTATAAATAAGAATAGGAGACTAATTGCCAATAATATTTTTTGCTTATTTTTTTCAAATAAATATTTGAAATTATCCATTAAACACCTCCAAAAGTTTTAAATAGGAATTATTGCTTAAAGACCTTATATAATTTAATACATTATAGAACTTAGTTCAAAATTATATAATAAAAAAATGAATAAATATCTATATGTTTTAGGAATATATATTTTTTTAGAATCTATAATGAAAAATAATATTAAAAAATGGTTTTTAAAAAAAATATAAGAAAGAGGGTATTAATATGAACGAAAAAAAATATAATTTTAATTTCTATGGATTTGAAAAAGTAGGAGAAGCTTTAGTAGCATACATAGAAGGGTGGACTTGTAAATATAAAGATAAAGA
This sequence comes from Clostridioides sp. ES-S-0005-03, assembly GCF_020658455.1. NCBI lineage: Bacteria > Bacillati > Bacillota > Clostridia > Peptostreptococcales > Peptostreptococcaceae > Clostridioides > Clostridioides sp. ES-S-0005-03. The sequence goes on along the minus strand of NZ_JACVWI010000005.1, from coordinate 121,216 downwards.
GAACTTTGTAGAATTTCGAAAAGTATCAACAAAGAATGGAGAAAAACTTGTTGCAAATATGGAATTAAGTGCAAAACTACCTCAATCAGTTGCTAAATTTTATTTAGGTGAAGATTTTGATAAAGAACAACACTATATTAAAGTTACAGCTTGGGGTCAAGTTGCAGAAAGATTACAAAAATTTAACATAAATGAAAATATGTTATTAGGAGTTATGGGAAAAGTAAAAGTAGAAGAATATCAGAAAAAGGATGGTACATTATTCAAAAAATTAGTCATCACAATATCAAATTTTAATTGTGTGGCTAAAAATAAAAATACAGAAGGAAATAATGCTTCAGAGAACTTTAATAATATGAAAAATGATGTGATAGAAGCAGATTTCGAAGCAATAGACGATGATGATATACCATTCTAAGATTAGCTAAACAAAAACAAACAATTTAAATTGTTTGTTTTTGTTTTTTATAGTCAATATATATTGCTAAAAAATAAAACAAAATATATACTAAATAGTATAAATGTGTAAAAATATTCGATATAAAAATCTGAAAGGGAAAATAGTTTATGAAAAGGAAAGATTTTATAAAAGAGACTATTGAATTAGTTAGAGAAGTTGTTGGTATAGATGAAATTGAATCAAGAATGGACCTAAAAAATGGAAAAGGTTTATGTCCTTTCCATCATGATAAGAGAATAGGATCTTTTTCTGTTTCTAAAAATAAGAAAATATTTAAATGTTTCAGTTGTGGTGTTGGAGGAGATATTATCAAATTTGTTTCCTTATTTGAAAATATAACTTATGTTGAGAGTGCATTTAAAATAGCACTTGAAAAGAGGTTAATCTCAGAAGAAAAATATAAGCAAATATTATCAAAAAAACTTTCAGAATCAGAGAATTTAAAAATTGAAAAAACTTACATAAAACAAAATCTTATTGAACATCAAAGCAAAAAAGCTGATAATGAAATATTAAATAAAATCTATTCTTTGTTTATAAAAGGTTTTGATTATTTAGGTAAAAATAGATTAAATGAAGAAGATGTAAAACATCTTAAAAATAAAAGAGGGCTGACAGATAAAGAAATCGAAGATACAGGTTATTTTTCTTTCCCGAATAGATATATATTAAAACCTTTCTTAGCTGACTTAGAAAAGAATAACATTAAATTAAGTACATTAAATAATATACCAGGTTTTTTTTATAACGAGAAAAATAATCGATATGACTTTACTACTATAAAAGGAGGAGGTATTGCAATTCCAATTAGGAATGAATTTAAACAAATTGTTGGAATACAGATAAGAAAAAATATGGTAAATAACCATGAGAGTAGATATATTTGGTTTTCCTCTGCTTTTGCTCAAGAGAAAGAAGGATATAAATTTGGAACATCTGCTGGTGTGTCTATAGATGTTATTTATCCAAAAGAATTAAAGGTAAAAACTATTTTTATTACTGAGGGCCATTTTAAGGCTAAGAAAATAGCAAAAGAGTATAATAGTATAGCAATATCAATTCAGGGCGTTTGTGCTTGGGGTAATATTGTAGAAGTAATTAAGAATATTCAAAAAATATATAGTGAGGTAAATTTACCTTATATTTATATCGCTTTTGATGCAGACATGGGATATAATCTTGCTGTTTACAAACAAGCCCTGAAGTTAGGAGAAGCTTTGCGAGAAATAGAAAATAAAAAAATATTTTACGTTCTTTGGGATAGTGATTTTGGCAAAGGAATTGATGATTTAATTGATAATGGAAAAAAAGATATGGTTGATAAAATCTCATTTGGTGAAATGAATACTTATTATAATAAGTATATAGAAATGTTAATATCATTATTTGGATCAGATGAAAAAAAATATCCAAAGGAAACAAAAAAAGAATTGTATGAACAAATAATATTGAGACAACTTAAAAAATATAAAAATATATAAAAAAAATAGGGAGAGAAAATTATAATTTTCTCTCCCTATTTCTATAATATACCATGATTAAAAGGATTTAGATTATTAAAATCTTAAAAAAGGGGTGCTATTTATGGAAAAGGTATCAGTTGTACATAGTTATAAGGATTTAGATTATATAGAGATAGGAGCAAAAATTACATTTAAAAAAGATCCAAAAAATAAAATGGATGAAGATGCAATAATTGCATTTTTTAAAGAAGATAAAATAGGTTTTATATCTGCACAACCAAAAACTATGGGTGAAGGCACTGTTTCAAATCATGATATAGTAAATAAGGTAAAAGACGAATTTTATGGCATAGTAGTTGATCATCAAGAGATAAAAACAAATAAGATAAAAAGAATTTTAATAGTTGAAATACAGTGTGATTCTGAAAAACACAATAAACAAGATGAAATTATAAAAGGGTTAATACTAAAAGTAAAAGGAAGCATAAAAGAATGTAAGAAAAAGATGGAGGTTATTAATCAATTTAGAAGTGGAGAAAAAATATTTTTAAAAGTTGGATTGGAAGATGAAAAGATAATATTACTAAAAAATAATGAAAAAGCTGGTATTGTAGAGGAAAAAAGCTTTCCTAAATGTTCTTCTGTTAATGATATTAAAGCATTAAAAGCTATTTTAGAATCAAATATTGACATAGGATTAGCTGAAATATATAAAACTGAAAAAACAGATTTTTATGTAGCTATTGATTTTAATTTAGAAGAATATAAAAGTATAATTAATAATGCTTTAAAAGAAGAAAATGGGAAGATAAAAGAAAAATTAATTAAAAAAGGATTTAATAAAACTATATTAGATGAGATAGAAGATTATTTATTAAATAATAATTTTAAGACTGATTTAATTCAAAAAATATTTAATACTTACAAAAAATATGGTAAGAATGTTTCTCATAGAATTCCTAAAGAAAATCCAAATTATAAAGACAATTCTAATAATCTAAAAATAGGTTGTTCTGCAATTAGAAACAAGTGTCATATACTCTGTTCTGGAGAAAAAGGTACAGGTAAAAATGTTTTTGTAGAAACTATGGCTTGGATATTCCAAAGACCTTTATACTCTATTTCTACGAGTAAAGAGACCGATAAGTTTGACTTATTAGGGTCAAAGAGCGTAGATACAACAGTAGACGAGAATGGAATCTCAAAGAGCACTATAGTCTTTGAACCTGAAGTACTTCTTGAAGCTATGGAACAAGGTGGAATTATAAATGTAGATGAAATAAATTTTGCTGATCCAGGAGTGACAGCTCTACTACATTCTATTACCGACCATAGACAAGCGATTGAAGTACCAGGCTATAAACAAATTAAAGCTGAAGAAAATTTTATTGTAATAGGCACTATGAATATCGGATATGAAGGGACTTCTGATTTAAATGAAGCCTTATCTGACAGATTTGTAGATATATTATTTGAACCTAATAATAGCATATACTCTATTTTAAAAGATTCTTGTCCTTGTGTTAAAAAATCAGATTTATTAATCGCTGATGAAGTTTACACAAAGTTGACATCTCTGATAAAGGGTACAAATGCTGATTTAGACGAAAGTTGTATGAGTATTAGAGGTTTTATACATGCAGTGAAGATGAGTGAAGATTTAGAAAGCATAAAAGAAGCTTTAATTGTTGGAGTTGCAAACAAAGTAAGAGATACCGAATATAGAGAAAATGTTAAAGAAGTAATAGAACAGATATGTGCTTAAAACAAAAACCACTTAAGTGGTTTTTGTTTTATAAAGATAAAAGGGGAGGAATGTTATATGAATAGTTTAGAGGTAATGGGAAGAAAGGATATTATTAAATTTTGTGATTCATATGGGATTAATAAAAAATTAAAATTTTTAGCTACTTTGATAGATGAAAAAATGGAACAATTTAGTTTGTTTTTAAAATTAGGTGGAAGTACTTATACGGATTTTGAAGATGTTTTTATAGGTATCCCAGAATATATGGAAGGGGAAACAAAGGAAGTTTTGTTTTCTATTTGTAAAGCTTTAATTGGGCATGAAGTTTCCCATAAAAACTATACACCAAAAGAAGAGTATGGAGGTTTTATAGAAGAATTTAGTTTGTATTTTAAAAATAAATATAAACTGAGTAAAAATAAAACTGAAGAAGTTGGAGCATTTATAATAAACTCAATTGAAGATGGAAGAATAGAAAGATTATTATCTTTAAATTACCCAGGCATAATTAAAAATTTAATTTTAATGAGAGGTTTCTGGTGGAGAGAACAACCAATAAAAGATAATAACAATGAATTATTTGACACTTTATTTTGTATTACAACAATTTCAACAATGGGTATTTTACCAGAAGATTATATTAAACATTATACAAATGAAAATATAATAAATAATATAAAGCTCTATTGCCCTAAAGCTGTAAATTGCAATAACTTTAGTGATTGTTTAAAATATGCATGGGAATTAGTCTATTCTATAGAAGATTGGTTGGTATCAGAAATAGAAAAGCTTCCTGAACATGATAATTTAATCAACCTAAATAGTGGTTTTTCAAAAATAGGTAAAAATATAGATGGAAGTATGAAGAAATATGAGGAATGTGAAAAAGAAAGTACAGAGAATAATATACATGGAGCATTTAAATCGGATGATAAAAAACAAGAACTTGGTGAAAGTACTAATAAGTTGGAAAGTAGCACTAATGATGAGAATAGAGCTAATGATTTTGACTTAAAAGAACTTGTAGATAAAATAATATCAGAGTCTAAAGATTTTTTATATAAAGAATCTAATTCAGCAATAATCCAGGCAGAAAAAGAAGATATATTAAAAAAAGAAAAAGATAAAAAGGATGAACTGGATGCAAAAGACTCATTGAGCCAAGAAAAAATGAAAGATATAGAAAAATATTATAATAAGTTATTTAAAGATAATAATTTCCAATTTATGGATAATCTTAATATGATAAATTACAATTATGAGAAAGTAAGTGCTAAAGGAGATATTTTAACTGAGTCAAAGAAATTAAAAAAAGAGTTAAGTAAAATAATTATAGATCAAGTAAAGATAAATCCTAAAAATAAAAAAAGAGGATTATTAGATACTAATGCTATTTGGAAAATGCAAAATAAACAATATGACATATTTAAAAAAAGATATTATGATAATAAAAAAAATCATGTATTTTATGTTTTGGTTGATGGAAGTGGTTCTATGACAGGTGAAAAATTTAAAGAAGCGTATAAAGCTACAGCTATATTGGAAGAAGCTTTAAGTGAGTTAGTAGCACTAAAAATAGCACAATTTAATGTGACTAATAACATAAATCATCATATAATTAAAAATTTTAATGAGAAAAAAGGGAATAAGAGTTTAGCTTTCTTAAAAAATAATAAAGCAGAAGGATGTAATTTGGATGGATATTCAATAAGAGTAGCATTAGAAGAATTAAAAGAACGAAATGAGGACAAAAAGATTTTAATTATTTTATCTGATGGTCTACCATATGTTAATCGCTTATATGGAGGTAAATTAGCCTTAGATGATGTTAAATGTGCTATAAGAGATGGAAGAAGAGATGGTATATTAATTTTTAATATAATGTTTGGTAATAAGAATGAAAGAGAATCTTTAGCTAACAAATTCTTGTATATGTATGAGAAAAGTATAGTTTCATGTGAACCTTATCAGATTCCAACTGAACTATTACGAATAGCTAAAAGAGAATTATTAAAATAATATTAATTAATAAAAAATTATTAGAGCTAATCTAATAATTTTTTTTATGGATTTTATAAAAAAGTACTATAATATAAAAATTTAAAAAGTATATTAATAGATAATTTTTTTATAAAAAAATTATTAAATAAATTTAAAAAGGGAGGAACTTTTATGTATGTTAGTCTTAGCAAAAAACAATGTGAAAAAATTAAAATTAAATTAAAAGAGGAAAAACAGAAAAAAGATAATAGTACTTCAAATTATTTAAATTTGATTGAGAATGATGGAAAGATAGAGGTATCTTTACTAAATAGTAAAGAGGTTTTATTTGTTTTAAAAAAAGAAAAGTTTTTTAAGGGTAATTTCATAAAAAATAATATATTTGATTATAGGAACAATTTTATAGGAGAGTTTGTTGATGAAAAATTAAAGGTTATAACTTGTATTAGGTTACATGGACACACAGAGTATTCTCTTCTTGATTCAATAGTAAGAATAGAAGATTTAGTACAAGAAGCAGAATATTCATGTTCAATTACAGACCATGGAGTAATGTATGGCTCAATTAATTTTTACAAACAGATGGTATCTCAAAATAAAAAACCTATAATTGGATTTGAGGCCTATTCTGAGAGTATAGATGGGAGTATGAATAAAAATCATTTAGTTCTTTTAGCTAAAGATGAGGTTGGCTATAAAAATATATCTAAATTATGCTCTATGGCCTATAATAACTTTTATAAAAGACCACAAGTTAAATATAGTTGGTTAGAAGAATACAATAAAGGTGTTATAGTTTTATCGGGATGTATAGCTGGAGAAATACCAAGAGCAATAGCTGATGGAAACAATAAATTAGCAGAAGAAGTCGCACTGAAATTAAAAGAAATCTTTAAAAATGATTTTTATATTGAGATTCAAAGACATGATATTAAAAATGAAGGGAAAATAAATAAACATTTAATATCATTGGCTAAGAAGCTTGATATAAAAGTAGTAGCTACTGATGATGCTCATTACTTAAAAAAGGAAGAATTTTTGATTCATGAGACCCATTTATGTAACCAAACAAAAACAACTATGGATGATCCCAAAAGATATAAATTCTCAGGGACAGGATATCATGTACATAGTTGTTTTGAAATGGAAGAAAAATATAAAGATATTCCTGAAGTTTTATTTAATACATTAGAAATTATGGATAAATGTAATTTGAATTTTGATTTTGGGAACAACATATTACCTGTCTTCCCAAGAGAAGAAGAACAAAATTTAACTGATGAAGAATATTTTAAAAAGCTTTGTTATAAAGGCTTTAAAGAAAGGTTCTATGGTAGTCCTAAATATGAATCATTTGAGTATAAAGAAAGATTAGAATATGAAATAAAGACAATATGTGAAATGGGTTATCCAGATTATTTTCTAATTGTCTGGGATTTTATTAATTTTGCTAAAAAAAATAATATACCTATAGGACCAGGTAGAGGAAGTTGTGTTGGATCTCTTGTTGCATATGTATTGAAAATAACAGAAATGGACCCTATTCGTTATGAATTGCTATTTGAAAGATTCTTAAACCCAGATAGAATTAGTATGCCTGATATAGATGTGGATATTGGAGATGAAAGAAGAGATGAAGTAATTAATTATGTAAGAAAGAAATATGGTAAAGATAGAGTTTCAAAGATTATTACTTTTGGAAGGATGGGAGCAAAAGGGGCTATAAATGATACGGCAAGAATTTGGGGTAAAAGTACAAGCTTTCGAAGTGAAATTAGTAAATTAATTCCTTTAAAACCTAATATTACAATAGATGAAGCTTTAGAAGAATCAACTGGGCTCAAACAACTTTATGATGGGAATTTAGAAGTTAGAGAAATTATAGACAAGGCAAAAAAAATAGAGGGACTTCCTAAAAGTAAGGGAATTCATGCATGTGGAATAATAATAGCGAGAGAATCAGTCACTAATTTCTGCCCACAAATTATTGTAAACAATAAGGATACTGGAGAAAAAGAATGGGTTACTCAGTATACAATGGGAGAGTGTGAATCTATAGGGTTGCTCAAAATGGATTTTTTGGGTCTAAAGACAATGACAATTCTATCTGAATGTATTGATGATATTAATAAGAATTATAATAAAAACCTAAAAATAAATAATATACCTGTAAATGACATTGAAGTATATGAACATATTTTTAAAGGAGATACAAGGGGTGTTTTCCAGCTTGAAGGTCCAGGTATGACAGGGTTTATGAAAAATCTGTTTCAAGATGTTCCAGCTTTTTTAAATACTATTTCAAATAGTTCCTTATCAAAAGAACAGATTGAAAAAAAGAAAGAAGAATTTGGAGATGTTTTATTTGAAAGACTAATCGCTGGAATAAGTCTTTATAGACCTGGCCCCATGGAAGGTGTGAAACGTTAGAAACCCCAATAAGGTTTCTCAATATAATCGCCTATTGGTAGATTATTATTGAACTTATATATCGAAGAATCAAATGATAGGGTAACGCCTTGAAGGGTTCTCGCTAATCTCCGACTTGCGTTCTTAAATGCAATTTTAAGAAGGTTTGAAGCTCGGTGAAGTAAAGACTAAGTATACCCTAACTATTCCACTTTAGAATAGAGGCAAAAGGCTCAGAGGTGAGCAATGTATACAATGGTATGGGTGTCAATGCCTATATATGGTGAGAATGTTGCTTAAACATAGCAACTGACGAACTTCCGAATGTACGGACTTTGAAATGGGACTTTACAGAAATGTAGAGGGGAGCTATTAATGCTTCGATTACCGAGGTTGAGTACGAATCTTCCAATAGAAAGACCTTGCAATGTTACAGGCATTGGAGAGTAATCAAGTCTATAGGAAGCACCTAAGTATAGGATAATGATAGATATATAGGAACGTTGAAAGCTATGAATTGTGGAGGGATTGCACCCAACGATACAAGTTTATTGGAAAACTCCTTACTGAAAGGTTTTGAGTATAACAATAATTAATCATAGTGAGAGTGTTGCCACAGTACCTAAGAAGCGATGATAACAAGTCGTGGAGGGATAGGCAATAGCCTGTGGGAAATCCTAAAAATATTCAATAAAATAAACATAGCTTCGAGTATGACAAAGAGAACCTAAATCCAATCTGAAAAGGAGGATGGTGTCTATGTTGACTTCAAGGAAAAAGAACAAAAACAAGAGTTTAAAAAATAGGAAAATCAGAACGACTGAATATTACAATATGCAAGAAGTAACTGATGACCTATACCAAGATAGTCTAAAAGGCAAAAACTTTAATAATCTGATTGATATTATATCGTCAGAGGAAAATATTAAAATGGCTTATAGAAATATCAAAATAAACACAGGCAGTAATACAGCAGGTGTTGACGGACTAACAATTAAAGATATAGCTACACTAAATGATACAGAATTAGTCAAAGGCATTAAAGATAGGTTGAATAACTACAACCCAAAAGCAATTAGGAGAGTTATGATACCAAAACCAAATGGTAAAGAAAGACCATTAGGAATACCTTGTATATGGGATAGATTAGTACAACAATGTATCCTACAAGTATTAGAACCTATATGTGAAGCTAAATTCCATAAAAATAGTAATGGATTTAGACCTAACAAATCAGTTGAAAATGCAATAGCCCAAACTATGAAGATGATACAACAACAGAAATTATTCTATGTTGTAGATATAGACATTAAAGGATTTTTCGATAATGTAAGTCATAGTAAGTTGAAAAAACAACTTTGGACTATGGGAATAAGAGATAAGAACCTTTTAATAATCATTACCAAAATGCTTAAAGCAAAAGTTCAACTTCCAAATGGAACAAGAATAAGTAATGAAAAAGGAACTCCACAAGGAGGAATACTATCTCCCCTACTATCAAACATAGTTCTTAATGAATTAGATTGGTGGATAGCAAGTCAATGGGAAAATGTTCCTACTAAAAAGGAATATAAATGTGCAGTACATTCAAGTGGTGTAGTAAACAAAGCCCATAAATTTTCAGCTATTAGGAAAACTAAACTTAAAGAAGTCTTCTTCGTAAGATATGCAGATGATTTTAAAATATTTTGCAAAAACTACAATGATGCAATCAAAATGTATCACGCAACAGAAGATTTTCTAAATACAAGATTAAAGTTGGAAATCAGTCCAGAAAAATCTAAGGTTACAAACCTTAAACAAGAAAAATCAGAATTTCTTGGATTTGAAATTACAACAAACCTAAAAGGTGATAAACGCATAGTAGTATCTCATATGTGTGATAAGGCAATTAAGAGAGTAACTAACGAACTTAAAGAACTTATCTATCAAATTAAACATAGTAGTAAAAAACAAAGATATGTACTAATTAGTAAATACAATTCAAAAATTATCGGAGTTCATAACTACTATAAAATAGCAACCTGTATAAACTTAGATTGCTGTAAGATACAAAATGCTGTAAACCTAAAATTCTTTAACGCTATTAAAAAGGAATATTCCAGAGATGGAAACTCACCAAATGGATATATTGGTAAGAATTATGGTAAATCTCGACAAATGAGATATATCGCAAACAAACCAGTTGTACCAATAGGTTATATTAAAACTAAAAATGCAATGCATGTTAAAAATATAATCAATAAGTACACTCCAGAAGGTAGAGAAGAAATCCACAAAGCATTATCAAGTGCAATAGATATGAATATTCTACACAGACTAATGAACCAAAGTATAGTAAATCAAACCATAGAATATATGGATAACAGAATTTCTGTTTATACTATGCAAAAAGGAAAATGTTCTGTGACAGGAAATAAACTCGAATATGATGATATACATTGTCATCATAAGAAACCAAGGAAACTTGGAGGAACAGACGAGTTTAGAAACCTAACAATAGTATCAGTAAAAGTGCATAGATTAATACATGCTACTAAGAAAACCACTATTAATAAACTCTTAACCGAGTTAGATTTAAAACCAGAACAACTGTTGAAAATTAATAAGCTAAGAAAGTTAGCCGAGAATGAAGAAATCAAAACAATTACTTTATTCTAAAAGATATAACAAAGCCAAATAATATGAAATATAGAAGTTAAAGAAATAAGATTATAGGTCAAAAACCTTGAAGTGTGTAAATTTATTGAATAATAAATAAAAGGATAAGTCCAAGGTGGAACGCCGTATGAAGTGAAAGTTTCATGTACGGTGTGAGGTGGGGGAAAGAATGGAGATATTAGAAATAATATCAAAATTTTACCTATCACCATAAATTCCTAATTATATAAATAATATGATAAATCCAGAACAAATTCATTACGATACTCCTAAATTAGAGCCAATTTTAAAAAATACTTATGGGATAATTATATATCAAGAGCAAGTTATAAATACTGTCATTGAACTTGCTGGATTTTCGAAAGGTCAAGGAGACTGGATTCGTAAAGCAATGGGAAAGAAAAGAGATGAAATTTTACAAGAGTATGAGCCATACTTTATATATGGTTCAGGAGATGCAGAGGATAAAATAACTAAAAAGCCTTTAAATATAGTTGGATGTATAAATAATAACATTAGTGAAGAAGTAGCTAAATCAACTTGGAACAAAATGGAGGATTTTTCTAAGTATGCTTTTAATAAAAGTCATGCTGGGGGATATTCTTTACTTTCATATCAAACTGCTTGGGCTTCTCATTATTATCCAGTTATTTTTATGAAATCTAATTTAAATGTATATATAACAAATACGAATAAATGTAAGGCGTTTTTAGCATATTGTTCAAGAAAAAATATAACTGTATTACCTCCTTCAATTAATAAGTCTAATAAGAAATTTTCAGTTGAAAATAATTGTATAAGATTTGGATTTCAAGGAATAAAAAACTTAGGTTATTCCTCAGAGCTTATTATTAAAGAAAGAGAAAGTGAGAGAGGTTTGTTTAAAACTTTCCAAGATTTCATTGAGAGAATGGTTAAATATCAAAAAACAGATAAAAGAGTCATAGAAAATCTAATATTTGCTGGAGCTTTAGATTGCTTTAATGATTCTACAAGAAAAGAAAAATTAGAAATACTTCCTTTTATATTAGAATCTTCTAAATTGGATAAAAAGAAAAATATACAAGGTCAAATTAGTATATTTGATACAGAAGATCTTTCAGATATAAAAGTAATAGATATCCCAAGATTAGGAGAATTTACTAATGACTATCTTCTTGAAAAGGAAAAAGACGTTGCAAACATATATATATCAGCTCATCCTTTAGATGATTTCAAAGATGTATTAGAGAAAGAAAAAGTAGTAGAAATTATTGACTTAATATCTGAAGAAGATGAAGAAGAAGAAAATCAAAATAATCTAACATGTTTGATTGATGGGATTGTTGAAGTAGCTGGGGTGGTTAAAGATGTAGAAATAAAATATTCTAAAAAAAATAAACCTTTTTATATATTTAACCTTGAGGATAAAACAGGAGAAATAAAATGTGTATGTTTCAACAAGTTAAAAAATGAAGATAACATAGTTGATAAAAAGAAGATAATTGCAAAAGCAAAATTATCTTGCAATAATTTTGGATATCAATTAAATATTTTAAGTTCAGAGAACTTAGATTCAAAGGCTAAGAAGAATAATTCTATTTTAATAATAGGCAATAAAAATAGAATTGAAGCTGTAAAACAGTGGAGATATCTAAAAGATTTTATAAATAAGAATGAGGGGAATAGTAATGTATATTTTAAGTTTGATGGTGTTGAATATCCCTTTAAAAATAAATTAGATTTGTCTTGGAAAAATTTATATGATCTTCAAACTGTATTTGGAGAAAATAATTGCAAATTAAATATAAATATGAAAAACAAAGTACATGTTAATTAACATGTACTTTGTTGTATTTAAAAAAATTATTAATTATAAAAAAACACATATAATAAATTAACTTTTAACTAATAGATAATTTTTATAAGAAACGAGGTGTAAGGTATGTTGTTTAATATAATAACGGAAAGTGGATGTATGTACAGGAATGTAAAAGTCATTTCTTCAAGAGGGTTTGCAAGAGATAAAAAAGATGTTAAAGGTGCATTAAAATATGAAAAAGGAATTACTCTTTTATCTCCAGTCTACATGAATAAATACATAGAGAATAAAAATGTTTATTCGATAGAAGAAGTAGAAGAGTAGAATACATTTAAATATATTTTTTCAAATAAAAAAGTTGGTTAATTTTAACCAACTTTTTTATTAATCATTGCATATCATATCTAAATCTATGTCTATGTCTAATTCTTCATCAACTTCTTGGTATTGCATAGATTCTTGTTTTTTATTAACTTCTACATCTTCATGAATTTCTTCTTTTTCCTCTTGTTTAGTTTCGACTTCAATATTTAATTCCTCTTTGTTTTCTATTGCTTCTTCTTCTACTACTGTTTCTTCTACTTCATTATCTTTTAGCTCTTCTATCATTACTACTTCTTCTAAATGATTTTCTTTATTATATATAATACTATTTATTCCTTCAGATAAGCTTTTTAAATCCACAGAAATAGATTTTCTTAAAACTTCTTCCAAATAGAGTTGAGTTTCTGAATCACTAATGTCAGGAAATCTTATTTTTAATAAACTTTCTCCTAATTCATATGCATTCATAACTGTTGTTAGAGACAAAGAATTAGAAATTTTATTTCCTCTTATAATCATTTTGCCTAACTCTTGAGACTTGTTTAGCTCCTCATTTCCTTCTAATTCATCTAAAATTCTGTTTAATTCAGTCTTATTTGAAATAAAAGTAAAAGCACAACTGTTTCGGATTTTTTTATTTTTCATTTGCATAATCACATCCTATTTTTGTTTTACTGTTTTTCTTTTTCTATCAATTAATTCTTCGTATTCAGTTAAATTTTCTTCATTACTTTGATTAATTTTAATAATTAAATCATTAAAAGCTTTTATTATTTTTTTTGTGTAATTTGCAAGTTCAATCTTCGAAATTTTTGAGTCTTTGAATTTTTGAGTTAGGTCTTTTATTAAATAAGAAGCACAGTTGTCCCAAGTAGCTGTTTCAGAAAAATATAAATTCCCACTATTATTAGGTAATAACTTTTCTAAATATTTTCTTAAAGCAATTGAGCCTCCACCCGTAAAAATTATTAAATGACTTCGCTTATATAAGAAAACATTTTTTGAGCTTAATTGATTAAGTATTTTATCATCTATAAAGTCTAAAACTGTATTTTCTATAAAACTTGCAACTGAATCATAACCATTTATCATATCATCGGAAATAGCATCAATTTCTTGGTTTTCTATCGCTTCTAATATATTAATAGAATCAATATCAACTATGTCAGCATTTATATTTTTTCTAAGAGTTGTTCTTAAATGTTCTTCAAGGTGGTTTGTCCCAGCTTCATCAAGAGAAAAACTTTCTAAAGTGTTCCCTTTTTCATCGTACAGTCTATGATTTAAGTTTTGGCCACCTATATCAATGACTCTAACTTTTCTTTTAGGAAATCTCATTCGAGGTACTAAAGCCATCCCTTCAGGAAAAACATTAAATCCAGTAATATTAAATGATTTGTCTGAACCATTTAATATTATATCTATTTTTTCATTAGATTTTATTAAATCAACATATTTCTCTCTTTGACGCTCATTTGAAAAATCAGATGATGGATATCCAACAACTACATACACATTTTCATTTTTGGAATGAACCTCTTTTGCAATAGATGTATATACACATAACTGGTGGTGTATATTATTTTTTGTTGTCTCAAAATTGTAAGAAGACTGTACACCTTCTCCTATTAAATATTTGTCACCTTCAAATTCTGCTCTAAATTGAAGATCAGAAGAACCATCAATATCAGAAAAGGTCCTTCTCGATTGTGTTTTAGAAGGGAACATGTAATGTGTTAAAAGCTCATATGTATTTGAAAATACAACTACTTTAACAGCATTTTTTCCAGGATCTACCACAATTATTTTGTTTGCCATTTTTTCATTCATACTTTTCCTCCATATATATAAAATTATTACAATATAATAAGATATTATCATAATATGTAAAATAATTCTATTATTTTATCAATTTATATAAATCATATTTATTTTTTTTGTTTTTTAAAAATAAAAAATAAAATTAAGAAATTTAAAATTAAATAATTTTAAAAAATAAAAAATAAAAAAATATAATTTAATATTTTTATAAATTTAGTAAAATATTAAATTATATTTATATTTTTTAAAAATTTAATTTATGCTATCAAATAGTTTCATTTCTTTTTCTAATAAAAAATTATCTTCTGATATATTGCTATTTATTGTTTCTATTATAGAGCTTCTTTCTAAATCAGATGTTAAATTTGATATTAGCTTTTTAAAATTTAAATGTCTCTTTTCTAATAATAAATAGATATCTTTATTTTGTTCAAATAAAGTATTTTTTTTATGAAAAGAAGATAAATTATCTTCTACTGCTTGTTTCTTTTCTGATAAATAGTTTTGCATATCTAAAAATGAAAAGTTCCCACTATAGTATAATAATGCATTTTGCTTTACAGAATCATAATTTTTCTTTAATAATATATTCTCTAAATTTATTGCTTTTTCTATTAAATAAATACTCTTAGTGGATTTTTTTTTATTAATAATTTGTTCTTTTTTTTCTATAGTTATGTCTTTTGGGAGATAATCAAATTTAGATAAAGAATCAGGTACAATTTTTAACAAAAGAAAAAATGAGAAGAAGATAAATAACATAAATATAATCTTTAATGTATTTCTTGATGTTGCACTTCTATTGTATAAAAACGTTTCATTAGTTTTATTATCTTTTTTAGTTGATTCAAATGGACTTTTGTATTTTATAACTTTGCCATTTTTCATTTTTAAAAATAAGTATTTTTCTTTATTTTTTTCTCTCATATTAGTTCCTCTCTATTATCTTAAATTAAAGTTTAATAAAAGAAATCCTTTAAAATGGATAACTATTTATTATATATCTTTGCATATGGGTTTGATAACTTTTAAAAGAGTAACAATATATAAATTCAAACATAATAACTCGTAAATGGTATAAGCTCTAATAATGTCAATATAAAGCTATTTTAGTTATAAAAACTATAGGCCTGTATAAGATAATACTATAAATTATAAGTTTTATAATATTTTAAAATATAGAATAGGAGAGATATTTATGAAAAAGATAAAGGGATGTATTATAGTAGGTGTTTTTATAGCTATACTTGCAATTATAGTAAATAATTTAGATATATTAAAAGATACAGATTATATAAGTACAAAATGTGCTTTTGATTTAGTAGAGGAAAAAGTACCTAAAGAAGCTATTTATCAAGGATATAAGAAAAATCAAGTAAAAGGAGAAACAGTGCTTTATTATGCTTATAAAGATGCAAGTCATATTGTTACATTATCACATCCAGAAAATGTAACAACAAGAGAAATAGATTGGAATGAAGTCTGTAAAATGAAATTTGATTAAGTTTAACAGATAAGGATTAAGTTTTTAAATATGTAAGTTTTTGAGTACATTTGTTTTTTAGGTTTTTAAAAAAAATAAACTTGACAAAAACTATTTTTTAGTATATTAATATAGGTTATTGTTCTGAGTAGTTATGAATATTCTGAAAATTGTTTGTTTTATTTTTTATAAACAACGAAAAGCTTGACTTTAGTTGAATAAATTAGTAATATATAAATATAATCATGTTGGTTAGCAATAAAGCAGAGAATGTCTATGGTGCTAAAACATATAAATTCAAATTAAAAGTGAATAGTCTATAAGTTTTATTTGAATGGAGAGAGGATAAGAATAAAATGCGAATAAGTAAAAAAAAATTAAATCAGACAATAGAAAAAGTTATAAGCAGAAATAAGGAAGAACTATATAAATATCGTGTTGATGAATTAAGTTTTCAATATGTAAATATAAAGAAAAACAGAAATAGAGAAGATTATGATATTATAGTCTCTATAGATGAAATAGAAGTTCCTTTATCTCTTATTCGAGACATAGTAGATGAAGCCTGCCAGGAGTTAGATATTAAAGTTGGTAGGACTTTTATAGAATTGTAGATATATATCTTATTAATAAAATATAAGTAGTGCAACATAGATTATGAATGTTTAGTGTAAAATTATTATCAAATAGTAATCTACACCTTTAAACTTTAGAGAGAAAGGCGTAGTTTTAATAAATATAAGTAATATGCTTCATCCTCAATGTTATTAATATGAGGATAGAATAAGAAAGTAAACTTTAACAAATTTTGTATTTAAATTTAGGAACTATATCCAAAATAAATATATAAAACCTCTCAGTTTTTGAGAGGTTTTATATATTTATTGAGTAAAGGTTGAAAAATCTTTTTAGATTTGGTAATATAAATATATAGAACCTATGTTTGAATTATTAAAACAAAAACACCTACAAGAGCTATTGTAGATGTTTTAATGGTATTTTTATAACTAATAGTTTAAGGTTTAATTACTAAGATCATTTATAAAAGTATCTATATATTCTTTGATTTTGAAAAGTCCATCAAGTTTAGTTTCGTCTTTCCATTCAGTTTCAACGATTTGTTCAATTAATTTTATTAGACTATCTTTTTGTTTTTTTGTTGCAGGTTCTCCATATATTAAAAAATCGTTATTTCTCAACAAATCTTCCAATTCATCTGCATTCTCAGATGGATGAGTTTGTTTAATTAATTTTATTAGATTATTTTTTTGTTTTTTTGTTGCAGGCTCTCCATTTATTAAAAAATTGCTATTTTTCAATAAATCTTCTAATTCATCTACATTTCCAGATGGAGGATTATATTTTATATTTTCAGATAGAGGATATACATTTAGTATTTTGTACAGTTCTGATCTATCTTGTCCTAAAGCATCTGACAAGGCACATGCAACTGACATAGATGGAGCTCTCTTATCTCCATCCTCGATTCTACATATATATGATGAAGATACATCTGATAATGCCCCCAACTCCTTGAAGGTTAATTGTTTTTCATTTCTAAGCTTTTTTATCCAATCTCCAAAACGAGTATCTGTGACTCTCTTAAGTCTATTGTAGAGTACTTTTATTTTATTATTAAATAAGCTTATTGCTCTACGTCTATCAACTTCATCAAGTTTTTCATCTATAGCAGGAAATACTTCTTTGTAGAGATTGTCTATTCTATTAAAAGTATCCTCTGAAAGATTTTTATTATTTAAAGTTGCGTTTATCTCATTTATTAAATTATTTATCTCTTCAATGTCTTCTAATTTAGCCATATCTTCCACAAATAAATCCCAGCGAGTAGATTTTATTGGAGCATATTTTCTTCTTAACTTTAAAATTCTACTATTTAAGATATTTTTTGTATCAGTATCAATTGAAGATTCCTTTAAAAATTTGGAAAGTTCTTCTATTTCTTCTAATTGTATAAACTCACCATTTTTACCTCTTTGCAGAGCATCATCAATCTTTTTTAATAGATCTTCCTTTTCTTTTAGTACTTTGTTTTCCTGTTTTATCTCTTCATACTTTTTTAGGAGTAGGTCCTTTATATCTTTGTCTATTTTGTCTATTTTGTGTAATTGCTGAATAGCGTTTTCTATTAAATCGTCGTCTATTATATCATCATTTTTAATTTTTTGGGCAAATTCTTCATTGAGAGTTAATAAGTCATTTAGATTCATATTATTGTTGGTTATAGACCAACATTCACCTCCTTATTATATTTTTATTAATTTTTAAGTTATAGTTTTTGCATTTATATATATTATACCACAATTAATCACGTTTAATATAAAAAATATTTTATTTTTAAAATATAGAAAAATAAACAAATATGAAAAATGAAAATTTTAAGAAAAAAGAATAAATATAAGAAAATAACGTAGAAATATGTAAAATACAGTAATATAAAAATAGTACTGAAATTAATTAAAAGTAATAATATAAGATGCCTTTAAATATTGACTAATAAGAACAAACGTTTTATAATAATAATGTACAGAATTATTCATTTAAAATAAGCAATAAAAAAGTTAAAGTAGACTATAATCTTAAATAATAAAATAGGAGATTATAGTTAATGAAAGAAAAAAATGTTATTATAGTTGAAGAAGAAAAAGCACCTAATTCAAGGGTTAAAATAGTCCTAATTAAAGAGGCTATTCGAAGATGCCCTACTGGTAAAACTCTTAATGTAAATGTTATTTGTAAAGAACTTGGAGAAATATTAGAAGAAAGATATCCAACAGAAGACTGTTTAGAATATCATTCTAAAAGGATGGGACTATTTTCCACGAGGGATATGGTTAAACAGATAAAATCCTATGTGGGCAAGAGTTATAATGGAGATTAATAATATTTTTAATATTCAACAAGAAATTTACTTTTTATAATTATATCAATATTTGAAATAATTATAAATATATTTTTACATTATATTTTTAAAATAATTTTTATATATAAAAAGGTAATTGTATTTAGGCAATTACCTTTTTATGTATAAAGAAGAATGATTTTATTATAAATAAGTATAATAATTTATACATAAGAAAGAAGAGGTTAACGAAATTGAAAAAAGATAATATTTATGACATAAAAAATACTTTAAGTGATATTGATCTTAATGTACTATATCATATATATATACATAGGTGCTTAACAATAAGACAAATATATAGAACTTTTTATATAAATGAATTTTCATTCAATCAATTTATAGATATAAAAATAAACTTTTTTATAATTAAAGATTTACTTGAAGAAGTTTTTTTTAATAAAAATAATTCTGCTTTGTTTCTGACAAAGATAGGTGTTGAAATTGTTAGAGAGAAGTTTTGTCTTGATGTAAATACTATCAATAAAGATAAAATTGTAAAGGGATATAATAGTTCATCAGATTTAAAATTACTATCTCGATTAATACCACACCAAATATTCTTAAATCAATTTGTTTTAGATTTTAATGTAGCTTTAGAGTATAAGCAATTAGACCTAAAGACAGAGTACTTTGATGAAAAATATGTTTCTCAATATCAAAATATTCGACCAGATGGGCTTTTAAGATTAAAAGACATGGATTTAGATTTGTTTTTAGAGTTAGACATGGGTACTGAGAGTGAAAAGCAGTTATCACTTAAATGGAAAAATTATAGAATGTTTTTAAATTCAACTGAATGGGATTTAGTAAGCAATAAAGTGATAGTCTTATTTATAGTGGAAAATGTTAAAAATGTAGAGAATAGGAAGAATGTAATTAAAAAAACTATTATAGATGAGATGTTGGACCTTCTTGGAGAGAAGTTTGAACTATTAGTCGGAACAAAAGAAGAACTTCTAAGAATAGTCTTTAACAATATTATACCCAAGTTAAGTAAAAAAGAAGAAGCATTTGAAAATATAATAAAAAGTAAACATGGATATTCTGTTTCAAAAGGTGAAAATCTAAAAGATAAATTAGGAGGAGATATTTATCCTTATTATATAAAGAAAACAGAGAAAGGTATTGAACATGAATTTTTAGTTGATTTTTATACTGGGAATCAATTAAATGTTGTTAGACGTATGGAGCTTTTAAAGAGAAATAGTTCATTATTTAATTATTATAACAAGAGAGATGTTAAATTAATAATTGTCTGTGAAGACATTGTTTCCAATATAAAAAAAGATGTGAATTTATCATCATCAGATGTGTTAAAAAATGAAAATATTTATTATACTACCATAAAAAGGTTAACTAAATTTGATTTAAAGACAGCCTTGTGTAAGATTGATGCTTTTAGCAGAATATATCATTTTTCTGATGATAATTTAAGTATACGATGTCTTGAAGAATCATAATAAATAGACTCTTTATTTAAAATAAAGAGTCTATTTATGTTATGAATTAAATATAAAATCGACCTTATCTAATACATCTTTTGGCAAAGGATTTATTAATAGTTTAGAACCAAATAAAAATTCTCTATCTTTCATTAAATTATTTTTTTCCAACAAAGATAAAACGTCTTCAAAATGTTTACCAATAATATCTTCTAACATATTAAAATTATAGTCTTTTAATAAACTCATCTGTTCTTTTGTTCCAAAACTTAGATTATTTAAAAAATCCCAAATGTTATTTAAAACCAACCCTGTTTTAGTATTAGGTAAGAGTTCTTTATATTTATTGTTATTACAATTAAAACTTCCTATTAATCTATCATTTTTATCTTTTAACAATCCATTTACTTTTAATACAGTGTTCATTCCTTCTTCTAATGTACAAGAATTAATACCTTTAACTTTTATGCAAGTCAATAATATAATAAGCTTCATCCCATTGTCTGTGTTAAGACAAATTACCTTTTTCATAAAATAACATCTCCAATCTAAACTTTTTAAAAAAATAAACATTTTTGAATTTAATGTATCTTAGATATTTTAAAGAAAAATATTCTAAATAAAAAAATAAAATCTAATAAGTTGATTTTTTATTTAAGAGATATTAAACTTTAAAAAGTTTTAAAAATAATGTCATAGTATATAATGTTTTAAAAGATTAAGAAGGAGGAAAATTAAAGTGGTTAAAATTTGTTTAGCTGTTGCATTTAAAGATTTAGAAGAATATCTAATTGATAATACTGAATATATTAAAAAAGAGATTGGGGAGGATGTGGAGTTTGTGGGAGAAGTTGTTTATAGAGAAGGTGTAATGCAATCTATAATTAACAACACTCCTGATATCTTGATTATTAGAGAGGGGTTGCCAGGTAAAGTTGATATATTAAGACTGGTACAAGAGTTAACTTTGTGTTTTCCTTTCCCTAAACTAAGAATAATTTTTATATCTAAAGATAGAAGAATTGGAGATGCTCTTCTTGCATCATTAGTCCAATTTAGAGTGTATGACATTATAGTAGGAAATAATATAGATGCTTTTTCCATTATAGATAAAATAATAAAACCAAATATATTAAATGATGTAGCTCAATTTTTACCAAAGATAAGAGAAACAGAAAAAAATACAAAATTATTTGAAGCTCAAGATTTAGAATTAATAAAAAAAGCAAGTGAGATTAATCAGGTTGTAAAGAAAGAAATAAAGCCTTTAAAATCAATAAAAAATATAGAGTATCATGATAAAAAAATTCCAAAGGATTGTTCAGAAGAGAAAATAATATTTGAAGGAGAAATAGAAAATGAAATAAAAGAAGAAGAGTTAGTAATAGAAGATGAACTAACAAATATAGAAAAAGAAGAAATAGTAATAGAGGATGAAGAAGATATAGTTATAGAAGAAGAAATAGTAATAGAGGATGAAGAAATAGAAGAAGAAGTAGTGATAGAAGAGCTAAAAGATAATGAAGTAGAAGAAACAGAAGAAGTAGTAGTGATAGAGGAAGAAGAATTAAATATAGAAGAAGACTTAATAGAAGAAGAACTAATCAATATAAATGAAAATTTAATAATAGATGAAGATATAAATACAAATGAAGAAAAAATTAATATAGAAGAAGATGTAATTGAAATAGAAGAAGAACTAATAGTAGAAAACAAAGAGGAATTAAATATAGAAAAAGAAACAGAAATGAAAGGCTATTTAAAAGAAGATGTTTCAGTAAAAGAAGATAAGAAACAAAAAAAAGAAAGGAAGATTATTAAAAAAAATAAACCATTGAGAAATAAATCTTCTTTGGCTAAAAGTAGTGAAGAAAAGTTTACATATGTAAAAAAAACAAACCAACAAATAATAAGTTTTTTAGGAGCTAAACAAGGGGTAGGTAATTCTCAATTATCTTTTAATGTAGCTGTTGATTTGGCAAATAAGGGATTAAAGGTATTATACATTGATTTAAATGAGAGAAGCTCAATAAATGATATTTTCTATTTAGGATTTGATGAAGTTGGAATTGATACAGCATTAGAAGGTATAGATAAGAATGATTATATTTTAATTGATAAAAGTATTGTTACAATAAATAATCTTTTAAATGAATATGAACTCTTATATAAGAGTTATT
This sequence comes from Clostridioides sp. ES-S-0005-03, assembly GCF_020658455.1. Taxonomy (NCBI): domain Bacteria; kingdom Bacillati; phylum Bacillota; class Clostridia; order Peptostreptococcales; family Peptostreptococcaceae; genus Clostridioides; species Clostridioides sp. ES-S-0005-03. The sequence goes on along the minus strand of NZ_JACVWI010000005.1, from coordinate 98,501 downwards.
TAAAATTTCCAAAGACATTAGAATTCTTGTTTTTCTCTCAAAAATATGTAGAAGAAAAATATGAAATTCCAATTAATAAAATAAAGGACTTAAACCTATATTTAATTATGCAAAAAGGATATGATTTTATAATAATAAACGCAACAAATGATATGCAGAATGAATTATCAGAACTTCTTTTAATATATTCAGCAAAGATCTTTTTTACAATCGCACAAGATGCATCTATTATAAAAAATAATCTATTACAAACTAAAATAATGGATGAAAAAGGAATAAATTTTAGAGAGAAGTTCTATTATTTATTAAATAAATATGATAATTCAAACTTTAATAAAGATCAAATTTATGAGTGGGTGTCTGATTCTTTAAATTTAGAAGGTTTCCCTATTATAACAATACCAAATTTAAACAGAGAACTAATAAATTCTAATTTTAATGGATTACCTTTAATTTTAGAGAATAAAAAAAATAAAGAAATGAAAAAATCTTTTTTAGACATCTATAATGTAATAATAAAATAATAAGAAAGGGTTTAATTTTTAATAATGAAAAATATAAAAAACAAAGCTAATATATTACTACAATTTTCTCTTTTTGTACTATTTGCAGGGGGTGTATTCTTTTTCACTCAGTCTCAAGTAAAACCTGTTGCAGTTTACCAGTATAGTAGAAATATTCAAGAGAATACTGTAATCCAAAAAGGTGATTATATAAAAACATTTAAACCAAAAGACATTATAACAGAAAGCATGATTACAAATGAAAAAGATATTAATGGAAAGATATTAACCACAAATGTATATCGTTCAGAATATGCAATTAAGAATAATTTAGAAGACCCAGCTAAACTTGATGAATTTGCAAAGATAGATTTATCTAATCTTAGAAAAGTATCTATTCCCGTTGAAATGAAAGATGCAGTTGGAGGCAACTTGAAAAAAGGAGATAGGGTTGATTTAACTTTTGTTAAACAAGGGGATTCAAAAAATAATGATACTTCTGATAGTTTTACATATGCAAAGACATTTATGCAAGATGTTCTTGTTTATAATGTTGTTGATGATGGGGGTAAAAAATATGTAGACCAAACAGAAGGGACTCAAGCTTTGGCCAATGAAAAAGGGGAAGTAGTTGAAAGTGGCTCTTTAAGTATTGTTACTGTAGCAGTTACAGCACAACAAGCAGAAGAAATATATGCAAGACATAAAGATGGAGATATTGGAATTATTGGTAGATTTAAAGAGAGTCAAGACACAGGAACTTCTGGGTATACAATAGGAGAATATAAAAATATAAAAACACAAGAATCAAGTCCAGAAAATTAATATTAATAAAAAATGTTATTAAATAATTTATTTAATAACATTTTTTTTATGTAAGTAAAAGAAAAGTAATTATTTTTTATATATTATATAAGATATATTATTACAAGTAATTAACTAAGACAGGTTAAATATTACACATAACTATTTTTTTTAATATAGTAAGATGTAATATTCCAAAAATAGATTATATAAAAAAATAGGGGTGAAGAAATGAAAAAAATATTATTGTCTATTGGACAACCAACGCTTGATAATAAAATAAAAATTGATGTTATTCCCAAAGTAGGTATGGAGTTAGTTGGAGAAGTTGAAAATAAAGAATATCTAATTGAAAAGATAGAGGAAACAAATCCAGATTTATTAATAATATCTAAAATGCTAAAAGGGGCAGGATTAAGTATATTAGAGTTACTTTTAACAATAAAAAGAGAGTATCCAAAACTAAGAATAATCTTTTTAGCAGGAGAAGTCGATGAAAAAAATAAAGAAAAATATAAAGAATTGGCAGTGTTGGTGAAAGCTGGTATATATGATATTTTACATAAAAAATCAATTAAGCCAAGAGAAATAGTACATTTAATAGAAAATCCTAATACAAGAAAACAGGTAGAATATTTATTAAAATATGAAAAAGACAATGTTATTTATGAAGATGAAATAGTAGAGATAGAAGAAGAAAAGGAAGTTAAAGACTTAGAAAAAGAGGGATATAAAAATGTGTATGTAATTTCATCTATTAAGCCAGGTACAGGTAAAAGTTTTTTAAGCACAAATATTGCTACTAATATTGCTAAGTATGGAAGGAATAAAGATGGTTCTCGCCCAAAAGTAGCAATTGTAGAATCAGATTTACAAAATTTATCAGTAGGAACTCTTCTTCAGATTGAAGATAATAATAAAAATTTAAAAAATGTAATGGAGAAAATAGATACAGTAATAGTTAATGAAGGAGAGTCATTAGTTGATGATCCACTTAAAATAAAGTCTGTAAATGAATATATCCGAAGTTGTTTTAAGCAATATAAAAACTGTAAAAACCTATGGGCATTAACAGGTTCACAGTTCACAATGGAAGAAATAGAAAATATAAAAAATTATCATTATACTTATTTAATAGAAAACATATTAGATGATTTTGATGTTATTATTATAGATACTAATTCAGCACTGGACCATGTTTCTACATATCCTCTTTTAAGACTTTGTAATACTGCTTATTATATATTAAATTTAGATTTTAATAATATAAGAAATAATAGTAAATACAAAGAGACTTTAGAGAACATAAATGTGCTTAATAAAATTAAATATATACTGAATGAGGATATAGATAAAGATTATAAGATTTTAACTGGAGAAAGCATGCTTGAAGAATTGACTTTTAAATCAGATATGCTTGAGGAGAATGGATTTAATGTGATAGCAAAAATACCAGAAATCCCTAAAGAGATTTTTCTAAATAGACTGTATCAAGGCATTCCAATTGTATTAGATAACACAAACTATACTCTAAAAGCGAGACTTGAATTAGCTAAGGTAGCTAAAGAAATCTGTGAAATAGAAAATTTTGATTGGTTATACAAAGAATACCAAAAGTATAGAATGAGTATAAACGAAAAGCTAAATAAAACAAAAAAGAAAAAATTTTCATTGTTTGGCAAAAAATAAAAAAAGAACTATATAGTTCTTTTTTTTATTTTAGTATAGTCATATTTTTTATTATATAATTTTCTTTTTTTTATATAATATATAAATTTCAAAGAAAGGAGACAAGTAAAAATATATGGCTATTAATAAAGAGTTCCATTCCTTCAATAAAGATATAGTTAAAAATATAGGTTCAAATAAAAAAGGAAACAGCTACCTATTTGACTATGATGAAGCGTATGAACTTTTAAAAGTGAATGAAAATTTTAAGTCTGCCATGTCTGAAGATGTAGATTTAAAATTAGAAAATAAAAATAAGATAATAAAAAAAGATAAGAAATACTTTAGAGAAAAAAAGAAAAGCTATATGGATATGGTAGTTTCGACGATTAATTCAAGTGGAATTGAAGTAAGGGGGTATGAAAATGAATTACAAAAGCTTGCTTTAGAAATGGTTGAGGATTTATTTGGATATTCCACTATAAAAGAACTAATGTACGATGAGAAAGTTACAGATGTATATTGTCTTTCAAAAAACAAGATCTATTATGAGAGAGAAGGTTCAGAAAGTCCAATAAAATTTAATAAATCATTTAAGTCAGATGAACATTATAAAAATTTTATAGAACGATTATTAAAAGAAGCAGATAAATCCATGCTCGATAATGGAGAATTTAAAAGTATAGACTTTGATTTATATGAAGATAGATATAATGCTTTGTCTACAGCTATTAGCCCTAATGGATATGTCTTAACAATCAGAAAGCATAGTGAAAACCACATAAAACTACCTCAAATCATAGAAAAAGAATGTATGACACAAGAAGTGGCTGATTTTATTGGAACTTTGATAAGAGGGGGTTGTAATCTTATCATAGCAGGTATAACTGGTTCAGGTAAAACAACTACAATGAGAGCTCTTCTTGATTATTTTGTAGCACAGATGAATAGAAGGATGCTGGTTTGTGAAGATACAAGAGAATTGTTCCCAGAAAATGACCATACTCTTGAGCTTGTTACCAGCGAAGGATCCGATGAAAAAGATAAATCTAATATTAATTTAAGAGATTTAGTCAAGATAGCACTTAGACAAAAGCCAAGATATATTGTAATTGGGGAGGTTAGAGGTGTCGAAGCTGAGTCTGCTGTTGAAGCAATGGAAACTGGCCATGCCACTATTTTTTCTATGCATGCAGGTACAGCAATTGACGCTATAAACAGATTGGTAACTAAATATCTAATGCAAATGCCAACATTAGGAGTGGATGTCGTAGAGCGTATTATTGGGTCAGCCTTAGATTATATATTAATTCAAGATGACATACCAGGAATTGGTAGGAGAGTTACTTCTATAACAGAGATAAAGTTTGACAACAATACACGTAGAATAATAACAACTCCTATCGTAAAATTTAATTTTAGAACAAAAGATTTTGATTTTAAAAATAATTTATCTGAAGAAAAAGCAGATAAGATGCTTAGAAAAGGAATAAAAATAGAAGAGTTATCTGGATATATGGCAGATGAATGGACTGCTTAAAGATATACAATTTTTTATTATAAAAAAATAATATGTATATATTATATAAAAAGAGGTGATTTATGTTTGAACAAATATGTTTTATTTACAATAATAACATTGCTCTTATATATAGCAACAGCTTTGGTTTTAAGTAAAGTAGCAAATAAAAATAAAGAAATTAAGATAAAATCAAGGTTTGGGAATAAACATTTTAGATCTTCAGATGTCTCTGTAAAAAAACAGATAGAAGAAAAAATGTCCCAAAGAGCAAGTATTAAGAAAAAATATAAAGTGGAAACAACTTGTTTACAAGCTGGATATAACATCAATTATGGAGAATATAGTGTCATATGCATTGCTATGGCTATCTCACTACCACTTATAATGATGATTTTACTAAAAAATATTATCTTAGCTATAGTATTTATTTTTATAGGATATTCTGTTCCATGGCAATTTTTTAAAACTTTATCTAATAAAAGGGTAACAAAGATGGAATCTCAAATAGGCTCTTTTATTAGAATTATTATCGAAAGATATAAAATAAATAAAAACATATCTAAGTCCTTAGTTGAGACTTTACCAGATTTTAAGGGAAGTGAGCCTCTATACTCTGAATTAAAAAAATCAGTAGTTGATATCGATTTAGGTACGCCAATTGAAGAAGTTCTTTCTTCTCTTGCAAGAAGAACAGGTAGCAAATATCTAAAACTATTTAGTAATTATTATGAAGTATCAAGTATGTTGTCTTCTCAAGAGTCGAAAATAAAAATTTTAACAACATCTTTTTACCAATATGAAGATAATCGAATAATCAAGCGAGACTTGAGAAAAGAAATTATGGGGCCTGTTAGAGAATCATATATAATGGTTTTTGCTATTCCAGTGTTAATGATATATCAGTCTTTTGTCTCTGATGGATATCTGGATTTTATGATAAATGAAAAAATAGGTCAAATGGGATTGACTGGTATATTTGTTTCTATTTTATTATGCGTTTGGTTTATAAATGCTAAAATAGGAGCTCCATTAGATTAAATAGTTTTAAGAAAGGAGTAATATTAAAAATGGATGTTAACATGTTAAAATGGTTATCTGCATTATGTGCATTTTTAATCTTTATACCACTTGTAAGAAATATATTGAGAATTCTTTTTTCAAAAGAAGATGAATCTTTACATAAAAAAAGATTAAAACAGTTACAAAAAACAGAAAAACGAAAATCTGAGCAAGAAAAAAATAAAGAATTTATAGAAAAAATAACAACCCCTGTATCAACATATATTCTTCCTAAGATTGACAGAAAGAAAGATTTAACACAACTTGAGAAGGACTTAAAAATGTGTAATTGGGATAAATATTTTACTCCAGCTACTTTTATAAGCTTAGATATAACTATGAAAATATTAGCAGTTATAATTGGGTTAATTGTATATAGTATAGCTAATCTAATGTTAGCATTACTATGGGGGTCTATTATATTTTTTATATTAAATTTTTTGTTAAAGAATGCAGTCAAGGAGAAAAGATTAAAGATATTATCTGGATTTCCTGACTTTATAAATGTTGTTCAAGGTTTTTTAGTTTCAGATATGACGCTTGTTAAGGCGATAGAAAGCTCAATACCATACACAGGTACAGAATGGAGTAAATTAGCCCAAGAATTTGTCATTGATAGTAAAACAAATTCTCAAGAAAAATGTATTGAGAATATATATGAAAAAATAGATATTTTCGAAGTAAGGGAATTATGGTCTTTAATTAAATTAAATTCAGAACAAGGAATAAATATAAAAGAATGTTTTAGCAATCAAGCCAAAAAAATAACTGATTTAAATATGGAATTAATTCATAAGAAAATAAATACAAGACAAATTATGGCTACCTTAGTCCAAGCTCCATTACTACTATTATTATTAATAGCAATATCTTTACCTATGATTTCTCAAATGCTTATACTTTAAAACCAATTTTAGTTATATATATAAAATAAATTAATATAATAAAAAAATAAAAAAAAGGAGGAAAGGAGTTTAGCCACAAACTCTAAAAAAATATATGAATAACCAAATATTAATAAAAACAGAAAGTTGTAATACAAACAAATGCAGTGCTTTTTTTAAAGGGTTGTCTCAAAAGAAAAATAATTTCTTGACTAAAAGTACATATAAAATTAAAAATCTTTTAACAAAAGAAGATGGACTTATAGACAGAAGTAAAAGAGCCATGGCTGGGGAAGATGGAATGGAGCTTTTACAGTTGGTTATTATAATATCTGTTGTTTTAGTTATAGCCACTGCCGTATTTTTACTTAGAGATAAGATAGTTGCCTATTTTGGAGATGCAACAGGTGAAGTAGATAAACTGAAAGTAAAATAATAACTACTATATAAAATAAAAAGAACATTCATAATGAATGTTCTTTTTATTTTATATAGTAAAAGAAATAATACTATTTATATTATAATACTCCAAAAAATTATAAACATACAAAAATAATAGTATTATTAGTTAATAAATATTTATAGAAGGGATATTTAAGATTAGATGCTAAAAGTGATTAAAGATAAACTTAAAAATAAAAATGGGATGGTTTTTATTGAGTTCTTAGTTGGATTTTTAGTTTTTATATTTATTTTTTCATTCTTTTTTGATTTATTTCAAATAGGAAGTAAGAAATTTGTTATGACTCAACAAGCTTCTCAGATAGTAAGACAATTAGCAAAGCAAAGTGGGATCCAAAGCCAAGTACCTTTAAATTATCCAGGAGGAGGAGGTTCTTATTTAACATCTTCTCAGTTAATTAAAGTCACAGAAAATAAATTTAAAAAAATTGGAGTTAAACCTGAAGATTGGTCAATTGAAATAATCTTAAGAGATAAAGCACAGGCAAATGGAGAAAGAGTAATTTCCTTATCTGACACATCTAATATAAAAGCAGATTATAGAGATAGTATTGGAATTAGATTTACATACAGTTATAACTGGGGATTATGGTCTCAACTTGTACCTGGAGATTTTAATAAAACTACCAATGTAGATAAATATGCGTTTTGTGAATACAAGCATAACTATTCAAATTGGAAAGGAGAGGAAGATTAATATGGGGATAGAATTAATTTTATCAAAAATAAAAAATCGTTTAAATAATAATAATGGTAGCATAGCTATAGTAGGATGTGCATTAATACTTGTATTTGTCACAGTAGCAACAGGATTTTTAAGTTTGTCTAATTCCTCATGGGTTTTAAATGAAGTACAATCTATAATGGATTTATCAACAACTAATGCTTTGCAACAATCAATTAACAATGAATATCTTAGACAAGAAGTAATAAATGTATCAAATTCTGATTCTTCAATAAGTAATGATGGAGTTTTAAATGTTAACAATAAGCTACTGAGTGATGTTATTAGTACATCTTTTAGAAAAGAGTTAAATAGACAGGTAGGATTAACTCCATTTATTCAAAAAATAGATATTAATTATTTAAAACCAGAATTCGTTTATGAAAATTGGGGCCTTAATTATGCAGGAGACTCAAATAAGGAACGACCTCAGCTAATTTTAGATTCTATTGTTCAAATTACATTAAAGAATTACAGAGAATTTGATAATTTAGGCTCCTATATAATAAATGAATATAATGCAAGAGATAATGGTAATATGAAAATATCTGTTGAAGGAAAAACAGGAGATGGGAATTTAATTTTGACAATTAGAACTTTGTCAAGATTAGTGTACAGATAAAGTTATGTATAATAATTTTGATTACCTAAAAGAAGTAGAAGCTGTTTTTTCAAATCCTATAGTTGTAATTACTTTAACTTTATTTCTTTTATTTGCTTCTTACAGTGACTTTAAATATTTAAAAATTTATCATAAATTTAATTTTATATTTTTTTTATTAAGAATGGTATTTGTTTTCTTACCTGTATTTTCTTTGCCTCTAACATTAAGTAATATTAATGGTGCTATATTTGGATTCTGTTTGATGTATATACCAGCTATGCTTTGTGGAGTTTCAAAGGGTGGAGACATTAGATTTGTTTCTATCCTTGGGTTATATTTAGGATTTCCTCTACTTTTGAATATGCTATTAATGACCTATAGTAGTATAATAATTTATTTAATTGTAAGAAAATTTATTTTAAAAAAGAATGTAACCAATTTAGGGATACCATTGGCCCCATTTGTATTAATTGGATATGTTATGAATTATGTAATTTTTTTATGTATATTTTGTTGACTATAAACAATATTTTTATGAAAAAAGTTTGGTAATCTTTACTTATTATAATTAAAATGGTAGAATTAAAATAAAAAGGAAAGGAGATGGGTTTTGTTATGATAGAAATTAGAAATTTAGAAAAAGAATATATATTAGGAAATAACTGTGTGAAAGTAATAAACAACATAAACTTGACCATAAATAATGGTGAATTTGTTGCTATTGTTGGTTCTTCTGGAAGTGGGAAAACAAGCCTGCTTAATCTTTTGGGAGGGTTAGATAAACCTTCAAGTGGAAATATATTTGTACAAAATAAGGATATAACTAAATTAAAAGACAAAGAAATGAGTGAGTATAGGAGAGATTTAGTAGGATTTATATTCCAAGAATTTATGTTAGAAGGGAATAAAACAGTGCAAGAGAATCTCATGATGCCACTTATTTTTTCAAAAGTAGAAAAGAAAGAAAGACTCAATAGAGTAAAAGAATCTTTAGATAAAGTAGGAATTAAGGATAAATTAATGTGTAAAGCAAATGAGCTTTCAGGTGGGCAAAGGCAAAAAGTAGCAATTGCAAGAGCTTTAATAAATGAACCTAAAATTTTATTAGCAGATGAGCCTACTGGAAATTTGGATAGTAAAAATGGAGAATTAATAATTGATTTACTTAAGGAGTTAAATAAGAATAATAATTACACTATTTTACTGGTTACACACAACATGGAACAAGCTTCTCAAGCTGGACGAATAGTTAAGATTAGAGATGGAGAAATTTTATGAAAATAATTGATTATCTTAAATTATCATATTCTAATTTAAAGAAAAGAAAAATTAGAACATTAATAAATATCTTTTCTATAGCTATAGGAGTTACATTAATAGTAACTCTTGTAAGTTTAGGTAGCGGGCTAAAATCTTATGTAATGTCACAAATAAAAGAACTTAATAACTTACAACATGTGTCTGTTTATAATACTAAAGTACAATCATCCGAAGAATTAGAAAAAAAATTAGCCAAAACAGATGCAAATGGGGATATAGATGTAGAAAATTTATATGAGAAAAAGAAAATAAATGATACAGTTATTAATTCATTATCTAAAGACAAAAGAATTTCACAACTATTAGTAAAATATGAAACTGAATTAACAGAGACACAATATGGAGATAAGAAGATAAAAGAAATAAAAGCTGTTTCATATGATAAAGATTTTTATCTAAAGAGTGAGAAAGCGAGTCTTAAGCAAAAAAAAGAAGCTGACAACAGTTCTCTAAGTTATATATTAGAAGGACGAGAATTAAACAATAAAGATAAAAATGCAGTAATGTTACCAGAAAGTTTTGTAAAAAACACCTTGGGAATAGATAATCCTAAGGATATTATAGGGAAAGAGATAAACTTAAAGTCAGTTCTACCAGACTTTGATAAAGATAAAATATTTGATAGAAAGGCTACTATAGTAGGGGTTATAAACAAAAAATATTATCAACCAAGCTTTGTTATCTCTAAAGATTTAATGACAGATATTAAAAATTTTGAAGAAGGTGGAAATAAGTCATTAAAAGAAAGAGGAGCAGATGTATTAGAACTTTCTATCACTAAGCTTGAAAATGTAGAAAAAGTAGTATCATATATAGAACATAGTTTAGGATATACAACAGAAAGTGTTCAATCTGTTGCAAAAATAATTGAGAAAATATTATTAGGAATAAATATAATTCTATCTGTAGTAGGGATTATTACTATATTAGTAGCTTCTCTTGGCGTAATTAATACTATGATAATGTCTATTAATGAAAGAACAAAAATGATTGGTTTAATGAAGGCAACAGGGGCTTCAAAAATAGATATATTATGTTTATTCTTGGTAGAATCTTCGGTTATTGGATTACTTGGAGGATGTTTAGGCTCATTTTTATCTTATTTTAATTTATTAGGAATAAAGGGGATAATAACTTATATTTTAGAAAGCCTTGAAATTAATCAAGTATCTTTTTTAGATAAAATTGTAAATATGAATCTATCAATAACAATTTTAACTATTTGTTTTGCAGTAGTTTTAACTATGTTGGCAGGATTATATCCTTCAATAAAAGCGTCAAAATTAAATCCAATTGAAGCTCTTAAGTTTGATTAAAAAATTAATAAAGAAAGGGATGTTTCTAAAAAAAGTGTATTTTAGAAATGAAGGTAAATTTATATGAAAAATATATTTAATTTTGGGAGAAAGAAAAATACTGGTAATGAAAAAAATAGTATTGAATTAAAAAAAGAAAAAGTAAACTTAAGAAAAGATACAGTAAGTAAGATATGTTTAACAAAATCTGATTTTAATGATATTAAAAATATGAAGTTTGATGTAACATTAGTATTAGATTGTTCTCTATCAACATCTGATCTATTTGAAAACGGAACGATACAAGATATATTTGAAAGATTATTACCAATTTCCTTATCTTTTGATAATGATGGAATGCTTGATGTTTGGTTGTTTAACGATGAAGCTTATCAATTGACAAGTATAGATATGAATAATTTATTTAATTATGTTAAAGATGAAAAACTTTTTAAAAAGTATGTTCGTGGTGGAACAAAATATGCTCCTGTAATTAAAGAAGTAATCAAAGAAAAAACAGAATTAAATGAAGCAAAGAACCCAGTTTATGTAATATTTATAACAGATGGAGATAATTTTGATAAAAAAGAGGCTGAATTAGTAATTAGAGAAGCGTCAAATAAGCCTGTATTTTTCCAATTCATAGGAATAGGAAAACGAAAATTTAATTTCTTAGAAAAGTTGGATGTTATGGAAGGCAGAGTTGTAGATAATGCAAACTTATTTTCATTAAATGATATAAATGATATTTCAGATGAAGAATTATATGAAAGGGTTATGAAAGAGCTTCCTGAGTGGGTTAGAGAAGCTAAAAAGAAAGGTATATTTTAAATGAATGATGTATACATCAAAAAAAGTATTAAGAAAATTTCATTGAATGATATTATTTTTTTAAGAATTACAAATTTTGATGCGTATGGAAACATAATAAACATAAAACTATACCAAAAAGTTAATAACAGATATAAGCCTGTTGACATGCTGGATATTCCTTTTCCAATAATAAACAATATTAATACAAGTTCTTTATATAAATCTGTTAGTAAGAAAGAAGAAAGTAAAATAATTAATAAACTGAATATGCTTAAAAAAAATATACTTAAAAAAAATTCTTTTAATTTAGACTATATTAAAATTGGTATAATATGCGACATATATTATATATTAGGTAGGGATAAAAATTCTGATTTCTATGGTCTAAATTCTATAAAAGTAAATGAAATTGGAAAGATAGTAAAGATAGATGTTTTAGATTATAATGAGATAACTTATGTTTTAATAGATTTATTAAAAGATGAAAATATTGATGAAAGACTGTTTTTAATTGATGTTAATAAATTTTCTTTTATAAAGAAAGTTAAGGATTATTATGTTGTATCGTTTTATAGTTTACTTTCAAAAGAAGAAAATGAGCAATATGTAAAAAAAGACAATTATTTAATATTAATGGTTAAAAATAATTCATTCCAAATAATACTATCTGAAGAAGCTAATATAATGGGTATTTTAGATAAAAAAGATTTTAATGTTGTAGATGAGTCTTTTTTAAAAATGATACTTTAATGAAAGATTTAATTATAAAATGTGTAAACTGATATAATATAAGATAATAAAAATACTATAACACCTTTAAGGTGTTATAGTATTTTTTAGTTAACTTTCATTTTATAAATTTTAGGGCTTTCAAAAGCTAATTTTAAGTCATCTGTTAAAGTTATTTTATCATAATCAAATTCTTTAATTAAAGAAATCCTACTATTTTCATCAATAAAAAATAAAGTAGGGACATTTTTTATTGATGTTTCTTTTATAAAACTCAAGTCTTTATCAACCAAGATAGTTTTAGGCTTCTTTAAATTTAAGTTTTCATAATAATCATTTATTTCATCATTAGTGCTTTTTATAAATAATGGTATGTATATAATATTAGTGTCTTTTACTACTTTATCTATTAACATACTTGTCTTTTTGCAGAATGAACAATCTGTTTTATTCACTGATAATATTACTTTTTTACCATTTAGCTTATTAAATTCAAAAGTATTACCATCAGTAGTATTTAGAGTCAAATTAGAAACACTATTTCCTATGTTTTTCAAAGCTAAGTCCATTTTTTCAAATGTTGGGTAGTTCGCTTTTAATATATTCATTCCTTCTTCTGTATATTCTAATAATTTATCTTCAGAACTTTTAATAGTCTGTTTAACTTCACTTTTATGTTTAATAGTCTCTTTGTCATTTGTTTCATTAGAACATCCAGTTAAAATAATAGTCGATAAGCATAGAATCAGACCTATTATTCTTTTAATATTCAATAACATCACCTCGATTATAAAGTATTTAATAATATTATATAGTTTTTGTTGTTTATAAACAATAAAAAACTTAAAAATACATATAATATATCAAAATTAAAACAAAGTACATAAAAATATGTTTTAAAATAGGGAGGATATTATGATAGTAAAGAGAAGAATGAAATTACAAGAATTAGATGGAGAAGATGTAATAGCTATGAAAGCAGTTGGAAATTTCGAGAAATTTTTACATTCTTATTATAGCCCACATGGTTTTTCATATGTAAATAGTAAGAACGAATTCGTAACAGATAAAGAGTATTACAAACTTTTATTAAACTCAGGTAAATGTATAAAAATGGGCGATTTCATGATTTTTAAAGAGGGGTATCATGAAAGTTATGAAGAATATGCAAACAAATATTTAAGTGAAATTAATTGTGAATGTAGTTTTGATTTGGCAGAGTTAAATAGCGTTTCTAATTTTGGAGTTGTAAATTCTACAATAGATATGGTTAAAAGAAATCTATATCCTAAAGAGAGAGCATTTAAAATAATTGAAAAATACTTTAGAAATCCAGGATATGCACAAAATATTTTAAATTTAATATAATATATTTAACATAGTCAATATTTTTAATAAAAATATTGACTATGTTTTTTAAAAAGATAGCATCATACAAAAAATCTATTTTAAATTTTATTTATTAATTATAAAATACAAATAATTAATAAATAAAATTTAAAGGAGATAAAATAATTAATGCCTCTTGAAACAAAAAAAATATTAAATTATTCAGATGGTGTAAAAAGAGAAAAAGAATTTTATACTAAAGAAGAAAAAGAAAAAGTAGCTTATGCTAATAATAAATTAATACACCATGTCATAAAACAATTAAATACAAACGTCGCTTCGCATGATGAACTTTATAGTGTTGGTCTTGTGGGGTATGCAAAAGCACTTGAAAGTTTTGATAAGAGAAGAAATGTTAAGTTTTCTACATATGCGATAAACTGTATAAGAAATGAAATATTATACTTTCTTAGAAAAGAAAATAATCATAACAAGAATACAATATCTTTTAATAAAGTACTTTCAGCAGATAAAGATGGGCATAATTTGGAACTTGAGGATATTATTTCAGAGGATGAAATCTCTAAAAAAAGGTTTGAAGATAATTTAGTGGATAAGGAAGATCGAGCAACGATACTTAAAGCATTAGAATTTTTAAAGGAAGAAGAAAGAATTGTTATTATATATAGATTTGGATTAAATAATGGAATTATAATGACTCAATCAGAGATTGGGAAAATGATAAATATGTCTCAAGCTAATATATCTAAAATACAAAAGAGTAGTATAGATAAATTAAGGCTTATACTTGATAAAAATATTTACTATAAACAATAAAATAGCCAAAAAAATATAATGAAACACTCTAAAGTTATATAAAAAATAAAAATGTATATTATAAATAGATTAGATTATCTAATCGAAAAACTTTGGAGGTGTAAAAGATAAATATGAATGCAGTTTTAATTAACTCAAAAAAAATAGTCCTTATGTTTATGTTAAGCCTAATGATGTGTATGACTTTTTTACAAACTAATAAAATAGAATCCTATGCTGGTAATGATATAGGAGATGTTAAGGTTGAAGTTAATGGGAATGGAGGTTTAAGTGTTTCTGGAGGAGGTATGGATTATAAAGATGGAGCTTCTTCTTGGAATGGTTTTTTAGGGAAAATTAAATTCTTTGTAGTTGGTCTTTCAGGAGTAGGTGCTCTTATCGGACTTGGGAGCTTAATTTTCCATTTTAGTAAACTGGCTTCAACAGCTACTAATCCTCAAGAAAGAAGTAAAGTTTTAACTGGTATTATGTGGTCTGTTATAGCAATGGCTGGATTAGGATCTATATCTATTATAGGTGGATTCTTCTATGGAATTTTAAAATAGGACGAATAAAAAGACACTATTAACAAATTAATAGTGTCTTTTTATTATATTATTCAGCTTATATTTATTAATAAAAGAAGTCCTTTATATAATAAACAATAAAATTTATTTAATATAATAAAAACACCAAAAATTAGAAAGGAGTTTAAATAATGCCAAGAGTAAATTTAATGCCACCAGACACAAATGAAGAAGAAAAGGCCATTGGAGGATTAATTACTTTTAACCAATTTTTTTGGTTATTAGGTGGTTTTGTTTTAGGGATAATAACATATTTAATAATCATTTATTCAATTAAAATGCAATTTATTGCTATTCCAATGGCTATTATCGTATTTTTATCAAGTGCACCATTTGCCTTTTTTAAAAAACATGATATGCCTTTATTTAAATATTTAAATATAAAACGAAAATATAATAAAAAAAATAAAAAACTAATAAATAGGAGGAAATTAAATTGATTATAGTAATGCTGTTTTTTATATTATTTGTAGTTGGATTAATAGGTTTTGCTTTTTACAAGATTAAAGAGACTGATCCAAATAGGGGGAATGGAGCTTCTAAAAATAACTATTATGCAGATAATGCCCAAGATGCATTGATGTTTGAGGATATAAGAGATAATGTTATCCATCTTGGAGGTCATCAGTACCGAGCAATTATAAAATGTAATTCAATTAACTATAATCTTAAAACAGATAAAGAACAAGCTGTTATTGAAATAGCTTTTCAAAGGTTTATAAACTCGTTGTCTCATCCAATTAGCTTATATGTACAAACTAAAGAAATAGATAATTCAAGAGTAATGGACCTTTTTCAAAAAGATATAGAAAAGACAGTAGAAGAATTCCCTTTACTAAGAGATTATGCAATTTTAAACATAGATGATATGAATAATATGTTTTTTGAGATTGGAAACAACAAAGAAAAAAATAAATACATAATTGTACCCTTTAATGATTCCACAACTCTTACAAACTCAGATGATGATGAAAAGTATGAATATTCCTTAAAAGAAATATATGGTAGATGTCAAAGAATTATTGATGGGCTTACATCAGTAGGTCTTAAGTCAGAAATATTAAATACATATGACCTAATAGATTTACTTTACTCAACTTACCATAAAGATAATGCATCTCAAGTTAATAATATTCTTAATGGAGAGTTTTTATCGAGAATAGTAACAGGGGAGGACAGGTTAAATAAAATATCTAATAATCCAGAAGCTACTCTTGATTGGATTTTATATGAAGCTCAAATTAGATTAAAAACAGAAATCTTAGAAAATAAGATTATTGAAGATGCTGATAAAGAAAAAGCAACTGACTCTATGATAAAAATAGATAAAATTAGAAACTCAATTGCAGGATTCTATAAAAGCAATGAAAATGCAAATTAGATTGGAGGAATAAAAAAATGTTTTTTAAAAAGAAAAAAGAAAAATCAACCACTAAAATAATAGATTTTAGTAAAGACGATATATTAAATGAAACTAATTTGTTAGATAAAGGTATTCCTTCTTTAAAGGAACTTATATCACCTTCATCTTTTGAAGTAGATGCAGACTATATAAAGGTAGGTAAAAAATATGTTAGAAGTTTTATAATGCAAGGTTTCCCTGCCCAAGTTTATGTAGGATGGTTAGACAGTATTTTTAATTATGAAGGGGAAACAGATACAATTATTCATATTGATCCAACTGATGACAAGATAGCTTTAGAGGAATACACACGTAAAATAACACAATTTGAAGCCCAGCTTATGTCTGAACAAGAAAAAGGTAATATACGAAATATAACAAGGCTTAGAGATAAGATACAAGAGTTATATATGGAAAGAAGTAAGTTAGAAAGAAATACAGATAAATTATTCCAGGTTCAGATTGCATGTAATCTATATTCAGATAGTTTAGATGAATTAAATAAAGAGACTCAAAAAATTGATAATAAACTACGTGGAAGAAAAATGTATATGATGCCAACATATCTAAGACAAGATGATACTTATAAAACTGTTTCTCCTTATGGGAAAAGCTATGTAGAAGATATGTTTAGAAATTTTAATTCAGGAGCATTAACTTCCTGTTTCCCTTTTTATAACTCAGATATTAGACATGAAAAAGGTGTTTTTTGTGGGATTAATCTATCTACATGTTCTCCAATTTTAATTGATTTCTATGATAGAAGCAAACTTAAAAATTCGAATATTACTGTTATTGGGCAACCAGGAACAGGAAAAACATTCTTTGTATCTTTACTTACTATGAGAAGCTCAATAAGAGGAATTAGAACTGTTATTATTGACCCAGAGAGTGAATATGGAAGACTTACAGAAGCTCTGGGTGGTTCAAAAATTTATTTAGCTCCAGATTCTAAAGAGTGTATAAATCCATTTGACATAGAAGAAGAGGATGAACTGGATGAAAATTTCCTGCCAACAGGAATAAAGTTGGTTGATGTTAAGGGTAAAATTGCAGATTTATTAAACTTAATTGCTGTTATGGCTGGAGGATTATCTGGAGCTCAAACTTCAACAGTAGCACAATTATTACAAGAGTTGTATGGAAATTTTGGTATTACTAAAAATCCAAAATCATTATACGTAACAGAACCCTATTTTGATAAAAATACAAAAGAATTTATTCATGAGGGTAGAAAGAAAACCATGCCAATTTTTTCTGATTTTTATAATAGTTTATCTGAATATGCTGAAAAAAATTCAGACATGGAAGCAATGGATTTAGTAAGAGTATTAAAGATGTTTAAAAAAGGTGGAGTGTATGACTTATTTGACTGTTATACTTCTTCTAATATATCTAATTTTAAAAACTCTCCAATTGTCACATTTGATGTTAGTAAATTAGAAGAAAATATTTTAAGACCAATTGGTATGTATGTAGCCTTGTCTTGGACATGGGAGAAATTTGGTAAGAAAGACCCATACATAAACAAGAGAATTGTTTGTGATGAAGCGTGGATGCTTGTCTCTAAAAACATGGCTGGTTCTGAGTATTCTGCAAAGTTTCTTGAAACAGCTTCAAGAAGAATAAGAAAAAGAATGGGAGGACTTTTAGTTGCTTCTCAGAAGTTTACTGAATTTGTTGAAAGTACACAAGGTCAAGCCGTTTTAACTTCAGCAGAGACTAAAATATTCTTAGGGCAAGATACCACTGATATAGACTCTATTCAAAATATGTTTAAGTTAAGTGAAGGAGAAAAATTATTCTTACTTAGAGCAGATAAAGGAGAAATGTTAGTTAGAATTCAGGGAGAAAGCACAGTAGTTAAAGTATTGGCTTTTGACTTTGAGAAAAAATTAATAGAGAAAAGAACAGCCTAATGCAAGAAAGGAGATTGAAATGATAAAGAGAAAATTAAGAAAGTTTTTAGCTCTTGGATTATTAGGGATACTTACTTCTTCTACTTTAATTGGGGCAAATAATATAGATTCATATGCTCATAATACATATTTTATTTCAGTAACATTAGATGAGAGTTCTTATAATTATGTACCCAATGTAATTTTTGAACAAAATTCTTGGTCTGCCAATAAACATGCAGAAGCAGATTTAGGAAATTTTACAACAGTTTCTGAGCAATCAGACTCAGATATAAAATCAAAAAATCTTAAAGTGCCAATACTGAAATATGAAGGCATTAAAGATGAACAGGTAAAAGAAAACTATGATAGTGCAATGAAGGTAAAAGAGAATGATGAAGGAACAAAGGAAGATGACGCAACAAGAGGAAGTGGAGATGGAAGCAAATCATTAATTTTTACGTTCCCTGCACTACATGGGAAAGGACTTTTAGTTGATTCTGTAAATGCAAATGCAGAAGATGAAAAAAGAGCTGATTTAGTCGCAGATGTCTTAATTGGAGGTTTAAATAATGCTTTAAACTTTTGTTTAAGTTCTACAGAAGGGAATTTTACTATAGAGCAAATTAAGGCTTTTTCTGCTGACTTAGCAAATAAAGCTGTAAATAAATCAGGAAGTGTTTCTTTAGGGGAAGCTTCTTTTACAATATCTTCCGCATCAGATAAAGATCTTAAGAAGCTAATGGATGGGACTACAATAAAAGATTATATAAAAATAACTTCAAATAATAATGGAAGTATTATTGTACCAATGCAAATTTTTAAAGGGTATGTATCATCTGGGAGTAGAGAGCCTGAAAGAAGATTAAATAGTGATTATTATAAGCAATTAAAAGAAGGCGGAGATGTTAAATATTTAAATTGGAAACATGTAGTTCTTCAAGGAAATTATAATGCAGATGTTAAAAAGATTACATTTTCAAATGAAAATGAAATTTCTAAGCCAAATCAATTAACAATTATGGTTGGAGATTTCTTAAATGGAATGTTAAGTGGATTAAGAAGATTATTAGGATTATATGCTATGGAAGATTTAATGTTAAATACAGGGGTAAGAGATAACAATTATTATTATGGTATTATGCCAAATGCATGGATGAGTTCAGCAACTTTATTAAATATAGTATGCCAGATCATTGCTTGGAACTTAATAGGGTTTTCTATAGTAAGAATGCTTTTAAAAAGACAATTAGCTACAATCAACATAAGTGAAAAATTATCTCTTATGGAAGGTTTTAAAAACCTAATAATTACAGCCTTTTTATTATGTACATTCACTTTAATATTTCAAGGTTTCTTAAAAATAAACTATGAACTGGTAGATATGTTTGGGAAAAGTAGTAGCTTCTCCAGTTATATAGGAACAGCTCATACTATGAATAGTGGTTTAATAGCAACGATATTAATAAATATAGCTTTCTTTGTAATAAATATATATTTTAACTTTTTTTATGTTTTAAGAGCTGTTACAATTGCTCTACTTTATGCAGTAGCACCTCTTTGCATATTTAGTTTAAGTTTAGGTGGAAAATATGTACAAATATTTAGCAATTTTATGAAAGAATTAGTTTCACAAATATTTATCCAAACTTTCCATGCTATTTTAGTAGCATTTTTTACAAGTGTAAGTTCAACTCAAAAAATGAAAACTTTTGAATTGTTTGTTGTGTTTTGTTCCTTTATTCCTTTAACAAATTTTTTAAGGTCAAATATACTTGGTCTTCCATCAGGAATTACTGATCAGGCTGAAAGAATCTCTGGGATGGGAAGAGCTATTGTAGGTGGTGCAGTAGCTGGCGTAGTAGGAGAATCTGTTGGAGGTAAAGGTAAAACAGGAGGAGGAGTCGTTGACAATGAAATGATAGGAATGGGAATAAATAGTAGACCATCTTCTTTTTCATCTGCACTTAAAGATAAATATATTAATGGAAGCTCTTCTTATAATGGAATAGATAATAAAGATTTATTGAGTGGAATAGAAGATTCTAATAAATCAAATTACGCAACTCAAATTTATGGTGAGAAAAGTTCTTTTGATAAGGCAGTTGGTACAGCTAAGACAGTTGGAAATGTAGGTAAATCTGTTGGAAAGGCACTTGGATCAGCTGGAATGTCTATGGGATATGGTGCAATAGGTGATCATAGAGGAATGGAGAGGATGGGTTCTGGTGTAGCCAGTGCCACATCATCAATAAGAAATTCATTAGCGGGCAATAATCCAGATTTAAGTGGATTTGGGATTTCATCAATGTATGATAATGGAGAAAGTAATACAGCAGTTTATGACGCTCAAGTTGGTGAAAATGGAGTTAGATTTAATAATAGCTCCATTGATGATAGTACATATGGAAGAAATTTAAATGAAATGTATAATGTGTTTAATTCTAATGGAGAGTATTCAGATGATAAAGAGAAAGGATACTTAAGAGATAGTGCTAAACAGTATTACCAATCACAAGGTATTATAGGGGTTGGAACTGTATCAGGTGATAATGGAGAGAAACAAATGGCTGTTAATTTTGATAAAAGTATGGTAAGTAAGAATAGGAACTTCTCTTTGCGAGATATAGGAGAAATTAAACCATATGAACCAATGGCTAAGTCTACTAATTTAAAGAAAGATATAAAATAATATAAAAGAAATAGGACTGTTCTATCATTTTAGATTAGAACAGTCCTATTTCTTTTATATTTATGGAGATGAAAATCTATATTAAAATGTTCAGATTTTAATATGGAGGGATTTAATGAATAATGACGAGAGAAATCCTCAAGAAGAAGAGCAACAACTTAATAGAGAAATCTTAAATTCAATTAATAGAAAAAGAAAAAAAAGTTTTATGAAAAAAATACATAATGTAGGCAAAAAAATAAGTAAATTAGTATCAAACTTATTTTTGACTTTTTTTAAAACAATAATTTTACCTATTCTACCTTTGTTAATTGGATTTATCATAATAATTTTTCTTGTTTTCTTTTCTTGGGACTTAATTTTTAACAGTAGAGGTAAAACTATGGATTATCAAGAAGAGGATGTCACGCAATATAATCAAGTTGCCTTGGATGATAAAGGGGATATAACTTCTACAGATTTTAGTACAGGTAATAAAATAGTTCAGGCATTTTATACATTCTTTGCAGAAAAGTCTATTTGGGTGGTAGTAAAAGAGGATGGAATAAATGAACCTGTACAATTTAATTCAGAAGAATATGTAAAAAAATATGGTGAAAATGGGATGAGAGATAAGTATCAAAGAGAAAAGAAATTTTATTTAAATCCTAATGCTCTATGGTCCTTGGATGAATTTTTAAATAAAAATCAATTTAGGTTCCCTGAACAATTTGTCCAACCAGTCCAACATGATAAGGATACTTTAGAGTTAAAACAATTAACAGATAAAAATAGGAAGCTTACAGCCAAATCTAAAGAATATGATTTAAATACAAAAAAACCGAAAGCTAATGGTAAAAAAACTGAAGGTGTTTGGGATTATGGGTTTGGTTCAATTTTAAATTATAAAAAATTTAAGGAAGAATCAAAGAAAGAAGGTCTTTTCTCTGAAATAGAGATTTGGGATATAGAAAATGAGACAAAAGTAAAAGTTCCAATAGATGAAGCTGAAGATATGGTTAAAAGTGATAGATATACATCTTTTAATAGCTCTTACAAAAACAAACTATATTCTAAAAAAATGCCCGAGAGAGATGAAACAGTTTATATGATAGATCAGGTTACAAGCCCTCTTGGATTAATAAAAAATAATATAGTACAGGAATGGGTTGACACTAATGAGACTTTTACAGCATCTGAGTCTTTTACAAAAACAGTAACAGTTGGAGGGAAACCTAAAAAAATAGAATTTAATGCATATGTAACAGGTAATATACAAAAGTTTGAAGCAAGATATGAAGGTGAGCCTGATGCTTCTCAACTTGTAGGAGGGCAGTATTTTGAAGATTACATAGGTAACTATACAACATATGTTCCGAAAGAAGTTTTAACTTCTTTTAATTTTAAGGACAGAACAGGGAAAACAGATAAGGAACTATTAAAATTACTTGATAGAGGAGCCTTTGGAGAAGGTTCAGCAGAAGGAGGAACATCTTCTGGAACAGTTGACTTAGGAAGTTTTAAATTAGGTTCTGGAGCTTCTTCAGATAATTATAAAAAAGCAATGCAGTACTATGACATCTTTAAAAAGTATGGAGAAATGTATGGAGTAGACCCAAAACTATTAATAGCTATAGCATGTCAAGAATCGGGAGGTAGCCATGAATCTTATTTAGGTGCTTCAAGGTGTGCCAGTGCAGGATGTGGTATTATGCAGATAGAGCAACCAGGGAAGACTATAACTAAATCTACAGCATTTAACCATAATACAGGGCAGATGGAGACGATGTCTATAAATATGGGTACTGTAACAAGTATAGATGGAAATATAAAAGCTGGAGCTATGCTCCAAGCAGAACGTATGAAAGCTCAGAACTATAATATAATTTTAGCTTTGCAGACTTATAACTATGGTACAGGTGTAGCTAATATTATGATAAAAACATATGCTCAAGCAACAGGAAAAACTCCTGAAGAGGTAAGGAATAATCCAACTGATTTAGGATGGCTGGCATACAGAGCTGACATAAGTGATAATCCAGGTAAGTACATAAATGGTTGGAGTCATAGTAGGTATGGAGATAAGCAATATGTAGAACATGTTTTAAGGTACTATGTTGCTGATGGAGACAGTGGGATATGGGTAAAAAAAGAAGATGGTTCTACTGTGACAATTTCTCCAGATGGTAAGTTTGAAATTGGTTCTGGAAGTGGTGGAAGTTCTGGTGGTTCAGCAAGTTCAAAAGATGGATGGCTAAAAGGCATTTGGGAAAAATTGAAGGAAGGCTGGAATAAGTTATTCCCAGAATTTGAAAAACCTCTAAGTGAAAGACGACTTGAATTTTCTAATAAATATCCAGAGAATCAAATACAAAATGTGATAAAAATGATGTTTGTAATGGAGGAAAGAAAATATATCACAGAATATGAAGATTTTACAGATGAACAATGGAAGAAAAAATATATATTATTATTTACTAATCCATTAGGAGATTCTTGGGGTAGTGGAAATGGATCAAACCAAAACATAGATGTAGCATCCATATTCCCAAAAGGTTTCGAGGCTCCAATAGATGTATCTCCAGTCACTATAGGTAAACCATTTGATCAAGTTCATCAAGGAATTGATTTGGTAGCTATAAAAGGAACAGAAGTAAAAGCCATTTCAGATGGGAAAATAATAGAAGTAAGTAGTAACTCAATAAAAATACAACATGATGGAACCACTCAGACTTATTATTCTAATCTACAAGAAGTATTAGTTAAACAGGGAGATTCGGTTTCTAAAGGTCAGGTAATAGGTAAAACAGGAGGAGGTAAAGAAGGAAATGTTCTACACTTAGAATTAAGTATAAATGGAGCTAAACAAGACCCATCTTGGATTGTAACTGGAGATTTTATTGCAGGAGACTATAATATTAATGCATCAGATGCAGAGATAATTAAAAAGGTAATAGATCTTGGAAGAACCAAAATTGGTTGTCCTTATGTTTGGGGAGCTAAAGGTCCTAATTCATTTGACTGTTCTGGGTATACAAAATGGCTTTATAAACAAGTAACTGGAGTTAGTATAGGGGATGGAACTACTGGCCAAGTTAGTACTATGAGGAATTTTAAAGTAGATATAAATAATATCCAACCAGGAGATCTACTTTATAGAATAGGTGGCTCAGGTAACCATGTTGTTATGTATGTAGGTAATGGTAAATGTATGGAGGCTATGGGGACTAAATGGGGAGTTGTATATAGCGATTTTTCTAAATGCAAATCAAGAGGTCTAAATAAGGTGTATAGACCTATAGCTTATATAAATTCTAAAAAAGGCATAAAAAATTAAAAATAAATAAATATATTAAAATTTAATAAAATAATGTTAAAATATTAAAAATAAATATAAATATATAATTTAAACAAAATAAAATA
This sequence comes from Clostridioides sp. ES-S-0005-03, assembly GCF_020658455.1. NCBI lineage: Bacteria > Bacillati > Bacillota > Clostridia > Peptostreptococcales > Peptostreptococcaceae > Clostridioides > Clostridioides sp. ES-S-0005-03. Next base: position 73,988 of record NZ_JACVWI010000005.1, on the reverse strand, counting down.
TTATTTTTAATATTTAAGATTAAAATAAAAAAATATATTATACTATTTAATAATAAAATAAATAAAGTTATTATTTTTATTGCGATTGTCTATAATAAAAAGGTTTTATAATAAAATCAAAATCATAAATGAGTTGGGGTGATTAAGTGTACATAGCCTTAGAAAAAAAGATGTTTATCTCTTTAGTTATTATAGTTATGTTACTTTCTGTTTTTTCTGTTCAGTCATATGCTATAAATGAACAAAAAGTAGAACCTATAAAAAATGAAGACATATATAATAATACAAAAGGGAATAAAAATGGTGGCTATATGACTGGTGATGATGTAATGGAAAAAGTAACGATGGATGAATTCTCCGATAGAATTGAAAAAAAGGGATTTGAAATAATAAAGTTTATGAAAGTATTCGCTAATCCATTCTTTACAATTTGTTTTATAGTAGCTCTTATATTTACAGCTATTGGAGCATTTTGTAAAAGAGGAGGTCTTTTATGGGTTGGTATTAGTGCTATGATAATAGTAGCATTTTCATACACTGCTGTCATATATTCTTCTGATATCCTCAGATGGGTTCAAACTTGGATAGTTAGTTAAAGAGTTTAATTTATAATAAATAAAAGACAGTATCTTTACATGTAAAGATACTGTCTTTTTATCTTAAAAAACACATTAGTTTTGTTTAAATACTTTTATTTCTTTATTCAGATATTTGACTATTTTATAATAAAAACCATTGTCTGAAAGATAAATGTATTCTTCTTCTGTAGGTGTTAGATTATAAGAAATTACCTGTTTTATATTCCCTATTTTTTTACTATTTCTTTTTATAGCTTTATTTATATCATTAGGAATTTTAATTTGGGGTGATTCACTATATATTTTAGTATATATATTATTTTTAGTTAATTTAAAAACATTTATCACATTATCAAATTTAACTTCAAAGTTAAAAGTACCTTTATCAGTATTAATTATTTGACCATTTTTATAAGTTTTAGAAATAGATTTTATCTTCCCATATATATTTTTATTATCCTCAGATATATGTCTTATTATCTCTGCATATACTCCATTTAAATTGTCTTCAATTCCATTTTTATAAACCATTTTTCTATTTGGAAGAGTTTGGTTTATCCCAACAATTTTTAATGCGTTATTATTATTAGATAAATAAACATCATACTCCCCTTTTGTTGTAATTGTGTTATAAATAAAAAACTTTTTATATAAAATTCCTTCTTTATTAACTCTTCTTACTGTTCCAATATCTTTAAAATTATTTATAGATTGAGTAACCTTAGAATCTAAGACTCTATTAGGATATATAATAGTATCCACACTTAGTATAAATACAATCATTAAAACAAACGACATGCATAATAGTGTATGTTTGCTAAAGGCTTTACTTTTGTATGCTCTATATAAACCATAAGGAGGCAATAGAATTAAAAACATCCAAATATGATTTTTCTTTCTTATTTCATGCCTGTTATTACTGTCAATTAAAAATTTCTCAAATATATCTTTAATTTTAGATTCTTTCATTTAAACTCCTCTCTTTTTCTTTTATGTAATTATATACCTATTGAAAGATAACTATAATAAAAGTTGTTCCTATATATCACTGCAATTTAAGTATCCATGCTAAGATATTTTAATCACCTATTTTTTAGCTAATTTGAAAATATTATAATATTTTCAAATTATAAAAAAAGAAATCTCCTTATATAATAAAAAAAATGTTTTTGTCTTTAGGCAAATATAAAAAAGGGGAGAGTATTGTGAGAAGAAAAGATTCTAAGAGGATTGAGAATAACCAAAAAGTATATAATTTATTAGAAGAAAGTAGAAAAAGAGTTCTAAATGAGGATGAAATTGAAATAATAAAAAATATGCATACAGGATATGGAGGAATTAGTAATAGTACTCAATTTTTTACTCCAGAAGTAGTAATAAATTATATGTTAGATTCTTTAGAATCTACAGGATTTAAGGGAGGTAAAATCTTGGAGCCTTCTTGTGGAAATGGGAAATTTGTGAATGCTTTAATTTCAAGATTTGAAAATGTAGAAATTACTTCAGTTGAATTAAATAATGAGTTATATTATCTAAATAAAATTTGTTACCCAAATGTAAATGTAATAAATGGAGATTGTTTGGACTATTTAAAAGAATTTGAAGGTGAATTTGATCTTGTCATAGGAAATCCTCCATTTGGCAAGAGTCATAAAAGAGATAGTTTTAAATTTGGGAAATCTTCATTAGAGTCTTATTTCCTTGAATTATCTTTAAGAGCACTTAAAGAAGGAGGTTCTCTTATAATGGTTCTTCCTGATTCAATTTTATCTTCAAATAAATATTTTAATTTAAGAAAATTTGCAATTGATAATTTTAGGCTTGTTCAATCTATATCTTTACCAACAACAACATTTTATTTTTCTGGTACAAGTGTTAAGACTTCTATTTTACATTTCGAAAAAAAAGACTGTAACAATAAAAATTACTCTGTTTTTATGGCAATGGTAGATAAAATTGGATGGGACAGTAAAGGTAATAAAAATGAAAATGTGCTAATTCCTGTTTATAATGAATTTAAAAAGTTTTGTCAAATCGAAAAAGATATATCTTAATTAAGATATATCTTTTTCTTGTAAAAGTTCATATTTAGTTCCAATGCTCGATTTTTCTATTTTAATTTTATTGTGAGATGATAATTCTTCTAATTTAGAAATTATGTCTGCTATAGATAACCTTCCTCCATAAGAGGAAGAAATTTCTTTGATTTTTAAACCTAATTCAAATGAATTTGTAGGCAACATAGATATCAAAATAGAAGCTAATTTGTCATCATCTTTTATTCTTTTTAATTCATCAAATGGGTCAAGAGTATTTGGAGCTTTAGAAAAAGAAGCCCTAAATCTTATAGGGTAAGTTTTATTTAATGTAGCTGAACTTATATATCCATGGCCAGATGGTAAATCTGGAAGTTTTTTTGTTTCATCAACCGTTAAATTACCCTCTGATTGAGCTATCTTCATGTCTTCTTGGTTTGTCAATCTTAGAAAAATCTTGGTATTCAATTGAGATACTAAGGTGCTATCTAAATTATTAGGTTTTTGTGTTGCTAATATTAAATAGATACCAGATTTTCTTGATTCTTGAGCTAACTCAGTAAGTATTTTTTTTACAGGTAAAATTTTTTGACTTTTGTTTGGGGCAAATCCATGAGCCTCGTCTAACATACAAAAAAACGGAGGAAAGAAATCTTCACTATTGTTAAGATAATTTTTTCTAAAGGAATATAATTTTCTTAATAGATAAGAAGCTATCATTTTTAATCTTTTAATGTCTCCTCTTATAATGGCCCATTTACCATTTAATAAAGTCTGCTTTACTACAGAGATATCTTTTGTAAAGATATTTGTATTTTCCAAAGATACGCATTTCCAAATTAAAGCCTGCAAAGAAGCAACTCCTGAAATTTTATCTTTATATTTATAATAAAGATCTAATTCCTTAGAATTTAAATTATCTTCAGGAGTTTTCTTTTTTGACCACTTGTTTTGTTCAACTTTCTCAAAAGCATTTTTAATTGAACTTATCTTATGTTGGAGATGTTTTAAAGTATCTCCTTTTTGGTATAATACTTCAAGTATATTTTTCTGTGGCTCTGTTAGTTCTCCAACATATTCAAATAATGAAAATAGTTCAAATATGCCAAGTTCCTCAAATTTAATGCCAATATCTTTTCCAATTTCAAGTACGTTGTATTTTTTTTCAAAATTATAATTTAAAGTAGAGCCTAAATTGTCAGAGTGTTTATTAAAATCAAATTCGTTATGGGGGTCAAAAGCTAATCCTGGTATATTTAATCTCATCAACTCTTCAATTAATACTCTAATTGCAGAAGATTTTCCAGAACCAGAAGAACCAAATAAGCCAATATGGGGATTTTCTCTAAATGAATGGTGATTAAGAAAAAGAGGTATACCTTTTTGATTAGATACAGAACCATTTTCCCATAAAGGAGAAACATTTCTAATATTATCAGGTAATTCATTTTGGCTATGTTCAGTTCCTTTTATTATACCAATAGTCATACAATCAGCTTCATTTACATTATTTACGATATATTTGATTTCATCATATGTAGCATGAAACACATCGCTATTTGGGAGAATAGGACAGGGGATTTCTTCTAATAACTTTACTTTTGCAATATATGTTATTTCATTAAGGTTAAATCCTGCATGTTCAGCAACATTAAGTGAGCACCCTTTTGGTAAAAGTTGTTCATCTATAATTGGGATAATTGAAGTCTCAATAACTTCGCAAGGAACATTTCCTTGAACCTTATCTTTTATTATTAAGTATTCATTTTGAATAAATGCTTTGTTTTGATTTACTATATTTAGATATTTAACTCCAGTTGCTCCAAGTACGATCCCTTTTTTTAAGTTGTTTACCATTATAATATTATAATCCTTTCATTTTATTTATAGTTGTTATACTTGTTTCTTTATCTTGAATTAATTTATAATTTGTTTTAGCTATATCAATCAAATTATTATCATGAGTAGATATGATTGTTTGTTTTCCAGTATAGTCTATAAGATTAGATACAAATTCAGCGACTTTTTCAGAAAAGATTCCTTTTGAAACAAATTTAGTTGGCTCGTCAAATACATTGGGAGCAAAATTATTATCAAGAGTTTTACCAATTGCCATTAGTAAAGATAATGCTATTATATCTGTTAAACCACCACTATCTTCTTCTGCTGGATTAATTTCCTTCTCTTTTCCATTAGCTTTTTTTATAATTTTAACCTCTGAAGTAGGGGTTCCATCTTTACTATCTAAGACTAATTTTACTTTGTATCTGTCTCCAAAAATATCTTGGATAGAGCTTGTAGCTAATTGAGAATATAATTCACTTGCGTTTATTCTTGCCTCAGAGCAAGATTCCTCAATTAACATTTTTATAGTAAGATAATCTTGGTATTTTTCAGAGAGAGTAACTAATTCTGACTTCTTGTTAGAAATAGATTCATTTAGAATTTCAATTTTACCCATTTTTAAAGCAATAGAATTCTTAGTTGTACTTATGTACTCTTCTATTCTTTTTAATTTATTACAATCATCCATAAAAACATCTCCTTTTTAGTAAAAAATTAATATGTTTAATCCTATTAAATATCTATATAAATATAGTTAAAACATAAATTAATTACTACAAATTTAAAAATAAAAAAGTATATTTTTATATTGTTTATATAATTATAAAATTTATATTTTTTATAGTCAATAAAATAATAAAAAAAATGATTATAAACTATATTATTATATCTAAAAAAGTTTTAATAATATTAAAAGAGAAAGAGGAGTGAGTTAATTTGAAAATTGAAGAGTTGAAATCTAATAGCGGAGTACAAAAAATATTATGTAATGTGGATGTTGTAGAAAATATGACAAAAAAGAAAGATAAGTATTATTTAAAAATGGATTTTAGTGATTCAACTGGCAAGGTAAGTATTATGATTTGGGATAATGATCCAAATTATGAATACTATAAAGGACTAAATTATGTTTTAGCTGAAGCTTCTTTAGAATTTGTTAAAGTTAATTCTGGAGGATATGAAGAATATGCTCTCCATGATCTTGTTGTTAAGGAAAGACCTTCTATTACAGATTGTGTGGACAAAGAAAGATTAAAAGATGAGTTGAGAGACATAATTAAAGGCATAAAAGATGAATCTTTAAGAAATATTTGTTTTGGGGTTTGTAAAGAAAAAGAAATATTAAATGGATTATTTGAGGCTCCAGGCTCAGAGCAAAGTGCTTATTCTTTTAGTGGAGGAGTTTTAGCACATATAGTTAGGTTATGTAAATTGTCTATAGTAATTGGTAATGTTTTTAATTCTTGGACTTTTAATAAAGAAGGTTTTAATGAAAAAATAAATGTTGATTTATTGATAACAATTTCTATTTTGCATGATTTAGGTAATATAGAAGCTTTAGAGATAAAAGATGGCATTGTTAAAAAGACAATAAAGGGAAAAATGTTTGAAAACTCTTACTTAACATCTAAAATATTGAACAATATTTTAGATAAGTATGGAAGCAATTTAGAAGAGTCTCATCGATTATTATTAGAACATGCAGTTACGTCATCTAAGGGGAAACAGTCCTATGGAGCAATTAATACTCCAAGAACAAAAGAAGCTAATTTATTCCATAATATAGAAAAGATAGATATATTAATGGGAAATTTTGAATTTATGAACAGATGCTCATTAGATGGTGATTTTGAAAAGTTGTTTGATAAACTTTATTGTTTGTGGGATTTTGAATAAGAAAAGTTTAGAAAATAAATAAAAAGGTCAAAGATTTTAACTAAGGGGGAACTTATTATGATTAAAAGAGAGCGAAATGAAGAGAAAACAAATGAGTTATTACAAGGATTAAAAGATAAAAACGTAACAATAGAAAATATTGATAAATATTTAAATGAACAAGGAGTAAGTGTTGATGTACATGTTGGTAGACATAGAAATAAAGTTAAAATAAATCCTGCTTTATTTGGAGTAGATATAGAACAAAATGAGGAACTAAAATCTTTTTTTACTGATTATATGAAGCCAGGAGCATTATGCTTTATTCCTCAAATCTATGAGAAAAAATTAGCAACAATAGAAAGTTCTTTAAGAACAAAAAAAATGGAAATGGCAATTGGTTATTATGGTAAATACATGCCAATAGAAGTTTATTATGAATATGAAGACTTTGTTGAAATGAAAAAAAAGGAATACTTTAAATTGAGAGATGAGGTTGTTTCTATTTGGAATAATTTAATGAGTTCGTTTGAAGCTAAATTAGATAACTCATTAGAAGCATTATCTGCAATTTCAAAGGAAGAAATAAAAGAAACAATAATGAAAAAAATGCCAACAAAAGATAAATATTATAATAGTTTTTATGTTGAAACGTCTTTAAAGGCTTTCCCTATAATGGAAAATATTGGCTTGTTTGATGAGAAATTAGAAGAAAAGGTTAGAGAAGAAGTTAAAAAAGATAGCATAAATGCTATATATGAGATTATATCTCAAATCATGGGAGAAGCTTTTAGTTGTATTAATAAGGCATACAATTTCTATAATAAAAATGGACACATTACCAATAAGTATCTTATTTCTCTTCAGAAACTAATGCATAAAATGGCATCAAAAAATATATTAAAAAATAAATTGATTGATGACATTATATATACTATAAAAGAGTTAATAAAAGATGAAAAGTTAGAAGATATAGCTGAAGGGTTAGAAGTTGTATTAGCTCAAATATATTCTTTTGCTAAGGATATTGAAATTGAATCTTTATTAGATTTAAGTGATTGTGAATTAGATGAAGAACAACTTCTTTCTTTATATGATTTAGTTAGATAAAATTAAAAATATTTTTTATGTAGAGGATACTTCTTAAATTTTAGCTAAAGTGCTTTATTTTAAAATTATTATTTATAAATATTTTAAATACTCCAATCTCGATATAATTAGAGTGGAGTATTTAAATTTATTTTAAAACAGAAATAGATTAAGATTAGTGGGGATGCGATAGATATTAGATATTATAGATGATTAGCTCAAAAATACTATAAAATAGAAGAATTTTAAAAAGTTTAAAGCCACTTAATTTTATGTTAATATAAAATTATAAAGTATTTGGAAGGAGTGTATAAAAATGGGAGATTTCTTTATTGAGGAATGGTATTTCGTAATTTCACCAGACCAAAAAATAGTAGATTTTGAAGAAACTACTACTTTTATTAATGGCTTACAGGTAAAATTTAAAATAAGTGAAAATTATTGGTACAAAGAAATAGAAATAGAATATATGATATATATTCCATATTCTAATTCAATTTTTACAAAAGAATATATTAAAGAATTTGATGTAAATAATCCTTCTGATAACGATGAATTTTGCGATGAATTAGCTAACCTAAGAGTGGGAATAGAGGATGGTATAGAAAAATACTTAAAAGATAAAAAAAAATTAATAGATGTAGAATATTAAAATCTCTTTGCATATAAAGAAGAAGTCATTTATTAATTTAAATGACTTCTTCTTTATTATTAAATATGTCTTTTTCTATATTTTTAATAAGCAAACAGTAGTTATCTAAATTGTTTAAAGAATCCTTTTCCTTTTTTTCTTTTTCGGATAATTCATTACTGCGTCCATTTATATACATTTTTTTGAAAATAAATAAAAAGGATATTATAGCTTTGTTTTTTGCTCTTATTATATTTTCATCTGTAATTTGATTCAAATTTTTTACATTGTCTTTTAGAGATAAAAATAACTGAATAATTAGGTTGTAATATATATTTGTACAATCTAATTATTCAAAGAAAGAGCAATTGAAAATATTTTGTTTCTCAAGTTGATTAAAAGTATTTTTCTTCAAATTTGATGTGATGAACCCTCCCATATCTAATAAATATATATAATGCTTTGATAATTTTACTTTAAAATCACATGTTAATATTTTAGAATAGAATTTTTTTAGTTCTTTGATTGTACTAAAAAGTCCATAAATTGGGAAAATAAGGTCATCAGAAAGAACACGTTCTTCTCTCAACCATGAATTCATTTTATTAATGTAATCTGCTCTGACTTCAACTTGTTTATAAATGCACTTATAAAATATACATTCATAACATATTTCTCTTATAGTTATAGCTAATATGGTTTGAACAATGCAAATAAAAATGTATAAAATTAAAATTTCGAAAATAAAGATTTTATCTCACTCCTTTTTTATTATATTTATTAAGTTTTTATTAACTAAAAACAACCTTATTATTAGATAAACTTTTTCTAAATGTTTTTTAATGTATACACTCTAACATTTCTTTCCTGTATACATTACTATAAACTATTTTCTTTGCAGTTATATCCATTTCTGATTTAGCTTGTTTTTCTTTATATGAAAATGTGTCAATGTGTTTATTAAGGGCTATTAAACTTTCATTCATGGCATCTAAAGCCTCTTTTAATGTTTTTATTTCAGATACTAAATTTTCTCTATCAGCTTCTAATTTTTCTTTTTCAGATGATGTTTCTTGCATTATGCTAATGTATTCTTTTTCATGTCTATCTAATTTTTTAATTAATTCTCTAATTATTGTCAAATCAATTTCTCTATTGAACCCATATTCTATTTTATATAATGTTATTATTTTCGTATCTCTTAAATCTGTTATTAAGATAATATTGTCTACTAATCTAAAATTCGTTTCAGTGTACCTATCATTAAAACGTCCTGTATAAATTAATTTGCTTTGTTCAAACATCTTAGTTAAATCTTTCTGATGTTGTTCTTTGTTAAAATTAAGATCCTGCTCTATACAATCTTTCTCACATTTTTTTATTCTTTCTACATATCTTCTTAATGCATGGTTAGTCACATTTATCATCCTGTTTTCTCCTAATCTTTGAATTTTTTAATAATATATATACTTAGGTGAGACCCTCTTTTTTATATTTGTTATTACCTTTAAACTTAATATTAGAACCCCTTATCCTTTTAGATGTGTCCAAGTTCTGTTTTTTAACTAAAAAGATAAGAAGGGCAATTAAATTTAGTATATTTTTAATAATTCCTTATAATTTGATTTATTTATGAATAGATATATTTTCCTCTATATTTTTAATAAGTAATTTATACTTATTTAGATTATCTAACATGTATTCTTCTTCTTTAGATAAATTTTTGTTTTTATTCATATATACTTTTTTGTAAAAGTTTAGAAATTCTATAATAGACTCATCTATTTCTTTAACTATTTCAGACCTTCCATTGGCAACATAATTTTTATATGTTTTAATCGTATTTTTTAATTCCAGGAATAATCGAATAATTAAGGTATAGTATACATTGTTATAATCTAATTCCCTAAATATAGAGAGGTCAAATTCATATTTATTAATTAGCTCTTTTTTTGTTTCTTTGCTTAAATTATTTTTTATAAAAGAATCTATCTTTAAGCTTTCTACATAATCCCTTGATAATTCTATTAAAATTTTATCACTTGATAAAATTGAAAATGAATTATGAAACTTTTTTATTATAAGTTGGATTCCATATATAGGTATTAGAAACTCAGCTTCAATATCAAAATATTCGTGTGCAAAAAAATACATTTCTTTTTTATAATTAGGATCTACATTAATTTTCTTATATATATTATTTGTTTTAAAAAAACGTATACTTCTTAAAATTAAATAAAAAATAAGTTGAACAATTATTAATAAAAAAAATGTAATAATTAATAATAAAATAGTCTTTAATAAGATCATTTTCCTGCGTTTTGCTACTTAAAATATGCTCAATTTTTTATGAGTAGCTCTCCTTTCTTTTATTTTAATCAGGTTGAGTTAATAAGTCAGACTTTTGTATAATTCAATATTAGCATCAATTTTTAAAAAGTGCAATATTTTATATAGTCAACAAAAAGTGGAAAAAAGTATACAAATATTATATAATAAAACTATGAATATAAAAAAGAATTAAAAGGTAGGAGATATTATGGGGCAAATATTAGAAATGTTAAAAGAGAATGGTCTTTATTTAGAGAATATAGATAATCAAACAGAAGAAATGTGTCTGATTGCAGTAAGACAGAATGGGTTAGCCTTAAAACATGTAAAAGATCAGACTGAAGAAATATGTTTAGAAGCAGTTATTGAAAATACAAATTCATTATATTATGTAAAAAGACAAACAGAAAAAGTATGTATTGAAGCAGTAAAAAGAAAAGCATGGTCTTTAATATATGTAAAAGATAAAACATATAAATTATGTTTAATGGCTGTAAAGCAAGATGGTTATTCTTTAAAATTTATAAATAAAAAAGAACTTAATCTTTCAGACGAACAAATGAGAGATATTTATATAGAAGCAGTAAGACAATCAGGTTTTTCTTTACAATTTATAGAAGAACAGACAGAAGAGATTTGTCTTGAAGCAGTTAGAAGTAATGGATTGGCACTTGGTTATGTAAAGAATCAGACAGAAGAAGTTTGCCTTGAGGCAGTTAGAAGTAATGGATGGGCCTTACAGGATGTAAGATGGGATGAGCTTAATTTATCTAAAGAAAAAGAAGAGTTAGTTAGTATAGAAGCAGTCAAGCAAACTGGACATGCTTTACAATATGTGAAAGAACAGACAGAAGCTATTTGTTTAGAGGCAATTAATCAAGACGTAAAATCTTTTTTCTATGTAAAAAATCAAACAGAAAAAATATGTATTAATTCCTTAAAACAAACTGGAAGTATATTTAGGTACATAAAGGATGCAAGGAAATACATCAAGAAATTTGATATCAGATTTTTAGTTGAGAGTGGAAAAGTCCGAGGAGTAGTAGCTATGAAAATAGATGGAGTATGGAGATTTACATTAGGTTGCCAAGATAATATTACTAAAGAGACTTTTATATATAAGATATATAATACAAATGGTGGATTTGATCCAGAAGAAGGTGTAAATGTTCATAGAAAATTTTATCTTAAATTTTTAAATCAATTTGTAAATATATAAAATAGGGTTTCTTATAGGAGGCCCTATTTTATATATCGTGAAGAATTTGAATTTATCAAGGATATTAATATTAAAACATTAATTAGGGAGGATATTATATGGGATTAAATAGCGAGTTATATAATAAATATATTTTTAAGCTTAAAGAAAATGGTTATAACTTGAAGGATATAAAATGGGATGAGCTTAATCTATCTAATGAAGAAGCTTATAACTTATATTTAGAAGCTGTCAGCAGTAATGGAGAAGTTTTGAAATTTGTTATTTGGGACAAGTTTAATTTCTCAGAAGAACAAATATATAACTTATACTTAAAAGCAGTAAAAAGAAATAGTAGTGCTTTGGAATATGTATATATTTTTGAAAATTTAACAAAAACTCAAAAAGATAGATTGTTTAAAGAGACTATTACGGAATTTGAGGCAATAAGACATATAAAAAATCCAACAGAAGAATTATGTTTAGAAGCAGTTAAACATAATGGGGCAAATCTACATTTTATAGAAAATCAAACTGAAGACATGTGTATTAAAGCTATCAATCAAGATTGGGAAAATATTATATATGTAAAAAATAAAACTGATAGAATATTATCAGAAGCTATTAAACAAAATGGATATTTGTTAAAAGATATAAAAGAGCAAACCGAAGAAATTTGTTTAATGGCTATAGAACAACAACCTTTAGCACTTCAATATGTAAAGGTTCAAACAAAAAGGATATGTATGGAGGCTATAAAACAAGACAAAGGAGCTTTGAGATATGTAAAAGACAAAACTATGGTAAGTAATAATTTAGATAGCAATATCTCAAAAAAACAAACTTATGAAGACTGTCTTGAATTAGTAAAACAAAATAAACCAAATACAGTTATTCTAATCCAAGAGAAAAAATCCTATGAAAATGATAATTTAATTAAGGAAATAAAGTCACTTATAGAAGAAATTTCAAATGAATTAAAGACAGATGTCTTGTTGATTTTTAAAGAGCTATTAATTGAATTAAAAATGGGTGTAATAGATTTTTCAAGTAATCTAAGAAATTCCTTAAAAGAAGTTATAAAAAAGTAAGTTATATAGTATAACAAACAAAATTACAAAATTGGATTAAAAATTTAATATATTTGGGAGGTTAAGATGATTAAAAATTACTTATGCAAAGATTGTAAAGATAACAATAACGGATGGTGTAAGAAAAGAAAAATGCAAGGCTTAAAGAATATAACAGAATGTACTTTTTTTACAAGACTTCATGATGAAGAAAATTTAAAAGATGATAATATAGAAGGATCTAAATCATATGGGAAAAGAGAGTTATCTTATCTTTTATGTAGAAAAATTATTGAATTAGAAAATAAAGGTAAGGATAATTTGTCAATTGAAGAGCTAAAGAAAATAATGGTTGATATTAATAAGATATTAGATGTTGAAGAAGAAATAAAAGGAATATATATACAATGTCAAATAGATAAGGATATTTTTAATAGTAATAAAAGAATAATTGATAGTTGGATAAATAAAGGAAATTTTGATATGATATAATAAAAATAATAAATAGTCCGAGAAAATAAAAATAGGAGAGGGGTATATTATGAATAAAAGTATAGAAAAATGCAAAGCAAGTTCTATTATATTAGCAGAAAAAGATGGAGTTTCTCTATGTTTTGAACCATTAGAAGAGATTGAAATGGAAGAGGTATTACTGGAAGAGAAGGAGGGGTTTTCTCTTTACCAGAAAGTAGAAAAAAATAGTTTATTAGAAAATAAAAGTTATAATGAATTAAAAAAGTATATTGATTTGCTAAAAGATACAGAAAATCAAACAGAGGAAATGTGCATGGATGCAATTAAGTTTTGCTGGCAAACCCTAATGTATGTAAAAAATCAGACTAAAGAAATGTGTATAGAAGCAATAAAGCAAAACCCTGTAGCTATATTATATGTTAATGAGAAAAGCTTTGACATATGTATGGAAGTATTAAATCAAGATGGTTTATTGCTTAAGTATATAAAACTTGATGAGATTAATTTAACTAAAAAGCAGATTCATGATTTATGTATTATAGCAGTAAGAAATAATGGCTTTGCCTTAAAATACATACAGGAACAGACAACAGAAATATGTTTAGAAGCAGTTAAGAATGTTAAAAAGGCAATTAAATATATTAAATTTGATTCAGTTAATTTAACAGATGAAGAAGTTGAAAATATATGGGCTTTATAAATATATAATTAATTAGGATAAGGGGAGGAAAATAAAATGAAAGAAAATAAAATATACTCTACTACATTAAGTAATCGTAAAAACTACAATTTACCCTTTTACTTTATTAGTGTTGAAGGTATTAACCTTACAGATGAACAAAAGGATATTTTGTATACTGAATTAGTTAAAAAGTGATGCTTAGAAGATGAGGAATTTAAATTTAGTTATTTTTATTAAATAAAAAGTGTTTTACATAAAAAATTAATATAATAAAAGGAGAGAATGTTATGAATTATGAAAGATTATTAAAATGCTTAAAAAAAGCTGGTCTTGAAAAAGGTATTGAAGAGAACCAAACAGAAGTGCTTTGCTGTGAAGGAGTAAAACAAACAGGATGGGCCTTACAAGAAGCAAGAGGGGATGAGTTTCATTTATTTAAAGAAAAAAAGAATTAGTTTGTATAGAAACAGTAAGACAAAGTATACACTGAAGATTGTGGATATAATGGAATTCACAGAGCAAAGAGAGCTATCTAAATTAAAAGATAGCTCTCTTTATTTATTTGGTATTAGATAAGCTAATTATATAACTAACTCAATTAATTATATTTTATATAAACAACAAAATTGATATAATTATTATAAATAAAATCAAAAAATAATATGATAAATATAAAAAAAGTATTATAAAAATAAAATTTAAAAGGGGGAAATATAAATGAAGGAAGTAAGTTTAAATAGGATAAGAAGGAATCCATGGGAATTTGAATATGCACAAACCCAAACTTATGAGATGTGTATAGAAGCAGTAAAGCGAAAAGGGGTGTTGCTTAAAGATGTAAGGTGGGATGAACTTAATCTAAATGATGAGCAAATATATAACTTATGTATTATAGCAATTAAGCAAGATGGCTTTGCTCTTAAATATGTGAAATTAGATGGATTTTTAAAAGAACAGCTTGATGAACTATATCTTGAGGCTGTAAGAAATTATGGATTATCACTTCAATATGTAGAAGAACAAACATATGAAAGGTGCTTAATAGCAGTTAGAAAAAATGGAGATGCACTAAAATATGTAAAGTGGGATAAACTTAATTTAACTAAAGAACAAATATATGAATTATGTAAAGAAGCAGTAAAACAAAGTGGAGAGGCCCTTGGGTATGTAAAGTGGGATAAACTTAATTTAACTAAAGAACAAATATATAGCTTATGTATAGAGGCAGTCAAACAGAATGGATATGCTTTAGAGTTTGTAGAGGAACAGACTGAGGAGTTATGTAAAGAAGCAGTCAAACAAAATGGAGAAGCACTTCAGTATGTAAAAAATCAAACAGAAGAGATTTGTATTATAGCAGTAAGGGAATATGGCACTCTTCTATCATTTGTAAAGGAACAAACCGAAAGAATCTGTATAGAGGCAGTTAGAAATACTGGAAGAGCTTTACCATTTGTAAAAGAACAGACTGATGAAATATGTCTTGAAGCAGTTAAAAAAAATGGATTATCTTTATATTGGGTAAAGAACCAAACAGATAAAATATGCTTAGAAGCGATCAAGCAAAGTAGATTTGCATTAGAATATGTAAGAGATAAAAACTTAAATGAACTTGGTGTTAGAATTTTTAAAGGTAAAGATAAAGTAAGAAGTATAATAGCCATTAAAGAAAATGGAGTATGGTTATTTACTATAGGTTGCCAGAAAAATATTACTAAGGAAAAGTTCATTAATAGAATTTATACAGAAAATGGTGGATTTAACTTAAAGAGAGGTGTTAATGTTCATAGAAAAGCTTATATTGATTTTTTAGATACTATTAACTAAAAATAGAAATGGGGAAAAAATAATGAATGATATATCAATAGATGAAATGTATAGAGATATTGTTAGTAGAGGAAGAAAACTTTCTTTTAATTTCATATTAAAAGAAGAAGACTTATATTTAAAAGATAAAAAACAGATATTGGAAATATGTGAAAGAGAATTAAATCAAAACAATAAAAAACAAAGAAAGCTATTAAAATAGCAACATGTTTTGTTAATATAAATATATAAGAAATAATTATTATGAAAAATAATAAAAAAACTATAATGAATAAATTATAAGGTTATTAAAAAATAAAGATTAAAAAGGGTGGGTGTTGTATGAAAGAGGCAGAAAAAGATATCTATATAGAAATGTTAAAACGAGATTGGTATACATTGGGACAAATAGAAGAACAAACAGATGAAATGTGTTTTATTGCCTTAGAGCAATCGGGAATGGCTCTTGAGTTAATTAAAGATCAGCTTGATGAAATGTGTTTAATCGCAATAAAAAAATGTCCATTTGCACTTGAATTTGCAAAGAAACAGACACTTGAAATGTGTTTGCTTGCTGTTAATCAAAATGGATTAGCTTTAGAATATGTAAAATGGAATGAACTTAATTTACCTATAGAAGATGTAGAAAAACTTTGCATTACTGCAGTTAAACAAAATGGGGAAGCTCTTAAATATTCTAAGGTTCAAACTAAGGAGATATGTCTACTTGCGGTTAAAAGATATGGATTAGCTATTAGAGATATAAAATGGGATGAATTAGATTTCTCTAATGAAGAAATTTATGAAATATATTTAATTGCTGTTAGTAATACTGGATTTGCTTTAGAGTATTTATCTTACAATTTAATGAACTTAACTCAAGTACAAATAGAGAATATATGTATAAAGGCTATTGAATATATTGGATTGGCTTTAAAATATGTACCATGGAGTTTACTTTCATTGTCTGATGAGAAATACAAGTATTTATGTAAAAAGGCATTGGAGAATAGGGGATTTGCTTTAAAATATGTAGAAAATCAAACAGAAGAACTTTGTCTAATTGCAGTAAGAGAAGATCCTGTTGCTCTTGAGTTTGTAAAAAATCAAACAGAAGAAATATGTATTGAAGCAGTTAAAAGAAATGGATATACTCTTAAAGATGTAAATAATCAAACCTATAGAGTGTGCATTGAAGCTGTTAGAAATAATGGTAGGGCTTTAAAATGTATAAAGTGGGATAGTGGTTTTACAGAGGACCAGAAAAAAATAATCCATATTGAAGCAATAAAACAAAATGTTGGAGTTTTAGATATTATAGAAGATAAAGAAAAGTACATGAAACTGATTAACATGAAAATTTTAGAAGATACAGATGAATATATGCAATTAATAGCATTTAGAATAGATGAAAAGTGGCTATTTAATATAGGAAATCAAAAAAATATTACTGAAGAAGAGTTCAAAAAATACTTAGAAGTTCAGTATAGAACAACTGAGAAAATAGCTTATACAAAGTTTTTGGAACAATTAGAAGTTTCAAATTCAAAATAAAGAAAATATTAATAATTATACAATAAAAAAAACCACTTTTTAAAAAGTGGTACAAAAAAGTAAATACTTTATGTAAAAAAAATTAATTTTCTGTACTTTCATTATAATATTTAATTTACAAAATAGTCAATATAAATTAATTTAGAAAAATAAATATATTAAAAAGGAGAAAAAATATGGGGGAAATAATTATTAGTGAGTTAGAAGCGTTAGGAATAGAATCAAAAGAAAGAAGTTTAGAGGTAGTGTCTCATGATGGATTAAATCTTTGTTATGTAGACTGTCAAGATTATGAAATATGTAAAGAAGCAGTTAAGCAAAATGGTAGGGCTTTAAGGTATGTAAAGTGGGACGAATTAAAAGAAGAATTTTCTAATGAACAACTTAATGATCTATATTTAGAGGCCATAAGAGGAAGTGGTAGAGCAATAGCATATATAAGAGAAGAAGACAGAGAAAAATACAAAAATATGTTTAAATATAAAACTTTCTTTGATTACCTTCTTAAGGATGAAGTAGTGGCAATTCAAATAAATGGCGAATGGAGATTTACAGTTAATTCAAAAGATAATATAAATAAAGATGAATTTATAAAATGGATTGATAATGATAGGATTGAACGCATTGAGTTCTCAACATTTGATAGGAATTCATCTCTATTTAAGCAGTTAGAAAATCCAAATAGAGAAAAGTATATGGATTTTTTAAGTGGTATTAATTAAGTTTAAAAAGCTATCTAAGTTAATTAGTTGGTTGATATTTGGATAAATTAAGATATTCTGTACAAAATAGAGATTTTACATAAAATCTCTATTTTATTTTTGAAATATAATACTTTAAAGTGTTATATCTTATGCTATAAATTATAAAATATTATAACAAAAATATATGAATATCTGGAGATAAAGAAAAAATGAAAATATATGAAGATGACTTAGAAATAGTAAGGAGAAATCCTTTTTGGTTAAAGAATATAGATAACCCAAAAGAAGAAATATGTTTAGAAGCAGTTAGAAGAAATGGATTAGTTTTAGAATTTGTAGAGAAACAGACTCAAAAGATATGTCTTGAGGCAGTTGGGCAAGATGGAAGAGCACTTAAGTATGTAAAAAATCAAACTGAAAAGATTTGCATAGAAGCAGTAAGACAAGATGGATTAGCTTTAGAGTATGTAAAGAATCAAACTGAAGAGATTTGTTTAGAAGCAGTAAGACAAGATGGATTAGCTTTAATATTTATAGAAAATCAAACCGAAGAGATTTGTTTAGAAGCAGTAAAACAATATGGATTAGCTTTAGAAGATGTTATTGAACAAACGCCAAGGATATGTTTAGAGGCAGTAAAACAGGCTGGATTAGCTTTATGGTATGTAGAAGAACAAACTTATAATATATGTATAGAGGCAATAAGAAATGATGTAAGTGCTTTAATGTATGTAAAAGATCTGACAGAAGAAATTTGTTTAGAAGCAGTAAAAGAAGATGGTTTGGCCATAAGATATATTAAATGGTTCAAGCTTTTAAATAAGAGAACAACAGAGCTTTATTTGCTTGATAAAAGAAGATTAAGTAAATTATATATGGTATTAAAGAAAATAAAAAATAGGATTTCAAATAAACAAATAAAAGAAATTTGCTTAGAGGCAGTAAAACAGAATGGAAAAGCTCTTCAGTATGTAAAAGATCAAACGGAAGAAATGTGCTTAATAGCAGTAAGAGAAGACAAGGAAAATATACAATATGTAAACAATTTAACTGATAAAGTTTTTAAGGAAGCAAATTTGGATTTAGATATTTAAATTTATTATAAAAAAAATAAAATATATGTATTATTGAAAACAAAAAACTTTAGTAGGAGATTTATGGAATATATAAATAGAATATATATTGAATCAGAAAAAATAGTAGTTGATTTTAATGAAGAATTTTACAAAACGTTATTAGAAGGTGATGAAAATCAAATAATTGAACGTATAGTTACTATTTTTAATATATCAAATTATGACTTGCCACAATTTTTTAAAGATATGTCAGATGGCCTTATTAGAAAGTCTGTAAAGTTATTAAAAAGGTTATACGGGGATAATATGACTTTAATTGATTTAAATAATCTTATTTGGAACTCAAACGGGATTGGCAAAAAAATAGGAAACGATTTTTCAAAGTTACCTGTAAAGGATTCTTTACAACAAAAAGAAAATGAAGAAATAGTTACCTGGTTTTTAAAAGACTATTATTCAGGTATGACAGGCAATAGAAAAGGCACAAAGACTTATGAGCATTGTTTAGGATTTAGGATTCAAATGTCTAAATTAATTTTGTAAAAAAGTATTTGTATAATATATAAAAACAATAGTTCAAATAAATAGAGTCTTAAAAGGAGAGAAGACATGAATAATTATGATATAGATTTAGAAATGGTAAAAGAAAATGGAATGGATATAGTATTTATAGAAGAGCAAACTGAAGAAATCTGTCTTATAGCAGTAAGAGAAAACGGAATGGCTTTACAATATGTAGAAAATCAAACGAATAAAATATGCTTAGAAGCAATTAGACAAAATCCTATGTCTCTTAGAGATGTAATAAAACAGACTTATATAATGTGTCTTGAAGCAGTAAGAAAAAAAGGATTAGCTCTTAAATATGTAAATTGGGATGAATTAAATTTAACTAAAGAACATATTTCTATTTTATATCGTGAAGCAGTTAATCAAAATGCTAAAGCCTTAAAATATGTAAAAAATCAAACAGAAGGAATCTGTTTAATTGCAGTTAAAAAAGATGGAAGAATGATTAAATTCATTGAAAATCAAACAGAAGGGGTCTGTATGGAAGCTGTAAGAAACAATGGGTTAGCTTTAGAATATATAAAAGAACAAACTCCTAAATTATGTTTAGAGGCAGTAAGACAAAATGGCTTAGCTCTAAATTACGCTCAATATAAAACAGAGGAAATTTGTCTTGAAGCAGTTAAGCATAATGGTTTAGCACTTAGATATGTAGAAAATCAAACTGATGAGATATGTATTGAGGCAGTAAAGCAAAATACACAAGCTTTAGAATTTGTATAGTAGGATAAAATATTTAATGAAGCAATATATAGAATCTGATTACAAGCAGTAAAAAGAAAATGGGTTAGTTTTGGAATATGTAAATATTGATAACTTTAACTTATCTAAAGAGAAAATAAGAGATTTGAATGTTGTAGAATTAGAGCAAAATGGACATAGTCATTAAAAAACTTATTGACTTAGAAATATGAAAAATTATATTATTTAGTGATAATGCAGGAAGAAGATTAAAATTTGGATATAAAATTACTCTAATAATAAAAAGGACTCTTTAGTAAAGGGGTCTTTTTTATTCCTAAAAATGTATATAGGAGAAGTTGAATTTAGTATGTGAAGTTCAATTAGTTATAAAAAAAGAATATATAGTATATATTGATAAAAATAAATAAAAATTTAGGAGGTATGTGTGATAAAAAAAGAACTAAATGAATTAGATTTAAATATTAGTTTAGCAAAAGTATGCAAATGCCAATATTGCAATAAAATAAAATTGTGCTTTGAAAAAGAAAAATATAAAAATAAATATTGGCAAAACGTAGTAAAAGATAGGGATTTATTATATGGAGATGAAGATGAAGCTATAGAAAATACGATTATGGCATTAAATATATTAAATTCAGACTCTCCACAATTTTTTAAAGATATGTCAGATTGTCTTGTGAGAAAGTCAGTAAAATTATTAAAAAGGTTATATGGAGATGATGCAACTTTAATTGATTTAAATGATCTTGTTTGGAACTCAAATGGGATAGGGAAAAAAATAGTAAAAGAATTTTCAAGGTTATCTGCAACCAATCCAATTGAACAAAAAGAGAATGATGAGATTGTTATTTGGTTTATAAAAGATTATTATTCGGGAATGACAGGAGGCCAAGGGGGAACAAAGACATATGAACATTGTTCAGGAGCAAGGGCTCAAATATATAAATTAATATCCATAAATAAGAGTTAGAAAAATACTCTTTCTCTTTATATAAATTATAAAAAATATAATGAGTTGCTTCTAATAAATAAATAGTTTAATTTATATAAATATTGACTATATAAAATATTGATAATTGTATATTTTATATGTTATTATATATATGTATTAATGTATTTTAAATAAAAAAAATATAATAGGTTAAAAATCTTAAAAACAATTCAAAGCTTATTGTTATACACATTGTTTGAGCTATCTATTAAATTAGATAGCTTTTTTTTTATAAATATTAATCTATAATATAGTTTTCATCTTGTCTGCAAGAAAAAGGCCATTCAATTTAAATTCTTAAATATTTCATGAATAAATTCTTCTGGAGAAGGTACTATATTCCCAAAATGGTTTTTAAACCATTTTCTTTTTTTTATGTCTGGATGATTTTTAATAAATTCAATTGTTTTAGATATTTTTTTTTAACATCTTCTTCAGAAATACCTTTTTCATTAGCAATAATTTTAAATAAGTTTTCTATTTCTTGTTTAGAGTCAGTCATATATACAATAATTTCCTTTCTATGGTTATATTTACATGTATCTTAATTAAATAAAGTTGAATTCAAGTAAATTTAATCTAAAATATACTACATGAAATTATATTTTATACAGATTATTATAATATACTCTACAAATAGTTACAATATAAAAAAACAGAAAGGGAAATAGTAATATGGAAATGGATTATAAGGCATTAGGAAAAAGGATAAAAATTGCAAGAATTAAAAAAGGTATAACTCAAGAATCAATTGCTAATGAAATAGATATAACCCCATCACATCTAAGTAATGTTGAAACTGGAAAAACAAAGGTAAGTTTGCCTACTTTAATTGATATTGCTAATGCTCTTTCTATTAATATAGATGCATTGCTATGTGATAATATATTAAATTCTAAAATTGTATTTGAGGGAGAAGCTAAAGAACTATTTGAGGACTGTGATGAATATGAGACAAGAATGCTTGTTGACATATTAAAATATATGAAAGAAGTAATTCGTACAGATAGAAAAGTAAGAGATCAATTTAGTAGATAAAATGAGCTTATTTGGTTTATTATATATGTTAAAAGAGTATTATTTTAAAACAATACTCTTTTAAGTTTCAATATATATTAAATTATTCTTGAGTTTTTAAATTTGAATTATATATATTTATTTTCTGTTTCAACTGTATTATTTTCATCCATAATTTTTTTGATTCTTCTAAGCTGGTCTATATTTAGTTTACAATTACTATAAAAATGAACTCCAATTTGAGAACGTAATTCTTCAAGAATAGAATCAGTTTCAATTTCATCTAAAAGATTCTTTTCACTAAGATACAAGTAATAATCCTGAGCATAGTTTGTAACTTGATTTAAAGAATCTTTATCAAATTTATATGAAGAACCTTTTACAGTAACAGTTATATATTTACGCCCAATATTCTCTATAATACCTTCTGTATATAAGTCTTTTAAATCCTTTGTTTTTTTTGTTTCATAGTCCCCATATTTTAAATATACTGTCTGACCTTTTTTTAAATTATCCATATGATATTCCTCCTTTATTTTCATTAAATAAAACCCCTTAATTATATATATTATATCATCTAATTAAGCTATAATTAAAAATACTTATTCTTTAATTCTCTTAATTTAGGACTGCCAAATTCTTCTCTTATTGCATCTTCTAAAAGGTTATATTTTACCTGGGCTTCTCTTTCTTTGGATACACACTGTTTTATTTTGTTATTTAAGTTGTTTATATAATTTTCATTTTCAGTATTGTATAGTTTATCACTGTCTCTTGATAGAGAACGTATCATGCTATACTTAAGTATATCTTCATCAATCTTTAGGATTTGTTTGGTTGCACGTTTAATACATTTGAGGCCTCCAAAGTATTCATATACACCTATCTCAGAGGGGATATCTTGTCTTACTTCTTCATATAATTCTTTAGCCATAACATAATAATTTAAATTTCCATAAAAAAGGCAAAAGGGGACACGCTACTTCAGTGGTGTGAGGAATTTGCCCTCTTTCTATTAAGCAAGAGCCTTTAACTCATATCTATAACCATCACCTTTTTGTATTAGTTTTAAATATTTATGGTTTACATCTATCTGTTTGCCATGTTTCTTTGAATAGATTGCAAATATACCTGTACTTCTACAACTTACATTTGATACATATTGACCTATATATTTTCCTTTTGGTATATTAGCTTTTACCATATCCCCCGATTGATAGCCAAAGAACTGTTTTTGTCTTGGTAAATATGCTCTTGGAAAACCATATTTATTTAATAATGTTCTGCTTCTTGTACCTCTTCCTATAGATTTTATATATAGCTCCTTCAACCCTTTGTGTATTTTGATTTTAGGCGTTTCCTTAACACACAAAGCATCATAGTAATGAGTTTTAGGCAAGTTAGCTTTTACTCTATTATGTTTAGTTACTCCTCCAGTAGAGACTACCACATCAGAAGTTAATTTATACATTTCTCTTAAAACAGCATTCCTACTACTATTTACTTTGGCAGTATCTTTTAGATTTACTGGTTTATTAGTTTTTAAGATTGAGTTTATATTTTTTACTCTTTCTTTATCTAACTTTGATTTACTTAGAGATTGCACCCATTCATCAAGTGTATTATTTCCTTTTTCTTGGTTACAAGTTCTACAAGCTAAGGTTAAGTTTCTAATAGAATTTGAACCTCCTCTTGATTTAGGATACTTATGCTCAATTTCTAATTGATGGTCATTCGTGAGTCCTTTACAATATTGACATGTATGACCATAAGTATATAATAGATACTCACGAATTTCATACCCTAAGAGAGTGCCTTGTTGATAATCTACTCCTTCAATTAAAGGATTCAGCATTAATTGAGTATCAAACCTTACTGTTTCTATATAGATTGTCTTTATATAGCATAACTTTTTAAGTTTTATTATAAAATTTTTGACATTATCCACTATGCTTTGAATTGATGGTGGGTAACCATCCTTCAAGTCGTTTGCGATTCAAAAATCTTGGTGCTCTATACCTTGTTTTTCTATTTCTTCTTGTCCTTCTAAATGCTCTACGAGCTTCTAAGTTTTGTTTAATTTTATTCGCTCTATGCTCTATGGTTGCAAGAAGTACAACTTCGCCATTAGGTTTGTGAAGTGCTACTCCTGTTTGTTTAGCTCCTGGGTCTAATTTAATAATTAAACCTTTAGGATTAGCTTCTTTTAATTCTTTTAATCTAATAGTGAAGGGAAACTGTTTATGAACAACAGCCTTTCCTTGTTTAAGTAATTTTCTTGCTACAGCAAAGTGACAAGGAGTCAATGGTTTTTTGTTTTTATTAATTACAAACACCAAATAAAAAACCTCCTTTAAGAGTAAACTCTATGAAGTTAAGAAATTAACTTCATGGGTAACGCAGTTAGAAACTGCTCTCCTCGATAATATTATTAAGGCTTGATAGCATATTACACTGTTTGTACCCACAAACTGTTTAATAATATGCAACAGAGGCTACAAACTGGAGAAGCATTTGTAGGTGTTATGACCTTAATAATGTAGTTTAAAACTTAATCTGGTCAATATGACTTGTAGATAACTTCAAGCCTACCTCTTTAGAGGTGGGTTATTGACAAAAACTTACTTTGGCTTTACTATAAAAATCTTTCTTTGATATTTTTATTTCATAACACTTCCAAATACCTTTTGTATCATAAGTCATGTAATCAACTCTTTCATTGCCATTAATACCTATTGTAACCTCAAAACATCCAAAAGTACCTATTTTAGAAGTACTATATTTTAATGCTTTCTCTATTTGTCTTGTTAATCCTGTTTTAACCTTAATTCATCCTCCTTAGTTGAAATTTTAAATTTTTCTATTATAAAGTCTGTAATTATAAATTCATTGCAGTTTAAGCATCTGATATATTCACCTAAACTGGATTCTACTTTCGTTTCAGAAGCACATAGTGGGCATATAACAAATTCGAATTTTTGTATTGTCTTAAGCTCTAACATTGAATGAATTTCTTCATATATATCCTCAGTAGAATCATCACTTTTTAATAATAGGTATGCAGTGGATAAATATTCTTGGTTAGACTCCCTAAATAATTTAACTATAGTATTCATAAACTTCTCCAATCTTTCAGTGTTTAAATATAACTTTACCATTTATTAACTATTTAATATACATGAATTATATCAAATATATTTTATATAAACAATAAAAATGGTAATATATATAATATATATAGTATTTAAATTTAAAGAGGGTGAATTTCTTTGATAGAAAATTGTAAAGTTAGAAAACAATTAGAACAATGTAAATTTGATGAATTAAAAGCCATTTTAAGGGGTTTAAGTAAGGGAACTATAATATATCCAGGCATTATTAAAGATAAGCTCAATTTGGCTATGGAAGATGTATATACGATGTTAGAACAGATGGTTAAAGATAAAGCTATTAAAAGAGGATATGAGTTATATTGTCAAAGTTGTATTAATCCAAAAACGAAAATACTTAATTCTATAGCAGGTAGATTTTATTGTGATGTTTGTGGTAAAGAATTATATCCATTAAAAGATAGTATCGTAATATATACAGTTATCTAATTTGAAAAAAAGCTGAAACTAATACAAGATGAGTTAATTATATGAATTGTTGATTATAATCTTGAAATTATTTATAAACAAAATTATATCTCAAATAAAGAATATGTATAATATAAAAACTTTTAATTAGTTTTATTAATATAAATTTTTTAGGGAGAGATATTATATGAACAAATATGAGGCTGATTTAAAAATGGTAAAAGAAGATGGGTACTATTTAAGAACTGTTAAAAAACAAAATTATGAGATTTGTCTCCAAGCGATAGATAACTGGGGGCCAGCAATACAATTTATTAGATGGAAGACAACTAATTTATCTAAAACACAAAGGAATAATCTATGTAAAAAAGCAGTCTTAAAAGATGGTGAATTATTAAAATATGTAAAAAGACAAACAGAAGATATTTGTTTACTGGCTGTTAGAGAAAATCCATGGGCTTTAAAATATGTAAAAAGACAAACGGAAAGAATATGTATTGAAGCAGTAAAACAATGGGGTACAGTATTACAACTTGTAAAGAAACAGACACCTAAAATATGCCTTGAAGCAGTAAAACAGAATTCATTTGCTCTTTACTATGTAAAGAAACAATTTGAAGGAATATGTATGATAGCTGTAAAACAAGATGGATTTGCTTTAGAGTATGTAAAGAATCAAACGTATAAAATTTGTTTAGAAGCAGTCAAGCAAGATGGAGAATCTTTAAAATACGTAAAAAATCAGACCAAAGAGATTTGTATTGAAGCAGTAGAAAATGATGCACGTTCTATTCAGTATATAAAATGGGACCAATTAAAGTTAACTGAGTCAGAAGTTGATGAAATGCATAAACTTGCATTAACTCAGACATCAAGAGCACTTGTGTTTATTAAAGATAAAAGTAAATATATAAAAATGTTTAATATTAAATTTTCAAAAAATGATAGAAAAGTTATGGCTATTAATATAAATGAGGAGTGGCTATTTACAGTAGGATGCCAAGATAATATTACTAAGGAGAAGTTTATTCATAGAATCTATAATGAAGGTGGAGGGTTTGACAAAGAGAAAGGAGTTAATGTTCATAGACAATATTATATAGACTTTTTAGATCAATTCCCAGATAAGAAAGCAGTTTAATAAGTTAAATAAAAAAGTTATCTAAACTATTAGATAACTTTTTTATTTATTATATATGTTTATATAAATTCATTTTGTTATACTTTAAGGTAGATTTTTTTTGTTTTTTTCATAAACTCTTTTAAGGAATCTGTTTCTTCACACAAAACTTCTTCAAACTTAAGTTCATTATTATATCTTTTTATATAATCTTCAAGATTATAATTTTTTAAGTTTCTTTCTGCATGTGATTTCATTCCCATTATAATCATTTTAAAAATATCCACATCAATTTCATTATCAAATATCTCAATAATATCCCAATTAGTAATTGTTTCAAAATATGCTATTTTATTTTTTATATCCTTATATAGTATAGCTATGTTTATCTTTTTTAGTGATGTAAACATAGGCCTATATGTTAATATCGAAAAAGCTATTTTCATTAAATACTCCTTTCTATAAAAAATTCAAAAGGGATATCTATTAATTTAGATATCCCTTTTGAATTTTTTATGTTTGATAGCAGACTATGTTGTGCTAACTAACATGTTTTTAAATTTAATCATCAAATTTTCTTAACTTATTTTAAAGACATTGGCGAGTGTCTTTTTTATATTCCAAATGACCATTCGGATACTTCAAGAAAAAGTATAAATATATTAAATAGTTATGGATTAATTATAACATCAAAGGAAATAAAATACAATATTTTTTATAAACAATATATTTCTATAATAAAAAATATATATTAAACACAAAATATGTATTATAAAAAAATTAACATAAAACTATGATGAATAAAAATATGTATTATAAAAATAATTCTAAAAAGGGGAAATAGCATGTTTAAAAGTAAAGAGGTACTAACTTTGTTAAGGGGAGATGAAATTGATTTAAAGCATTATAAAGTTCAAAGCTATGAGATGTGGTTAAATATCATAAAGAAAAATCCTTTATATATTAAATATATAGGAGTGGCTGAACCCAATCTAAGTAAGGAGCAGATTAATAGTTTATGTTTAATATCAGTAAGAAAGCTACCATGGACTATATCCTATGTACAAAATCAAACTCCAAGATTATGTTTAGAGGCAGTAAAAGATTGGGGGTCGTCTCTTCAATATATAAGAAAACAAACAAATAAAATTTGTCTAAGTGCAGTAAAAGATTATGGGAAAGCCCTTATGTATGTAAAAGAACAGACAGAAGAAATATGTATAGAGGCAGTAAAAGAAGATGGGATGGCTCTTAAGTATGTAAAGAATAAAACAGAAGAGATATGTCTTGAAGCATTGAAACAAGATAAATATTCAATTAAATTTATAAAAAACAAATTAAAGTATGAAAAAATGTTTAATATCAAATATTTGGAACCACGAGGGTATGCAAATGAAGTATTTGCTATAAAAGAAAACGGAATGTGGTTATTTACAGTAGGTTGTCAAGAAAACATTACTAAAGAAACTTTTATTGATAGAATCTATAATGAAGGTGGAGGGTTTGATTTAGAGAAAGGGATTAATATTCATAGGCAGGTTTATCTTAATTTTTTAAAGCAATTTTAAATATAAAAAATTAATAGATACTATTTTTAAGGCTATTCATGAATGTTGACTATTGGCTAATATATTTGATATAATAAAATAAAATTGTATTATTGCTTATTTGTATTAACTAAAAGTTAAAAATAAAAGACCACCTAAAAACAAAGATGGTCTTTTATTTTTTTGTTGATATTTATTAATAAAATTAGAAAGTTACTAATTATTAACCAGGTTGTATTTATATCAAAAAATCTAATATTTACTTAGTATATATACTAAGTAAATAGCAAGATATATAAATTATAAAAATAAAAGTAAATCACTATACTTATATATAATACATATAAAAAAGTTTTATTAAATAAAAAAATAAAAAGGGAGTGGTTTTATGTTTGGGATTTATATATTTGAGTTTTTGTGCATGTTTTTTGAGTAAGGCAATTTTTCTGGTTAGTAGTTATGTTGTTTGTAACAATAAGATTTTTATATCGTAGAGGGGTATTTGACAAATACATAACTAAATGTATAAAAAATTTTGAAAAAAATTAAAAAAACTTTTAATAAAAAATAAATCAGGTTAAAATAGGTAATAAGAGAGGTGCTAAATATGAAATTTTTTGAGATAGGAACATCTGACTTTAAAGAATATATAAATAGTGGTGCATACTTTATTGATAAGAGTTTGTTTATAAAAGAAGTATGGAATGATAATAAGTACATATTAATAACTCGTCCAAGAAGGTTTGGGAAAACTTTAAATATGAGTATGCTTAAATACTTTTTTTCTAATAAAGAGGCTGAAGAGAATAGGGAGCTTTTTAGAAAATTAGAGATTTCAAAATATGAAGAAATTATGAATGAGCAAGGGGAATATCCAGTAATATTTATAAGTTTCAACGGTTGTGATATAAATGATTTAGAAAGTTTAAAAGAGCTTATTGTAAAGAAGATAAAAAATGAGTTGGACCGTTTTGATTATTTAATAGATATGTTACCAGCAAGAAAAGCTAAAAAGTTTGAACGTATATTAGATTCTAATAAGGATTCGGATTTAATTGAATCTGTAGCATATCTATCTGAGATATTACATTCAACTACTGGTAAAAAACCAATATTATTGATTGATGAATATGATACTCCTGTTAATAAAGCATATACAGAGGGGATATATGAAGAAATAATAAACTTTATGAAGGCGTTTTATTCAAATTCAATAAAAGATAATATACATGTAAAAAAAGTAATTATGACTGGAGTTCTTAGAGTAGCAAAAGAGAGTATTTTCTCAGGGTTAAATAATTTAAGTGTATATACAATTAGAGATAAAGGGTATGAAAGTTGTTTTGGATTTACTAAAGGAGAAGTAGAAGAGATACTTAATTATTTTAGTATAGATAGAAATATAAAATCATTAGAGGATTATTATGATGGTTATAAGTTTGGAGATACTGAAATATATAATCCATGGTCAATAATGAAGTATGTAGAAAATGCATCTAAATATAATGATTATATTGAAAAACCATATTGGATAAATACCAGTTCAAATGATATAGTTGTAGAACTGGTAAATATTAAACACAAGGATGGTATTGAAAAACTTATAAGTGGAGAAGAAGTAATAGATATTATTGATGAGAATATAGCATTTAGATATATTGCAGATGAGTCAACTTCTCCATGGAGTTTACTATATTTTAGTGGATATTTAAAAATATCTAATGAATATGATTATGGTCAAGTTGGTTTAGTAATTCCCAATAAGGAAGTTTTGCATTTTTTTAAGAATGAAATAATCAAATGGTTTAATATTGATATGAAAATTGAAGAATATATTCCTATCGTTTTAAGTTTAATAAAAGGAGATACAGAATCATTTAAGAAAGGATTTAAAGAAATATTAGCTGGAGTATTTAGTTATTTTGATTTAAAAGGCGATGAAAGTGAACAATATTATCATGTGTTTACGATTGGTATTATGGCTTTACTTTCAGATAATTATATAATTAAGTCAAATAGAGAAGCTGGAGATGGAAGGGCAGACCTACTTATAATACCTAAAGATGTATCTAAATTAGGAATTATAATGGAATTTAAAAAATCTGATAAAGAAGAATTCTTATTAAAAGATGCCAAAATCGCACTAAAACAGATAAATGATAAAAAATATGATAATGAATTATTAGCATTAGGAATAAATAATATATTAAAAGTAGGAATTTCTTTTTATAATAAAGAATGTGAAATGATTTTTGAACAATAACAAAAAAAAAGAAGTACTTAATTATTAAAATTAAGTACTTCTTTTTTTTGTTTTGAATAAAAATACAGTAGTGATTTTTGTGTTTAAATATATATAGAATTAAGCAATTTAATTATAACATTAAATAAGTAAGATTCCAATATTTTATATAAACAATAAAAATGTGATATAATTATTATAAATAAAAATACTTTGTTTGTATAAATAATAATTTACAAAAAGGATGGTTATATGCTTAGAAAAGAAATAGATTTAGATTGGATAAGAAAATATCCAGGGGATTTAAAAAATGCAAAAAAACAAACCTATGGAATGTGTATAGAAGCAGTGAGAAGGAATGGTCTGTATTTTATGGATATAAGATGGGGTGAAGTAAATTTATCATATGAAGAAATAAATAATATATGTGTGGAGGCAGTGAAAGAAAATTGCTTAATGCTGAGAGTTATTGATAAAGTAGTAAAATTCTATAGGTGTCCTAAAAACACTTTTGAGATATGTATAGAAGTAATAAAAGAGGCTCCAGAAATTTTTAAAGAAATGCCATTTGATGAGATTAATTTAACGCAAAAAGAAATTAAGGCTATTTACTTGGAATATCTAAAAAAAACTGAATGTGATTTAAGTATTGTAGAAGATCAGGCTATAATGTACTTAGAAATAGTAAAGTTAAATGGTCGTTTTTTAAAATATATAAAAAATCAAACAGAAGGAATTTGTCTTGAAGCGGTGAAAAATTATGGACCAGCTTTGAAGTATGTAAGATGGAATAAACTTTCAAATAATAGAAACGAAAAATTATATGAATGTTCCAGTAATCGAGTTAAATATTTTCATGCAAAGTTAAATAAGATAAAAAATAAATTTTCAAGTAAAGAAAATGAGAGAATTTGTCTTGAAGCAGTAAGACAAAATGCCTTAGCTCTTAAGTATGTAAATAAACAAACAGAACCAATTTGTATGGAAGCTCTAAAGCAGAATAAACATGCAATAATGTTTATAAAAGATAAAAATAAATGTTTAAAAGAATTTAATATCAGATACTTAGAAAAACAAGGAGATACAAGAGAAGTAATAGCTATTAAGGAAAATAATAAGTGGTTATTTACCATAGCTTGCCAAAGAGATATTACAAAGGAAGAATTTGTAGATAGAATATACAACACTAATGGTGGATTTGACTTGAAATTAAGAATAAATGTTCATAGGCAAAGATATCTTAATTTTTTAAAAGATTTTTATTAAATGTAAACTGATTTTATTAAATATAAATTTATATATTTAAATAATTATAAATTTTATAAAATAATTATAAATATAAAAATAAAATTAATAAAAATAAATTATAAATAATTATCTAAATTAATATATAATCTTTTTTATTTTGGATAGATAATAAAATTATAAAAAATAGAAAGGCTTACTATAGTTACAGTATAAGATAGAGTTTTTATAAAAAATAAATACTGGGAATGACTTAGAAGAGTTTGATATTAAATATTTAAAAAAACAAGGTAAAGTAAGAGAAGTAATAGCAATAAAAGAAAATGAAGAGTGGTTATTTACAGTAGGTTGTCAATTTAAAATGACCAAAGAAAAATTCATATATAGAATCCATACAGATAATGGTGGATTTAACTTGAGATTAGGTATTAATGTTCATAGAAAAGTATATCTTAATTTTTTAGAACAATTTGATTAATATAAAAGCTATCTATTGATTTAGATAGCTTTTATTATTGTTTATAAATAAAAAACTATGTATGTAAAAATAGAGTTTTTAAATATGTATTAAGTAAATAACAAAAGAAAGATACTTATTGTAAATTAATTAAAACAATAATGTATATGGGAGAGTGTGATATTTTAAAGATACCTGATTTATTAATAATTTATATAAGGAATATATATTATGATATATAAATTATTAAATGAGGTGTGTGTTATGAACCAAGTGGATATAGATTTAAAAAAAATTAAGCAAGTTCCAGGATATTTAAGTCACATAGAAAATCAGACAGATGAAATGTGTATAGAAGCAGTTAAAAGATATGGAATTGCACTTAAATATGTAAAAAAGCAAACAAAAGAAATATGCTTAGAAGCAATAAAACAAAATCCTTCAGCACTTAGATTTGTAGAAGATAAAACGGATGAGATATATCTTGAGGCAGTAAAACAAAATGGTAGAGCCTTAATATATGTAAAAAAGCAAACAGTAGAAATATGCTTAGAGGCAGTAAAACAAAACGGATTAGCACTTGAGTATGTAAATTGGGCAAAATTCTCAAAAGAACAGCTTAATGAAATATATGTAGAAGCAGTCAAACAATGTGGAGGTGCCCTTAAATATGTGAAAGAACAAACTCCAGAAATATGCAAAGAAGCAGTCAAACAGAATGGACAAGCACTTAAGTATATAAAGGGGGACGGATTTTCAAAAGAACAGCTTAATGAAATATGTTTAATCGCAGTTAATCAAAACGGATTGTCTCTTATTTATATAAATTGGACTGAATTAGAAGGTAAATTCTCAAAAGAACAGCTTAATGAAATATGCATAGAGGCAGTAAGGCAAAATGGTAGAGCTTTAGAGTACGTGAGAGAACAGACTGAAGAAATCTGTATAGAGGCAGTAAAAAAAGATGTATCAGCTTTTTATTATGTAGAAAATCAAACAGAGAAAATTTGTTTGATTGTAGTAAGTCAAGATGGGACTTTATTAAGAATGGTAAAAAGACAAACAAAGAAAATTTGTTTAGAAGCTATTAAGAATAAAGCTTGGTCTTTAGAATATGTAGAAAATCAAACAGAGGAGATGTGTTTAATGGCAGTAAGACAAAATGGGACTTTATTAAGAATGGTAAAAAGACAAACAAAGAAAATATGCTTAGAAGCTATTAAAAACAAAGCTTGGTCTTTAGAATATGTAAAAAAGCAGACAGAGAAGATATGTTTAATGGCAGTAAGTCAAGATGGGACTTTGCTGAAATATGTAAGAAAACAAACCTCTAAGATATGTAAATGTGCGTTAATGCAGGATAGAGGAGCAATTATATACATAAAAAATAAAAAATATTTAAAAGAATTTGATATTAAATATTAAATTAGAGATAAGCTTAATTTATTAAGTTCGGTTGTTTATATAAAATATAAATGTTCTTATTATAAAAAATTAAAAATAAACTTTAAATCAAATAATAAAAAAGAAGACATAGAATTGATAAAAGAATATAAATTAAATGAAATTGTCTCGTCTGATAAATTATTTATGAATGAAGATTCAAAGTTTTTAGGTTATAGTCTTAAATTAAATGTAGCTAATTCAATTGTTTTTAATATTAATTTTGAAATGACAAAAGAATTACAGTTAGAACATGAATTATTGCATAAAAAAAGGGCTATAGGATTGAGGTTAGTACAAAGTAATAAGGATGAATCAGTAGTAGATGTAGGAAACGAAGCTCTTACAATATAAAATTAAAAAAGATAGGATGATTTTTAATAACAAAAAATAGCTGTCTATTAATTTAGTAAGTTATTTTTATTTATAAAAAATAAAATATTAGAACAGAAATATACAAAATATTAAAAAAATATTGAATATAAAGAATATTTATGATATTGTATATAGTATACAAAATACTTAGAAATAAAAAAGGAGATAATATTATGGGACAGTATGAAATAGATTTAGGAAGAGTAAAAAGTTATCCTTATTATTTAAAAAAAATTAAAAATCAAACTTATGAAATGTGTATGGTAGCAGTTGAAAAATGGGGTTTAGCAATACAGTTTGTTGTATGGGATGACCTTAATTTGTCTAAAGAGAAACTTAATAAACTATGTCTTAAAGCAGTAAAGAAAGATGGGTATGCACTTGAGTATCTAAATTGGGATGAATTAACTAATAAATTATCTGAAAAGCAGATTGAAAAAATATGTATAGAAGCAGTAAGAAAAAATCCATGGGCTTTAAGATATGTAAAGTTTGAATATTTATCAAAAGAGCAAACAGAAGAAATGTGTTTAATTGCAGTAAAACAAAATGGGGGAGTTTTAAAATATGTGAATGAACAGACTGAAGAAATATGTTTAGAAGCAGTAAAACAAGCTGGATATGCACTTAAGTATGTAAATAATCAAACAGATGAGATATGTAGAGAAGCTTTAAAACAGGATAGATTTGCAATTAAGTTTATAGATATGAAAGAAAAATATTTAAAAGAATTTAATATAAAATATTTAGAACCTCAAGGAGATATAAGCGAAGTAATAGCTATAAATAAAAATGATCAGTGGCTATTTGCTATAGACTATGAAATAGATATGATTAGGAAAGATTTTATAGATTATATTCATTCTATTATTAATGATTTGAATTTAGAAAAAGGTATAGATGCTTATAATCAGGTATATTTTGATTTTTTAGAACAACTTAACTAATAAAAGAAGCTATCTATTAACTTAGGTAGCTTTTTCTTTATTAAGTCTAAAGGATAGTGATCTCATTTTAACTAAAGTTGAAAGATTTTTATACTGCTTATATTATATAGACAAATCTAAAGAAATCAACTTATATAATTT
This sequence comes from Clostridioides sp. ES-S-0005-03, assembly GCF_020658455.1. NCBI lineage: Bacteria > Bacillati > Bacillota > Clostridia > Peptostreptococcales > Peptostreptococcaceae > Clostridioides > Clostridioides sp. ES-S-0005-03. The sequence continues at coordinate 38,661 of NZ_JACVWI010000005.1, read as the reverse complement.
TATAAAAATAGTGATACAAAACTATATTAAATAAAAAAGTTTTATTAAATATAAGTTGAAAAGAGGTCGTATAAAATGAAAAAGAGAGACATCTATTTAGAGGTTGTTAAACATTGTGGTTATAACTTAAAGTATATAGAGAACCAGGACTATGAAATGTGTTTAAGATCAGTTGAGAATTATGGTACTGCATTAAGATATGTAAAGTGGCAGGAGTTAAATTTAAATAAGAGACAAATATATAACTTGTATTTAAAAGCAGTAAAACAAAATGGCAAAGCACTTAAGTATATAGATGAACAAACCGAAGAATTATGTTTAATAGCAGTCAAGCAAGATGGTAATGCACTTAAACATGTAAAGATAGATAAATTCTCAAAAGATCAAATGTATAAGATTTGTATTGAAGCAGTTAAACAGAATGGACGTTCTTTAATATATGTAGACAAACAACTTGATGAAATTTGTATAGAAGCAGTAAAACAAAATGGATTAGCACTTGAATATGTAAAGAATAAAACGTATGAAGTATGTTTACTTGCAGTAAAACAAACAGGATGGGCCTTAACTTTTATAAAAGAGCAAACATATGAACTTTGCATAGAAGCTATAAGACAGGATAGTAGAGCTCTTATGTTTGTAAAGTGGGAAGAATTAAATAATAAATTATCTAAAAAACAGACTGAAGAAATATGTATTGAAGCTTTAAAGCAAGATATAGATGCTTTGGAATATATAGATTTAGATGAATTAAAAGAAATATATTCAAAAGAAGAGCTAAATGAAATGTATACAGAAGCACCAAAAAGAGTTAAGCGTGCTATTAAGTTTTTAAGAAATAAAAAGAAATAGTATTAGATATAAAAGAGTCTTCTAAATTAGCAGAAGGCTTTTTTATTATATTAAATATTTATGATTAAGTAAAATTAGTTTAATATATTTTATATAAACAATTAATATTGTATATTTATTATAACAAGTAGTGAAAAAATGAGAAAATAAGTATACTTATTATAGATAAGATGTTTTATAAAAATAATTTTAGAAGGGGTCAGACAAATGAATCAATATAAAGGAGAAAAGAGGGCTATGTTAAAAGAAAGCTTAAAAAATATAAATAAACAAATAAGTTATTTAACTAATACCAAAAGACAAAATTATAAAATGTGTGTAGAGAAAGTTGAAAAGAATGGATTAATGATTCAATTTTTTAAGTGGGATAAACTTAATTTAACTCAAGAGCAAATCGAAGAAATTTGTTTAGTTGCAGTAAAAGAAGATGGCAGAGCATTAGAGTATATAAATAATCCAACAAAAGACATGTGCATAGAGGCAATAAAGGAAAATGCCTTATCCCTTAAATATATAGATAAGCAAACTATAGACCTTTGTACAATGGCAGTAAAACGAAATGGATTAGCTTTAGAATATGTAAAGTGGAATGAATTAAAGGACAATCTATCAAAGGAGCAAATTGAAAATATTTGCTTAATAGCTGTAAGACAAGTTCCAAACGCTTTAATATTTGTAAATAAAAAAGAACTTAATCTTTCAGATGAACAAATGAGGGATATTTATATAGAAGCTGTTAAACAAAATGGATATGTTCTCCAAGACATAGAAGAACAAACAGAAGAAATATGTTTAATCGCAGTTAGGCAAAATGGCTTTGCTTTGTGTTATGTGAAAGAACAAACTCCAGAAATATGCCTTGAAGCTGTAAGAAATAATGGATGGTCTCTACAAAACGTTGGAGAACAAACAGCAGAAATATGTTTTGAAGCAGTAAGACAATGCTCAAAATCTTTAATATTTGTACACAATCAAACTCCAGAGATTTGTTTAGAAGCTATAAGAAGAAATGGATTAGTTTTAGAATTTATATTTAATCAATACGAAAAAATCTGTGTGGAAGCCGTTAAACAAAATGGTATGGCTTTATACTATGTAAAAAAACAGACTCCAGAGATTTGTCTTGAAGCAGTAACTCAAAATGGCTTAGCTTTACAGTATGTGAGAGAACAGCTCGATGAAATATGTTTAAGAGCTATAAAACAAGATGGAATGGCTATTAAATATGTGAGAGAGCAAACAGAAGAAATGTGTATGGAGGCAGTTAAATTTTACTGGAGAACTTTACAGTATGTGAAAGAGCAGACAGAAGCAATTTGTTTGGAAGCATTAAAGCAAGATAAATATGCAATTGAATATGTTAAAGACAAAGAAAAATATGAAACTATGTTTGGAGTTAGATATTTAAAAGGTAAAGGTAAAGTAAGAGATGTAATAGCAGTTAAAAGATATAGTACATGGTTATTTACAATAGGGTGTCGTTATGAGATAACTAAAAAAGAGTTTATAGAGAATATTTATAATGACAATGGCGGATTTGACTTAGAAAAAGGAATAAATGTTCATAGACAAACTTATCTTAATTTCTTAGAACAATTTAATTAAAAAACTTTAATATAGAAGAGCTATCTATTAATTTAGATGGCTCTTTATCCAAGGCAGGCGAAATACTCCATCCTCAACGTAAGTAGGGTGGAGATGTAAGTCTGAAATATGCTAATATAAACTAAAGGAGGTGAAGAAATGATACAGATGAAAGCTTTTAAGTTTAGAATATATCCAAATCAAACTCAAAAAGAAATAATAGAAAAATCTTTTGGATGTTCGAGGTTTGTGTATAATCACATGTTAGCACTTCAAAAAGAAAAATATGAAAATGAAAGTGAGTCATATTCAAAGTATGATTTAATTAAAAAACTTCCATCGCTTAAAAAAGAATATGAATGGCGCTAATCAAAGGAAAGATTACCTACATCAGATATCAACTAAACTAATTAGAGAAAACCAAATAATTTGTTTAGAAGATTTGAAAGTGAGTAATATGATTAAGAATCATAAATTAGCAAGTGCAATACAGGGATATAAATGCCAGTATAAATATACTAAAAGAAGGATTAAGATTAGTGGGGATGGAACAGCCCTTAGAGCCTATGAATGCTTAGTGCAAAAGTACTATCGAATAGGAATCTCCACCTTCAAATATTACCAAAGGTAGTTAAGGTGGAGTAGTTCAAAGTAGTTTACTTAAATTTAAATAAATTTGAAAATGGGTATATAAAAACAAAAAGCCACTCCCGCACAAAGAGTAACTTTTTGTCCCAACATTGATTATATTTTTTATTTATTATAGCACAAACTTAAGAAGATAGAAAGCCATTAATTTAAAATATATGTATTTTTATCTAAACTAACATATAAAAATAATATGTAATATAAATATCAATTAGTTTGATGTAAATTGAGTATGATATTAAACAGAACAATATAAAATAAAGTGCAAAAAATTAAAATATCAATAAAATCAGTATAGTTATTATAAATAATATGAAAAAATAGTATGTTATCATACAAAATATGTGTTGAAGCAGTAAAGAATAATGGATTGGCTTTAGAGTTTATAAAAAAACAAACCCCAGAGAGATGTCTTGAAGCAGTAAGAAAAAATGGGCTTATTGTTCGTTTTGTAACAGAGCAGACAGACATAGTTTGTAAAGAATCCCTAAAACAGAATAGAGGTTCAATTAAGTATATAAAAGACAAGGATAGATATTTAGATGAGTTTGGGGTTGGATACTTAGAAGCTCAGGGTAATACAAGAGAAGTATTTGTTATCAAGAAAAATGGTCAGTGGTTATTTACTATAGGATGTCAAAACAATATTACTAAAGAAGAATTCATATATAGAATTTATAATACAGATGGAGGTTTTGATTTAGAGAAAGGAGTTAATGTCCATAGGAAAATATATCTTGATTTCTTAAAACAATTTTAACAACATAAAGAGAGATATCTAAATTAATAGATATCTCTCTTTTCTTCTACTCGTGGCAAGAGTAAAAGTGGCTGGGAATTTGATTTTTAAATCAAATTCCATAAATTTAAAAAATAACTTTCAGTTATAGAACTTCACTCTACCGCAAAATAGATTGTAGTTCTTCTTGCTTTTATTATACCACAAACCTAAAAAAATAAGATATCTTAAATGAAAATTTATTATATTTAGAATATGGAGATATATTAATATGAAAAAATATTGAGAATAGATATATAAATGAAAAAATAGAATTAGTGGAAATAAAAAAGATTTCTATGGAATTTGTTATATATACAAAAAATAAATCTATGAAATGTGTATAGAAGTAGTGGCACAAGATAGTTTGTTGATTGAATTAATACTTAGCACTACACTTAGAGGTAACATTTAATTAGTTTTTAAAATCTATTAAGTATTGTGATAGTATGTATTATAGAGAGAGAAATATTGAGGAGGAATTTATAAATGAATGTATGTATATACTCAAAAAAATCTGAGCCAGAAGCAAACTTTAAAAAACAAGAACATATATTCCCAGCTTCATTAGGTGGGAAAAGTACGTTACCAAAAGGATATGTAAGTGATGAAATAAATGAAAAATTTTCTAAGGAGTTAGAATTAGATTTTACAAGAGAGGGTTTTTTAGCTATATTAAGACAATTTATAGGTCCTGGTTCAAGAGGAAATATTAATAATCCTAAAAAGGCTACTCAGTCTAAAGTACACCTTATTTTGGATGAAGATGATAATAATGCATTAGGATATATTGTTAAAGGAGTACCAAAATACATAAAACAAATTATATTTAATTTAGAATATGGAGCTTTATCTAATTCCACTAAATTATTTTTGCCAAAAGCCGAAAATGAAATGGAAGAATTAGAAAAATTCCTTCAAGCAGATTATAGTAATACAACAGTTATAAAAGATAGTTACATTCCTAAAAATAAAATAATGCTTGGATTCAAAGAATATCAAGAAAAAGGTAGAGGCTCTATTAAGCAAAAATGGTTTATAGGGCACAATCCAGAGGTAACAATAAACGATGAATTAAAAGATAAAATGGAAATTCTTATTAAAAAACTTTATGAAAATTCTATAGGGAAGGAAGATGATTCAATTGTAGAATCGCAACATGTGAAATCATATCAAAGTATAAGATTTGATATAGAAAAATTTTATAGAACATGTGCTAAGATAGCTTTTAATTATGTCGCTTCTGTTGTTGGACAAGAAATAGTATTAGGTGAAGAATTTGATGATATTAGAAATTATATTGTAAATGGTGGTAATGGAGATTTTGTTGAAGATGTAAATGCTATTGTAGATCCAAAGGCAAAACAAAGAACCAATTATTTAGGTGTTAAACATGCAATAATAGCTTTTTCCGTAGAAAATGAGATAATAGTTTTTTTGTCTTTTTATGGTGAATTCGATTTTATTGTTCGAATACCATATAAAATTGACATATGTAAATTGCGTGAAGTATTAAATAAACAAGTTATTGTTATTAATTGGGAAAATAGATGCGAAGAGAAGATACCTACAAAGAAAGAGCTCTTAGACCAAAAGTTTGAAGAACTATTAAAAGAAGAGGTCTAAACCAATAGACTTCTTCTTAATAAAAAACATTTTACTTTGGTAATAATATTATGTTGCTATTTGTATTGTCGGAAATATAGGTATTGTTAGTTTCTATTATTGATTTATTGTTGGTTTCTATAAGTATTTCTTGTTTTTTAGTATTTATATTATAGCAATAGAGACCTTTTAAATAATTTAAAATATTCATGCATGTATTCTCTTTTATCTCATAGTATTTAAGAAACGCAGAAAAGTGTATGGCATCTCTAAAAGTACTTGTTTTTTTACAGGGATCAGAACAATTTAAATTAAGCAAAATATCACTCATTAAATGAAAAGCAGAGTTATATAGTGAACCAAAATCAAATGTGAATGGGATTTTACAATGTATAAAACTGTTTTTACCAGAATTATTTTTTTTGTATATCAAGATAGTATCTATTGTAAAGTTTCTCTGCTGGGTCGAATGAAATTCCAATAGATAGACCATTATAGCATTTCATTTGATTTGTATTCCATTTAACTGTTGTGGCATACCAAGTACTACTATTCTCTTTTTTTACAAATAAATCCGTTTTCCATATGCCACTTATATTGTTAGGGAGGTTTTGTCTATGTTTTTTCAGATGAAATGAATTATATACACAATCAATATGATTTTTAAAATTATATTGGTTATTTAGACTCCAAATAGTATTCTCATTACTAAGAAGAGTTTTTATATAATCTACAGATAAATCTGTTCTTTCTCCTGCCCATAAAATAGCATCTATATTATCAAAGGTATTCTCAAAAGAAAGTAAGTTTATTGCCTCATTAATTAAACCTTGTATGTAAAAATTTTTATTTTTTATTGAATTAAAGATATAATATTCCCAACAGATACCTTTCATTCCACTATTTTTATGAAAATAGGATTCATAGATCAAACTCAATTGTGCCAAAGTAACATCTTCTTTGCGCCTACAATTTAGATGTATTAAATGTTTATTTGTGATTTTAGAAAAATAGACTTCTAAAATACATATAGTTGAGATAAGTACTTTATTTTGATAATCATAATAAGATATTATTTCCCCATGGTTTTCTGTCACTAAACTGTTCATATTAATTTCACCTTTCTTATATTTTTATATGTACATTATATAATTTATCAATTGGTTGTTAAAGATATATATAAGATTTCCAATATAGATAGTAGATAATTACTATTTAGTATGGTAAGTTCAAATTATAATTATATTGATATATGTGTATATCAATTATATATATTTAGTTTTATTTTATTTGTTTATGATAAATTTTAAAAGGTTTTATTTTGAACTGAAGAAAGATAGGAAAAGTAAAAGTGATATAATAATTTTAAGGAATATTAAGGGGAGAAACGAAAATGAAAATGTATGAATATGACTTAGAGAGAGTAAAAAGAGATCCAATGAGTTTGAGAAAAGTTGAAAACCAAAATTATGAAATATGTAAAGAATCTTTAAGTAGAAGTGGATTAGCTCTTGAATTTGTTAAATGGGATGAGTGTAATTTTACAAATGAACAGATACGCAATTTATATATTATTGCTGTAAAAGAGAATAGAGAAGCTTTAAAGTTTGTAAAAGAACAAACAGAAGAGATTTGTATTGAAGCAGTCAAACAAAATGGATATGCAATTGGATTTGTAGATAACCAAACTGAGAAACTATGTATAGAAGCAATTAAACAAAGAGTAGAGGTTTTTAGTCATATTAAACTAAGAAATCGTACAGAGAAAGTTTGGATGGAAGTAGTAAGAAAAGATGGACAATATTTAAATCATGTTGAAAAACAAACAGAAGAGATATGTTTAATAGCAGTAAGAGAGAACGGATTTGCATTAGGGTTTGTAAAAAATAAAACATTTAGACTATGTATAGAAGCAGTTAGACAAAATCCAATGGCTATAAGTAGGATTGCTTATATTAATCTGACAAAAGAACAACTTACAGAGATTTATATAGAATATATAAAAGGTATAAAAAATAATATAAAAGAAGACTTGAAATACATAAAAAAATATCCAAAATCAGTATATTTAGAGTTGATAAAAATTAATTATTATTTTTTAAGTTATATTGAAGAACAAACAGAAGAGATGTGTCTAATGGCAGTAAGACAAAATGGATGGTCACTGCAATATGTAAAGAATCAAACAGAAAAAATTTGTAAAGAAGCAGTAAGACAAAATGGTAGGGCTTTATTTTTTGTAGAAAACCAAACTGAAGAAATATGCTTAATAGCATTAAAACAAGATATAGAATCTTTTGAATTTGTAGAAGACCAAACAGAAGAGATGTGTCTAATGGCAGTAAGACAAAATGGCTTATTTCTTAAATATGTAAAAGAACAAACTACAGAAATATGTATGGAGGCAGTAAGACAAGATGGATTAGCTTTATTTTTTGTAGAAAACCAAACAGAAGAGATATGTATGGAAGCAGTTAAACAAAATGGATATGCTCTTGAAGATGTAAAAGAGCAAACAGAAGAAATATGTTTAAAAGCAGTTAAACAAAATGGAGGATCATTATTTTGGGTAATAGAGCAAACGGATAGAATCTGCATGGAAGCAGTTAAAAATGATGAAAAAGTACTTAGATATGTGAGATCACAAACAGAAAATATGTGCTTAAATGCAGTAAAAAAAGAATGGTTAGCCTTAAAGTATGTTAAAGTACAAACAGATGAGATATGTATAGAAGCTCTAAAGCAAGATAAACATGCAATTAAATATATAAAAGATAAGGATAAATATTTAGAAGAATTTAATATTAAATATTTAAAAGAACAAGAAAATACAAAAGAAGTAATAGCTATAAAAGAAAATGGAAAGTGGTTGTTTACTATAGAATGTGAAGAAGATCTTACTAAGAAAGAGTTTGTAGATTATATTTGCTATGATTATATTTGTCCTGAATATATGTGTTGTGAACATATCTCTTATGATGAAGGATTTAATTTAGATGAGGCTATAAATACTCATAAGCAGGTATATTTTGATTTCTTAAAGCAATTTGAATAAAAAAGATATATGTTAATTCAGATATCTACACAGAATATTAATGTTTAATTCAGTAATTTTAAATACATAGAAAGTTTAAATTAATTAATTTAAACTTTCTATCTCAACTAATACTTAAAAATATTAAATTTATATTACTTAATTTGGAATAAGTTGATTATATAACTATATAAACATATTTGCAATATTTTATATAAACAATAAAAATGATATAATTATTATAATTTAAATTAAAAATAATATAATATAATAAAAAATAGTATTGTAAAAATATAATCGAAAAGAGGAAAGATTAAATGAAATGTATAGATTTAGATTGGGTGAAAAAACATCCATGGGATTTGATAAATGCAGAAGAACAAAGTTATGAGATGTGTATTAATGCTATAGGGGAAAATGGATATTTGCTTAAAGATGTAAGATGGGATGAACTTAATCTAACTGATGAGCAGATATATAACTTATGTATAGAGGCAGTAAAAGAAAATGGGAGGGCTTTAAAGTATGTGATAAAACAGACTCCCGAAATATGTATGGAGGCTATAAGGCAATGTGGAGAAGCTTTACAGTATGTAAACAATCAGCTTAATGAAATGTGCCTAATGGCAGTAAAACAACATGGAGATTATATATTTTATGTAAAAGATCAAACAGAGGAACTTTGCTTAATTGCTTTAAAGAAAAACGGATTAACTCTTGAGTATATAAAAAATCAAACAGAAGAACTATGTCTTGAAGCAGTAAAACAAAATGGATATGCTCTTAGGTTCGTAAAAATACAAACACCAGAAATATGTATTAATGCTGTAGGGGAAAATGGTTTATCTCTTAGATTTGTAAAGTGGGATGAACTTAATTTAACTAAAGAACAGATATATAACTTATGTATAGAAGCAGTAAGACAAAATGGATATGCTATTAAGTATATAAAGTGGAATAAATTAAAAGGCAAATTCTCAAAAGAACAAAAAGATGAAATATGTATTGAAGCAATAAAAAAAGATGTCTTATTGCTTAATAGTTTAGAGGATAAAACAGAAGCAATATGTATTGAAGCAGTTAAAAAGGATATATTAGCTCTTAAATATATTGAAAATCAGTTCGATGAAGTATGTAGAGAAGCTCTAAAACGAGACAAAACCGCAATTAAATATATAAAAAATAAGGATAAATATTTAAAAGAGTTTGATATTAGATATTTAAAAAACCAAGAAAATATAAAAGAAGTAATAGCTATCAAGGAAAATAATAAGTGGTTATTTTCTATAGGGCATGAAAATAATATTACTAAGGATGAGTTTATTTATAGAATTTATAATGAAGGAAGAGGTTTCGATTTAAGATTAGGTATAAATACTCATAGAAAGGTATATGTTGATTTTTTAGAACAACTTAACTAATAAAAGGGGCTATCTATTAATTTAGATAGCTTCTTTTATTTTATATAAACAATAAAAATGATATAATATATTATATAAAATTAAAAAAGATGGGGATATTATAAAAAATATATATAATAAAGAATATAGAGTTTATTTTAAAAAGATTCATAGAGACTGGAGATATTTATCACTTACAAGTGAATTAATATTCTACTAAATATTAAAAAATATAAATTTATATTTTTTAATAATTATAAATTCATAGAAATAATTTAAAATAATTAGTAATGATTAGAAATAATTAGAAATATTTAAAAATAGTTTTAAATATTTAAAAAAATAAATTATAAATAATTATAATATAAAAAGCTATTTAAATTAATAAATAGCTTTTTATATGCAGTTTAAATACACGTAGTGTTAATTAAGGTTTAACAGCAATGAATGAGCTAAGAAACTTAATTAAATAGTGGTTTGAATACACATACTGCTAAGGTTTAATTGATGTAAGTAAGTCATTTATTAATTTTAGAAATGCTTAAAATATAGTAAATTCAATTAGGATAAACGGTTATATCCCAACTAACAGTTAAAAATAAGAATGTAGACATTCCAAATGATGCATCAATTATCTTGGAATAATTTAATTATAGCACTATATAAATTGATTTATAATATTTTATATAAACGATAAAAATAATGTATTTATTATAAATATAATTAAAAGTAATATAATAAATAAAAAATAGTGTTATAAAAATAAAATTAAAAAGGTGGAAGAATAAATGAATAGTAGAGAATTAAATTTAAAAAAAGTTGAAAAACAAAATTATGAAACATGTAAGAAGGCTTTAAATAGAAATGGATTAATGCTTGAATTTATAAAATGGGATGAGTACAATTTTACAAAGGAACAAATGTATAATTTATATCTTATTGCTTTAGAAAATAATGAAAATGCTCTTAAGTATGTAAATTGGGATGAATTAGAAGGGGGCTTCTCAAAAGCACAAATAGAAGAACTTTGTTTGATAGCAGTAATGGAAGATGGATTAACTTTAGAATATGTAACAGAGCAAACTCCTAAGATATGTATAGAAGCTCTAAAACAAAATAAATATGCGATTAAATATGTTAAAGATAAAGAAAAATATGAGAAAATGTTTGACCTTAAATATTTGGAATCTCAAGGAGATGCAAGTGAAGTGTTTGCAATAAAAGAAAATGGAGAGTGGTTATTTACTATAAGTTATAAAGAAGATCTTACTAAGAAAGAGTTTGTAGATTATATTTATAATACAGGTGGTGGATTTGATTTGAGATTAGGAGTAAATATTTATAAACAAATATATTTTGATTTTTTAGGACAATTTGAATAATATAAAAAGAGCTATCTATTAATTTAAGATAGTTCTTTTACTCTTCTACTGTGGTTTTTTCTGGTGCTATCTTACTTAAGCTAAATTATTCATCTATTTATCTTTATAATGTATGTTATTATAATTGTCTTTCTAATTTAAAGTATTCAGATTCAAATTATCATATATTAGGAATCAGTATATCTGCAAAAAAATAAGAAAGCCACCCTGGGCGGAGTGACCTTCTTTACCACCCAAACACCTAAGAGTGGTTTCAAAAAATAAATTGATTTATTAATTCTATTATATCACAAATTTAATTTAAGTACACCTGTAGTTTGATAAAAAATTTAAATTAATATATCTCTTTTTTCTATATTATATATATTAAAACAGTAAAAAACTACCCTTGCAAGGGTAGTTTTTCTGCACTCAAAGTTGGAGCTAAGAGTGGTTGGGAACTTTATTTTAAAATCAAATTCCATAGATTTAAATAATTACTAATTGTTTAAATTACGAACTCTACTCTTGTTTGAAATAGATTGTAGTTCTTCTTGCTTTTATTATACCACAAATATAAAAATTTAAATACACAAAATGTTAAGGTTTAATTATATAAAAGTTCTATATTTTTGACAAGTGGAGTGGTTCAAATACACAAAGTGTTAAGGTTTAATTTAATTATTGCATCAAAAAAACTAAATAGCAAAAAAAGACTAATTTAAATACACAAAGTGCTAAGGTTAAAATAATTCATTCCTTAAATTAAGAAATGTTCACAAGATAGTAGTTTTAACTAATATAAGCTTTTTTATCCTAATCTATAGTTAAAAATAGAAAGTAGGTATTATATTAATAATCTTGGGATAATTTGATTATATCACTAAGTAAGTACACTTACAATATTTTATATAATCAATAAAAATAATATAATTATTATAAATAAAATTGAAAAATAATATAACAAATAAGATATATAGTATTATAAAAATAAATATAAGGATGGATATGTAAATGAGAGAAGTAAGTTTAAAAGAGATAAAAAGATTACCATGGGAATTTGAATATGCAAAAAACCAAACTTATGAAATGTGTGTAGAGGCAATAAAACGACAAGGGTTGTTACTTAAATATGCAAAATTAAATGAACTAAATTTAACTAAGGAACAGATATATAATTTATATCTTATTGCAGTTAAGCAAAATGGAGAAGCACTTAAGTATATAGAGGAACAAACCGAAGAATTATGTTTAATAGCAGTCAAGCAAGATGGTAATGCACTTAAACATGTAAAGATAGATAGATTATCAAAAGAGCAAGTAAATAAAATACATTTTGAAGCAGTAAGTAACTTTGGTGGAGCATTAGAATATATAGAAAATCAAACTCCTGAACTTTGTTTAATAGCAATTAAAAATTATGGAAATTCCTTAAAGTATGTAAATTGGAATATATTATCAGAAGAACAAGCCTATAAATTATATATAGAAGCAGTAAAGGAAAATGGATTAGCTTTGTATCATGTAAAAAATCAAACTCTTGAAATATGCACAGAAGCAGTTAAGCGAGATGGGATAGCTTTAATGAGTGTAAAGTGGGGAGAATTCTTAAAAGAACAAAGTTATGCAATCTGTATAGAAGCAGTTAAACGAGATGGAATGGCTTTAAATTTTGTAAAATGGGATGAATTCTCAAAAGAACAAACATATGAATTATGTTTAATAGCAGTAAGAGGGAATGGATTTGCCCTTCAATTTGTAAAAGAACAAACAGAAGAGTTGTGTCTTGAGGCAGTTAGGCAAGATGGAATGGCACTTCGATATGTAGATAAACAAACACCAGCACTTTGTATCGAAGCTATTAGACAAAATGGCTCAGCTCTTGAGTATATAGAGTGGCATATGTTATCAGAAGTACAAATAGATAAGATTTGTAGAGAAGCTCTAAAGCAAGATAGGCATTTAATTAGATATATAATAGATAAAGAAAAATATTTAGAAGAGTTTGATATTAAATATTTAAAAAAACAAGGTAGAGTAAGAGAAGTAATAGCCATTAAAGAAAATGGTAAATGGTTATTTACCATAGGTTGCCAATATAAAATTACCAAAGAGACTTTTATTGATAGAATCTATAATGAAGGTAGAGGATTTGATTTAGAGAAAGGTATTAATGTTCATAGACAAGTTTATGTTGATTTCTTAAAAGAGTTTGAATAGTAAAGAAGCTATCTATTAATTTAGATAGCTCTTTTTTATTACACATAGTGTTAAGGTTTAATAACTGTAAATAAGCTATTTATAAAATAAAAAAATGCTTACTATACATCAACTTCAATTCTTTTAAACTTTTTATACTATCAGATAATTAAAAAAGAGTGTAGACATTTCAAATCCTATATAATTAGCTTAACGATAAACTAATTATATAACTATAGAAACAAATTTATAATATTTTATATAAACAACAAAAATGGTATAATTATAATAAAAAATATTTAAGAAATATTATAAAGGGGATATATAAATGATTGAATTAAATTTAGACCTTAGAACTTATGAAACGTGTCTTAAAGTTGTAAAAAGTTCAGGTTGGTTAATACAAGAGATAAAGTTAGATGAACTTAATTTAAATAAAGAACAAATATATAATCTATATTTAAATGCACTTGGGAATTTTGGAAAAGGATTGAAATTTATAGAAGAACAAACTGAAGAATTATGTTTAATAGCAGTAAAAGAAAATGGGATGGCTCTTGAGTATGTAAAGAATAAAACTTCAAAAATATGTCTTGAAGCAGTAAAACAAAATTGGTGGGCAATTATATTTGTGGAAGACCAAAACAATGAAATATGTATTGAAGCTTTAAATCAAAATGTTAGGGCTCTAAAATACATGAATGACCAGTCTGAAGAAATATGCCTTGAAGCAGTGAAAAAGAATGGAAAGGCTCTTAAGTATGTAAATTGGGATAAATTCTCAAAGGAACAAGCTTATAAATTATGTTTAGAAGCAGTAAAACGAAGTGCAGAGGCTATTGAGTATGTAAAAGAAGATATTCTAAATATATGGTTAAAAGAACAGAATCTATAATGAAGATATGGGAATCTAACTTAAAGTTAGAAATAAATATTTATAGAGAAATATACTTTAGATTATTGAAAAATTTTATGGAATTTATTTAAATTATATAGAATAAAAAATTATATTTATAAATCAATATAAATAATTATAAATATTATAATAAAATTAATAAAAATAAATTATAAATAATTATAATGAAAAATATGTTTAAATTAATTGATATCTTATTTTTTTAACTTTATTTATAAAAAAATAGGAAAATTTACTATATCTATAGTGAGAAAATATAGTTTTATAGAAAATAAATTAAAAAGGGGAATATATAATGACTAAACAGGAGAGTGCTTTAATAGAACATCAGGAAATAGATTTAGAAGTAATAAATAGAAACCCTATTAATTTAAAATATGCTAAAGTTCAAACCTATGAAATGTGCCTTAAAGCTATAGAAAAAAATGGACTGTTACTTAAAGATGTAAGATGGGATGAAGGTAAAAAGAGATCCATCTGCAATTAGGTTTGTAAAAAGAAAAGGATTATCAGAGGATCAATTTGATAAAATATGTAAAACAGTTTTAAAACAGGATAAGCATTTAATTGAGTATATAAAAGATAAGAAAAAATATTTAGAAGAGTTTGATATTAAATATTTAGAAGAACAAAAAGGTGCTCAGGAAGTAATAGCAATAGAAGAAGATGGTCAGTGGCTATTTGATATAGGTTGCCAAGAAGATATAGACCTTGAAGAGTTTATATACAGAATTTATAATGAAAATGGTGGATTTGATCCAGAAGAAGGAATAAATGTCCATAGAGAAATATATCTTAATTTCTTGAAGGATTTTGATTAAATATAAAAAAAAGAACTATCTATTAATTTAGATAGTTTTTTTTGTTTATAAATGGAAGTTATTACTGACTATTATACACACTAAAAAGTAGTTGATACCTTGTTTGAAAACAGTTTATATCAAAATCAAAAGATGATATAATTAGAAATACAAAAAGAACTATATTATTGAGATATTATGCTTAGGGAAGATATATATATAGGCTGGATAAAAGAACATCCATGGGATTTAAAAGATGCACAAACTCAAACTTATGAAATGTACATAGAATCTATAAAAAAGATGGATTATTTCTTAAAGATATAAGGCTGGATGAACTGAATTTTAACAAGGAGTAGGTTAATAACTTATGTCCTATGGCAGTAAAAGAAAAAGGCTTAGCACTTGAGTATGTAAAGAATCAGACTGAAGAAATATGTAGAGAAGCATTAAGACAAAATAAACAAGCAATTATATATATTGAAGATTGGAAAATACCAAAAATAAACTAATAAGAAAACTTTCAAAGAAAATATGGAAGTTTGAAAGTAAAAAATATAAAAAAAAGGAGTAGCTACTCATCAAAACATTCAAAAGTAAGTAGACAAAACGAGCTTCTATAAAGAAGAAATTTTATCAATATGGATGTATTTGACCTTATTTTGAGTAGCAGACTGGTTAAATGACTCAATTAGAAATGGATTTAAAAAAAATTAAAAAAAATCCTCGAAATTTAAAAGATATTAAAGAACAGGCAATAGAGGTATGTATAGAGGCAGTAAGACGGAATGGATTAGTTCTTGAATACATAAAGTGGAATGAATTCTCAAAAGAACAACTTAATGAAATCTGTCTTAAAGCAGTCAAACAAAATGGAAACTCTCTTAAATATGTAAAATGGGATGAATTCTCAAAAGAACAATCTTATGATATCTGCATGGAAGCCGTTAAACAAAGACCTTCATCATTGCAATATGTAAATGAACAAACCCCTGAGATATGCATAGAGGCAGTAAGACAAAATGGATTGGTTCTTAAGTACATAAGGTGGGACGAATTAAAAGGCAAATTTTCAAAGAAACAGATTGATGAAATCTGTTTAGAGGCAGTAAGAGATGATGGATATGCACTTGAGTATGTGAAAGAGCAAACCAAAGAAATCTGTTTAGAAGCAGTTAGTAATAAAGGGAGAGCTTTTAAATTTGTGAGAGAACAGCTCGATGAAATCTGTCTTATCGCAGTAAAAAATGATTCATATTCTCTTAGATATGTAAAAAATCAAACACCAGAACTTTGTGTAATTGCTGTAAAAGAAAATGGATTAGCTATTAGGCAAGTGAAAGAGCAAACAGAAGAACTATGTTTAATAGCATTAAAGCAAAATCCAAGGGCACTTCAATTCATAAGAAAACAAACAAAAGAGATGTGTTTAAATGCAGTAAGACAAAGAGCTGAAGCTCTTTATTATATAAAGAAACAGACAGAAGAAATGTGTTTAATTGCAATCAACCAGGACCCACAAACACTTAAGTATGTAAAAAATAAGACTCTAAATATCTGTCTTGAGGCATTAAGAAGAGATGGTATGGTTTTAGAACATATTGAAAAACAAACAGAAGGAATGTGCCTAATAGCAGTAATGCAAAATGGATTAGCTCTTCAGTATGCGAAGGTGCAAACGGAAGAGATCTGTTTAGAAGCAGTGAGAGAAAATGGGTTAGCTTTAGAATTTGTATATAAACAAACATTGAAAATTTGTAAAGAAGCTGTAAAACAGAACAAGAATGCTATTGATTTTGTAGAAATTAGATTTTTGGAAATAGATATGAATTTATGATTAACTTTAAAATACATATATGAAAGATAAAAGGCCATTTTAAATAATTAAAGATGGTCTTTTATTTATTTTTAAATAGCAAATTCAAGAAATTTTAAGCCTTGGAAATTATAAAAATTAAAAACAATTACTATAATAGGACATATTACATAAATAAAAAAGTTTATTAAACAAAATAAAAAATAAAAAGGAAGTGTTTTTATGTTTGGGATTCATCCATTTAGATTTTTGTACATACTTTTGAGTGGTGAGTTTTTCTGGTCATGGTTCTTTATAGGAGTTATGTTGTTTGCAACGATAAGATTTTTATATCGTAGAGGGGTGTTCAACAAATACATAACTATGTTTAAAAAATTATATCAAAAGTTTTAATCAACTTTAAAAAGCTATCTATTAATTTAGATAGCCTTTTTTGTTATATATATAATATTAATGTTTTTTACTAATCTATGACTAAAAATAATAAATATATATACTTTAAACCTACTTAAAATATTTTATATAATCAATATAAATGATATAATATATTGTACAAAAAGAAAAATATAATTCATATATTATAGATAAAGTTGAAAAGGAGAAAGCCTTATGAGGATGGAATCAAATAATATAATAGAAAATTCATGGGATTTGAAAGATTTTAAAGAACAAACTTATGAAATATGTCTTAAGGCTATAGGACAAAATGGCTTGTTGCTTAAGGATATAAAATGGAATGAACTCAATTTAACAAAGGAACAGTTTTATGAATTATGTTTCAATGCAGTCATACAAAATGGATTAGCTCTTAAATATGTGAAGTTAGATAAATTATCAAAAGAACAAATAGATGAAATTTGTTTAATAGCAGTAAGACAAAATGAAGAAGTCTTAGCATATGTAAAAAATCAGACTCCTAAGATGTGTATAGAAACTCTACGACAAAATAAACATGCAATTAAATATATTAAAGACAAGGAAAAGTACTTAGATTTATTTGAAATTAAATATTTAGAAGAACAAGAAGATATAAAGGAAGTAATAGCAATAAAAGAAAAAGGAGAATGGCTTTTTTCTATAGGTGATTATAAAAATATTACTAAAAAAGAATTATTTAACCTAAAGGAAGGGATAGATATCCATAGGCAAGCTTACATTGATTTCTTAAAAGATATTGAAACTAATAAAAGAACATTATCTATTAAGTCCATTCCAAAAGAAGTATATTTATATTATTTCTTACATAAGTTCTATAATTCAACAATTATATTCTTTTTTACTATGATCTTGTTGAGTCCTGCTATTCTTATTCTATTTGATTTTCCACTTGCTTTTACCTATATTATTGTTGGTTTTATTTTACAAATAGCATTCTTTTCTATAGTTGAATAAAAAGGAGATATAAATGAAATATATAGATTTAGATAGGATAAAAAATTATCCATGGGATTTGAAATTTGCACAAACACAAACATATGAGATGTGTATAGAAGCCATAAAAATAGATGGATTGTTACTCAAAGATATAAGATGGAATGAACTCAATATAACTAAAGAGCAGGTTTATAATTTATATCTTACAGCAGTTAAAAATGATGGATATGCACTTGAATATGTAAAGTGGAGTGAATTAGAAAGCGGACTTTCAAAAGAACAGATTAATGAAATCTGTTTAATAGCAGTAAAAACTGACGGATTAGCTTTAAAATATGTAAAAAATCAAACTGAAGAAATCTGTATGATAGCAGTAAGAAATAATGGGCTTGCTCTTGAATATGTTGAAGAACAGACTATGGAAATCTGTATAGAGGCGGTTAGAAATGATGGTGAGGCTTTAGAGTATGTAAAAAAGCAAACTCCAGAAGTATGTATGGAAGCAGTTAGGCGAGATGGTGAGGCTTTAGAGTATGTAAATAATCAGTTCTATGAAATATGTATTGAAGCAGTCAAACAAAATAGTTTAGCTTTAGAATATGTAAATTGGGACAAATTCACAAAAGAACAATTCATTGAGATGTGTTTAATGGTAGTAAAACAGGATGGATTGGCACTTGCGTATATAGATGATAAGCTTGATGAAATATGTAGAGAAGCTTTAAGACAAAATAAACATGCAATTAAATATATAAAAGATAAAGATAAATATTTAAAAGAATTTGATATTAAATATTTAGAAAGACAAGAAGAAGCAAGTGAAGTAATAGCTATAAAAGAAGAAGGGAGATGGCTATTTACTGTAGGGTGTCAAATCAACATTACTAAAGAAGAATTCATATATAGAATCTATAATGAAGGTGGAGGGTTTGACCCAGAAAAAGATATTAATGTCCATAGACAAGTATATCTTGATTTCTTAAAAGAGATTCGAGAATATGAAAATGGATATCTGTTAATTTAGATATCTTTTTCTGTTACACAAAGTGTTAAGGCTTAAATAATCCATTTCTAAAATTAAAAAATGTTTACAATTCAGTAATTTTAACTAATGTAAGCTTTTTATACCAACTAATAGTTAAAAATAAAAAGTAGCTATTATGTTAATTATCTTATGCTAATTTAATTATAGCAGTATATATACTAATTTATAAAATTTTATATAATCAATAAAAATAGTGCAATTATTATAAAAAAAATTAAAAATTATATAATAAATATAAATAAAAGTGTTATAAAAATAAAATTAAAAAGAGGGGAAAGATTAGATGAAATGTATAGATGTAGATTGGATAAAAAAACATCCATGGGATTTGAAAAATGCAAAAACACAAACTTATGAAATGTGTATAGAGGCAGTAAAAAAAAATGGGATGCTACTTGGAGATGTAAGATTTGATGAACTTAATTTAACCAAAGAACAAACTTATAATTTATATCTTACAGCAGTAAAAGAATATGGATATGCTCTTGAATATGTTATTGAACAAACACCAGAAATATGTTTAGAGGCAGTAAGAGATAGAGGATATGCTTTAAAGTATGTAAACAATCAAACAGATGAAATATGCATGGAAGCTGTAAGACAAGATAGCTTAGCTTTAGAAGATGTTATTGAACAAACGCCAAGGATATGTTTAGAGGCAGTAAGAAATAGAGGATATGTTTTAAAGTATGTAAACAATCAAACAGATGAAATATGCATGGAAGCAGTAAGAGAGAACGGGTTAGCTTTGGAGTATGTAAATAATCAAACAGATGAAATATGTAGAGAAGCAGTAAAAGAAAATGGATTAGCACTTCAATTTGTAGAAAAACAAACAGAAGAGATATGTAGAGAAGCTCTAAAACAAGATAAACATGCAATTAAGTATGTAATAGATAAGGAAAAATATTTAGAAGAATTTAATATTAAATATTTAAAAAAGCAGGGTAAAGTAAGAGAAGTAATAGCAATAAAAGAAGATGGGAGATGGCTATTTATAGTAGGTTGTCAAGATAATATTAGCAAAGAAATTTTTATTTATAGAATCTATAATGAAGGTGGAGGGTTTGACCCAGAGAAAGATATTAATGTCCATAGACAAATATATCTTAATTTCCTAAAAGAGTTTGAATAGTAAAGAAGCTATCTATTAATTTAGATAGCTTCTTCTTAATTACACATAGTGTTAAGGTTTAATAATGGATAATATTATAATAAATGAATTAGATACATTGTTTAAATACACATAGTGTTAAGGTTTAATTTGATAGACCAAAAGAAAATATAAGACCTAAATTATAGTTTAAATACACGTAGTGTTAAGGTTTAATAAGCTTCTTATTATGTAATAGAAAGAAAAAAAATAGGGTTTAAATACACATAGTGTTAAGGTTTAATCTTTAAATATATCAATAGTATATAATAATAATGCAACGTTTAAATACACATAGTGTTAAGGTTTAATATATTAAAGGTGGTATTTATCTATGGTAGAAAGATTGTTTAAATACACATAGTGTTAAGGTTTAATTTATGTAGATGAGCTGGATAACCACCACAATGATAGGTTTAAATACACATAGTGTTAAGGTTTAATTTTAAAATTTGCCTAACTCACCATGCTAATAAAAGAAGGTTTAAATACACATAGTGTTAAGGTTTAATAGCTGTAAACAAGCCATTTCTAAAATTAAGAAAATCTTATAATATAGTAGTTTCAATTAATTTAAGCTTTTTATCCCAAATAATAGTTAAAAATAAAAATATAGATATTTCAATATATACATAAAATAGCTTGGGATAATTTATATTATATCACTATATAAATTAACTTACAATATTTTATATAAACAATAAAAATGATATACTTATTATAAAAAAAAATAAAAATAATATAATAAATATAAATAAAAGTGTTATAAAAATAAAATTTAAAAAGGGAGAGTCAAATGAAAAAAATAGATGTAGATTGGATAAAAAAACATCCATGGGATTTGAAAAATGCAAAAACACAAACTTATGAAATGTGTATAAAGGCAGTAAAAAAAGAGGGGATGCTACTTAGAGATGTAAGATTTGATGAACTTAATTTAACCAAAGAACAAACTTATAATTTATATCTTACAGCAGTAAAAGAATTTGGATATGCTCTGGAATATGTTATGGAACAAACACCAGAGATTTGTATAGAAGCAGTAAGAAATAGAGGATATGCTTTAAAGTATGTAAAATGGAACAAATTAAGAGGTAAATTCTCAAAAGAACAGCTTGATAAAATTTGCATTGAAGCTGTAAGACAAGATGGCTTCGCATTACAATTTGTAGGAAATCAAACTGAGGAAATGTGCATATATGCATTAAAACAAGATAAATATGTAATTAGATATGTTAAAGATAAAGAAAAATATGAAGATATGTTTAACATCAAATATTTAAAAGAACAAGAAGAAGCAAAAGAAGTGTTGGCAGTAAAAAAAAATGGAGTATGGCTATTTACAGTAGGTTGCCAAAGAGATATTACTAAAGAAACTTTTATTGATAGAATCTATAATGAAGGTGGAGGGTTTGACCCAGAGAAAGATATTAATGTCCATAGACAAGTATACCTTGATTTCTTGAAGGAATTTCAATAAAAACTAAGTGGCTATATAATTATAATATTTTATATAAACAATACAATTATTGTGATTTAAATTAAAAAATGACATGTAATAGATAAAAGAGGAAGCTCTTTATAAGCCAAATAGATTAAGTTGTAAAAATTAAATTATGTATGGAGGGTAATTATGATGAATATTTATATGGTAAAGACAAATAAGGAATGCTTTATAACTGATTGCGAGGTGTTTCAAGGGCATGATTATAGCTATCATAGAACTAAGCTAACAGATTTATATTTTGATAAAGAAAAGCCAAAGGAAACATATTGTAAAAATTGGTATGTTATAGATAAATATCCAGAAAAAATTGAAACTGAGTTAATAGAGTATACAAATGAAAGATATGAAATTGATAATAAAAATCTGATATGTGAAAAGTTCCCTGAAATAATAAGAAGAGAAGATAGGGGGAAACTTGATTTTGATATATCTGAATTTTATTCTATTAAAAGAGATAAACGTCCTTTTAGATTAGTTGAAGTAGAAAATGTAAAAATAGAAGTAATTATGGAATTAGATAGTTTTGAAATGCCAAATAAGATAGAATATGAGGCTACTGGTGATAAAGAAAACTATAAAAGCAATTCTGTATATAAAATAACAAATACAGATGTAAAACATCAGTTATTAGATAAAATAATTTTTCCAGAACTAATGTTATCATCAATGCCATGTAAATTTACTTCAAAACAAATGTTTGACATAACAAGACAATATATAAAAGAGAATATAGATTTAAGTAAAGCTAAAATAACATCTGATTATGATTTCTGTTTTACTGTTAAAAAAATAGTACCATTATTAACGCCAGAAAAAATAACTTATCAGAATGTTTTTGCAAGAACTAAAAAAGAACGTAATAAGATTCATTATGGAATTAAAGAATATAAAGAAGTAGAAATATTTTCAATGACTCATAATCAGCGTAATTATGATGGATATACAGCAATAGATGCTATGTATGCAAATAATGAGAATGAATTAAAAGAAAAAGTTGATACATGGTTAAAAGGAGCTATAGAAATAATCAATAAACCATTAGAATTATGCCCTCATTGTAATGGAACAGGATATATGGACGAAATAAAAAAAATAAAGATTAAAAATATATAAAAGGAGATTTAAATGATAAAATATTGCAAAGAAAAGTGGATAAAAAATAAAACAAGATTACGAGAAGCATTGTTAGAGTCTGATTTCATTAATAGTGATAGTTATTGTAGTTATGAAGATTTGGTTAAATTATCTGTAAAATATATTTTGAATGATGATATAGATGAGGATGATAAATGGGATAGTGACAATATAACTGAAATAGATAATGGACATTATCAAGGTACTTTATTATATTTAATACCTAAAAAAACATATCAGCCCGATGAACGTGAATATCTTATGACATATGTTGGTTATGGAAGTTGTAGTGGATGTGATGTATTAGAATGGATTTTAGATAAATCAGAAAATAAAATAAAAGATTATATGCTTTTATGTAAAGATATAATATCTAACATTATAAAACCATATAATTTCGGATGGAGAGAAGATAATAAATATAATATTGTAAATAATTAATAAAATATTTATATAAAAAAGAATTAGAAATAAATACTCTAATAAAATAGTAAGAGAAATATTAACAGGAGAAATACTATGAAAATTGAAAATTGTTATAATTGCGATGGTGCTTTAAATGAAGAATATCAAGTAATAATATATGATCCAGGATTACAAATTGTGAAATGTTGTTGTATAGATTGTGCAGAAGAATTAAAAGAAAGGAATCAAGAGCTTTTGTATGAAAGAGCAGATGTCAATAACCCACCTCTAAAGAGGTAGGCTTGAAGTTATCTACAAGTCATATTGACCAGATTGAGTTTTAAACTACATTATTAAGGTCATAACACCTACAAATGCTTCTCCAGTTTGTAGCTTCTGTTGCATATTATTAAACAGTTTATGGGTACAAACAGTGTAATATGCTATCAAGCCTTAATAATATTATCGAGGAGAGCAGTTTCTAACTGCGTTACCCATGAAGTTAATTTCTTAACTTCATAGAGTTTACTCTTAAAGGAGGTTTTTTATTTGGTGTTTGTAATTAATAAAAACAAAAAACCATTGACTCCTTGTCACTTTGCTGTAGCAAGAAAATTACTTAAACAAGGAAAGGCTGTTGTTCATAAACAGTTTCCCTTCACTATTAGATTAAAAGAATTAAAAGAAGCTAATCCTAAAGGTTTAATTATTAAATTAGACCCAGGAGCTAAACAAACAGGAGTAGCACTTCACAAACCTAATGGCGAAGTTGTACTTCTTGCAACCATAGAGCATAGAGCGAATAAAATTAAACAAAACTTAGAAGCTCGTAGAGCATTTAGAAGGACAAGAAGAAATAGAAAAACAAGGTATAGAGCACCAAGATTTTTGAATCGCAAACGACTTGAAGGATGGTTACCACCATCAATTCAAAGCATAGTGGATAATGTTAAAAATTTTATAATAAAACTTAAAAAGTTATGCTATATAGAGACAATCTATATAGAAACAGTAAGGTTTGATACTCAATTAATGCTAAATCCTTCAATTGAAGGAGTAGATTATCAACAAGGCACTCTCTTAGGGTATGAGATTCGTGAGTATCTATTATATACTTATGGCCATACATGTCAATATTGTAAAGGACTCACGAATGACCGTCAATTAGAAATTGAGCATAAGTATCCTAAATCAAGAGGAGGTTCAAATTCTATTAGAAACTTAACCTTAGCTTGTAGAACTTGTAACCAAGAAAAAGGTAATAATACACTTGATGAATGGGTACAATCGCTAAGTAAATCAAAGTTAGATAAAGAAAGAGTAAAAAATATAAACTTAATCTTAAAAACTAATAAACCAGTAAGTCTAAAAGATACTGCTAAAGTAAATAGTAGTAGAAATGCTATTTTAAGAGAAATGTATAAATTAACTTCTAACGTAGTGGTATCTACTGGAGGAGTAACTAAGCATAATAGAGTAAAAGCTAACTTGCCTAAAACTCATTACTATGATGCTTTGTGTGTTAAGGAAACTCCTAAAATCAAAATACACAAAGGGTTGAAGGAGTTATATATAAAATCAATAGGAAGAGGTACAAGAAGTAGAACATTATTAAATAAATATGGTTTTCCAAGAGCATATTTACCAAGACAAAAACAGTTCTTTGGCTATCAATCAGGAGATATGGTAAAAGCCAATATCCCAAAAGGGAAATATATAGGTCAATATGTATCAAATGTAAGCTGTAGAAGTACAGGTATATTTGCAATCTATTCAAAGAAACATGGCAAACAGATAGATGTAAACCATAAATATTTAAAACTAACACAAAAGGGTGATGGTTATAGATATGAGTTGAAGACTCTTGCTTAATAGAAAGAGGGCAAATTCCTCACACCACTGAAGTAGCGTGTCCCCTTTTGCCTTTTTTATGGAGATCTGATTGATATTGTATATGATACAAAAAAATAAGAGGGTGGTGATTATTATTAAAAGTTTAAGATGTATATTTAGGCACCTGTTTTCAAGAGTTAAAGATTGTGAGCTGATTACAACAAGAAGTCAGCAGTATACTTGTAAGATTTGGATGTGTAAACATTGTGGACAAATTGTAGCTGGCTCAACACCTGTATATCATCCTAAAATGGAGAAAAACGAATACTATATAAAGTGTGATCAATTAGCATGTGCTAAGAATGATGAAGGATATTGTAATTCTAAAGATAAAGAAATTGAGTTTAAATCGGTTTGTTTAGATGATGGAAAGCAGTTCTTAAAATGTGAAAATTTTGATTGGGAATAAAAAGAGAATAATGAAACCATATATTATGATGATAAGAAGTTGATTTTTAGGGATGTCTTTTAATTTAGATATCCCTATTTATATAAAAAACTATACTTAAAATATACATAGTGTTAAGGTTTAATTATTGTAATTTCTCCTTAAATTTTTTATGAATCTTTGTTTAAATACACATAGTGTTAAGGTTTAATCTACTAACGTATTAGTGTAGTTGTTTAAATACACAAAGTGTTAAGGTTTAATTTAATTATTGCATCAAAAAAATTGAATAAAAAAAAGACTAATTTAAATACACAAAGTGCTAAGGTTAAAATAATTCATTTCTTAATTTAAGAAATGTTCACAAGATAGTAGTATTACCTAATCTATAGTTAAAAATAGAAAGTAGGTATTGCATTAATAATCTTGAGGTAATTTAATTATAGCACTAAGCTAATTTATTTACAATATTTTATATAGTCAATAAAAATGTTATAATAATTATAAAAAATAACAAATAATAATATACTTATTACAAAACATAGTGTTATAAATATAAAAACTAAAAAGGAGATAGATAAAGGAATGTTATGTGGAGGAAGTATATAAATTTGATATTAGAAATAGATATTCAATATTATAGGAGGAAAGAATTATTATGAGAGCATTATTAAATATGTATGACAGTTGTTCAGAAAATGTTGAGGTTAAGGTAGGCGATTATGTAATAGCAAATATAAATGACTTTGGATTAGAAAAAGGTAAAAAGTATAAAATTTTAGGTATCGATTCTATAGATTTAATAACAGTAGAAGTTAATGGGTGTGCACATGATTATACAATTGAATATTTTAACGAATGTATATACTAATAAGATTGTATTTTATTAGAAAAAGGGGTGGAGTAATTATGCATGGAGAAATAAATGCTGAAGATTATAGATATTTTAAACAACTTCAGGAAGAAAAAGATAATGTATATAAGAATTATGCTAATGGAGAATATATTTCTAAATCACAACTTATTGAATTTTTAAAAAACAAATTTCATGTTTTAAATGAAATAAATGACAAATATAAATTCTATTATGACAGTGCGATATCAACATTAGATGAATTAAATGATCAATTAGCAAAGGGAAATTTTGATGTAGTTAATAAATAATCCAAAATGAGAGTAAAAGGGGAGATAAATATGAGAGTATCAATATATACAAGTGATAATAGTTATACACTACAAGAACAAATAAATAAAGCTTTATCTGAGTGTAAAAATGATAAAGTTATAGATATTAAATATTCTGGAAAAGGAAGTTCGGCTCCTTATAGTAGTGATGAGTATAGTGCTATGATTATATTTAAATAATTAAAATAAAGGAGCGATTTTATGGAGTGCGAAAAATGTAATAGTGAAAATATAGAAGTAATAGAACAAAAAGAAGGTTTGGTATTAAATCCTTATATTTGTGATTATGAGTATACTTGTACTTTAGTTATAAAATGTAAAGATTGTGGACATCAATTTGAAGATTGTATAGCTTAAAGTTTAATAATAAAAAAGAGTTAGCTATTATTTAGATGACTCTTTTTTTATGAGATATGTGTATATGCTTTAAAGAAAGATAAGTAAGCAATTAAGTATATAAAAAATAAAGATAAATATGAGAAAATATTTAATATTTAGAAGAACAAAAATAATCTCAGAAAGTAATAGCTATAAAAGAAAATGGAGAATGGTTATTTACTAATGAAGGTGGAGGGTTTGACCCAGAAAAAGATATTAATGTTCATAGACAAATATATCTTAATTTCTTGAAAGAGTTTAAATGATATTAAGAAGAAGCTATCTAAATTAATAGATAGTCCTTTTTTCTTTATGAAGTCTTGTTTTAACATCAAAATTAAGAAATCGTCCTGATGCCAGTCAGGACGATTTCGATGTTGAATAGTTCTATATTATTTTTTGAATTATGAACTCCACTCTACTAACAATAGATTGTAGTTCTTCTTGCTTCCATTATACTACAAATCTAAGAAAGATAAAAGTACATTAATTTAAATAGACAAAGTGTTAAAGTTTGATTAAAAAATAGCTACGCACACTCGTGACTTTAGTCATGAGTTAGTAGCTAAAATAGTCAGCATATAGGGAAACTTATATGTAGAGATAGGATAGAACCTATCCAATACTACTTGAATTGCTGGAAACCCCTAAAACTAACCAAACTAAAACATAAGGATGAAATAAACCTAAGTGTGAAAGTTACGAAAGTAGAAAAAATTGGTTAGATGATATAAGGTTAAACCCTAAGTACTTTAAAATGGGCAACCAGCAGGTAAGCTCCTAAGTAGGAGAAACTTCAACGACTATTCCTCTTGAGGGAAGTACACTACAAGTTATCGGTAGTGGAAGTGGGTAGACCTTAACGGATAATGCCGAAGGATAAGATATAGTCTGTGTTTGCATGAAAGTGTAAGAAGTTCATAAGAGAACTGCATAGGTAGTAGCGAACTTATGTGAACGACAACCTCAAAAATGATAAAAGTTAAGGGCTTACAGTTCTTATATATGTTATTTAAAAAATAAATATAAAAACCTTCCAAATAATTGTTTTAAATAATTACGTTTGTTAATATTATAATGGGTGATGAAAAATAGAAGTTACTCGGATATGTATATTAATAATCATAAAAAACAATTAAAGTGAGGTGATAGTAGTGGAAAAAGCTTATAAGTTTAGAATGTATCCAAATAAAAAACAGCAAGAGCTAATTAACAAAACTTTTGGATGTTGTAGATTTGTATATAATAAGTATCTTGCTAAAAAAATAGAAGTTTATGAAAACAATAAAGAAACTTTTACTTATAAACAGTGCAGTTCTGATTTGACCAATTTAAAAAAAGAATTAGAGTGGCTTAAAGAGCCTGACAAATTTTCACTACAAAACACTTTAAAAGATTTAGAAAACGCATATAAAAAATTCTTTAAGGAAAATACAGGATTTCCTAAATTTAAATCAAAGAAAACTAATAGATTTTCATATAGAACTAACTTTACAAATGGAAATATTATGCACCTTGGTCAATATATAAAATTACCTAAACTTGGTATGGTTAAAGTAAGAGATAAACAAGTACCTCAAGGTAGAATTCTTAATGCTACTGTATCCAAAGAACCAAGTGGTAAATATTATGTATCACTATGTTGTACTGATATAGATATTGAAGCATTTGAAAATACTAATAATCAGATAGGTTTAGATTTAGGAATTAAAGAGTTTTGTATCTCAAGTTGTGGAGAATTTATAGAAAATCCTAAGTATCTTCAAAAGTCATTAAATAAACTTGCTAAATTACAAAGAGAATTATCAAGAAAAACAATTGGTAGTTTAAATAGAAATAAAGCAAGGTTAAAAGTTGCAAGACTTCAAGAACATATAGCTAATCAAAGGAAGGATTTTCTACAAAAACTATCTACTAAATTAATACGAGAGAATGATATTATTTGCATAGAAGATTTACAAGTAAAGAATATGACTAAAAATCGTAAATTATCTCGTTTAATTTCTGATGTGTCATGGTCAGAATTTGTTTGTCAATTAGAATATAAGGCTAATTGGTATGGTAGACAAATCGTAAAGGTAGGTAAATTCTTTGCAAGTTCACAAATATGCAATAAATGTGGGTACAAAAACGAGGAAATTAAGGATTTAAATATAAGAGAATGGATTTGTCCTTATTGTAATGAAACTCACAATAGAGATATAAATGCAAGTATAAATATACTAAAAGAAGGATTAAGACTAATAAGAGTTTAAAATAAATAACGTATGTAAGAACCGTAGGAACTACGGGGATAGCCTGTGGAGAATTGGTAAGACATATTTTAGTATGCGAAATTCTATGAAACAGGAACCCTGTGACTTTAGTCATGGGAGGTTCAGAGATATAAATAAGCTATTCTTAGAATTAAGAAATACTTATAGTACAGTGAAATTGATTTATATAAATAATATTTAATAGCTAAGAGTAAGAATGCATACTATATAAATATGCTTATAATATTTTATATAAACAATAAAAATATCAAAATTTATTGACAATTTATAAAAAAATACATACAATGATATTAAAATAGATAAAAATGAGGTGTTTTAAATTGAATAAAAATATAAAAAAAATAACTATAGCTGGTCTAATTATGGGTTGTGTATTAGGTCAATGCTTAACTATAAATGCAGAAGAGATAACTATAAAACCTACAGTAGATAAAGAGATTAAAATTTTTGATCTGGCCAATAAATTGGGTCAAAAGGGAACTAAGGTAGAAAGTGAAAAATACGGCTCAGGGTATTCATTAAATTTAAATGATAATTTATTTACATTTTATGAAAATTCACCATATGTTTATGTTAATGGATATATGTTGCCTATAAAAACTAAGAAGATTAAAGACTCAGTTTCTAAAGAAGAATTTAATATTCCTGATGATGACCAAAAATTAAAAAAAGATGGAGATGATTTTCTTATCCCAAAAGAAATATTGGTTAATTATTTAGGATTTAAAGAAGATAATAATGGAATTAAAATTAATGCTATAAATGTAAAGGACCAGGATAAAAAAGAAGAAGATAAGAATGATGTGGATTTGAGTGTTAGCAATGAGGTGTTTAGAAATAAACTGGAAGACTTAGGTTGGATGAAAGATGGCAAAACAACATATGTATATAAGCAAAAAACTGACAAAGGTGATTGGGACGTAGAAATGGGAATTGTAAATGCAGAAAACGATGTAGTTGGATTTGGTTTATTTGCCAATTCCAAAGAATTTGATAGCTCTGTAAAAGAATGCTTTAAGTTGCTTCTGCCAAATAAAGGAGAAAAACTTTTTAATATTGTAAAAGGAAAATTCGAAGACCAAACTTTACAGTTGGATGGCAAGAAAGTCGAAATTAGAAATGGAAGCATGGGAGTTTATGTAGACATTTATAATAAATAATATAAATAAAAAGAAGTTATCTAATTTATAGGTAACTTCTTTTTTACACAAAGTGTTAAGGTTTAATTATGTAAATTCTAATACCCTTTCATTAGTAATGTTTGTTTAAATACACATAGTGTTAAGGTTTAATAAACCCAGAAAAAATAAAAATAGGTATAACCTCTTTGTTTAAATACACATAGTGTTAAGGTTTAATATTAAGTATTTCTTTTACTATAGAATAAACTATTGGGTTTAAATACACATAGTGTTAAGGTTTAATATGCTAATATCAATAAAACCTTGTTGTTTGAACTCGGTTTAAATACACATAGTGTTAAGGTTTAATTTAAAAGAAAAATATGGAATAATTGTAGATTTTGAGTTTAAATACACATAGTGTTAAGGTTTAATTTGAAGATGATATTTATAGTAAATTAAACAAAGTATTGTTTAAATACACATAGTGTTAAGGTTTAATTAAAAATCTACCTTTAGCAATGTTCTTAGAAAAAGAGTTTAAATACACATAGTGTTAAGGTTTAATAAAATTCTTGCATAACTTGTTACATATGCAGATATTGTTTAAATACACATAGTGTTAAGGTTTAATTATTCTTAGTGAGTATGATTTTACAAAGGAAGATGTTTTAAATACACATAGTGTTAAGGTTTAATAGCTGTAAATAAGCCATTTCTTAATTTTAGAAATGCTTATAGTACAGTAGCTTCAATTAATCTAAGCTTTTTATCCCAACTAACAGTTAAAAATAAGAATATAGATATTTCAATAAATACCTTAATTAGATTGGGATAATTTAATTATATCACCATATAAATTAACTTGCAATATTTTATATAATCAATAAAATTCATTAAAAATATTGACAATTTCCAAATAAATACATATTATATAATTAAAGTTAATATTATATAAAAAGGCAACTTTCACGAAAGAGATGTTATAAGATAAATTGTTTTGTATATAATGTATTGGTAAAAAAATTACTATTAAAATAAGAAAATAGAACAGTTTTTTTATAAAAAAACTTATATAAATAGATAGACTCCCTTATTTATAATTAAGTGACAATATTTTACATATTTTTTATAGTATGTATTATATAATGTTTACTATAAATAGAGGGGATATGGAGGGAAATAAAATGAAAAAAATAAAACAATTAGGGATAGTAGCTTTAGCTGGATCTTCTGCTTTAGGAGCTACAATGATGGGTTCTTCTGCCATGGCACCACAAGAATTAGTGCTTGCAGGGGAAGATAGAATAGATACAAGTTTAAAAATAAGTAGTTATAAATGGCAAAATGCAGAAAATGCCGTTTTAATAAATAGCAATACAATTGCAGATGCTTTATGTTCTGCACCTTTAGCTACAGCAAAAAATGCACCTGTACTTTTAACAGAAAAAGATAAGCTAAATACTAAAACAAAAGAAGAAATAAAAAGATTAGGTGTTAAAAACATTTATATAATTGGTAGTACAAATACAATAAGTGCAAATGTAGAAAAAGAACTTAATAATTTAAATATAAATGTAAAAAGAATTGGTGGAACAGACAGAATAGATACAAGTTTAAAAATAGCAAAAGAGTTAGAAAATGTAGATTCTGTTGCAGTTGTAAATGGATATAAAGGTCTTGCAGATGCAGTAAGTATAGCATCTCCAGCTAAAAGTAACACTGCAATTTTATTTGCAGAGAAAGATACTTTAAATAAAAATATAGAAGATTATGCAAAAACTTTTAATAAAACTTATGTAGTAGGTGGAGAAAGTTCTATTTCTAAAAATATAGTAAATAAATTAAAGAATGTAATTAAATTTGCTGGTACAGACAGAACAGATACTAATGCAAAAGTAATGGATTATTTTTATGCAGATAAGGCATTAAATAATGTATTTGTTGCAAAAAACGGGATGTTAGGAGAGGGAGACCTAATAGATGCACTTTCTGTAGGGCCTGTAGGAGCAAAAGAAGATTCTCCAGTGCTTTTAGCGGACAAAGCTTTAAGTACAAGTCAGAAAAATTTTATAAAAAAACATGAATTTAGTAAAGTTACACAAGTCGGCGATGGAGGGAATGAAAATGTTTTTAGAGAAATTTTAAATATATTAAAAGGAGAAGAGACTCCTGGAACTATTACAAATGCAGAGTTTAGAAATAAATTACCTGGACTTGGGTGGACACTTGAGGGTGAAACAACTTATAATTATAAGCAGAAGTCTACCAAGGGAGATTGGTATAACGAATTAGGAATTGTAAATGCAGAAGATAATGTAGTTGGATTTGGCTTATTCGCTAATTCTGAAGAGTTTGATTCTTCTGTAAAAGAGTGCTTTAAACTGCTTCTACCAAATAGAGGAGAAGAACTTTTTAATATTGTAAAAGGAAAATTTGAAGACAAAGTTTTAGAGATGGATGGCAAGAAAGTGGAAATTAAAAATGGAAGCATGGGAGTCTACGTAGACATTTATAATAAATAATATAAATAAAAAGAAGTTATCTAATTTATAGGTAACTTCTTTTTTTACACATAGTGTTAAGGTTTAATAGCTGTAAATAAGCCATTTCTTAATTTTAGAAATGCTTATAATACAGTAACTTCAATTAATCTAAGTTTTTTATTTTAACTAAAAATAAGAATGTATATACTTCAACATATACATCAATTAGATTGGGATAATTTAATTATATAACCATATAAATAAAGTTACAATATTTTATATAAACAAAAAAATGATATAATTAATATAAAAAATAAAATAGAGGTATATATATGAATAAAAATAATTTAGAGTATATAAAAAAATTCCCATGGGATTTAGAATTTATAGAAAAACAAAGCTATGAGATGTGTATAGAGGCAGTAAGACAAGATGGGTTATTAATTGAAGATGTAAAATGGGATGAACTTAATTTAACCAAAGAACAAACTTATAATTTATATCTTCTTTCAGTTAGGGAAAATGGATTAGCACTTAAGTATATAAAAGAACAAACACCCAGAATTTGTATGGAAGCAGTCAAACAAGATGGTAAGGCACTTAAGTATGTAAAAAATCAAACTCCTGAGATTTGTATTAAAGCAGTAAAACAAAATGGATATGCTCTTCAGTATGTAAAGTGGGATGAACTCAGTTTAACCAAAGAACAGATATATAATTTATATTTAGATGCAGTGAAAGAAAATGGATTCGCTCTTAGATATGTAGAGTTGGACGAATTAGAATGTAATCAAACATATGAACTTTGTCTTGAGGCTGTTAAACAAAATGGAAGGGCTTTAATGCTTGTGGAAGAACAGTCTAATGAGCTTTGTACTGAAGCAGTCAAACAAAATGGAAACTCTCTTAGATATGTAAAGTTGGCTAAATTATCAAAAGAACAAATAGAGAAGATATCTCTAATAGCAGTAAGACAAAATGGATATGCTCTTGAAGATGTAAAAGAACAAACTCCAGGAATATGTTTAGAGGCAGTAAAAGAGAATGGATTAGCTTTAATGTATGTAAAAGAACAGTCTAATGAGCTTTGTACTGAAGCAGTCAAGCAAAATGGATTAGCTCTTGGATATGTAGAAAATAAAATATATGAGGTATGTAAAGAAGCTCTAAAACAAAATAAACTTGCAATAAAGTATATAATAGATAAAGAAAAATACTTAAAGGAGTTTGGGATTAAATATTTAGAAGCTCATGGTAAAGTAAGAGAAGTAATAGCGATAAAAGAAGATGGGGAGTGGCTATTTGCTATAGGTTACCAATATAAAATAACTAAGGATGAATTTATAGAAAGAATCTATAATACAGATGGAGGGTTTGATTTAGAGAAAGGTATTAATGTTCATAGACAAGTTTATGTTGATTTCTTGAAAGAGTTTGAATAATACAAGAAGAGCTATCTAAATTAATAGATAGCTCTTTTTTATTACACATAGTGTTAAAGTTTAATTTTTGCAAATTAATGCTCTCTATGTTTAAATACACAAAGTGTTAAGGTTTAATACTCTTATATATCTTTGTGTAGTTGCGATGTTTAAATACACGTAGTGTTAAGGTTTAATTTTCACCATCCTCGGATTATTTATAATCGTTTAAATACACATAGTGTTAAGGTTTAATGATGAATACTAAGCTAAATGAAGTATATAGCGTTTAAATACACATAGTGTTAAAGTTTAATCTTACTATTTTCATTTCAATCCCCCTTTGAATTTATGTTTAAATACATATAATGTTAAGGTTTAATCACTGTAGATAAATCAGATTGTTATATAGTTTAAATACATATAATGTTAAGGTTTAATATGGGTATCTATAGAGATATATGGTTTGATAATAAGTTTAAATACATATAATGTTAAGGTTTAATTATCGAATTTTGTTATTCCTATTTATTTTTGTTATGTTTAAATACATATAATGTTAAGGTTTAATCACTGTAAACAAGCCATTTCTAAAATTAAGAAAATCTTATAATACAGTAGTTTCAATTAATTTAATCTTTTTATCCCAACCAATAGTTAAAAATAGAAAGTAGGTATTATATTAATAATCTTGGGATAATTTATATTATATCACTATATAAATTAACTTACAATATTTTATATAGTCAATAAAAATGATATAATTATGATAAATAAAATTGAAAAATAGTATATTATATATAAAAAAGTATTATAAAAAATAACAATAAGGATGGATAGATAAATGGAGAAAATAGGGTTAGAGTGGATAAGAAAATTTCCATGGGATTTAAAATTTGCAAAAACGCAAACTTATGAAATGTGTATAGAAGCAGTAGGACAATATGGATATTTACTTAAAGATGTAAGATTTGATGAACTTAATTTAACTAAAGAACAGTTATATAATCTATATCTTATTGCGGTATTCAAAGATGGTGGGACTCTTAAATATGTGAAGTTTGATGAATTATCAAAAGAGAAAATAGATAAAATATGTTTATTAGCAGTAAGAAATTATGGTGGATCATTAGAATATGTAAAAAATCAGACAGAGGAAATGTGTCTAATTGCAGTAAAAAATTGGGGCTGGAATTTATATTATGTAAAGAATCAAACCGAAGAAATTTGTATAGAAGCAGTCAAGCAAAATGGAAGTAGTCTACAATATGTAAACAAACAAACACCAAAGATATGTTTAGAGGCAGTCAAGCAAAATGGATTAGCTTTAGAGTATATAAAATGGGATGGATTCTCAAAGAAACAGATTGATGAAATATGCAGAGAAGCTTTAAAGCAGAATATATGTGCAATTAAGTATGTAAATGCTAAAGAAAAGTATTTAGATGAATTTGGTGTTAAATATTTAGAAAAGCAAGGAAAGGCCAGAGAAGTATTCGCAGTAAAAAGATATAATAAGTGGTTATTTACAATAGGTTGCCAATATAAAATTACCAAAGAGACTTTTATTGATAGAATCTATAATGAAGATGGTGGATTTGATTTAGAGAAAGGTGTTAATGTTCATAGACAAACTTATGTTGATTTCTTAAAAGAGTTTGAATAATATTAAGAAGAAGCTATCTAAATTAATAGATAGCTTCTTCTTAATTACACATAGTGTTAAGGTTTAATTTTAATTTATATATGTACGTAGTTTAAATACACATAGTGTTAAGGTTTAATTCTACATATAGTTGTCTTTTATACTCTTTTCTGGTTTAAATACACATAGTGTTAAGAGCAGGGGATACGTTAGTAATTAAGTTTAAATACACATAGTGTTAAGGTTTAATGAAGATTTAAATAAGGCTATAAAGCCACAAATGAGTTTAAATACACAAAGTGTTAAGGTTTAATATATTATAGATACATTAGTAACTAAAGGCGTTACAGGTTTAAATACACAAAGTGTTAAGGTTTAATAATAATGTTGGAATTCTTCTGGGTCACCATTATATTGGGGTTTAAATACACAAAGTGTTAAGGTTTAATATCACTAATTTTTACATATTCATCAACAATATTGTAGGTTTAAATACACAAAGTGTTAAGGTTTAATATAATTACAGAAACTATATTCTTGACTTGGAAAAAAGGTTTAAATACACAAAGTGTTAAGGTTTAATAGCTGTAAACAAGCCATTTCTAAAATTAAGAAAATCTTATAATTCAGTAGTTTCAATTCCTATGAGCTTTTTATCCCAACTAATAGTTAAAAATAAAAATATAGATATTTCAATATATACATAAATTAGCTTGGGATAATTTATATTATATCACTAAGTAAATTAACTTATAATATTTTATATAAACAATAAAAATGGTATGATTATTATAAATAAAATTAAAGTATAATATATAATGTTATGAAAATAAAAAGGTGATAGGTAAATGCGTAAAACAGATTTAGAGTGGATAAAAAAATACCCCTGGGGATTGGCACACATGCAAAAGCAAAGTTATAAGATGTGTATAGAAGCAGTAAAGCGACAAGGGGGATTGCTTAAAGATGTAAGGTGGGATGAACTTAATCTAAATAAGAAGAAGATATATAATTTATCAATAATAGGCGAAATACTCCATCCTCAACGTAAGTAGGATGGAGATTAAAGCCTGTAATATAAAAAACTAAAGGAGGTGAAAAAATGATACAGATGAAAGCTTTTAAGTTTAGAATATATCCAAATCAAACTCAAAAAGAAATAATAGAAAAATCTTTTGGATGTTCAAGGTTTGTGTACAATCACATGTTAGCACTTCAAAAAGAAAAATATGAAAATGAAGGTGAGTCATATTCAAAGTATGATTTAATTAAAAAGCTTCCATCACTTAAAAAAGAATATGAATGGCTTAAAGAAGTTGATTCAACCAGCTTGCAAGCTACTATTGATGATTTAGATAGTGCATATAAGAACTTCTTTAGAGAAATTAAAAAAGGTAATAAACAAGGCTTTCCAAAGTTCAAAAGCAAAAGAAATCCTAAAAGAAGTTTTGAAAGTAAATGCGTGAACAATAACATAACTATTAAGGATAACTTAATTAAACTACCAAAATTGAAATGGGTTAAGGCTAAAGTTACTAAAAATATAAATGGCCGAATATTAAATGCTACTGTATCAAAAACACCTACAAGTAAATATTTTGTTAGTATATGTTGTGAAGTTGACATAAAACAATTAGAAGAATCTAATAAGTATATTGGCATAGATTTAGGCTTAAAAGATTTTGCAATATGTTCTAATGGAGACATATTCAACAATCCTAAATGGTTAAGAAAAGCTAACTATAGATTGAAGTTGGAACAAAGAAGATTATCAAAAATGAAGAAGTTTAGTAATAATTGGAATAAGCAAAAAAATAAAGTAGCTAAGATACATGAAAGAATATCTAATCAAAGAAAAGATTACCTACATCAGATATCAACTAAACTAATTAGAGAAAACCAAATAATTTGTTTAGAAGATTTAAAAGTAAGTAACATGATTAAGAATCATAAATTAGCAAGTGCAATAAGTGAAGTTAGTTGGTATGAATTTAGGAGATTGCTTGAGTATAAAGCTATTTGGTATGGAAGATTAATTTCTATAATAGGAAATACATATCCATCAAGTCAGTTATGTAGTGCATGTGGTCATAGAAATAAGGATGTAAAAAACTTAGCACTTAGAAATTGGATTTGCCCAGACTGTAATACACAACATGACAGGGATATAAATGCAAGTATAAATATACTAAAAGAAGGATTAAGATTAGTGGGGATGGAACAGCCCTTAGAGCCTATGAATGCTTAGTACAAAAGT
>NZ_JACVWI010000004.1:0-242601 GCF_020658455.1 Clostridioides sp. ES-S-0005-03 | reverse complement strand
ATAAAGATTATGTGGTTACAATAGCAGAGAGGATACACCTGTTCCCATTCCGAACACAGAAGTTAAGCTCTCTAGCGCTGATGGTACTTGGTGGGAAACTGCCTGGGAGAGTAGGACGTAGCCACGTTGAATATTCCAAGGTAGCTCAACGGTGGAGCAACCGGCTGTTAACCGGTAGGCTGTGGGTTCGAGCCCCACCCTTGGAGCCAAAAAAGCCGAAGTGGCGGAACTGGCAGACGCACAGGACTTAAAATCCTGCGGGACTTACCTCTCGTACCGGTTCGATTCCGGTCTTCGGCACTTTATAAAATAATATCGCGGAGTGGAGCAGTTGGCAGCTCGTCGGGCTCATAACCCGAAGGTCGTAGGTTCGAGTCCTGCCTCCGCAACCATTAAAATGGCTCGTTGGTCAAGAGGTTAAGACACCGCCCTTTCACGGCGGTAACAGGGGTTCAATTCCCCTACGAGTCACCAAAAAAACAATTAAATAAGCGGGTGTAGCTCAATGGTAGAGTTCTGGCCTTCCAAGCCAGCTGTGAGGGTTCGATCCCCTTCACCCGCTCCAAAAAATGGGATCATAGCTCAGCTGGGAGAGCACCTGCCTTACAAGCAGGGGGTCGCAGGTTCGAGCCCTGCTGGTCCCACCATTTGCGGCCTGGTAGTTCAGTTGGTTAGAATGCCAGCCTGTCACGCTGGAGGTCGAGGGTTCGAACCCCTTCCAGGTCGCCAAATTAAATAAGCGGGAATAGTTCAGTGGTAGAGCGCAACCTTGCCAAGGTTGAAGTCGCGAGTTCGAATCTCGTTTCCCGCTCCATAATGATTTGGGTGCATAGCTCAGCTGGATAGAGCAACGCCCTTCTAAGGCGTGTGTCCGGGGTTCGAATCCCTGTGCGCTCATTAAGAAAAGTTTACTATATTTATAGTAAACTTTTATATTGTTTAAAAAGACACAGGATACATGCATGTCACCTGTGTCTTTTTCTTTATAAATATAAAATTATATAAGAGTTACATTATATTCATTAATATTGTAATCATATTAATGGTAATGTATAATAGTCTACAAGAAGTTTATAGAAAGATTTATTGCATAGATTTAATTAATTAGTAAATAGGCTCATATACATTATACTGTATACTTTATAGTACTAAGATATTAGAATACTATTTAAATTTATAAATTAATTTCTTATACTGAAAAAGAACGATGAAATCTACTATGAAATACTAGAGATTCTAAATACTTGATAATATAGTGCTTGTAGATTATTGTATTAAATGAATTGTTATACTTATAAGTAATATATCTATGACTTTGAAATAGATAAGTTGTTTTAATTATTTTTATAATAAAAGATAATTTCTAGAAAAGATACATAATAAGATATTAATAGAACTTGATATAAATTATTTATAAGATAAATTATTAGTATAAGATAAAAATAATATTACTAATATAATATTAATAGAAATATAGAAATAATGTTACAATTTTATATAATTAATAAATAGATTATTAAATTTATTGTAGCAAACATATATTGAAAAATAATATGTATTTTGAAATAGATTTTATAGTATAAAATTGCATCAAGGCGCGAGTACTATTTTGTATTCGCGCCTTGATGATTTGAATTATTTAAACTAGATTTAACTTTAATAAAAAATATATATTTAATGAGCAATATTTTTAATGTATTTAGAGATTATTTAACAATCTCAATCTATAAAAATAGAATTATTTACACAAAAGTTAAATAGTTTGTATAGAGTTAGATTTATATAGTATAATACATAGTGTAAATAATTAAGAAGTTATCGAACAGGAGGATAAAACTGTGTTAGATATAAATTCTTTTTTAAATGAATTTTTTAATATAATATTAAGAATGAGTATATATGATTTAATTGACATATCCATAGTAGCATATATTTTTTACAAAATATTTATGTTTATAAAAGATACAAGAGCAGAACAAGTATTTAAAGGTATAATATTTCTTTTGCTAGCAACTCAACTTAGTAACACTTTTAAATTGCATACCGTTTATTGGATATCTCTTAAGGCTCTGGATTATGGAGTTATAGCAGCTCTTATAATTTTTCAGCCAGAATTTAGAGCAGGACTTGAACATATAGGAAGAGCAAAGTTTAATTTATTTGGAAAAAATGTAAATACTTCAGAAGAAACTCTTAATAGAACTATAGAAGAGATTGTAGAAGCTTTATATTCACTTTCTAGACAAAAAATAGGAGCTCTTATCATAATGGAGAGAGAAACCAGAATAAGTGATATAATAAATACAGGAACTATAATTGATGCTGAAATTTCTAGGCAATTATTGATAAATATATTTATACCAAATACACCATTACATGATGGCGCTGTTGTAATTAGAGATTCTAAGGTAAAGGCAGCTGCATGTTTCTTGCCATTGACAGAGAGTAAAGATTTAAGTAAAGATTTAGGCACTAGACATAGAGCGGGAATAGGTGTAAGTGAAGTATCTGACTGTATAACACTAATCGTATCAGAGGAAACTGGAGGCGTATCAATTGCTAAAGCTGGTAAGTTATATAGAGATATTTCTAGAGAAAGAATGATGAATATATTACGTAGTAATCTAAAAACGAATACGGAAACAAGAAGTTTTTTCAAAGGTGGTATATTTAAATGATAAATAGACTAAAAAATAATACCAAAATAAAAATAATATCATTTTTAAGTGCAATTGCTTTATGGATGTATGTCATGGCTGTAGTTGACCCTGAAGAAACTAGAGGGTTTGAAGATATACCTGTATCTATAAGTAATATGAGTGATTTAAATGATAAAAATCTTGTTATATATCCAGACGAAAAATTAACAGCAGATGTGTATATAAAAGGTAGTTTATCAAAGGTACAAAAAGTTAAAAAAGAAGATATACATGTATATGGAACTGTTGAAGACCCAATACAAGGTAAGAAAGAAGTATATTTAAAAGCAAATATTCCTCAAGGTGTTACTTTAGAATTTAAGCATGATGTTTTAATAGTAAATCTTGAGAAAAATATAAAAGAAAAAAGAGATATAAAGGTAGAAGTAAGTGGAAATTCTAAAAGAAATATAGATAAAATTGAACTGAATAAAAATTATGTCGATATATCGGGTCCAATGAGTCTAGTTAAGGAAGTTAAGAATATAAGAGCTAATCTAAATGTAGGTAATGAGACAGAAGATTTCTCTAAAAAATTGGATTTAATACCTTTAAATAGTGATGGAACTAAGGTTGAAGGTGTGACACTAAGTTCAAATTCTGTAACAGCAAGTGTACAATTATTAAAAGAAAAAACTGTACCAATAAGAGTAGATTTAAAGGATAATAATCAAGATAATAATACATTGAAAAATTATAAATTAAGTAAAGATGAAGTTAGCATAAAAGGTAAAAAAGAAAGTATAGACAAAATAAATTATATTAAGACAAAACCTATTGATTTAGTTGATTTAGCTAATGGAGAGGAAAAAGAAGTGAGTCTAGAGATTCCAGAAGGAATAACTATTGATGATAGCTCTATAACTATAAAGCTAAATGAAACAAAACAATTAAGTGCTGAGTTTGTATATAGTTCAGAAGATATTATGTTAAGAAATATTCCAGCAAATATGGACAATCCGAGTATAATTTTTACTGGAGATATTCAAGTTGTTGTAGAATCAACAGAAGATTTAAGTAAGCTAAATAAAAAAGATATTTCGTTATATATCGATTTATCAGAAGCACCTACTGAAAATGGTAAATATAAAATAAAATATGAAACAACATATCAATTTAAAAAAATAAATATAGAACCTAATATTGTTGAAGTGGAATGAACAAATATTTTGAATATTTAGTTGTTACAAGATGCGACAAAAAAATCTATAAAATTAAGTTTGTTAATTTTATGTTTTTGTTGCATCTTGTTTATTTTAGTTATATTATAAAATAAGGACAATGAGATATTTGTTAAATCTAAAAAGTGTTAGATATATGAAAAAAGACTGATAAATAGATTTAAATAAATATTTTTGAATTAAATATTTCAATTATCCCTAGGAAAACGTTGCTGAACGAGTTATAATTTAATTGAGATATAAAAGTTCTATTTCAAAAAATTCAAGATGAGGTGGAAATGCATGAGAAGTTTTGAAGAAGTAATTAAGTTTGCAAAAGAAAGAGGACCTAAAACTATATCAGTAGCATGTTGTCAAGATAAAGAAGTTTTAATGGCAGTTGAAATGGCTAGAAAAGAAAAAATAGCAAATGCCATTTTAATAGGTGATATAGAAAAGACTAAAGAAATTGCAAAAAGCATAGACATGGATATCGAAAATTATGAAGTAATAGATATAAAAGATTTAGCAGAAGCATCTCTAAAATCTGTTGAATTAGTTTCACAAGGAAAAGCCGATATGGTAATGAAAGGCTTAGTAGACACATCAATAATACTAAAAGCAGTTTTAAACAAAGAAGTGGGTCTTAGAACTGGTAATGTATTAAGCCACGTAGCAGTATTTGATGTAGAGGGGTATGACAGATTATTTTTCGTAACTGATGCAGCTATGAACTTAGCTCCTGATACAAATACTAAAAAGCAAATCATAGAAAATGCTTGCACAGTAGCACATTCATTAGATATAAGCGAACCAAAAGTTGCTGCAATATGCGCAAAAGAAAAAGTAAATCCAAAAATGAAAGATACAGTTGAAGCTAAAGAACTTGAAGAAATGTATGAAAGAGGAGAAATCAAAGGTTGTATGGTTGGTGGACCTTTTGCAATAGATAATGCAGTGTCTTTAGAAGCAGCTAAACATAAAGGTATAGATCATCCTGTAGCAGGAAGAGCTGATATATTATTGGCTCCAGATATCGAAGGTGGCAATATATTATACAAAGCTTTAGTATTTTTCTCAAAATCAAAAAATGCAGGAGTTATAGTTGGAGCTAAAGCACCAATAATATTAACTTCTAGAGCAGATAGTGAAGAAACTAAGCTTAACTCAATAGCCTTGGGCGTTTTAATGGCAGCAAAGGCTTAAATTTAAGGGGGAAATAGGCAAATGAGCAAAATATTTAAAATCTTAACAATAAATCCTGGTTCGACATCAACTAAAATAGCTGTATTTGATAATGAGGATTTAGTATTTGAAAAGACACTAAGACACTCTTCTGAAGAAATAGGAAAGTATGAGAAGGTTTCAGACCAATTTGAATTTCGTAAACAAGTAATAGAAGAAGCATTAAAAGAGGGTGGAGTAAAAACATCTGACTTAGATGCTGTAGTAGGTAGAGGTGGTCTTCTTAAGCCTATAAAAGGTGGAACTTACTCAGTAAGTGATGTTATGATAGAAGATTTAAAAGTAGGAGTTTTAGGAGAACATGCTTCAAATTTAGGTGGTATAATAGCAAAACAAATAGGTGATGAAGTTAATGTTCCTTCATACATAGTAGACCCAGTTGTTGTGGATGAACTAGAAGATGTTGCTAGAATTTCTGGTATGCCTGAAATAAGTAGAGCAAGTGTAGTACATGCTTTAAATCAAAAGGCAATAGCAAGAAGATTTGCTAAAGAGATAAACGCAAAATATGAAGATATAAATCTTATAGTTGCACATATGGGTGGAGGAGTTTCTGTTGGAGCTCATAAAAATGGTAGAATAGTAGATGTTGCAAACGCATTAGATGGAGAAGGTCCTTTCTCTCCAGAAAGAAGTGGTGGATTACCAGTA
This sequence comes from Clostridioides sp. ES-S-0005-03, assembly GCF_020658455.1. Taxonomy (NCBI): domain Bacteria; kingdom Bacillati; phylum Bacillota; class Clostridia; order Peptostreptococcales; family Peptostreptococcaceae; genus Clostridioides; species Clostridioides sp. ES-S-0005-03. The sequence continues at coordinate 236,846 of NZ_JACVWI010000004.1, read as the reverse complement.
GGAGCATTAGTGAAAATGTGCTTCAGTGGAGAATATACTCAAGATGAAATTAAAAAGAAAATAAAAGGTAATGGTGGATTAGTTGCATATTTAAATACTAATGATGCTAGAGAAGTTGAAGAAAGAATTGAAGCTGGTGATGAAAAAGCTAAATTAGTATATGAAGCTATGGCATATCAAATCTCTAAAGAAATAGGAGCTAATGCAGCAGTTCTTAAGGGAGATGTAAAAGCAATATTATTAACTGGTGGAATCGCATATTCAAAAATGTTTACAGATATGATTGCAGATAGAGTTAAATTTATAGCAGATGTAAAAGTTTATCCAGGTGAAGATGAAATGATTGCATTAGCTCAAGGTGGACTTAGAGTTTTAATTGGTGAAGAAGAGGCTCAAGTTTATGATAACTAATGATAAAAGAATAAGAATCATAACAGGTCACTATGGAAGTGGTAAAAGTGAATTTGCGATGAACTATGTTGTTAAATTAAGAGATATGGTTTCTGGCAAAGTTGCTATAGCTGATTTGGATGTGGTGAATGTATACTTTAGAACTAGAGAAAAGAAAGAGTTAATGAAATCTTTAGGTATACAACCAATAGATAGTTCAATTAATGCTCCAACATTAGATTTACCAGCAGTATCAGCAGAAGTAATGTCACCTATGGTTGATCATTCATACAATTCTGTTATAGACTTAGGCGGAGATAATGTAGGTGCTAGAGTTATAGGAAGATTTAGTCATTTATTAAAAGAAGGCGACTATGACATGCTTTTTGTAATAAATGCAAATAGGGAGAAAACTCAAACTTCTGAAGAAGTTATCCAATATATAAAGGAAATAGAAAAATCTTCTAAACTAAAGGTAACAGGTCTAATTAATAATACTCATCTTATTAGATTTACTACTATTGATGATGTATTAAGAGGCCAAAAAGTTGCAGAAGAAGTTTCTAAGGAATGTAATATACCTATAAGATATGTTGCATGCTTAGAAAATCTTGTTGAACAATTACCAAAAGATTTAGAGGGAGAAATTTTTCCAATAAAATTATATATGAGAGAAGACTGGATGTAGTTTGAGCTCAAATATATAGAAAGTTTAAGGAGGCTTAGGTAAATGGCTAAAGGAAAAGTATCTTTTAATCAAGAACGTTGTAAAGGTTGTGGATTATGTGTTGAAGCATGTCCAGTAAAAATCATACAATTAGACTCAAACACAATAAACAAAAAAGGGTATAACCCAGCAACTGTTTCTGAAATGGAAAAATGCATAGGATGTGCAAGTTGTGCGACTATGTGTCCAGATGTAGTTATAACAGTAGAAAGAGATTAATTTAAATTAATATTTAAGGGGGAATTTTAATGGCTAAGATACTTATGAAAGGTAACGAAGCATTTGGAAAAGCAGCTATAGAAGCTGGTTGCAAATATTTCTTCGGTTACCCAATAACTCCACAAAGTGAATTACCAGAATATTTATCAAGAGAGTTACCTAAAATAGGTGGAGCGTTCGTTCAAGCTGAATCAGAAGTTTCTGCGATAAACATGGTTTATGGTGGAGCAGGTGCAGGAGCAAGAGTTATGACTTCTTCATCTTCACCAGGAGTTGCTTTAAAACAAGAAGGTATAACATATGCAGTAGGAGCAGAAGTTCCTTGTGTTGTACTTAACGTAATGAGAGGTGGTCCAGGACTTGGAAGTATACAACCTTCACAAGCTGACTACTTTATGTCTACAAGAGGTGGAGGAAATGGAGACTACAGAACTCCAGTATTCGCACCAGCTACAGTTCAAGAAGCTGTTGACATGATAATGGAAGCTTTTGATGTTGCAGATTACTACAGATCACCTGTTATGGTAGTTGCAGATGGTATGATAGGTCAAATGATGGAGCCAGTTGAATTCAAAGCTCCTGAAAAGAAAAGAGAATTGCCTCCTAAAGATTGGGCAACTGTTGGAACTAAAGGAAAAAGAGTACCTAATGTAATAAACTCTTTATACTTAGAGCCAGAAGTATTAGAAGATCACTGTTGGCACTTAGAAGCTAAATTCAATGAAATGGAAAAAAATGAAGTACAATATGAAATGTACAAAACAGAAGACGCTGAATTTATATTTGCAGCTTATGGAACTACTTCAAGAATAGTGAAAAGCGCAATTGATATATTAAGAGAAGAAGGAATAAAAGCAGGTCTTATAAGACCTAAAGTATTATGGCCATTCCCATTTGAAGCATTTGATCAAATCCCTAGTGCTAGAAACATATTAACTGTTGAAATGAGTATGGGACAAATGGTGGAAGATGTAAAAATGGCAGTAGAAGGTAAATTACCAGTTTACTTCCATGGAAGACCAGGAGGAATGACTCCAACACCAGCAGAAATAGTTGAAAAAGCTAAAAAAATTATTGCCGGAGAATTGGTTGCAGGAGGTGCTAGATAATGGCTGTTGTATTTAAGAAAACTGAAGGGTTACAAGATACTCAAACTCACTACTGTCCAGGATGTACACATGGTATAATCCATAGATTAGTTGGTGAAGTATTAGAAGAATTAGGAGTATTAGGTGATGCTGTAGGTGTTGTTCCAGTTGGATGTTCAGTTTTAGGATATAAATATTTTAACTGTGACACTCAAGAAGCAGCTCATGGTAGAGCACCAGCTGCTGCTACAGGAATAAAAAGAGTTCATCCTGAAAACACAGTATTCACTTATCAAGGTGATGGAGACTTAGCTTCAATCGGTACTGCTGAAATAGTTCATGCAGCTGCTAGAGGAGAAAAAATAACTACTATATTTGTAAACAATACAACATATGGTATGACTGGTGGACAAATGGCTCCAACTACATTAGTTGGACAAAGAGCTACTACTGCTCAATCAGGAAGAAATGCTGAAACTCAAGGTTATCCAATAAGAGTAAGTGAAATGTTAGCTACATTAACAGGAGCTGTATTTGTAGAAAGAGTAGCAGTTGATACTCCAGCTCATGTTAGACAAGCTAAAAAAGCTATAAAGAAAGCATTCCAAGTTCAACAAGCAGGATTAGGATTTGGAATAGTAGAAGTATTATCTACTTGTCCTACAAACTGGGGACTAGCTCCAAATGATGCTTTACAATGGTTAAGAGACAATATGATACCATACTATCCATTAGGAAATTTCAAAAATGTTGAAGTTGAGGAGGTGAAGTAAATGTCTACAGCTAGAGTAATATGTGCAGGCTTCGGAGGCCAAGGTGTTATGTCTATGGGACAATTACTTACTTATGCAGGAATGTTAGAAGGTAAAGAAGTTTCTTGGTTACCATCTTATGGACCAGAAATGCGTGGAGGTACAGCAAACTGTGCAGTAACTGTATCTAGTGAACCAGTTGGTTCTCCACTTATAACAAATGATGCAACTGCAGCTATATTATTAAATATACCAGCATTTGAAAAATTTAAAGATGATGTTGTACCTGGTGGAAAAATAATAGTAAATAGCTCTTTAATAAAAGAAAAAGTTGAAAGAACAGATGTAGATGTTTATTATATCCCAGCAAATGAATTAGCTGTTGAATTAGGTAATGATAAAGTTGCTAATATGATAATGCTAGGAGCTTACTTAAAAGTAGCTGATACAGTAGATATAGAGTCTGTATTAGAAGCATTTAAAAAAGTTTTCGGACCTAGAAAAGAAAAATTTGTTCCATTAAACAGAGCAGCTTTACAAAAAGGTATGGATGCTACATGTTGCGGAGCAACTAACTAATAAAGAAAAAAGATGTCAAAAAAAAGACAATAGAATTATTTCTATTGTCTTTTTTGCTGAGAAGTATTAAAATATTTTTATGACTGAAATTAAGAATATAATAGTATTTTATGAATTATAAAAATATAATACAAATTACAAGCTTTTCAATTATGAAAGGAGAATATTTAGTGAGAAAGTATTTTGGAACAGATGGAGTTAGAGGAGTAGCAAATACAGAATTAACATGTGACTTAGCATATAGACTTGGTAGAGCTGGTGGATTTGTTTTAGCTCAAGGAGACCATAGAGTAAAAGTAGTAGTAGGTAAAGATACTAGAATATCAGGAGATATGCTGGAGGCATCTTTAATAGCAGGTCTTATGTCTGTTGGATGTGATGTTATTACTGTTGGAATAATACCAACCCCTGCAGTTGCATATTTAACTAGAAAATATGGTGCTGATTGTGGTGTGGTTATATCTGCATCTCATAATCCTGTTGAATATAATGGAATTAAATTCTTTAATAAGAATGGATATAAATTGGATGATGAAATAGAATTAAAGATAGAAGAATATATAGATGACATGGCTAAAGTAGATTGTATGCCAGTTGGTGAAAATGTAGGACGAAGATTACATGAGCATTATGCACAAAGAGATTATGTAGATTATTTAAAATCAATAATTAACACTGATTTTAGAGGATTAAAAGTGGTTTTGGACTGTGCTAATGGTGCATCGTATAAAGTAGCACCAATAGTATTTGATGAATTAGGAGCAAGTGTAATTTCAATAAATAGTTCACCAGATGGAAACAATATAAATTATAAATGTGGCTCTACACATCCAGAACAACTTCAAAAGGCTGTTTTGGAACATAATGCTGACTTAGGTCTTGCGTATGATGGAGATGCTGATAGATTAATTGCAGTAAATGAAGAGGGTCAAATTGTTGATGGAGACCATATAATGATATTGAGTGCTTTAAATTTAAAGAAAAATAATAAATTAGCACAAGATACTTTAGTAGTTACAGTTATGAGTAATATAGGATTAACAATAGCTGCAAAAGAAAATGGAATAAAATTATCTACTACAGCAGTTGGAGATAGATATGTTTTAGAAGACATGGCTAAAAATGGATATAATCTTGGTGGAGAACAATCTGGACACATGATATTCTTAGATTACAATACTACAGGAGATGGAGTTCTTAGTTCTTTAATACTTGCAAATATAATATTGCAAGAAAAGAAACCTTTATCAGAACTTGCATCAATAATGAGTCAATATCCACAAGTACTAGTGAATGCAACAATAAAAAATGAAAATAAAACCAAATATATGGAATATCCAGAAATAAAAGCTGAAATAGAAAGAATAGAATCTATTTTAGATGGAAATGGTAGAGTCTTAATAAGACCATCAGGAACTGAACCATTAGTTAGAGTTATGTTAGAGGGTAAAGAGGAAGGTCAAATAAAAGAATTAGCAACAAATTTAGCTAATCTTATACAAGAAAAATTATCGTAATTTATAAGGGTATTCTCAGATATAAACCCTGAGGACACCTTTCTAAGCGCCAGAACTTAGTTATAGGCACAAGAATTAAGTATTATTGGAACTAAGTTGACGAGGTCAGAGTTAATCGAATTGTCGGCGGATGCTCTGCGGTGTGTTTACCATCGAAAGACTTCTTTAAATAATAGGAGTAATCCTATGGACAAAGGGAAGCCAAAGTAAACTTATATGACCTAACTCTTAAAATATATAAATAATATTTTTAGGAGGACACAAATAATGTGTGGAATAGTTGGATATTTAGGAAGTAGAAAGGCAGCAGAAGTTATCATAGAGGGGCTTTCTAAGCTAGAGTACAGAGGTTATGACTCAGCAGGTGTAGCAGTTAATGGTTCTAATTGTGATGAACTTAATATTAGAAAGTTCAAAGGTAGACTTTCTGTGCTTGCAGAAGATTTAGAAAAAAATCCTATTGATGGAAATTTGGGAATAGGACATACAAGATGGGCAACTCATGGAGAACCATCTGATGTAAATTCACATCCTCATTTTAATCAAGCTAAAACAATAGCAGTTGTTCATAATGGGATAATAGAAAATTATATGGAAATCAAAGAAGAATTAATTTCTGAAGGTGTTAAATTTGAATCTCAAACAGATACAGAAGTAATAGCACATTTAGTAGATAAATACTATGAAGGTAACTTATTAGACGCTGTATATAAAACTATATCAAAATTAAGAGGAGCTTATGCATTAGGTGTTATATGTAAAGAACATGGAAATGAATTAGTTGCAGTAAGAAAAGATAGTCCTCTTGTAGTTGGTGTGGGTGAAGGCGAAAACTTTATAGCATCAGATATACCTGCTTTATTAAAATATACTAGAGATGTTTATTTCTTAGAAAATGGAGAGATAGTTCACCTAAAAGATGAAAATGTAACAATTTATGATTCTAATAGAAATGTTGTAGAAAAAGAAGTATTCCATGTAACATGGGATGTAGAAGCTGCATCTAAAGGTGGATATGATTACTTTATGTCAAAAGAAATACATGAGCAACCAACAGGAGTTAGAGAAACTCTAGAAAGAAGACTTGATAATAATGGAAATATAATTTTAGATAGTATAAATATTTCTAAAGAAGATTTAGATAAAATAAATAAAGTTTATATAGTAGCTTGTGGAACGGCATATAATGCTGGATTACTTGGTAAGTATGCTATAGAAAAATTTGTAAATATACCAGTAATAACTGATATAGCATCAGAATTTAGATATAGTGACCCATTTGTAGATGAAAACTCATTAGTAATATTAGTTAGCCAATCTGGTGAAACAGCAGATACTTTAGCAGTACTAAGAGATTCAAAAGCTAAAGGAGCAAGAATACTTTCAATAACTAATGTTGTAGGTTCATCTATAGCAAGAGAATCAGATGATGTTTTCTATACTTGGGCAGGACCTGAAGTAGCAGTTGCATCAACTAAGGCATATACAACTCAAATAACTTCTTTATATATGATAGCTTTAGATTTTGCTATTAAAAAAGGAACAATAACTAGAGAGTTTTATGATGGTATGATTACTAAGATGAAAGAAATACCATCAAAAATACAAGAAATATTAGATAATGAAGAATATATAAAAGAAGTTGCTAAAACAGTTGTTAGCTCTGACCATGCTTTCTATTTAGGAAGAGGTATAGATTATAGTTTAGCAATGGAAGGTTCATTAAAATTAAAAGAAATATCATATATACATGCAGAAGCTTTTGCAGCAGGAGAATTAAAACATGGAACAATAGCATTAATAGAAAAAGGAACTCCTGTAATTGCTATAGCTACTCAAGAAAAATTATTTGAAAAAATGGTTTCTAATATGGAAGAAGTAAGAGCAAGAGGAGCTTATGTTGTAGCAATTGCTCAAAGTCATAATAAAGACGTTGAAAAAGCTGCTGAAAAAATAATTTATATACCAAACTCAGATGATATTTTATCACCAATATTAGCAGTTGTACCAATGCAATTACTTGCTTATCATGTTTCTGTATTAAGAGGTTGTGATGTAGATAAGCCAAGAAACTTAGCTAAATCAGTAACAGTTGAATAAAAATATATTAAAAAGTGCATAGATAATATCTATTAGAAAAAACTCATTCTATTTGTTATAATTTTATAGAATGAGTTTTTTATTATAGAAAAAAGCTATTAATCAATATGGAGGTGTATTTGTATAAAAGAGGTAAAGTTAAAATTAGAGACGTTAAAAAAAATCGAAAAAAATAACAATGATTGTATAAATTGCAAAAAATGTTTTAAGGTATGTCCTATGATGAAAGAATTTGGAGACTCACCAAGAGAACTTATGATAGACATTTTGCAAAATAAATCAATAAATAAAAATATACCATATTCTTGCATGTTATGTGGAATATGCAAGGTAGAGTGTCCAAAAGATATAGATTTAAAAGAAATGTTTTTTGATGTAAGGAAAGAAATATTTCATAGAAATCAAAAAGAATTAAATGATATAGGATATAGAACAATAAAATTTCATCAAACTAATAGTTTCTCTTCATTATTCTCAAAAAAATTTATTAAAAAAAACACCAAAAAGATTTTTTTTCCAGGATGTAGCCTTTCTAGCTATAGTAGTGACTTAGTATTAGCAACATATAAATATTTAGAAAATCATATAGAAAATATATCCTTAGCTTTTGAATGTTGTGGCAAGCCAACTTTAGCTATGGGAGATACAAATAAATTTGATGAATATTATTCTAAAATAGATAAGCTATTTAGAGAAAATGATATAGACGAAGTAATCGTAACTTGTCCAAATTGTTTTAATACTATAAGAAATAATAGTGATATAAAAGTGACCTCAATATGGGAAGTGATAAAAGAATATGGACTTCCAGAAAATCTAAAAAATCATTATGATGATTTAAATCAGGAATTTTTATTACATGACCCATGCCCTATAAGAAATGAGCATAATATACATGAGTCAGTCAGATATATACTAGGTTTTATGGGAATAAAAATAATTGAATTTGAAAAAAATAGAGAAAACACAGAGTGTTGTGGCTCTGGAGGTATGGTAAGAGTTACTAATAATGAAGTTGCTATAAACCAGACCAAAAATAGAGCAAATAATGAAAAAACAGATTATGTAATCTCATACTGTCAATCTTGTTGTGAGTCTATGTTAATGGCAGATAAAAAAGTACTACATGTATTAGATTTAATTTTTGATGTTGATGTTATAAACAAAAATAAATTAACCCAGAAAAAAACATCATCTATTAAAAAATGGAGTACAAGGTATAAAGGAATAGAAGTAGCAAAGAAGATGAATATAGAAACTTAATAAATTCCCATAAAAAGTATATAAGCTAATGAAAGGAAATAATATGTTAGATACACATGCAAGAAAATATGTAGAGCCATTTATAATCAAAGGAGCAGAGTTCTTTTTAAAACTTAAATTAACTCCAAATAACGTGACAATAATAGCACTTATAGTTGGAACATCTACGTCTTTATTTATATATCTCGATATGAAAGTGCTAGCAATAATTACATTATGGGTTTCAGGATACCTAGATGCTGTAGATGGTGATATGGCGAGAAGTAGTAATAAAACATCCTTATTTGGAACATTAATGGATATTACTTTTGACAGAATAGTAGAAATAAGTATGATTTTAGTATTTGGCTTGAAGATGATTGATGTAAGGTTAAATCTAATGATTCTTTTAAGTAGTATTCTTATGTCAATGACTATATTTTTAACTGTTGGGGCCTTAACTGATAAAAAAGGTATGAAATCATTTTATTATCAAGCTGGTGTAGCTGAAAGGAGTGAGGGATTTATACTTTTTACTTTGATGATTTTATTTCAAAGTTATATTGGAACGATAGCAAATCTATTTTCTATAGTCGTTTTATTTACAGCAGTTCAAAGACTACTAGAAGCAAAAAAAATATTATAAATTAATTTTTGAGAGGGGAAAAAATGAAAAAGAGGATATTAACAATATTATTATGTTTAGGGCTTGTATTTGGATTGATAGGGTGTTCAAATAACGATAAAAAAGAAGAGCCTCAAAAAGATATATTAAAAAGTAGCAATGAAGAGATTTTAAAATCTGCAAAAGGTACAACAGTTAACTTTTATGGATATGGTGGAAATGAAGTAATGAATAAATGGTTTGATAGTTATGTAATTCCAAAGATGAAAGAAGACTATGACATAACTGTAAAAAGAGTAGGAATGGATATAGAAAACATTCTTAATAAACTATTGTCAGAAAAACAAGCTGGAAATGCTAAGGGTACTATAGATGTGGTTTGGATAAATGGAGAAAATTTCAAAACAGCAAAAGAGAATAAATTGCTATTTGGACCTTTTGTAGAGAAACTTTCTAATTATGAAAAGTATGTTGATTCATCTTCTGAAGATATTACTACAGATTTTGGAGTTAAGGTAGAGGGGATGGAAGCTCCTTGGGGTAAATCTCAATTTGCAGTTGTAACAGACATATCTAAGATTAATACAAAAATAACTGATGCAAAAACACTAAAAAAAGTAATTGTATCTAATCCTGGAAAATTTACCTATCCAGCCCCACCAGATTTTACAGGAAGTGCATTTGTTAGAAATATAATATATGATGTAGTAGGATATGATAAAGTAAAAAATTTACCAGAAGATGAAGCTAAAGTAAAACAAGTCATACAACCCGCTATGGAGTATCTTAAAGAAATAAAACCATACTTATGGAATAAAGGTAAAACTTATCCTGCGACATCTTCTCAGTTAGATAATATGTATTCAGATAATGAAACCTATTTTACAATGACTTATGCTCCCAATGTATTATTAGGAAGGATAGAAAGTGGAGAGTTTAGCAAATCTACAAAAGCAATAGAATTTGAAAAAGGAAATATAAGTAACACACATTTTGTTGCTATACCAGATAATTCTCAAAATAAAGAAGGTGCAATAGCGTTAATAGATTTTTTGATGAGTATAGATGCACAATCCTCTAAGACAGAAACTAAAAATTGGGGAGATACATCTGTTTTAGATATGAAGAAGATTCCAGGTGAAGATGTTAAGAAATTTAGTGAAACTATAGTATTAAAAAATTCAGTTCCAGAATTAAAAGCAGGAATAGTTCCAATAATAGAAAAAATATGGACTCAAGAGGTACTAGAAAGTGAAAAGTAAAATAATTAATGATAAAATAATTCCATATTTATTAATAGCACCTGTATCTATCATCCTGATACTTATAATGGGTGTAGGAATTATAAATTGCATCTCACAAAGTATAGGATTTTTTCCTCAGATTGGTCTTGAGCAAATTACATTAAATTATTATAGAGAAATTTTTAGAGATTCTAATTTTTTAGAATCTCTTATCTTTAGTTTGAAGATTTCTTTAGTGTCATCAATTTTGGCTATTATTATAGGTATACTTTTAGCATATACAATGTCTCAAAATAAATTTTCTAAAGTTAGATATATGATTCTAAATGTTCCACTAGTAGTTCCACATATAATAGCTGTATTATTGGTATTTATAATATTTTCTCAAACAGGTATAGTTTCAAGAGTATTTTATTTTTTCAATATAATAAAGGATTCATCTGAATTTATACCAATGGTTTCTGATAAAAATGGAATAGGGATAATTTTAGTTTATCTGTGGAAAGGAATACCATATATAACACTGATGGTTTATAATATATTGAAAAATATAAATGATAATCTACAACAAGTGTCTATAAATTTAGGTGCAAGTAAACTTCAAACGTTTAGATATATAGTGTTGCCGCTTGCTATGCCTACAATAATTTCTTCATTTATAATAATTTTTGCCTTTTCATTTGGTTCTTTTGAAGTACCTTTTTTAATAGGTGCATCAACTCCAAAAGCATTACCAGTTCAAGCATATCTGAGTTATTCTAGCTCAGATTTAATGCAAAGACCAATCTCAATGTGTATCAATGTTGTATTATCTGGAATAAGTTTTATACTATTAATAATTTATGATAGATTTTTTAATAAAATATCAAAATATAATGTATAGGAGTATCTATGAGTAAAAAATTTAATATAATTCTTAATATCATGTTTGTAGTTATTATAGCTCCTATAATATTATTGTCAATATGGGGAGTTGTAAATACATGGCCATTTCCAAATCTTTTACCTAAGGAATTTTCATTAAGAGGATTTAGATATATTTTGGATATAAATAATCTGAATATCATTTTGAGAAGTATTATAATATCAATAACTGTAGTATTAGTTACTATTTTATTAAGTATACCAGCATCTAAAGCGTTAGCACTATACGATTTTAAAGGAAAAAGGTTTTGTGAGTTACTGATATTGTCTCCAATTATAATTCCACTAATATCTGTTGCTATGGGCATACATATAGCATTTATTAGAATAGGTCTGGCCAATAATATTTTGGGAGTAATTATTATAAATATACTTCCATGTATACCATATTCAGTTCGAATAATAACAGATGTTTATAAATTAATAGGTGATAATTTAGAAATACAAGCGAAAGTACTTGGAGCAAGTAGATTTAATACATTTAGATATGTAACCTTCCCTTTGATTTTGCCAGGGATATTGGGTGCATCAAGTATGTCTTTCATAATATCCTTTAGTCAATATTTTTTGACTCTTCTTATAGGGGGAGGTAGTGTCATAACTTATCCAATGATTATGTTTCCATATATACAAAGTGGAGACAGGACAATCGCATCTTTGTATAGTATGCTCTTTTTAATAATAAGTTTATTTATCTTGATAATAATAGAATACAATGTAAAAAAGAACTATAAGCATATTCAAAATACAAGGCTATTTTAGTACGATTGGAGGTGTAATAATTGTCATCAGTTAAACTTATAAATTTATGTAAGAGTTTTAACAAAATCAAAGTTTTAAACAATATGAATTTAGATATAAAAGAAGGAGAAATAGTTTCTCTTTTAGGTCCATCAGGTTGTGGAAAAAGTACTACTCTAAAATTAATTGCTGGTATTTTACATCCTGATTGCGGAGATATACTTTTAAATAATGAATCAGTATTAGATATACCTATAGGAAAAAGAGATACTGTAATAGTTTTTCAAGATTATTTATTATTTCCACATATGACTTTATATGAAAATATAGAATTTGGTCTTAAAATGAAAAAAATAAATAAGAATATAAGAAAAAGTAAAGTAAACGAGCTTATAAATTTAGTTAAGTTAAAAGGATATGAAAATAAATATCCAAACGAACTCTCAGGAGGACAACAACAACGTGTTGCAATAGCAAGGTCTTTAGCAATAAATCCAAAGGTACTGTTATTAGATGAGCCATTTTCAAATTTAGATATTAATTTACGCAATGAAATGAGGGAATTTGTATTAGGATTACAAAAACATCTAAAGATAACAACGATATTAGTAACACATGACAAAGAAGAAGCGTTAATGATGAGTGATAGAATAGCAGTTATGTTAAATGGTGAGGTTAAACAATTCGACACACCTGATAATCTTTATGAAAATCCCAAAAGTAAAGAAGTTGCAAATATATTTGGAGAAAAAAATTATTTAATCGGAAATATAAGAAATGGAGAATTTGTAAATGATATAATTTCTATTAAATTAGATAAATATAAAAATATAAATATAGATAATGTAGAGTTAATGATACCAAAAGAAAGTATAATCCTAAAAACGATTGATAATGATGTAGGAAGACAAGGGTCTATATTAAAAAAAAGATATGCAGGAGATAAAGTTTACTATGATGTAGATATTGATGGAACGGTATTAAAAGCTAGTAGCAACAATAATTTATATGAAATAAATGAAAAGGTAGATGTGTTTATGGAACAAAGAAAAATTCTATTCTTTCCTGTTGAACTATAGAAAAAAACTATGGCTGTAAACAAGTAAATAAGTATCAAATATATTTTAATTTTGTTATAATGAATTCGAATACTATAATAAAATAAGATTTTATATCAAAAAAGGGAATATTTTTAATATTTGGAGGGTAATTTTATGAAATTTAGTAAAAGATTTAAAGTTTTAGCTATTGGTTTAACTTTAGTATTAACATTAGGGAGTGTAGTTGGTTGTGATTCTAAAGAATCAGAAAAACCAAAAGAATCTTCTCAAAGTCAAGATAAGGCTAGTTATAAAGAAGCCACAGGTGAAGAGGCTGTAAAAATGATGAAGAAAAATAAAGAATTATTGATATTAGATGTAAGAGGTGCAGAGGACTATGCTAAAGGTCATATTATAAATGGTATAAATATATCAGTAGATGATTTAGAAGATAAATTAAGTGCTTTAGAAGGATATAAGGATAAAACTATATTAGCGTATTGTAACTCAGGTAAAAAAAGTGCAAAAGCTGCTGAAATATTAGTAAAAAATGGATTTAAAGATGTTTATAATGTAGAAGGTGTGAAAGATTTTGATTATGAATTAGTTACATATAATGATATAACTGCGCCTGAAATGTTAAAGTTAATAAGCGAAAATAAAGATTCTATAGTAATAGATGCTAGAAAGTCAAAAGAATTTGAAACTGGACATTTAAAAGAAGCTATCAATATACCACTAGAAGACACAGAAAAGAAAATGGGAGAACTTGATAAAAATAAGGATATAATTTTATACTGTAGAACTGGAAATAGAAGTGGGCAAGCAGCTAAAATACTTTCAGAGAATGGATTTACAAAAGTATATAATTCAGTTGATGGTGTGGATGAATATGATTTTGATTTAGTTAAATAGATTTAAAATAATAAAAGATTGATTAGAAATCGGAGTACAAATTATGTCGAAGAAATTAAGAGAAGAAATAGAAGAAGGTTTTTGTGCTAATGTTAAATCAATTTCTACAGAAGATTTGAAAGAGAAAGTACAAGATGAATCTTGGGTTATAGTTGATACTCGTTTAAATGATGCATATAATGGCTGGAAATTAGATGGAGTAAAAAGAGGTGGACATATAAGAGGAGCAGTAGATTTTTCTGCGAATTGGTTATATGTAGACTCAGATAAAAAAGACAAAGTATTAGAACAAGCACTAAAAACAAAAGGTATTGATTTAGATAAAAATATAGTACTATATGATGCTAATGGAAAAGATGCTTTACTTGTAGCTACTTACTTATCTAAAAAAGGATATAAAAATCTATATAAATATGATATTAAACAATGGGCAAATAATGAAAATCTTCCAATGGAAAGATATAAAAATTATCAAATGATAGTACCTGCTTCCATAATAAAAGATATCTTGGATGGAAAAATTCCAGAGACATTTGAATATTCTAAGAATATAAAAATAATTGAAGCAAGTTGGGGAGAAGAAAAAGAATCTTATGCAAAAGGGCATATACCTACAAGTGTTCATATAAATACTGATATTATAGAACCTCCTCCAACATGGATGCTTACTAACAATGATAATTTGGCCAAATTTGCTTTAGACTATGGATTTACAAAAGATGATACTGTGATAGTTTCAAGTAGCGCATCTATGGCTTCTTATAGAATTGCTATTATATTACGATATATAGGAGTAAGAGATGTAAGAGTTTTGAATGGTGGAATAAACTCATGGTTATCAGAAGGATATGAGCTGGAGTTAACTAGTAATCCAAAAAGTTCATGTACTACTTTTGGGGAAAATATACCAGCTAATCCACAACTAATTGTTAGTATACCAGAATTAAAGCAAAAACTAAGAGATAAAAATAAATTTACATTAGTGGACAATCGTTCTTGGGATGAACATATAGGTAAAATATCTGGATATAGCTATTATGATAAAAAAGGTCGTATACCAGGAGCTTTATATGGTCATGCAGGTAGTGACAGTGTATCACTAGAAGAGTATCGTAATATAGATAACACAATGAGAAATCAATATGAAATATTGGCAATGTGGGATAAAGAAAATATAGATACTAATAAACAACTTGCATTTATGTGTGGAAGTGGATGGCGTGCTGCAGAGGTATTAACATATGCAAATGTTATGGGATTTGAAAATACTTCTCTCTATAGTGATGGATGGATGGGATGGAGTCTTGATGATTCAAATCCAATTGAAACAGGAGATTCAAAATAGAATTTTGTAAAAAATATAATATAATTGTTTAAAATGAAGGTATATTCAGTTTATTAAGTTGAATATACCTTTGTTATGTTTTAAAATATAAACATAGTTAGAATATGCTTATATGGATGTGCACTTATTTAAACATATTATTAGCAATATAGAATTATAAAATTATATATTATGAGGTGTGAAATATGATTAGTAAAGATGAAAAAGCAAGGTTAAAAGCGGATGGTATATTAGCCCAAAGCCAAGAAGGGTATTTCTCAATAAGAATATTGAGTAGAGCGGGAAACTTTACAGCAGAACAGCTTATCAACTTATCAAAGTTATCTGAAAAATATGGTAGAGGTTATTTAGGTGTTACTACTAGATTAGCTGTTGAAATACCATGGATAAAGTATGAAGATATAGATTTAATGAAGGAAGATTTAAAAGCTGTAGGGCTAAAGCATGGTGGTACGGGTAAAAAAGTAAGACCATTAGTCGCATGCAAAGGTACTGTATGTCAACATGGAATATATGATACACAAGAATTATGTGGAAAGTTACATGATTCATATTTTGGATATGATTTACCATCTAAAACTAAAATTACACTAGTTGGATGTCCAAATAACTGTGCAAAAGCAAATACTAATGATGTGGGTATAGTAGGTCAAGTATACGTAAAATTTAATGAAGATAAATGTAAAAATTGTGGATTGTGTACATCATCTTGTAGACAAAAATCAGTTTATATGGAAGATAAGAAATTAGTGTGGAATAAAGAAGAATGTGTAAATTGTGGAAAGTGTGCTCAAGCATGTCCATTTGGAGCTATGGAAGTTGATAAAAAAGGACTAGCTGTTTATCTTGGTGGTAGAATGGGAAGAGGCTATAGATTTGGAGATAGACTTAGTAATTTGTATACAGAGGATAATATAGAAGAATTAGTGCAAGATGTATTTTATACATATAAACAATTAGCAAGTCCAGGAGAAAGAATAAGTAAAGTATTAGAGAGAATTGGAATCGAAGAGTTTGAAAAACATTTATTTAATATAAAATTACAAAATGCATAAAAATACATATTGATAAAGTATATCTCTCTTAAATTTGTTAATAATTCTGTTATAGAGAAAAACAAATTTAAGGGGGATTTTTATTATGAAGATAATAAAATTAGTTGTAAGTTTTTTTATGTTAATGGCTATAGGCATGACAATATCTTATGCAGATGCAAATATAAATACTAGATATAATAAATTAATTAGTGCTCTTGAAACTTCAGAAGCCGATTTTAAATATTATAATATGAAAATTAATTCTGTTATAAATTACAATTTATCAAATAAAGAATTACATAATATTTTTCTAGAAATAATTAACAATCTAAAGTTAGATGAAAAAGGAATAAATTGGAACCAAAAAGGGTATGGCGATGAAATACAATTATATGCTACTATAAAAGATAGCGATAAAGAAATTTCTATAAAAGGAATAAATAAAAATAATAAAGAAAGCTACATAATAGTTGACATATTGGACAACAAAGTATATAAACATAAAGAGGATATTTATAGTAGTGTAGAAAATGTGTTAAATAAATATTCATCTCAAGTAGATGTATCTGCTTGTATTGTTGGAGAATACACAAAAAGGTTACAAAACCACAAATATGATGATATTTTACAAAAAATATTATATAATATGAGTGCTAAGCAAATAGATAAAGTGAAAGACGTAAACTTTTTATCTATAACAGCATATAGTAAAGTATTAAATGATGATGATTTAGAATATTTAGGGGAAAAAATCAATTTAAATATAGGAATTAAATATAATGAGGACGATGGAAAAACACTCATATATATTGCCACACCAATTATAAAATTAGATTATTAATTATGAGGAGATCAGAAAATATGGCTAAGATAATAGTAAAAAAGAGTAATCCACTTAAAGGTAGTGTTAAAATAGATGGCGCAAAAAACGCAGTTTTACCAATAATAGCAGCAACTTTATTAGCAAACGGGAAATCAACTTTAAATGGAGTTCCAAATTTAAGAGATGTTCATGTTATATCAGATTTATTAAGACATGTAGGAGCAGAAGTTGAATATAAAGAAAATACACTTACTGTTGACGCAAGTAATATAAGAACTTGTGAAGCTCCATATGAGCTTGTAAGAAAGATGAGAGCTTCTTTTTTGGTTATGGGACCATTACTTGCTAGATTTAATAGTACAAAAATTTCTATGCCAGGAGGATGTGCTATAGGAACGAGACCTATAGATTTACATTTAAAAGGATTTAAAGCTTTAGGTGCAAAAATAGAAATGGACCACGGTTTTGTTGAAGCCGCAACAGAAAAATTAGTAGGAAATAAATTGTATTTAGATTTCCCATCTGTTGGAGCTACTGAAAATATAATGATGGCAGCTTCTTTAGCAGAAGGAACTACAATAATAGAAAATGCAGCAGAAGAACCAGAAATAGTGGACTTAGCTAATTTCTTAAATGAAATGGGAGCAGATGTTAAAGGTGCAGGTACTAACACTATAAAGATAAAAGGTGTTAAGGAGCTAAAAGGAGCAGAACATAATGTAATTCCAGACAGAATAGAAGCAGCAACTTATATGGTTGCAGCAGCTATGACAAAAGGTGATATAACAGTTGAAAATGTTTTAATGGAGCATTTAAAGCCAGTTGTAGCTAAATTAAGAGAAGCTGGTTGTGAAATTACAGAGATGGACAATTCTGTTAGAGTAGTAGGTCCAAAGGTATTAAAGCCAATAGACATAAAGACTTTACCACATCCAGGGTTTCCTACAGATGTGCAAGCTCAATTTATGGCTATGCTTACTGTAGCTAATGGAACTGGTGTAGTTATAGAAACTGTTTTTGAAAATAGATTTATGCATGTTGCTGAATTCAATAGAATGGGTGCTAATATAAAAATAGATGGAAGAAGTGCGGTTGTTAATGGAGTAGATGAATTACACGGTGCAGCAGTAAATGCTACTGATTTAAGAGCAGGAGCAGCGCTTATTTTATGCGGTCTTATAGCAGAAGGAGAAACTCAAATAGGAGAAATATACCATATTCAAAGAGGTTATGTTGATATAGATAAAAAGATAACAGCATTAGGTGGTCAAATCAAAATAGTAGAAGATTAATAATTGGTTTAGATAAGTAAGTTATAAATTGATAGGGTTGTTCATATACTTAAATACAAGGTTTTAAAAGCTAAGGAGGAGAGTATATGAAGAACCCATTGGTTGTTTTGTTAGGATTTGTAACTTGCTCTGTGTTAGTCCCTTCATTGATAACTTTAGTTTCTTACAAAAATGTGGAGCTAACTGAAAAACCAGAGAAAGTAGTTTCCATAAACAAAACCATTAAAAAAAATGATATTAAAAATGAAGGTAAGAAAGAAGATAAAAAGGTAGTAAACTATGAAACTGTAGACAAGAAAACACCAGTTATAAATGTCTATAATCACATGTCAGGTAAAGTTGAAAAAATGGACATGGAAAACTATTTATGTGGAGTACTAGCTGGTGAGATGTCCTCGGATTTTGATATAGAGGCCTTAAAAGCCCAAGCTGTAGCAGCTAGAACGTATGTAGTATATAAGCAAGAACATGGGAAATCAAGTAAACATAAAAATGCAGTGGTATGTACTGATTATAAACACTGTCAAGAATACAAGAGTTATGCGACTCTTAAAAAGTTGAATGGTGAAGAATGGATTAAAAATAAGTATTCTAAAATTAAAAACGCAGTTAAAGGCACTAAGGGGCAGATAATAACTTACAATGATAAGGCTATACTTCCTCTTTATTTCTCTACTTCATCAGGGAAAACAGAGAATAGTGAAGAGGTATTTTCATCAAAATATCCTTATTTAAAATCTGTAGAAAGCCCATATGATAAGTATTCTCCCAAATTTGCATCAACACTTAAAATAAGCAACACAGATTTTGTTAAGAGCCTTAGAAAGTCTTATAGTAGCATTGTGATAGATGTAAATAATTTGAGTAAACAAGTTGCAATAACTGAAAGAAGCGATGCTGGAACTGTAGAAAAAATAAAATTAGGAAACAAAGAAGTCACAGGAAAAGATGTGAGGACTGTTTTTAACTTAAATTCTGCAAACTTTGATATAAAATTTGGAGAAGGATACATAGATTTTGTAGTAAAAGGATATGGTCATGGAGTTGGTATGAGCCAATGGGGAGCTGAAGGTATGGCAGAAGAAGGCTATAAATACTATGATATATTATCACATTACTATACTGATACAAAAATAAAAGATATATACTAATAATTGTATAAAATACCAAAAACACGTCAATAATCCAAATGTAGAAATATATTTGGAGGTGCGAAATGAAGAAAAAACTGTTAGAAAAAGATGGTTTTTATTTATCTTTATTTGTATGTGTTTGTTTATTAGCAGTAGGTGGAGTTTGGTTTACAAATAATAATGTAGATAAATTAGCTTCTAATAAAGGCATGATAGAAAAATCTAATAAAGATAGTGAAGAGGAAATACATTTAATTGAAAAAGATAAGAAAGATGCTATCCCTACTGCGACAGATTCAAAACAAAACTTAGAAAAAGCTAAGGCAAAAGAAGAAAATAAGTCAAGTACAACAAAATTAAATTACATTGGTGATAAGATAATAAGAGAATATTCAGAAAAAGAACCTAGTTATTCTAAAACATTGGATGTTTGGGAAACTCATAAAGGTATAGATGTTAGTTGTACTAAAGGTAAAGAAATAAAATCTCTATTAAACGGAATGGTAGTAGATGTATTTGATGATGAAGAATATGGAAAATCAGTAAAAATAAAAAGCGACAATAATACTGTAGTAGTATATTCAAATCTAGATGAAAATGTTAGTGTTAAGAAGAATCAGAAAGTAACAGAAGGACAATCATTAGGGACTGTAGGAAGTACTTCTCAGATAGAAAGTGAAGAGGGTATACATGTGCATTTAGAAGCATATAATGGAGAAAAATCTATAGACCCAATGAGTCTAATTAAGTAAAAGTATAACAAGTTTAATCATATTTGGTTAAGCTTGTTATATTTTTTGGTGTTTTTACATATATATCATTAAAGCTATTATGTGAGGGGGGTAATCTTTGAGATCTCATATAGAGGAAAGAGCCATAGTGGTAGCAAAATATATACTTGAAAAAAACACTACAGTAAGACAAACAGCCAAGACATTTGGAGTAAGTAAGAGTACAATTCACAAGGATGTTACAGAAAGATTAAAGGAAATAAATCCATCCCTTGCCAAAGAAGTTAAAAGTGTGCTAGACAAAAATAAATCAGAGAGACATATTAGAGGGGGATTAGCAACGAAATTAAAGTATGAGAAGGAACATAAAAAAATGTAGGTTAAAAACCTACTTTTTTTATTACATTAAATTATTGTAAGAAATATATTATATAATTATAAATAGCAAAAGAATAATACTCTCAAAACATTTATTTTCTCTTGATTAAAGCGAGATTTTTGTATATGCTTTATTATAGGAGTATTAATAAATAGGCTTATAATATAATCTAATATATAAATGAAGGAGTTGAAAAAATGGCTGGAGCTGATATAGGCATAGATTTAGGTACTGCAAATGTACTTGTTTATGTTAGTGGTAAGGGAATCGTTTTAGAAGAACCATCTGTTGTTGCAATAGACAACAGAACAGATTCTGTTTTAGCTGTAGGAGAAGAGGCTAAAAAAATGATAGGAAGAACACCAGGAAATATAGTTGCAATAAGACCTTTAAGAGATGGTGTAATTTCAGATTATGATGTAACTGAGAAGATGTTAAAATCTTTTATAGATAAGATAGTTGATAAAAAGGGATTTGGAAGATTTTTCATGCCTAGAATTATGGTATGTGTGCCAACAGGTGTTACAGAAGTAGAAAAGAGAGCAGTAGAGGATGCTACTAGACAAGCTGGGGCTAGAGAAGTGTATATCATAGAAGAGCCAATAGCAGCAGCTATAGGAGCTGGTGTAGACATATCACAACCTAATGGTAATATGATTATAGATATTGGTGGAGGAACTGTAGATATAGCCGTAATATCACTAGGGGGAGCAGTTGTAAGTGAATCTATAAAAGTTGGCGGAGACCGATTTGATGATGCTATAGTTAAGTACATGAAAAAACAACATAATCTTCTTATTGGAGAAAGAACCGCAGAAAAAATTAAGTTTGAAATTGGTTCTGCATTTAAGAGAGAAGAAGAAAAGTATATGAAAATAACAGGAAGAAATCTAATTACAGGTCTTCCTAGTTCTATAACTATAAACTCAGCAGAAATGTTAGAAGCCCTTAGAGAATGTGTTGAACAAATAGTTGTTGCAACTCATGCTGTTTTAGAAAAAACACCACCTGAATTAGCAGCAGACATAGGTGATGTTGGTATAATAATGACTGGCGGAGGCTCATTATTATATGGATTAGATAAGATAATAGAACAGAGAACAGGAATAACTGTTACAATAGCAGATGAACCACTATCTTGTGTTGCGAAAGGAACAGGGATTGCTTTGGGCTCAATAGATTTACTTGAAACAGGTGGGTCTTTCAAAAGAAAATAATTAGGAGAGTTTAAAATGTTAAATATAGATGAAATAAAAGAACTAATACCACATAGATATCCATTTTTATTAGTGGACAAGATTACAGAGTTAGAAGTTGGAAAAAGAGCTGTTGGTATAAAAAATGTAACAGTTAATGAACCATTTTTTCAAGGTCATTTTCCAAATTACCCATTGATGCCAGGAGTGCTGATAGTAGAAGCTCTAGCACAAGTGTGTGGAGTAGCAATGATGTCTTTGGAAGAAAATAAAGGGAAATTAGGTGTATTTGCTGGTATTGATAAAGTTAGAATCAAGAGAGAAGTAAGACCAGGAGATACATTGACTATGGAAATTGAAATGACAACGCTTAGAAGAAATATAGCAAAAGCAGATGCTAAAGCTTATGTTGGTGAAGAACTTGTCTGTAAAGGTGAGTTAATGTTTGCTCTAGTAGAGAAATAAAATTTTTAAGAATGAAAAGCATTAAAACAGAAGAATAAATATCAAAATAAAAAGGTAGATAATTTGGAGTATTTATTAAATTAAATACTCTATAGTATCTACCTTTTTAATACAAAAAATTTTATCAGTTACCTTATATAAGATTTAAGTAGATACCAATAGTGCTAAGGCTATTGTTTCAGCTAAGTCTAGTATAAAGCTAAGACGTATATTATTAAATGAAAGTCTGTTATTTTCATCAATTTTATCTACAATTCCTACTATAGAATAATTTCCTATTTGAGGTAGTTTTTTTCCCACACCTTTTCCGGGCAGGATAGGTCCTTCTCTAATCTGTATATTGCCTATGTTACTCTGTGACCCCAAGCAAGCATCTATAGCCAAGAAGTTACCTTGCATATGTGTATTTTTTATAGTATCTAAAGACTCATATATATTTAAGGCGTGAATAGGGTTATCTAGTGTACCGTAAACGGGGTATTTAAATTTACTGTTTTTAAGTATTGTTCCAACTAAAGGGCCTAAAGTATCACCTATAGCCCTGTCTGTTCCTATGCAAACAACAATCGTATTTTCATTAATTATGGTTTTGAGAACTGAACTTAGCATCTGTATAACATCATCATCGCTGTAATTTACTTTAGCTAAATACAATAGGAACACCCCCTTCAAAAAAATATATGAATAAAAAACACTAAAAAGACCTAACTTTAAATTTCAGATAGAGATAATATTTTATTTGTCTCACAAAAAAAGTAATGGCAAAAATATGACTAAAAATCTTGACAAAATTTTAAAAAAATAGTAAGCTAATAAAGTAAAATAAAACTTAAATCTTGATTACCTTATCAAGAGCGGCTGAGGGATAGGCCCTGTGAAGCCCAGCAACCACCCAAATGGGAAAAGGTGCTAATTCCTACAAGACAAAAGTCTTGAAAGATGAGGTCAGTTAATTAGTATGCGATTACGATTATTAACCTCTTCTTATAAGGAGAGGTTTTTTATTTTGAGTAAAATTTCTAAGAATTGAAGATAAGGTAAAACCTATAATAAAAATTAAGAATGAATAAGGAGGAACAAAAATGGCAAGACATTTATTTACGTCAGAATCAGTTACAGAAGGACATCCTGATAAGATATGTGACCAAATATCAGATTCAATATTAGATGCATTGTTAGAAAAAGACCCACAATCTAGAGTAGCTTGTGAAACTACAGTAACAACAGGCTTAGTTTTAGTAGCTGGAGAAATAAGTACATCTGCTTATGTAGATATACCTAAATTAGTAAGAGAAACAGTAAAAGAAATTGGATATACAAGAGCAAAATATGGATTTGACTGTGACACTTGTGCAGTTATAACTTCTATAGATGAACAATCTGGAGATATAGCTATGGGAGTTGATGAAGGTCTAGAAAGTAAGACTGGAGAAGAAATAGAGCAAGAAATAGAAAAAGTAGGAGCTGGAGACCAAGGTATAATGTTTGGATTTGCATGTAATGAAACTCCAGAATTAATGCCACTTCCAATATCATTAGCTCATAAATTATCAAGAAGACTTACAGAAGTTAGAAAGACAGGTTTAGTTGATTATTTAAGACCAGATGGAAAAACTCAAGTTACTGTTGAATATGAAGGAAATAAAGCTGTAAGAGTACATACAGTTCTTATATCAGCTCAGCATTGTGAAACAGTATCAAATGATAAGATAAGACAAGATTTAATTGAGCATGTTATAAAATCAGTTATACCAGCTGAATTACTTGATGAAGATACTAAAATTTATATAAACCCAACAGGCAGATTCGTTATAGGAGGACCTCAAGGGGATACAGGTCTTACAGGAAGAAAAATAATAATAGACACTTATGGTGGATATTCTAGACATGGTGGAGGAGCTTTTTCAGGAAAAGACCCTACAAAAGTTGATAGATCTGCTGCTTATGCTGCTAGATATGTTGCTAAAAATATTGTTGCGGCTGGACTTGCAGATAAATGTGAGATAGAACTTGCATATGCTATAGGTATAGCTAGACCATTATCTATATTTATAGATACTTTTGGGACAGGTAAAGTTTCAGAAGAGAAGCTTGTTGAACTAGTAAACAAACACTTTGATTTAAGACCAGGAGCAATAATAAGAGATTTAGATTTAAGAAAGCCTCTTTACAAAAAGGTTGCTGCTTATGGTCACTTTGGTAGAACGGATATAGATTTACCATGGGAAAGAACTGATAAAGTAGAACAATTAAGAAAAGACGCATTAGGTGAATAATGCTTAGATAAGGAGCTGCTAGAATGTAATTTTAAAATTACGTTTTAGCAGTTTTTTATTTTATGATTAAATATATTTAATAAATACTAATTTTAAATCATATAATAAATAAACATTATTTAGTGAGATTAATATATTTCATTATATAATATTGCATTAAATTAATACATAGTAGAAGGAATATGTTAAAAACTGGTTAAGATTTCGTTAAGTAATGTTAAATAATTCAAAAAATATTGAAAAGCATCAATAATACAACTAATATAGTCTTAATAAACTTACATTAAATTTTACTTATTAAAAAATTTATTTTATTTAGGAGGGAGTAGTGTGTATGTCGGATAAAATAAACATCAAAATGGTTATAAGTTTTGCTGGAGCATATGTAGCGACTGTAATAGGTTCTGGATTTGCAACTGGTCAAGAGATAGTACAATTCTTTACGTTTTATGGGTATGCTGGAATTATAGGAGGAATAATATCTATGGTATTATTCTCATGGTTTGGAGCAGAAGTTATAGAAAAAGGGAGAGAATTAAAGCTTAAAGAACCAATAAAGATTTATCAGGTATATTGTGGAAAATATCTTGGTACATTTTTTGAGTGGTTTGGACCATTGTTTTTGTTTGGTACATTAGTAATAATGATTGCAGGAGCAGGAGCTACATTATCAGAGTATTATGGTCTAAATCCATATGTAGGTAGAATTGGTATGGCAATCGTTTCCCTAATAACTGTATCTCTAGGTTTGACAAGGCTTTCAAAGATACTAGGTAATATAGGTCCTATAATAATAATATTTACACTTTTAGTAGGAGCAATTAGTCTATTTAGTAATATTGGCGCTTTATCAAATGCAGGAGCTATAATTGATAGTCTAAACGTTAAAACTGCTACATCAAATGGATATTTCTCAGGTGTACTTTATACTTGCTATAATGTAATAATAGTAATAACATTTTTAACTGGAATGGGAGCTTCAGCAAAAAATAAGAAAGATGCTGTATGGGGAGGTATAGTAGGTGGAGTAGCCCTTATGGCAGCTGCTATAATGATGAATCTAGCATTACTTTCAGATGTAGGAAATATATACACAAAAGAAATACCAGCTCTTTATTTAGCTGACAAGATATCTCCAATTATAGGTATTTTATTCTCAGTAGTACTTTTATTAGGAATATATACTACAGCTGTACCATTATTATGGTCAGTAACTAATAGATTTGTGGAAGATGACCATCCTAAATTTAAAATAATAACAGTAGTAGTAAGCATATTAGCATGTATAGGAGGATTATTACCATTTGATAAGCTTGTAGGGACATTATATCCATATACAGGTTATATGGGAATTTTAATTTTACTATGTATGCTTTATCGAAGAATTACCAAAACTGAAGGATACAAGGAAAATAAATCTGAGGTAAATTAATATCAAAATAAATTTGTGAAATTTAATCTATGTTTTAGAAGTAAGCTGGTTGAAATAAAATAATTATTTATATATGGTACCTTTACTTTAAGGTACCATATTTTTAGGGTGCAGATTTTTTTTGTTTCTGATAAAATGTATAATAGTTAGAAATTAAGTTAAGTATAAAAATATAGAAAAATTTTCTGATAGAATCCTATCATAGAACTTAATATATTTAAGTATACTAACATACGAACGGAACAATTATTAGTATTTTTAGGAGATAAAAATGGAAAAATTAGAAGGAATGATAAGTGAAATAGTCTTTAAAAATGAAGATAATGGCTATACAATAGCTCATCTGGTAAATGAAAATGATGAAATTGTTGTTGTAGGATGTATGCCTACTTTAGCAATGGGAGAGAGTATAGAGGTTGAAGGTAAATGGGTAAACCACAAAATTTATGGAACTCAATTTGAAGTGAATAGTTTTATGCCAGTGACACCATCATCTTTGGAAGGAATTTATGTTTACTTATCTTCTGGTATGATACATGGAATTGGCGAAAAAATGGCTAAGAGAATAATTGATAAGTTTGGTGTTGACACACTAGATATAATACAAAACTACCCAGAAAAATTACAAGAAGTAGAGGGGATAGGTAGTAAAAAGGTAAAGCAAATAGTAAAGAGTTATGAAGAAGATAGAGAATTAAGAAACATAATAATTGAACTATCTCCTTTTGGAATAACACCCAACTACTGTCTAAAAATATATAAAAAATATAAAAGTAGTGCAATAGAAATTATAAATAAAAATCCGTATCAGCTTGCTGAAGACATAAGAGGAATAGGGTTTAAAGTAGCTGATAGTATAGCTAATAAAATTGGTATAGATAAGAATTCTAAAGATAGAATATGCCAAGGAATATTATATACCTTAAATAAATCACTAAGTAATGGGCATACATATTTGCCAGAACATATTCTAATACAAGATTCGGAAAAATTGTTGGAGTTAAGTGGAGACATAGTAAAAGAATGTGTAATGATGTTGGTATATAATCAAAAAATACATATAGAAAAAGTAAATAATGAAAATCTCATATATCTTATGCCCTACTATTTGTCTGAAAATGGAGTATGTAGTCAAATAGTAAAATTGTCGCAGTATGAATTTGAAGATTTGAATATAGATATAGAAAATGAAATTAAAATTTTAGAAGATGATAAGAATATTAAGTTAGCAGAGAAGCAAGTTTTAGCAGTTAAAGAATCTGTGAATAGTGGCGTATTAATTATAACTGGTGGGCCAGGTACCGGAAAAACTACCACTATTAATGCAATTATAGATATATTTGAAAATAATGGGAAAAGTGTAACTTTAGCTGCTCCAACGGGAAGAGCAGCTAAGAGAATGAGTGAAACTTCTAATAAAGAAGCAAAGACTATACATAGATTATTAGAAATGGGATTTTCAACAGATGATGATTTAACATTTTTTAAAGATGAAGAAGACCCAATAAATTCAGATGTAATAATAGTCGATGAAGTATCAATGGTAGATATTATCTTAATGTATAATTTACTTAGAGCAATAAAATTAGGAACAAGAGTAATATTAGTTGGGGATAGCGACCAATTACCTTCTGTAGGTGCAGGCAATGTACTTAAGGACATGATAGATTCAAATATTATAAATGTAGTCAAATTAAATGAAATATTTAGACAAGCTCAACAAAGTATGATAATTGTGAATGCTCATAAGATAAATAATGGAGAACCACTTCATTTAAATACAAAGGGAAAAGACTTCTTTTTTATAAGAAAATCAACAAATGAAGAGATATTAAATGAAATAATAGGTTTGGTAAATGAAAGATTACCTAAATTTTATAATGTTGATAAACTAAAAGATATACAAGTGTTATCTTCAATGAGAAAAGGAGAGCTAGGAGTTACCAATCTTAATATAGAGTTACAAAAGTATCTTAACAAAAAGGAGAAGTTTAAAGTAGAAGAAAGTTTTTCTAAAAGGTTGTTTAGAGTTGGTGACAAGGTAATGCAAGTAAAAAATAATTATACAAAAAAGTGGGAGACAGAAGACCAAAAGGAAAGTGGGGAAGGTATATATAATGGAGATATAGGCTATGTATATCATATAGATAAGGATAAGAAAACTATTTATGTACTATTTGACCAAACTAAAATTGTATCATACTTATATGATGAATTAGATGAGATTGACCATAGTTTTTGTACAACCATACATAAAAGTCAAGGAAGTGAATTCCCAGTCGTAGTGATACCAATAACTTGGGCTCCTCCTATGTTACTAAGTCGTAATTTATTATATACAGCAGTGACAAGAGCAAAAAAATTAGTTGTGTTAGTTGGAGATGTGAAATATTTGGAATATATGATAAAAAATAACAGAGTAAATCAAAGATATTCAAACTTAGGATATAAGTTAAACAAATTCAAACAAGAAGGGCTGTTGATAGAGTAAATATGAAAATATGCAATGATAATTTTATTAAGAGTCTTAGAAATCTAATTAATAAATGTCTGGATTTTATTTATCCTGAAAATATAAATTGCATAATTTGTGATAAATCAATAAAAAAAACTAATACCTATTCAGTCTGTAAAAGTTGTTTTAATGAAATGAATTTTATACTGAATGGGTGTATAAAATGTGGAAAGCCAATAATACATCATTCACTTGAAAAAGAATTTATTGAAGGATGTAGCTATTGTTTTGATAAAAGTTTTTATTTTGACAAGTCAATCTCCTGTATTGAATACAACGAGATAACTAAAAAAATAATATTAGGATTAAAGTACAATCAAAAAACATTTATGGCTAAATACATAGCGCAAATAATGAAAGAAAAGTTGGATTTAGAAAATGTGAAATTTGATTATATATTATTTGTTCCACTTCATAAGAAAAGACTTAATAAAAGAGGATTTAACCAAGCACAAAAAATAG
Source organism: Clostridioides sp. ES-S-0005-03 (assembly GCF_020658455.1). Taxonomy (NCBI): domain Bacteria; kingdom Bacillati; phylum Bacillota; class Clostridia; order Peptostreptococcales; family Peptostreptococcaceae; genus Clostridioides; species Clostridioides sp. ES-S-0005-03. The sequence continues at coordinate 207,657 of NZ_JACVWI010000004.1, read as the reverse complement.
CTTTGAGTTTGAGTAAAATAATCAATGTTCCAATGTTAGATTGTATATCCAGGGAAAAAAATACAAGGATGCTTTATAAGTTAAGTAAACAAGAGAGAAAAAAGGAATTAAAAAATGTGTTTGCTGTTAACAAAAATATTAAATTAATAAATAATAAAAATGTACTTTTGATAGATGATATATTTACAACTGGCGTGACAACAAATGAAATATCTAAGATTTTAAAGTTATCTGGTGTTAATAAGGTTTTTGTAATGACGTTGCTTACAAGAGCAAATGACAACTACGTTATGGAATAATCTTATATATTGACAATTTTACTTTAAAATATTAAAATGAATAAGTGATATTTAGGTCTGTGGTTGAAAGTCCAAGCCAGTCGCAGGCAAAAGGATCCACGTAAGTTAACACTAAAAATTGGGTTAATGAGCATGGTGCGGCTTAGAAGTAAGACCTACCGATAATAAAATCGAGAGAGAGTAGTAGTGCGGCGAACCCAAGCGAACCCTCCAGTAGGCGAGTGTGGGGTCAAAGACCAGGTCAGCTAAATATCATATTAAAAGAGAGCTAGCATAATGTTTTTATGTGTAGCTCTTTTTTATATATAATAAATTTAGATTGAATCATAAAGAGGTGATATATATGAACAAAAGACAAGAGAACTTGTTGACAGTATTGCTATTGAAAGAAGAATTTATAAATATCAATGACATTGCTAACGATTTTGAGTGCTCAGAGAGAACAATAAGAAATGATTGTAAGTACATTGATGAATGGTTGTCTACTTTTTGTAGTGCTTATATTAAAAGAAAGCCTAAAATAGGAATTAAGTTTAGTGGAGATGATACAGATAAAATAATAGTAAATCAGAAGTTAAGAGGTGAAGTTAAAAGAGTAAATAGTGAACTCCATAAACAAGTTGAGATATTGAATCTATTACTTTGCAATAATAAGAAGATTACCTTAAATGATTTGTCCAATAAATTGTATATAAATAAAAATATTGTTAGGGAAGAAATAAATACATTATCAGTAGAATTAAGTAATTATAATTTGAAAATTTCAACTAAAACGGGCAGTGGTATATGTATTGAGGGAAATGAGAAAGACATAAGGATAATGTTAGTGGCATTTTTATTTAAATATATAGATAAATACAGACTAAACATGGATGAAATAGAATATTTCCATATAGTAGACATAATAGTTGTCAAAAATATAATGTCTATAATAGAAGATAAAATGGATATAAGACTTACAGATGTTTCATTCAGGCAATTGATGTTATTTTTACTTATAAATATCATACGAATAAGGTTGGGGAATTCTTTTGAAATAGTAAATATTAAAAAAGAATTAAAGTTAGAAATTCTTATATTAGATATAGAAAATGAGTTGAAATCCAGTCTATCTATAGTATTAAACCATGAAGAAAAATTATTTATAGAATCACTAATACTTGGCATGAATAAACAAATAAATAGTAAAGATACTAAAAAATCACTATACCTTAATGAAGAATTATCAGAGTATACAAAAAGAATTATAAATCTGGTATCAGAAGAATCGGGTATAAACTTTAATAATGATATATTGCTTTATGACCAATTAATATGTCACTTAAATGTTACAATGCACCAAATGCAAAGTAACGTTTATTTGGAAAATCCACTTTTAGATAATATAAAAAATAAATTTTGTTTTTTATTTACAGTAATTTCAAATTCAATAGGAATTGAGCAAAAAGGAACACAAATAACTGAAGATGAAATAGGTTATCTTACTCTTCACTTTCAAACATCTTTAGAAAGAAAAAGTAATAAGAGAGAATCAACTAAAAAAGCAAGTATCGTGTGCCCATTTAGTTTTGGAGTAAGTATGTTACTAAAAGTAAAGATAGAAAAGAGATTTAATAATATAGAAATAGTTGAAACACTAAGGGAAGAAGATTTAAGAAGAGATAACTTCAATAAAATGATAGATTTTATAATTGCATTTCAAGAATATGAAAATGTACAAAAGCCAATTTTTATAACAACGCCACTATTTACTGATGAAGATGAAAATAAACTCAAAGAATTTACCAACAAAATAAAAGAAAAAGATACATCATATAAACTTATGAATAGATTAATGATGTCTGATTATTTAATAAGAGAGCTAGAACATAATGATATTTATGAGGCTATAGCATACTTAACTAATTTATTAATCGAAAAGCATTATGCAGATAAAGAATATTTAAATTCTATTATAGAGAGAGAAAAGGCATATCCAACTAATGTTGGGAAAGGAATATTATTTCCTCATGGAGATATGAAGTATATAAAACAATCTGTCTTATGTTTTGCAAGATTGAAAACACCAATAAAAATTAGAAATGGAAAATACATAAAGATTATACTTTTATTAGCTTATAAAAAAGAGGATGATAGAAAAGTATTTAGAGAATTATTCAAAGAAATATCTAAATTGACAGAAGATGAAAATATGCTTGATGTGCTAAGTAATTGTGATATTAAAAATATAAAAAATATTCTTATATAAATTTATATCAAAATGTGAATAAGCACAAAATTTTCCATGTAGTGGAAAAAGTTGTGCATGTTTTTTTGTTTTTATAAGATATTATATATCTATCAGATAGAAATCAGTTAAAAGTAGACAAGTAATTTAGGAGGAAGAAATGGAAGAAATAGTATTAAAGATTATAATTCATGCTGGAAATGCAAAATCTATGCTTTATGAAGCTCTTGATTGTGCAAAGGAAAACGATTTTGAAAAGGCTGATGAATTAATCGAAAGTGCAAATGAAGAAATATTAAAAGCACATAAAGTACAAACAGAACTTATACAAAAGGAAGCAGGAGGAAATAAATCAGATATATCTATTTTACTAATTCACTCTCAAGACCATTTAATGACTTGTATGAGTGAAAGAAACCTTATAAAAGAAATGATAGTGCTAAGAAAAGAAATTCAAAAATTAAAATAAAAAGTAATTAAGGGGGATTTAAGATAATGAAGAGAAAAGTATATTTATTTTGTAGTTTTGGTATGTCAACAAGCTTACTTGCAGGAAAGATGCAGAAAGTAGCAGATGAACACAATTTACCAATAGAAGTAGAAGCATTTCCAATAGCAGAAATTGATAAGATAGTTGCAGAGAAGAATCCAGATTGTATATTGTTAGGACCTCAAGTTAAATACATGCTAAAGGAGTTAAAGCCAAAGTTTGAAGCTCAAGGAAAACCTGTGGATATAATAAACGAAACTGATTATGGAACTATGAATGGAGAAAAAGTACTAAAGCTTGCTATAAAATTAATAAAGTCTAAACAAGCTTAAAATATAGTAAAAAGATACTGAGAAATGAGGGTGGATAGATGAATAAATTGGAAAGAATACTTATGCCGTTGGCTGAAAAAATAGGTAAAAATAAATTATTAATTGCAATTAGAGATGGTTTTTTAGTATCATCACCATTATTGATAATAGGGTCATTATTTTTATTAGTAGCAAACTTCCCAATAAAAGGATGGGACGAATTTGTAGGTCAAATTTTTGGTCCAGATTGGGCAGTAAAATTACAACAGCCAACTATAGCGACTTTTGAAGTAATGACTTTACTTGCAGTTTTAGGAATTGGTTACTCTTATGCTAAACAAATAGATGTAGACCCAATTGCATCAGCAGCAGTTGCAATAGTCGCCTTTTTTATAGTTACACCATTTGTAATACCATATACACCAGAAGGAACAAAGGCAGTCTATATGGTAACTGGTATCCCATTAGGTTGGATGGGTTCTAAGGGAATGTTTGTAGGAATGATAACCGCAATAACATCTGTTAAGTTATTTGCAGTAGTTGTCAAAAAAGGGTGGACATTGAAGATGCCAGATGGAGTTCCTCCAACTGTTTCAAAATCATTTGCTGCATTAATACCAAGTGCAATAGTTATGGTAGTTTTCTTTTTAGTTAAGATTGCTTTTGAAGCTACACCATATGGAAGTATACATGAATTTATATTTAAGTTTTTACAAATGCCATTATTAAAATTAGGAAATAGTTTAGGTGCTATGGCAATAGCTTATATATTCTTACATTTATTCTGGTTCTTTGGAATAAATGGTAGTAGTGTTGTTGGAGCTGTCTATAATCCAATATTAAAAATTTTATCAGCTGAAAATTTAGCGGCTTTTCAAGCTGGTTCAAAAATACCAAACATAATAACTGGTCAATTCCAGGATATGTTTGCAACATTTGGTGGGGCAGGTAGTACACTATCCTTAATTATAGCTATGTTACTTATATGCAAAAGTAAACGTATAAAATCAATGGGTAAATTATCAATTTTACCAGGGATATTTGGAATAAATGAGCCATTAATATTTGGTCTACCAATAATGCTTAACCCAATATTATTGATACCATTTGCAATAGTTCCAACAATAAACATAATAATAGCCTATTTCTGTATGTCAGCAGGATTAGTACCACTTACAAATGGAGTTCAATTACCATGGACAACTCCAATTATATTCTCTGGATTTCTAACAACAGGATGGCAAGGTGCTTTATTACAAATAATACTTCTTGTACTAGGAATATTTATGTACATGCCATTTATAAAGATGTTAGATAAACAATATTTAAAAGAAGAAAAAACAAATGTTGAAGAGGAAGATGATGATATATCTTTTGATGATTTAGTATTATAGGAGGAAAATTATGAAGAAAATAGTTATGATATTGGATCAAATACAAGCAGGTGCAGGTGGGAAAGAAAAAAGCAATATACCTCCTGCTGGAAAATCAAGTCCATTAGGTCCAGGTGTAATGATGGAACCATTTTTAAAAGAATCTAAAGTAATAGCGACACTTTTCTGTGGGGATGAATTTTTTATAAACAATGAAGAAGAAGTGACAAATAAAATGATAGCTATGGTTAAAAAGTTAAATCCTGATGTAGTAATTTGTGGACCAAGTTTTAACTATGAAAATTTTTCTAAGATGTCAGCAATATTATCTAAAAATATAAATAATAAAACAGATATACCAGCTTTTGCAGCTATGTCAGAAGAAAATACATACGTAATAAACGAATACAAAAATGATATATGTATAGTTAAGACACCTAAAAAAGGTGGAATTGGTCTTAATGATTCACTAAACAATATATGTAAATTAGCAAATTCAATAGCAAATAAAGAAGACATAACTTTAATGAAAGAAGAATTTTGTTATTAATTAACACTTTACTAGGGGACAGGTTTAAGTAAAATATTATTTACATTAAAGTATGTGGATAGAGTTTCTATAATTAAGGAGGGATTTTCTGATATGTGGGGAATGATAGCAACATGGAGAATGGCTATAGAAGGAATCACTGAAGCATCAGAACATTTAGAAAAAGGAATGGAAGCAGGAGATGCTGTAGAACTTGCTGTAAGAAGAGTCGAAGATTATCCATTCTATAAATCGGTTGGATATGGAGGACTTCCAAATGAAAATTGTGAAGTAGAACTTGATGCTGCATTTATGGATGGAAACACACTAGATATAGGAGCAGTTGCAGGTATAAGAGATTATTCTAACCCTGTCAGCATAGCTAGAAAACTAAGTTATGAGAAAGTGAATAATTTCTTAGTTGGAATCGGAGCTGAAGAATATGCCCATAAAAATGGATTTGAAAGAAAAAATATGTTAACAGATAGAGCGAAACTACATTATAAGAAGAGAAAAAAAGAAACTTTAGATAAAGGATTAAGCCCATATGCTGGTCATGATACTGTTGGGATGATATCTTTAGATAGAGATGGAAAGATGTGTGCAGCAACCTCAACAAGTGGTCTATTTATGAAGAAAAGAGGTAGAATAGGAGATTCTGCACTATCTGGTTCAGGGTTTTTCGTTGATAGTAACATAGGAGGGGCTACAGCTACTGGTCTTGGAGAAGATTTGATGAAAGGGTGTATATCATATGAGATAGTTAGACTTATGAAAGAAGGAAAACATCCACAAGAGGCATGTGATATAGCAGTAAATGAGTTAGATGAACAACTTATCAAAAGACGAGGAAAAGCTGGAGACTTATCATTAGTTGCTATGAATAATAAAGGAGAATGGGGAGTAGCTACAAACATAGCTGACTTTACATTCTCAGTAGCTACTAAAGCAGAAGAACCTACAGTGTATATATCAAATAGAATAGATGGTAAAACTATACATAAGGTTGTGTCAAACGAGTGGATGGAAGCATATGAAGCTAGGATAAAGGCTCCAATAGAAGTGAGTGAATAAAGTTTGTATTTATGCAGCAAAGTAGAGTCTTTAATATTTAAAAGGAGATTTTTATGAATATTATAAACAATAAAGTAGACGAGATAAAAGAACATTTATTAAGCGATATTGTAGATATTGTAAAAATACCTAGCGTTGAAGGGGAGTCAGAAAATGACTTCCCTTTTGGCGAAAAGGTAGGAAAAGCACTCAATAAAGCACTAGAAATTTCAAGAAAATTAGGCTTTAAAGTTAGAAACTTAGACAATTATATTGGTTATGCAGAATATGGAGATAGCGAAGATTATATCTGTGTAATTGGCCACGTAGATGTAGTACATGAAGGGGAAAATTGGATATATCAACCTTATGGAGGAGAAATATATAATGGAAAAATCTATGGTAGAGGGGTATTAGATAATAAAGGACCTATAATGTGTGCTTTATATGGATTATATGTTATTAAGGAATTAGGTTTAAAGTTAGATAAAAAAGTTAGGATAATTTTTGGCACAAATGAAGAAAGTGGATTTAAAGATATACCATATTATTTAAAAAATGAAAAACCTCCTATAATGGGGTTCACACCAGATTGCAAATATCCTGTTGTATATGGTGAAAAAGGTATGGCGAAAATTATAATCAAAAATAACTGTAACTATAAGGAAGATACATTTTTAAGCTTTATAGAAAATATGTCTGAAAAGGTGATTGTCACAAATAAAGAGTTACATAAAGAGAATAGTTACATAATACTTGAGATAAAGGTAAAATATGAATTTAGTTATAAACTAGAAGATGTCTTAGATGAAATAAAATCTAATTTTCCCAATGATACAGAGATAGAAGTAATTTCTAATTTTAACCCTGTATATTTTGATAAGGATAGTAAGCTTGTTAAAAAACTTCAAATAGCTTATGAAAGAGTAACATCATTAGATGGTACTCCAGTAACAACTAATGGAGGTACATATGCAAAAGTAATGCCAAATATAGTTCCATTTGGACCTTCGTTTCCAGGACAAAAAGGAATAGCACATAATCCTGACGAATATATGGATATAGATGATATAATCTTAAATGCAAAGATATTTTCAAATGCAATATATGAATTAGCAAAGGAGTAGTTATGCTAGAGATAATAGGAATGACAGTAGAAGACGCTAAGATTATAGAAGATTGTGGCGCAGATAGAATAGAATTAGTTAGTGCTTTAACTGAAGGAGGGCTAACACCAAGTTTTGGACTTATAGAAAGTGTTGTTAACAGTGTAAAGATACCTGTGAACGTAATGATAAGACCACATGCTAAAAGCTTTGTATATAGTAAAGAAGACATAAATATAATGTTAAAAGATATAAATACAGTCAAAAAGATTGGAGCTAATGGAGTTGTATTTGGAATGTTAGACAAGAATAATAATATAGATGAAGAAAATTTAAATTTTTTGTTGCAATATTGCGATAATCTTGATGTTACATTTCATAGAGCAATAGATGAATCAAATACAATAGAAAGTGTTAATCTTTTAAAGAATTATGACAGAATTACAAATATATTAACGTCAGGGGGAAAGGGAAGTATAAGAGAGAATATAAAAATTATAAAAGATATGATGCTTAACTCTAATAATATAAAAATTCTTTTAGGTGGAGGTCTTAATTTTAATAATATAGTTGAAATAAAGGGAGTAACTAAGGCAAATAATTTTCATTTTGGTACAGCTGTTAGAATAGATAAAAATCCATTTGAAGATATAGACAGACAAAAGCTAAAACAATTAGTGGATATAATTTCGAAATAATATAAACATATATAATTTATATAACTTATTAGATTAAATAAAGAGTGTTAGTCAATTGTAGTTTGGGTATATGAATATTATGAGTATTGATTAAGAAATTATTGTTATGATGCTTTACTATTTTTAGATAATTTTGAAGTTAAACTAAATAGTGAAAGAAAAAATGAAATATGGAGGTCTTAGAAGGTGGATAACTATGAAAAATTTATAAAAGTTAAGTAACATATAATACATATAATTTCCTAAAATTACCACTTTATGACATGAATTCACATATTAATAAACAATTATTGGAGATATTTGTGGATAGAAAGGATAATAAAAATAGCTTTAAATACACAGGAACAAGAGTTATTAACAGTTTTATCCACATTATCCACAGGGTATTGTTATAATATTAATCCACATAAGCATTAAGGTGATTAAAAATGAAAAATAATTCTATCAATTGAATAGAAAAAATCACAAAAGTTAATAATAAAAGAAGGATTATGAGATTTCATGTAGAATATATTATTTAAGTATAAATTTTCTTATACTGGCATAATTGAAGGGAGATGTACTTATGAACATAATTATATCTGGAAAACAAATCGAATTAACTGATGCAATAAAAAATAAAATCGAAAGCAAGTTAAGTAAGTTAGATAATTACATTCATCCAGACACTGATGTAAAGGTTACAGTAAGTGCTAAAAAAACAAGACAAAAAATAGAAGTAACAATAGCTACTGTAAATGGTCCTATAATTAGAGCAGAAGATATGCAGGAGAATTTATACACAGCTATAGATGTTGTATATGATAAATTAAGCAAACAATTAAAAAAATATAAAAAGAGATTACAAGATAAGCATCAAGACAATAAGAGTATAAGATTCCAAGATGCAGAGATAAATCTAGCAGATGAACAAGAAGATTATGAAGATGAAAATCAAGATATAGTAATTCAAAGACGTAAGAAATTTAGTGTTAAGCCAATGAGCGAAGAAGAAGCTGTATTACAAATGGAATTAGTAGGACATGATTTCTATATGTTCAAGAATATAGATTCAGATGAAATAGCTGTAGTTTATAAACGTCATAATGGCGGATATGGTATAATAGAACATGAATAAAGCAATTTAGATTTAATCATATTAGCTATCGATAAATTATTTATCGATAGCTTTTTAAATTAATATTAAAAGTATAGTTTTTATGGTAAAATGAATAATAGTACAATAAAGAACGAGGAGAGATGTAAAATATGAGCTTTATGGATAGTTTATTCAACATGGCAGATAAAAAAGAATTGAAAAAGTTCAATAAGACTGTTGATATAATAGATTCATTAGAACCTAAATTTGAATCTATGGCAGACTCGGAACTTAAAAATATGACAAATACATTTAAAGAAAGATTAGAAAATGGAGAAAGTATAGATGATATACTTCCAGAAGCATTTGCAGTAGTCAGAGAGACTTCTAAAAGAGTATTAGGTCTTAGACACTACAGAGTTCAAATGATTGGAGGTATAGTATTACATCAAGGAAGAATAGCTGAGATGAAAACAGGTGAAGGTAAAACTTTGGTTGCAACTGCTCCTGTTTATTTGAATGCTCTTACTGGAAAAGGTGTACATGTTGTAACGGTAAATGATTATCTTGCAAAACGTGATAGAGACCAAATGGCAAAAGTTTATGAGTTTTTAGGAATGAGTGTAGGTGTTATTGTACATGGTCAAAATCCAAAAGTTAGAAAAGAACAATATGATTGTGATATAACTTATGGTACAAATAATGAATATGGATTTGACTACTTAAAAGACAATATGGTAATACACAAAGAGCAAAGAGTTCAAAGAGGATTAAATTATGCGATAGTGGATGAGGTCGACTCTATACTTATAGATGAGGCTAGAACACCACTTATTATATCTGGGCCTGGAGATAAATCAACTCACCTATATTCAGATGCAAATACATTTGTGTTAACTTTAAAACCTGATGACTATGAATTAGAAGAAAAAGATAAGGCTGTATCTCTAACAGCATCAGGTATACAAAAAGCAGAAGTATATTTTAATGTTGATAATATAACAGATATATCTCATACAGAGTTATATCACCATATAAATCAGGCTTTAAGGGCACATGTAATAATGAAAAAAGATGTTGATTATGTTGCTAAAGATGGAGAAATAGTAATAGTTGATGAGTTTACTGGTAGACTTATGTTTGGTAGAAGATATTCAGAAGGCTTGCATCAAGCAATAGAAGCAAAAGAAGGTCTTAAAATACAGAGAGAATCTAAAACACTAGCTACTGTAACATTCCAAAATTACTTTAGAATGTATAAAAAACTTTCAGGTATGACTGGTACAGCAAAAACAGAAGAAGAAGAGTTTAAAGCAATATATAAAATGGATGTCTTCCAAGTGCCTACTAATAAGCTTATGGTAAGAGAAGACTTGCCAGATTGTGTATATAAAAGTGAGATAGGTAAATTTAATGCTGTAGCTGAAGAAATAATTGAAAGACATAAAGTTAATCAACCAATACTTGTAGGTACAGTTTCGATAGAAAAGTCAGAACTACTATCACAAATATTAAAGAAAAAAGGTATTAGACATGAAGTATTAAATGCTAAACACCATGATAAAGAAGCAGAAATAATAGCTCAAGCAGGTAGACTTGGAGCTGTTACAATAGCTACTAACATGGCTGGTCGTGGTACTGATATAGTTTTAGGTGGGAATCCAGATTTCTTAACTAAGAGAGAAATGAGAAGAAATGGATTTAAAGAAGATGTAGTAAATAGAGTTGATACTCCAATAGAAGGAATACCTGTGGCAGGAAATGAAATTTTATTTGAAGCTAGAGCAGAGTACGAAAGATTATATAAACAATTTAAGCAACAAACAGAAGACGAACAAAAACAAGTAGTAGAAGCAGGTGGACTTGCTATAATTGGTACAGAAAGACATGAATCTCGAAGAATAGATAACCAGTTAAGAGGTCGTGCTGGTCGTCAAGGTGACCCAGGTAGCTCAAGATTTTATATAGGTCTTGATGATGACCTTATGAGATTGTTTGGAAGCGATAGAATATCTGGAATCGTAAATAAAATAGGTCTTGAAGAAGACATGCCTATAGAACATAGAATCTTATCTAAGTCTATTGAAGGTGCACAAAAGAAAGTCGAAGGTAAAAACTTTGGAATAAGAAAACATGTACTTCAATATGATGATGTTATGAATAAGCAAAGAGAAATAATATATGCAGAGAGAAAACGTGTATTAGAAGGTGAAGATTTACAAGAGCAAGTACAATCAATGACTCATTCTATAATAGAAGAATCAGTGACTCTTTATACAAAAGATAAAGGATTTGATGAAGAAGGATTTAAGGAACATATGTATAATCTGTTCTTACCAAAAGGTAGTATAGAAATCCCAGAGATAGAAAAGCTTAATCCAGTTGAAATAACAGAAAAAGTTTATGAAATAGCTATGAAGATATATACTGCAAAAGAAGAACAAATAGGTTATGAAAGAATGAGAGAAGTTGAGAGAGTTATCTTACTTCAAGCTGTTGATAATCATTGGATAGACCATATAGATGCAATGGATCAATTACGTCAAGGTATAGGGCTTCGTGCTGTAGGTCAACAAGACCCAGTTATTGCTTATAAAATGGAAGGTTTTGATATGTTTGATGAGATGAATAAACATATCAAAGAAGATACTGTAAGATATTTATTTAATATAACAATAGAGGCTCCAGTAGAAAGAAAAGCAGTTGTAGATGTTGAAAATCTAACTTCTCCCTCAGATGGAACTCTTCCAACAAGTAAAACTATTAAAAAAGATGAAAAAGTTGGAAGAAATGATTTATGTCCTTGTGGAAGTGGTAAGAAATATAAAAACTGTTGTGGAAGATAGTTTTGGAGGATTAAATGTTAAAGATACAAGAGTATAGACATAGTGTGGAGCAAATAGCTTCAAATTTAGAAGAATTGAGGGTTTCTCTTTGACGTAGCTTCATTGATGGAAAAGATAAAAATTAATGAAGAGAAGATAAATAAACAAGATTTTTGGAATGACAATGAAGTAGCGCAAAAAGTACTTCAAGAAAACAAAGCTTTAAAAGAAACTATAGATGAATATGAAAGTCTAAAAAACTTATTAGAAGATGTAGAAGTATTGATTGAAATAGGCCTAGAAGAAGAGGATGATTCTGTTGAAAAGGATATAGAAATGTCTATAGAATCAATAGAAGAAAAATTATCTGAGATGAAAATAAAAACTCTTTTAAATGGCGAGTATGATAAAAATAATGCTATATTATCTATAAATGCTGGAACTGGGGGTCTAGATGCTCAAGATTGGGCTCAGATGCTTTTAAGAATGTATATAAGATGGGCAGAAGGTAAGGGTTATAAAGTTAAGCTTTTAGATATAATATCAGACCCTGAAGCGGGAATAAAGACAGCTACAATTCTTGTAGAAGGAACCAACACTTATGGATATTTAAAAAGTGAAAAAGGGGTTCATAGATTGGTAAGAATATCTCCATTTGACCCATCAGGAAAGAGACATACTTCATTTGCTTCTATAGATGTAACACCAGAGTTAGATGAAAATATAGAAGTAGAAATTAATTCATCAGATTTGAAGATAGACACATATAGAGCGTCTGGTGCTGGAGGACAACATGTAAACACAACTGATTCAGCTGTTAGAATAACACATATTCCTACTGGTGTAGTGGTTCAGTGTCAAAATGAAAGGTCTCAACATTTAAATAAAGATAGAGCTATGAGACTTTTGATGGCAAAATTGATAGAGTTAAAAGAATTAGAGCAAAAGGAAAAAATAGAAGATATACAAGGCAAATACTCACAAATAACGTGGGGTAGCCAAATTAGGTCCTATGTTTTCCAACCATATAAGTTAGTCAAAGACCATAGGACAAATGCTGAGTTTGGAAATGTAGATAGTGTGATGAATGGAAATATAGACTTGTTTATCAACGAATACTTAAAAATGAATAAGACAGTTTAATAAACAATGTACAGTAATTAGGATAGATATATAAGAAGGTTAGTGCTTACTATGCACTTTACAGCACTTAGGCTGAGGACTACAACCCTCAGCCTTCGTTCTGTTTGTTATACTTATGAAAAAACTAACATTAGGAGTGAAAAAAATTGGATATAAATCAAATCTTAAAAAATGAATTTAATCTCAAAGATGAACAAATAAATAATACGCTAAAGCTTATTGATGAAGGAAATACAATACCATTTATAGCTAGATACAGAAAAGAAATGACTGGTGAGATGAGTGATGTCACATTAAGGGAATTCTATGAAAAATTGATGTATCTAAGAAACCTTCAAAGTAGAAAAGATGATGTAGTTAGATTAATAGATGAACAAGGAAAATTAACAGATGAGATAACACAAAATATAGAAAAAGCAAAAACACTACAAGAAGTAGAAGATATATATGCTCCATATAAACAAAAGAAAAGAACTAGAGCAACAATAGCAAAAGAAAAAGGGTTAGAAAATCTAGCAGTATCAATACTAGAGAGTAATCTAGATAATATAGATTTAGAGGCGAAGAGTTATATAAATGAAGAAAAAGAAGTAACTTCTGTTGAGGATGCCTTAAAAGGTGCAAGAGATATAATTGCAGAAACAGTTTCAGATGATGCGAAGATTAGAAAATACATAAGAGAGCTTGCTTTAAGAGAAGGAATGATAGTTAGTAAAAGTTCTACTGATGAGAAATCAGTTTATGATATGTATTACGATTATAGTGAAGCAGTGAAAAGTATGGCTCCACATAGAGTTTTAGCAATAAATAGAGGAGAAAAAGAGAATTTTTTAAAAGTTAAATTAGAAATAAATAATGATAAAGTTTTAAATTATATAGTAAATGAATATGTAAATGATAAAAACTTTAAGAATAAAGATGAAATTGTAAGTTCAATAGAAGATTCATATAAAAGATTAATTTTCCCATCGATAGAAAGAGAAATAAGAAATCATCTGACAGAAATAGCTCAAGAAAGGGCTATAAGTGTATTTGGAAAAAATGTTAAAAGTTTATTACTTCAACCACCAGTTAAAGATAAAGTAGTTATGGGATTTGACCCTGCATTTAGAACTGGTTGCAAAATAGCGGTTGTAGATAAAAATGGTAAATTATTGGACTATACAACAGTATATCCAACAGACCCTCAAAATAATGTAGAAGGGGCCAAGAAGACTTTAAAAGAATTAATTGAAAAATATAATATAGACATAATTTCAATAGGAAATGGGACAGCATCAAGAGAGTCAGAAACATTTGTGTCAGAAATGATAAAAGAGATAGATAGAGACATTCAATATGTTATAGTCAGCGAAGCTGGTGCATCAGTTTACTCAGCATCTGAACTCGCAAATGAAGAACATCCAGATATAAATGTATCAATAAGAGGAGCTATATCTATAGCGAGAAGACTACAAGACCCCTTAGCAGAACTTGTGAAAATAGACCCTAAGAGTATAGGTGTAGGCCAATATCAACATGACTTAAATAAGAAGAGATTAGAAGAAGTATTAAATGGAGTTGTTGAGGATTCCGTAAATAGTGTTGGAGTAGATTTAAATACTGCATCATATTCTCTATTAGAGCATATTGCAGGAATAAGTAAGGTTATCGCAAAAAATATAATAGCATATAGAGAAGAAAATGGAGACTTTACATCAAGAGTACAACTGAAAAAAGTAAAAAGACTTGGCCCTCAAGCATTTACTCAATGTGCTGGATTTATGAGAATCTTAGATGGAAAGAATCCTCTAGATAATACAGGTGTACATCCTGAAAGTTATGATATATGCAAAAAAATGATTGAAATAATAGGATATTCTTTGGATGATGTAAAAAATAAAAATATAGAAGAAATAGATGAAAAAGTTAAGGAAATTGGTTTGAGAGAATTAAGTGAAAAATTGGAAGTAGGCCAAGTTACTTTAAGAGATATCATAGCTGAGATTAAAAAACCAGGAAGAGACCCAAGAGAAGAAGGAATAAAGCCTATACTTAGAACTGATGTCCTAAAAATTGAAGATATACAAGAAGGGATGTCTTTAAAAGGTACAATAAGAAATGTTGTAGATTTTGGAGCATTTGTAGATATTGGAATAAAAAATGATGGGCTAGTTCATAAATCAGAAATGAGTAATAGCTTTGTAAAAGACCCTATGAGTATTGTTACAGTAGGTGATATAGTAGATGTAAAGGTAATTGGAATTGATTTAAATAAAAAAAGAGTTGCATTATCAATGAAAAAATAGGTTAATTTATGTTTAGTTATGATACTTATGTGTAACAATTATAAATGTAAGTAGCATAATAAAAAATTTAAGAAATTATGAAATGAGATTGTAAAGAGATAATATTTAAAATAGTTAGTATAGTATTGAAAATCAGGAGGAAAATGAATGGTTTTTATAAAAAATGGTAATATAAATACCATAACAAATGGAATAATTCAGGGGGATATACTTATAGACCAAGGAAAAATAATAGAGATAGGAAAAGACTTAATAGCACCTTTAGATGTAGAGGTGATAGATGCAAGTGGTAAATTTGTGTTTCCAGGGTTTATAGATGCCCATACTCATTTAGGATTGTGGGAAGATGGTATAGGATTTGAAGGAGCAGATGGAAATGAAGAAACTGACCCAATAACACCACAATTAAATCCTATAGATGGGATTAATCCAATGGACAGAACATTTAAAGAAGCTTTTGAAGGTGGTATAACTTCTGTATGTACAACTCCTGGAAGTGCAAATGTTATGGGAGGTCAATGTATAGCTATAAAGACCTATGGGAAAAGAATTGATAAAATGGTAATAAAAAATCCAGTAGCATCTAAAATAGCCTTTGGAGAAAATCCAAAAAGCTGTTATGGTCAAGATGATAAATCTCCACAAACTAGAATGGCAATAGCTTCATTACTTAGAGAGAATCTTAAAAAAGCAGAAGAATATTTAGAGGAAGTCGACCTGTATGAAAGTCATGATGATGAAGATTGTGAAAAACCTGAATATGATATAAAAATGGAAAGTTTAATACCCGTTTTAAGAGGAGAAATTCCTTTTAAAGCACATGCCCATAGAGCTGATGATATGTTCACAGCCATAAGGATTGCAAAAGAGTTTAATTTAAAGCTTACATTAGACCATTGTACAGAAGGTCATCTTATAGTGGAGGAGCTATTGGAAGAAGGATTTCCTGTAATAGTAGGGCCATCATTATCAGAAAGGTCTAAATTTGAACTTAGAAATTTAACGTTTAATACAGCTGGAATACTTTCAAATGCAGGACTTGATGTATGTATAATGACAGACCATCCAGTAATACCAGTTCAATATCTTCCAATATGTGCAGGGATAGCAGTTAAGCATGGAATGAAAGAAGAAAAAGCAATAGAATCCATTACAATAAATCCAGCTAAGACTCTAGGAATTGAAGATAGAGTAGGTTCTATAGAAGTTGGTAAAGATGCAGATATAGTAATTTGGGATAATTCTCCACTAGAGATTCAAAGTAATGTACTTTACACTATAATAAATGGGAAAGTAGTGTATGAAAAAAAATAACTTGACAATTATTAAAAAATTAACTAATATAAGAGTGTAAGGAAAATTAAAAAATCAAAGAAGATCTTCGGGGCAGGGTGAGATTCCCTACCGGCGGTATAGCCCGCGAACTACTTATGTGGTTGATTTGGTGAAATTCCAAAGCCGACAGTAAAGTCTGGATGAGAGAAGATATTTATGGAATATAAATAAGTTTATTTTAGTTTGTTTAAACTATATCCATAAAAACTCGAAGATAAGGTCTTCGAGTTTTTTGTTTTTCCTAAAAAAATATAAATATATTTATTAGGAGGATAATAATTATGCAAAGTACAGCAAAAAGAAGTAATATGATTTCAACAAGAACTTTAGTAGTAATGTCAATTTTATCAGCAATATCTTATTTACTAATGTTTATTCAAGCACCAATACCAGGTATATTTCCAGATTTCTTAAAAATTGACTTATCAGATATTCCAGCAATATTTGGAGGGATGTCTTTAGGACCATTAGTTGGATTTGGAATAGTTGTAGTAAAAAATATACTACAAGCGATTACAGCAACAACAACTGGAGGAGTAGGAGAGTTTGCAAATATATTAATTGGTGGTTCTTATGTAATGATACTTTGTTATTCATATAAGAAAAGTAAAGATTTAAAAGGCATATTAATTGGATTTGTATTAGGAACAATAGCTATGACTATAATTGGCTCAGTGTTAAATTACTTTGTAATGTTACCACTTTATGGTCAATTTATGGGACTAGATGCTATAATAGGGTTAGGTTCAGCTATAAATCCTAAGATTCATGACCTATTTACTTTTGTAATTTGGATGATAGCTCCATTTAATGTACTAAAAGCTGTGATAATATCTTTAGTAACATTACCACTTTATAAAAAAATGGGAAATGTAATAAAAAAATAATCAGACAAGAAAATATAAAATTTTAAAATTAAATATATTGGAAAGCCATAATTTATTTATAACTTCAGTCTCATGTTGTGATTGATGTATTAAATACATTATGGCTTTATTAATTTATCAAAAAATGTATTTAAAATAAGAAATATTTAGACAGATTTAATTTTTAAAATAAAGGAAGAATTAAAACGATTAACTATTAAAATACTAAAAAGGTATCTACAATATGCAGAGCGAATTCATAATAGACAAAAAATAAAGTTATTATTAAGAATAAATAATGTTTTGAATTGTAATTCTTAATAATAACTAATTTAATGATGATAGGAGAGTAGATTTATGAAAGTATGTAAAAAAATGAAAAAAGTATTTTTAGACGATAAAGGGTATTATTTTAATAGTGATTGGGAAAATATTCATATAGGCATTGATAGTAAAATGTTAGGAGATTCTTTAAAGTATATTACGAATGAATATATTGAAAATATGGAAAGAGTGAAGTATGACTATCATGAATTAGAAAATATAAATAATCAAACAGATGGTATGTGTATTTTAGCTATAAGACAGAATTATAAAGCTTTGAAGTATGTAAAAGAGCAAACAGAAGAATTATGTTTAGAAGCTATAAGGTACAATTATAGAGCACTTGAATATGTAAAAGAACAAACTGAGTATATATGCCTTGAAGCAATAAAAAAGGATTGTAATGCACTTAAGTATGTAAGAAATCAAACAGAAGAACTTATTATAAAAGCAATAAGATGTTCTTCTAATATAGATGTTGTAAGTATATTAAAAGCTTTAGAGGTTCAAACAAGAAAAATATGTTTAGAAGCAATTAAAAAAGATGGCAGGTGTCTTGCATATGTTAGAGAACAAAGTGAAGAATTATGTATAGAAGCAATAAAACGAAACTATAAAGCACTTAAATATGTACAAAACCAAACAGAAAAAATGTGTATTGAAGCTGTAAGTCAAAATGGTATGGCATTACAATATGTAAATCAGCAAACAGAAAGAATATGTTTAGAAGCAGTTAAACAAGATGGAAGAAGCCTACAATTTGTTAATAATAAGACAGAAGAAACATGTATAAGAGCTATAAGATACTTGGATAAAAAGTACAATATTAAAGATGTACTAAATTACATAGATAACTATACAGAAGAGATATGTACAGAGATTGTAAGACAAAATGGAAAGATGCTTATGTATATAAAGAATCAAACAGAAAAAATGTGCATTGAAGCAGTAAAAGAAAATTATAAATCTCTCAAGTATGTAAAAGAGCAATCAGAGGAAATATGTAAAGAAGCCCTGAAACAAAATTGTAAGGCAAAAGAATATGTAAGGATTGCTATTGATGATTATATATAAGTTTTAATAGAATCATCAATATTGAAAGATAAACAAAAAAGATAAATAGAAGTACTTTATAATAGTTGGGGCTTATACTATAATTAATTAAGCAGTGATATAAATTCACACGACGATTATATCAAGATGGAGATGAATTAATGGCAAAAATATATTTAGAAAATGAAAGTAAAACTAGAGAAATAGGATATAAATTAGGTAAATTATTAAAAGAAGGTAGTGTAATTTGTTTAGTGGGGGATTTAGGAGCTGGAAAGACCACAATGACACAAAGCTTAGCAGACTCATTAGGTATAAATGGTTATATAACAAGCCCAACTTTTACTATAATAAACGAATATGAAGGAAAAATACCTTTGTATCATTTTGATGTTTATAGAATTGGTAGTAGTGATGAAATGTATGATATTGGATATGATGAATATATAAATTCAAATGGAATCTGTATAATTGAATGGGGTAATTTAATAGAAGATATACTTCCAAAAGAATATTTAAACATAGAATTAAGGTACAAAGATGAAGGAAGAGAAATGATATTAACTCCAAAAGGAGATTATTATAAAAGTATAGTTGAGGAGTTGATTAAATAATGAAGATATTAGGTATAGATACATCTTCTATGGCAGCAAGTGTAGCAGTTGTTGAAGATGATAATTTAATCTGTGAGTTTACAGTAAATAACAAAAAAACTCATTCACAAAAGCTTATGCCAATGATAGAAAATATGTTGGATATAAGTGATTTAAACATAAAAGAGATGGATTTGTTAGCTATATGTATAGGCCCTGGTTCATTTACAGGTCTTAGAATAGGTATGGCTACAGTAAAAGCTATAGCTCATGTAAATAATCTACCAATAATAGCAGTAAATTCTTTAGAATCTTTAGCAGGTAATATGAATTTATGTGAAAGAAAAATATGCTCTATATTAGATGCACAAAAAAATCAGGTGTATTCAGCTAAATATAAGTTTGAAGATGGAGAGTTAATAGAGTTAGATAGTGTCGATGTTGTAGAATTTGAAACTTTACTAAAGGAAATTAAATCAAGTGATGAAGAATTTATAATAGTTGGAGAAGCTGTTTATAAATATAAGGATGAGCTAGAAAACGTAAAAAATATAAAGATACCTTCACCAGCTCATAATGTATCTAAAGCAGGAAGCTTATGTTCTGTAGCACTAAATAAATATAGTAAAAATATAGATGTACATACTTGTTATACAATAAACCCTATGTATATCAGAAAATCTCAGGCCGAAGTACAATATGACGAAAAAATGAAGAGGATAAATAATGAAAGATAATACAAAACAAATAATAGATGATGTAAAAATAGAAGAAATGACTATTAAAGATATAGATGAAGTTTTTGAAGTGGAAAAAAATTGTTTTGAAGATTATTGGTCAAAAGAATCTTTTAGAAAAGAGTTATCTAATGAAGTAGCAAAGTATATAGTAGCAAAACTAGATGGAAAAGTAGTTGGATATGTTGGAATTTGGCTTATACTTGATGAAGGTCATATAAATAATGTGGCTGTTCATAGTGACTATAGAGGCAAAAAAATAGGAGATAAGTTAATAAAAAGATTAGTTGATTTATGTAAAGATAATAATATTGCGTCTATGACATTAGAAGTTAGAGCATCAAATAAAATAGCACAAAATCTATATAGAAAATATGGATTTAAAATGGGTGGAATCAGAAAAGAATACTATAATGATAACAAAGAAGATGCAATTATAATGTGGAATCAATTAAAAGAGGTGTAGAGTTTATGGGTGATATAATAACATTAGCTATAGAGAGTAGCTGTGATGAAACAGCTGCATCAGTTTTAAAAAATGGTAGAGAAGTACTTTCAAACATAATCTCTACTCAAATAGAAACACATAAAAAGTTTGGCGGAGTAGTACCAGAGGTGGCTTCAAGAAAACACGTTGAAAATATTGATATAGTTGTTCAAGAAGCTTTAGATGGGGCAAATATAGGATTTAATGATATAGACCACATTGCAGTTACATATGGCCCAGGACTAGTAGGGGCTTTATTAGTAGGATTATCTTATGCTAAAGCACTTGCATATACATTGGATATTCCTCTTGTAGGAGTAAATCATATTGAAGGACATCTAAGTGCAAACTATATAGAGCATAAAGATTTAAAACCTCCTTTTATAACATTAATAGTATCTGGAGGTCATACTCACTTAGTAGAAGTTAAAGATTATGGTAAATATGAAATTTTAGGAAAGACTAGAGATGATGCATCTGGAGAAGCCTTTGATAAGATTTCAAGGGCTATGAATTTGGGGTATCCAGGAGGACCTATTATTGATAATTTAGCTAAAAAAGGGAATAAGCATGCTATAGAATTTCCAAGAGCTTATTTAGAAGATGATAGCTATGACTTTAGTTTTAGTGGTCTAAAATCTTCTGTATTAAATTATTTAAATGGAAAAAGGATGAAAAACGAAGAAATAGTAGTTGAAGATGTTGCTGCATCTTTTCAAGAAGCAGTAGTTGAAGTTTTAGCTACTAAAGCATTAAAAGCGACAAAAGATAAAGGTTATGATGTTATAACTCTTTCTGGTGGAGTTGCTTCCAACTCTGGTCTTAGAGCTAAAATAACAGAACTTGCAAAAGAGAGTGGAATTATAGTTAAATATCCTCCTTTAATTTTATGTACAGATAATGCTGCTATGATAGGTTGCGCAGGATATTATAATTTTATAAACAATAAAACACATGATATGAGTCTGAATGCAGTTCCGAATCTTAAGATAAACCAGTAATATAAACTAAGTTTAAAAATATATTGATCAAGTATTTTTATAAAATTAAATATAGTATATGTTAAAGCTTAAAACAAGACAATGGACAATCTTTATATTTTAATAAATCAGTAGGTTTTTAGATATTTAGATATAAGGTAAATTTATGGTCTAAAATGTTTTAAGTTTTATTTTTTTGTAGAAAGATTATTTTAGAAAGTGGGTAATAGACTCTTTTTTTCCCTTCTTAAAAAGTTTTATACTAAGTATAGAAAGTTTAAGGAGGGGAAGAAATGAGTCAAAGTAAAGAAGATAAAATAAGAAGTATTTTAGAAGTAAAAAATATTAAAGCAAATTTTCAAAATCAGGAAAATTTAGATGAACTTAGTGAAAAAAAAGCAAGTAAAAGAGCAGATGATTTATTGAATGTATATTACAATACATTGTCTACAGCTGATATGGAATTTCCATATTGGTACAATAGAGAATATAGAAAATCAGATGGGGATATAGCAGTAGTTAGAAGAGCTAAAGCTCTTAAAGCTGCTTTTTCTCATATGACACCAAATATAATACCTGGTGAGAAGATAGTAATGCAAAAAACACGCCATTATAGAGGTTCTTTCCCAATGCCTTGGGTAAGTGAAAGTTTCTTTGTTGCTCAGGGAGAACAAATGAAAGAAGAAGCAAAGAAATTAGCTAGTAATACAGCAGATGAGCTTACAAAATTTGGTTCTGGTGGAGGAAATGTAACTGAAAGTTTTGGAAATGTTGTTTCAATAGCTGGTAAATTTGGAATGAGAAAAGAAGAAGTACCTGTTCTTGTAAAAATGGCAAAGGAATGGGTTGGAAAATCAGTTGAAGATTTAGGATTTCACTATGAAAAGATGATGCCAGATTATGATTTAAAAGAAAATTTAATGAGTACACTTATATGTATGTTTGATTCAGGATATACACTTCCTCAAGGTAGAGAAGTTATAAACTATTTTTATCCTTTAAATTATGGATTAGATGGAATTATAGAAATGGCAAAAGAATGTAAAAAAGCAGTTGCAGGAAATGCATCTGGAGATGGGCTTATCGGAATGGATCGTCTATATTTTTATGAAGCTGTTATTCAAGTCATTGAAGGGTTACAAGCTTGGATTTTAAACTATGCAAAACATGCAAAATATTTAGAGAGTATAGAAACAGATTTAGAATCAAAAAAAGAATATTCAGATTTAGTAGAGATATTAGAACATATTGCACATAAACAACCTCGTACATTTAGAGAAGCTCTTCAATTGACTTATACAATTCATATAGCATCAGTAAATGAAGATGCTATATCTGGTATGTCTATAGGTCGTTTTGGTCAAATTTTATATCCTTGGTATGAACAGGATATGGAAAAAGGACTAATTACAAAAGAAGAAGTTATTGAATTATTAGAACTTTATAGAATAAAAATCACTTGTATTGACTGTTTTGCTTCAGCAGGTGTAAATGGAGGAGTCTTATCAGGAAATACATTCAATACTTTATCTATAGGTGGGTTAAGAGAAGATGGTTCTACAGGAGCTAATGAATTAGAAGAATTATTATTAGAGGCAAGTATGAGATGTAGAACTCCTCAGCCTAGCTTAACTATGTTATATGATGAAAAACTTCCAGAAGATTTTTTAATGAAAGCTGTTGAATGTACAAAACTTGGTTCTGGTTATCCAGCATGGGTAAACAATTCAAATGGGACAACATTTATGATGAAGCAATTTGCTGATGAAGGAATGACTGTTGAAGAAGCTAGAGCATTTGCATTAGGTGGATGTCTGGAAACATCTCCAGGATGCTGGAAACAACTGACTTTAAATGGAAAGACATATTCTATTGCAGGTGGAGCAGGACAATCTGCTGGTTCTGGAGTTCACTTTATTGCTAATCCTAAAATATTAGAACTTGTTCTTATGAATGGTAAAGACCATCGTATGAATATACAAGTATTTGAACCTCATAATAAGCCATTAGATACTTATGAAGAAGTTGTAGAAGTATTTAAAGACTATTATAAACAAGCAATAAATGTTCTTGAGAGAGCAAATAATATTGAGTTAGATATATGGAGAAAGTTTGATACTTCTATAATAAATTCTCTATTAAAACCAGACTGTTTAGATAAAGGTCAACATATAGGAAATATGGGATATCGTTATAATGCAACATTAAATGTAGAAACTTGTGGAACTGTTACTATGGTTAACTCATTTGCTGCACTTAAAAAACTTGTATATGATGACAAAGCTTTTACAGTTGAAGAAATGAAGGATGCTGTATTAAATAATTTTGGATTTAAAGATGCATTAGAAGTTGGTAATTATTCTATGGCAGACCAAGTAAAAGTGGATAAGACTGGCAAATATGATGCTATTTATAAGGCCTGTCTTGATGCACCTAAATATGGAAACAATGATTTGTATGCAGATATGATTCTTAAAAATTATGAAATATGGCTAGCAAAAGTGTGTGAAGAAGCACAATCTTTATATGCTAAAAAAATGTATCCTTGTCAAATTTCTGTATCTACACATGGACCACAAGGAGCTGCTACTTTAGCTACCCCAGATGGTAGATTAAGTGGAACAACATATTCAGATGGTTCAGTTTCTGCATATGCAGGAACAGATAAAAATGGTGTGTATGCATTATTTGAATCTGCGACTATTTGGGATCAAGCAGTAGTTCAAAATTCTCAAATGAATTTAAAACTTCATCCTACAACTATTAGAGGACAACAAGGAACAAAAAAACTGTTAGATTTAACAAGAAGTTACTTGAGAAAAGGTGGATTCCATATTCAATACAATGTTGTGGACTCAGAAACTTTGAAAGACGCACAAAAAAATCCTGATAATTATCGTCAACTAATGGTACGTGTTGCTGGATTTACTCAATACTGGTGTGAACTAGGTAAACCAATACAAGATGAAGTAATTGCTAGAACAGAGTATGAAGGGGTGTAAAATATGAGAAAACATAGTGATTGTATGAATTTTTGCGCAGTAGATGCGACTAAAGGGATTTGTAGATTATCAAAACAAATGATTAATTTAGATGATGAAGCATGTTCAGAAATAAAAGTAATGCCAAAATGTAAAAATTGTAAAAATTTTGTTGATGCTAATGATGAAGGTATAGGTAAATGTGTTGGGCTAGAGAATGAAGATTGGGTATACTCAACATTAAACGCAATTACTTGTGAAGGGCATGTGTTTAATGAATAGTCAAAGACAATTAGAAGGAATGATTTTTGATATACAAAGCTTTTCAGTTCATGATGGGCCAGGTTGTAGAACAACTGTGTTTTTAAATGGATGTCCACTTAGTTGTAAGTGGTGTGCAAATCCTGAAAGTTGGACTGTTAGACCACATATGATGTTTAGTGAGTTGTCTTGTCAATATGAAAATGGATGTACTGTATGTCATGGTAAATGTAAAAATGGTGCATTGAGTTTTGACCTTGACAATAAGCCAGTCATAGATTGGGGCATATGTAAGAATTGTGAGAGTTTTGAATGTGTCAACTCGTGTTATTATAATGCGTTTAAATTATGTGCAAAGCCATATACTGTAGAGGAACTTGTAAAGGTGATTAAGCGTGATTCTAATAACTGGAGAAGTAATGGAGGAGTAACATTTAGTGGAGGAGAGCCACTACTTCAACATGAATTTTTACATGAAGTGCTATTAAAATGTCATGAAACAAATGTGCACACTGCTATTGAAACGAGTGCATGTGTTTCAAATGAAATTTTTAATAATATATTTAAGGATATCGACTTTGCATTTATTGATATAAAACATATGGATAGAGAAAAGCATAAGGAACAAACAGGTGTGTATAATGATTTAGTATTAGAAAACATATCAAATCTTGTGAACTCTGACTGGGGTGGAAGATTAGTACTTAGAGTACCAGTTATTTCAGGATTTAATGATAGTATAGAAAATATAAATGATATTATATCTTTTATGCATAAAAATAATTTAGTAGAAATTAATCTGTTACCATTTCATAGACTAGGAGAGTCAAAATGGATTCAATTAGGTAAAGAATATGAGTATTCTGATAAAGGAGATGTTGATGAAGAGCATCTTGAAGAATTACAGGACATATTTTTAGATAATGGCATAGCCTGTTATGTTGGGCATGAGACTGCTTTTTAGAAATAAATATTATGAAAATTAAATATTAGTTTGTAGAATCGAGTTATCGCATGAGTAAATTAAATTTGTTCTGTGATAGCTCTTTTTTACGTATTTTAATTAAGTATATTTTAACTTGTTTTATATAAAGTTTATATTTTAAGTTAAAAATATGTACGAGAATAAAGGTATACAAATACTCTTTTTTAGATAATATTTGAGTATAAATAATATATTTAGAATATTTTTTTTAATAAGGAAATATCAACAAAAGGGAAAATACTAAGAATATAACCATTACTATTCATGCTTTACTATGTAGTTCATCAAGTATTAATTAAAAATATAATGGACATAAAAAATATCATAAATATGTGATAAGATAAATATATAGAAATATTTTACTTATTTTTGGGTTGTTATATATTTAGGTACTGGGGTGATATAGTTGAACCAAGAAATATTTTTTAAAGTAATGAATGAAATATTGGAAAATATTGATGAAGGGGTACATTTTGTTAATAAAGAAGGGAAAACTATAATCTACAATGATTCTGTACAAAAAATGGAAAAAATGAATAGACATGATGTTTTAACTAATTCATTTTTTGATATAGTCAGCAAAATGAAAATAAATAGAAGTACACTAGTAGAAGTTTTGGAAAAAAGGGAAATTATTAAAGACAATATTCAAAAATATCTAGATAAAAATGGAAAAGAAATAACAGCAATAAATACTACGATACCAATTGATATTAAAGGAGAATTTGTAGGGGCACTTGAAATATCAAAGAATATGACAACTATAGAAAATTTATTAAACAGAAGCTATAAAAAAAATTTAATTAATAAAGTTGACAATAAACAAAAAAAGGGCTATGAATTTGATGATATTTTAGGGGAAAGTAATCTGATTAAAGAGGCAATAGCAAAATCTAAGAAAGCTTGTAAGTCTGATGCCTCAGTATTTATATATGGTGAAACTGGGACAGGCAAAGAGTTATTTAGCCAGTCCATTCACTATGGAAGTAATAGAAAAAATTATCCATTTATAGCACAAAATTGTGCAGCTTTACCAGAATCATTATTCGAAGGAATACTATTTGGAACTGCTAAGGGAGGATTTACAGGGGCAATAGACAGGCCAGGTTTATTTGAGCAAGCTAACAAAGGGACATTATTATTAGATGAAATAAACTCCATGCCTATTATGTTACAGGCTAAATTGCTAAGAGTTTTGCAGGAAGGTTATGTAAGAAGAGTTGGAGGGACTAAGGATATACCTGTTGATGTAAGAATTATTGCAACAACAAATGAAAGTCCAAAAGTTATTTTAAATGAGAATAAAATGAGAAAAGATTTATATTATAGGCTTAACATAATAGATATAAAAATTCCTCCTCTTAGAGATAGAAAAGAGGATATATCTGTATTATGCAAAAAATTTATTTCAAAGTATAATAAAAAGTTAAATAAAAAAGTAGTAGGTATTTCAGATGAAGCTATCAGGGTTTTAAAAAATTATGACTGGCAAGGGAACATAAGAGAACTAGAAAACATAATTTATTGTACTATGAGTATGATGGAAAACGAGATACAAATAGAAACAAGCATGATTAATTTAAATGACTATTACAATCTTAAAGAGAATAAAGAGGGGAATACTTATTCTTTAAATGATTTAGAGAATAAGACACTTAATAATGTTCTCAGTGAGATAGAAGAGAAGTATATATATGAATCATTAGAAAAGGCATCATATAATATAACTAAGGCTGCATCAATTTTAGGTATGAATAGGCAAAATTTACAATATAAAATAAAAAAATATAATATTAAAGTCCTATAAAGAAGTAAAATAAAGGCGCAAAATTATTATAAAAGAGCAAGTTTTTTTGCTCTTTTTTTATTTCTCAGAAAAAATATTATTTTTTATTTATGAAAATACATAACAAGATAATTATAGTTTCAACGTTCTAATAAATATTTATTTTTGTTTTGAAGTTGGCACGATTCATGCTTTAACTAATAATTAAGAATATAAATTTTTAGGAGGGTGTATATATGAGAAAAGTAAGAGTTGGTATATGGGGATTTGGAGCTATGGGGATAGGCATGGCTAATATGATTTTAAAAAAAGAAGGTATAGAAATAGTATCTGTTTGCAGTAGAAGTACTTCAGGTAAAAGTATGTATGATGTCCTAGGAATTGAAAGAGGAGAAAGAACAGAAGTTATTATCAATGGAAATTATGAAGAAGTTTTTAAAGAAAAAAGTGTAGATGTTGTTTTATTAGCAACTGATTCATTTACTAAAAAGGCTTTTGATAAAATAATGTTCTTATTAAATAGAAAAATAAATGTTATATCAACAGCAGAACAAATGGCATATCCACAAGCTGATGATGCAGACTTGGCTAAGAAAATGGATGAAGTTGCAAAAGAGAATGGAGTAAGTATTCTTGGAACAGGAATCAATCCAGGGTTTGTACTAGATTTACTAGTATTAGCGCTTTCAGGTACTTGTGAAGAAGTTAATAGTATAAAAGCGAAAAGGGTAAATGATTTATCACCATTTGGAAAATCTGTTATGGTAGAACAAGGTGTTGGAGTAACAAAAGAAGAGTTCATAAAAGGTGTAGAAAATAATACTATAGCAGGTCATGTAGGATTTGTAGAATCAATAAATATGATAGCTGATGGATTAGGATGGAAACTAGATAAGATAGAACAAACAAAAGAACCAATAATGACTACAGTAGATAGAAAATCTAAGTACGGAGAGGCATTGGCTGGAAATGTTGCTGGTTGTAGACAATGTGGATATGGATATGTAAATGGAGACGTTTTAATTGAAATGGAGCATCCACAACAGATAATACCTGAAGCAGAAGGTATTAAAACAGGAGACTATGTATCAATAAAAGGGATACCAAATATTGATTTACAAATAAATCCTGAAATACCTGGAGGGGTAGGTACTTATGCAATGATAGTAAACTCTATTCCATTAATAATAAATGCTAGACCAGGCCTTAAAACTATGCTGGATATACCAGTACCTAGAGCAATAATGGGAGATATAAGAAATCAGATAGAAATTGAGTTAGAAGAAGAGTCAAAAGCAAATTAATAAAATAACAGTTAGCTGATAAGGGGATGAAAAAATGGATGCTAAAATTAATGATTGGGTTATTATACACAATATAGTGTTGACTCCAGAAGAAAGAGCTCCACAAGTTCCAGAGGATACTAAGAAAGTATCCTTAGAAATGTGGGTTAAAGGGTTTATACAAAAGGATGCCTCTATAGGTGATTTAGTAGAAGTTAAAACAATTACGGGTAGACTTGTAAAAGGTAATTTACTTAAAGTAAATCCATATTATACTCATGATTATGGTAAATGTATACCTGAGTTACTCCAAATAGGAATACAGGCTAAAGAAATATTATTTGGAGGTGTATATAATGAATAATGCAGCATCAATGAAAAATATGAGCTATCAAGCTGTCATGGGAAGAAACAATGAAATAATGAAAAACGCAATTGGATTGGATTACTCATCTTTTGAACAAGAAGGAATAGGATTTGACTATGAAAAAATGATGGGTGAAACAGGATATACATTACAAGATATTGAAGCAATTCAATCACAATATGCTGTTGGAAATACTCCTATAATAGAACTTAAAAATTTAACTAAGTTGGCCAGAAGATGTGCTCCAGAAGGTAAAGGTGCTAGAATATTTGTAAAAGATGAAGCAATGAATGCATCTGGTAGTTTTAAAGCAAGAAGAGCAGCTACTGCAGTATATCATGCTAAAAAAATGGGATATAAAGGTGTAATAGCAGCTACTAGTGGTAACTATGGAGCAGCTGTAGCATCTCAGGCAGCAATGCAGGGTTTAAAATGTATAATAGTTCAAGAATGTTATGATTCTAATGGTCTAGGTCAACCTGAGATTATAGAGAAAGCAAGAAAATGTGAGGCATATGGTGCAGAAGTTATTCAATTAACTGTTGGACCAGAATTATTTTATACATTCTTAGTCCTACTAGAAGAAACAAGCTATTTTAACGCATCGTTATATTCACCATTTGGAATTGCAGGTGTAGAAACTTTAGGATATGAGCTAGCCATTCAATTTAGAGAAAAATATAAAAGAGACCCTGATGTAGTTGTTTGTACAAATGCAGGTGGAGGTAATCTCACTGGAACAGCAAGGGGACTAATAAAAGCTGGTTCTCTTAACACAAAAGTAGTTGGAGCAAGTGTTGATTTAAAAGGATTACACATGGCTAGTGATAGTCAATTTAATAAAAAATCATTTACAACAGGACATACAGGTTTTGGTATACCATTCTGTACATGGCCTGATAGGTCAGATGTACCTAGGTCTGCAGCTAGACCACTTAGATATATGGACAGATATGTGTTAGTAAAACAAGGAGAAGTTTTCTATACAACTGAATTATTGGCACAGTTGGAAGGTATAGAAAGAGGACCTGCTGGAAATACATCTTTAGCAGCAGCATTTTCCTTAGCACAAGAATTGGATGAAGATAAAGTTGTAGTAGTACAAGAGACAGAGTATACAGGTGCAGGTAAACACATATGTCCACAGCTTACATTTGCAAAAGAAAATGGAATAGATATAAAATTTGGAAATCCAAGAGAAGAAATTGCAGGAGTAAACTTAATATTACCAGAAAGACCAGAATTATTAAAATGTGTTGATATCGACATAAATAAAATAAGAAAATCATTTATAAAAAATTGTATATCTCATAATGGTATTAATAATGTTAATAGTCTAAGTAATGAAGATATAGAGTTTCTAATGAAAGAAGTAAAAAGTTCAAGAGATTTTGTTATTGATACGTTAGATAATTTATAATAATTACTATTTTTTAATTTACCATGAAATGAATAGTTGGAAAATTCACTTAAATTAATATGAATGGGGGAATGTTCATGAAAAAAAGAGAGGATGATTTTGAGGTTAGAAGAAAACATCTTCAGAAATTGAGCGATGATGAGTTAAAAGAAAGATTTTGGAGTTTAGCTGCCCAGATAGTAGAACCAATGATAGACCTTGGCAAAAAGAATACAACGCCATCAATAGAAAGGTCTGTTTTGTTAAGAATGGGATTTTCTTCTCTTGAGGTAAAACCTATTTTAGAAGGTGTTATGGAAAGAGGTCTTATAGGTAAGGGAGCAGGGCATGTAGTTTATAAGCTTGCTAAATCTAAAAATATATCAGTTAGAGAAGCTGGTTTATTATTAGTTAATGGTGAATATTGGGATGAAGTTACATGTTTATTTAGAGAAGGGGTAGAATCATGTTAAAGGAAAATAAAAAATTAGATATAGACTATATATTAAAAGATTTGGATAAATATAAACCAAAAAGAAGAGGTTGGGTTTGGAGAGAACACTTGGAAAATCTTGAAATGGGACCTTTTGAATATAAAGACTGTACAAAACCTTTAAAGAAGAGTGTAGGGTTACCATCATCTAAATATTTTAATAATATAGACCCTCAACCAAGCCCAATTATTACTACTGAAATAGCTTCTGGAAGATTTGAAGATGATATAAGAAGAATGAGGATGGCAGCTCATCACGGTGCTGACCACTTAATGGTCATTAGAACTGCTGGGCAATCACATTTTGACGGACTTATAGAAGGAACCCCTCAAGGTATAGGAGGTGTTCCAATAACAAGAAAACAAGTAAGAGCTCAAAGAAAAGCTCTTGACTTTATAGAAGAAGAAGTTGGTAGACCTATTAATTACCATTCATATGTAAGTGGTGTTGCGGGTCCTGAAGTAGCAGTAATGTTTGCTGAAGAAGGGGTCAATGGAGCACATCAAGACCCACAATATAATGTTCTATATAGAAATATAAACATGGTAAGATCTTTTGTAGATGCTTGTGAAGCTAAGCAAATAATGGCTTTTGCAAATATAGCTCAAATAGATGGAGCACATAATGCTAATGCTACTGCTAGAGAAGCATGGAAGGTAATGCCTGAACTTATGGTTCAACACGCTTTAAATTCTATATTTTCAGAAAAAATAGGAATAGATAAAAGTAATATATGCTTATCAACAGTGCCACCAACAGCCCCTCCAGCACCATGTTTAAGAATAGACTTACCTTATGCTGTTGCACTTAGAGAATTATTTAGTGATTATAAGATGAGAGCTCAAATGAATACTAAATATATGGAATCATCAACTAGAGAAGCAACAGTTACTCATGTATTAAATTTATTAACATCAGTCTTAACTAGAGCTGACATACAATCAACTATAACACCTGACGAAGGTAGAAATGTACCTTGGCATATATACAACATAGAAGCATGTGATACAGCAAAGCAAGCTTTAGTTGGCATGGATGGTCTTATGGATATGATAGAACTTAAGGATGTTGGAGAATTAAGATACAAAGCAAGAGAGCTTAAAGAAAGAGCTGTACTATATATGGAAGAAATCTTTGAAGTTGGAGGATATTTTGAATCAGTAGAACAAGGATTTTTCGTTGACTCAGGAAATTATCCAGAAAGAAATGGTGATGGTATATCTAGAAAAATAAAAGGCGGAGTTGGTGAGGGTACTGTTTATGAAAGAGATAAAGATTATTTAGCACCTGTAACTGCTCACTTTGGATACAATAATGTAGCTCAATATGATGAAACAGCTATAGATAATCCATCAATATTAATAGATGGATGTACATTTGAAAATCCAGACAAAATAATATATATCGATGAACTTGATGATTTTGATAATGTAGAAAATAGACTAAAAGAATCAGAGGAATACAGAGGTGGAACTAAAATCAAACCTGAAATGGAATGGTGTGCAGATGGAATTGTGATGATAACAATGATGCTTCCTACTGATAAAAGAACAGCTGAGTTTGCAGCATTGGAATTTGTCAAAAAAATGAATTTACAAGAAGTTGAAGTTATAAGTAGAGAAGTTATGCATGAATCTGAAGGCACTAGGATAGAAGTGAAGGGAAGAGTTCCATTTGATATAGATTTAAATGACTTAGTAATACCAGAAGAACCTAAAGTACTAACTGATGAAGAAATAAGAGCAGATATAGAAGAAAAGCCTATGAAAATAGTTTCAGCTACAGTTGGAGAAGACGAACACTCAGTTGGTTTAAGAGAAATAATAGATATAAAACATGGTGGTATTGAAAAATATGGTATAGAATGTCATTACTTGGGAACTTCTGTACCTGTAGAAAAATTAGTAGATGCAGCAATAGAGCTAAATGCAGATGCAATACTTGCATCTACAATAATAAGTCATGATGATATTCATTATAAAAATATGAAGAAATTACACGATTATTGTGTAGAAAAAGGTATAAGAGATAAAGTAATGATTGCTTGTGGAGGAACACAGGTAACACCTGAAATAGCCATTGAACAAGGAATAGATGCTGGATTTGGAAGAAACAGCAAAGGTATACATGTAGCCACTTTCTTAGTTGAAAAAAGAAGAGAAATGAATAATAAATAATGGAGAATAAAAAAGTTTCTTTAAAAATAGATGTGTTGGTAGCTGAAATAGGAAGTACTACCACTGTGGTAAACGCTTTCCATAATATTGATTCTGATAATCCTGTATTTTCGGGTCAAGGTCAGGCTCCAACAACAGTGTTTGAAGGTGGCGATGTAAGAAATGGCTTATCAGGTGCTATTAAAGATTTAGCTAATAAATTATCTGTAGATGATATAAAGTATAATGATATGTTTGCAACTTCTAGTGCAGCTGGTGGATTAAAAATGACTGTTCATGGATTAGTGTATGATATGACAGTAAAAGCAGCTAAAGAAGCTGCTCTAGGAGCTGGAGCTGTTATTCGTCAAGTAACATCAGGTAGAATTAAAAGAACTGATTTAAAGAAAATAAAAGAAATAAATCCCAACATAATTTTAATAGCTGGTGGAGTTGACTATGGAGAAAGAGATACAGCTATTTATAATGCTGAAATGATAGCTTCTATGAGTTTAGGTATACCAGTTATATATGCTGGTAATGTTGAAAATCAAGAAGAAGTAAGGTTAATATTTGAAGATACGAATTATAAGCTTTATATAACAGAAAATGTATACCCTAAAATAGATTTATTGAATATAGAACCTACAAGAAAAATCATTCAAGGTGTGTTTGAAGACCACATAACTACAGCGCCAGGAATGAGGTATATCAAAGAAATGGTTAATGAAAATATTACCCCAACTCCAGGGGCTGTAATGGAAGCTTCTAAACTTTTATATAAAAATATTGGAGATTTATTAACTCTAGATGTAGGTGGAGCAACTACTGATGTGCATTCTGTTACATATGGGAGTGACTATATTAATAAAATATTAGTTAATCCTGAACCTGTAGCTAAGAGAAGTGTTGAGGGAGATTTAGGTGTATATGTAAATATGAAAAATATAGTAGAAGTTATAGGCAAAGAAAATTTACAAAATGAATTATCTATAGATATTGATAAAGTAATAGATAATTATCCACCAATACCAAAATCAAAAGAAGAAATATTATTTGTGGAGAGATTGACAAAAGAAGCTGTTATTAAAGCTATGTTAAGGCATTCAGGGAAAATAAGAAATATTTATGGAACAACTGGAAAAACCAAAATTGCAGAAGGAAAAGATTTAACAGAAGTAAGATATATAGTGGGTACAGGGGGAGCACTTACTAGGCTCCCTAGTAGAATTAAAATATTAGATGGTATAACTAAATACAATAAAAATAAAGAATTACTATTTCCAAAGGAAAAAACAAAGATATTGATAGATAATGACTATATTATGGCATCTATGGGGGTTTTATCTAAAAAATACGAAGAAGCATCTCTTAAGCTCCTACTAAAAAGTTTAAACTTCAAGGAGGAAGGACTATGTACCCTAGATTAGAAATAGATATAGAAAAATTAAGACATAATGCTAAAGTAATTTTACAGAGTTGTCATGAAAGAAACATTAAAGTATCTTTCGTAACTAAATCATTTTGTGCACGAAAAGAAATAGTAGAAGCAGTATATAATGAAGGAATAGATCATATAGCAGATTCAAGAATACAAAACTTAAAAAAGTTACAAAATATAAATTTACCTAAAATACTAATTAGAATACCCAT
Source organism: Clostridioides sp. ES-S-0005-03 (assembly GCF_020658455.1). NCBI lineage: Bacteria > Bacillati > Bacillota > Clostridia > Peptostreptococcales > Peptostreptococcaceae > Clostridioides > Clostridioides sp. ES-S-0005-03. The sequence continues at coordinate 172,497 of NZ_JACVWI010000004.1, read as the reverse complement.
GATAAGTGAACTAGAAGAAGTTATCAATTATTGTGATATAAGTTTTAACTCAGAATTAGAAACTATAAAGAAATTAAATGAATTATGTGAAAGTAAAAATATTATTCATAATATAGTTCTTATGTTTGACTTAGGAGATTTACGAGAAGGGTATTTTTATGAAGAAGACCTCTTTAATAGTATAAAAGAGATAGTAAAACTAAAAAATATTAAAATAATTGGTATAGCTACAAACTTAACTTGTTATGGAGCTATTATACCATCTAAAGAAAATACAGGTAGGCTAGTAAGTATAGCTCAAAAGATAGAAGGTAAATTTGGAATAAATCTAGAAATAGTATCAGGAGGTAATTCAAGTTCTATACATTTAATGACAAGTAATAATATGCCAGAAGGTATTAATAATTTGAGAATAGGTGAATCTATTTTACTTGGTAGAGAAACGGCATACGGTAAAAATATAAATGGGACATATCAAGATGTATTCAAATTAATATGTCAAATAGTTGAATGTAAAGAAAAACCATCAGTTCCTATTGGAGAAATAGGAGTTGATGCGTTTAGAAATAAACCTGTTTATGAAGATAAAGGAATCTTAAAAAGGGCAATTATAGCCATAGGTAAACAGGACATAAATATTGACTCTTTAATTCCAATAGACACTGATATAGAGATATTAGGGGCAAGTTCAGACCACATGATATTAGATGTAAGTAATACAAAATGTGATTATAAATTAGGCGACAATGTAGATTTTTTATTAACTTATGGAGGTATCATGTCATCTAGTACAAGCGAATATGTTTCAAAGAAAATTATAGTATAGTGTTCAAATAATTAGGAGGAAATTATTTTATGAAAGAGCGAGAATGTAGAAAAGCAAATCTGTTTGATGCAATGATACCAATTACTTGCTTGATATTATTTTTAAGTTTAGGGGTATTAATGTATGGCTCATCACCTCATGTACCACTAATAGGAGCTGCAGCAGTAGCAGGCCTTGTAGCTGTATATAGGCTTGGATTTAAATGGAAAGACCTAGAATTAAGTATGTTTAATAGTATAAAGATGGCAATGCAAGCAATCTTAATCATAATTATAATAGGTGTGCTTATAGGAACTTGGATAGTAAGTGGAGTAGTTCCATGTATGATTTACTGGGGGCTAAAAATTTTATCACCAAATATTTTTTTAGTAGCATCCACATTAGTCTGCTCAATAGTGTCTCTTGCAACAGGGTCATCTTGGAGTACAATGGGTACAGTAGGCGTGGCACTTTTAGGAATTGGGCAAAGTTTAGGTATGCCAACTGGATTAATAGTGGGTTCTATAATATCTGGAGCTTACTTTGGAGATAAACTATCACCTTTATCTGAAACGACTAACTTAGCACCAGCAATGGCAGGAACAGATTTGTTTACACATATAAAATATATGTTATATTCAACTATACCATCATTATTAATTTGCTTAGTAATTTATGGTGTAATCGGAATGAAGTATTCAGGTCAAGCATTAGATATAAAACAGATAGAGCTAATTAGGTCTACATTAGATTCTACATTTAATACTTTATCACCAGTATTATTATTAGCTCCAGCAATAGTAATTGGATTGGTTATATTCAAAGTTCCTGCTATACCAGGGCTTATAGTAGGTGCCGTATTAGGAGTATTGTTTGCAGTAGTTTTCCAAGGAGAATCTATGAATGTAATATTAGATGCAGCACAAAATGGATATGTTTCATCAACACAAGTAGAAGAGGTAGATGCTTTATTGTCTAAAGGTGGGATTATGAATATGATGTCTACTGTATCTTTAACAATATGTGCCTTATCTCTTGGAGGTATTTTAGAAAAAACAGGCATGCTTGAAGCAGTAGCTTCTTCTTTACTAAGGTTAGCAAAGGGTGTATTTGGAACAGTATTATGTACAATGGTAACTTGCACAGTTACTAACATAATAGCAGGAGAACAATACTTGTCTATAGTTATACCAGGAAGAATGTATAATAAGGAATATAAAAAGAGAGGTATACATCCTAAGATGTTATCAAGAGCTTTAGAAGATAGTGGAACTTTAAGTTCTCCATTGGTACCATGGAATACATGTGGAGCGTATATAACAGCAACATTAGGTGTATCTGCATTAACGTATGGTCCATATGCATTATTAAATATCATAAATCCATTGGTATCTCTAGCATTAATTGCATGTAAGTTTAAAATAGCAAAAATAGAAGATGAACCTGAAACTTGTTTGAATTTTGATGTTTGATTATAGTATTTGATATATGTTACTTATTAGAAAAAATAAAGGCCTAAACTTTGTGTAAATAATAAAGTTTAGGTCTTTATTAACTTTTTCTATAGATTTTAAATAAAAAAGAATGTCAAGCAATCTATAAAATATTACTGAATTTTTTCTCTTGGAACATATAATTTTGAATCTTCTGACTTATCTTTGCACTCACATTCAATTTTTTTGTTTTTTTTCATAAGTACATATAAAGGTGCTATCAATAACATTGCTCCTAATCCTATCAAAACTCTATTTTGAGTTATAGGTTTTGACATATCTTCAACCCAAGCTTGTTGTAACAACCATATACTACCTAATATAGCTACTGTTGGTATAACAGGGCCAAAAGGAATTTTAAATGAAGCCTGGATATCTGCTCTTTTTCTTAAAACTATTACTGCTAAACAAGTTGGTATGTATTGAGCAAATCTGGCAATTACACTCATTACTGCAAGCTGTTCAAAACTTCCAGTTAATACAAGTGGTATGCAGAAGATTAAAGATATTATTATTGCTACATATGGAGCATCATATTTATTTGTTTTTCCTATAAATGCTGGAAGAGAGCCTTCTTCTGCTAGAGCAGAACCACACTTGGGAGTTACTATTGAAGAACCTATATTTATTCCAAATATAGATATTAATGTTGCTACAGATATAAATACTTTACCATAATTGCCTAAAAATACGCTTGAAGCGTCTGCGATTGGAATACTATTTTCAAATAATTTGTCTCCAAGTATACCCATACAGACAACTTGAATTAAGATATAAATTATTGCACATATAAATATTGTAGTTATTAATGCTATTGGAAGATTTTTTTTAGGATTATCCATTTCTCCACTTGCTACAACAAATGATTCAAATCCAGTAAACGCGTAAAATACTAATATTATAGCTGGTCCTATACTAGAATTTACAACATTGCCTGAAGGAACAACATTACCAAATTTTATAAAGAATATTCCTACTATTACAAAAACTATTAATGGTACTAATTTAGCTATGGTTATTACATTATTCATTATCTTTGTACTTTTAATTCCAAATAAGCTGTTTATTGAAAGTAATGTTACTAATGCCACTGCGATATATCCTTTATATTCAGTAGCAGCTTCTGGCCAAAATGCACCTAAAGCTGTTGCAAATCCTACTGCTAGTGTAGACCATGATATGATTCTAATAACCCAAGACATTGTACCAACTTCAAAACCTATAAAATCACCAAATGCCTTTTTGGAGTATAAATATGCACCTCCATTTTTGTCAAACATACTTCCAGCCTCTGCAAAACATAAAAGTATTGATAGAACCAGAAGTGTAGCAAAAATATATATAAATATACTATTTTGGCTCGCTAGATTGTAAACTTTACCTGGTAGTAAGAATATACCTGAACCTATGATACTATTAATTCCTAATAATATCATACTAAATAACCCTAATTTTTTAGCTTTTTCCATATTAATTTATCTCCTATTCTTTTATTAATTACCATATTAATTAAAATATAAAGTATTCATTACATGCATCATAACTCCTATTGGAAGACAATCCTCATCTACATTAAATTTAGAGGTATGAAGAGGTGAAGTCAGTCCTTTTTCCTCGTTTTTGCACCCTAAATGGAAGAATGCTCCTTTGCAATGTTCTGTATAAAAAGAAAAATCTTCACCACCTAATGAAGGGTTTGCTCTCAGTATAAATTTTTCTTCTCCAAGTAATTCCTTAGTACTTGAAATAACAGTATCTACTAATTCCCTTTCATTTATAACAGCAGGGTAATTTTCATCGCTCACGTGTAATGTTCCAATACATCCAAATGCAGATGCTGTATCTTCAACAATTTTAGTAATCTTATTAATTACAAAATCTCTTGTCTCACTATTTAAAGTTCTCAATGTACCCTCTAATTTTACATCTTCACATATTACATTATGTGCATCACCACCATATATTTTGCCTATAGTCAAAACTGCAGCATTATTTGGTTCTAGGTTTCTACTTATTATGGTTTGTAGTGATGTAACAATTTGTGAAGCTGTGACTATTGCATCAATACCATTTTCAGGATACGCACCATGAGCTCTTTTACCCTTAACACTTATTTCTATAGTATCAACACTTGCATTTAATGTGTCGTATTTCGTTTCAATAAATCCTGTTTTAATGTGTGGCATGACATGAAGCCCAAATATATAATCAGCTTTAGGGTTTTCTAAACACCCATCCTCAACCAAGAACTTTGCTCCACCAAAACCTTCTTCTGCTGGTTGAAATAAAAATTTTACATTTACATTTAGATTATCTTTCATTGAATAGAGTACTTTGCATGCTCCAAGTAACATTGTTGTATGCGCATCATGACCACAAGCGTGCATTTTTCCATTATGTATTGATTTATAAGGTATATCGTTTTCTTCTTCTATAGGAAGCGCATCCATATCTGCTCTTATACAAATAGTTTTATCTGCATTTTCTTTTAAAATGTATGCCATAATTCCATTGTGTTTTGTAAATTCCATATAATCAATTCCTATTTCTTTTAAATAAGAAATGACTTTTTGTTTTGTAAGATTTTCCTCAAGAGCTAATTCTGGTATTCTATGTAATTCTCTTCTAACATCTATTAACCAAGGTTTTATAGAATTACAACTTTCTATTACAAAATCTTTTTCTAATTCTTTAACTTGATTTTTTAATTTTAAAGCTGGTTGCATTTTTATTCCTCCAATTACTTTTTATTGTCTTGTTAATATAGTCAAGCAATTATTATGCCATGTTTTTTTACTTAAGAATTTTGTTTTTTATAAAAATATTGAATAAAAAAAATCATTACATTGTATGAAAAGTATGAAAAATAAATATTATATTGCAATTTTCAGTAAAAAATTTTGTTTTGGATAAAGATTGCACTATATATGAGTATTTATAAAAAAAATAGGAAAATTGTTATTTATCCTATTCCTATTAATTCCTATTAATTAGATAAAAATAGACTATAATTTTGATGTATTTAGCAAACAAAAAAATCTACTAAGGAGACAAACTATTCCCTAATAGATTTTTTATTTAATAGTTGATAAACTTATAGAGTTTCATACTTTAATTTACTATAAAAGATTTCTCCTTTTTGAGTTATTTTACTTCCATATCTTCCCGAATTACAAATTATAAATTCTTCTTTTTTTAGATATTCAAATATTTTTTTTATTTTACCTTCAGTAATTTGAATATTTTTATCTAGTAATCTTTGCAAAATTAGTCCTCTACCAATACCAACATCTGATTCTTTATTTAAAATCAACAATTCTAGTATATTTAAAATATCATTTTTATTATACTTTAGTTTTAATGGGGAATTCTTATTATCTAAAGTCCTTAAGTTTGGAGGTAAGTCCTTTTCAAGTACAATATCATCACACATAATATTTAAGTAAGATGTTACATTTTGGAGTTCTCTTATATTACCTTTCCATTTATAGTTTTGTATAAGTTCTTTTGCCTCTGGTGTAATCAATAACTTTTTATTAATTAAATCTTCCATAATAATTAAGATATCTTCTTTTCTCTCCCTTAAAGGAAGTATATTTATTGGAATTGTATTTAATCTATAATATAAATCCTCTCTAAATCTACTATTATCAATCATTTGTTCTAGGTTTTTATTAGTAGCTGATATGATTCTAACATCTATGTTAATTATATTATGAGAACCAACAGGCATTATTTGTTTTTCTTGGAGAACTCTAAGTAGCTTTGTTTGTAGTTCTAAGGGCATGTCGCCAATTTCATCTAAGAATATAGTTCCATTATTTGCTAATTCAAATAATCCCTGTTTTCCTTCTTTTAGCCCCCCAGTAAAAGTACCTTTATCATATCCAAATAACTGACTTTCTAGTAAGTTTTCAGGAACAGCTGCGCAATTTACTGCTATAAATGGCTGATTTTTTCTAGTTGAATTATTGTGTATAGATTGGGCTATGAGTTCTTTACCAGTTCCACTTTCACCTCTAATAAGTATACTTAAATCAGATTTAGAAACTTTTTTAGCTAAATCTATGCATTCAAGCATCTTTGGGCTATTTGTTTTTATATCTTTGAATGTATATTTCGCTATTTGCCCTTTTTCTCTTAATTTTTTAGTTAAATTTTGTTCCAGCTTTTTTATGTATGTTATTTCTTGTAAACTGTAATATGTACCCATTTTTTCATCTTTATTGTATATGTTTTTTTTATTTACATTTATATACTTTTTATCAAATATAATAACCTTGTCCAATATCTCTTTTTCATTTAATAAAACCTTTAAACTATCTATAAACACTTCTTGAATATATTTACCATAGATATCCTCTTTTATGTTTAAGATGTCTTTTACTTTACTATTATATGTATTTATTACACCATCTTTTGAAGTAAATAATATTCCATCTTTTGATAAGTTCAATATTGTATCTAATTCTTCTATCTTTAAAAACAGTTCTTTATATTTATCTTTTATACCTGTGTCTAAACTTATTATTTCTTCTGAGTATTTAACCAGATTAGATTGTATTTCTTTTGAGTCGATTTGTAATAAGTTTATTATTTCTATAAAGGTAGAAATATCTATATATCTATGACCTAAATCAAAAATATCTGAGATAGAACTAGGGACTTTTTCTGGAACTCCTGGAGTTATAGCTATCTTTATATCTTTATAATTATTTTCGTTCATATATGGAACTGGTCTAATATTAGTTACTCCAATCTTATAAAATAAGCTTATAGTCTCTAAAGTAGTTTCATCAGAATCATTTACAATTAAAGCATTTGTACCTTGTGGTAAGGATAATAAATCATATACTTTATCTTCCTTAAAAGTTCTTCTTATTACAATAACTTTTTTCTTGTCTAATATATTATTTATAATTTTGTCTAATCTTTCTACAGACATTACCAATATTACATCATCATTTATAATATCATCATTATTTATTTCATCTATAAAGTATCTGTTAATTTTTATGTAATCTCCAAAAACTAACTTTAAGTTATTTTCCAAAAAATCTATTAAATCTTTTCTGCTATCATTTACTAAAGCTACTGATTTTTTCATTGATTTCTCCTTATTTATATAATAAATAGTTTTTAATAATATTTACAGGAAGGTTATTTCCATAATCAATATATCTTATTGTATCTAAAATTGTACAAAACTTATATAATATTAATACTTAAACTATTAAACATTATTAATACTATAAAATAATTTAATTTTAATATCTTTTTTATATAACATCAATAACTTTATATCTAACCTTTTAAATTTAATAGCGTTTTATACAAAAAAGAAGGTGCCTAGATATGATTTTTTGAGAATCATACATAGAAACCTTCTTCCTTATAATTAAATCTTGTCACCAAATCCCCCTAATTGTTGCTTAAAATTCAAAATGTATGTATATTTTTCATTTCTATTCGATTAAATTATAATATACATCTAAAAAATTTATTTTAACAAATTCTATTGATAATACAATTTCATAAATATAGAATTATATTAAAATAAATAATATATGAAAATATATATGTATAAGTTTATTCTGCTTGAGTAGAATAGATTTGTCAAGATTAATTTAATTGTTATATTATCTTTTGTTAAAAATTAATCTAAATTAAAATATATAAATAGAATATTTTATACAATATATCATAAAAGGAGAATTTAATGAAAGCAGAAGAGACGAGCATATACCCAATTATTAAAAATAATTTAAATCAAGTATCCATTGTTGAATATAAAAAAGGGCAAAGATTTGTAGCATCAGATGAAGATTTGCAAGAAGTCTTTTTTATAATAGAGGGAGTTGCATTAGTAGAATGTTCCACTAGAGGAGGAAATAAATTTCTTGTTGATATTGTGCCAGAAAATGAATTTATAGGTAAAATTAGTTATATATATGAACATAACTTGAAATGTGATATATTTGCAAAAACTAATATAAGATTATTTAGATTTAAAAAAGATGTATTTGATGAGTTATACCTTAAAAGAGATTTTATTGAATTATTTCACAGTAAATGTACAAGAAGAATATATGAGTTGTACAAAACTAGAATGGTAAGAGAATTATTTTCTTGTACAGAAGTTATTGCTTATTGTATCTTAAAAAAACAAGAGCATAGTATATGTAAAGCAAAGCATATTCGTAACTTTAGTGAAATTTATTCAATCAGTAGAAAGAGTAGATACCACTCCCTATTGAATTTAATTGAAAAGGGTATAATTAAAAAAATAGATAGCACATATGAAGTTTTGAATTATGATAAATTACATAGATTAGCCTTTGAAGTAAAGGAATTTTTAGAAGATAAATAGTTATTAATATTATTGTTATTTAATTAAAATATAATATAATAATTTATATAAAAAATAAAAAATAGCTTCACTGAAAACTAGAAATAATTTAGCTGTTTTCAGTGATACTATTTTAAAGTATTATATACTACTAAAATACACTATTGTTATTAATCAATTTCCTTAACTATGTTAATAGCCCATTTTTTAGATAATGCTCTAGGTACCCCAAATATAAATTTTACAACTTCTTCACTGTAAGTGAGTAGAACAAGGATAAATATAGGTGCACCTTTGAATGCAGCTATAAAAGTTAAAGGAAGTGAAGCTAACCACATACATCCTAATTCTAAAAATAGAGCATATTTAGTATCTCCACCACTTCTCAAAATACCAATTATAATTAATGTATTAAATGATTTTAGAGCCATTAGTATACCCATTATAAAAAATATTTTAGTTATATCAGAAGACAAGCTATCAGAAACACTGAACATCTTTAATAATAATGGGATATTTAAAATTAAAATAACTCCAAGTATTAAACCAGCTAAAAACACTAGTATAGAAAATTTCTTAGCATATTCAATGGCTCTTTTGATATGGTCAGCACCAAGTTCATTACCAAGCATAATAGATGCACCAGATGCAATACATACAGCAGTCATTATAAAGAAGTTACCTGTACTAGTTGCTATTTGACTTGCTGCTATAGCAGATGTACCTGCTCTTGAATAAGCAACAGAATACAGGACAGTTCCAACTGCCCATGCAGAGTCATTTACAAATATAGGGAAACTCTTTGATGAAAAAGATTTGATAAAAATCTTATCGATAGCCTTTAGATTTTTCAACCCAAATTTTAATATATAGTCTTTTTTATAAAAATACACATAAGTAAGCATTAAAATTAATTCGCATATTCGTGCAATTACAGTTGCTAAAGCAGCTCCTTTTACGCCTAATGCAGGAAGCCCTAAATTACCAAATATAAATCCATAATTTAAAATAACATTTGTTACAAGAGCAAATGCACTGCAAATCATACCCAACTTAGGATTCCTAACACCTCTAGAACCAGTACTAAACACTGTACTTATAGCTATCAATGGATAACTAAATACTGCGATACTAAAATAGTCTATACAAAGTCTTACAACCTCTGAATCATAAGAAAATATGTGTATTATTGGTTTTGGTGTTAGTAGAGCAGGGATAACAAATACAAAGCTTAAAGCAAGTGCTAATATACAGGTAAGACCTGTAACCTTTCTTATATTACTAATATCTTTTTTTCCATAAAACTGTGAAATAAAAACTCCAGCCCCGCCTGTAATACCAGACAGAGACATATTAAAAAGAAAGAAAAATTGGTTTGCAACTCCAACTGAAGCTACAGATACTTCACCTAAACTACTTATCATAACTGTATCTATTACATTTACAGATGTAGAAATTAAGTTTTGTATGATAATAGGTATACATAAAGATAGAAGTATCTTGTAAAACCTTTTATTTTCATCCTTTAAAGAAAACAATGCTTGCAAATAATCCTCTCCTTTTTACATAAACTCTTCCCACTCATCATATAGAGAGGAAAGTTCATTTTCTAAACTGATTTTTTCTTGACTGACTTCTTTAGCTTTCTCAGGATTAGAGTATACTTCTTCTTGACACAATAGCACATCTAATTCTTCAATTTTAAGTTCTAGTTTTTCAATTTCTTTTTCTATACTTTGCCTTTTTATTCTATTTTTCTTTTCTGATTCTCTTTGCTCTCTTTCTTTTCTTTTTTCATCTTTTATTTGAGTCCTTGTTTTTTCTTCTTTCTCTTCAACAATACTCATTTCTTGAACTTGTCTTTTCTTATCAATATAATAATCATAGTTACCTAAATATTCAGTAACTCCATCTTCATCTAAAACAAGAATCTTATCTACAACAGTATTTAGAAAATATCTATCATGTGATATTGTAAATATAGTACCATCATAATTAGTTAATGCTTCCTCAAGAACCTCTTTAGAATCAATATCTAGATGGTTAGTAGGCTCATCTAACAATAAGAAATTTGCATTTGATAATATAAGTTTAAGTATAGCCACTCTAGCTCTTTCTCCACCACTTAATGTAGAAATTTTCTTGAAAACTTCTTCATCAACAAATAAAAATGCTCCTAACATATTTCTTAAAGTGGTTTGAGTAAGATGATTATTGTTTTCCCAAATTTCATCAATTATAGTGTTATCCAAATTAAGAGTTTTTTGTTCCTGATGGAAGTAAGAAACATGGACATTAGTTCCAAATTTAATATTACCATTAATAGGTTGTAGCTCATTAGTTATTATTTTAAATAATGTAGACTTACCAATGCCATTTGCACCTATGAGAGCAACTTTCTCTCCTCTATATATGTCTAAGTTTAAATCTTTAAAAAGTATTCTTTTTCCATATCCCATAGAGACGTCTCTAATTTGAAGGACATCATTCCCACTTTGAACAGATGGAGTAAATTGTATACGAGCTTTTTTTCTATAAGCTTCTGGCTTATCTAAAACATCCACTTTATCCAATGCTTTTTCTTTGTTTCTTGCACGTTTTAGGTGCTTTTCCCGACCATACGCCTTTAGTCTTTCAATAGATTCTTCTTGTTTTTTTATTTCTTTTTGTTGGTCTTCGAATTTTTTTAGTTCTAGTTCTTTTTCTATTTTAGACAGTTCAACAAATTTAGAATAGTTACCATTATATACTCTAAGTCTTTTATTGTGAATTTCAAAAATTCTATTTACAGCTTGGTCTAAGAAATATCTATCATGAGATATTAGCATAACAGTACCTTTGTATTGTTTTAAAAATACTTCTAACCATTCTATTGCTTCAGAATCTAAGTGGTTAGTAGGCTCGTCAAGTAATAATAAAGTTGGTTTTTTAAGAAGTAATTTTCCTAAAAGAACCCTAGTTTTTTCACCACCAGAAAGTATACTTATTGGTTTATCCATATCATTGTCACTAAATCCTAATCCTTTTAAAACTCCCTTAGCTTCAGACTTATATCCATATCCATTTAAATCTGAAAATAATTCCAACTTATGTGAATATTCATCCATGATTTTTTCTAAAATTGGAGAGTTTGTTTTTGTGCTTTCCTCAGATATTTTAACTTCCAATTCTCTTAAATAGGACTCCATATCTATCAAATCTTTAAAAACTTCCAACACTTCTTCTAAAATGGTATTATCCGAATAAAAATTGGTATTTTGTTCTAAATATCCGATTTCACAATCTTTAGAAGTGTAAATATCTCCACTATCATAGCCATAAATTCCTGATATTATTTTAAATAAAGTAGTTTTTCCAGTACCATTAATGCCAATTATACCAATTTTATCGCCTTCATTTACTGTAAAACTAATATTTTCCAATATAGAATCTATACCAAAACTTTTATTTAAGTTGTTACATGACAAAACAATCATAAATTTCTACCTCCTTGAACTATCTAAAATTATAATGTTTTGATATAATATAATCAAGGTTATATGTATTAGTTTTGAAAAAGAAATATTTTATTGTGAATCAAACAAAAAAGAGGACACTTTTAGGAGGTGAAAATGTTGGGAAATAAAAATATATCAATGGCAGTTATAAGAAGGCTCCCAAAATATCATAGATATCTTGGAGACTTATTAGATAGGGATATACAAAGAATATCTTCTAAAGAATTGAGTGATATAATAGGTTTTACTGCTTCTCAAATAAGACAAGATTTGAACAACTTTGGTGGATTTGGACAACAAGGGTATGGTTATAATGTAGAGGCCCTTCATACTGAGATAGGTAAAATACTTGGATTAGACCGACCATATAATGCAGTTCTTGTAGGAGCAGGTAACTTAGGACAAGCTATAGCCAATTATGCAGGATTTAGAAAAGCTGGGTTCGAGATAAAAGCTTTATTTGATGCAAATCCTAGAATGATAGGTTTAAAGATAAGAGAATTTGAAGTGTTAGATTCAGACACTTTAGAAGAGTTTATAAAAAACAATGATATAGATATTGCTGTATTATGTATACCTAAAAATGGAGCACAAGAAGTTATTAATAGAGTTGTAAAAGCTGGAATAAAAGGTGTATGGAATTTTGCACCATTAGATTTAGAAGTTCCGAAAGGTGTTATAGTTGAAAATGTAAACCTAACAGAAAGCTTATTTACTTTATCATATTTGATGAAAGAAGGAAAGTAGACAACTTAAACATATTAATAATAAGTAACTATGAAGAGTATTGAGAAAGTCAGAAGATTTAATATTAAATCATCTGGCTTTTTAAAATATTAGGATAAAAGTTTAAATAATGTATGCAAATAAATAATATTAGGGAGCGTGAGTTTTGTGGAGGAATTATGGAAAAAAGCAATTGAATTTCATGGTCATGAATGTCCAGGTTTAGCTATAGGATTTAAAGCGGCACTTGCAGCAAGAGAATATTTAGGATGTAAACAATCAGGAGATGAGGAAATTGTATGTATTTCTGAAAATGATGCATGTGGAATAGATGGTATACAAGTTGTATTAAGTTGTACAATGGGTAAAGGGAATTTGCTGCTTAGAATGACAGGGAAATCAGTATACCATTTTTTTAATAGGGAAAATGGAAAGTCTATAAGAATATATGTAAAGTCAAAACCATTTGATATGGATAGAGAAGGGTATAAAAAATACTTATTGGAAAGTGAATTTGAAGATATATTTGAAATTACAGACACAAAATTAAGACTTCCAGAAAAGGCAAGAATATTTAAGTCTCTTAAATGTGAAGTGTGTGGAGAGTTTGCACCTGAGCAATATATAAGAATTCAAAATACAAAAAAAGTATGTCTTGATTGTTTTAGTAAATATGAAAGGTTTTATGAAGAAGATTAATAAAAAAATTTAAAATTATGTATAAAAGATAAGATGCTATATTTTTAACATTAAGCAAAAAATTTAAATGGATACTTAAATTTTTAACGTTATTAGATAGCATTTTTGTTTTGAAAAATATTTATGATATAGAATAACTTAAATTTAAAAAAGTATATATAATTTGTGCATAATTATTATTAAGATTAGTTTATAGATTGAAATAAGGGGAGAGAAACTTTTTATGTATAAAATAGTTATATGTGATGATGAACTAGAGACTTATCTTTTAAATTGTCTTAAAAAGATAAGAGAGAATTTGCAAAAATTTATAGTAGTTACAAATAATGGAGAAATAAATAAAATTTTTATTAATGATATAACACATACATAGAAATTGATAGAAAAAATTTAACAATACATACTAGATATAAGGACTACAAGATTAGGAAAAGTATTGGAAAATGGAGCTAGAATTAGAAACTCATAATTTTTTTAGATGTCATAAAAGCTTTTTAGTCAATCTAAAGCAGATTGAGTATTTAAAAAAAGGTGTGATTTCAATTTATAGTGATAATATACCTGTAAGTAAGCATAATTAAAGAAATTAAAAGATAAGTTATCTTATGTATTGGAGGAGACGCTATGTTAGAGAATGACTTATTCTGACAATACAATAGATATTTTGACAATAGTAATAGAATGTTTGGTATTTAAATTTTTATTAGATGAAATTTTTTACATTAGAAAAACAAAATGTTTGTACTAATTTCCTTTTTAATACTTATGTCTTTGTGCGCTATTTTTAATTATGTGAACATGTCAAATGTTATAAGTACTTCTATAAATATAAAATTATTTATGAGAATTATTGTTAGTTTAATATTTCTAATATAAGTGACAATGCAATAGAAGCATGTAAAAAAATAGATGATGATAGTATACAAAAAGAAATAAAAAAAAGAGTTTGCACATGGAATAGGTATAAACAGTGTAGAAAAATCTGTTAAAAAATATGTAGAAAAATACCTGTTGGGGCTTTAAATTGACCTGTTAGGGCATAGATATTGAAATAGTTAATAATAGATGTTATCTTTTAAGCATAAAAATAATTTAATTGAGAAGAAAAAATATTAAATTATGTGCTGAAAAGATAACATCTATTTTGCTTTATAATAACTCAATAAACGATGAGAATTGTAAAATTTGCACTTATGTATTGGTTGTATCTTTATTTTTTATTATTGTAGGTATAAATATAAAGCGAATTTATAAATATTCTTTTTATATATCATCAGCAATAATGTGGATTTTTATAATGTTAATCTTAGGCATTTAAAGTAATGTGGAGAATTTTAAAGTATGAAAAAATTATCAAATATGATATATAAGAAATATTGGTAAATTAGCAGTGGCAAAATTATATTTCTATCAGCAAATTCAACTTGTGCTTAGACATTATATCAATCAAAAGTACCAACAAACATTTATAAGTTTAAAAAATTTTAAATTATTGAAAGGGTGATATTATGACATATGAATTTAGTCAGTATAGTAAAAAAATTATATATAACAATAAAGTTGTATTAGGGAATACAAAAACTGGTCAATGGATAAGGATATCACAAGAAGTTTTCAATATATTGGATTCATCTATAGAGAATAAAATCTCATTAGAAGAATTAAAATTAAATCTGTATGATGATGAGGACAAGAATTATATTGAAAATCTATATAAAAAGCTAATTTTTATGGGAATACTTGATGATGGAAAAAATAAACCAGAGTTCACTAATAAAATAGCTTCAGTTGAGATGACACATAAATGTAATTTAAATTGTATCCATTGTGGAATAGATGCAGATAGTATGAAAAATAGTACAAAGGAAGACTTAACAACTTCTGAATTGAAAGATATATTAGACAAATTAATTTTATGGAATCCAGAAAGAATAATGTTAAGTGGTGGGGAGCCTATGATTAGAAATGATTTCATAGAACTATTAAAATATTTAAAAGATCATTACAAAGGAAAAATAATAATATCAACTAATGGGACTCTTATAAATAATGAAAATGTAGAAATATTAGCTGAATGTGCATCTCAAATTGATATAAGTTTAGATGGATATGATGAAAAAACATGTTCAATTATAAGAGGAAAAGGTATTTTTAACAAGGTTATTGAAAGTGTAAAACTTCTACAAAACAATGGATTTCATCAAATAAGTTTATCTATAGTAACAGGTGATAAAAATGAATACATAGAAGAGAAGTTCAGAGAATTAAGCGATAAACTAAAAACAAAAGCTATTATAAGAAGATTTATGAGTATTGGAAGAGGTAAAGATAGTAAGGAAATATTTTTGACAACTAATGATTCAGAATTTAAGATTCCAGACAAATTTTTAAAGAGAGAAAGCAGAAGACCTATTAAATTTTTCAGTTGCGCTGCAGCTAAAAGAGAAGTTTTCATAACATACAATGGAGATATATATCCTTGTCCATCTTTTATGAAGTCAGAATATAGACTAGGTAATTTAAATGAAATCAAAAATTTAGAAGATACAACTAATAAATATGATAATAGCAAATTGTATAACATTAGTCAATCAAACTGTATTAATTGTGAAGTTAGTTTATTTTGCTGGTCTTGTATGTCTGAATTTAAAAGAATAATTAAGAATGAAAGAGTTTTTGAAAAAAGGTGTAAAAAAATCAGACCAATATTATTTGAAGAAATTTGGGGAGAGAAGGTTTGTTGTGATAGTTAAATTTTGGGTAACTAATGACTGTAATTTGAAGTGTAATTATTGCTATGAGGGCCAGGATAAAGCTAAAAAATACATGTCTAAAAATGTTATTGATAAGGCTATAAATTATACGTTGAACTACATTAAAAAATTAAATACAAATGAATTAATAGTTTCAATACATGGAGGAGAACCATTTTTAGCATTTGAAATAATTGAATATATAGTAAATTGTTTTAGAAGACAAGTGGATGAAAACCGTATAAATATTTCATTTGCAACTACTACAAATGGAACAATTATGAATAGAAAAATAAAAGAGTTTATTATAAAAGATATTAAAAATATAACTTTCAGCATTGATGGAGCTAGGGAAACACATGATATGAACAGACAGTTTAAAAATGGGAATGGAACTCATCATATAGTATTAAGAAATGCAAATGAAATACTTAAATATATTCCTAATATGAGAATAAGAACTACATTTGATAGTAAAAGTGTTAGAACTTTATATGAAGATGTTAAATTTCTGATTGAAGGTGGCTTTAAATGTATAGTGCCAGCTCCAAATTTATTTGATAAAAATTGGGATGAGGAATCATTATATATATTACAAGCTCAAGTTAAAAAATTGAAAGAATATTTAGAACACAAAGAAAATGTAGTGGTCAGTATACTTGATAAAGATTTACACTTTAAAAAAAGCTGTTGTGTTGGAGGAAGGTCAGGTTTTGATATAGATCCTGATGGAAACTTATATCCTTGTATTTTATCAGTTGGTATTAATGAATTTTGTATAGGGAATTTGAAGGATGGGATGGACGAAAATAAACTAGAAAAAATATTGAGCTATTCTAAAAAGATAAATCCAGAGTGTAATGGATGCGATTTATACCAGTACTGTGATGGAGCTAGATGTAAGATAATTAATAAAATAATTACAGGAGATTATCTTTTACCACCTCCTATGCAATGTGCTATGGAGAAAATGAGATATAAATTTAATATAAAAAATATCTTTATATAGATAAATTTGATAGCTATGATTTTGAAATACACATAGTATTTTAAGATAAATTATAAATTTATAAAAGGGGGAAATGTATATGTTAAAGGTAGAAAAAATACAGGACAAACAAGAGGTAGAAGTTTTATCTCAAAGTAGAGATTGCTCAACACAAGCAGATCCAGATGGTAATTATTATGCACCTTGTTGGGATGACTGTACAGCTGACGATAAACCAGCATATTTTGGAAGTCAATATTGGTAAAATTAAATTTTAAATGACAAAAGTAATCATCTTTATATAAGATGATTACTTTTATCAAATGCAAAATGATATTAATTATATGAGACATAAGGAGGACATGATGCTGAATGAATAAAGATTGTTTTAATTTAAGTAAAAAATATATAAAAATGTATAGAAAAAGATCTATATCAATAGTACTAAGCATGATACTTTCTATAGCTCTCATTGTTGGTATCGGAAGTTTATTAGAGACAACAAGATATGCAGAAATACAAAATATGAGGTATACTCAAGGAATTTATCATGTAATATTTAGTGATTTGAATAAAAAACAGATTAAAAGGATTGAAGATAAAGCTAATATAGCTAACATGGGTTTGAAAGTATACAATGCTTCAACATCAAAAGAAGAAAAGCAATTAGTTGAGCTCACTTTAGTAAACGAAGATTATATAAAAAGCGACTCCGAAATAATAAAAGGAAGATTTCCAAATAAAAAAAATGAAATGATTGCTGAAAGTTGGGTATTGAAAAATTTAAGTATTAAGCCTGACATTAATCAAGAAATTGAGTTGAAAGTTAAAGATGATAAAAAAGGATTTAAAAAAGAAAAATTCAAGATAGTTGGTATTATTAAAGATAGAGAGAGTCATAAGGCAATTGCTAATATGGAACTAATGTTACCACTTGATTTGTATAATATGGATAAAATAAATACATATATAGCATTTAAAAATAATATTGATATAAACAATGAAATAAATAAAATAGCAAAAGAAAATTCTATCCCTAAGGAAAATATCAGACCTCATAATGATTTAATAGGTTTAGAAACATCAGAAAATAAAGAAATTTATAATAAGTTTAAAATAGTTTTAGTAGTAAGTTTAATA
Organism: Clostridioides sp. ES-S-0005-03; assembly: GCF_020658455.1. Lineage (NCBI taxonomy): Bacteria > Bacillati > Bacillota > Clostridia > Peptostreptococcales > Peptostreptococcaceae > Clostridioides > Clostridioides sp. ES-S-0005-03. The sequence goes on along the minus strand of NZ_JACVWI010000004.1, from coordinate 154,047 downwards.
TGTGGAATTGTTATATATGGAATATTCAATATATCTATATATAACAGAATGGGAGAATATGGTGTATTAAGAGCAATAGGAACTAATAGAAATGGCATGTTTAAAGTTATATTACAAGAACTAAGAATTTTATATTTTATTTCGATACCTATAGGTATAATAACAGGATATTTAGGAGCTAAAATTTTTTATAAATTAGGTGAAAATATAAATACAAAATTTATATTAAATGGTGAAATCATAAAAATAGGCTTGATTTTTCCAGCAGACATAATAATTTTATCAATCTTATCAATTGGAGTTATTATAATATTAATAGCTTTTTTAACTTGTAGGAATATTATGAACAATACTATTATAAGTTTGATAAGAAGAAGCAATGATAATGTATTTGAAAGAAATTTTGTTAGTTTTAGTTTCTTTAATAGGTTTGTAGAATTTTCTAAGGCAATTTCTCTTAAAAATATATTTAGAAATAAAAAAACTTTTTTTATGATAATCCTTTCTATGTGTATTTGTGGAACTATGTTTGTTCTATTGAACTATAATGGGTATCTAAAAGAGAAGAGATATCCAGTTTATTTTTCTAATTTACATATGAATTCTGATTTTATGATGAATATATACAATGATAATAAGAGTAGTGGAATAAATGAAAGTATTTTAGAAGAGATAGAAAAAATTGAAGGTGTAAAAAATATAGAGTCATCTCAAGTTACATATTCAAAGTTAATAATGAATAATATAAAAATTTTGAATAAGGATTATTTTAATGATTTAAATTATTATAATAAAGATACTCCTAAAAAAGAGTATTTGATGAATGATAAATTAATAAAAGAGACTATTTTAAAGAACAACTTTAGAGGATATAATGATAATGCTCTTAATAGATTGAAAGATTATATTATAGAAGGAAATATAGATATAAATAAAATTAAAGAAAATAATTTGGCTATTGTATATATCCCTCAAATAAATGGAAAAAATCCTGTTCCACAAGTAAATGGAAAAAGTGTTGTAGATATAAAACCTGGTGACGAAATTAGTATAAAATTTAGGAAAGATAATATTGTAGATGATAAGTATTATAAATTAACTGATTACGATTCAGAATATGTATATAAACAATTTAAAGTTGGAGCTATAGTATCATATGATTATATGCATGAAGCGTATAATACAACTAGTAATAGCGTGGATGTTATTGTCGACCAGGAAACATTTAAAGCTAGCACAGGTATAAATGATTATTATTCTGTTAATATCAACTTAGATAGAGGAGCAGATGATAAAAATATAGAAGATAAAATATCAAAAATCATATCAAAATCAAATGCTAAAAGAATAATATTGACAAATATAGTGAAGCAGAAACAAGATGTTGAGATATTAAATAAAAAAATCAAAATTTATAATACAGGAATAGTATTTATAATTTTTATAATTACTATTATAAATGTGATAAATAATATAGGATATAGCATAATCTCAAGAATCAATGAATTTGGAATATTAATAGCAATAGGAGCAAATCAAAAGATTTTAAATAAAATGATAGTATATGAAGGTATATCTTATGGAGTATTGTCAAGTTTAGTTACCGTTATATTATCATGTATTTTGCAGAAAAGAATATATCTCAATAGTGGAGTATCAAGTTTAGGAATAGAATTTAGCCTACTATATTGGGATTATATATTAATTACAGCAGTAAATATAATTATAGGAGCTGTAACTGCTCATTTGCAATTCAAGCAAATTAAAAGCAAACGTGTGGTTGAATGTATAAATGGAGTAGAATAAAGTTACAGGAGGAAAAATGAATATATTAAAAACAATAGACTTGTGCAAGATATATGGGAGAAAGGAATCAAGAGTTGAAGTTCTAAGAAATATAAATATTGAAATTGATAAAGGCGAATTTGTATCAATAATGGGTCCAAGTGGAAGTGGAAAAAGCACATTGCTTTATTTATTAGGAGGTATTGAGAGAGCTACTTCTGGAAAAATAATTGTTGATAATAAGGATATAAATATATTTTCAGATATAACTATGTCAGAATATAGAAGGAAAAAAATTGGTTTTGTATTTCAACAGTATAATCTAATCCCAATACTTACAGTTGAAGAAAATATTAAACTTCCACTGTTAATGGGAAAAGAAAAAGTTGATGAGAATTATATAAACGAATTAATAGATATGCTTGGGCTTAAAGATAAGAGGAAATACCTTCCAAGTCAGTTATCTGGGGGTCAACAGCAAAGAGTTGCTATAGGACGAGCATTATCTACATCTCCAAGCATTATATTAGCAGATGAACCTACAGGAAATCTAGACAGTAAAAATAGCGATATAGTTATAGATCTTTTAAAGATGTCTACTAAAAGGCTTAATAAAACATTACTTCTTGTAACTCATGATAATAATATTGCCAAAATTTCAGATAGAGTTATTTCTATAATTGATGGGAAAATAAAAGAATAGGTGATTTTACAATGAGCAGAGTGAAAGTAGCAATATTAGATACTGGAATAGATATTAAACATGACTATTTAAAAGAAAATATAATTGGAGGAAGGTCATTTATATTAAATGATAAAAATATATTAATTGGAGATGAATACAGTGATGATAATGGTCATGGGAGTGCTTGTGCATCTCTAATAAAAAAAGAATTTAAAGATATAGATATATTTGCAATTAAAATATTGGATAGTCAAGGAAGAAGCAATATACAAGTTCTTGAAGAAGCATTAAAATTTATATTGAAAACAGATATAAGGTTGATAAATTTAAGCTTATCAATAAAGGAAAATAAATTTCAAAGTGATTTATATAGTATATGTAAAGAATTATTTTTAAATGGGAAAATAATAGTAAGCTCACTTGCAAATAGATATAAATCAAGTTATCCATGTATATTTGATAATGTAATAGGAGTAAAAGGATTTATCTTAGAGAATAAGGATTCATTTTGGTACAATAAGGATTATGACATACAATGTGTAATAGACAACAATTCTTATTTAAGTTGTAGTTTAAATAACTCATATCAATTATTTGGGAAAAGCAACAGCCAAGCTACAGCTAGATTAACAGGAAAAATAGCTAAGGTTATGTCAAAATATCCCAAAATAGAATTGGAAGGTTTGAATGAAGAACTTGAATCTTTAGCATTAAAAAATAGATGGTCTGAGAGTGACTTATTATCAAGTAAAAGATATTATGATAATAAAGTTGAACCATATGACAGTAATAATTATATTTTAAAAAGTGTAAAGGAAACTTTGAAAGAAGTATTAAAAATAGATAATAAGAGTGAAGATATATATGATTATAATTTGTTTAGTAATAGAGTTGGTTTAAATGATCATAATTGTTTCAGTGTAATAAGAAAAATGGAAGAGAAATTTAATATAAAAATTGAATACATAAATGTCTCAAGATATGACTTTGTGTCAGTACATACTCTAACAAAACTTGTTGAGTTAAATATAAATGGACAAGTGTGAATAATATTTTATTTATGAAGTTTTGTTATGTTTAGATGCTTGGGAGGTAAACTTTTGAAAAATAAAAAAAATATAAAGAAATTTCTAAGAATGGTTTTTAAAAATAATAGAGTTGTTATTATGATGGCATTTATTATCGTATTGACAATATCTGCTTTGGATTTAGTAATTCCTCAAGTGATAAAAATTATATTAGATGATGCTATACAAGTAGGGAATGTAGAATTGCTGATAAAGCTTGTTATAGTATTTTCTGTAATAAAGATAACCGTGGCATTATCTGAAATAGCTCTACAATATATATATTCAAAGATGAAAAAAAGAATAACAATAAATCTAAAATTAAAGCTACTAAAACATCTATCAAAACTATCTGGCAACTATTACACAAATATAAAATCTGGAAATATATTAACCATATTAGAAAATGACATATTTATAGTTGAGAATTTTGGGATAGAAATGATATTTTCTTTGATTGTAAATGTTATAACAGCTTTTTCGGCATTAGTATTTTTAGTTAATATTAGATTTGATTTATTACTTATAGTTTTAGTAATTCAGATAGTAATAATATTTAGTCAATCGAAATTTACAAAAAAAATAGCACTTAAGACAAAAGAAATAAGAACAGATTCAGGAGATGTGTCAAACTTAGTTCAAGAATATGTTTCTAATATGATGAATATAGTGATATCAAAATCAGTATTAAAGTTTTTTAGAACATATGTAAAAAAAGAAAAAGGAATAGTAGATAAATGGATAAGGCTCAATACAATAATTTCAACAAATATTTCAATAGCAATGATATTGAGCAGTTTAATAACAATATCAATTTATTGTTATGGAGGAATAAAAATAATAAAGGGGGAAATGAGTATAGGGGAACTTATTGCATTTCAACAATATACAAGTATGCTGATTATGCCTTGCACAAGTATAATTAAGTCTAATACTAGAATTCAACAGGCATCAGTCTCCATAGATAGGATATTTAATGCATTGGATGAACCAGTAATTATAAAACAAAATAATAATGGAAATAGGTGTAAAGAAAATTTTGTAGGCAATATCGAATTTAAGAATGTTGAATTTTCCTATGATAATGAGATTAAGACTATAGATAATCTAACTTTAGAGTTTAAAAATGGAAAAACAACTGCATTAGTTGGATCTAGCGGATGTGGTAAATCTACAATAGCTAGGTTGATATTTAGACTTTGGGATATTGATAAAGGAAGTATAAAAGTAGATGATGTTGATTTAAAGGATTATAATTTAGTGGATATAAGAAAACAGATATCTGTTATAACTCAAGACTTACTATTATTTGATGATACAATTTTCAACAATTTAACTTTAGGGAATAAAAATATATCTAAAAACGATGTAGAGTATATCTGTAAAAAAATCGATGTGTATGATTTTATAAGCAACCTTGAGAATAGTTTTGAAACTATAGTTGGAGAGAAAGGTGTAAAACTATCTGGGGGACAGAAACAGAAAATATCTATTGCAAGAGCGTTGCTAAGCAATTCTAAAATATTGATATTTGATGAAGCAACATCAGCATTGGACAATATATCACAAAGAGATATATTAAAAAATATAAATGAGTTTTTGAAAAATAAAACAACTATAATTATAGCACATAGACTATCGACAATAAAAAATGTAGACAAGATATATGTCATCAAGGACGGAAAATCTGTAGAGGAGGGAACTCATGAGGAACTTATAAATACTGGAAAATATTATTATAGTTTTTTAAATGAACAAGAATATGAATGTGGTATTGGATAAAGAAGAGAGTGCTCCAAAATGGTTTTAAAGATCATGCAATAGAGCCTCTCTTTTTAGTATACAAAATAAGCATCCTGTAATAGATAAGCTTGTGATAATACACATATTTAAATAATAACATATCTGTTCAATGCCTTTTTATTGAAAAAACTAAAACAAATAAACTAAAAAATATTTTAAAATAATAAAAAATCAGGTTTTGAGTAATGAGAGTACTGTGTATATTTTTAGAAGTAAAGTATAAGAGTATTGAATATATAAAATAGTTTTTAAAAATATTAGATTTATATTTAACTCCATATTATATGCTATTTATAGAAAAGTAGAAAATAAGAATCCTGTGGACTTGAGAAATAAACATATGTAAAGAAACTTATAATAATATTCATAGATTATATTTGAATTTTTTTGATGCAAAACAAGATATAACTTGTGGAAATAGAATATGGTATATAGGTGATATTAAAATTAATAGCTTAGAAATGAGTCATATTTAACGAATAATTTAAAACTGATTTATTTATATATCAGAGTATCATTCTAAAATATAAAATACAATTAAGCTATAAATAAAAGAGACTGATTAATATTGATAAAATCAAATTAAGCCAGTCTCTTTATGAATAACCAATTATTATTCTGGTTGAGGTGCATCTACAGGACAAGCGCCTGCACAAGAACCACAGTCTATACAAGAACCAGCATCTATAACATATGCGTCGTCTCCAGCTGATATACAGCTAACAGGGCATTCAGCCTCACAAGCACCACAGCTTATACAAGCGTCAGTAATTTTATATGCCATTTTGAAATCCTCCCTTTTATATGTATTGTAATTCAATAACATTATAACAAATATTATTGAATATAACAATTAAATTAATTCTACAACAAAAACTTTATTATGATATTCTTATTTTAAAGTTTTACAATAAAGTTTAATCTGCTTATATTTTTATTTATCTTAAAGAAGTTTACCTTAAAAATAAAATTAAAGTTTAAAAGCTATGTATGGAGTACATTTAAAAATGTTATACTTTTAAAAGAGTATATTTTATTAAGAATTTGTTGCTTTAAAGGAGATTTAACATGAAAAATAAGTTAGTTTACATATGTATTATGAGTTTATTGTTATTTGTAGTAGGGTGTTCTAATAATTCTGAGAAGGAAAATAACATTAAAAAAGATTCTAATAATAATCAAAGTCAGGTTGAAGAACAAAAAAGAGAGCCTGTAAAACAAGATATAACTATAAGTTTTGCTGGTGATGTAACTATGGGAAACTATAAAGGTTCATCATACTATGGTAGTTTCGACCATGAATTTGAAAGACAAGGAAAAGATAATGATTATTTTCTTAAAAATGTAAAATCTATATTTGAAAAAGATGATTTAACAGTAGTTAATTTAGAAGGTCCTCTTACTAATGCATCAAAGGCGAAAGAGAAGAAGTTTGCATTTAAAGGCAAACCAGAATATATAAACATTTTGAAGTCTGGAAGTGTAGAAGCAGTAAGTGTTGCAAATAACCATTCAGAGGATTATTTTGAGGAAGGTATGAAAGATACAAAGTTCATACTGGATGAAAATAAGATAAATTATTTTGGTTTAGGTAAAGACGCAGTAATAGATGTTAATGGAATTAAAGTAGGTTTATTGGGATATAATGGATTGTCAACTGAATACAATGAAAAAAACTTAAAACAAATGGAAGATGATATTAAAGCCATAAAAGAGAAGTCAGATGTTGTTATGGTTTATTTTCACTGGGGAATAGAACTGGAATATTATCCAGATAAAAAACAAAAAGATTTTGCTCATTATGCAATAGATAAGGGTGCAGACCTGGTTATAGGTTCTCATCCTCATGTAGTTCAAGGTATAGAAAAGTATAAAGATAAGTATATAGCTTACAGTTTAGGAAATTTTTGTTTTGGAGGAAATAAGAATCCTTCTGATACAGATAGCTATATATATCAACAAACTTTTACCTTCTCAGATAATAAACTATCTTCAATTAAAGAGCCAAATATAATACCAACAGCAATAACATCTAGTAGTTCTAGGAATAATTATCAACCAAAAGTACTAGATGGAAGTGAGAAAGGTAGAGTTTTAAATAAGCTAGAAAAAATAAGTAAAGATTTAAATAATTAAAAGTGTAAAAAAAAATAAATATATATATTTATTTTAATAATTTATATTTTGTTTTAAAGTTGGGAAAACGTGGTATTAAATAAGTAGATTTTAATAGTTAAATTATAGTCAATTGCTATAATACTATCAAATCTACTTTTTTAATATAAAAATATAAGGGGGAATTTGTAATGGCTTGTAACACTTGTAAAATGTGCGAAAGTGCGGACAAGAAATTAGAAAGTTTTGTAGCTTCAAAGGATGTTGAAACAGCATTTCATAGAACAGAAGATCAAAAGGTTAAATGTGGTTTTGGACTTCAAGGAGTCTGTTGTAGACTCTGTTCAAATGGACCATGTAGAGTAACTCCAAAATCACCAAGAGGTGTATGTGGAGCAGATGCAGATACTATAGTAGCAAGAAACTTTTTAAGAGCAGTAGCATCAGGAGCAGCTTGTTATTTACATGTGGTAGAAAATACAGCTAAGAATTTAAAAAATGTTGGAATAACTAAAGGTGTTATTAAGGGAGAAAAAACATTAAATCAATTAGCAGAGATGTTTGGAATAGAAAGTGATGAAAAATACGATAAATGTATAAAAGTAGCTGATAAAGTTATAAATGATTTATATAAATCAAGAGATGACAAGATGGAATTAGTAGAAAAAATAGCTTATGCACCTAGAGTAAAAAAATGGAAAGAGTTAGGCATAATGCCTGGTGGTGCAAAATCAGAAGTATTTGATGCAATAGTAAAATCATCAACAAACTTAAACAGTGACCCAGTAGACATGTTAGTTAACTGTTTAAATTTAGGAATATCAACAGGGTTATATGGTCTTACTCTAACGAATCTTTTAAATGATGTTATGTTAGGAGAACCAGTTATAAGAATGGCTCCTGTAGGATTTAATGTAATAGATCCAGACTACATAAATATAATGATAACAGGTCATCAACATTCAACATTTGCAAATTTCCAAGATAGATTAAAAGATGAAGATGTTATAAAGTTAGCTCAATCTGTTGGGGCAAAAGGATTTAAGTTAGTAGGATGTACATGTGTTGGTCAAGACTTACAATTAAGAGGAGAACATTATCAAGAAGTATTTGCTGGTCATGCGGGTAATAACTTTACAAGTGAAGCTGTTTTATCAACTGGAGCAATAGATATAGTTCTTTCTGAATTTAACTGTACTATACCTGGACTTGAGCCAATAGCAGATAAGTATAAAGTAAAAATGGTTTGCTTAGATGATGTTGCTAAAAAAGCAAATGCAGAATATATAGAATTAGATAGAAGTAATTTAGATGAACTTAGTAATTCATTAATACAAAAATCACTAGAATCTTATAAGGAGAGAAGAGGAAGTGTTGAAATAGATATACCAAAAGACCATGGATTTGAGCAGTCTTTAACTGGTGTAAGTGAAAAGAATTTAAAAGCATTTTTAGGAGATTCATGGAAACCTCTTATTAATTTAATTGCAGAAGGAAAAATTAAAGGGGTTGCAGCTGTTGTAGGATGTTCAAATATGACAGCAGGAGGTCATGATATAAATACTGTTGAATTGACTAAGGAGTTAATTAAAAAAGATATTATAGTACTTTCAGCAGGATGTTCTACTGGAGGATTAGAAAATGTTGGTCTTATGTCACCTGGAGCAGAAGAATTAGCAGGGGAAAACTTAAAAGAAGTATGTAAGACTTTAGGAATACCACCAGTATTAAATTTCGGGCCATGTTTAGCTATAGGTAGACTTGAAATAGTAGCAACAGAGTTAGCGGCTGAGCTTGGAATAGATTTACCACAATTACCATTAGTGCTTTCAGCTCCACAATGGTTGGAAGAACAAGCATTAGCTGATGGAGCTTTTGGACTTGCTCTTGGTTTACCTCTTCATTTAGCATTACCTCCATTTATAACAGGAGGAAAGTTAGTAACAGAGGTATTAACAGAAAAATTAAAAGACTTAACAGGAGGACATGTTATAGTGAATCCAGATCCTAAATCTTCAGCTGATCAATTAGAACAAATAATAATAGACAGAAGAAAAAATTTAGGGTTAAAGGATGTGGAATGTAATGCATAGAATTTTTATAAATAAAGATTTATGTACAGGCTGTAAAAGTTGTGTATTAGCTTGTATGTTAAAGCATAATAAAGATTATAACATGTATACTCTTGATTTAGAAAATGTAGATAATGATAGTAGAGGGCATATAGAACTAGATAGCAAACATAATAATCCAGTTCCAATTCTTTGCAGACACTGTGATGAGCCAGAATGTGCTTTAGCATGTATGAGTGGTGCAATGCATAAAGATAGTCAGAGTGGAATCGTTTCATATGATGAAGAAAAATGTGGTTCATGTTATATGTGTGTAATGTCTTGTCCATATGGATTATTAAAACCAGATGATAGAAGCAAGCAAAACATACTTAAATGTGATTTATGTAAAGATGAAGAATATCCTAGATGTGTAGCTAATTGTCCAAGTGGTGCAATTGAATTACAGAAGGAGGAAAATGATGAATTATGTAGTGTTAGGGGCTAGTGCTGCTGGTATAAATGCAGCAAAAACATTGAGAGAATTAGATAAAGATTCTAATATAGTGGTAATTTCTAAAGATGAAAATATATACTCAAGATGTATGCTACATCATGTTATATCTGAACACAGAACTTTAAAGCAAATAAACTTTGTTGATGAAGACTTTATGGAGAAAAACAACATAAACTGGATTTCAGGTAAAACGGTTAAAGGAATAGATACAGATAAAAAACTAGTTCAAATGGAAGACATCGCTGTAAATTATGATAAGCTTTTAATAGCTACAGGTGCATCTTCTGCTATTCCTCCTATAAAGAATTTAAGAGAAGGAAATTTTGTATACTCTGTAAGAAACATAGATGATATTTATAAAATAAAAGAGAAGGCAGAAAAATCAAAGAAAGTTGTTATAATAGGGGCAGGATTAGTTGGAATAGATGCTTTAATTGGTCTATTTAAATATGAACAGCTGGATATTTCAGTGGCCTTTATGGAAAAATATATTCTAGATAGACAATTAGATGAATATACAGCATCAGTATACGAAAATAAATTTAAAGAAAAAGGCGTAAAATTTTATCCAAGTGCATCAATACAAGAAATTGTTTTAGATGATAGTAAAGATGTTAAAGGCGTTGCATTTTCAAATGGAGAAATTCTTGATGCAGACATGGTAATCGTAGCTACAGGAGTGAAACCTAATGCTGACTTTTTAGATGAAACAGGAATAGAATATGATAGAGGCATAATAATAGATGATAGATGCCAAACAACGCAAAAAGATATCTATGCAGCAGGGGATGTTGTAGGTAAAAATGCTATCTGGCCTATAGCTGTAAAACAAGGAATTATAGCTGCACACAATATGGTTGGAAAAGATAAAAAGGTAGAAGATGAATTTGCTTTTAAAAATAGTATGAATTTTATGGATATACCAACCATTTCTATAGGCATGAATACACCTGTAGATGATAGTTATAAAGTATTAACTAGACATGGAAATGATTGTTATAAAAAGTTTATTTTTAAAGATAATATAATCTATGGAGCAGTTATACAAGGAGATATTTCATATGTAGGTGTATTAACTTATTTGATAAAAAATAAGGTTGAAATATCTGATTTAGAAAATAGGATATTTGATGTGTGTTATGCAGACTTCTTTAACATAAAAGAAAATGGAGAGTTTTGTTATAGTGTATAATACATAGCTGAATAGAAGCTTATAAGAATATAATAAATAGAGCTATTTTAATATAGAGAATTTTTACTTTATAAAAATCTTTACTTAAAGATAGCTCTATTTTTATAATTAAGTTCAAAATTTGATTAATTTATAAAAATATCTATTTTGAACAAGAATACATGTAATCTCTAGTTAGAGGTAAATCATTTTTTATGCCTTTAGTGAAAAGTATTTGATGTATATCTATAATGCCAGTATTAAAAGCAGCAGCACAAGAACAAAGATATAAATCCCACATTCTTATAAATTTATCATCAAACATTTCTTTAATCTTAGGAAGATTATCATAGAAATTTTCATGCCAAGATAATAAAGTTTTTACATAATGTAATCTTAAACTTTCAACATCTATAGTATGATAGTTATAATCGCTACAAATATGTATCATTTCTCTTAAGCTAGGGATAACTCCACCTGGGAAAATATATTTTTTTATCCAAGGGTCTCCATAAGATTCTTTTAAGCCACTTATATAGTGAAGCAAAAATAATCCACTATCTTTTAGGACAGCATTTACATTTTTAATAAAAAGTTCATAGTTTTCTCTGCCAACATGTTCAAGCATACCAACGCTAACAACTCTATCAAATGTAAGGTTTGATTCTTTAAGTTCTCGATAGTCCATAAGTTTTACTTCAAGGTAATCTTGAAGATTCTCTTCTTTAATTCTAGTATTAAACTCTTTAAATTGTTCTTCGCTAAGTGTAATTCCCACACCATGAATTTTATATTTTTTTGCAGCTTCTATTAATAGAAATCCCCATCCACAACCAATATCAAGAAGACTCATACCTTCTTCTAAATTTAGTTTAGTTAATATGTGATGAACTTTATTAACCTGAGCCTCGTAAAGATTATCATTATCATATTTAAAATATGCACAAGAATAACTAAGTGTTTTGTCTAGCCATAAACTATAAAAATCATTTCCAATGTCATAATGAGCGTGTATTTCCTTCTTTTGATGTCTCATCGAATTAGATGAATGTAGCAAATGTTTTACAGCTGAGTTATCAATACTAAATTTGTCTATTTGTTTTAGAAGTAGGTTTAAGGTTAAAAATAAATCTCCTTCAATTTCAATGTCTCTATTTATATAGGCCTCTCCAAGTGCTAAAGATGTACTTTTTAATAATTCAGATTTGCTAATATCATTATTTACAATAACTTTAAATTGAGGAGAGCTATCTCCAACTAGAAATTCTTCCCCATCTTTAAGCCTAACTAGAAATGGTGTTTCATTAAATTTTTCTAAATAGTCTTTTAAAAAATTTTTTGTAATGTTCATATTACCAGCTCCTTTTAATGTAAATCCAGTAAGTTTTCCTTGCTTTAAAGTATATTATATTCCTTTTTTTTAAAAAGTAAAATTTTTTTTGTTGATTTTTCGTTGAATCAACTTTTTACTTTATAAAGGAATCTTATCTTTTAGTATTTTATTTATTTTATAAATTTTAGTATTGGATATAATATTCAATTAGTAGTGATATAATAACTTTAATTAATAATAAAGTTTTGAAGCAATTAGTCTGAAACTATTTAATAAAGGAGATATCAAATGGAAGTATATGCTTTAGTTGGGTCAAGTGGTACAGGAAAAAGTTATAAGGCACTAGAGTTTGCATATGAAAATGACATAGATTATATAATTGATGATGGTATTTTAATATATAGAAATAAAGTTTTAGCAGGTATATCAGCAAAACAAGCAAAGACTACTGTTGAGGCAGTTAAAAGAGCTATTTTTTATAATTTAGAACATCGGCAGAAGGTTAGAGAGGTAATAGAGAAGGAAAATATAAATAAGATTCTTGTTATAGGAACTTCAAAAAAAATGATTAATCAGATTGTAGATAGATTATCAATCGGAAAAGTTTATAAATTTATAAATATTCAAGATATAAGTACTAAATATGAAATAGAAATAGCAAAACAATCTAGAAAAGAAGGAAATCATGTAATTCCTGTTCCAGCAGTTGAAATAAAAAATATGACAAGTGGTCTTAGTATAAATCCATTAAAAAGGCTTTTTAGAAAAGGAAATAATATAAATATGGTCGTTTTAGAAAAGACAATTATAAGACCTACTTTTAGTTATATTGGCAAAGTTTATATTGATGCAGATGTAATTAAACAAATAATTGAATATGAAGTGTACAACTTTGGAAGCATTGATAGAATAAATAAAATCAATATAGAGAATTGCAATAATTTTATGAATATTTTTGTAAGTATAAATATCAATGATTTAGAAATTATAAAAAAAATTGAAAGTATGCAACAGATAATAAAAAAGTCTATTGAGAGAATGACTTTAGTTAATGTACAAAAAATAGATATTAACATTCATAAAATTAAAAAAATAAACTTCCTCCCATGTTAAAAAATAAACTGAAAAAATGATATACTAATTTGCAATAAAGTGTGCTATAATTAAACTGTAAATTTAGGAAATGGTTTTTCTAAATGGAGTATACATAATTATAACGTATTTATAAGGGGGCTTTCAAATGTCAGGAAAAGATGTAAATGTCTTCGAGATGGCGCAATCTCAAGTAAAAAATGCATGTGATAAATTAGGTATGGAACCAGCAGTTTATGAATTATTAAAAGAACCTATGAGAGTTATTGAGGTTTCAATTCCAGTAAAAATGGATGACGGTTCTATAAAAACTTTTAAAGGATTTAGATCACAACATAATGATGCAGTAGGGCCAACAAAAGGTGGAATAAGATTCCATCCAAATGTTTCAAGAGACGAAGTAAAAGCTTTATCTATATGGATGACTTTCAAATGTTCTGTAACAGGTATACCATATGGTGGAGGTAAAGGTGGAATAATAGTAGATCCATCAACTTTATCTCAAGGTGAATTAGAAAGATTAAGTAGAGGATACATAGATGGAATATATAAATTAATAGGTGAAAAAGTTGACGTTCCTGCACCAGACGTAAACACTAATGGACAAATAATGTCTTGGATGGTTGATGAATATAATAAATTAACTGGACAAAGTGCTATAGGTGTTTTAACTGGTAAACCAGTTGAATTTGGTGGTTCTTTAGGAAGAACAGCTGCTACTGGATTTGGTGTTGCTGTAACTGCAAGAGAAGCTGCTGCTAAATTAGGAATAGATATGAAAAAAGCTAAATTAGCTGTTCAAGGTATAGGAAACGTTGGTTCTTACACAGTTCTTAACTGTGAAAAACTTGGGGGTACTGTTGTAGCTATGGCTGAATGGTGTAAATCAGAAGGTTCTTATGCTATATACAATGAAAATGGTTTAGATGGTCAAGCTATGTTAGATCATATGAAAGAGCATGGTAACTTATTAAACTTCCCAGGAGCTAAGAGAATATCTTTAGAAGAGTTCTGGGCTTCAGATGTTGATATAGTAATCCCAGCTGCATTAGAAAACTCTATAACTAAAGAAGTTGCTGAATCTATAAAAGCTAAATTAGTTTGTGAAGCTGCTAATGGACCAACTACTCCAGAAGCTGATGAAGTATTTGCTGAAAGAGGAATAGTTCTTACTCCAGACATATTAACTAATGCTGGTGGAGTTACAGTTTCTTACTTCGAGTGGGTACAAAACTTATATGGATACTACTGGTCAGAAGAAGAAGTAGAGCAAAAAGAAGAAGTAGCTATGGTTAAAGCATTTGAATCTATTTGGAAAATCAAAGAAGAGTACAATGTTACAATGAGAGAAGCTGCTTATATGCATTCAATTAAGAGAGTTGCTGAAGCTATGAAATTAAGAGGATGGTACTAGAATTTACTCTTAATAAATAATAGGATATAATTATTTAATATATAAAAAGGGCTGTACTATGTACAGTCCTTAAAAGTTATATGACTCAAAATGATTTGGGTCATTTTTTATTTTGTAGAACATATTAATGTAACTTATGAAAAAAATTAAATACAATTAGAAGCAATAAAACTAAAGTTGATGCAATTAAAATTCTTTACTTTCAAAACATTTATAATGTAATATTAATGGATTTTAGATAGAGTCTATATTTATGACTTAAACTAATTCTTGTCAATTGACGTGCTAATTATGAATAAGCTATAATTAAATAAAAATAGTTTTATAAACTTAATTGAAAAAATATTAAATAAAAATAAATATATTTCTAAATTAAACATGATTTAAATAAAAGAGGTTTTGTAAAGGAAATCAAAAACTAGTTTGACTTTAGTTAAATATCCATGTTTATATAGAATCAATACACATTGAAGTAAGATGGACATTTATTATTACATAAAAAGTCATAGAAAGAACTTAGAGAGCTAATTAAATTCAAATACAAAATACTAATAAATAAGTTAGGTGAAAATATATGGTTAATTCAATTCTAAATGGGATTTTTAGAACTGTTATAGTAAGTAGTTTAAGTATTCTTCTGATATTGATTTTCAAGAAAAATGTATTTAAAATATTTAGTAAAAAATTTAATTATTACATATGGATGATAGTTGTTATTAAGCTGTTGTTGCCTTTTACATACTATACCTTTACAATAAACATCTTGAGAAGCAAAGAAAATATCAATATTAATAATATTAATTTAGAGGGATTCAATAATATTTCAACTTTAAAGAATAGCATTTTATTGTATGCTTGGCTTATAACTGTAGTAATATATTTAATTTATAATATCTTTAAATACATAAAACTTAAAAACTTAATAAATGATTTATCCTATGATGTAGAGGATAAAGAAGTAATAAATCTTTATAAAGATATATTAAAAGAATTTAATATAACAAAAGATATAAAATTAAAATATTCTTATGAAGTTGAAACACCAGCATTTTTTGACTCATGTGTACTTTTACCACCACATGACTATAAGCTAAAAGAACTTGATTGGATTTTTAGGCACGAACTTATGCATTTCAGAAGTAAAGACCTTTGTCTAAAGTATGTAATGATATTTTTGAAAATAGTATATTGGTTTAATCCATTTGTATATATAATGGACAAACATATAGATTTAGATTGTGAACTTTATTGTGATGAAAGAGTTTTAAAGAATCGTAGTGAAGAAGAAAAACAAGATTATGCTCTAACAATTATAAATGCAATGAGAAGAGGTTCAAACATTTCAAATAAATTTGTGGCTGGATTACATAAACAATCTGATATTAGAAAAAGAGTAATGAATATGTTTAATGAAAAATATAAAAATGGTATTCTAATGGCATTAACTTTATGCTTATTATCTTCTATTACTTTTTTAAAAATTAGTTCAACTAGTATTGTTAATCTAGATGTGTTACCTAAAAATGTGGAAGAAACACAAATTATTGGTAGTACAGTAGTTTTAACTTTACCATTTACATATGCAGATGCTCCTGAAAAAGTTAGAGAAAGATATAAAAAAAATTGTGAAGCATTGGGCATGATTCCTAAAGATTCTGATATTATAGATACTCCCATACAATATAATGATGTATTAATGCAATAGTTAAATTGTCTAGAGTCATCAATTAAACCTTCTTATAGATACTCAATTATGATATGGGTATAGGAATTTATCCATATCAAATAATAAAATATAATTATCCAAGGTATAAAAAAATTGTATTGTGTACAAGCATTAAAAATTAGATGAATCAAAATTATTTAAGACATTTTTCAACTGTTATTTATAATATTATGATAAAATATTAAAAATAAAATTTATAGATAATTATTTTAATTAACTAATGAAAATTGTGAGCTAATTCTTGCTAAGTTATAATTAAACAAAGATTATTTATTATTATAACTTATGATAATTCAAAACAATAAGAAATAGATATATTAAAGAGTAAAGAATATCTAATAAAAACAAGAAATAATATATATTTAATATGCTATTAAATGTATATAAATATTAAAATAATTTTATTAAATAAACATTTAAATTGAAAATTTAAAAACATTTTATGAAAAATTTAACAAATAATTAAACTTAAATATAAAATATTAAAAAATAAGATGGGTGAGAATTAATGACTAACTTAATTCTAAATGGGATTTTTAGAACTACTATAGTAAGTAGCTTAAGTATTTTTCTGATATTGATTTTTAAGAAAAATGTATTCAAAAGATTTAGTAAAAAATTTAATTATTACATATGGATGATAATAGTTATTAAGTTGTTGTTACCTTTTACATACTATACATTTACAATAAACATCTTGAGAAACAAAGAAAATATCAATATTAATAATATAAATTTAGAAGGATTTAATAATATTTCAAATTTAAAGAATAATATTTTATTATATACTTGGCTTATAACTGTAGTAATATATTTAATTTATACTATATTTAAATACATAAAACTTAAAAATTTAATAAATGATTTATCCTATGATGTTGAGGATAAAGAAATAATAAATCTTTATAAAGATATATTAAAAGAATTTGATATAACAAAAGATATAAAATTAAAATATTCTTATGAAGTTGAAACACCAGCATTTTTTGATTCATGTGTACTTTTACCACCACATGACTATAATTTAAAAGAGCTCGACTGGATTTTTAGGCACGAGCTTATGCATTTTAAGAGTAAAGACCTTTGTCTAAAGTATGTAATGATATTTTTGAAAATAGTATATTGGTTTAATCCATTTGTATATATAATGGATAAACATATAGATTTAGACTGTGAACTTTATTGTGATGAGAGAGTTTTAAAGAACCGTAGTGAAGAAGAAAAACAAGACTATGCTTTAACAATTATAAATGCAATGAGAAGAGGTTCAAATACTTCAAATAAATTTGTGGCTGGATTACATAAACAATCTGATATTAGAAAAAGAGTAATGAATATGTTTAATGAAAAATATAAAAATGGTATTTTAATAGCATTAATTTTATGCTTATTATCTTCTATTACTTTTTTAAAGATTAGCTTAACTAGTATCATTGATTTGAATATATTGCCTAAAGATGTAAAAGTTACAGGAAACATTTTTTCTATGACAGTTTCAACCATACCATTTACATATGCAGATGCTCCTGAAAGTATGAGAAGAGAACATAAAGAAAACTGTGAAAGTATAGGATTAACTCCTAAAGATTCTGACAGAATGGAGATTGTTGTAGAATTTTATGATATACTAGTAGAACCATAATCAAATTTAAAAAAATTATAATCTAAAAGTCACTTTTATAAAGGTGACTTTTTACTTAGAATAAGTTAAAAAATTCACTATATTTCTAACTTTATAGAAGTTTTATTAAAAAATATACGATGCATAAAAACGCACAAAAAAACACATAAAACAATATTTATGCGTACTTTAGCTTCAAAAGGTACAAAATTCTTTACTTTTACAAAATCATATTATATAATGAAGTAAATAATGTATATTTAGGTGACATATTGGATAAACTAATTAATTATTATTTATTAATATAATGATACTATAAAAGTTATATAAAGAGGTTTACAAAAAAGTTACAGATAGAGCTTTTATTAATGTATTGTGTATTAGTATTTTATCCTTAGGTACTCTTCACCTACAAAATAGAATCATAAGATAATTATGGGAAAATTTTAGGAGGTTTATCGTGAAGAAAAAGATATTAATACCAGTATTTGCATCAGTTATGGCATTATCAGTAAGTTCAATTGTAAATGCAGATGAAATAAATGATTCATCTCAAAATAAAGATGATAAAACAAATACTGAATTAAATTTAGGCGAATATAAAGAAGTAAAATATAAAGTTGCAAGAATAAAAGATGGAGTAGCTATAAAGATAAGAGAAGAAGGTCAAGTTCAAAATATAGCTTATTCTGGAGACGAATTTACAGTTCTAGGAATTCAAGGAGAATGGGTTAAAGTTAAAGTTGAAGATGGCGAAGGTTGGTTAGCTACTAGATATGTAGATATATCTGAAGGGGTAGGATATACTAACGCTGATAAAGTAAACTTAAGAAAAGATAAAAGTGAAAATTCAGAAGTAATTGGAGAGCTAGAAAAAGGAAGCTCTTTATTGGTTTTAGAGGAAAATGGAGATTGGTTGAAAGTTAAAGATGGAGAAACAGAAGGATATGTAAAATCATCTTATGTAACTGATAAAGCTCCACTAATAGAAGAACCGCAAGTAGACCAAAATGTTACTCAAAATGGAGATTCTACAAACACAAATAACACTCAACAAAACAATATAAATAATAATCAACAAAATAATAATTCAAATGTGCCAACAGCTAACTCTAATGCAGTTCAAGCTGTACTTAATTTGGCTTATTCTAAGCAAGGTTGCCCATATGTTTGGGGAGCAGAAGGGCCAAATACTTTTGACTGTTCAGGATTCACACAATATGTATACAGAAATGCAGTAGGAAAGAAGATACCAAGAACATCTAAGGCACAATCTAATTATGGACAAACTGTAAGTAAGGCAAATTTACAGCCAGGAGACTTAGTATTCTTTACAACTAATGGTTCTGGTTCTGTTAGTCATGTTGGTATATATGTAGGTGGAGGTAATATGATACATTCACCATCAACAGGAAAAACAGTCCGTGTAACTAGTATAAATTCAGCATACTATACAGCGAGATTTGTTACAGCAAAAAGAATCTTATAATCGATTTGTACTATAACAAATTGATAAATACATAAATACAAATGCTCTATATTATATTTAATTTAATCAGGAAATATAAAATGATTATATGTTAAATGCAATATAGAGTGTTTTTGTATTATCTTAAATTTTGATGTGGACTTATATTAATATTACTATTAAATAGTATTCTTTCCAGATAATGATTATTTGCGCAATACCTTGACAGGATAAGGTAAAGGTGATAAGCTACTAACAGTACAAAAATACTTTTAATTTTAGTTCAGAGAGGCTAAAAAAGGAGGACGAAAGATGTTAAAATCAAGAAATTTAATCCAACCAGAAGACTTTTCTATAGAAGAAATAGATGAAATATTAGAATTAGCTCAAAAAATAATTGACAATCTGTCAAAATATTCTCATATATGTGAAGGTAAACTATTAGCTACATTATTTTATGAACCATCAACAAGAACAAGATTAAGTTTTGAATCTGCTATGAACAGACTAGGAGGTCGTGTCGTAGGTTTTTCAGAGCCAAATTCATCATCTGCATCAAAGGGTGAAACTTTAGGTGATACGATGAGGATAGTATCTAGTTATGTTGATATAATAGCTATGAGACACCCTCAATCAGGTGCAGCTACAGAAGCATCAAAATTTACAGAAGTACCATTTATAAATGCAGGAGATGGCGGAAATCAGCATCCAACCCAAACACTTACAGATTTACTTACTATAAAATCATTAAAAGGAACTTTAGAAAATCACACAATAGGATTATGTGGTGATTTAAAATATGGAAGAACTGTACATTCTTTAGTTAAGGCTATGGCGAGATACAAAAATACTAAGTTTGTATTTATAGCACCTGAAGAACTAAAAATGCCAGACTATATAAAAGAAGCTATAAAGGGACATGCTTACTATGAAACTAATAATTTAGATGATGTTATAGGAAGTTTGGATGTTTTATATATGACTAGAATTCAACAAGAAAGATTTGAAGATAAATCAGAATACGAAAGACTAAAAAACTATTATATTTTAAATAAAGCTAAATTAGAAAAAGCATCTGAAAGTATGTTAGTAATGCATCCACTACCAAGAGTAAATGAAATAGATGTTGATGTAGATACAGATGATAGAGCTGTTTATTTTAAGCAAGCTAAATATGGAATGTTCGTTAGAATGGCATTAATAATAAAGCTTCTAGGTGTAAATGAAGGTTAGTAGTTACATTATATAATAGTGAAGTAAAGGAGATTTTGGGATGTATAAAATTCTAGAAAATATATACATAGGTGAAGATATGTATAGAATGAAAGTAAAAGGCGCTTTTGAAGGTAAGATGGGGCAATTTTATATGCTAAGAGCATGGGATACTTATCCAGTCCTTTCAAGACCTATAAGTATACATGATATAGATGAAGAAGGTATAACTTTTCTTTATAAAGTAGTAGGAGAAGGAACTCAAATTATTAGTAATCTAAAAGTAAACGATACTATAAAACTAGAGGGTCCTTATGGAAATGGATATAGTAAAGTTGATGGAAAAGTAGCTCTAGTAGGTGGTGGAATCGGTATAGCACCATTATATTTAGTTGCTAAAAATATAAAAGACTGCGATGCTTATCTTGGATTTAGAGAAGATGTTATATTAGAAAATGAATATAGAGAAGTTTGCAATGAGGTATATACAACAGTAGGAAATAAGTTTGTAACAGACATAATTGATGTAGAAAAATATGACTATATATTAACATGTGGGCCAACTCCAATGATGGAAAAATTGGTTAAAATGGTAGAAGGTACTAAAACAAGGATTATGGTGTCACTTGAAAATCATATGGCATGTGGAGTAGGAGCGTGTTTAGTATGTACATGTGAGACTACTAAAGGAAATAAAAAAACTTGCAAAGACGGTCCAGTATTTTGGGGAGAGGACGTGATTTTTAATGGCTAATTTAAACGTAAAATTTGGAAATATTGATTTTAAAAATCCAGTAATAATGGCGTCTGGGACTTTTGGATTTGGAAGAGAATATAATGAAATTTATGATATACAAAAACTTGGTGGTATAAGTAGTAAAGGTCTTACTTTAAATAAAAAACCTGGTAACAATGGTATGAGAGTTCATGAGACACCATCAGGTATGATGAACAGTGTTGGACTTGAAAATCCTGGAGTTCAAGGATTTATAGACAGTGAACTTCCTTTCTTCAGTGAGTTAGATTTAGTTAGAATTGCTAATGTTGGAGGTGGAACATTAGAAGATTATCTACTTGGGGTTAAGTTGTTAAATAATAAACCTATAGATATTATTGAATTGAACATATCTTGTCCAAATGTCAAAGCAGGAGGAATGGCTTTTGGTATAAAAAATGAAGTGGCAAGAGAAGTTGTTCGTGAGGTAAGAAACGCAACTAAACTACCTCTAGTAATAAAATTATCACCTAATGCTGAAGATATTGTGGGTATGGCAAAAGTTTGTGAAGAAGAAGGTGCTGATGGAGTATCTTTAGTTAATACTTTTAAAGCAATGGCAATTGATATAAAAAATAGAAAGCCAGTATTTGAAAATGTATATGCTGGATTATCTGGACCAGCTATAAAGCCTATAGCTCTTAGAATGGTACATGAAGTTTGTAAAAATGTAAATATACCAGTAATGGGAATGGGTGGAATAACTAAAGCTACAGATGCGATAGAATTTATAATGGCAGGAGCTACTTGTATTCAAGTTGGAACTGCAAATTTCATGAATCCTAAAATTGGGCTTGAGATAATAGATGGAATCAATGAATTTATGGATAGAGAAGGAATAAAGAATTTAGAAGAAATAAGAGGAATTATATAGGTTACAGGTATGACAAATAAGTACAATTAAAGCAAAGAATATAAATTAAAATAAATATAATTTTATAATATTTAACATGGAGGGAAAAATAATATGAGTAAAGTAGATGTAGTAGATATATTAAAGAAAAGTGATGCATTATTAGAAGGACATTTTTTATTATCTTCAGGAAAGCACAGTAACAGATATGTGCAATGTGCAAAGCTATTAAGATTTCCAGAGTATGCAGCTGAGGTATTAAATACAGTTGTTGAACAAATAAAAGATTTAGATATAGACTTAGTAGTTGGTCCAGCTATGGGTGGAGTAGTAGTTTCTTATGAGCTAGGAAGACAATTAGGAAAAGAAGCTATATTCACTGAGAGAAAAGATAATACAATGGAGTTAAGAAGAGGATTTGAAGTTAAAAAAGGTGCAAAGATAATAATTGCTGAAGATGTTGTTACTACTGGTAAGTCAACTATGGAAACAAAAAGAGTATTAGAAGCGTTAGGTGGCGAAGTTATAGGTGTCGCTTGTATAGCTGATAGAACTAATCATGACATAGGTATGCCTATATATAGTGCAATAAAACTTGATATTCAAGTTTATGAAGCTGATGAATGTCCTTTATGTAAAGAAGGAAAATTACCAGTTGTTAAACCTGGAAGTAGAGAATTTAAAGAATTAGGAATGTAATAACCAATTAATTAAATTTAACATTATTTTAGTAAATACAAATTTTTTTACTAAATAAATATCAATTTAAATATATAAATAAGATATAATAAACAGCTAGCTTTCGTTTAAAAAGCTAGCTGTTTTTTGTTAAAAATATATTTACAAAACAGTAGCTGGTAGCAGTACAATATAATTATAAGATAAAAAATTATTATATATATTGGGGAGGGTTTCGGTATGAGTAATCAATTAAAGAAAAATCAAAAAAAGGTTGTATTTTTTGGTGTTGGTGCTGTTGGAGCTACCTTTGCAGAACAATTTTTAAATTCTAAATATGATTTTAAAATTCTTTGTGACCAAAAAAGAAAAAAAAGATATTTAGAAGAGGGTTTTATAATAAATGGAAAAAGATATGACTTCGATTATATAACTAAAGATGAATATAAACAAGAAGCTGATTTTATAATTATAGGTTTAAAATATAATAACCTAAAAGAAAATATAGAAGAGTTAGATGGATTAGTTGGAAAAGATACAGTACTAATGTCTTTACTAAATGGAGTTAATAGTGAAGAGATAATAGGAGAAAGATTTGGAATTGAAAAAATGGTATATTCATATGTAACAAATATAGATGCAAAAAAAATAGAAAATAATATTATACATACTACAGATGGAATAATTGTATTTGGAAATAAAGATAATAGTGAAGATAGAAAAACAGATATAATAACTGAAGTTTTTGATAGTGTAAATATAGAATATGTATTATCAAAAAATATTCAACGAGACATGTGGTGGAAATACATGGTTAATATTGGGGTGAATCAAACTTCAGCTATACTTGGCGCTTCTTATGGAGTATTTCAAGATTCTGAATATCTAAGAGAGTTAGCAAAATCTGCAATGAGAGAAGTGGTTGATATAGCTCGAGTAAAAGGTATATGCCTTACAGAAGATGATGTAGAAAATTCATTACATAGAATACTAGAACATTCAAGAGAAGGTAGAACATCAATGCTTCAGGATGTAGAGGCTCATAGACTTACAGAAGTAGATATGTTCTCTAAGAATATTTGTGAGCTTGGAAGAAAGTATAACATACCAACTCCTATAAATCAGACTTTTTTTTATATGATAAAAGTAATTGAAAGTAGATTTTAGAAAATTTTTAGAAAAAATTGAGGCTGTAAGTAAATCTGTGCAAAACAAATTTATCTACAGCTTTTTTAGTAGACATAATTGATAAAAATGGAAGCAAACTGTCTTTTAGTAGAGTATCATGAAGCAAAAGTAAAACAAGTATTCTGTGAGAAATATGATAAATATTATTCTACAAATATTTGTATATTTCTTATAGCTATATTCTCTTATTTAGGATATGAGTTTTCAGAGGTTATCCATGTGAACTATTCTATTGTATGTCTTGTTGTTGGTGTTCTTGTAACTCGTATTGGTATTGTACCAAAAGACATCTTAGAAAAAGGAAAAATCAAAGGTTTTATCAACATGGTTGTGTTCGCAGCTGTTATTCCTTCTTTAGCAAAAGTTTCTTTGACAGGTTTAATCAGTCTTTTTGTACCAATTGTAGGTATGTTTGCAGTTTCTATTATTGATATATTCATTATGATGAAGGTGCTTCCAGGTTGGAAAATCATTGGTTCTAAACCTCTTGCTTTTGGAGTAGGGTTCTGTCAGATGTTAGGATTCCCAACAACATATTTGATGTCTAAAATAAAAATTATCTTTTATCTAAAATAAAAAACACCCAAATATGACTAAGAGTGGTTTGAAATTCAATGTTAATTTAATTTTAGAACTATCCATCTTATAATATATCAAATGCGAATTAAAAAATATTTTTAATAGCTACAACTATTGGGATTACTTATTTTTATATTAAATACTATATCATAAAATAACAAAAAAATCAAGTCGAGTAATCTCTCTATTTCAGTGATATACTAGGTTTTAATAGTTTTTGATAAATATAATGTAACTAGAGGACAATCTATGTTTTTTAATTTTTTTGATTAAATTTACCTCTAGTTCAATACTTATAAGGAGAAATATTATGAATTTAAAAAAAGGATTAGATATTTTAGAAATTCCATCAAGTATATTAGGCAAAGATAAAGTTATATATATTCCAGTAATCTATACAGAAGATGAGGTAACTCTTGTTGATACTGGACTTCCTGGTCAAGGAGATTTAATAATTGATGCTCTTAATAATAGTAATACAAGTTTTAATAAATTAAAAAATATAGTAATAACTCACCATGATATAGACCATATAGGAAATATAAAATATTTAAGAGAAAAATCTAAAAATGATATAAAGGTATATGCATACAAAAGTGAAGTCAACTATATAACAGGGGAAGAAACCCCATTTAAACTTTGCATGTTAGAACAAGAAATAGATAGTCTTAATGATAAAATGCTTGATATGTTAAATGCTATGAAATTTGGATTTAAGTCATCATATACTACAGTAGATGTATCTTTAAACAATCATGAAGTTTTAAATTTAAGTGAAGAAGTAGAGGTTATACACACAGGTGGTCATACTAGGGGTCATATATGTCTTTATTTAAAAAAATCTAAAGTACTTATTGCTGGAGATTTATTAGAGATAAAAGATGGTAAACTTAGACCAGTTGATGTCATGCATAGTGATAAGCAAGAATTGATAAAAGCTATTAAAAAATTAAGTAACTATGATATAGAGGAAATAGTTTTTAGTCATGGTGGATTATATAAAAAAAACATAATGGAAACATTAAAAAATATAGTTATTGAATAATGTTACATGATTGAAAATACTATCCAGTTCTTTATGAAAAGTTTATTTAAACAATAATTAAATATGAATGGTAAAGAAACAAAAAATTTATAAATAATTACTTACTTAATATTTTGAGAATAAAAATATTACTGGAATCAGAAATTTCCAGTAATATTGAGTAAGAAAAAATATATTTACACAAATCTATAAACATTCTCAAAAAACTTATAATTTATTGTTAGCTTTAAATTCTATTAATCTTTTATGCTATTTAAATTACTAAATACTTTTAACTCTTCAATGAAAATACTTGCTGCTTTTGATAAAGTTATATCTTTTGGAAAGATATATGAAAAATGTCTGTTATAGTTGCTTCCAAGTTCTATGACAGACAGTTCGTTGTTTAAAACAGGTAAGCTTGTTACGAGATTAGATACTATTGTAATTCCTAAATTATTTCTAACTGATTCTTTGACAGCATAATTACTTCCAAAGACCATCATACTTTTTGGAATAATTTCCTTAATGCTTAAAAACATATCTAAATAATCTCTAGTTCCAGAACCGTCTTCTCTAACTATCCATTTTTGATTTTGAAGCTTATCAAAACTAAAATCTTTTAATAAAGGGCTATTATACGGAAGTGCTAAAACCATCTTATCTTCAAAAAAATATTCTTGCATAAATGAGGGAGAAGAATAAGTCCCTTCAATAAGTCCAATATCTAAAATATAATCCTTAACATGAGAAGATACAATGGATGTATTTTCTATGAAAATTTCTACATCTATATCAGGATACTTTTGAGAAAATAGTGCAAGAAAATTAGGAAGAATATATTCTCCAATAGTTAAACTTGCGCCAATCTTTAAACGTCCAGTTATAGCATCTGAAACCTGATTTACATCGTGATATGTAACACTTAAAAGATTTAGTATTTCCTTGGCTCTTTTATATAATATTTGTCCACTTTCTGTAATAAAAATAGTTTTCTGTTTAATAGATCTATTTATAAGTACAACCTTAAAGTAATTTTCTAAGTTTTTAATATGTTTACTTACACTTGGTTGTGATAAATTTAGGTATTCACCAGCCTTGGTGAAGTTTTTATATTCAACAACAGCAACAAATGTTTTTAATTCTTCAAACAATTTTTTACATCTCCTTTGCATAATAAAAATTTTGTATTTTTTATCAGTTACTTACAGATAATTGTAATATATACATTAATCATTAAAATTATTAATCATTACGATATTATATATTTATTTTACTTATGGTTATTACAATTATATACTATTATTGTAAAGAAAACTATATTAATTAGAAGGTAGGTATATTATGTTAAAGAATAAAAGCAGTTTTACATTAAAGAATATAAAAGAAATATTACCTGGGTTGGTTGTATCTGTATTAGTAGGTTATATTAGTATATTTATTTCAACATTAATACCTAAAGTAGGAGCAGCATCAATTTCTATATTTTTAGGTATGTTTGTAGGAAATTTATTTTTAAATCAGAAAGTCTTTCAAAGGGGCTATAAATTTTCAGAAACAGATTTGCTATCATATTCAATAGTATTATTAGGAGCAACCCTTAGTATATCTACTCTAATAGATTTAAAAATTTCAGGTATATTGTTTATAATATTACAAATGACAATAACAATAGTATCAGCACTTTATATAGGTAAAAAGCTAGGTTTTGGTGAAAACTTTAGATTTCTTATGGCAAGTGGGAATGCAGTATGTGGTTCTTCTGCTATAGCAGCAACAGTTCCAGTAGTTAATGCTACAGACAAAGAAAAAGGAATAGCAATAACTATTGTCAATGTTACTGGTATATTTCTTATGTTTTTACTTCCAATAATATCTCAATTCTTATATAGTCATGAGCTTGTAAAAACATCAGCAATGATAGGTGGAACATTACAATCAATTGGTCAAGTTGTGGCAAGTGGAGCTATAGTTGGGGAAAATGTAAAAGATTTAGCAACTATTTTCAAAATAGTGAGAGTAATATTCTTAGTTGTAGTTGTTTTAGTATTTGGACATTTGAAAAATAAGTCTAACAGTGAAATTATTGAAGAAGAAAAAGATGAAATAAAAAAGAAAAAAATAAATATACCATGGTATGTAATTGGTTTTTTCATAACTTGTGCACTTTTTTCAATTAATATTATACCAAAAGAAGTATCTGTATTGTGCAAAGAAATAAGTAATAAATTTGAAATAATAGCACTAGCAGCAATTGGATTAAAAGTTAATGTAAAAGACTTAGTAAGACAAGGTAAAGCAGTTTCTTTATATGGTCTATTTGTAGGAACAATACAAGTTATATCAGCGATAGTTTTGATAAAAATATTTATATAGAATATAAGTATTGATTATAATATCAATTTACTTAATCAAAATAATATGTTATTAATAACTGATAATATAAATAAAAAATGAATTCTAATAAGTGTAGATGGGTATAAGCTTATTGGAGTTCATTTTTTATTTATAGTGAAAATTTAAAGTAAAATATTATTTTACATAATAATAACATTATAAATTTTGAAATTACTTATCTTTGTGTTAAAATAAGAAAAATGCACATATCACAGTTAAGTATTTAAGTAGATAAATAAAATAAAAATATAAATATTAAGGAGATTTTTTATATGAATGTTTATGAAAAGAATAATGTAGTTATACTAGAAGGAGTAACAGATTTTGATCCAAAACATATATTTGAGTGTGGTCAATGTTTTAGATGGCATAAGCAAGAAGATGGTTCATACACAGGAGTTGCAAAAGGTAGAATATTAAATGTAAAAAAAGAAGATGATAAAGTATATTTAAATAATACAAATTTAGAGGAGTTTAATAGCATTTGGTATAATTACTTTGATTTAGGGACTGATTATACAGAAATAAAAAACAATCTAAAGAGTATGGATGAATATTTAAATAAAGCTACTGAATTTGGATGGGGAATAAGAATTTTGAGACAAGATGGATGGGAAATGCTTATATCATTCATAATTTCTTCTAATAATAGAATTCCTATGATACAAAGAGCTATAGAAAACTTATCAAAAAGTTTTGGTAAATACATAGGTGAGTATGAAGGTAAAGAATACTATGCATTTCCAACGCCAGAAGAGTTAAATAAAGCCTCACAAGAGGAAATAAGAGCATGTCAAACAGGTTTTAGAGACAAGTACATAAAGAGTACTACACAGGCAGTTATAGAAAATAATGATAAGGTATCTGAATATGTAAATCTAAGTACAGATGATTGTAGAAAAGAGCTTTTAAAATTTAATGGAGTAGGTCCAAAGGTATGTGATTGTATTGCGTTATTTGGTATGCAAAAATATGATTCTTTTCCAGTTGATGTGTGGGTTAAGAGAGTTATGCAAGAGTTCTACATAAATGAAGATATGAGTTTACCTAAAATGAGAACTTATGGGATTGATAAATTTGGAGAATTGTCTGGGTTTGCACAACAATATCTATTTTACTATGCAAGAGAGTTAGGTATAGGAAAATAGACTTAAGGGGGAAGGAATTATGGGAGTGATAGGCACAATATTTCTGTTCTATTTAATTATATCATATCTAGCTGGAGCCATAATTTCTGTAATTATATTACTTGAAAATAGAGATCCTGCAAAAACCATGTCTTGGTTATTGATGTTTATCATATTTCCTGGGATAGGGTTAATTATATATGCTATTTCGGGTAGAAATATTAGAAAACGAAAATTATTTAAAACTCAAAAACTAGCTAATAATATAAAAGAAAAGAAACTTTTTGATACATTAGAAAAGATAACAGAAATTGTTGAACTAGAAAAAGAATCTATAAGGCAAAATAAGCTTTTAAGAGATGAGGAAGATGGTAGCTATAGAAAAAGAGTCATAAGTATGCTACTAAAGACTGGGATGTTTCCATTTACTAAGAACAATAAAGTAGATGTTTTTGTAGATGGAAATGAAAAATTCAAGAGACTTATAGAAGATATAAGAGAAGCTAAAGACCATATTCATTTAGAGTACTTTATAATCAAAGACAGTGAAATAGGTAGGGTGTTAAAAGAAGAGCTTATAAAAAAAGCTAAGGAAGGTATTAAAATAAGAATTTTATATGATGATGTAGGGTGTTGGAGATTTTGGTTTAATAGAAAATTTTTCCGAGAAATGAGAGAAGTAGGTATAGAAATAGCAGCTTTTTTACCTACAAAATTCCCTATAATAGGAGGAAAGTTAAACTATAGGAATCATAGAAAAATTGTTGTTATTGATGGAATAATTGGATATACAGGTGGAATAAATATAGGAGATGAATATTTAGGAAAAAATGAGAAGTTTGGGTATTGGAGAGATACTCATATTAGAATTAAAGGAATTTCTGTATATATGCTTCAAATGACATTTTTGATTGATTGGTACTATACAACAAAAGAGGTTTTAGTTACTAAAAATTACTTTCCAAGTGTCGGAAATGTAGGTGAGAGTATGATACAAGTTGTAGCTAGTGGACCAGATAGTGATTGGGAAGACATTCATTATGCTTATTTTTCTGCTATATGTCAAGCTAAACAAAGTGTTTATATAGAGACTCCATATTTTATTCCAGATGAGAGTCTGCTGAAAGCTATAAAAAGTGCTGCGCTTAGTGGTGTAGATGTAAGAATAATATTTCCTAAAATTGCAGACCACAAAATAGTTAATATAGCATCTTATTCATATTTTGAAGAAATATTAAGAGCAGGTGGTAAAGTTTATTTGTATAAAAAAGGATTTATACATTCCAAAGTCGTAATAATAGATGATAAAATTGCTTCTGCAGGTACAGCAAATATGGACCTAAGAAGTTTCATGCTTAATTTTGAAGTAAATGCTTTTATCTATGATGAAGATGTTATTAAAGTAATGACAGATGATTTCTATGAAGATTTAAGTCATTGTGAAGAACTTAATTTAGAGGTATTTAAGAACAGAAATATTGTACAAAAAATTAAAGAATCTGTAGCCAGATTGTTTTCACCAATATTATAAAAAATTATTAAAAAAGGTATTGAAAATTATGTGTGATTGGTATATTATAATAATTGTTAGCACTCTAGTAGATAGAGTGATAATAAATAAAAAGTATATATATAAATCTACATATAAAAGTAGTATTAATTTAAAAATAACTAAAAACATAGGCAAACTAGTCTATACTTAATATTTTAGGAGGCGTGAATAATGAAAATAAGACCATTAGCTGACAGAGTAGTAATTAAAAAAGTGGAAGCAGAAGAAAAAACTGCAAGTGGAATAGTTTTACCAGGAGCAGCTAAAGAGCAACCTCAAATAGCTGAAGTTGTAGAAGTTGGACCAGGTGGGATAGTTGAAGGAAAAGAAGTAAAAATGGAATTAGCAGTTGGAGACAAGGTTATATTCCAAAAATATTCTGGAACAGAAGTTAAAATAGAAGGACAAGAGTATACAATACTAAGACAAAGTGATGTATTAGCTGTTATTGAATAAATATAGAATAAATTTATTAGGAGGGGTTTAAAATGGCTAAAGAAATTAAATTTTCAGAGGAAACAAGAAGAGCTTTAGAAGCTGGTGTAAATAAATTAGCAGATACAGTAAAAGTAACATTAGGACCTAAAGGAAGAAATGTTATATTAGATAAAAAATTTGGTTCTCCACTTATAACTAATGATGGTGTAACTATAGCAAAAGAAATAGAATTAGAAGATAGATTTGAAAATATGGGTGCTCAGTTAGTTAAAGAAGTAGCAACTAAAACTAATGATGTAGCTGGAGATGGTACTACAACTGCTACAGTTTTAGCACAAGCTATAATCAGAGAAGGTTTAAAAAATGTAACAGCAGGTGCTAACCCAATACTTTTAAGAAAAGGAATACAAAAAGCAGTAACAGTAGCAGTAGAAGAATTAAAAAATCAATCAAGAATAGTAGAAACACAGGAAGCTATATCTCAAGTTGCTTCTATATCTGCTGGTGATGAAGAAGTTGGAAAATTAATAGCAGAAGCTATGGAAATAGTAGGTAAAGATGGAGTTATAACTGTTGAAGAATCTCAAACTATGAATACTGAATTGGATGCTGTTGAAGGTATGCAATTTGACAGAGGATTTGTTTCTGCATATATGGTTACAGATGTAGACAAGATGGAAG
This sequence comes from Clostridioides sp. ES-S-0005-03, assembly GCF_020658455.1. NCBI lineage: Bacteria > Bacillati > Bacillota > Clostridia > Peptostreptococcales > Peptostreptococcaceae > Clostridioides > Clostridioides sp. ES-S-0005-03. The sequence continues at coordinate 121,695 of NZ_JACVWI010000004.1, read as the reverse complement.
CAGTTTTAAATGACCCATATATATTAATTACTGATAAAAAAATATCTAACATACAAGAGCTATTACCAGTTCTTGAACAAATAGTTCAACAAGGTAAAAAGCTACTAATAATTGCTGAAGATGTAGAAGGTGAAGCATTATCTACATTAGTTGTTAATAAATTAAGAGGAACATTTGATGTAGTAGCAGTTAAAGCTCCAGGATTTGGAGATAGAAGAAAAGAAATGCTTCAAGATATAGCTATACTTACAGGTGGTCAAGTAATATCAGAAGAATTAGGATATGATTTAAAAGAAGCTGATTTATCTATGTTAGGTAGAGCTTCATCTGTTAAAGTAACTAAAGAAAACACTACAATAGTAGATGGTTCTGGAGATAAAAAAGCTATAGAAGATAGAGTAAATCAAATCAAACATCAAGTAGAGCAAACTACTTCAGATTTTGATAGAGAAAAATTAATGGAAAGATTAGCTAAACTTGCTGGTGGAGTAGCTGTTGTAAAAGTTGGTGCTGCTACAGAGGTTGAGTTAAAAGAAAGAAAATTAAGAATAGAAGATGCTCTTAATGCAACTAGAGCTGCTGTAGAAGAAGGAATAGTAGCTGGTGGAGGAACTGCTTTTGTTAGTGTTATACCAGCAATAGGAACACTAGTTGAGAGTTTAACTGGAGAAGTTAAACTAGGTGCTCAAATAGTTAAAAAAGCATTAGAAGAACCATTAAGACAAATAGCTATAAATGCTGGTCTTGAAGGTGCTGTAATTGTACAAAATGTTGTTAACGCTGAAGCAGAAACTGGATTTGATGCTTTAAATGAAAAATATGTAAATATGATAGAAGCTGGTATAGTTGACCCAACTAAAGTTAGTAGAAGTGCTTTACAAAATGCTGCATCAATAGCAAGTACTTTCTTAACTACTGAAGCTGCTGTTGCTGACCTTCCTGAAAAAGAAGATGTAGGAATGCCAGGAATGGGTGGCGGTATGCCAGGAATGATGTAATCTTAAAATATTTAAAAATATAAATTTTAAGATAGAGAACTATTTTGACTTAGATTTTAGTATCTAAGTTGAAATAGTTCTTTTGTATATATTTAATTTTTTTGTGCATTTACAATTTTAATATATATATTTGGATAATTAGTATCTGGATTATAATAATATCTTTGAAGTTGTATTGTTATTTTTTTAGGTTATGATGTTAGATATATATTAATTAAGGTATAATTGTTGATAGAGAATAAATCAAAGTTTAAAAGGATGCGATAATATGGACTTAAGAAAATTGCTTGAACAAGTTAAAAATGAAAACATTGATATAGATGTTGCATTAGAACAATTAAAAGATTTACCCTATGAAGACCTTGGATATGCCAATATAGACCATCATAGAGAATTAAGAAATGGATATCCAGAAGTAATTTATTGTGAAGGTAAAAGTGATGAACATATTTTAGGAATTATTGATAAAATGAATCAAAAAGGTTCTAATATATTGGGGACAAGATGTAGAAAAGAAACATTTTTAAAAGTTAAAGAAATTTATAGTCATGCTGAATACGAAGAATTATCTAAAATTCTTAAAATTCAAAATCATGCTATAGAGAATCTTGGAAAAGGCAAAATTGTAATTGCAACAGGAGGAACTTCTGATATACCAGTAGCAGATGAAGCATATTATACAGCTAAATTTTTAGGTAATGATGTTGATAGAATATATGATGTTGGAGTGGCTGGTATACATAGACTTTTAAATAAGAGACACAAAATAGATAGTGCTAGAGTAGTAGTAGCTGTTGCAGGAATGGAAGGTGCACTTGCAAGTGTAATTGGAGGTCTAGTTGATGTTCCAGTAATAGCTGTACCAACATCTGTTGGATATGGAGCCAATTTTGGAGGATTAGCAGCATTATTGGCTATGTTAAATAGTTGTGCATCTGGAATATCTGTTGTAAATATTGATAATGGTTTTGGAGCAGGATATTTGGCAGCTATGATAAATAAATTATAATAGGTATATTGATATAAATTAAACATAAATTATACGATGTTAATCTAATGTTTATTAGATTTTTCATTATTAAAACTGAGGAGAAATATATGAGTGAAAAAATACTTTATTTTGATATAGTAAGTGGTATATCAGGGGATATGACCCTTGCAAGCTTATTAAATTTAGGTGTACCTGAGGAAATTTTTTTGGAGGAAATTCATAAACTAAAAATGAGCGATGAATTTAATATAAATATAAGCTCAAAAAATGAAAGTGGAATATCAGGTATAACAGTAAAAGTAATTACGAAAGAAACACATATGCACAGGAATTTAGTGGATATATTTGAAATTATAGATGAAAGTGATCTAAATGAAAATGTAAAAGCTAATGCTAAAAAAATATTTATGGTAATTGGAGAAGCAGAAGCAAAGGTTCATGGAACTACAATAGATAAGATACACTTTCATGAGGTAGGAGCTATAGATTCAATTGTAGATATCGTAGGAGCATCTATATTAGTTGATTTACTTTGTATAGATAAGATTTATTCTAGTACAGTATCTGTTGGTTCAGGATTTATAAAATGTGACCATGGAGTCATGCCTGTACCTGCACCTGCAACTATGGAAATATTAAAAGGTGTACCAATCAAATTAAATAATGTAAAAGGAGAATGTACGACTCCAACAGGAGCTGCAATAATAAAAGTTCTGTGTGATGAATTTGTAGAGGATTTTGAGTTTTCTCCAATAAAAATTGGATATGGAATAGGTCATAAGAAATTTGAAGTACCTAATATGTTAAGAGCAGTATTAGGAGAAAAAAAAAAGAAGAATTAATTTATGAAATTAGTGCAAATATCGATGATATGTCTTCAGAAGTATATTCTTATTTGTATGAAAAAATATTAGACGAGAAAGCGTTAGATATTTATACAGAAAGCATTTATATGAAAAAGAATAGACCTGCAACAAAAATATCGATTTTATGTAATAAAGTAGATTTAGAAAAATTTATTGAAATATTGCTTTTAGAAACTAGCACTTTTGGAGTACGATATAATGCTTACAACAGAGAAATTTTAGATAGAAAGTTTGTAAAATTAGACACAAAATATGGATTAGTTACAATAAAACTAGGGTATTACAAAGATAAATTAGTTAAAGCTACTCCAGAATATGATGAATGTAAAACTATAGCAAAAAATGAAGATATTCCTATAAAAAAAGTGTTTGCTGATATAAATTTTAGAATAAAAGAAGAATTTAGTGAAAACTTATTGACATAAGTAATAAATTTTGATAAATTAATACTCAGCTTTAATAAATAAAAGCAAACAGAAAAAAATATATAAAATATAAACTCACTCGTATATGCTCAGAGATATGGTCTGAGAGTCTCTACCAAGATACCGTAAATATCTTGACTATGAGTGAAATTATTATACCAAAAGACCTAGTTAAGTAAATGTGTAGGCTGAGTTATACTCCCTATATGTTGGCTATAAGATAAGGGGCATTTTGGAAGCCTGTATAGTAATTTCACTTTTGCTAGAAATTATGGAAGTTACTATACAGGTTTTTTGTGTAAAAAGATTTAATATAATTTAGACTGTATTGTGTTAAAATAAATATATATAAAAACTATATTATACAAGGAGAGATGGAAATTTATGAAACATGAATTAGTACTTGTAATAGATTTTGGAGGTCAATATAATCAGTTAATAGCTAGAAGAGTTAGAGAAAACAACGTATATTGTGAAATACTTCCATGTACTGCAAGCATAGAAAGAATAAAAGCAAAAAATCCTAAAGGGATAATATTTACAGGTGGGCCAAATAGTGCATACTTAGAAGATTCTCCAACAATATCAAAAGAAATATTTGAACTAGGAGTACCAATACTTGGTATATGTTATGGAGTTCAAATAATGTCTCATGTATTAGGTGGAGTTGTAAGAAAAGGCAATAAACAAGAAAAAGAATATGGAAAAACATCTATAACTTATGGAAAATCATCATTATTTGAAGGGATTACTACAAATAGTGTTTGGATGAGTCATACTGATTTAATAGAAAAGGCTCCAGAAGGATTTACTATAGTTGCAAATACTAAAGATTGTCCAGTAGCGGCTATGGAAAATGTAGAACAAAAACTATATGGAGTTCAATTCCATCCAGAAGTAGAACATTGTTTAGAGGGAGATAAGATACTTAAAAATTTCTTATACAATGTATGTGAAGTAAAAGGTGACTGGACTACAGATTCATTCATAGAAGATAAAATAAAAGAATTAAAAGAAAAAATAGGTGACAAAAAAGCTTTATGTGCTTTAAGTGGAGGTGTTGACTCTTCTGTTGCTGCAGTTCTTATTCATAGAGCAATTGGAGATAACTTGACTTGTATATTTGTTGACCATGGTTTACTTAGAAAAAATGAAGGTGACGATGTAGAAAGAATATTTAGAGAGAAATTCGATATAAATTTAATAAGAGTTAATGCAGAAGATAGATTCTTATCTAAACTAAAAGGAATTTCTGAGCCAGAAGCTAAGAGAAAGATAATTGGTGAAGAATTTATAAGAGTATTTGAAGAAGAATCAAATAAATTAGGAAAAATGGATTTCTTAGTTCAAGGAACAATTTATCCAGATGTTATAGAAAGTGGACATGGAAATGGTGCTGCTACTATAAAATCTCACCATAATGTTGGTGGAATTCCTGAAGATGTGGATTTCCAAGAAATAGTTGAGCCATTAAGAGAACTATTTAAGGATGAAGTTAGAAAAATAGGATTAGAACTTGGTATAGAAGAAGGATTAATATTTAGACATCCTTTCCCAGGGCCAGGTCTTGGAATAAGAGTTATAGGTGATGTAACTAAAGAAAAATGTGATATATTAAGAGAAGCAGATGCTGTTTATATGGACGAGCTTAGAAAAGCTGGTTTATATAGAGAAATATGGCAAGCTTTTGCAACATTACCAGATGTTAAGACTGTTGGAGTTATGGGAGATGAAAGAACATATGCTTATTTAGTTGGTTTAAGAGCAGTTACTTCTTCTGATGGAATGACTTCTGACTGGTATAAGATGCCTTATGATGTGTTAGAAAAAATTTCTAATAGAATAATTAATGAAGTTGATGGAGTAAATAGAGTAGTTTATGATATAACTTCTAAACCACCTGGAACAATAGAATGGGAATAGTATTATTGAAATCACTAGATTGTATGATTTAGATAGATAATAAAAAGCGTGTTGCATATTTACTTATTATAAGTGGTATAAAACACGCTTTTTTATGAAATCATAGAAAATAATTTTCCTTACAGTAAAAGAAATCTTAATTTATTTAAAGTTTATAAGATTTGTTATTTGTAATTTGCAGAATATCTTAAAAGTTTTTTTGATAGGCAGATATGTCTATCTCTTTGAATTTTTAATAAACATGGTTCCAATAAATTTTCTATCTCATTTGAATAAATATACTTTTTAGTTTATATTCTTTTAACTTGAATTATAATTGAACTATCAGATTAAACATTGATTAAATCTTTATTTCTATTTCTTGTTTTAAAACATGTTTAGCCTTACAGTCACAATATGAAGAAAAAACTATTTGCACAATATCTTCTAGTTTACAGGAATTTACATATCTTAAATATTAAGCTTCTTAACAATTCTATATTTATAATTATCCCATTTTATTATTTTATCTAAGTCAACTCTTATAATACTCACATGTATCTCCGAAAAATCAGAATAATCTAAGTATTTAATTTCTGAATATGGAAGTTTCTATATTGTATTCACTAATATATTTTTATTTAGTTTATATCATATACAATATTAATATAAATAATGTGGATACCTAAAATAATATATAAACAAATATTATAATAAATATATGTATTATTACAATATTTACATAAAACAGAAGACTATGAATAAGTTAATGAACATGTTTAATAAAATGATAATACCTAAGATAGATTACGAAAGCAAGTATGATAAATTATTAAAAATATCTTAGTGAGATTTATTTTAATAAAACTATTACTAAGATGTTTTTATATTAATATGAATTTATTAATAATACAAAAAATTGCTTAATAATGGAGAAAACGCATTTTTAGACAAAAAATTTGATATTGATATGATATCATTAATTGATATTACTATATAATAATGTTGAAAAGCTTAATAATTCAATTTAATATTTATTTATGATATATGAATGGAGGGTAATCTATGAATAACACAATAGATAAGGTTCTTGAAAAAATACTTTCTTCTCAAATAGATAGAGGAAATTATACCCCTGCAATAGGGTACTTATCATATTTTAATATATTTATAGGGGTTGATAATGAGGATTTATACAATCAAGAAATCTTTAAGTTTAATAAAAAAATAGAAAATAGAAGTGATGTAATCATATTCAAAGAGGGAATTCCAAATTTTGACAATAATGAAAAACTAACTAACTTTAAAAGTGTCTTAACTGAAAATGTGAGTTATATTAAAGAACTTGATATTGAGTTAATTAATAATGAGTCAATAAATTATAAGGTAAAAAAGTCTATAGATGAAATTTATAATATATCTTTTGACAAAGATAAAATTTTAAATATTTTAATTTGGATAAAAGAATATGTGGGAAAAGTTGTGATTGACAAATTTGAACCTCCTAAAATAATATATTATGGAAAACCAAATAAAATTGAGTATAGTTTATTACTAATATTATTTTTAGCTGGTTTTGATATATTATGTCTATCACCAAGTGAAGAATTTGACATTGGATATTTAAGAAATTATAAAAAAGATGTAAGTATAGACTACTTTGAATGTTCAAAAGAAAAAATATCATTTGATGAAAGAGTATACATGGGAAGTAAAATAGAAAGTATTTCAATTGATAAAAAGTATACTATAGCAGCTGAAACATCTGAAAGAATAGGCAAGGAGTTACTTGATGAAGCAGGATTTATAAAACCTTGGCAACTTAAGAATAAGAAGATTAAAAATATATTGATAAGTACAACTTTAGAGGAGATACCAATTTACTGGGATGAACTTGTTTCATTTAGACATGGATTTAGTTATGATGAAGAAACTGTTAATATTCCAGTCATATTTGCTAAAATATCAGGAGTCTATAGTGAAAAAGATTTATATTATAATTTTATTAGAAAATTAAAACAATCAGAGTTTACATACTTTATTAATTATAAAGGTAATGATTTAATTTTATGTAATGAATTTACTGAAAATGAATTGAATCTTTCTTATACGATATCAAATAATAGGATAAATAAATCGGAAATATTGAGAGAGAATAAATATTCAATTTCATCACTAGATTTAGACATGCAAAAAATGATTTTGGATAAGATTGAAGAACTTATGGAAGGAAATCTATTTATAACAGGTCTATCTGACGAAGATAAAGTAAAAGGACTTAATGCAGTATTAAATATGAATGAAAAATTAATAAGATTATTGAATGCATTTGATTATTCCAGGATTAATCCGAAACTCGTTGTTTTTATTGGGAAAAATTATAATATAAGTAGAGAAATATGTTTCCTATTGCTTTTACTAAGTAAAATAGGAGTGGATATAATCATTTTATCTCCTGGTGGAGAAAGTAACATAGAAAATATTATTATTAAAAATCTAATTGATTTTCATAGGTTAGATAAAATGGAGTATGATATTGATATAAGTAGTATTAAAGATGAACTAAATAAAGAGAACTATATTTCTTTTTTTAAAAATAAAAAGATTAGTAGTAAATTAATATTAGCAGTATGTTTTGTATTAATTATAGCTATTTTTGGAGTAACAAAATTATTAAAAAATGGAAACCCAGTTAGTGCAACTCAGACAGTTACATATAAAAATGAAAATTCAAATCAGGATGTCTCAGGAAATAGTGAAATTGTAACACCATTTAAAGCAAGTGATATTCAAGTAATTGTTGATTTTAAAGAAAAAACTGAAGAGGGATATATATATAAAGCAAAAATTACTAATAATAGTAAAACGCCTCTTAAAGATATGCTTATAACAGTGAGCTTTGATGATGGAGAAGATGAAGGTTTTTTAGACTGCTATGGAACTACGATGCCTGGCAAATCTCAATCAGCAGAAACTTTATCTAATGTAAAGGCGGATACTATTGATTTGATAGATACTTATGTTATTTGGACAGATGATAAGGGCAGAAAAATTAATACATATGTTGATTTTCAACAAGGAACAACAGAATCAAGTATAAATGTAGATTAAATAGAGAGAATTAAGATATTTTTATTAGTCAATTGTAAGAACTACAATATGATTAAACCAATATTTAATATGATAAATTATAATTATCAAAAACATCAAGAGATCTACATTAGAAAAAATATGTAGCAGAATAATCAATGAAGTTGATGAAGTAAATAGAGTAGTTTAAGTTATAACATCTAAACCACCTAGAACCATCGAATAGGAATAGTTGATAGTGAGCCAGAAATTCTTTAGATATAGCATTTCTGGCTCTTTTCTATTTTTTCATATGTGTCTTCCTATATGTAGTGATGTGTGATTATTCTTTTAAATTACATTTGTATTTAACTCATATTTGTAAAATTCATAATACATTTTAGCTTGTTTGACACTAAAAAGTTGCTATTGATATAAAATGTTCAAAAGTCTACCTTGATCTTTACATTTTTCATATTTCCAATGATTTTAAGGGATTGGACTGTGTTAAGTCTAAAATAAGTAATCTATCCATTACTAATGAGAATAAACCTTGGTTTTATCTTACATAAAATGATTTCTTTAATGATTAGGGGTATATAATTCTAAAGTGAATATAGATAAATTTTATTTTATTGAGTTATATTTTGAACTATAAATAATTATTTTACTCATAGTATTTTTCTTCTCTTTCAACTCCTGTATATAGTTTTGTAATCATTTGATAAAACAGGCTGATTTCTTCATTTGAATAATCCTGAAATATATTGTTTAATTTCTCAGTATGGAGTTCCTGTACTTTTTGTGAATATTCATCTGCTTTTTTTGTTAGTACAATAGAAGTATTTCTTTTATTATTGGGTTCATGTTCAATAGTTATAAAACCTTTGTTTTCAAGAGAAACAGCTAGTTTTTTTATATTTTGACGTGAAGACCCTAAGAGTTTCCCAAGATAAGTAAAAGTAGTTTTTTCATCAGCATGCTTTACCATTGTAAGAAGCATAAATTGTTTTAAAGTAAGATGTTCATCTGCTTTATCAAAAATAGTTTGTAATCGGTTTTGTAAAATAAATATGCTTGCAAAAATACCACGAACTTCATTATTTCTTTCACCACTAAAATTTCTAATCATGTTTTTAATTTGCATAAGATACTCCTTTCATGTGAAATCTACTATTTACATTATAGTAATAAGTTGCTATAGTGTAAATGGTAACTTATTACTAAAGGTTTATACAAGAGATTTTTTAGTTACACTAACTAATAACATTTAGAGTCTTTAAACACTTTACCTTAGGGAGGAAATTAAATGATAAAGAAAAAACAAATGACCTGGCTAAATATTTCAGCAACCATTATATTTATATTATTGCTAATCATTACAGTTTGTGGAATATTTTCATTTTCTATAGATAATAAATATGAAGCAATAAACCTATATGAGCAGGTTATTGAGATGTACGGTACAGGTATTTATCAATATGACTCATATTTCAAGGTACCTATATTGATAGGTTCAGACTTAACAATGCTTTTAATTATCGTTCCAGTCATTGGTTCATACATATTTCGTGATATAGATACAGTAGAACAAAAAACAAATTTTCTAACAATTTTAGGTATCATTTTGTATTATGCTTTTAGTATTTCATTTGGAGTTGCACATAATCAATTACAACTAGTATATATTTTGTTAACTTCAATTTCATTTTTCACCCTATTTACTTTACTGCTAGAACTTTATGGAATATCATTTTGCTATAACTGTTCTTTCTATTTAAGAAAGATAGAATTAGTATTTTTGATATTAGCAGGTGCTTCAAATATTATTGCATGGTTACCAGATGTATTACATTCATTATTTAGGTAGTACACTTGCTATAATCTCTATTTATTTTGATAAGTTAAATAAAAAAAGAGTTACAGCGATTCTATCAAATAATGATTTTTAAATTCATATGATACAAATTCATATCAATTATTTAAAAATGACTAAATAAATAATATAATTATGAATTGTCATACAAATATGGTTTGTGTTATGCTTGGTGTATTGAAGATATAGTAACTACATACTTGTTAAAAAAAATCATTATAAAAAGAGACTGCATATGCTAACTGAAAGATGTAAAATCAGAAGATTTCAAGAAAGCTATATTGATTCTTTTATGTCTTACCGAAATAATGAACAAAAGTTTATACAAGTATTAGCAAGTGCTTTATCAGATAATCTGGCTTCAAATAATTTATTGAAAAAAGTAGATTTTAAATTTAGCATTTTTGATTCAATGAATAATGAAAATATCTATAGTCTAGGTTTAATTTAAGTAGAACCTATAATTATATACTAACTTTGTATTTGCAAGATGTAAGTAAATTAAATATTCAATAAGATAGTTTCATTGAGTATTTAATTTTTTATATTACAATATAAATATGGAACAATATTAATAACAAATATTATTTTTAGTTAATATACTAATATATTTTAGGAGGTTGGGATGACAGAACGTGAAAAGATGTTGGCAGGAGAATTGTATGACTGTGGAGATAAAGAATTATTATGTCAATGGCACAAAGCCAAGGATTTAACAAAAGAGTATAATAGTTTGAAATCAGATGATAGTATTAACAAGGAACGTATCTTAACAGAACTCTTAGGTGGAAAGGGAAAAAATATATGGATTACTGCACCTTTTTATGTTGATTATGGAAATAATATTTATTTTGGTAATAATTGCGAAGTAAATATGAATTGTACATTTTTAGATGATAATGAAATCATAATAGGTGACAATGCATTGATTGCCCCTAATGTACAAATATATACAGCATTTCATCCAACTAATGCTAAAGATAGATTTGAGGAAAGAACTGATGATGGATTTAGTTTTTGCAAAACTATAACTGCACCAGTGAAAATTGGTAATGATGTTTGGATTGGTGGAGGGAGTATTATTTTACCAGGAGTAACAATAGGAGACAATGTAACTATTGGTGCAGGTAGTGTTGTAACAAAGTCAATTCCATCTAATACTATAGCTTATGGGAATCCTTGTTGTGTTATTAAAGAAAATAAGTGAAGGTTTAATAATATATTTAGTTATGAGATATTAGAGATATTAAGTGTCTCATTAAAATAAAGAGCTATCTTAAAATATGGGATAGCTTTTTTGATATAAGTATATAGAATTTGTTAGTCTTGAATAAATAGAAACATAAACTTAGATTATGGAATTTGTTTTTAAACAATATTCTACAGCAGTTTAAGGAAAAATATTACATAAATAAAATCAATAAAATGCTTATTAATGAATTATTATTGAAATATAAAGGAGTTTTGTTGAATATTGATAAGTAGAATATTATAATATAGTGTGAATAGTTTTTTGGTAATGAAATTTGTAGAGTTAGTATTTATGCTAAAAATGGACTTATAGTTTGGAGGACAAAAAATGAAATTATCAAGGTACGAAAAAAACAATATGGTTTTGTCTGTGGTTTTATGTGCACTTATTATTTCAATTCTTGTAATTACTGTTTTTACTACTGTAAAACTGTACAACATATCTAATAAGCAAACTAAAAACTATCTAAATGATGTATCTACACAAGTTGTAACAAATGTTGATAATCAAATTAAGTTTATTTTATCTGATTTAAGGCTAATGGCAGATTTTATTAAACAATATGAAGGTGATAGTCGATATGATTACTTAGCAAAAAGAAAAACTAGTTATAAATATTCTGATATTGGAATAATAGATTTAAAAGGTAAAACAAAGTTTTTAAGTGGAAAAGAAGCGGATTTAAAGAATACTATTTCATATAAAAAGGGGATAGAGGGAAAGGAATACACAGAACTTATAGAGTCAATAGATGTTGTACTCTACAGTGTACCTATATTTGATTATAAACATGAGGTATCTAGTATTTTAGTAGGTGTTTCTCAAAAAGAAAGTGTGAATAATATTCTTGGTATTGACAGTTTTAACGGAGAAGGAACTATTGAAATTGTTAATACTAAGGGGAAACCTCTCTTTATAGGTAAAAATAGTGAGTTGATAAAGGACCTTAGTCATAAATATAAAGGTGCTACAAATGAGCATTGGGTTCCCAAAATAATGGATGACTTTAAGAATGAAGAATCAGGAGAAATTACAATAACTTCGTCAAAAAATGTAAAGTGTCTGCTAACGTATCATCCAGTAACAAAAGATTTAAATGATTGGTATTTCATTCTTATAGTGCCTGAAGAAGCTGTTTTAGGTGAATTGAATAAATTAAACATTTTTACAATAATAATGACCTTTATAATTATTTTTATTATTGGAATTATAACATGGATTTTATATACTATTAGAAGAAAATACATAAAACAAATTGAAGATATTGCTTATTTAGATAATATAACAAATGGTATTAATTCAACAAAATTTAGTATGTTAATAAAACCTTTAATTTCAAAATCTCCTGATAATACTTATATGATGATAGCAATAAATATAAAGGATTTTAAGCTAATAAATGACTGTTTTGGTAGTGAAAAAGGAAATAATACACTTAAATATATTTATAATGTTTTAGAAAAAAATATTGCTAATGATGAGGAGTTTGTATGTCGGCATGATGCAGACCTGTTCTATCTATTTATGAAGAATAGACCAGTATTAGAAGTTTTAGAATTACTGTATAAAATAGAAGATGAGATTAATTATTTTAACAAAGGAAAAGAAAACCCATACTTTTTAAGAATATCAGTAGGTATTTACGCAATTGAAAATCATGACGAAGATTTAATTACAATACAAGACCATGTGAATACAGCAAGAAAAAGTTTTAATAAAGCACATAAAAGTGATTTTAATTTTTATAGTGATATAGAAAAAAAACGATTGATATTTGAAAAGGAATTGTCAAATTTAATGGAAAAAGCTCTTGATGATAAAGAATTTTTTATATGCTTACAACCAAAGATTGATATAAAAACTGGAAAGGTTAGTGGTGCAGAATCTCTTGTTCGTTGGAATAGCCCAGAGAAGGGGATGATTTATCCTAGTGATTTTGTTCCCATTTTTGAAAAAAGTGGATTTATATGTGAGTTAGACCTATATGTTCTTGAAGAAACATGTAAATTGATTTCTAAATGGATAAAAGAATGTAAGGAGTTATTAATAATTTCTGTTAATGTATCAAGACAACATTTAAAGGATAAATCATTCTTAGAAAAATATGAGATGATATGTATTAAATATAATGTACCTACATCTTTAATAGACTTAGAACTTACAGAATCTATTTTTTTAGAAAATCCAGAAGCAATTTGTGTAATAGATGATATCCACAGTAAAGGCTTTAAATGTTCTATAGATGATTTTGGATTTGGATATTCATCATTAGGGATATTAAAGGAGTTTAAAGTCGATATAATTAAATTAGATCGTTCATTTTTTGTTAGTAAAAATAATATAGAACGTGGTAAAGTTGTTGTGGAATCTATTATTGAACTTAGCAGGAGACTTGGTATGAAAGTAATTGCTGAAGGTATTGAAGAAGTTGAACAAGTATATTTCTTAAAAAGTATTGGATGTGATTATATTCAAGGTTATGTTTTTTCTAAACCATTATCAATACATGAATTTGAAGAATTCGCATATAATGGTGATAAAGTAAAAAATTTAACAATACCTAATGATTAGGTTTATAAAATTAAATATTTAGGCAAGTTATATAATTTAAATATATAGCTTGCTTTTTTTATTTGTATGTTTAAATCTACAGATATAGTTTTACTTTTAAGTAAAACTTTTAACTATTTTGTTGTTACCCATATAGTTAAAGATATGTAGCAGTTATTAGTAAAGCGTTGAAAATACTATGTAATGTTAAAATATATTGTAATTAGTAGGTGATATAAAGTTTTAAATATAAATATTATATTTTTTAATAAAAATATGTCTACAGATTTTGTAAAAACAATTTTCAAATATTGTAAGTTGTAGTTAAAGCTTTATTGTATTATTCTGAATATAGAAAGATAGTTACTATTTTTAGACATAAAAAAACTTAAATATACAGAATAACATAAAATTTGCAGTATTAATAACTCTAATTATTTTGAAAGGAGGGAAAATATGATAAGTGGAAGAATGTTACTCATTATGAATTTTCTAAAAGGAAAAGAGAAGACAAGTTATAAGGAAATTAGCCAACAATTAAGTATAGAAGAAAGAAAAGTTAGATATGACATAAATAATTTAAATATAGTTTTACAGTCATTAAATAAACCATTAATACAAAAAATAAATAAAGGTGTACTAATTATTCCTAAGAATTTCCAAGTAGTATATATAGATAATAATGAATATGTATTTTCTTTAACTGAGAGAGTATCTATTATGAAGATTATATCAATGTTTAAAATAGATAAGCTAAATTTAGAAAAGTTGAGCAAAGAATTCCAGGTTTCTAGAAGTTCAATTAAAAACGACCTTAATGTTCTATCAAGTGAATTAGAAAGAAACCAAATAACTATTACATATGATAAGACTTTCAAAATAAGTGGAGATGAAAACACTATATATAAACAAAGACTAAGTATATTAAAATTATATTCTTACCTATTTGGTAAAGAAAAGTCTGATTTAAGTGTGTTTGAGCAGTACTTAGTGAAAATTATTGAACAAATATTCAAGGGGATTTCCTTGAATAATATATATAATTGGTCAATAGATTTACTTTCCAAAATGGATTGGATTTTAAATGATGAATCTTTCACATGGTATGTTTCAAATATTTTTCTTTTTACATGGTACATACATTCAGATGAAAAACATCCTTTGGAATCTTCCTCATTAAGTGAACCATATTTTGAAAATAAATTTGACCAAGAATTTGAACAAATCATTCAAAAGAAATTGACTAAAGAACAAATTTTATTGCTAAAAAGTTTTGTGTTTTTTACAAATAAATATGCAAGTTTAAATGAAGATATGGATTTGATTAGTACAGAAATAATAGTTCAAGATTTAATTTACAATATGTCAGAAATATTGAGTGTTGATTTTAAAGAAGATATGATTCTTTATAAAGGATTGCTTAATCATATTGCCCCATTAATAGAAAGAATCAAGCAAAACATACAGATTTATGAAGAACTATTTCATGTAATACCAGATAAGTATCAATATGTACTTGAAGCTACTAAGGTTTCTATACAAAAAAATAGGATGTTAAATCAAATAAAAAATGAAAATGAAATAATACTTTTAGCAATACACTTTTTAGGAAGTGTACAAAGAAATGAGAGAAATAATTATAAAAACATATTATTAGTTTGTGGATTTGGATATGGTGTAATTGCTATGTTAAAAGATACTCTAATAAATGATTATCAAATAAATATAGTGGATAGTATTCCAGCATATAAATTACAAGATTATAAGGAATGGGAAAATATAGATTTTATTATAACAACATCAAAGATAGTTGTAACTTTGCCTAAAGTAGTTATTGAGATTAATCCATTTTTGCAGGAAAACGATTATTTAAAACTCGAAGAAAAAGGAATAAAAAGAAAGAATGTCTTGACTAACTATATATCAATCAAAAAAAGGCTGGATTTCTTAGAAGAAGATGCTCAAAAAAGAGTATTGAGTATCATATGGCAGGAGCTTGGATATAGTGATGAGAGAATATTATCTAGACAGCTTAAATTAAGTGATTTAATAGGTGCTGATACTATTAGTATAATTGATAGAGAAGTTAAGTGGGAAGATGCTGTTAAAATTAGTTCAAATATACTTGCTAATTGTGATTTTGTATCAACACAATATGCTGAGAATATTATAGATATTTTAAATAATGTAGGTTTCTATGCTGTAAAAGATGAAGAGTTTGCTTTATTGCATGGAAATGACAGTTCATTAGTTAAAGTAAGTTCAATAAGTTTACTAATATGTAAAGAGCCAATTAGTTTTGGTGATAAAAAGGTTAAAGTTATATTTTGTTTAGCAAGTAGAGATAAGAAAGAGCAAATTCCAGCAATAATTAATTTAACTAAAATGGTTTATAAGACTAATTTTATTAGTATGTTAGAAAGTGCAAGGACAAAAGAAGAAGCAGAAGGTTTAATTCATAAATATGAGGAGGAGGTCACTGTATGAGTAAATTAGTCAATGTAAAATGCTCATTCAAAATGAAAGCAGATTCAAAAGAAGAAGCTATTACATCATTAGTGGATGTAGTATCAAAAGAGGGGTATTTAAGAGATAAAAATCAATTTTTAGAAGATGTTTTAAAGAGAGAGGAAACATTATCAACATATATTGGGCATGGTATAGGTCTACCTCATAGTCAAAGTATAGGTGTCAAAGATTCTTGTATTACAATTGGAAAGTTTGATGTTCCTATTGAATGGACAGAAGAAGGTGAAAAAGTAGACTTGATATTTTTAATATCAGTAACAAAAGATAATGAAAATAATCTTCATTTAAAGATTTTATCAAAACTGGCACGTTTATTGATGCATGAGAGTTTTAGAAATCAAATTAGAGGGGCAGATGAACAAACAGTTTATAATCTTATAAAAGAAAAGATAGGGGAGGAAGATTAAAATGAGGATTTTAAAGTTTTTACAAAAACATCTTATGACAGCAACATCATATATGATTCCATTTGTAGTTGCTGGGGGAATATTATTTGCTTTATCAGTAACATTAAGTGGACAAGCTGCTGTTCCTGAAACTGGATGGTTAGCTAAACTAAATCAAATTGGTGCTGCAGGTCTAGCTTTATTCATTCCAATATTAGGCGGATATATAGCATTTAGTATGGCAGATAAGCCAGGGCTAGCACCAGGTATGATAGGTGCATACTTAGCAAAAGAAGTAAATGCTGGTTTTATAGGTGGTATTATAGCAGGGTTCATAGCAGGATTTGTTGTATTACAACTGAAGAAAATAAAATTAGCTCCTACAATGAGAACTCTAGGTTCCATATTTATTTATCCTTTGCTTGGTACATTGATTACAGGTGGTATAATTGTATTTTTAATTGGAGAACCTATAGCTTCTTTTATGGCATGGATGACGAACTGGTTAAATGGAATGTCTGGTGTTTCAAAGATTCCTTTAGGGGGTATTTTGGGAGGAATGATAGCCTCTGATATGGGTGGTCCTATAAATAAAGTTGCTGCGACTTTTGCTCAAACACAAGTTGATACACTTCCATACTTAATGGGAGGAGTTGGAGTTGCGATTTGTATACCTCCAATTGGATTAGGGTTAGCAACATTATTATTCCCAAAAAAATTTAGTAAAGAAGAAAGAGATTCAGGAAAAGCATCACTTCTAATGGGATGTGTTGGAATCACGGAAGGAGCTATTCCATTTGCAACAGCGGACCCTGTTAGAGTAATTCCTTGTATTATGGCTGGTTCAATTATTGGAAATATTATGGCTTTTTTACTGGGATGTTTAAATCATGCTCCTTGGGGAGGATTGATAGTACTTCCAGTTGTTGATAACAGGTTGGGGTATATAGCATCTGTACTAACTGGAGCAGTTGTTGTCGCAATATTGATGAAATTAGTAAAGAAAGATGTAAAAGAAGATGAAGAAATTGAAGAAGATATAGATGATTCTATTGAACTAATATTTGAAGAATTATAGATATATAAAATAATAAATTAATTTATATAAAATTGTAAGAAAATTATATAGAACTATAAATTTAAAGGAGATAAAGATATGAAAATTGTAGCAGTAACATCTTGTCCTAGTGGAGTAGCCCATACTTATATGTCAGCTGAATCACTTGAATTATCAGCAAAAAAATTTGGTATAGAAATAAAGGTTGAAACTCAAGGAAGCTCTGGAATAGATAATGAGTTGTCAATTAAAGAAATTGAAGAAGCAACTTGTGTAATATTAACTAATGATGTTGAGATTAGAAATATGGAGCGTTTTAAAGGCAAGAAAGTAGTAAGAATGAGTGTGTCTGATATTATTAAAAAATCTGATGCATTAATTAAGAAAATAAAAGATACTTTTCAATAAAGTTTGATTTGTTTTACATATAACATAAAGATGTTTTTATTGAAGATTTTATTAAAAGCATCTTTGAAAACATCTTAAAAAATAGAATAAAAGGAGATATAGTAATGAAAAAATTACCAATAAAAACTGTCGTACAACGATTACTAGACTTACAAGAAGAGGGGAAAAGTGCAACACTTTTAGGGATTGGTCCTATGTCACCTAACTTGTTACAAGCGAGTTTTGAATTAGCAAAAGATGATGATTTTCCTTTAATGTTTATTGCAAGTAGAAATCAAGTAGATGCAGACGAGCTAGGAGGAGGTTATGTAAATGGTTGGAATCAAGAAACATTTACAAGAGATATTAAGAAAATAGCTGATGAAGTGGGATTTGATGGCTTATATTACTTGTGCAGAGACCATGGAGGACCATGGCAAAGAGATAAAGAGAGAAATGACCATTTACCTGTTGACAAAGCTATGGAATTAGGAAAAAAATCTTATTTAGCTGATATTGAGGCAGGTTTTGATTTATTAATGATTGACCCTACAAAAGACCCATTTGAAATGGGAAAAGTGATTCCATTAGATATAGTGTTAGAACGAACTGTAGAATTAATTGAATATTGTGAAAAAGAAAGAAAAAGACTTAATTTGCCAGAGATAGGATATGAAGTTGGGACAGAGGAAACAAATGGAGGCTTAACTTCAACTGAGACATATGAAACATTTATAACTAGATTAAAAGTTGAACTTGAAAAGAGGGATTTGCCAATGCCAACATTTATAGTTGGTCAGACAGGTACTCTAACTAGAAAAACAGAACAGGTAGGCACTTTTAACTTTAAGAATGCTTATGATTTAGCTCAAATGGCTAAAAAGTATGGAGTTGGGTTAAAGGAACATAATGGAGATTATTTGGATGATGTGACTTTATTAGAACATATACCATCTCAAATTATTGCGACAAATGTTGCTCCTCAATATGGTACTGAAGAGACTAGAGCATACTTAAAGCTAGCAGAAGTTGAAAGAAAACTAAAGGAAGAAGGATTAATTGAAAAGACTTCAAATATTAGACATGTTCTTCTTGTAGATGCTATTGAATGTGGACGTTGGAGAAAATGGGTGATAGGAGAACAGAAAAATCTAACTACTGAAGAAATCTTTAAGGATGAAGTTTTATCTAATGAAATATTAGATATTGCAGGTCACTATACATTCAATAATGATGATGTTAAAAGAGAGATAGAAATGCTTTATAGTAATTTAAGAAAAAATAACATCAATGGTCAAAGATTTGTTGTAGACCATATTAAGCGTCCTTTACGTGATTATGCAGAATGTTATAATCTAAAAGGTGTAACTACTAGAATTTTAAATAAATAATAGGACTTATAGTGGTAGGTATTGTTATACTAGGTATTTATAGTTATAATTATATTTACCACTATTAAATTTTGGAGGACTAATATTTTGATTAATTTAATTTTTGATGTAGATGATACTTTATACAATCAGTTAACACCTTTTTATATCGCATATGATAAAGTATTTTCTTCAATAAAGAATATTTCTGTTAAAGATTTATATATCAGTAGCAGAAAGTATAGTGATGAGGTATTTCATTTGACTGAGAGTGGAGAGATGCCAATTGAAAAAATGCATGTGTATAGAATAATGAAAGCTTTTGAAGAGTTAGGAAACCCCATTACAGAAAAAGATGCTCAAAATTTTCAAGATGAGTATATATATCAACAATCACAAATAACTCTAATACCAGAGATGGAGCAAGTTTTGAATTTTGCTAAAGAAAAAAATATTAATATTGGAATTATAACTAATGGACCATCTTCGCATCAAAGAATGAAATTAAAGCAATTAAATATTGAAAAGTGGGTTGATGAAGAGAATATTTTTATTTCTAGTGAAGTTGGCTTTTCTAAGCCAGACATTAATATTTTTAGATTAGCTGAGAAATTTATGGGTTTAGATAGGGCAAATACATATTATATAGGTGACTCTTATAAAAATGATGTAGTAGGTGCTAAAAAAGCTGGATGGAAGAGTATCTGGATGAATCATAGGGGGAATAGTTTAGAAGATTTGATTTATGAGCCTGATTTTGTAATTTTAGATTATCAAGAAATGAAATTGTTATATAAAAGATTATTTAAGGATGATTAACTATTGGCAAGATATGAATTTATTGATAAAATACAGAATTAAAAACGGCACTTTATATTTTTAAATTAACAACTATAAAATTATACACTAATGAAAAGGAAGATGATTTATGATAATTAACTTCCTTTTTTAGTATAGACTCTGATACAAGTATGTATAGAAATGAGTATCTTACTGAATTATAAATCTTATAATTTAAAAAATACTATGCAAGTTTACTTTAAAATTATATAAAATATATTTATTTATCAAAAAATAATAAATAAATGAAAAGTAATTTTATTAGGTATCAAAAAAAGCGAATAAAGTTCGATATGAGGCGAATAAAAAAAATACAAGTAATATTTTTTTTAAAAAATTTCAAAAAAGAGTTGATAATATATGTATATTAATATAAAATTTAAGGTGTATAATTCGTATAATGATACGAATGATTTAAAATGTAAAATAACTTATAAACGGAGAGGGGAAGTCTAATGAAAGTAGCAGTAGTTATGGGTTCAAAATCAGATTATCCAAAATTAGAAGAAGGGATAAAACTGCTTGAAAAATATGGAATAGAAGTTGTAGCAAGAGCATTATCTGCTCATAGAACACCAGAACAACTTTCAACATTCCTAAAAGAAATAGAAGATGATACAGATGTAATAATAGCAGCAGCAGGAAAAGCAGCACATCTACCAGGTGTAATAGCTTCACAAACTCTAATTCCAGTAATAGGATTGCCTATTAAATCATCAACTATGGATGGATTAGACTCACTTTTATCAATAGTTCAAATGCCAAAAGGAATACCAGTTGCAACAGTTACAATAGATTTAGGTTTAAATGCAGCTTTATTGGCATTACAAATAATGACTCTAAAATACCCAAAATTAAAAGAAGATTTGAAATCATATAGAGAAGAAATGGCACAAAAGGTGCTAGAAGACGACAAGAACTTAAGGGGGTAACAGAAATGTTATTATATGAAGGAAAAGCAAAACAAGTATATTCTACAGATAATGAAAACGAATATGTTGTTTATTATAAAGATGATGCAACAGCATTTAATGGAGAAAAAAAAGCAGAAATATCTTCAAAAGGTATACTAAATAATAAAATATCAACAATAATCTTTGAAATGTTAAAAGAAAATAATATAAATACACACTTTATAAAAAGTTTATCAGACAGAGAAATGCTAGTTAAGAAAGTAGAAATTTTACCATTAGAAGTGATAGTAAGAAATATTGCTGCTGGTTCTATCTGCAAAAGAGTTGGTCTTGAAGAAGGTGTAGTTTTCGATGAGCCAATCTTTGAAATAAGCTATAAAAACGATGATTATGGTGACCCAATGCTAAATGACGATTATGCAGTGGCAATGAAATTAGCAACTAGAGAAGAATTGAAATTCTTAAGAGAAGAAACTCTAAAAATAAATGAATTGCTAAAAACATTCTTCTTAAAATTAAACCTAAAGTTAGTTGACTTTAAAATAGAATTTGGTAAAGATTCAGAAGGAAACATAATATTGGCAGATGAAGTATCACCAGACACTTGTAGACTTTGGGATGTAAACACAAATGAAAAATTAGACAAAGACAGATTTAGAAGAGACCTTGGAGACCTTGTAGAAGGTTATATGGAAGTACTTTCGAGAATGAATAATAAATAGGAGGCAAATGTATGTGTGGAGTTTTAGGGATTTACTCTAATAAAGATGTAACTAAAGAACTATATTATTCTTTATATTCTATGCAACACAGAGGGCAGGAAAGCTGTGGTTTAGCTCTTTTAGATGATGGAGAAATTAAGTACAAAAAAGATATGGGATTAGTTGGAGATGTTTTTAAGGAAAGTGAATTATCTAAGTTAAAAGGAAATATAGGTATTGGACATGTTAGATATTCAACAGCTGGAGGAAGTCATGTTTCTAACTGTCAGCCTTTAGTTGGAAGTTGCAGAAAAAGACAATTAGCTATAGCTCATAATGGAAATCTAGTAAATGCAAATTATTTAAAAGATATGCTAGAAGAAGATGGATATATGTTCCAAACTAATTCAGATACAGAAGTAATTTTATATATACTTGCAAGATATTACAAAGGTGATATAGTAGAAAGTTTAAAAGTAACAATGGACTATATCAAAGGTGCATATGCCCTTGTAATAATGAGTCAAGATGAATTGGTTGCAGTTAGAGATCCACATGGATTCAGACCTCTTGTACTTGGTAAAAAGGGTGATGAATATATATTTGCATCAGAAAATTGTGCAATAGACATACTTGGCGGAGAAGTTATAAGAGATGTAGAGCCAGGAGAAATAATAGTAGTTAAAGATGGTGAATTAAAATCATATTTTTATTCAGAAAATTATAAACCAGTTAAGAAAAGTTGCATATTTGAACACATATACTTTGCAAGAAATGATGCAACTATAGATAATGTAAATGCATATGAGTTCAGAATTAAATGTGGGGAAAGATTAGCTCAAGATGAAAATGTAAAAGCAGATGTAGTAGTTCCAGTTCCTGATTCAGGTTGGCCAGGAGCTATTGGTTATGCAAATGCTAGTGGATTAAAAATAAGTGAAGGTCTAGTTAAAAATAGATATGTAGGAAGAACATTTATAAAACCTACACAAGAGGAAAGAGAAATAGCTGTAAAAATAAAATTAAATCCTCTTTCAACAGTAATAAAAGGAAAATCTATAATTTTAGTAGATGATTCAATAGTAAGAGGAACTACATCTAAACAGTTAGTAAAATCTTTAAGAGAAGCAGGAGCAAAAGAAATTCATCTTAGAATAACATCTCCTCCAGTAGCTTACTCTTGTTATTATGGAATAGATACTCCAAATCGCTCTAAGTTAATTGCATCAAGTAACAACGTAGAAGAAATGAGAGAATATATTGGATGTGATAGTTTAAAATTCCTAGATATAGAAGGAATGTTAGATGCAGCAGAACATAAGTCTACTTTCTGTAAAGCTTGTTTTGATGGAGAATACCCAGTTAAAAAAATTGATAAGGAGGAACTACTTTCATGTTAACATATAAAGAATCAGGTGTAGATATAGATGAAGGAAATAGAGCAGTAGACCTTATAAAAGGTAAAATTAAAGGAACTTATGATGGAAATGTAGTTGGAGATTTAGGAAACTTTAGTGGATTATACAGTTTAAAAGATTTTGTAGGAATGAAAGAACCAGTTTTGCTTGCATCTACAGATGGTGTTGGGACTAAGTTAAAAATAGCTCAAATGATGGACAAGCATGATACTGTTGGAATAGATTTAGTTGCAATGTGTGTAAATGATTTAATATGTCAAGGTGCTAAGCCATTATTCTTCCTTGATTATATAGCTCTTGGAAAATTAGTTCCTGAGCATATAGAAAAAGTAGTTGGTGGAATAGCAGATGGCTGTAAGATGTCTGGTTGTGCACTAATTGGTGGAGAAACTGCTGAAATGCCTGGAATGTATGGAGATGATGATTATGATTTAGCAGGATTCTCTGTAGGTATAGCTGACAAAGAAAAGATTGTTTCTGGAAATGATGTTAAATCAGGAGATGTATTAGTTGGTATATCTTCAAGTGGAGTACACAGTAATGGATTTTCTTTTATAAGAAAGATATTCTTAGAAACTTATGATTATAAGATGGAACAATATGTAGAAGAACTAGGAATGACAGTTGGGGAAGCACTTTTAACACCAACTAAAATATATGTTAAGTTAGCTTTAGATGTATTAGCTAAACATGATATAAAAGCTATAGCTCACATAACTGGTGGAGGGCTTATAGAAAATATAACAAGAGTTATACCTAAAGGATTAGGATTAGATATCAATAAGAAATCTTGGGAGAAACCTCCTATATTCAAAATGATAGAAGGTTTTAATGCTGTAGATGAGAGAGAACTTCATAAGAGTTTTAATATGGGTATTGGACTAGTTTTAATAGTAGATAAAGAAAATGCCAACGATGTTGTAAACTTTATAAATAATAGAGAAAATGACAATGCTGCTTATGTAGATAAAAAGTATAGTGAATTATTAGAAGATAAAGCATATATAATTGGTGAAGTAGTAGATAGTCATGAAGGTGTAGAATTATGCTAAATATAGGAGTTTTGATATCTGGTGGAGGAACAAATTTACAAGCAGTTATAGATGGTACTGAGTCTGGAAAAATAAAAGGTCAGGTTAAAGTAGTTATCTCAAGTAAGCAAGATGCTTATGGTTTAGAGAGAGCTAAAAATCATAACATAAAGGCAATTTGTGAAACTAATGAAGACAAGATAATAGAAATTCTTAAAGAAAATAAAATAGATTTAGTAGTTTTGGCTGGTTATTTAAAAATAATCAGCCCAAAGCTGGTTAATGAGTTTAGAAACAAAATGATAAACATACATCCATCATTAATTCCTTCATTTTGTGGGGCTGGATTCTATGGAGAAAGAGTCCATCAGGGAGTAATAGATTATGGGGCTAAAGTAACTGGTGCTACAGTTCATTTTGTGGATGAAGGTGCTGATACTGGACCAATAATAATGCAAGATGTAGTTAAGGTAAATCAAGATGATGATGCAAAAACACTTGCAAAAAGAGTGTTAGAAGTTGAACATAGGATTTTGGAAGAGAGTTTAAGTCTTTTTTGTGAAAATAAATTAAAACTTCAAGGTAGGAGAGTGTTTATAAATGAGTAAGAGAGCTTTAATAAGTGTAACTGACAAAACAGGTGTAGTTGAATTTGCTAAAGAATTAAATAAGTTAGACTATGAAATTATATCTACAGGAAATACTTTTAAGACATTAAAAGAAAATGGAGTTAATGTAATGCAAGTTGAAGATGTTACAAACTTCCCAGAAATATTGGATGGAAGAGTAAAAACATTAAATCCATATATACATGGTGGAATACTTTATAAAAGAGACAAAGAATCTCATGTAGAAACTGTGAATGAACATAAAATACATTCAATAGATTTAGTAGCTGTAAATCTATACGATTTTGAAGGAACTTTAAAAGCTGGAAAAAGCCACGATGAAATGATAGAAAATATAGATATCGGTGGACCATCTATGATACGTTCTGCTGCTAAAAACTATAAAGATGTAATAGTAGTAGTAGATATAAAAGATTATGATTCTATAATAGAAAAATTAAAAACAGACACAATGACATTAGAAGATAGAAAAAAATTATCATATAAAGCTTTCTCAACTACAGGAAGATATGATGCTTTAATATCTAGCTATTTTGCTGGAGAAGTAGGAGATACATATCCTGACATATTAAATTTAACTTTCCAAAAAGAACAAACTTTAAGATATGGAGAAAATCCACATCAAAATGGTTTCTTATATTCACAATCAAATGCAAAAAATCCAATCTTAAATTATGAACAACTAGGTGGTAAAGAACTTTCTTTCAACAACTTAAATGATTTACATGGTTGCTTAGAAGTTATGAGAGAATTTAAAGACAGTGAAGAAGTAGTTTCAGTAGCTATAAAACATGCTAATTCATGTGGTGTAGGATTAGGAAAAGATGCTTTTGAAGCATATACAAAATGTTATGAAGCAGATAAAGTATCAATCTTTGGTGGAATAGTAGGAATAACTTCTACTATAGACAAAGCTACAGCAGAGAAATTAAATGAAATATTCTTAGAAATAGTAGTAGCATACGATTTTGAACCAGAAGCATTAGAGATACTTAAACAAAAGAAAAATCTAAGAATCTTAAAATTAGCTAAGATAGAAAATAGTTTACAACCATATGAAATGAAATACTTAGATGGAAAATTATTGATACAAGATAGAAACAATACATTAGCAGAAAAAAGTGAAAATGTAACAAAAGCAAAACCAACAGATGAGCAACTTAAAGACATGGAATTTGGTATGAGAGTGGTAAAAAATATGAAGTCAAATGCAATTGCAATAGTAAAAAATGGTCAAACTCTAGCTCTAGGTTGTGGACAAACATCAAGAATTTGGGCATTAAAAAATGCTCTTGAAAATAATAAAGATAAAGATTTTACAGGAGCTGTTTTAGCATCAGATGCATTTTTCCCATTTGATGATTGTGTAACATTAGCTCATGAATATGGAATATCAGCAGTAGTTCAGCCAGGTGGTTCTATAAAAGATAAAGATTCAATAGAAGCTTGTGATAAGTATGATATGGTTATGGTATTTACAGGAATAAGACACTTCAAACACTAAGGAGGATATTATGAAGATATTGGTTGTAGGCGGTGGCGGAAGAGAACATGCTATATGCTGGAAATTAAGCAATGAAAAAAATGTAGAAAAAGTTTATTGTGCGCCAGGTAATGCAGGAATCGCAAATGTAGCAGAATGTGTAAATATAGGTGATACTGATGTAGAAGGGCTTTTAAAATTTGCCAAGGATAACAAAATAGGTCTAACAATAGTAGGTCCAGAAGTACCACTAGTTATGGGAATAGTAGATGAATTTGAAAAAGAAGGTTTAAGAGTATTTGGACCTAATAAAAAATGTGCTCAACTTGAAGGAAGTAAAGCTTTTTCAAAAGATTTTATGATAAAGCATAACATACCTACTGCAAAATATAAAGAATATACAAACTTAGAAGAAGCTATATCAGAAATAGATAGCTTTGGGTATCCAGTAGTAATAAAAGCGGACGGATTAGCTGCTGGAAAAGGTGTTGTAATACCTGAAAATAGAGAAGATGCTATAGCAACTTTAAAAGAAATGATGTCAGATAAGAAATTTGGAACTGCTGGAGATAAAATAGTAATTGAAGAATTTTTAAAAGGTATAGAAACTTCTATCTTGGCATTTGTAGACAATAATACAATAGTTCCTATGGCAAGTGCAAAAGACCATAAAAAGGTAAACAATTATGAACAAGGACCGAATACAGGTGGAATGGGAACTTTTTCACCTAGTGAAATCTATACAGAAGAATTAGCAAATAAAGTAAAAGAAACAGTACTAGAAAAAACATTAGAAGGATTCAAAAAAGATGGACTTAACTTTAAAGGTATTTTATTTGTTGGTCTTATGATAACTGATGATGGAGAGAAAGTACTTGAATATAATGTAAGATTTGGAGACCCTGAAACACAATCTGTTTTATTTAGATTAGAAACAGATTTACATGAAATAATGGAAGCTATACTTGATAATAAGTTAAAAGACATAGAAATAAATTATAGTGATGATGAAGCTGTATGTGTTATGCTTACATCAGGTGGGTATCCAGACAGTTATGAAAAAGGAAAAGTTATAACTGGTCTTGAAAATTTAGATGATGATATAGTAGTATTCCACAGTGGTACTAAGATGCTTGACGGCAATTTAGTTACTAATGGGGGAAGAGTAATTGGTATAACTACAAAATCAGCTACAGTTAAAGATGCAGCAGAAAAAGTTTATGAAAATATAAAAAAAATAAACTTTGAAGGAATGCACTATAGAACAGACATAGGTAGATAATTTTTCTAAAATGGAGGATAAGGTATGTTGAATACTGGAAATAAAGACTCAATGGTTAGAAGAGTACTAGTTGAAAAAAGAGAAGGTTTTGACCTTGAGGCTAAAGCTTTAAAAAAGGATTTAGTGGAAAGCTTGCACATAAGTAGTATAGAAGATTTAAGAATATTAAATAGATATGATGTAGAAGGAATATCAGAAGATGTTTATGAAAATGCAGCAAAGACAATCTTTTCTGAGCCAAATCTAGATGTAGTATACTATGAGGAAATACCAGAATTAAATGGAGAAAGAGTATTTGCAATAGAGTTCCTACCTGGTCAATATGACCAAAGGGGTGACTGGGCAGCTCAATGTGTCCAAATAGTAAATCAAGGTATAAGACCTGCTATTAATACAGCAAAGGTTTATATATTATCAGGTAAAATAACTGATGAAGAATTTAGCAAAATAAAGGATTACTGCATAAATCCAGTGGATAGTAGAGAAGCATCTTTAGAAAAACCAGAAACATTAAAAATGGAAACTGAGATACCAACAGCAGTTGAAATATTAGATGAATTTATAGATTTAAATGAAGACGGATTAAAATCATTTGTAAGTGACAAAGGATTAGCAATGACTTTAGGAGACTTACAACATGTTCAAAAATATTTCAAAGATACAGAAAAGAGAAACCCAACTATAACAGAAATAAAAGTTCTAGATACTTATTGGTCTGATCATTGTAGACACACTACTTTTATGACTGAAATAGAAAATGTGAAAATAGAAGATGGTAAATTTAATGATATAGTAAAAGAAGCGTATCAAATGTATCTTAACTCAAGAGACAATGTATATGTTAATAGACATAAAGATATATGCTTAATGGATATAGCTACAGTTGCAGTAAAAGAATTAAAGAAAAATGGTAAGTTAAATGACCTAGATGAAAGTGAAGAAATAAATGCATGTAGTATAAATGTGGATGTTGAAGTTGATGGAAAGATGGAAAAATATTTAGTAATGTTTAAAAATGAAACTCATAACCATCCAACTGAAATAGAGCCGTTTGGTGGAGCAGCTACTTGTTTAGGTGGAGCTATAAGAGACCCATTATCAGGAAGAAGTTATGTTTATCAAGCAATGCGTGTTACAGGAAGTGCTGACCCAAGAACAACTTTAGAGGACACTTTACCTGGAAAGCTTATGCAAAGAAAAATAACTACAGAAGCAGCTCATGGATATAGTTCATATGGGAACCAAATAGGTCTTACAACTGGACAAGTTGCAGAAGTATATGACGAAAACTTTGTTGCAAAAAGAATGGAAATAGGTGCAGTTATAGCAGCAGCACCAAAAGAAAATGTAGTAAGAGAAAGACCAGAAGCAGGAGATGTAATAGTTCTTCTTGGAGGAAAAACAGGAAGAGATGGTTGTGGAGGAGCAACTGGTTCATCTAAAGAGCATAGTGAAGAATCAATATTGACTTGTAGTGCAGAAGTTCAAAAAGGAGATGCTCCTAATGAAAGAAAAATACAAAGATTCTTTAGAAATAAAGAAGTTGCTCAAATGATAAAAAGATGTAATGACTTTGGAGCAGGTGGGGTTTGTGTTGCTATAGGTGAGATTGCTGATAGTTTGGACATAAACTTAGATTTAGTGCCTAAAAAATACGATGGGCTTGATGGAACTGAACTTTCAATTTCAGAATCACAAGAGCGTATGGCAGTAGCTATAAAAAAAGAAAATAAAGATAAATTTATACAATTAGCAGTAGAAGAAAACTTAGAAGCTACACATGTAGCTACAGTAACTGATACAGGATATTTAAGAATGTTCTGGAATGGAAAAGCAATTGTAGATATAAATAGAGAGTTTTTAGATACAAATGGAGTGAAACAAACTACTGATGTCCATGTTACTAAAGTAGATGAAGAAAATACATTCTTTAGCTCTAATGAAATAGTAAAAGATGTTAAGTGTGCAAGTATGAAAGATAAATTTACAAAAGTATTATCTGACCTTAATGTTTGTTCTCAAAAAGGATTAGTAGAGATGTTTGATAATACAATTGGTGGTAATACAGTACTTATGCCATTTGGTGGAAAGTATCAAGCCACTCCAACTCAAGGTATGGTTGCTAAGATACCAGTTCTTGGTGGAGAAACTAATACTTCTACAATAATGACTTATGGATATAATCCAAAAGTAGGGAAATGGAGTCCATTCCATGGAGCTTTATATGCAGTAGTAGAATCTGTATGTAAATTAGTTGCTATTGGAGGAAATTACAGTACAACAAGACTTACATTCCAAGAGTACTTTGAAAAACTTGGTAACAATCCAGAAAAATGGGGTAAACCATTCTCAGCACTTTTAGGAGCATTTTATGCACAAAGTAAGTTTGAAATACCTGCTATAGGTGGAAAAGACAGTATGTCTGGTACATTTAAAGATATTGAAGTTCCACCAACATTAGTTTCATTTGCTGTTGATACAGTAGATGCTAGAAAAGTAGTATCTCCAGAATTTAAAAAAGCAGATTCAAAAGTAGTAATGTTATGTGTAAATAAAGCAGAAAATAATGTTATAGACTTTGAAGAACTAAAGAAAAACTTAGATAAAGTAAGAGAACTTATACATGAAAATAAAGTTTTATCAACATATGCATTGGGATTTGCAGGTGTAGGTGAAGCAATAAGTAAAATGGCTTTTGGTAACAAAATAGGATTTAAGTTTAATGAAGAAGCTGAAAAAGTATATACAGATGATAAATTATTTGAAGCTAGTTATGGAAATATAGTACTTGAATTAGCAAATGATGATTTAAGCATGTTAGATGGATATAATTACATAGTGCTTGGAAGTACAGTTAAAGATGCTAGTATATTCATTAAAGGTGAAGAACTTTCATTAGATGAATTATATAAAGCGCATTGTAGTACTTTAGAGCCTATATTCCCAACTAAAACAGAAGAAGTAAAATCAAAAATAGAGACTATAAGCTATATATCACAAGGAGAGGCTAAAAAATCATCATTAAGTATAGCTACTCCAAGAGTATTTATACCAGCATTCCCTGGAACAAACTGTGAATATGACTCTGCAAGAGCATTTGAAAGAGCAGGGGCTAATGCAAATATAAGAGTATTTAAGAATTTAACTTATAAAGACATAGAAGATTCTATAGATACAATAGTGAATGAAATAAAATCTTCTCAAATAATAATGTTACCAGGAGGATTTAGTGCTGGTGATGAGCCAGATGGTTCTGGTAAATTTATAGCTACTGTATTTAGAAACCCTAGAGTTCAAGAAGCTATAAATGAGTTTTTAACTCAAAAAGATGGTTTGATGTTAGGTATCTGTAATGGATTCCAAGTATTAATTAAGTTAGGTTTAGTTCCATATGGAGAAATAAGAGTTCCAAGTGAAAGTGCACCAACACTTACTTACAATAATATTGGACGTCATCAAGCTAAGATTGCTAGAACTAGAATTTCATCTAATAAATCTCCTTGGTTAGCTCAAACTAATATTGGAGATATTCACAATATAGCTATTTCTCATGGAGAAGGTAAATTTGTTGCTAGTGAAGATGTTATGAGAGAATTAATTGCTAATGGACAAGTAGCAACTCAATATGTTGATTTTAATAATGAAGCTACTTATGATATTGAATTTAATCCAAATGGTTCATTCTATGCTGTTGAAGGTATAACTAGTGCTGATGGTAGAGTGTTTGGTAAAATGGGACATTCTGAGAGAATTGGTGAGGAAGTATTTAAGAATATCATAGGTGAAAAAGACCAAAAGATATTTGAATCTGGAGTTAAGTATTTTAGATAGGATTCTGGTAATTAATTGGTAATTAAAACATATGTTTTAAATATTTAGATTTAGAGAGATGTAATAATGTGATGATAATCATTTAATGTTACATCTCTTTTTCTATTTATATAAAAATAATATATATTCTACCTAAGTCAAAATATAAGCTATGTTATAATTAAGTATTAGGTAGATTTGAATATTTATTGAGGGGGTAAAAACAGTCAATGAAAATATTAATAACAGGGTCTAATGGTCAATTAGGGAGAGAATTGGTCAATCAATTAGAATCAATTAATCAAAGTATAAAACAAGTAAAATATGATATATTACCTACAACAAGAGATGATTTAGATATATCTAATCAAACTAATGTAGATAGTTTTATAACATATAATAAACCTGATGTAATTATAAACTGTGCAGCATATACAAAGGTCGATGCATGTGAAGACAATATAGAAACTTCATATAAAATAAATTCTTTAGGAGCTAGGAATTTAGCAATAGCATCAAAAAAAGTGAATGCTAAACTTGTCCACATATCAACTGATTATGTATTTAATGGTATTTCTAAATATCCATATAAAGAAGATAATAAAACTGAACCTAATTCTGTTTATGGAAAAAGTAAACTTATGGGAGAAAAATTTGTGGAACAATTCTCACATAAGTACTTTATACTGAGAACAGCATGGCTATATGGTGATGGAAATAATTTTGTAAAGACTATGATAAAATTTTCTAAAGAAAATAAAGAAGTTAATGTCGTTGATGACCAGTTTGGGAGTCCAACAAGTACAGTAGACTTAGCAAAGGTTATAATAAATATTATGGAAACAGAGAATTATGGAGTTTATCATGCCACATGTGAAGGTGAGTGTAGTTGGTATGATTTTGCTAAAAAGATATTTGAGTTAAAAAATATAGATATAAAAGTAAATCCAATTAAAAGTAAAGATTTTAAGAGTAAAACTCAAAGACCACAATATTCTGTACTTGATAATTTTATGCTGAAATTAATTGGATTAAATTCATTTAGAAAATGGGAAGAGTCTATAGAAGAGTATTTAAAAGAATATGATATCATTAGAAGGTAAATATTCTATTTATAAAAAATAAAATAAGATATTACGTAAAATATAAATATTTCTTTTATTTATCCGATAATCATTATATGACAAAGTAAATTTAAGGATGGAATAAATATGAAAGGAATTATTTTAGCAGGAGGGTCTGGAACAAGACTATATCCTATAACAAAATGTATATCAAAACAAACACTTCCAATATATGATAAGCCAATGATATATTATCCAATGTCAGTTCTTATGTTGGCAGGGATACAAGAAATACTTATAATATCTACACCAAGAGATATAATAGCTTTTGAGGAACTATTTGGAGATGGAAGTTCATTGGGACTTAAAATAGCATATGCAATTCAGGAAAAACCAAATGGGATTGCAGAAGCATTTATAATAGGAGAAGAATTTATAGGAAGTGATAGTGTTTCTCTTGTATTAGGTGATAACATATTTTATGGGTATGGATTTAGCGAAAGATTAGAGAATGCAGTTAAAAGAACTGGAGCAACCATATTCGGATATCATGTTAGTAATCCAAATGCTTTTGGTGTTGTGGAATTTGATGAAGAGTTTAATGTTTTATCAATAGAAGAAAAACCTAAAATACCTAAATCTAATTATGCTATACCAGGGTTATACTTTTATGACAATGATGTTGTAGAAATAGCAAAGATTGTTGAACCATCAGATAGAGGGGAACTAGAAATAACTTCAATAAATAATGAATATCTAAAACGAGGAAAACTAAAAGTAGAACTTTTAGGAAGAGGTATGGCTTGGTTGGATACTGGTACACATAAGGGGCTATTAGATGCTTCTAATTATGTTGAAGTAGTTCAGACAAGACAGGGATTGTATATAGCATGTTTAGAAGAGATTGCATATACAAAGGGATATATAAGTAGAGAGAAGTTAATTGAACTAGCTAGACCACTGATAAAAACTGAGTATGGCCAGTATCTATTAAAACTAGCCAATGAAGATATGTAATATGAAATAAAATTTATCATAAATTTTATTTCAATAAAGGAGTTTATTGTAATGGTAAAATTCAATTTTATAAAGACAAAAATAGAAGGGCTATATATAGTCGAACCAAATGTGTTTTATGATAATAGAGGATATTTTTTTGAGAGTTATAATAAAAAAGATTTTATGGAGTTTGGACTTGATATGTGTTTTGTTCAAGATAATGAATCTAGCTCAAGGAAAGGCGTATTAAGGGGAATGCATTTTCAAAATAGATATCCTCAAGGAAAATTAGTTAGAGTTACAGAGGGAGAAGTTTTCGATGTTGCAGTTGACTTAAGGAAAGATTCACAAACATTTGGAGAGTGGGAAGGAGTAATACTGTCTGATAAAAATAAAAAGCAATTTTATATTCCAGAAGGATTTGCACATGGATTTTTAGTTTTATCAGAAAAAGCTGTATTTAGTTATAAGTGTACAAATTATTATTATCCAGAATTTGAGAGTGGTTTTATGTGGAATGATAAGCAAGTATCGATTGATTGGCCTTTAGAAGGAATTGAAGAAATATTCTTATCAGTAAAGGACAAAAAACAAAAAAGTTTTAAAGATATCTGTATAGAACGTTAATAAAATTTATTAGAATTAATATTTAGGAGAAAAATATGAAAAAAATACTGATAACTGGAGGAGCAGGATTTATTGGAAGTAATTTTGTACATTATATGCTTAATAAGTATCTAAATTATTCTATTGTTAATCTAGATTTATTGACTTATGCTGGTAATTTGGAAACATTAAAAGAAGTACAAGATAAGCCCAATTATAAATTTGTTAGAGGAGATATTTCAGATAGAGAGCATGTCTATAAATTATTTGAAGAGGAAAAGTTTGATATAGTTGTTAACTTTGCGGCAGAATCTCATGTAGATAGGTCAGTTGAAAATCCACAATTATTTATACAAACAAATATTATAGGAACACAAGTACTTTTAGATGCATGTAGAAAATATGGGATAAAAAGATATCATCAGGTTTCTACAGATGAAGTCTATGGTGATTTACCAATTGATAGAAGGGATTTATTCTTTACAGAGAAATCAGCTATTAATCCAAGTTCCCCTTATTCAGCGTCTAAAACAGCAGCAGATTTATTGGTTAACTCTTACTATAGGACATATGGACTTCCAACAACTATATCTAGATGTTCAAATAATTATGGGCCATATCATTTTCCTGAAAAATTGATACCGCTTATGATTTTAAATGCTTTTGAAGACAAACAATTGCCAGTGTATGGAAATGGAGAAAATATAAGAGACTGGTTACATGTATACGACCATTGTACTGCTGTAGATTTAATAATACATAAAGGAAAAATTGGTGAGGTTTATAATATAGGTGGTCATAATGAAAGAAGTAATATAGAAGTAGTAAAAACTATATTAAATATTTTAGGTAAATCTGAGGATTTAATATCCTATGTAAATGATAGACCTGGTCATGACTTAAGATATGCTATCGACCCATCTAAAATAGAGAATGAGTTAGGTTGGAAGGCAAAATATGATTTTGATTCAGGTATAAAAGAAACAGTTAAATGGTATATAGAGCATGAATATTGGTGGAAATCTGTTCTATCAGTTTAATTTTGAAGTTTATAAAATTTAGAAAGGGGAGTTTTATATTGAATGAGATAAGTTCATTAATTAATATATTGGCATTAACTCAATTATCTGGTAGCAACACTACAAATCAGTGTAACTGTACATATAATAATTCATCTGGATTTGACATGGTTATGATGACATTGTTAAAAGCATTGTCACAAAATAATCAACAGACTTCTAATGGATATAATTTATTGTCTAATTCTGAAAATTTATTTAACGAGCTTGATAATGCAGTAAATAATACATCTAGTAGGTTTATAGATGTTGATACAAAAGATAAAAATTTAAAGTCAAGAATTGAAAGTGCTGTAGAGCAAGCATCAAAAAAATATAATGTGGATGCGAACCTTATAAAAGCAATAATTAAAGTTGAATCAGATTTTAATCCAAATACTGTATCTTCTGCTGGTGCGAAGGGTCTTATGCAACTTATGCCGGAAAATTGCAAAGATTTGGGTGTTACAGACCCTTTTAATATAGAACAGAATATAGATGCTGGAACTAGACACATTAAGGAATACATTGATATGTTTGGAGGGAGCATAGAAATGGGATTGATGGCATATAATGGTGGTCCTGGAAGGATGAAAAGCAGAGGGGTAGAATCAATTTCTGACCTGTATAAAATGCCAAAAGAAACACAAAATTATATTCCTAAGGTTATGAAATATTATAGAGGGTAGGCTTTATTATGGGTATAAATATAGATAAGCTAAACATAAGTCCAAGTAGAAATATAGAGGTTAAAAAACTAAAAGAGAATAATAAATTTTCTGATAACTTAAACTCTGTAAAACAATCTTCTTCAATGGAAGATATAAAACGAAATCTGGAAAGTGTAAAAAAAGCGGGGGAAAGGCTTGTACTTACTCAAAACTATGGTGATATTAGTATATATAAAAATGCAGTAAAAGAATACCTAAAATCTGTTGTAGATAATATGTATTCACTTGATAAAAATAGCAGTTTTTGGGAGCATCAATACTATAAGAATGTAAAGATTGTTGATGATAAACTTGAGGATATGACTAGTAAATTACTTAGTGAAGAAAAAGAAAACATAGATATTGTTTCTACTGTTGATATGATACAAGGCTTGTTGATAGATATGTATAGATAAGGTTATACAAGGAGAAAAGTTTTATGAATAGCAAAAAAGAGGATATATATGAATTGAATTTTGGGCAACTAATAGAAGAAAAGACTGGCGTTATAGAAGAAAATCAAAATGTTTTTAATGCAAAAGTAAATGTAGCTGTTTCTATAGGAAATACAACAGAAACAATAAAAAATATATTAGAATTAAAAGAAGGTTCTATAATAAAACTAAATAAGAATGTGGATGAGAAATTAGATATATATGCAAATGATAGATTGTTTGCTTATGGAGAAAGCATTATTACAAATGAGAAATTATCTGTAAGATTATCTAAAATAGAAGATTCAGATATAAATTAGCATTTTAAATAGTATCCCTTTAAGCTGTTCTGTATGAGTTTAGCTAAGGGGCTATTTTTATAAAAAATTTAAAATATGTTTGAATCATATAAATGTTTTTATTTTCTGAGCGATAACTAAATTATAAGTATGTAATTTTGGAGGTGAAAATATGGATATTAAAAATGTAAGTTCAAATATTGTAATAAATAATTATTTAAAGAATACATCAGGTGTAAAAAAAGTGGAAGAAGTTCAAAAAACTAGTAAAACAGACAAGATAGAGCTATCTAAATTTGCAAAGGAAATGGCAAGTGTATCAAATATGAGTGATGAGACTATTAGAAATAAGAAAATCGATGAAATAAAAAATGCATTGGAAAATGGAACTTACAAAATAAAACCAGAAGAAATTGCGAAAAAAATGATAGAGGATATGCGAGGATAAAGTCATGATTACAGACTTAAAAGTTATAATATATGAAGAAAAAAAGATACTTAGTAATATGATGGAATTATTAAAAGAGCAATTTGACTATATAGTTGTAAAAGATATAGAAAATTTAAATGGATTAAATCCTAAATTAGAAGATATTAGTAGAGAACTTGCATCTATAGAGATAAAGAGAAGACAACTTTTTAGTGATGATATTTCAATGAGTGAAGTTGTTGAAAATAGTAATGATGAATATTTAAAAGAAATATATACAGATTTAAAGCACATTATTGCTTTAGCTAAAAATCAACAAGAATCGAATGATTCTCTAATAAAGAAAGAACTTATTTTTACAAAAAAGATGATTAATTTTATAAAACCAATGGACAAACAAACTACAACTTATAATTCTTATGGAAATATTAGAAAATAGATATTAGGAGGAAAAATATGGCAGGATTATTTTCCATTTTAAATACAGCCAATTCAGGAATGAATGCACATCAAAAAGCAATACAGACGATTTCTCATAATATAAGTAATCTAGATACAGAAGGTTATTCTAGGCAAAGAACAGAATTTGCCACAAATAGCCCTATGTATATGCCTAGCTTGAACAATGCAATTGGGAGAGGTCAATTAGGTACAGGTGTACATGTAACAGATGTAACAAGAGCTAGAAATAGTTTTTATGATTATCAATTTAGAGCAGAAGCCCATAAATATGGTAAGACAGTTTCAAAGTATGACTATTATAATACTATAGAAACTATAATAAATGAACCATCAGATTATGGAATATCTGCAGGTATAGATGACTTTTTTAAAGGATGGGAATCATTAGCAAAAGATATAAATAGTGACAGTAAAAAAAGTCTCGTGGTAGAAAATGCATCAAATTTAGCAACTTTAATAAGTGAAAGTTATAAGAAGCTTGATAAGTTAAAAGGAGATATAGATGATAATATAAACTCTGAAATAAAACAGATAAATGATATGTTAAAAAGTCTTGAAGATTTGAATAAATCTATTGATGTTATATCTGGCTCAGGTTCTACTCCAAATGATTTACTTGATGAAAGAGATAGAATATTAGATGACTTAAGTTTTAAATTAGACCTTGAAAATGGTGATGTTAAAAATATGCTTGCAGATGGTAAATTAGAACTTAATGAATTAAAAAATCCAGATGGAACTTGGAAAACAGGTGTATCAGGAACTTTACAAGGGCTGTTTGAAATGCATGGTAAGATTGATACATATAAAAGCGATTTAAAAGATGTATCTGATGGATTAGCTAAACAGATAAATGATGTTTATAATACATCTGCAGGAATAACAGTAAGAGATTTTTTTGTAACTTCAAATGTAGCTGGTGAAGATATCATAAAGGTAAATCCAGCTATAAAGAGTAATCCAAATGAATTAA
Organism: Clostridioides sp. ES-S-0005-03; assembly: GCF_020658455.1. Lineage (NCBI taxonomy): Bacteria > Bacillati > Bacillota > Clostridia > Peptostreptococcales > Peptostreptococcaceae > Clostridioides > Clostridioides sp. ES-S-0005-03. Next base: position 82,894 of record NZ_JACVWI010000004.1, on the reverse strand, counting down.
AGCTTACTGCTGATGAGGCTTCAAAGATTGCTAAATTAAAGGATGAAAAAATAGATATTGGGGTAGTTGGTGGAAAAGTAAGTACAATAAGTGACCACTATAAAGCTTTTGCAGAATCAGTAGGTTTAGATTCTAAAAAAGTAAATCAAGATGAAGTGAATCAACGTAAAATTATAAATAATATTGATAGCTCTCGAATGAGTGTTTCAGGAGTATCCTTAGATGAAGAAATGACAGAACTTATAAAAGTACAGCGTTCTTATCAAGCCAGTGCAAAAGTTATGTCCACAGCTGTGCAACTATTGGATGTTGTAATAAATGGAATAATTTAATAGAAGGGGGAATTTATAATGAGAGTTAGTACAGGTATGATGTCTAGCAGTTATCTAAACTCGCTACAAGATAATCTACAAAGATTAGATAAGGTTAATAGACAAGTTAATACAACAAAAGAAATAAACAAACTATCCGATAATCCATATAAAGCAATAAAAATATTGAACTCAAAAAGTGAAATAAAAACTATGGAGACTTATGTTGAGAATTGTAAAGATACAGGAGATTGGTTAGAAACTACTGATACCGCATTAGATCAGCTTGGGAAATTATTATCAGATATAAAGAAAACTTTGGTGGCAAGTGGTGATGGTGCATATTCAGATGATGAGCTAAAGACTCTTAGTAATGAAACTAATGAAAAAATGAAAGAAATTGCAAATGTTTTAAATGCAACACATGAAGGAAAATATATATTTTCAGGTTCAAATACAGGTGTACCACCTGTTGAATGTATAGATAATGCTGACGGTTCAGTGAGTTTAAAGTTTAATTCTAGTCTAAATCTTAATAAATTAAATGACTCTTTGAGTATGGATATAGCTCAAGGGATAAGTGTAGATTATAACGTTAAATTGAGTAGTCTTGGATTTGACCCAACACAGGCTGATCCCTTTAAAGAGTTAAATAATATATCAAAAAAATTAGCAAATCCAGATGCGGATGCTATAAAAGATCTGACAACAACTTGTTTAGGTGACATGGAACAACTAATAGAAAATACAGTGAATGTTAGGTCTATATATGGTACAAAAGCAAATACAGTAGAGGCTATGAAGGAAAAAAATGATGATAGTTTGATACAGTTAAAGGATATTCTGTCACAAAATGAAGAAATAGATTATGGAGAAAAACTTGTTCAATTAAAGGCAGCAGAATTAACTTATCAAGCTTCACTACAAACAGGAGGAAAGTTATTTAATGTATCTATATTAGATTACATATAGTAAAATAACGCAGATATGATGAAGGTTACATTAAAAAAAGGGATACTAGGATTTGAAAATTTAAGAGAATACAAGCTTTTAGATATAGAAAATAATGATATTTTAAAAGAGTTTAATTCTACTGAGGAAGATTGTATAGGATTTATTGTTGTATCCCCATTTGAAATTATTAAAGAATATGAGATAGTCCTAAATCAGGATACAATTGAAAAACTAGAAGTGAAATCTCCAAATGATATTATGTTATTGAACATAATCACTCTTGGACAGACGCTTGAAGAATCAACTGTGAACATGAAAGCTCCTATAGTAATAAATGTAAGAAATAATTTTGGAATGCAAATAATTTTACAGGATGAGAAATATTCAATAAGGCATCCATTACTGAGAGGTGATGGTGGATGCTAGTCATTTCAAGGAAAAAAGATGAAGCAGTACTTATAGGAGAGAACATAGAAGTCAAAGTTGTAGGAGTAGATGGAAATAATGTCAAACTAGCCATATCAGCTCCTAACAATATAAATATACTAAGAAAAGAAATATATGAGAAAGTAAAGAGTGAAAATATAAAGGCTACAAATAAAAATATAAAAATTTTAAAATCATTAAAATAAAATTCTTGGAGGAAGTAATATATGTATGGAGAAAACCCTTATAGTTCTTATAAGCAAAATGCTGTTTTTATGGCATCAAAGGAACAATTGTTGCTTATGCTTGTTGATGGGGCAGTAAAATATACAAAAATAGCCAGAGGAGCTATTGTAGATAAAAATACACAAAGAGCACATAGAGAGCTTATAAGAGTACAGGATATATTTACAGAATTGATGGTTACATTGGACCAAAATGCAGGACAATGGGCAAAAGATATGTACAAAGTTTATGATTTTGTAAGATATGAACTTTCAAGAGCCAATATTAGAAAAGACATTCAGATAATAGATAATGTGTTACCTGTAATAGAGCAAATTAAAGATACATGGCATGAAGCTGATAAAAAAAGCAAAGAAGAAAGAAGTAGGTATAAATAATGAATTTAAATTTAGATAAACTAAATGAGTTATCAAAAGAAGAACTACTATTAATGCTTGTAGATGGTACAGTAGAATATACTAATATATCAAGAGTAGCACTTTTAAATAAGGATTATTTGAAAGCACATAGTGAACTTGTGAGAGTTCAAAATATATTTACAGAATTAATGACTACATTAGACCAAAATGCAGGACAATGGGCAGAAGATATGTATAAGGTTTATGAGTTTATAAAAGCTGAATTAATAAGAGCTGATGTAAATAAGGAGATTAAAATAATTGATGACGTATTGCCAATAGTAGAACAGATTAGAGATACATGGCATGAAGTTTATAGTAAATTAGAAGTATAATTACAGATGGGGGGATAAATATATGTCAAGTATAAGTCCTATAAGAGTTACAGGCCTTTCAGGAAATTTTGATATGGAAGGTATAATAGAAGCTAGTATGATTAGAGATAAGGAAAAAGTTGATAAAGCAAAGCAGGATCAACAAATCGTTAAATGGAAACAAGAAATATATAGAAATATTATACAAGAATCAAAAGATCTTTATGCTAAGTATCTAAGTATAGATTCTCCTGACAGTATAATAAGTAAAAACTCATACTCTGCTACAAGAATAAATAGTTCTGATGAAAGTATTATAGTAGCAAAAGGTTCAGCTGGTGCAAATAAAATAAATTACCAATTTGCTGTTTCTCAAATGGCTGAACCAGCAAAATTGGCTATTAAATTAAACTCAAGTGATCCTATTGTTCAACAATTTCCACCAAATGCTAGTGGAGCTAGTTCTTTAACTATAGGTGGTGTAAATATACCAATATCTGAACAAGATACTACAAGTACTATTGTAAGCAGGATAAACTCACTTTGTGCAGATAGCGATATAAAGGCTTCTTATAGCGAGATGACAGGTGAATTGATTATTTCAAGAAAACAGACTGGTTCTTCATCAGACATTGATTTAAAAGTAAATGGAAATGACAATTTAGCTCAGCAAATTGCTGATGATAATGGTATCACATTTGCAACTGATTCTGGTGGGAATAAAGTGGCAAGTATATATGGAAAAAATCTAGAAGCTGATGTAACTGATGAGCATGGAAGAGTAACACATATAAGTAAAGAACAGAATTCATTTAATATAGATAATATTGACTATAATGTAAATTCAAAAGGAACTGCAAAGCTGACTTCTGTTACTGACACTGAAGAAGCTACTAAAAATATGAAGGCATTTGTGGATGATTATAATAAATTGATGGACAAGGTCTATAGTTTAGTTACTACCAAAAAACCAAAAGATTATCCGCCTCTTACAGATGACCAAAAAGAAGATATGACAACTGAAGAAATAGAAAAATGGGAAAAGAAAGCTAAAGAAGGTATACTTAGAAATGATGATGAGTTAAGAGCTTTTGTTGAAGATATTAGATCTGCATTTTTTGGAGATGGAAAAAATATTATTGATTTAAGAAAATTAGGAATTAATGAAAGTGAAAATTACAACAAAAAAGGTCAAATATCATTTGATGCAGATGCTTTTTCAAAGGCTCTTATAGATGATAGTGATAGAGTGTACGAGAAACTAGCAGGTTATTCTTCAAATTATGATGATAAAGGAATGTTTGAAAAGCTGAAAGATATTGTATATGATTATGCTGGAAGTTCAGTTTCTAAATTGACTAAAAAAGCAGGTATAGAGAAAACTGCTTCCGCTAGTGATAATGTATATTCAAAACAAATTGCAGAGCAGGAAAGAAATATAAATAGACTAGTTGACAAAATGAATGATAAAGAAAAAAGACTTTATGCTAAATATTCAGCTTTGGAGTCTTTATTAAATCAATATAATTCCCAAATGAACTATTTCTCACAAGCACAAGGTAATTAGTTATGGATAAATTAGAAGAAAAAATAAAATTATATAAAGATATATCTTTACAAATTATAACGTTGATTGAAAAAGAGGAGTATGAAAATATAAGTAATAGATTAAATGAGAGACAAAATATTATAAACAGTATAAGTGAAGTGGATAAAAATGACTTCATACAGTTTTATAATGATATGGAATTAATTGCAATTGATAATAGAATAAGAAACTCTTTACAAGAACAATTGTCAGAAGTAAAAAAAGAATTACATGAGTACAAGCTTACTAAACAAGTAAACACAATGTATTATAGCTTAAATAGAGAAAAAGTAAATATTTTTAATAAAAAAGTATAAAGTTATAGATTAGCTTGTCCGATTATATAAATGAAGAATTAATATAAAAAAGTTAAAAGTAGAAATGACAAGGATGTCAACTATACTAAGGAGGGTAAAATAATGAGAGTTAATACAAATGTAAGTGCTTTAATAGCAAACAATCAAATGGGAAGAAATGTAAGTGCACAAAGTAAATCTATGGAGAAGTTATCTTCTGGAGTTAGAATAAAGAGAGCCGCTGATGATGCTGCAGGACTTGCAATATCTGAGAAAATGAGAGCTCAAATAAAAGGCTTAGACCAAGCAGGAAGAAACGTTCAAGATGGTATATCTGTTGTACAAACAGCAGAGGGTGCATTAGAAGAAACTGGAAACATATTACAAAGAATGAGAACTTTATCATTACAATCTTCGAATGAAACTAATACTGTTGAAGAAAGACAAAAGATAGCAGATGAGTTATCACAACTAAAAGACGAAGTTGAAAGAATATCAAGTGCAATAGAGTTTAATGGTAAGAAGTTACTTGATGGAAGTTCAACAGAGATAAGATTACAAGTTGGAGCTAATTATGGAACAAATGTTGCAGGTACAACTAATAACAACAATGAAATAAAAGTTGCATTAGTAAATACTGCAAGTATAATGAGCAAAGCTGGAATAACAAGTTCTACAATAGCAAGTATGAATGTGGATGGAGCTTCTGGAACAGATGCAGCTAAACAAATGGTATCTAGCTTAGATGTAGCTCTTAAAGAACTAAATACATCAAGAGCAAAATTAGGGGCACAACAAAACAGACTAGAATCAACTCAAAACAACTTAAATAATACTGTAGAAAATGTTACAGCAGCTGAATCAAGAATAAGAGATACAGATGTCGCTTCAGAAATGGTTAACTTATCTAAAATGAATATATTAGTTCAAGCATCACAATCAATGCTTGCTCAAGCTAATCAACAGCCACAAGGAGTTTTACAATTATTAGGATAAAATAATTTTGTATATTGGATAGAGAAGAAGAGTAGGGCTTTGCTTTACTCTTTTCTTTTTTAGAAAATATAGCTTTGAAAGGAAAATATATATGTTACTTAGTATAGTTATGATTGTCAAAAATGAAGAGAAGATACTTGAAAAAACTTTAAAATCATTAACCAAATTAAGAGATTCTATAGATAGTGAACTTATAATAATTGATACAGGTTCTACAGATGATACTATAAAAATATCTAGAAAATACACAGAAAATGTATATTTTCATAATTGGAATAATGATTTTTCTAGTATGAGAAACATATCAATATCCTATGCCAAGGGTGAATGGTTACTTATATTAGATGCAGATGAAATATTAATTGATTCTTCAACTATTGTAAGGTTTTTTAAAGATGGGCTTTATAAAAAATTTAACTCTGCCTCTATACAATTAAAAAATCTTTACTCATATGATAAAAAATCATATGGATATTGTTCAGTACTGAGACTTTTTAAAAACGTTGATTTTAAATACCATGGTAAAGTGCATGAACAACCAATGTACAAAAATCCTATATTTAATAATGTTGCTGACTTTGAACATTATGGATATTTGTTTGAAGATGAAGAAATAAGGTTAAACAAAGTAAAAAGAAATGAAAAATTATTATTTGAAGAGTTAAAAGAGAATGAGAACTCTCCATATATAAATTATCAATTAGGGAAAAATTTTATTATATTAGGAAAATATCAAGAGGCTTTAGATTATCTTGAGAAGTCTTATGAATTATACTCTAAACTAGAATCGGCACCTGGTTACTTGATAACAAGCCTTGTAAAAACATATTTATATTTAGGAAAACATAAGAAGTGTGAAAAATTATGTTTAAAGTATATTAAGAAAGACATGAATAATATTGATATATATTATTATATTGCACAAGCACAAGTGGATTTAGGTAAATATGAGAATAGTATAGATTCGTATAAAAGATATCTTTATTTATTGGATAATTATGAAATAAGTACACAAGCAAATAGTCTATTTTCTGATACTGATACTGTAGGGCTTAGAGATGAAGCTGTTATTACACTGATAAAAGTCTATTATAAACTTGAAAAATATGAGTCTCTAGTCTCAGAATACAATAATATTGAAGATATAGAAAAAAAGAAGAATGTGTATTTTAGCTTATTTATGTCCTTATATAAATTGAATAGATTTGAAGATATAAAAAACTATTATAAGGAAATTCCAAATTCTAAAGTTGAAAGAAATAGTTTTTATAGAAATATAGAAGAATTTATAAATAATATAAAAGATGATGAAAAAGAGGCTGTATATAAAAGCTTTTGTGATATTGAAGGTAATTATGGACTTTTAAATCAGATAAGAATAAATAAACATGTATCTGTAGATACATGCAAAGAAATACTAAATGAAGAGAAAGAAATAATTTATGCATGTATTATAAAAATAGCTTTTGAAGAAAAAATTGATTTACTAGATATTTTTTATGATATGGAATATGTTTGGATAGAGAAATATCTAAAATATCTTTTAGCATTGGAAAGAAGTTTTAATTTAGAATTATATAAGTACATAATTAGTCGTCCAAACACATCAGAAATAGAAAAGATAAGAGTATATAAAGTTATATCGAAAGTAGTTTTAGAAAATATTAGTTTAAGTGATGAAAAGTATAAGGATATTTTTTATCTTTATATAATGTACTCTTATAAATACATAAAATATATATATAGTAATCTAAGTGATTTTGAATTAATAAAGTTTGTGTGTAATGATTTAGATAAATTTACTATAGCATTTAAGAATCTACTTGATACTAAGAACAAAATAAATGATGCTAATGAAAAATTAGAATATATAAATAATATGAGTAAATTACTAAATGAATATCCTTTTTATAACAAAATAATAAAAATACTTATAAATGAATTAGAAGAAAATATAAAAGAAAGTCAAGAATTTAAAGAATTAAGAGATAGCTTTATTATTAGTATAGAAAATATGATTGAAAATGGCAAAATAAATGATGCAAAATTATTGGTAGAAGACTATTCAAAAACATTTGTAGATGATGTCAAAATTTTAAATATAAAAGGGATTTTATATATGTTTGAAAATAAACTTGAAAAAGCTGATTTTATGTTAAAAAAGGCGTTATCATTAGATGTAGAAAATGAGGATACTATATATAATATAGAATACCTAAAAAGTTTAAAATAAATTTAAAAATAGGAGACTTAGAGAATGAGCATACCAATAACCGTTAATGAAGAATCTAAAAATATAATAAAAGATTGGCAATATGCGTTTGCAAATGAAGATATAAAATTTACAAGTATAATAATATTGACATATAATCAAATAGAATATACCAAATTATGCATTGAAAGTATTAGAAAATTTACGCCAAAAAATAAATATGAAATAATAATAATTGATAATAACTCTTCAGATGAAACAGTGGCTTGGTTAAAAGAGCAATCTGATATAAAATCTGTATATAACAATAAAAACTTAGGATTTCCGAAGGGGTGCAACCAAGGTATTGAGTTAGCTAAGGGTGAAAACATATTATTATTAAATAATGATGTAATAGTTACTCCTAATTGGCTTTATAATTTGAATAAAGCTTTATGGTCACAAGATAATATAGGAGCTGTGGGTCCAATAACAAATGCATGCTCATATTATCAACAAATTGATGTGGATTACAAATCAATTGAGGATATGTTTATATTTGCACAAAAAATAAATAAATCTAACATCAATTCATGGAAATATAGAGTTAAATTAGTTGGTTTCTGTATGTTAATAAAGAAATCTGTAGTAGACAATGTAGGTGTTTTAGATGAGCTATTTACACCTGGAAATTTTGAAGATGATGATTTATCTTTTAGAATGTTAGAAGAAGGATACAAATTATTATTATGCCAGGATACTTTTATACACCATTTTGGAAGTGTATCTTTTAAAGAAAATCGTAATAAGTACACAGACATAATGGATATTAATAGAAGAAAATTTGAGACTAAATGGGGCTTTAATCCAGAATACAGTGGAATGATACGAACTGACTTAATTTCTGAAATAGATTGTAATGTAGAGAAAAATATCAATGTTTTAGAAATAGGTTGTGGTGTAGGAGCTACTCTTTTAGAAATAAAAAATATATATAAAAATTCATCCATATATGGAATAGAAATAAGTGAATCAGCAGGTAAATTAGCAAAAAACACTGGAGAGGTACTTATAGCAGACATAGAAAAAATACAATTAGATTATAATAAAAATTTCTTCGATTATATAATATTGGGAGATGTACTTGAACATTTAGTTAATCCATGGAAGATAGTCAATGACCTAAAAAGATATCTAAAGAAGGATGGTCATTTGATATCAAGTATACCAAATATTATGCATGTATCCGTTTTAAGAAACCTTGTACAAGGTAATTTTACATATACTGATTCAGGAATTTTGGATAGGACTCACTTAAGATTTTTTACATTAAATGAGATAATAAGAATGTTTAATGATAGTAATTACACAATAGATAGTGTTCATGCTACTAGAATGAGGCTTTCAGAGGATGATAATAGATTCATCGATACAATGTGTAAAGAAAGCCATGAAAATATGAGAGGACAATATGAGTGTTATCAATATATAGTAAAAGCTTCTAACTGTGTAGATACTAGAAGATATTCTAGCGTTAGTATGGTTAATTTAAAATATGCTTTAATGAGAATTGATAATGAGTTAGATGTGGATGATAATTTAAGTTATATATTTGATAATTATAATATAACTGAACAATGTTTTATTGATGATATTGAATATTTAGTTGATATGTTTTCAATAAATAAGACAACTATACTAAATAGATTGGGTGCTGAGGCATTTAATAGAGGTTTGGGTGATTTTAGTATAAGTATGTTTATGATGGCTTTAAATATAGATAGAGATAACATTGACACAATATACAATATAACTACTGTATTGTGTGATTTAAAAGAATTTGAAATTGCTTATGACTTAATTAAGAATAGTAGTGAGAAAGTACAGAGTGAAAGTGATATACAAGATATACTTTATTTTATTGAAGGAAGAAAGAAATATGAATAATGAAAAGATATGTTTTATAACCTGTGTAAATGATGAAAGACTTTATGAGGAATGTCTTGTATATATAAATAGTCTAGATATTCCAAAAGATTTTAGTATAGAAACAATTGCTTTGAGAGGAGCTAATTCAATTTCATCTGCTTATAATAAAGCTATGAGAGAAGTAGATGCTAAATATAAGATATATTTACATCAAGATACATTTATAATTAATAAAAACTTTATATATGATATTTTAGATATATTTAATAAAAATATTGATGTAGGAATGATTGGTGTAGCTGGAGTGAAAGACATACCTGTAAGTGGAGTTTGGTGGGATTCTAATAATAAAGTGGGGAAAGTATATGATAGTCATACAGGTAGAATGGATATTTATGAATTTAATAGCTTTGAAGGAGATTTTGATACAGTCATGGCTATAGATGGATTAATTATGATTACTCAGTATGATATATTATGGAGAGAAGATAAATTTGATGGATGGCATTTTTATGATTTGTCACAAAGTATGGAATTCAATCAAAATAACTACAAGGTTATTATACCAAAACAAGATAAACCTTGGTGCATGCATGACTCTGGGATAGCAAATATAAGTAATGGCTATGATGAATATAGACTAAAATTTGTAAAAGAGTACATAAAACTTGATTTAGAAAGAGAAGATTTTTATGAATTTGATAAAGATAAGGCCTGTACTATACTTAATAAAAACAAGTATGTAACAGAGTGTTTAAAAGAAGGAATTGAGCAACAATTAAAATTAAAGAACTATAATGCTGTTTTAGACATTGTTTCTAAAATTGCTCGTTTTTCTGTTTTTAATCATACTGGTTTGTATTCTTGTGAAAAATGCGAAAGAGCATTGTTAGAATGTGCCAATAATTTACCTGATGTAGAAAATATAAAGTTATTTACGAAAAAAGATTTAAAAAGAAGAAAGGTATTACATGTTTTAAGTGAGGGGTATTCAACAGGAGGTCATACAAGAGTGGTTAAAAATTGGATTGAAAGTGACAAAGATTCTGTTCATTCAATTATAACTACATGGCAATCAGAGACATTGCCAGATTGGTTATTAAAAGCAACAGATGAGAGTGGTGGTGAAATTATATCTTTGGATTCAGTCTCAGATGATTATTTAAAAAGAGCTATGGCTTTAAGAACAATAGCCTATGATTGGGCTGATATAGTTGTTTTATATGTTCATATGTGGGATACAATACCAGTTGTTGCTTTTGGAATTGATGGAAAAATACCTATTTTACATGTTAATCATTATGATAGTACTTTTTGGTTAGGAGCAAGTACTGCAGATATTGTTATTGATTTTAGCGAAGTTAGTCAATCAATTACTTTGAATAAAAGAGGTGTAGATAAATCTGAAATATTGCCAATTCCATTAATAGAAAAAGAAGTTTTTTCAAAATCTAAAATTAGAAAGCAATATAATTTGGATGATGATGTGACAATAATATTAACTATTGCTAATGAAAGAAAATACAATAGTGTAAATGATATTAATTACTTTAAGATTGCTAAGACATTAATTGAAAATACAGATAATACAATTATTATTGTTGTAGGAGTTGATACAGATAATATCTATTGGAAAACTCTAAGTAATGTTACAAATAATAGAATTCTATGCTTTGGGACTGCGAAGAATATAGATGATTTCTACAGAATTTCAGACATATATTTAGAATCTTTTATGGTAGGAAGCCATACTTCAAAATTAGATGCAATTTTATATGGTTTAATTCCTGTTAAATTTAAAAATGAAGTTTCACCAATTTTCACAAATATGTGGGATTTTATAGATAAATTTGATTATAACAATATCAAAGAGGTTGTAGATATGATAAAAAGATACAATGCTAATGAATTTGATAGGAATGATCTAAAAGAAAAACAATTAGAAATAAAACATTTTGTTATGAATAAACATTGTGTTGAAATAAAAAACTATATAGACAAAATATACAGTGAGGCTAATTATCATAAAGTTAAGTATGATTTACATAAAAATGATGAAATCGAAGATTATCAATTTTTTGTAGCTTTATATGGTTATATGGTAGAAAATAAAAAAATGTTATAGGTGATAAAATGAACAATATTCATATTAATAAATTTGAAAAAAGTTGTGAAAAGAACTGGGATTATTTTGTAGAAAATAAATCTATAAATGGTACATTTCTGCAAACTAGAAATTTCCTTAATTATCATAAAGAGGGAAAATTCTCTGACCACTCATTAGTAATATATAAAGGTAAAGAAATACTCGCAGTTGTGCCTGCATGTGAAATTTATGAAAATGGTGAAAAAATATTTTTTTCTCATTTAGGAAGCACCTTTGGGGGCATTATAATAAGAAGTGGTTTTAATGATATTAGGCATGTAAATGCCATTACAAATGAGTTGGAAATGTATTTACAAGAACAAAATTTTAATAAAGTATATTTAAAAAATACATCAAGAATATTTTGTAAGGAAGATACTTCATTACTAGAGTATTTTCTATTTAAGAATAATTACATGTTTTATGATGAACTAAATATGTTTTTAGAGTTGAATAAGTATAAAGAAGATATATTAGCCAATTTTAGATATAGTAAAAGAAGATATTTTAAATATTCTTTAAAGAACAATCTTACCTTTAAAAGACTACATGGTGATAAAGATATAGTATATTTTTTTGATTTACTTTCTAATTGTTTAGATAGTAAAGGAGCTAAAGTAATACATTCAATAGAAGAACTTTTGGAGTTTAAAAATAATAGATTAAGAGATATTGTGGAATTTTATGCAGTATATATTGATGACATTATGATTTGTGGAAGTATGGTATTTAACTTTCAAGAAAGAGTTTATCATACTCAATATCTAGCATCAAACTCAAAGTATAATAAATATTATCCAATGATATTTTTATACTATAATCTAATAAAAAATGCCTTAGAGAGAAATTTTAAGTATCTTTCTTTTGGAATTAGTACTCTAAATAGAGGAAAATATTTAGATGAAGGTCTAGCTACATTTAAAGAAGGTTTTGGATCGAGTGCAATTTGTAACAGAACATACTATAAAAGTATAAATAAGTGATAATTATGATTTATAGAGTTTATAGAATATAGTAAATATCTAGTATTATAATTTTACATAAAAATAATTAACTTATAAAGAAGGTTTGTATATGAAAAGATTAATGATTTTAGGCTCAATTAAGTATTTTGAGAATATTGTTATGTCAGCTAAAAAAGAAGGAATATACACAATTGTTTGTGATAATAGAATTGATACTCCTGCAAAAAAAGTTTGTGATGAAGCAATAGATGTTGATGTATTTGATTTTGATAAAATAAAAAATATAGCCATAGATAAAAAGATAGATGGAATTTTGACTGGATTTACAGATTCTTTAATGAAACCATATGTTTATATTGCAAATGAATTAAATTTACCATGTGTGATTTCTTGCAATCAACTTGAGTCTGTAACTAATAAGGCTGTTATGAAAAAATATTTTAAAAACAATGGAATACCTACAACTGATTATTGTATTCTTGAAAGTTTAAAAGATTTAGAAAAAATACAAGGGTTAAATTTTCCGCTTGTAATAAAACCTGTTGATGGTTATGGTTCAAGAGGTGTATATTTTGTATCAAATAGAGAGGAATTAATAGAAAAATTTAAATATTCTAGGGAAATTTCACAAGATGGAAAAGTAATAATTGAAGAATTTTATGAAAGTGAGGAAATACAAGGACTAGCTTGGGTCCACAATGGAGAGTCACATGTATTTTATATCGGAGATAGAGAACTTGTAAATATACATGTAGGGAGAGCTGGAAAGCCAAACAGATTACTATATCCATCAAAGTATTGTTTTCAGTATGAAGAAGAAATAAAATCGATATATCAAAAGATAACAGAGGCTTTTAATATAAAGAATGGACCTCTTTATGTTCAGATGCTAGTGGGGGCAGATGGAATAAAGGTATCTGAAGTTATGCCAAGATTACCTGGAGGATGTGATTATTTAGCAATTTCACAGATAACAGATTTAGATATAGGAAGGCTATTTGCAAATTTTAGTGTGAATAATGACATCGATTTTAATGAAATAAAAAAATATAATATGCATTTATCAAAGTGTGCATACGCATTACCAATATACATAAGGCCTGGAACAATAAAGACGATAAATAATATAGATAAAATAGAAAAATTAGATTATGTAACTCAATTTCTATTACTAGTAAAAGACGGAGATACAATAGGATTATATGAGGATGAGAGACAGGATTGTGGAAGGATTTATGGAATAGCAAATAATATATTTGATGCAAATATAAAGAAGAAATATATTCATGAAATGATAGAAATACTTGATGAGAATAATGAGAATATGATAGAAAATTTTTAAATAAGGGAGTATGGTAGATATGAAGTTAATAACTCATGAACAAATTATGTCATTGAATATATCTCAGAAGCAAGGATATGAGTGGATAAAAGAATCATTTTTAACAAAAAAAGATTGTCAATTACCACCAAAAATAAGTATGGTAGAACAAGGGCATGTATTTTACAATGTAATGCCATCTTTAAATCATAATCATATGATTGGTGGAATAAAAATGGTTACAAGATTACCAGGAAGAAATCCAAGTTTAAATTCAGATATATTTCTATATGATATGAAGAATGCTAAGCTAAAGGCTATTTTAGATGGTAATTATATTACAGCCTTTAGGACTGCTGCTGTGGCTGCTCTCGCGATTGATACTTTTGCTAAAAAAGACTTTAATACTATTGCTATTATGGGGTTAGGAGTAACTGCTTCTTCTATAATGAATATGCTTTTGTATACCCTTAAAAATAGGAATATAAATGTAAAGTTGCTTAGATATAAAGACCAAGCAGAGTCGTTTGTACAAAAATATAAGGATAATGACCAGTTTAGTTTTAAGATATGTGATACACATAAAGAACTTATTGTGGATTCAGATGTGGTAATTTCAACTGTTACGTATACAGATGAATACCTTTCAGAATTTGAATGGTTTAAAAAAGGTGCTTTACTATTACCTGTACATGTTATGGGCTTTGGAAATGTAGATTATTTATTTGATAAAGTATATTTAGACGATTATAATCATTTGAAACATCTAGAAAATATAGATAAATACAAGTATTCATGTGAATTTCATGATGTTTTAAGTAAACAAGCACAAGGAAGAGAAATTGATGACGAGAGAATAGTGTCTTACAATATAGGCCTATCAATACATGATATATTATTTGCAAGTAAAATCTATGAATTATGTGAAACTCTAAATTGTGAGGATATAGACTTAAAAGAGCCAAAGGACAAATATTGGATGTAGTATATTTTTTATTAACGAGAATTTATTGTAAATTAAAATATGAAGTAATATCTTATTAAAAAGTTATTATAAACAGGGTAGGGACATTTATGGAAAAGTACAATTTAATTAAGTTTGAATCTATTGGAAGTGAGGACGTAGGAAGTTTAATTGCATTAGAATCAAATAAGGCTATACCTTTTGATATAAAGAGAGTGTATTACATATATGATGTACCACATCGTGTAAGGAGAGGTTTTCATGCTCATAAAACTTTAAAGCAAGTGTTAGTTTGCCTAAATGGAAGTGTTAAGATAAGATGTTTTGATGGTGTGAGAGATACAACCATTGTTCTAAATAGAAATGATGTGGGACTGTATATAGGACCAGGGGTATGGCATGAAATGTTTGATTTTGATGAGAAAACTGTTTTAATTTCAATAGCTTCTGAATACTATAATGAAGATGATTATATCAGAGATTATGAAGAGTTTTTAAAATACATAGATATTATCTAGTTACTATGCATACAGATATCTTATTAATTAAATGAATTTAGCATAGCCACATAGATAATAGATAGATAAGGATGTAACTTTATGTTAGTTAAGTTTAATAATTTATTAGAACAATTTAAAATCCATAAAGAAGAATATGAAAAGAAGGTTATGGATGTAATGGAAAGTGGATATTATATCCTTGGAAATGAAGTAAAGTACTTTGAAGAAGAATTTGCTAGATATGTAGGTAGCAAATATTGTGTAGGTTTAGCTAGTGGTTTAGATTCACTGATAATTGCATTTAGAGCATTAGGGATAGGTAAAGGCGATGAAGTAATAGTGCAATCAAATACATATATTGCTAGTGTCATGGGAATAAGTATAAATGGAGCTAAACCAGTATTTGTAGAACCTAACGAGTATTATAATATAGACTCATCTAAGATAGAAAAAAAGATAAATAGTAAGACAAAAGCTATATTAGTAGTACATTTATATGGTCAGGCAAGTAAAATGAAAGAGATACAAGAATTGTGTAAAAAATATAATTTGTATTTAATTGAAGATTGTGCTCAATCTCATGGAGCTAAATATGATGGAAAAATGACAGGGACATTTGGAGATGTAGGATGTTTTAGCTTTTATCCAAGTAAAAATTTAGGTGCATTTGGAGATGCAGGTGCTATAGTAACGAATAATAAAGAAATAGCTGATAAAGTGAAAGTGTTTAGAAATTATGGTTCAGAAAAGAGATATTATAATAAATTTGTTGGATATAATTCAAGATTGGATGAAATTCAGGCAGGTTTGTTAAGAGTAAAACTTAAATATCTTAATGAAATTGAAAATGAAAAGTCAAAAATCGTACATAGATATCTTAATGAAATTAACAATTCAAAAGTTATACTTCCAAAAATAGAAAAGAACTGTACACATGTATGGCATTTATTTGTTTTACAAGTTGAAAAACGAGAGACATTTATGAAATACTTAAAGAAAAATGGTATAGAGTCTATAATACATTATCCTATACCACCTCATTTATCTGAAGCATATTCTTATTTGGGATATAAAAAGGGAAGTTTTAATATAGCTGAGAATTATTCGAATAAAGTTGTTAGTATACCTTTATTTGTTGGTATGAAAGATGAAGAAGTTAGCTATGTAATTAAAATTATAAATGAATATTAAATGAATTGTAATAATACCATAAATAAATTTTTTGTGTATAGTTTATTTAAGATTCGTTAATTAATATTTTTAGATATTGATATATTATATAAATAAAATTGAAATATATAGAAAAATATACAATAAAGATGAGATTTGTCTTATATTTTTCTAAAATAAAAATATTTTCAGATAATTTATTATAAAATTGTAGAATATAGTATTTATAATCTGTATAATTAATAATAACTAAGTTTTTAAAATAAAATGTTTAAGTATACATAAAAAAAATATTTAAAAAAATTGTTATTTATTGTATACTTAAATTAAAACTAAATAGGCAAAACTAGATAAATCTAGTGACGCAAAGCTATAGGGGCTAAGGTTTGTATATACGAACTATGTCAGCCAGTTGCCAAAAAGAATCCTAAGTATACTGTATATGTAGAATTAGTCGAAAATGACTGCCTTTTTGGCAGTCATTTTGTTGCTAAAGTTCACTTTATTACAGTAGAAAATATAAATTTTAACATATTTTACCAAGTATAAGTAAAAATAAAACTGCACTATCTAGAAAAGTTGCTATTTTACAAAAAAGAGCAACTTTATGTAGAAATATTTAAATACATATTAAAATTTTTTTTTATTTTCATTGAGGTTAATTAAAAAAAGATTTGTTTTATTACTAAAAAATAAATCGTTATATTGAATATAATAGAAATGTAATAAATTTAGATGGGTAAAGAAGTCATTTTTTGTAATATAGCAACTTCAACTTTAATCACTAAATATAGTAGATAAATATATTTTAAGGAGGAGTGAGTATGAATACATATGACATTATAAAAATGGGATTAGATGCAACTAATCTAAGAAGTCAGGCAATAGCGAATAATATAGCAAATATAAATACTGAAGGTTACAAAAAACATTACGTAACCTTTGAAGAAACATTAAATGATGCCATGCCAAAAATAGAAGAAAAAACAGATAATTCCAAAGGATTAAGAGTGGATGGTAATAATGTAGATATAGAAGAAGAAAAAGTAAACCAAGCAATGACAACATTACAATACAATGCTTTGATAGGTTTTGCAAATGGTAAAATAGCAATGACTAAATCAATAATAAGTGGGAGGTAATTAGAAGATGAGTGTGTTCAGTGGAATGGAGATCTCTGCGAGTGGTTTAACAGCAGAAAGCTTGAAAATGGATATCATATCATCTAATGTAGCTAACATAAACGCTACAAGAGGTCCAAATGGGGAAGCATACAGAAGAAAAATTGTTTCCTTTGAAGAAAATTATGATAACAAATTAGGTATGCTAGGAGTAAAAGTCACATCTGTTGAAGATGATAAATCACCTCTTAAAGAAGTATATGACCCATCTCATCCAGATGCAAAGCCAAATGGATACGTAGAATATCCAAATGTAAATATATTGGTTGAAATGACAGATTTAATAACAGCTTCACGAGCATATGAGTCTAATATAGATACATTAAATGCTCAGAAGTCTATGATAGCAAAAGCACTGGAAATAGGAAAGTAGGGATAATTTATGCCAATTACACAGATTAACAACATAGTGCAAGGTACACAGTTAGATAACTTAATTGGAGGCATTAAACCATTAAATACTAACAATAAAGAAGAAAAAAAGAATTTTGAAGATGTAATAAAGGATACTATAGATAAGGTTAATTTTCAACAAGCGACAGCAGATGATATGAAAGAAAAATTTATAAAAGGCGAAGATGTTTCTATGCATGAAGTCATGTTAAGAGGTCAAGAAGCACAACTATCTATGCAATATTTAATAGAAGTTAGAAATAAGATTCATGATGCATATCAAGAAATGAATAAAGTACAAATTTAGCCTTTTGAACAGGAGTAATAATCAATGATAGCCAGTTTTAAAAATAAGATTAAGGAGCAAGTTGCTAAATCTAGGACAAAAATAAGTTCTCTAAAAAAGGGAACTAAGATAGCATTAGGTATAGGGATTGTTGCTATATGTTTAGCGCTAGTATTTACAGCAATATCTGCAAGCAAAAATAAGTATGCAGTCTTATTTTCAGAACTAGATGTTCAAGATGCTGCAGATATATCAGCAGAATTAGAGTCTAGAAAGATAGATACCAAGGTAAAAGGAAGTACAATTTATGTTCCTAGAACAGAAGTTGATAAGTTGAGATTAGAGTTAGCTCCAAGTTTGACAAGTGGTTCTAAAGGATTTGCACTTATGGATGATAGTTCATCAATAGGTCTTACTGATGAAGAGTTTCAAATTAAGAAGCAACGAATGATACAAGGAGAAATAGAAAAAACAATTAAGAGTTTTCCTCAGGTGGAAGATACTAGAGTACATATAACATTTGGTGAATCTTCTGTATTTGAGAAGGAGGCTGTTCCAGGGAGCGCAGCAGTTTATTTGATGCTAAAGCCAGGGACTACTTTAGAGAAGAATCAAATAAAATCTGTTATGGCACTTGTATCAGGAAGTGTTACAAATATACCAGAGAAAAATGTTCAAGTTATTGATAACAAAATGAACTTATTATCTGAAGGCATCTTAGATAATGAAGAAGTTGATGAAAACAATCAACCGATAAATGGTGCTATTAGTATTGATAAAAATAAGGCATCTGAGCAGGCACTGAATAAACAATTAGAAAAATCTATTTTAGATATGTTAGAACCAATATTTGGTACAGGAAAAGTAAAAGCTACAGTAAATGCTGATTTGAGTTTTGATACAGCTGAAAAAACTGAAATAAAAATTGACCCTGATAAAGTTGCTATAAAGGAAACAAGGTCAAAAAATTCATCTAAATCTGCTACAAATAATGTCCAAGGTGTAGATGCTAATATGAATAACCAAGGAAATAAAAATGGTACCAATACAGAAGATAGTTTGGATGAGAGTTTTGAATATGAAACAGGTAAGATTGAAACTCACACTATAGTTGCGCCTGGAGAACTTAAAAGATTGACAGCTTCTGTTGCTATAGATGGAAAAATAGCTAAAGGTGTTCAAGCTGATGTGGAAGATATTGTTAATAATGCTATAGGCATGGATGGAGCTAGGGGAGATACTCTTAGCGTTGTTTCAATGGTATTTGACCCTAAAGGTAAGGCAGAAGCTAAACAAGAAATGGAAGATATTAAAAAAGAAGGATTCAAAAACAATATAATAAAAGCAGTTGTTGGAGTAATAGCAGTTGTTGCAGTAGGTGTTATTGGATACTTGATATATAAAAAGAGAAGCGAACAAGAAGATATGGATTATGAAGATGAAGTTTATAGTGCTAATTCTAATTCTATTGATAAGAAAGACAATCCTCTATTAGGGGATGACCCAGAATTGACATTAGAGGAAGCTGTTAAAATGTATGCAGAAGAAAAACCAGACCAAGTCACAGAGATAATAAAAACTTGGTTAAATGAGTAAGGGGGATAGAAAGTGTCCGCGGAAATTACAAATGTTAATGCGTTTGATTTAAGTGATATAAGTGAAAATGATAAGAAAGAGAAGGTAGAAGGTGAAGGTTTAAAAAAAGCCGCTGTACTGTTAATGACATTAGGTCCAACTGTGGCTAGTGATATAATAAAAAGTCTACCAGATAAACAAGTTCAAAAAATAGGTTTGGAAATTGCAAATATTTCTTCAATAGCTTCAAAAGAAAGAAGAGAAATATTAAAAGAGTTTGTAGAAATAAATAAAGCGAAAGATTATGTTATAGAAGGCGGGCTTGAATATGCCAAAGAATTGTTAAGTAATGCTCTGGGAAATGCCAAAGCAAGTAAATTACTTGAAGGTATATCAATAGATACAAGTACAAAACCTTTTAAACATATTATAAAACTAGATGTAAAGAAGATATTAGAAATACTTAGAAATGAAAGTGCACAGACTATAGCCATTTTACTTGCACATATGGAACCTGAAAATGGTGCAGAAGTTTTAGCTTATTTAGATTTTGATTTACAAAATGAAGTAGCTATGAGAATAAGTTCAATGGGTTCAATATCTCCAGATGTTATAAGTGTAATTGAAAGCTCATTAGAGGATAAATTGCATTCAATAAGTGGTGAAGATTTTAAAGACTATGGAGGAATAGCTACATTAGTTCAAATATTACTTAATTCTGATAGAAAAACAGAAAAGAATATTTTGAATACTATTGAAGAAAAAGACCCAGCCTTAGCAGCTCAAATTAAATCTAATATATTTGTATTTGAAGATATTGTCAAGTTAGATGATATAAGCATACAGAAAGTACTGAAAGAAGTAACTATGAAGGATTTAGTATATGCTTTAAAAGGTGTGGATGATGAAATATCAGATGCTATATATAGAAACCAATCTTCTAGAGCAGCAGAAGCACTTAAAGAAGAAATGGAAATGGTTGGTGTCATAAAGGTTACTCAGGTTGAAGGTGCTCAACAAAAAATAGTAAGTATTGTAAGGAAACTTGAAAGAGAAGGTGCCATAACTATTGTAAGGAATTTTGGTGATGACTTTGTTGAATAATAAAATTATTAAAAGTAAAAAAGCATCATATAAAGGAGTGCTGGACTTATCTATAATAGATAAAGCTAGATTGGGAGAATCAAATATAAACGAGGATAATGATTGTAGATTTAGAGATGAAGTAATAAAAGAAGCTATAGAATCTGCTGAGATAAAAAAGAATGAGATATTGGAAGAAGCAAAAATAAACGCACAAAATATAGAAAAGCAAGCATATGAAAAAGGATATAGTCAAGGCCAGAAAAATGGATATGAGGATGGATATAAAGAGTCGTATAATGAGTATACCCAAAAAGCTAAAGATGAAGCAGATTCTATAAGAAATCAGGCAAATTTAATCTTATTACAAGCTAATGAGAAAATGACTGAGTACATAAAAGAAAAAAATAAAGAGATTATAAGACTTGCTATTAATATGGCTAGTTCTGTGCTAAAAAATCACTTTGAAGATGAAGACTCTATGAGCGATTTGTTAAAACAAATTATTCAAGATTATGAAGGAAGTAGTTCATTCATAGTAAGATGTAATTCTTTCTATAAAGACAATATAGAGAAAGAGTTTGAATTATTTAAAGAAGAAACATCATTAAAATCAAGTGTATTTGTTATCGCAGATGATAGTATAGATAAAGGAAATGCTATTATACAAAAGGAAAATGGAAGAATAATAGTTGGTATTGATTGTGCTATGGAAAAACTAAAAGAAGAATTGCTTGGTGAATAAAATATGTATAAAACTGATATCTCTATAGATTTTGACAAAATAAATAAGAAAATAGAAAATTTAGAACTCACTATATCAGAAGGTAGAGTTAAAAAGATAATAGGACTTACTGTAGAAGTTGAAGGAATAAAAACTTTTGTTGGCGAGTTATGTGTTATATATAATCAAGTCAATAAGCCAGTGAATTGTGAGGTAGTAGGATTTAAAGATAAAGAAGTAATATTAATGGCATTAGGAGAGTTAACATTAATATCACCTGGTTGTAAAGTTATTTCTAAGGGGATACCTCTAAGTGTTATGTGTAGTGATAATTTACTGGGTAAAGTACTTGATGGTCTTGGAAATCCTATAGATAACTCAGAAGTTGTTTTAGGAGATAGATACAACTTGAATAATGAACCTCCTGACCCAATGAAGAGAAAAAAGATACGAAATATAATGGAAACAGGTGTAAGAGCAATAGACGCATTTACTACTTGTGGTGAAGGACAGAGAATAGGAATATTTGCAGGAAGTGGAGTAGGTAAGAGTACAACGCTAGGTATGATTGCTAGAAATGCAAAAGCAGATGTAAATGTAATTGCCCTTGTTGGAGAAAGAGGAAGAGAAGTATTAGACTTTATTGATAAAGACTTAGGTGAAGAGGGAATGAAAAAATCTGTTGTTGTATGCGCAACATCAGATAAAGCACCATTAGTTAGACTTAAAGGTGCCCTTACAGCCACTGCAATAGCCGAATACTTTAGAGACCAAGGGAAAAAGGTAATACTTATGATGGATTCTGTGACTAGATTTGCTATGGCGCAAAGAGAAGTTGGAATAGCTATAGGAGAGCCACCAGCACAAAAAGGATACACACCATCTGTATTTGCAATTTTACCAAAACTCATGGAGAGAACAGGGACATCAGATAAAGGCTCTATAACCGCTTTTTATACAGTATTAGTTGATGGAGATGATTTTAATGAGCCAATAGCAGATACTACAAGAGGAATACTTGATGGTCATATAGTTCTATCTAGAGATTTAGCTAACAAGAATCATTATCCTTCTATAGATGTTTTAAATAGTTTAAGTAGACTTATGAATGAAATTGCTTCAAAAGAAGATATAAAAGTAGCATCTTTTGCAAGAGATATGCTCTCTGAATATAGGGAGGCAGAAGATTTGATAAATATAGGTGCATATGCTTCAGGGACCAATAAAAAAATAGATGAAGCAATCTATTATCATGAGCATATTATCAATTTTTTAAAACAAGGGATAAATGAAAAGAGTTCTTTTAACGAAACTATAAGTAGTTTGAAAAGAATATTTGAATAAATAATTAAAAAAATATTTGAATAGGTTGTGATAGAGTTGGATAAGAACTTTAAGTTTAGATTACAGAAGGTTTTAGACTTAAAAATGAAAGATGAAGAGAAGATAAAAATGGAATTTGCTAAGATTCAACAAAAAAAAATAGATATAGAAAATAATTTAGAAAACCTGGAAAGTAATTATAACAAGTATTCAATAAGTAAAAATAATGATAGTATTCAAAATCAAAAAATAACTATTAACTATTTGTTAGCTTTAAATAACTCTATAAAAGATTTATCAGAGGAATTGGACAAGTCAACAAATGAACTTGAAAAGGCTAGAAAACAACTCATAGATAAGCAGATAGAAAGAAAATCATTAGAAAAACTAAAAGAAAAAAAATATGGTCAATATTATAAAGAAGAAAATTTAAAAGAACAAAAAACTAATGATGAGTTTGCAAGCATGAGTTATTTGAGAAAAAGACAAGTTCTATAAGAAGAGTAGGAAGTGAGGATATTATTGTATGAAGATACAAGCAGATTCTTATAATGTTATTAAAGATATTGGGAATAAAAAGAGTTCATCTAAGAATAAAGATGTGAAAAATAATAAATTTGAGGATAATCTATATAAGGCAACAGATAATGGACAAGTTAAAGACAAAAAAGAAACAAGTAATCAAAATATCAGCTCAAATAAATCAGAAGATAGTGATAATGAGTGTCATTCAGATGTAGATAAAAGTAATCACTTAGAGGATGAAAGTACATATGAAAAAGATTGTAGTAAGAATAATGAGATTTTACAACAATTATTGACTCTTTTAAAAAATAATAATGAAAAAGATAAAGATATAAATTCTATATTGAATGGTATGGAAAAACTAAACATATCGGATGAATTGAAACAAGGGCTTAAACTTAATAAAAATATATTGAATAATATTGTAAAGCAAAATGCAGAGTTAAATAAGGCTGACATGAATAACTATAATGATATGCAAAATTTAGACATGATGAAGTTAAGAGAGTTTTTAGATAATAATGTTAATGAAAACTTTGAAGTAATTAGTAAAACTACAGAGGATGATAATAAAAGCATAGATTTATACAACTTTGATAGTAATAGAATGGATAACCTTAATTCAAATAAGAAAAGAGATGATAACTCTGATATTTTGGAAAAACTAGCAGGTATTAATGGAAATAAAAGTGGAAACTTTGGTCAAGTAATAAATAAAAGCATGGATATAAACAAAGTTAAAAATGATAATGTTGACTTAAAACATATAGAATCAAATGTTATGGATGATTCTATCAAAGCTATTAAACATATGAAAACAAATGACATCCAAGAATTAACAATTAGATTAAGGCCAAAAGAATTGGGAGATATGAACATACAATTATTGAAAGATAACGAAAGTATGAAAGCTGTTGTGACTGTTTTTAATAAAGACGTATTTGACTCTATAAATAAAAATATAACAGATTTAAAGCAACATCTTGAACTTACGAATGTAAATATAAAAGATGTATCTGTGCAAATGCATAGTGATAATAGAAGTACATCAGATACTTTTGATAAAGCATTTGAACAACAGAATAGACAAAATAACCAAGAAAATATGAATAAGCAAAATACAAATAATAAGCGTAACAATATGGTCATAGAAGATGAAATTAAAGAAAATATTGATGATGATAGAGTAGATTTATTAGCTTAATAAGGGGGAAATACTGTATGTATGGAGTGGCAACAGCTTTAGCAGGGGTTCAACGAAACTATAGGTCAAATAACTTGAGCCAACTTGAAAGAAATATTAATGATATTGCTAATAAACAAGTTCGAAGTAAAGGAAATCAGACAGTAACAGATAATGGAACTCCAATTATAGGACAGGGTGATGATGCTGATAAAGACTTGTTTATGAAAATACTTGTAGCACAAATGGGTAATCAAGACCCAATGAATCCACAAGACCCAACAGAGTATGTATCACAATTAGCTCAGTTTGCAACTTTAGAAAAGATGTCAGCTATGAACGACAAGCTAGATATACTCTTAGCTTTAAGTAACTCTACTCTAATAAACTCTGCTTTGAGTATGGCAACGTCATTAATTGGTAAAGAAGTAGAAGTATCCGGAGAAGAGAAGGAAGATGAAAACATTGTAGGTGTAGTAAAGTCTACATATATAAAAGATGGAGAGGTACACTTAGAACTGAAAGTAGATGGTAGTGATAAAACTGTAGATGTTAAATATGAAAAATTACTTAAAATAGGAGAAGTAGATACAACTTCAGGAGAAGAAAATAACCCACCAGAGCAAGAATCTCCTGAACAAGAATAATATTAAATTAGAAAAGAGGTAAATTCATGATAAAAGCGATGTATTCAGGTGTAAGTGGAATGAAAGCAAATCAAACTAAACTAGATGTAATAGGTAACAATGTAGCAAATGCTGGGACTACTGCTTTTAAGAAAAGTTCAGCTAGAATAACAGATTCATTTTATCAAACTGTACTATATGCAAGTGCTCCAACAGCTGCATTAGGGGGAACAAACTTAGGACAAGTAGGTGTAGGTAGTAAGATATCAAGTATAAATAAAGATATGACACAAGGAAATGTACAGCCAACTAATAGACCATCAGATTTAATGATAGATGGAGATGGGTATCTTCCAGTAGTAAGGCAAGGTACAGTTATGTATACAAGAGATGGTTCTTTTAACTTAGATACAGGATTTAAAGCAACAGCTGGACCTCTGAACGGTGTCAAAGGTGGAAGACTTGTAAATGGAGATGGGTATATGTTACAAGGTGAGGTTTATAAGGGTACATATAATGCTACTACTGGTGAATTTACTAAAAATGCTACTGCAGAAGGAAAAGAACCCATTGTAATTCCTCTTCAAAGTATAAGTCCTAAAGATGGTACAGTACAAAATGTACTGGAGTACAATATATCAAAAGATGGAACAGTAGAATTTTTATTGAGTGATGGTCAAAGAACTCAGTTTGTGTATGATATTCCTGACAATTCTGAAGTAGGAAAAGTACCAAATCCTGCAATAGCAACTAATGATGGAAAACTTCAAAAAGTACAAACATATGTATTCCAAAATCCAGCAGGATTAGATGCAGAAGGAGGAAACTTATACAAGCCATCAGCAAACTCAGGAGACCCACAAATAGCAGGAGCTACAGGAACAATAATACAAGGAGCAATAGAAGCTTCCAATGTAGACATAGCAGAAGAATTTACAGAAATGATAATAGCAAGTAGGTCTTTCCAAGCAAACAGTAAAATAATATCTACATCAGATGAGATACTTCAAGAAATAATAAGTCTTAAGAGATAGTAGGTACATAGCATGATAAGAGTAACAGACTTAAACGGAAGAAGCTACATATTAAACTCAGACCTTATAGTAAGAATTGACTCCGTTCCAGAAAGTAGAATATTACTTACAACAGGAGAAAAGAATCTTGTAAAAGAGTCTGTAGATGAGATAGTAGATAAAGTGATAAAGTATAAAAGGAAAATAAATGTAGGTTATATTAGGAGCGAAAAGTAATGAAAAAAACAGATTCACTGACATTCATTGGACTAATATTATCTACAGTATTAGTTTTATTTGGAGCAGTAAAAGGAAGTAGTTCAGGATTAAAAAGTTTCTTTGATTTTTCATCAATATTAATAACAGTATTTGGGTCATTTGGAGCGTTGATGATTACATTTACTATTGATGACATGAAACTTATAAAAAATGCATTACAATACTCATTTAAAACAACGAGTATATCAAGATTAGACTTATTGAATCAATTTAAAGCACTTTCAAAAAAAGCAAGAAGAGAAGGTCTTTTGTCAATAGAAAGTGATGTAATGAAAATACAAGACCCATTTATGAAAAAAGGATTAGAGTTATGTATTGATGGCCTGGAAGTCAATGAAATAAGGTCTATATTAGAATTAGAGATAGATTCTGTTGAAGATACAAATAACAGATATTCAAAGATATTTAAAACTTGGGGAACATTTGCACCTGCATTTGGAATGTTGGGGACTCTAATCGGTCTTATACAAATGCTATCTGACCTTACGTCACCAGATTTGATTGCTTCTGGTATGGGAAAGGCGTTAATTACAACATTTTATGGTTCTCTACTTGCAAATATTGCTTTAAATCCAATTGCATATAACATAGATGAAAAAACGGAAAAAGAAGTTTACATAAAAGAGATGATGCTGGAAGGTATAATAAGCATACAATCTGGTGAAAGCAGTATAGTAGTTGAGGAACGTTTAGCGACGTACCTTTCAAAAACTGAAAAATTACAGTTTATGAAATCCAATAAAAATACAGAAAGAGCAATGAGTAATGGCGCGTAGAAAAAATAAAAAAAAAGATGAGATAAATCCAGATGCATGGTTGGCCACTTATGCAGACACAATAACTCTAATTCTTACATTTTTTGTACTTCTATATGCAACATCAGTTGTAGATATTGAAAAATTTAAAAATATATCAAATGCATTAAAAGGTCAGTTTTCTGGAGTAAGTATGTTTAACACAGGTTCAAGTACAAGTGCGAAGTCTCCAATAGATAGTGGTTTAGTGGATAAAAATGATAAGTCAGATTTAGAACAAGATTTAAAAGATAAGGTTAATAATTCTAACCTGCAAAATAGTGTAACAGTTAAGGATGATAGTAGAGGGATTTTATTAGAGTTAGATGACTCAATCTTATTTGACTCTGGGAGTTCGGAGTTAAAAGTTGATAGTAAAGCTACTCTAAATAAAGTATATGACATGATAAAAATGATGAAAAATAAGATAGTTATAGAAGGTCATACTGATAATGTACCTGTAAAATCAAGTACACATGAGTCCAATTGGGATTTATCTTCTAGTAGAGCAGTAAGTGTTGTAAGATACTTTGTAGAAGAAAAGGGCATGGGCCCTAAATTGTTTTCAGCAACAGGATGTGGAGAGTATCAACCTTTAGTTTCAAATGATACAGCAAAGGGAAGAGCTGAAAATAGAAGAGTTAATATACTTATAACTATCGACTAGGAGGAAGAGTTTTGTTCAAAAATAAAAAAATTATTCTAATTATTTTGATACTGATTGTTTTCTCAGCAGGAGCAGGGTTTTTTATATTAGGTAAAGGTGGAAGTGGACAAATTGATAAGATTATAGGTTTGTTTATTCCAACAGGAAAAGCTAAAGATGAAATAAAGACAGAAAATCTTGATTTAGAAGAAATGGTATTGAAGCTAGCTGATGAAGGTGTAAGATATTTAAAGGTGTCAATAACTGTATCTTATGATGCTTCATATAAAGATATAGAAAAAAATACACCTTTAATTAGAGATAATATTATAAATTGCCTTATGGCAAAAAGAGCAGATGATTTTGCTGCTGAAAACCTAAATAATATAAAAGATGAAATAAAAAATACTTTAAATACAAATTTAGGTGGAAATGTAATACAAAGCATATATTTCACAAATATAGTAGTACAATAAAAGGATGGTAAGACATGATACTTTATTTATTAAAGATATTAATATGTATTCCAATAATTTTAATATTGATAGTCTTATCTTTAAAAATTAGCCAGGGAACTTTATTAAAAAAATACAATGACAAATATGTAAAAATACTAGACATTGTAAGTATAAATAAAAACAATAGCATAATAATTTTAAAAGTAGGTGAAGAAGGATGTATTATTGCATCTTCTTCAGCTAGTATGAATAAGATAAAAGATTTGACCAAAGAAGAAATATCAAAAATAGAAGATGACATTAAAGAGAGAAATTTTAAAATCCAAGATTTTAAAATGGAAAAAATCAAAGCAAAATATGATTTCAGTAGATATATTGGAAAATTTACAAAAAAGGAAGATAAGTAAATGGAACTATTATCAAAATTACCTTTGGCTGACGTACCATATACAAGTTCAATGCAATTGTTTTTATTTCTAACGGCATTAATGTTTTTGCCATTTGTAATGTTCATGATGACAAGCTTTGTTAGAATAGTCATAAGTTTATCATTTTTGAAATCAGCATTAGGAGCACAACAAGCAATTCCAAGTCAAGTTTTGGTAGGGCTTGCGATAGTATTGACAATATTTATAATGAGGCCAGTATTAAATGAAATAAACGAAAAGGCATTACAACCATATATGAAAGAAGATATTACTATGGAAAAAGCCATGAAAGAAGCAGAAGTACCTATTAAAGAGTTTTTACTAAAGCAAACTAGACAAACTGACTTAGATTTATTTGTAGAACAAGCAGGGTTAAAAGAAAAAAAATTAACTCGTGAAAATATACCCTTATCTGTTGTAGTTCCAGCTTTTGCAATAAGTGAACTAAAAACTGCTTTTCAAATAGGCTTTTTAATATACATACCATTTTTGATAATAGACCTTGTTGTAGCAAGTGTTTTAATGTCTATGGGAATGTTTATGTTACCTCCAGTTATGATATCATTACCATTTAAGTTGTTATTATTTGTAATGGTGGATGGATGGAACTTGATAGTAAAAACATTGATATTGGGATTTGGATAGGAGAAAAATAATATGAGCGAATTTATGATAATGAGTATTCTTAAAAATGGTATGTTTACAGGAGCTATGATTGCAGCTCCAGTACTTATTGTTTCTCTTGTAGTTGGACTTTTAATAAGTGTATTTCAAGCTACAACTCAAATCCAAGAGCAAACTTTGACATTTGTACCAAAACTAATAGCAATTCTTTTGGTAGTAGCTATTGGTGGAAGCTGGATGTTACATACTCTTATTAGTTTTACTTCTGAGATATTCAATATGATGTCTCTTATAACTAAGTAAGTAGGATACATATGATTTTTGTATTTATTAGAATAGTAGCCTTCTTTGGAACATTGAGAATGCTATTTCCAGCTGGTACGCCTGCTTTATTTAAGTCACTCTTTGCAATCATTATATCAATATTGATTTCAAGTACTATGCAAATTGAATATGTAACAAATATAGACAATATTGTAATGTTTACTTTATATGGTATAAATGAGACTATAACAGGGATTATTCTTGGATATATAACGAATCTATGTTTTTACAGTATCAGAATGGCAGGTTCTATGATGGACCAACAGATGGGATTATCAATGATTAATATGTTTGACCCAAACTCA
This sequence comes from Clostridioides sp. ES-S-0005-03, assembly GCF_020658455.1. Lineage (NCBI taxonomy): Bacteria > Bacillati > Bacillota > Clostridia > Peptostreptococcales > Peptostreptococcaceae > Clostridioides > Clostridioides sp. ES-S-0005-03. The sequence continues at coordinate 52,409 of NZ_JACVWI010000004.1, read as the reverse complement.
ATGACTCAAACAACTCTAATTGATAATCTTATGAACTGGACAGCAATTATGATATTTTTTAGCATGGATGGTCACCATATTTTAATTCGAGGTATAAGGTATAGTTTTGAGTTAATTCCAATAGGAAAATCATTTGTAGATAATAATATAGATTATATAATAAACATATTTGTGCAGTGCTTTATAACTGGGTTTAAAATAGCAATACCTATTGTACTTTGTCTGCTTATGGCAGATTTTATATTAGGTCTTATATCAAGAAGTGTACCTCAACTAAACGTAATGATAGTTGGTATGCCATTAAAAATATTGGTTGGTATAGCATTATTTATCATATCAATACCTTTAATTGTCAACCAAATAAGTCATTTATTGAGTCAAATACCAAAGATGTATGAGGGAACTTTTGCACTAGCCCCTATGTTTTTTATGGGTTCAACAGACAAAACAGAAGACGCTACTCCAAAGAAAAGGGGAGAACAAAGAAAAAAAGGTAATATAGCAAAAAGTAGAGAATTACCTGTTGCAATGACCTTATTTGCATTCACTTTGTTAGTCCCTACATTATTTTCATATGTAGTGGACACACTTAAATCTTCACTCAATCATTTTTTAAGCGTGAATTTTTATATGAACATAAATTATTCAAACCTAGAAAACTTAATTATAGTAGGATTAATGGATTTTTTCAAGATATTTTTGCCAATAGCTATTCCATTTTTGGTCTTAGGTGTAGTAGCTAACCTATTTCAAGTGGGAATATTATTTACTGGGGAAACTTTGAAACCAAATTTATCAAAATTAAATCCAATTAGTGGATTCAAAAACATGTTTTCTATGAGAAGTTTATCAACTTTAATAAAGGATACAGCAATTATATCTGTCTTAGCTTACATAGGATATAAATTTTTTCAAGATAATTATTTAGATATCTTAAAACTAGGTAATATATACTTACCAACTTTAATGTATACAGTTAAAGACTTAGTATATTCCATATTAAGTAAAATTTGTATAGCTATGATAGTTATAGCAGTTGCAGATTATTTTTATCAAAGGTATAGTCATAAAAAACAACTGAGAATGACAAAACAAGAAGTTAAAGATGAATATAAAAACTCAGAAGGAGACCCAGAAATAAAAGCTAAGATAAAACAAAAACAAAGACAAATCTCATCTCAAAGGACTATGCAAGCAGTACCAAGCGCTACTGTAATAGTAACCAATCCAACTCACTTGTCTATAGCAGTGAGATATGAAAAAGGGAAGGACCAAGCTCCAGTAGTAGTGGCAAAAGGTGCAGACTATTTAGCTTTTAAAATAAGGGAAATCGCAAAGGGAAATGACATCCCAATAATAGAAAATAAACCCATCGCTAGGTTGTTATATAAGCAAGTAGAAATAGACCAAGAAATTCCAGAGGACATGTATCAAGCTTTTGCAGAGATATTAGTGGCAGTATATAAAATAAAAAATAGATACAAAGTCCCAAAAAGGTAGGATAAGTAATGAATAAGTTTAATCTAAAAGAACATATGGACGTAATAGTGGCTTTTGGTGTTGTAGGAATTGTTCTTATGATGATAGTGCCATTACCTACATTTATATTAGATATTTTACTGGCAATTAACATAAGTTTATCTGTGCTAATTTTATTAATGACATTATTTACAACAAATGTACTTGATTTATCTATATTTCCAACAGTGTTACTTGTTACAACACTATTTAGATTGGGATTAAATCTTTCATCAACTAGATTGATTTTAACTCAAGGATACGCAGGTGAAGTTATAGAGGCATTTGGAAGTTTTGTTGTAGGTGGAAATTACGTAGTAGGGATAATTATATTCCTAATTATATTAATTGTTCAATTTGTCGTTATAACTAATGGTTCTGGAAGAGTATCTGAAGTAACAGCTAGATTTACGTTAGATGCCATGCCAGGGAAGCAGATGAGTATAGATGCAGATTTAAATGCAGGAGTTATAGATGACAAAACTGCTAGAAAAAGAAGAAAAGAACTCCAACAAGAAGCTGATTTTTATGGTTCTATGGATGGTGCAAATAAGTTTGTAAAAGGAGATGCTATAGCAGGTCTTATAGTAACAGCAATAAATATAATAGGAGGAATTGTAATAGGAGCTGTAATGCTAAACATGACTCTTATGGGTGCAGCTCAGACTTATGTAAGACTTACTATAGGTGATGGACTTGTAAGCCAGATACCAGCTCTACTAATATCCACATCAGCTGGTATAATCGTAACAAGAGCTTCGACTGATGAAAACTTTGGTGACTTAGTAGGTAAGCAATTAACAGCAATACCAAAAGCAGTAATGATGACTGGTTGTGTTTTAATTATACTTGGTATGATGCCTGGATTACCCAAGCCAGCGTTTTTTTCACTGGGAATAGGTGCAATAGCAGCAGGTTACTTCTTAGGAAGAGAAAAGAAGGATACCTTAGAAGATTTAGATTTTGAAAAACCTGATATGGTAAATCCAGACAAAAACGAAGTAGAAGATGTAACAAACTTAATAAATGTAGAAGCTATAGAAGTAGAAATTGGATATGGCTTAATATCTTTAGCTGATGAATCAGCAGGAGGAGATTTACTTCAGAGAATAGCATCAATAAGAAGACAATGTGCCATAGACATGGGTATAGTTGTACAACCTATAAGAATAAGAGATAATTTACAACTAAATCCAAACCAATATAACATAAAGATAAAAGGTAATGTAGTTGGTGGATATGAGATAATGCCTAATATGGTTTTATGTATGGACCCTATGAATCAAGGTTTTAATATATTTGGAATAAAGACAATTGAGCCTACTTTTGGAATAGAGGCACTTTGGATAGAAAGTGATAAGGTAGAAGATGCAGAGTTAAAAGGTTATACAGTTGTAGATTCATCCACAATACTTATAACCCATTTACTAGATATAATAAAATCCAATGCACATGAGTTACTGGGAAGACAAGAAGTTAAGACTATTATAGATGCAGCAAGAGAAAATTATAGTGCTGTAGTTGATGAGTTGATACCAGACTTAATGACACTTGGTGAAGTTCAAAAAGTACTTAAAAATCTGTTGAGAGAAAAAGTAAATATAAAGGATAGGGTTACAATCCTTGAAACACTTGCAGACCAGTCCAGAAACACAAAAGACATAGAGCTTCTTACTGAATATGTGAGAATAGCTTTAGCTAGAAGTATTTGTACGAATTTGGTGGATGAAGATAAGTCAATTGTAGTGGCTACATTATCTCCAGAAACCGAGGAATTGGTATCTAATAATTTACAAAGGTCTGTAAATGGAACTTATCCAGCTGTTGACCCAGAAAACACAAACAAAATATTTGAGAGTATACAAGATGTAATAGGTAATGTATATTTCAATCATAATATACCAGTAATAGTAGTATCACCAAAGATAAGAGCACCATTTAGAAAACTAGTTGAGATTGTATATCCTAATTTGACTGTACTATCATTAAATGAAATACCTAATGATGTTAAAATCAAAGCAGAAGGTGTGGTGAGCATATATGATGACGAAAAAGTATACAGCTAATACAATTCAGGATGCTATGAATCTAGCCAAAATGGAATTGGGTGACAATATTACATTAATAGATAAAAAAGAAGTAAGAAAATCTGGAATACGAGGTATTTTTTCAAAGAGAGATATCGAATTAACTGTCGGATGGGAAAAGAGAGATAATGTAGAACAAAATGACTTGAAACGAGAGGTAGAACAATTAAAGTCAATTATAAGTAATATGGGGTTTGATAATAAGAATGACAATGATATAGATAAAATATGTAAGAACCTACTAAATCTAGAGTTGAATGAAGAAATTGTAGAGTCCATAAGAACTGACTTACAAGAGATGAAGTTCAATGGAATTGATACAAGTAAAAATTTAGTGGAAAGTCTAAAGAAAAAGATTAAAATAGAAAATCCAACGATAAATGGGAAAATCGCTCTAGTTGGACCACCAGGAGTAGGAAAGACAACTACAATAGCAAAGTTAGCCGCAAAATTAGTATTTGAGGAAAATAAAAAAGTAGGTGTAATAACTATAGATACCTATAGAATTGGCGCTGTGGAGCAGTTAAAGATATATACTGACATAATGAATATTCCTTTTAAAGGAGTAATAAGCCCCGATGAGATGGAGTTGGCGCTTGATGAGATGAAAGATTGTGATGTTGTATTAATAGATACTACAGGTAGAGGATATAAAAATTCTATGCAAATATTAGAAATCAAAAATCTCATAGATAAAGCTGAAACTGATAATATACACTTAGTTTTGAATTGCACAACAAGAGAAAATGATACAAAAGCAATTATAGATTCATATAGAAATGTGAACTTTAAAAGCTTAATAATTACAAAGCTGGATGAAACAATCACATATGGTTCCATCTTTAACATAGTGAATTATGCACAAAAACCAATATCGTATATTACAATAGGGCAAAGTGTTCCTGATGACATTATAAAACCTAATGAAGATAAGATTATAAGATTACTATTAGGAGTTGAAAGTATATGATTGACCAAGCTCAAATCTTGAGAAAGATGGCAATAGAAAAAAGAGGACTTGATGAATTTATAGTGGAGAATGGGAATGCACCTAAGATAATTACAATAGCTTCTGGGAAAGGTGGTGTTGGAAAGAGTAATCTCGCTACAAATTTGTCTATCTGTTTGACTAGGCTTAATAAAAAAGTTCTTATATTAGATGCAGATATAGGAATGTCAAATATAGATATAATAATGGGTGTAAATGTAAAAGGTACGATAATTGATGTAATTAATGGAGAAAAAAATATAGAAGATATAATTTCACGTACTAAATATGGTGTGAATATAATTTCTGGAGGTTCTGCACTTAATCATATAGAAGATTTTACAGAAGCTCAAAGAAATAAGTTTATACATAGTATAGAACAGATTCATGATGTCGATTTTATAATAATTGACACAGGCGCTGGTATGAGTAAAAGTCTATTGTCATTTATATATTGTAGTACTGAATTTTTCTTAATAACAACTCCAGAACCAACATCATTAACTGATGCATATAGCTTACTAAAGGCCATAAGTAATTTTGGGATAAAGAGAAGTGCAAACATAATAATCAACAGGGTAATAAATTTAGAAGAAGCAAAATCTACATACAACAGAATAAAGATGGTTGTAGACAAATTTTTAAATCTTAATTTAGAGTTATATGGATATATAATAGATGATAAAAAAGTAGGAATATGTGTAAAAAAGCAGATACCATTTATTCTGGAATATCCTACAAGTAGCGCTTCAAAGTGTATTATATCTATAGCAAAGAGAATGGTAAGTCAGTCAAGAGAAGATATTGATGAGAATAAGGGTCTACTAAGAAAAATGTTTAGTATATTTAAAAGCTAAGGAGGCGTAGTTAATGAATAGAGAAGAATTAATAAAAGAGAATATGCCTCTTGTAAAGAGTATAGCAAGAAAATTTTTTATACCTGGGAAAGGCTTTGAATATCAAGATTTAGTAAATAGTGGAGTTATTGGATTGATTGATGCAATAAATAAGTTTGATGTTGAAAAAGGAGCAAAATTTTCTAGTTACTCTTATATAAAAATAAAATCAGCTATATTAGATGAAATTAGAAATCAAAGTCCAATCTCTAAGCATAATTTAACTAAAGTAAATAAATATAATAGAGTAGTAGAAAAATTGCAGGCTGAGTTATTAAGAGAGCCAACTTCATATGAAATTGCGAATGAATTAAATATTTCAGAAAAGGAACTTTATGATATCGAAAATAATATAGATATGCTAAATATTGTATCATTAAACCATGTAATCTTTGAAGATACAAATGAAACTGTACAAGATACAATAAGTGACAGAGATGAAGATATTCCAGCAAATGTAATAGAGGAAGAAGAAAAACTAGAAATTTTATCTCAAGCAATTTGTAATTTAAAGGAAAAGGAAAAATTAATACTTTCACTGTACTATTATGAAGATTTAAATCTAAAGGAAATAGGAAAAGTGCTAGGTGTTTCAGAATCAAGAGTTTCACAACTCCACAGAAAATCAATAAGAAACTTGAGAAGCAAAATAAAAGAACTTAAATATTCTATATAGATGGTGATTGATGTGATGATACAAATTATATTAATAGTAGTGTCTATTTTGATAATAGTAACTATAATAGCAAATTTACATAAGGAATCGAAAAACAAAGATAACAGGTACTTTGACAAAATATTTGAACAGGAATATGAGGCAAATGATAGATTGATAGTTGCAGAAAAAAGAAGATTCTTTTTAGATAAAGTACTTGCTGAAATAAGAAGTAATAATCATATAAAAGTTTATGAAAATTATAACTTAATAAAAACTAATGAAGAAAAAAAAGACAGTATCTTTATAGAATCAAGACAGGAAATAAAACAAGAAAATGAGCTATCTCTTAAAGTGAAACATCTTATAAATTCTGGTTATGATGATGTGGAAATATGCAAGATGCTAGATATTGGAAAGGGTGAGCTGTCATTAATAAAGAGTTGTTACAAAATATAAGAATATTATTATTTGATAAAAAAGTACTTTTAGGAATAGGGATTGGTATATTAATATCGACTTTATGTATAATGCTTTTTAGTAATAATGATATGAGCAAAGCAGAGATAGAAAAAAAGGCCAGAGCATTAGGGATGAAATATTCAAGTGAGATGAAAGTTTTAGAATAAATAATCCTGTTAAACAATTTACGAAAAAGGAGGTCATAATGTGATAAGAGGATTATATACATCAGTTTCGGCTATGATAACAAATCAGCAAAAGCAAAATGTTGTTGTCAATAACCTAGCCAATATGGACACTAATGGATATAAAAGTAAACAGCTTTTAACCAAGAGTTTTGATTTATTGAAATTAGAAGCTTACAATAACTACGCAAATGGAACTAAACAAAAGCAAGAGATAGGTGAAATAAGCCCAGGTATTTCTATGGATGAAACTATTACAAATTTTAACCAAGGTCCTATAAAGCAGACTGATAATAAAATGGATGTAGCTATTCAAGGTAAGGGGTTCTTTTTGGTTAGTGATGCAGCTGGGAATCAGTTTTATACTAGAAATGGTAATTTTAGGACAGATAATCAAGGAGAGCTTATAACTAGTGAAGGATACTATGTTCTTGGAACAAATACTGTAACTGGTGCTGTGGGTCATATAAATGTAGGAAATAAGAAATTTGAAGTAGCAAAGGATAATACAATATCACTGGACGGAAATGCTATGTACAAATTTAATATGGTAGATTTTAATGACTATAATAAGCTAAAAAAAGAAGGCGATAACCTGTATTCTGGAGAAGGAGCTATAAAAGCAAATAACGCATATACAATACAAAATGCCATAGAGTCGTCTAATGTTGATATGGTATCTGAAATCAATAATATGATGACAATTTCAAGAGAATATGAAGCAAATCAAAAGATAATTCAAGCTATGGATTCTAAATTAGCAAAAATAGCAAGCGAGATTGGTTCAGTAAGATAGATAATAGGAGGTGAATTTTTATGTACACAATGTTTTATACTAGTAAAACAGCTTTATCAGCAAATCAAAGTAAACTAGATATAATATCTAATAATATAGCAAATACTGATTCTACAGGATATAAAAAGCTAAATATGGAATATTCTGATTTAGTAGATGAAGTACTAAATAGACCATCTTACCCGACAAATGGTAAAGATATATCAACTGGAACTGGTTCTAAGGCCTCAGCTCCTATGAGAAATTATGAACAAGGAGCATTAGCTCCAACAAATAGTAAAAGTGATTTGGCAATAGATGGAGAAGGATTCTTTAGAGTCATAAGAAATGATGGGACATATGTATATACAAGAAATGGTGGATTTAATGTAGATGCTTTAGGTAAGATTGTAGATGATAATGGAAATATACTAGATGTCCAATTTGATGCAGGTTATAACTACAATAATACAAATATAACTGATACAAACTTAACCGTTTCAAGAAATGGAGATTTATTTGTAGATAATAAAAAAATAGGAACGATAAATTTGTATGAGCCTACAGGAACTCAAAATTTTATATCTGAAGGAGATAGCCTATTTGTTGCAACTGATGCAGGAGAAGTCAAACAAGTTGGAAAAGTTGATATAGTTCAAGGCTACAGAGAAAGGTCAAATGTTTCTTTACAAGAAGAATTTGTTGATTTAATAGCTACTCAAAGAGCATTTCAAATGAATTCAAAAGGAATAAAGACAGCTGATGAAATGTGGCAAATAGCTAATAATTTAAGAGCTAAATAATTATGTAAGGTGAGGAATATTCATGTATGATATGAAAGATTATGATTTCGGCAAACCTCAGAGTTATTCAAGAGAAAATTTAACTTGCTTAAATTTTTTATTAGCTGAATTCTGTAAAAAATATAAAAACTATATAGTTTATGAACTTAAGTGTAATTCTAGTATGGTGGTTGAGAATATAGACCAAGTAAATTATCAAACTTTTTTAGATAAAGTGACATCTTCATGTTTAGTAGTACAAAATTCGATGGAACCTATTATGAAAAACTTTTCTTTTAGAATAGATAGAAGTGTAGCTGATATGTGGATTGATATAACATCTGGAGGAAATGGAGTTACAATAGATACTAACAGAGAACTTACAGAACTTGATAAGAAATTACTTTTACATCTTATGGAGGATTTAGTAAGAAATATGCATTTATTTGAAGGTTTTGAAAACATACAAGTGTTAGATACACATACACATATTAATTTACCACAATTGTGTTCACCAACTGCACCTGTATGTGTTGTAGATTTAAAAGTGCTAAATGATAATAAGCATATTGGTAATGTTTCACTTTGTTTCCCATACAATGCTTTAGAGGCCGTTTTGGAAAATATTTCTGTAGTAGAATTTTTAGATATGGATGCAGGGGATAATTCAGAGGAATTCACTAAGAAAATCTATGATAGTGTATCTAATATAGAATTATCAGTTATTGCAGAGATAGGTAAAGTATCAATTAATGTTGAGGATTTACTTAAACTAGAAGTTGGAGATGTAATAGTAACAAATAAAAAGATAAATGATTATATAGATGTATATGTAGAAAATTCAAAATCATACACAGCAACACCAGGATTTATATCAAGTAAAAAGGGTGTGAAAATAAATGATGCTGTCAAAAAAGAGGTGTAGTTATGGATAATAGTAATCTTATTTCTGATGAAGAAGCAAAAATGTTACTGAATGATAAAATTGAAAAAGAAATTAGTGGAGATGATGAATTAGCTTTAGAAATTTCTGAAACTAATAGAAATAATATAGATAGAATACTTGACCTTAAGTTAGAGTTATCTGTAGTTATAGGAAGAACTAAGATGAGTTTGAGAGATATTTTAAATCTAAATAAAGGTTCACTTATTGAACTTGATACTTTAGCAGACCAAGATGTAGAAATACTAATAGACAATAAAGTACTGGCTTATGGAAAAGTGGTAGTGGTAGACTTAAACTTTGGTGTAAAAGTAACAAGTATAGTAAGTGAAGAGGACATGGTAAAATCTCTTGTTTAGAAACAAAATCAATTAATACTTATGGCATGAGGTGGTATTTATTTTAAACTTAAATGATGTAAAGAAAGATATATTAAAACTCAATAAAAAAGACTCATGTGTTCTATATAATGAATCTATCGATAATATAAATAATAATTGTATATCAAGTGGATTAAACTTTTTAAAAGAAGCAAGAGATTTAAGCCCAAATGATGTAGATATTTTAAATCTTATAGGTCTTGTAAACCTACTAAAATGTAATTTTGATGAGGCTGTAGAAAGTTTCTATAAGAGTTCCCTTTGCGAAAAAACTGCTCTGTGTGAAAAGTATATAAATATGCTTACATCTGAGGAGTTTTTAATTTTCTTTGAAAAATATAATCAGCTTATAAGATTCATAAATAAAGGAATGTACAAAGAAGCTATACAAGGTTTTAAATTTATAACTGAGCAATATAGTGACTTAATAGAGCCTTATGAGTTACTTGCTTTGATTTATGATAAAGAAGAAGATTACATAAAATTTGATGAATGTTTAGAAGTTTTAAAAAGAATTGATAAAGAAAATCATTTATTAAAGCAAGAGAATAATATATTAGATACATATAATAAAAAAATTAAAAGTAATGCAGATGTAGATATTTATGAAAGTGAATTTTCACATAAAAATATTAAACGCTCTAAATTTGATGGAACTAAAGATGTTGTTAAGAAAGATAATATAACTGAAAAGCAGAAAAATTTAACTTCTAATGAGAAAAAAAGTATTAAAAAAAATAAATATCTACATTTAGCAATAATATTAGGTATATTATTAATAGGACAAAATATATATAGCTCTTATAAGATGAATAATTTAAAAAATCAGATGTCTGAAAACACTAGTGTTAAAAATGAAGAAAAACTAAATTCTAGCTTAAATGATAAAGAAAATAAGGATAAGACTTCTAATGCAAATAATAATGATAGAAGTGATGACAAAGAAGATGTAAATTCTGAAAAAAATACTGTAGACAATGAAAGTGATAAAAATACTGATTTATTTACAGAAGATGAATTGATGTCTAAAGCGAATAATTTAAAGAAGGAAAAGAAAACCAAGTCCTCTATACAATTATATAAAAAGGTAGTAGATACTGGTGAAAATAAAGGCAATACATCAGAGGCAACTTATCAAGTAGCTATTCTTAGTGAAAAATTAAAAGACTATAATACTGCTGAAGAATATTATAAAATGTATGTAGAAAATTACTCAGAAGAAGATGCCTATTTTGATGAATCGTATTATAATTTAGGTATGATGTATTATAATAAAGGTGATTTAAAAAACTCTAAATTGACATTAAAAAAACTAGTTAATAAGGTTCCTAATAGTATGTATAATAACTCAAAGGTAAAGGAAATTTTAAAAGAGGAATAAAAAAATAACTAAGAAAAATAAATTATTTTATTTTAAAATAATTTATTTATAATATATTGACATACTATTTTAAAAAATTTAAAATAGTAATTATAAAATGAGGAGGGATAAAAATGGAGTTTGAAAAAGGAAGTATTTCAATTCATACAGAAAATATTTTTCCTATAATTAAAAAATGGTTATATTCTGATAAGGACATATTTATAAGGGAGCTTATCAGTAATGCATGTGATGCAGTAAGTAAACACAAAAGACTTATATCATTAGGAGAAATATCAGAAAATAATCCATCAGATTATAAAATTACTGTATCTGTAAATAAAGGTGAGGGTACACTTAAATTTATTGATAATGGAATAGGTATGACTGAGGAAGAAATAAAAAAATACATAAACCAAGTTGCCTTTTCAGGTGCAGAAGATTTCTTTAATAAATATAAGGATAAAATGGAAGAGTCAAATGACATAATAGGTCATTTTGGGTTAGGATTTTATTCTGCATTTATGGTGTCTAAAAAAGTACAAATAGATACACTTTCATATATGGAAGGAGCAACTCCTGTAAGATGGATATCTGAAGGTGGTACAGAATATGAAATATCTGAATCAGATAGTAGACATGACAGAGGAACTACGATAACACTATTTATTGATGATGATAGTAAGGAATTTTTAGATGAATTTACTGTAAGAGGAATAATAAACAAATACTGTTCTTTCCTACCAGTAGAGATATATTTAGAAGATGTTGAAAGGTTAGAAAGAGAAGCTAAGGAAGCTGAAGAAAAAGCTAAAAAGCAAAAAGAAGATGGAAAAGAAGAAGAAGTTATAGATGCAAAGGTAATTGAACCATTAAATGATACTAATCCTTTATGGCTTAAATCTCCAAAGGATTGTACTGATGATGAGTATAAAGAGTTTTATAGAAAAGTATTCAATGTATTTGATGAACCTTTGTTTTGGATACATCTAAATGTTGATTATCCTTTCAATTTAAAGGGTATACTTTATTTCCCTAAATTAAAAAATGAATTTGAATTGACAGAAGGAAAAGTAAAATTATATAACAATCAGGTCTTTGTAGCTGACAACATAAAAGAAGTTATACCAGAGTTTTTACTTTTATTAAAAGGTGTAATAGATTGCCCAGATTTACCACTAAATGTATCAAGAAGCTTCTTACAAAATGATAGAGATGTAAGTAAAATTTCTAAACATATAATTAAAAAAGTAGCAGATAAGTTAAAATCTCTTTGTAAAAATCAAAGGGAAGAATACAACAAGTTCTGGGATGATATACAAATATTCATTAAATATGGTTGTTTAAAAGATGAGAGCTTCTATGAAAAAGTGAAAGAATGTATATTATTTAAAACTATTGATGATGAGTATATAACACTTCAAGATTATTTAGAAAAATGTAAAGAAAAACATGAAAATAAAGTATTCTATGTAAGTGATAAAGAGCAACAATCACAATATATAAAATTATTTAAGGAATATGACCTAAATGCTGTGGTATTAAATTCATCAATAGATACTCATTTTATTTCATTTATGGAATACAAAGAAAATGGTGTTAAATTCAACAGAATAGATGCAGACCTTTCTGATGTATTAAAAGACAAAAATGAAAATAAAGATAGTGAAGAAAATAAAGAAGAGGTAGCTAAGATAGAAGGGTTATTTAAAGAAGCTGTCGGAGAAAGAGTGAAAAATTATTCTGTAGAGGGATTAAAAAACGAAGAAACTCCAGCTATGATTTTAGTATCTGAACAATCTATTAGAATGGCAGAAATGCAGTCAAGATTTGCTGGAATGGATTTAGGAATGAGCTTTGAGGAAGAAAAAACTCTTGTAATAAATGAAAACAGCCCAATTATCAAAAAATTAGTTTCTCTTAAAGATGATGAAGAAAAGAAAGATAAAGTAGCACTTATATGTAATCAAATAGCTGATTTAGCTTTACTTTCTAATAAAGAATTAAAGCCAGGAGAATTAGATTCATTTGTACAAAGAAGTAATAAACTTATGAATATGTTAATAGAGTTATAGACTTAAAATATAGGAAAATAAAGTTTAAAAAATTTGTATGATACAAAAATGAAAAGAGTTGTCTTAAGATGATTGAAATTATCTTTAGATAACTCTTTTTTATTTTTATAATTTTTAGTTAAGTTTTAATCATTTAATGGTACTTCAGCAAGAAATATATTTGATTAAATAGAGTTAACTTGATATGAAATAAAATAATACATATAATTAAGTAAAAGATTATTTTATAAATTATGTTTCAATACATAATTATACTTTTATTAAAAAATAAAGTTATTACTAAAGTAGAAAAATAGGAGGTTTTAGCATGAATTTTAATTATAGTTTGCCAGTAAATATTTTATTTGGAAGAGGAAGAATTAATGATGTAGGAATAGAAGTATCTAAATATGGTAAAAAAGTATTAATTGTAACTGGGAAAAACAGTACAAAGAAAACAGGGTTACTTGATAAGACAATAGATTTGCTAAAAGGTGCTAAAGTAGAATATGAAGTTTTTGATAGAGTAGAGCAAAATCCTCTTATAACTACTATATATGCAGGCGTAGAAGCTATAAAAGAAACTGGTTGTGATTGTGTTTTAGGTCTTGGTGGTGGAAGTATAATGGATGCAGCTAAAAGTATAGCTTTTTCTTATAAAAATCCAGGTGATTTAAATGATTACATATTTGGAATTAAACAAGGTGAAGAGGCTCTACCCATAGTTTTAGTTCCAACAACATCAGGCACAGGTAGTGAAGGGAATTGTTTTGCAGTGCTTACAAATTCAGATACTAAAGATAAAAAATCTATAAAAAAGAATAGCATGTATGCAAAAGCTTCAATAATTGACCCAGAGCTTATGGTAACAATGCCAAAACATATAATTGCATCAGTGGGATTTGATGCACTTGCTCACAACATAGAAGCATATCTTTCTAATGGAAGAAATCCTCTTGCAGATGTACAGGCTATCTATGGGATTGAACTTATATCAGAAAGCTTAGTAAATGTATACAATAATTCTGATGATTTAGAAGCTTGGGAGAAAATAACACTTGCAAGCACTATTGGTGGGATGACAATTGGTACATCTGGAACAACTCTTCAACATGGAATGGAGCATCCTGTAAGTGGTCTTAGAGATGTAATGCATGGAAAAGGTCTTGCAGCTTTAACACCAACTATTGTAGAAAGTTCATGGGATAGTGATATTGAAAGGTTTGGAAATATATCAAAACTATTGGGTGGAACTTGTGCAGAAGATTGTTCAGGTGCAGTTAAAAATTTCCTTAAAAAGATAGATTTAGATATAAAGCTAAGTGACTTAGGTATTGTAAAATCAGATATTGATTGGTTAACTGATAACTGTATGAAAATATCTGCTGCAAATATTAAGAGACATCCAAAGACTTTTAATAAGGAACAAATAAGAGAAATATACTATAAATCTTTGTAAATTAAATTTATAAATTAAATTTTAGATAAAAATTGGTTGTGTTAGTTGTTATAAGTAAATAAACTTGTAATTAGTTAATGCAAAAAAATAAATTTATCTCAAATGTTTATTTTACTTTCTGATAAATAAAGAAACTTAAAAAGGGGAAGATTAACTAAGTAATATTTTATAAAAATCTTCATTTTAAAAACTTTAAGTAGAGGTGAAATAAATGTTTAATCCTAAAAGAATAATATTTGAAAAGGGTAGCTTAGATACTGATATTGGGAAAAACATATATGATAAATTTAAGGATAAAAAAGATGTAGAAATAATTAAGATATCATCAAATAGGGTTAAGGAACATATCCCAGGAGAAAATCTATATGAACAATATAGAAATGGAAAACAAACAATGGTAGTTGGCACTAGGAAAAGCTTAAAATTTCAAACATGTAAACCTTCTGCTAATTATCAACTACCACTTGTCAGTGGATGTATGGGAAGATGTGAATATTGTTATTTAAACACACAACTAGGTGATAAACCCTTTATAAGGGTGTTTGTAAATATAGATGAGATACTTGAACAAACAAAGAAGTATATTGAAGATAGAAAACCACAGGTAACCATATTTGAAGGAGCAGCTACATCAGACCCTGTTCCAGTAGAGCCATATACTAATTCATTGAAAAAGACAATAGAGTTTTTTGGAAAAGAAGAAAAGGGAAGATTTAGATTTGTTACTAAATACAGTGATGTAGATAGCTTGTTGGATGCTGAGCATAATAACCATACAGAGATAAGATTTAGCATAAATACACCTAGAATTATAGATGGACATGAGCATTATACAGCTTCTGCAAAGAAAAGAATAGAATCAGCTGTAAAGCTTGCAAAAGTTGGATATCAGATTGGATTTATAATAGCTCCTGTGTTTTTATATGAAGGTTGGGAAGAGGAGTATAGAAGTCTGATTAGAAGTATAAAAGAAGCTCTTCCAAAAGATTTTGATAGAAAAATTATATTTGAAGTTATATCTCATAGATATACAACTAAAGCTAAAAATAGAATATTAGAAATTTATCCAGACACATTATTGCCAATGGAAAATGATGATAGAAAGTTTAAATATGGTCAATTTGGATATGGAAAATATGTATATACTAAAGAGCAGTTGGATGATATGAAGGAATTTTTTAGTAAAGAAATAAATACAGTGTTTAAAAACAATTTAATAAAATATATAATATAGCAAATCTTCAAATAAGATTTGCTATATTTTATTTTTACTGCAATACTTTATGTTTACAATAAAATATTGTAATTGTCATATAGCCTATTATTAATATTACAATATTTAACATAGAGTAGAGAACTAATAACCACTTATGATATTACTTAGAAGTGGGAGAATACTTGTCTAAAGACAAGTTAAATAAGTTTAAATAATCTTGTTGGTAAGTATTGTAAAGATTAAAAAAGGCACTGTATATCAAGAAGAATTTTTATGATTTTGATAATATAAATATAGAAGCTTAAGATAACTATAAGGAGGAATTATAATATGCATGCATGGGAATCCATTCAAACTACACTAGACTTGATAGAAGAAAGGTTATCAGAAGAAATATCTATTGATGATTTAGCAAATGCAGCTAATTTATCACCATTTTATTATCAACGATTATTTAAAAGGTTAGTTAATAAGACCGTAATGGAATATATAAAGCTTCGTCGCCTTGCAAAAGCTTCAGAATACTTAGCAGAAAATAAAAATCGTATACTTGATGTAGCTTTAAATTTTGGATTTGATAGCCATGAGACATTTACACGTGCTTTTAAAAAAGCATATGGATTAACTCCAGAGGAATATAGAGCAAATCCAGTAAAACTTAATCAATTTGTTAAGCCAGAATTAATTTTAAATTATGTTATGGTTGATGAAGGTGTGCCACTGATTGCCGATGATATAGTAATTGAAGTAACTCGCAGAAGATTGAGTAACTCAAGGACTTTTATTGGAATAGAAAAAGAAATACCTATTTGCCAGTTGATGGGTGGTGAGACAACTGGCATAGCGATAGCAAAGGAATTATGGATGAAACTTGGAAGTCAAAAACACAATATACCAAATAAAATCCCAGGTGGAAATGAATTTGCTGCTCTTTATATGGGAAGTGCAAAAGAAGGTAATTGTATGTATATGGCAGGTATAGAAGTGGAGCCAGGTACATTGGTGGAAGGATATAGTATTTTTGAGTTACCTGCTAAAGAATATTTAGTGTGTGGATTTGAAGCAGAAAATTTTAATGAGTTAGTTGATTCAGCTGTTTTTAAAGCGGATAAGTTTATGGAAAGATGGATGAAGAATCATAATTTAATAGCCACTGATTTTGCGATTGAAATGTATTATCCTACTACACCTGAAGTGGCATATATGGAACATTGGACTATTCCAGTGTCTATTGAACAATAGAAAGGGTGATGAATATGGATTGGCAAGATATGTTTTTTCAAGATAATAAACCAACCTTTGAACAAATCAAAGAATTTATTAATAGTCCATTGTGGGACAAGCTAAATAGTATATTAAGTTCAACATATAGTGTGGAACCAAAACTCGAGTATAGCAAATGTTCAATGCAAAGAGGTTGGAATGTAAAATACAAAAAAAGAGGAAAGTCATTATGTACCTTATATCCTCAAGAAGGTTCCTTCAAAGCTTTAGTCATTGTAAATGAAAGTAATAGAGTTGAGGTTGACTTATTTATTAATACTTGTTGTGATTATATAAAGCAATTGTATAATGAGATAAAATTCTTTAATGGAAGTAAGTGGTTAATGATTCAAATAGATAGTATGTCAGCATTAAATGACACACTTGAGCTTATTAAATTTAGAGTTTAATATATAAAACAGGGTGACTTATATACTCATCCTGTTTTTATATATTAACTTTTAAAAAATATTTAAAATATAATATGGTAGATACACCATTTCAAATTCTTAATTATTTTTCTAAGCAATATAGTTTTAATTTTATCATCTATTAATTGTAATATTGAAATTATTTAGTTTTTTATAAAATTATAATTTAAACTAAAAATTTTTGTAAACATACTATAAATGGCTCAATCAATATAAAAGTAATTTAGAACTTGAAAACATTAAATTAGCAGCTTTGATAACTAAGATATATGAAGAAAAGAATGGTTTTTTTTGACTCTTTAAGGATGACTATGCAGTTAAACTGAGAGTATAAACTTAATGTCAATCACAAGAGAGTGTACAGACTAATGAGAGGCGTAGGTTTAAGGTCTGTTTGTAGAAAAAAGAAATTCAGTTATGTTAAATGTAAACCAGAAGTAATCGCTGGAAATGTATTAAGTAGAAAATTTAGTGCAGATAAAACCTATCAAAAATGGTTAACAGATGTAACTGAATTTAAATTAACCAATGGGACGAAGGCCTATTTAAGTGCAATTCTAGATTTAGGCGATAGAAGTATAATTTCATATGTTATTGGAAAATCAAATAACAATAACTTGGTGTTCGAAACTTTTGATAAAGCAATAGAACTATATCCAAATGCAAAACCTATTTTTACATGTTTTAACTGTATAAAACAGTGGGTACAGTTCACGAAAGAGTAGCTTTAGTTTTGAACTAAAAGTTAAGTTCAAAAAGAATAATCAATAATTTCTAGACTCCACTCTACAACAATAAATTATAGTCCTTCTTGATTTTTATTATACCACAAAATGTAAAATAACGATTAGATTTTGAAGAGCTACTTCTATATCCATATTTAAATTTATGAAGTCCTTTATTAGATTGATTTTTTCCGATTTAACTGTTCTATATAAATTAAACTAAGAAATTATTTTACTTAAAATAAAGTAAGGTATGTATTATTTTTATTATACCATAAAACATAAAATGGCTATTTTTAGATTGATATAAATATATAATAATCTGTTTTAGATAAGAATGAGCTAAAAATTAAATGTAGAAATATTATTTTAAAAACCACTTTTTTACATCTAATGAAAAGTGGTTTTTAAAATGAGCAAATTATTAAAATTTACATAAAAAGTAATTTTATTTTACTTATATACCATAAGGACTACTCTTCTATATATTAAAACAGATATTTTATCAATATTATGGACAAATATAAAAAGCCTCTATGTCTAGAGATTTATGTATTTATAGACTAGTTAGAACTTTCATCATAGTTATTAGTTTTGTACTCTCTAGTAAATAAGAATGGTAAAAACAATATAGCATCAACTAGAATACTCCATAATAGTGATTCTAATGTAAATATAGATTCGGTACCTCCTTTAAGTATAATATAAACATTGTTATTTACTAAGTGGATTAATATTGGTGCCCAAAGGTTTTTGGTCTTCATATAGGTATATCCTAAAAATATTCCTATAAAGGTACAATATGATATATGGGAAATAACACAATAAAATGGGGTTTCGGGACTGTACAAAGTGACACAAAGAGGCAAATGCCAAATTCCCCATATAAAACCTAAAATTAATACACCAAATTTTTTGCCATAAATCTTTTGTAGTCTAGGTTGAAGAAAGTATCTCCATCCAAATTCTTCTCCAAAAAATAAATTAAAACCAAAACATAAATTTATAATTATATTTATAAATACTGTGAAAAATTTATTTACAATATTAATTGATAAACCTTCTTTATCAATAACACTTCTAACTATAATTAATATCAAGAATATTAATAGAATACCTAAAACTTTTTTGAAATTTTTACTTAAAGATAAATTTAAAACTTCAAATTGAAATTCATTGTAAAGAACAACCGCTAAAAGATAAAAAGATGTTAATGTATCTATTGTTGAAGAAATAATACTACTATGGATTAAAAATGTTTCAGCTATAGATATTACTATTCTCACAATTGTAGTTATAGCAAAAAACTTTAAAAATTTATCCACTGTTGAATCAAACTTGTAATTAGAAACTTTTTTTAGGACAACAATTGCTGAAAATGCAGGAATATACATAAATAATACAGAGAAGCTTGATATAAGTTCACTATTATTTGGTTTTGATATTGACCAAAATAAAAATATTGATGTAAAAGCAATCAGTAAAAAATTTATTAATAAGAAATAGTTTATTTCTTTTTTTATTATTTTGATATTATTTGACATATTAATTCCCCTTATCTTAAATTTTAAAATTATATATAATAACAAATTTTATATAGAAATAAATATATGTAGCAAATATTGAAAACTAACAAAAATATTTTTATATATTATTAAAGAACTAAAAAAAAGTTTGTAATGATTGTATATTATATGATTAAGTTATTTTTCTGCATTCTTTACAATTAAGTCCGCATGTGTTTTTCTCCTGCATATTAATAGCGCCCCAATTAGCAAATTGTCGCAAAATAGGTACAATACTTTTACCTTTATCCGTTAATGTATATTCAACTTTTGGAGGAATTTCATTGTATTGTTTACGATGAACAATACCATCAGACTCTAAATCTTTTAATGATTGAGCTAGCATAGTATTTGTAATTCCATCTAATTTTCTTTTTATACTACTATACCTAATTGGATTATCAACTGCTAACATACATATAATAGGTAATTTCCACTTTCCACCAACAACATCTAATGCGTAACGTATAGGGCAAGTTAATTCTTCAGCATTTTCAGTTATATTATTTTTATTATCTAAACTCATTTTAATTCACTCCTCAATTCCAATAGTATCTTTTTTATACTTTATCAGAAAAAACTGCATACTTGTTTTTTTCTTATTTTATATTAAAATTATATCAAAGGATAATCCTTAATACAAGTATTTAAAAGGGGTGTAGTAATTATGAAAGTATTAGAATTTTTGAACAAAGCAGGAGTTTATTATTTAGCAACAGTTGATGAGAACAATCAAGCACATGTGCGTCCTCTAGGATTTGTTATGGAATATGATGGCAAACTTACATTTTGCACATCTAATCAAAAAGATATGTTTAAGCAACTTATTTTTAATCCAAAGGTTGAGCTTTGCTGTATAGACCAAAAACTTAATACTCTACGTATTTTGGGTGAAGCAGTATTCGTTACATCAAAAGAAACACAAGCTAAGGCACTTGAAATAATGCCAAGTTTAGGTCAGATGTACTCTGTAGGAGACGGTAAGTTTGAAATATTCTCTATTGATAAGGCAAAAGTTAGTTGTTGTTCAATGAGTGGTAAAAAGATTGATGTAGAGCTTTAATTATAATAGAATCGACATTCATATTGAAAATAAAGAAAACGCTATTACTGAAATGTCGATAAATTTAACTTAAATTCAATAAAAAAGATTTTTAAATAGTGAATGTATAAAAATATTTAGTTATTAGAGTTGTATTTCAACAATGACATATTGTCTTGAATAATTACATAATAAAAATAAGAACAATTAAAATTTGTTTTCTGATGAAGTAAACTTTCTTTTAAAAAATATTTTAACTACGAGTGACTTTTCTTAAATATGAAGAAAATATGATAATTATAAATAATAAGTAGCATAACTTTATAAATTAATAGTGATAGAATATAAACTAATAGATAAGATATAATTTTAAAAGGAGTGATATAAAATGAGCAAATATAGTTCTTTATGGGAATATGTCAAGAAAAATGGTAACCAATCATTTAAATTAACTTTTGAAGAAATAAAAGATATTGTAGGAATAGAGATAGACCATTCATTTTTAAAATATAAAAAAGAATTAAATGAATATGGATATCAAGTAGGAAAAATCTCTTTAAAAGAGAAGACTGTTATTTTTAATAAAATTGATTAATATATTAATAATTACATATAATAAAATAATTTGTATTGACTAACATTAAAATTAAAAATAAAGTAAATCTTATATAAGACTTACTTTATTTTTAGTTGATGCCTTTTTAAGTTTTATACTATAAGGTATATATAAAACTGCACCTATTAAAAATGTTATAATTTCTGTTACTGTCATAGACCATATTAGCCCATCAAGTCCATAAAAATAATTAAGCAATATTACTATAGGTATATACAATCCACCTTGGCTTATAGACATTATACCTGTTTCAATGCCTTTTCCTGATGCTTGATATATTGTCATAAATAAAGATGTAACTCCATTGAATAAGGCAGATACTAACATAGCTACCAATACATACGTTCCTATTTCAATAACTGACGTATCAACTGAGAATGTTTGTATTACTTGGGTTCTAAATATATAAACAACTCCTGAAAATACAACTGCGATTACAAATATGAATAAAGCAGAATACTTTATACTTTCCTTTAAACGAGGTATATTCTTATTAGAAAAATTATATGCTATAAGTGGCATTACACCTAAAACAATACCCATAACAAAGAATTCTGGAATTTGAGCAATTCTAAGTGCTATACCAAAACTAGCAACTATGTTATTTCCATATTGCATAGAGTAGTTATTGGATAATAATGTAGTCACAATTAAGAAAGAGCATTGGATTAATTGGGATACACCAACTTTATATATTTCAACTTGACTGTTTATGTTGATTTTTATGTAATGTAAAAACCCTCTAAGGTTCTCGCTTTTAACATTTAAATACCAAACATAATAAGCACTAGATGCAATGTTAGAAAGTATCATTGATAATGCAGCACCATACACATGCATATTAAGAACTAGTATAAATAAAACATCTAATATGATACTAACTATTACACTTACAAACATACCATACATAGATTCTTTTGATGCACCTTCAGACCTTACAATTTGTTCAAGAGAGAAGTTCAATATAATAGAAAATCCGCCAACAAATAGTGTAATTGCATATTGTTTTGTATATTCAAATGTAGTCATATCGGAACCTAATAATCTAATAATAGGATTCATTAGTAAGTAGCCAATTAGACCTATCAATAGACCTGTTATAATACTTGCATAAAAAGTATATCCAGCAATTTTCTTGGCTTCATCACTATTATTTTGTGCAATTAGCCTAGTTATGAATGTACTACCACCAACGCCAAACATATTTCCAAAAGCCATTAGAATTGTAAATATAGGGAGTCCCAATGTTATTGCACTAAGCATAGCTGTGTCATGAACTAAACCTATAAAGTAGGCATTAATTACATTATAGATAGTTCCAGCTGACATTCCTATCATCATAGGAATAGATAAATAAAGAATAGTTTTTTTTATTGGTTCTTCTTTTAAATATTTAATGTTTGATTTTTCATTTTCCATGTTATCCTCCTAAATAATATGATTTATAATGATAAGGCACCTTATGAAATATATTATACAGGTACCTTAATAATTTTGCAACATATTTATTAAGGTACCTGTATATTTATTTTATATTTAGACAACATATGGATTTAAAAATGAGGTTTTTGAAAATAGGAGTTATTTTAATGAATATGGAATGTAGGGTATTAAAGAGATGTATAAGACTTTAAAATAAATAAAAGAGTAAAGTGATAAGATAATAAATATCTAACCATTTACTCTTTTTGTTTTATTTATTTATTTAACTCTTTTTATTTTGAGTTTTAGAAGTGAATAAAATATACAATAACTATGGTTTCTTTTATATTTTATGACTACAATACATTTTATTCAAAGTAAAATAAATCTTCAAATTTTTTATCTAGAGCTATACATAAAATAAGTGCTAATTTTGCTGTTGGATTAAACTGACCTGTTTCTATTGAACTAATAGTGTTTCTTGACACGCCGACCATTTCAGCTAGCTGACTTTGAGATAATTTTTTCTCTGTTCTTGCTATTTTTAAGTGATTTTTTAATATTAATTCTTCATTCATATTGCTTACCTTAATGATGATAAAACAAAATTAGTTAATGAGAATATAGTTGTAATTAAGAAACCAATAGCCAAAATTAAATTCTTTTTTTCATGTGTGAATTGGTATTTTGCTATATTTTCAGCAAGACCAAATGTCCAAAATAAAGCAGATACTGCATCACTCTTTTGTCCAATAAAGGCGTTAAATATTACAATGAAAGCGAAGACACATATGAAAATTGAATATCCTATTTTTCTGCCTTTATTTTCAATATACTCTAAGCCTTCATCTTTAGTGGATTGACGACTCTTACTTAAAATTTCTTCTTTATTCATGTAAGATACCTCCTATTTGGATGCCAAGTTTACTTGGTACTTTTATTATACTTATGACAAGTTTACTTGTCAAGAACTTTGACAATAAAACTTGAAATGAGTATAATAAAAATCAATAAAAAAAGACAAACTTAATTAAATTAAAAATGTCTTTTTTATTGAAATACTATAATAATATTCTATTGAACTAATAACCAAATTTAAACTTAGAATCTAACATACAGTCTTTATTATCTTAGCAGGGATACCTGCAACCACAGTATTTGGAGGTACATCATTTGTGACTACTGCTCCTGCAGAAACAACAGTATTTTCACTTACTGTAATACCTGGCATAATCATTGCTCCTGCACTTAATCAAGCATTCCTCTTTATAACTATGGGTGTAGACACAGTGGAATGTCTTTCTGAGGGCTCTAAAGGAGGGTTTATTGTTATAAGATTTACCTTAAGGGCCAATCAGTACATCATCTGCAATCGTAATTCCACTTCTATCCATGAATGTACAAGCATGGTTAATAAATACATCCTTTCCAACTCTTATATTTTCTCCAAAATCTGTATAAAATGGTGGTATTAAATATAGGCTTTCATCAACATTAACACCTGTAAGTTTAGAAAACAATTCCCTTATTTCCTTTTTAGTATGATATGATTTATAAACTGTACAATATCTCTACATAAAACTCATTATGTTTTACTCAATTCTTAAATAGAGTATACTACTTGGAGTTAACTACAATACAAGCCTTTTTTATTATTTAAGAATAAATAATTAATTTTTATTAA
Source organism: Clostridioides sp. ES-S-0005-03 (assembly GCF_020658455.1). Lineage (NCBI taxonomy): Bacteria > Bacillati > Bacillota > Clostridia > Peptostreptococcales > Peptostreptococcaceae > Clostridioides > Clostridioides sp. ES-S-0005-03. Next base: position 27,901 of record NZ_JACVWI010000004.1, on the reverse strand, counting down.
AAAATCTATAATTAAATATTAATACTAGTATTGTTCATATAGAATGATTCATCATGTATGTAAACTAAAGTTTACATATTTCAAACTTTGCTTTGTAGAATCATTGAGTTTAATACTTTATAATTGAAATATAATTATTTTTACCTTGAAAGGAGTTTAATATATGAATTTAGAAGACAAGATTACAAAACTAAGAAAGAAATATAATTATTCTCAAGAATTGTTGGCTGAAAGACTAAATGTATCTAGACAAACTATTAGCAAGTGGGAATTAGGGCAAGCTAAGCCAGACTTAGAAAATATAAAAAATATATCAAAGCTGTTTAATATTACTTATGATTACTTAATCGATGAAAGTAATTTATGTTCTAAAGATGTAACTGATAATATTAGTAAGGATGTTGACTGGACAAAAGCATGGAGCTCTAAGTATCCTATTTTAGAAACATATGTTGACATAGAAGGGATAGAAAAGTATCAAATAGCTATTGAAGAATTATATTCAAGATTTGAAAAGGAATACAGGATGAGCAATGAGAATAATGTACTCATATTAAAAGATATTTTATACAAGACGTTTAAAAAACATGATAAATAAAAAATATGTTTGGATATATTCATATGTGGTTTTGTATAAAAATGTGGAAATGATTGGAATAAATAAAAAATTATATAAATTGAATTTAAAAATATATTTAAGCAGGTATCTAAGATACCTGCTTATTTGTTTCTCTATGGTTGATTTTTTCATCAAAAGTCAACTTCAAATCGCTTGTTAGGTTTATGTATTTAAGGATATAATTATACAAAGGAGGCGTTGATATGAATGAATTAAACATTGCAAAAACACTAATTTTAAAGCGTAAAGAAAAAGGAATTACACAAGATGAACTTGCAAATTATATAGGTATCTCTAAAGCTTCTGTGTCTAAATGGGAAACTGGGCAAAGTTATCCTGATATCACTTTTTTACCACAACTCGCGACATATTTCAACATTACAGTTGATGAATTAATTTGCTACGAACCACAAATGATTAAGGAAGATATTAATAAACTATATCAGCGATTGTGTAAAGATTTTACTGTTAAACCATTTGATGAAGTTATGGATGAAATAAGAGAAACCATAAAAAAATATTATTCATGCTTTCCTTTGATTTATCAGATGGGTATTTTGATAATTAATCATTATGACCTTGTAGATGAAGAAAAACGTGAACTATTAATTAGTGAAGCATTAGAAATTTTTATTCGAATACGAGAAACAAGTGATGATATAGAAATTTGTCGTCAGTCAAAAGGTATGGAGGCAACTTGTTATATCTTGTTAAATCAACCTATAGAAGTTATTGATTTATTTCAAGATAGCAATTTTCCCATGGTAAATGAAAGCATACTTCTTGCACAGGGACAAATGATGAATGGTCAAACTAATGAAGCTAATGAAACGTTACAGATTGGAGCATATCAGAATCTTACATTATTAGTTCAAGATTTAGTGGGACTTCTGCAAAACTCAGATAAATCACAAATTGAAGAAATAGAAAGACGTATTTTAATAATTTCAGATACATTTGACCTTAATGAATTATCTCCTGGTGTTATGTTTTCTGTATATTTGACTCAGATACAAATGAATTTAATACATGGAAATACTAAAGGAGCTATTAAGTCGTTACAAAGATATGTAGATTTGGCAATAAGTGATATATATCCAATTATGCTACATAGTGATGACTTTTTTAATCATATTGATTGCTGGATTTCTGAGATTGGAACAGGTATTACACGTGATGATACAATTGTAAAGGCAGGTATTGTTGCTGCTATTAAGAACAATCCTATGTTCTCTGTATTAAATGAGAACAAAGAATACAGATTTCTTATAGAAAAATTATCTTTATTGGAGGAATAAGATTATGGAAAATTTAATGGAATATCTACCACTTTTACTTCCTGTTATTATTTTAAATTTAATACTTGTAATTACTGCACTTATTCATATAATAAAACATCCAAATTATAAAATTGGTAATAAGGCAATATGGATTATTTTAGTGCTATTTATAAGTATAATAGGTCCAATTTTATATTTCACTATAGGAAGAGGTGATGAATGATGAATATTGTTTCAATAAATGGGTTATCAAAAAGTTTTGGTAATCGAAAGATAATAGATAAGCTAAATCTTACTGTACCAGAAGGGTCAGTATTTGGATTTGTAGGTAAGAATGGTGCAGGCAAGACTACAACAATGAAAATGGTGCTTGGGTTACTTGAAGCAGATAGTGGAACTATAAATGTTTTTGGTGAGAAGGTGACTTATGGAAGAACAAGTTCTAATCGCCATGTAGGTTATCTACCTGATGTTCCAGAGTTTTATAACTATATGAGACCACTTGAATATCTTTCTCTTTGTGGAGAAATCACAGGGCTTTCAAAACAAGAAATAAAGTTAAGAAGTGAAGAGTTGTTGACACTTGTGGGACTTGGAAATGAAAAGAAACGAATAGGTGGATTTTCTCGTGGAATGAAGCAACGTCTTGGGATAGCTCAAGCATTACTTTCACGCCCTAAATTACTTATTTGTGATGAACCAACAAGCGCACTTGACCCTGTTGGGAGAAAAGAAATATTAGATATTATGTTTAAAATCAAAGACTCAACAACTGTAATATTTTCAACACATATACTGTCTGATGTTGAAAGAATTTGTGACCATGTAGCTATATTAAATAACGGAAGCATTGCTCTTAGTGGTACACTTTCAGAAATAAAAAGTATGCACGGAAAAGATAGACTTTTATTGGAGTTTTCAAGTAATGATGAAATCCAAGCATTTAAGTCTAGTAGTAGCATTAAATCCTTACTTAAAGATTCAGAAGAGACTAATATGGAAATTATTTTCCATGGTAAAGATATAAAATCAATACAACAAACAGTTATATCTACACTTGCAGAAATGAATCTTTGTCCAAGAAAGATGGAATTAATAGAATTGTCACTTGAAAATTTATTTTTGGAGGTAGTAAAGTGAGAGAATACATAGCATTTACAAAAAAAGAATTTGTAGAGAACGTAAGAAATTATAAATTATTTAGTCTAATTATTTTATTTTTGATATTTGGAATAATGAGTCCTCTTTCTGCTAAATTTATGCCAGACTTGATTGCTCATTTTGCCCCAACTTTAAAAGTTACTTCTCTACCAACTGCTTTAGATTCTTGGACACAGTTTTCTGGCAATATTTCTGGTCTTGGAATGAGTTTAACTCTAATTATTTTTTGTAATATTTTATCAAACGAATATTCTAAAGGGACACTTGTCATTATGTTGACTAAAGGATTGTCACGTTCGTCTGTAGTATTGTCTAAATTTTCTATTACAGTAATTATTATGACCATTGGTTTCTGGCTGAGCTTTTTATGTACTTATGGTTATACAATGTATTTTTGGCCAACTGCAAATCTTAATCATGTTGTATTTTCAGCATTTAACTTATGGATAATTGGTATTATGTATATTACTATATTAATTCTTGGATGTGTACTATTTAGACCAGCATTTGCAAGTGTATTACTTGTATTAGTAGTAACTCTTGTTTTGAGTTTAATTTCTATTCCTAAGCAGATTGCACCTTATACGCCTAATTTCATATTATCAAAAAATATAGATTTGATTTCAGGGAAAGTGACGGCTCCAGAATTTATTATTCCAATCATTGTAACAATCATTATTTCAATAGTGTGTCTGTTATCAGCTGTTATTTTATTTAATAAAAAACCAGTTTAATTATATCTTTATTATAAATGTAAATAGCACTGTATTGTGTAAAAATATACTTAGTAATATATAAGAATATATCTAAGTAAAAAAGACTTGAACTTAAGTTTCAAGTCTTTTTTTGTTTTAGTCGTACTCATTATATTTTATAATAATTAAATTATTACATTAAGGAATTGTTTAAAAATAAAAAAGGAGATAGATTATAATCTAGTGATTATCAGTTATTTAAGATATGCTATAGTATATAGAGCCTAAACTAATAAAGAATTAAAAAATGTAGTAAGGATTTAAAATAATATTGTTTTTATTAAATAAAGATAAGAATCTTTAATTGTGGTAAAATATACTAAAAAATTACTTTAAAAGTGATAAAATTAATTCAAGTAAATATTTTAAAGGGGTGTAGATATGGAAAAGTCAAAAGTATATTTTTGTGACTTATACTCAAATTCGCAAAATAAAAATGTGCCAAACAATGTAAAAAGATTATTTGATACAGCAGGATTCAAAGATTTAATAGAAAAGAATGACCAAGTAGCAATCAAACTTCACTTTGGAGAAAAAGGAAATACTACATATATGAGTCCTGTAGCAGTTAGACAAGTGGTTGATAAGATTAAAGATTGTGAAGGAAAGCCATTTTTAACAGATACAAATACATTATATACAGGGAGTAGAACAAATTCTGTAGACCATCTTACAACAGCTATAGAAAATGGTTTTGCCTATGCAGTGGTAAATGCGCCAGTAATAATTGCAGATGGATTGTACAGTAGAAATTATGAAAATGTACAAATAGATAAAAAACATTTTGAAAGTGTGAAAATAGGTGGCGAAATTTATAATTCTTCTGCAATGATAGTAATGAGTCATTTTAAAGGTCATGAAGCAGCAGGTTTTGGAGGAGCATTAAAAAATTTAGCTATGGGGTGTGCAAGTGCAGCAGGAAAGCAAATGCAACATTCTGATGTTACGCCAGTAGTAAAAGAGAAGAAGTGTGTAGGATGTGGAAAATGTGTTAATTCTTGTCCTACAAAAGCTATAAGTATAGTAGATAAGAAGGCAATTATAGATTCTGATGTGTGTTATGGATGTGGAGAATGTCCAACTGTCTGTCCAACTAGAGCAGTAACTATACAATGGGAAAGTGACTCAGATGTATTTGTTGAAAAGATGGCAGAATACGCTTATGGAGCAGTATCAAACAAAAAAGATAAGGTAGGATATATAACTTTTGTTATGAATGTGACTCCACTTTGTGATTGTGTGCCTTGGTCAGGTAGACCGATTGCACATGATATAGGAATATTAGCATCAACAGACCCAGTAGCAATTGAACAAGCATGCTATGATTTGGTTTGTAAGGAAATGGGTCATGATGTGTTTAAACATGAGCATCCTCATGTAAATGGAACTAGAATAATAGACTATGCGTGTGAAATGGGAATGGGAAATAAAGAATATGAATTAATAAAATTATAAGAATAGTAGGACTTAAATGCATATAATTATTGTAAGAGAAATTTAAAAGTATCAAAGGAGTATGCATTTATGAAAATTTACTATGAGAAAGAAAATAGCAAGAAAGCTAATGTAAACAATATTCCAAGTGTATTTGCATTTAATTTTCTAAGAAACTTTTTAACTAGCAAAGAGTATGAGGAAACTAGAAAAGAATATTTTATAAATAATCTAACAAAAAGTCAGGTTAATCAAGCTATGAAGGATTTAAAATGGCTATTTAGAGAGTATGAAGGATTAGAGGTTGTTACAATGGAAAGCTTGGATGGAGTTAAGACAAGAATAGTTTTATAAATTAATAAGAATGATTCTTTAATAAAAAATACTGTTTTAATAATGATACGTATAAGATATTATACAAATACTATTTTAGAACAGTATTTTTTTTTATAATAGTAAACCTATATATAAAATAAAGTTGACCAATAAATGTTGTCTATGTAATACTATATATAATAAGTAAACTATATAAAAAATATAAGTTGACAAATAGGAGGATATATGGAAAAATACATAGTCAAATTAAAAAATAAAATATTGAGTGGAAAAGAAATAAATTATGAAGAAGCTCTTAATTTAATAAGTATTGATACTAATAACAAAAACAATTTTGATATCTTATTAAAATCTGCAAATGAAATAAGAGAATATTTTATGGGAAGAAAAGTAGATTTATGTACAATAATGAATGCTAAGTCTGGCAAATGTAGTGAAGACTGTAAATTTTGTGCACAATCATCTCATTATAAAACTGGGATAGAAGAATATTCATTACTAGATTATAATGAGATTTTAAAGAGAGCCAAAGAAATGGAAAGTAAAGGAGTACATAGATTCTCTTTAGTTACAAGTGGTAAAGGTATAACAGGAAAAGAGTTTAATGATATTTTAAATATCTATGAAGGATTAAGAGAAAATACTAATTTAAAATTATGTGCATCTCTAGGAATTATAGATTATGAGCAAGCTAAAAAGCTAAAACTAGTAGGTGTGACTACATATCATCATAATGTCGAGACATCTAAAGATAATTTTGATAATATATGTAAAACACATACTTATCAAGACAGAATAAGAACAATTAAAGAAGCTAAAAGGGCTGGATTAGATGTATGTGTAGGTGGAATCATTGGGATGAATGAAAGTAAAGAACAAAGACTACAAATGGCTTTTGAAATACGAGAATTAAATACCAAATCAATTCCAATAAATATTTTAAACCCTATTAAGAATACTCCTATGGAAAATTATGATGTATTAGAGCCTATGGAAATATTAAAAACAACAGCAGTATTTAGATTTATAATTCCTAATGTATACATAAGATATGCTGGTGGAAGGCTATCTTTAAAAGGGTATGACAAAATTGGATTTAATGGTGGTGTAAATTCTGCAATTGTAGGTGATTATTTAACAACTGTAGGAAATGGAATTGAAAATGATAAAAAAATGATTATAGAACAAGGACTTGAACTTTAATAAAGATTACTTAAATTAATTAATGTACTTTTAAATAATTATAAAAGTATATTAATTTTTTTTTGTATATTAATATAAATATTAAATTTGAATTTATAAATTGCAATATTATGAAAAATAAGAAAAATATCAAAATTTGTATAAAGTAGTTGCAAAGCGAAAAAAGATATGATAGTATCTAGGTAACCGGTTAAGTAAAACGGTTTCCTAAATTGTGGGGGTGAACTTCTTGAGTATAACTATAAAAGAGATTGGCGAATTGGCTGGTGTTTCCAAAACAACTGTATCAAAAGTCATTAATAATAAAGATGAAAATATAAGTCAAGCAACAAGAGAAAAGATTTTAAAAATAATGAAGGAAAAAAATTATGTTCCAAATAAATTAGCACAAAGTTTAGTAACTAAAAGAACAAATACAATAGGACTTCTTATACCAGATATACGAAATCCATTTTTCACAGATGTATCAAGAGGTGTGGAAGATAAAGCTAATGAGGAAGGTTATAATATAATTTTATGTAATACAGATGAAGATGCCAAAAAGGAATATGAAGGGATAAGAACATTATCAGAAAGAATGATAGATGGAATTATATTTGCAGCATCATCAAATACAAACTGGAAAGAGGCAAATTACAAAGATATAAAAATACCAACAGTATTAATCGATAAGAAAATAAGTATGAATAAAGAAACCTTAAAAGGCATAGTTAAAATAAATAACTTTGAGGGTGCATATATAGCTACAAAACATTTATTAGATATTGGAAATAAGAAAATAATATACTTGAGTGGTCCACTTCAAAATGAAATAGCAATAGATAGATTAGAAGGATATAAAAAAGCTTTAACTGAGTGTAATTTAGATTACAATTCTAATTATGTATTTGAAGGAAAATATAAGATTGAATGGGGGCAAGAATTTATAAAAAATTTAGAAGTGATAGATTTTAATGCGATATTTTGTGCAAATGATTTAATTGCAATAGGTGTTATCAGAGGTCTTCAAGAAAGAGGATTAAATATACCAAACGATGTAAGCGTTGTGGGATTTGATGATATTCAAACTTCTAGTTTAATAAGTCCTCCACTTACAACAGTACGACAACCATCTTATGATATAGGATATAAAGCCAGTGAAATATTAATAAATTGTTTAAGAGGAGATAAGAAAGAATCCTTTGATGAATTAATTTTTAAGGCAGAACTAGTGATAAGAGCTTCAACTAAAGAAAGTAATTAACAGCATGAAAAGCATAAATAGATATGTAAAGGAGTAACGTAATGGGAAACATAGTTGTCATAGGAAGTGTAAATATGGACATGGTATGTTCTGTAGATAAAAGACCAGAAAAAGGAGAAACAATACTAGGTAATAGCTTTTTTACATCACCTGGGGGAAAAGGTGCTAACCAAGCAGTTTCAGCATCTAAGTTAGGTGCAAATGTAAAAATGATATCTTGTGTAGGGGAAGATAGCTTAGGCGAAGAATTGATACGAAATTTTAAAGAGAATAAAGTTGATTATAATTTGATAGCTAGAAATAATCAAAAAAGTTCTGGTGTTGCTGTCATAACACTATGTGAAAATGATAATAGTATTGTTGTTGTGCCAGGAACAAATGAACTAGTAGATATAAACTTAATTAAAAAGAATGAAGAAGAGATAAAGAATGCAGATATAGTATTACTACAGTTAGAGATTCCACTAGAAACAATAAAATATGTAGTAAATTTCTGTTTTGAAAATAATATAAAGGTTTTATTAAATCCAGCACCAGCAATAAGATTAGATGAAGATATAATAGAAAAAGTAACCTATTTAACACCAAATGAACATGAATATAAGATAGTTTTTGACACAGAGGAAAGTATAGAAGAAGTATTAAAAAAACATCCAAATAAACTTGTAGTAACAGAAGGAAAAAATGGAGCTAGATTTTATGATGGTAAAGAAGTAAAACATGTGTCTTGTATAAATGTTGATGTTCAAGATACTACAGGGGCAGGTGATACTTTTAATGGAGCATTGTCAGTAGCTATAACAGAAGGCAAAGACTTATATACAGCAGTAGGGTATGCTGTAGTAGTGTCAGGACTATCTGTAACAAAATTAGGTGCTCAATCTGGAATGCCTTATAGGGAAGATGTTGAAAAATATTTAGATATTAATAAATAAAAATTAAAATTGTTCAAATCTAAAACTATTAAAAATGGAGGGTAATTATGAGAAAAATTTTATCTTTAGGAATTGTTGCAACACTAGCAGTAGGAATGTTAACAGGATGTTCAATGGATGGACCAGGTAAATCAGAAAAGAAGGATAATTCAGCTAAGAAAGATTTAACTATAGGGGTATCTACAATAACTCTTCAACATCAATTTTTTATAGACATTGATGAAGGGATAAAAGAAAAAGCTAAAGAACTAGGTGTAAAAGTCATAGTAAATGACCCAGACCAAGATGTAGCTAAGCAAACATCAGCTATAGAAGATTTTATACAACAGGATGTAGATGGAATGATAGTACTTGGAACAGATAATTCAGCTATAGTACCAGCTGTAGAGGGAGCATTTGAAAAAATGCCTGTAGTTACAGTAGATGCTGTATTAAATACTGAAAATATTACAAGTTATGTTGGAACAGTTAGTTACGATGCTGGTAAAAAATTAGGCGAATACACTAAAAAGTATATAGATGAAAACTTAGGTGGAAAATCAGAAATTGCAATAGTAACAGATTTAAAATCTCAAATACAAATGCAAAGAATAGATGGGTTTAAAGAAGCATTAAAAGGTTCAGCTAATGTTAAAATATTAAACTCACAACCAGGATATGATAGAGAAGAATCTCTTAATACTGTAGAAAACTTAATTCAATCTAATCCAAATGTAGATATAATATATGCAACAGCTGAAAATAGTGTATTAGGAGCTAAAGCTGCACTTGAATCTGCAAAAAATAAGGATGTTAAGATTGTAGGATTTGATTTAACTGATGAAGCAGCAACTGGAATAACAGATGGAACTGTTCTTGCTATGATTCAGCAACAACCTAAAGAAATGGGACGTTTGGCAGTAGAAGCAGTAGTAAAGGCTATAAAAGGTGAAAAGGTAGAGAAAAATATACCAGTACCAGCCTTACTTTATGATAAAGAAAATATAAAAGACTTTAAGAATTAATAAAAAATAAGATTATTTAAAAGAAATCCTATCTAAAAAGGAGTGTCATTATGAGTAATATAATTCTAAAGTTAAGTAATATTGCTAAGGAATTTCCTGGAGTTAGGGCGTTGGATAATGTTAATTTTGAGTTATTTCATGGCGAAGTTCATGCACTACTGGGTGAAAATGGTGCTGGTAAATCAACAATGATAAAGATTTTAACTGGTGCACATGCAAAGACTGCTGGTAAATTTATTTTTGAAGGAAAAGAGATAGAAAATATATCACCAGATATTTCTAAAAAAATAGGTATAAATGCCATATATCAAGAATTAACAGTATTTGATGAATTGACAGTAGCACAAAATATTTTTATGGGAAAAGAAATAAATGGCAAGGTCTTAACTAATGATAAAAAAATGAATGAAGAATCTAAAAAGATTTTTGACAATATGGGAATAGATATAAATCCAAGTAGCTTAGTCAAAGAACTTAGTATAGCTCAAAAGCAAATGGTTGAAATAGCAAGAGTTTTATCATCAGAAACTAAGGTATTGATAATGGATGAGCCAACATCTTCAATAAGTAAAAAAGAAACTGAGATACTTTTTAGACTTATAAATGATTTAAAGAGTAGTGGAGTTAGTATAATATATATTTCTCATAGAATGGAAGAACTTTTTGAGATTTGTGACAGAATAACTATAATGCGAGATGGGAAAACGATTTCGACTTTGAATACCAAAGAAGTATCATCTGAGGAAGAATTAGTTAATTTAATGATAGATAGAAAATTAGACCAATTTTTCCCTAAAAGAAAGGTAGAAATCAAAGAAGAAATTATGAGGGTAGAAAATCTAACTAAAAACAATGTTTTTAATAATGTCAGCTTTAATATAAGAAAAGGAGAAATTTTAGGAATAGGTGGATTAGTTGGAAGCAAGAGAAGTGAAATCGTAGAGGCTATATTTGGACTTAGAACATATAGTTCTGGGAAAATATATTTAAATAATAAAGAAATTAAATTTAAAACACCATCGGATGCAATTGAAAATGGTTTAGGTTTGATAACAGAAGATAGAAAGGGCACTGGATTATTTTTACAGATGAGTGTCAAAGAAAATACAACTATGGCAGGATTAAAGAAAGTATCTAAATTTAAATCAGTTATAGATAGAAAAAAAGAAAAAGAAGTTTTAGAAAAATACATAGAAGCTTTAAAAATAAAGACTCCACATATGAATCAGGTTATACAGAGCTTAAGTGGTGGTAACCAACAAAAAGCTATAATAGCCAGATGGCTTTTATTACAACCAGACATATTAATTATGGATGAACCGACTAGAGGTATAGATGTAAATGCTAAAGCAGAAATATACAATCTAATGGGTGACTTGGTAGAGGATGGCGTAAGTATCATAATGATATCTTCAGAGATACCAGAGTTGATATCAATGAGTGACAGGATAATGGTTATGAGAGAGGGTCATATAAGTGGCTTTTTAGAAGGTGAAGAAATGGTTGAAAATAATGTATTAAAATTGGCTTTTGGAGGTAAAATTAATGAGTTCAATAACTAAGCATAAAGAAAATGCTTCATCTCCATTATTATCAAAATTAACAAGTGTATTTAAAGACCAGGGGAGTGCAGCTATAGGACTTGTAATAATTTTTATAATAATGAGTGTAGCTTCATCTAATTTTTTAACTTTAGATAATTTAATTAATGTTGGAAGACAAATATCAATAAATGCAATTCTTGCAGTAGGGATGACTTTTGTAATAATTACAGGAGGAATAGACTTAAGTGTAGGAGCAGTAATTGCTTTAGTAGGTACATTTTGGGCTACAACAGTAGTGAATTACAATGCACCTGTATGGGTGGGTATGTTACTGGCATTAGCAATTGGAACAATACTAGGTATCATAAAAGGTGCAATTATTTCAACACAAAAATTACCACCATTTATCGTAACTTTAGCTATGTTGACAATAATAAGTGGAGCAAGCTTTGTGTTTACAGGAGGGAGACCTATATCAGTAAACACAGATGCATTTAAGATGCTTGGTAGAGGATATGTTGGACCAATACCAATACCAGTTATAATTATGATTATAGTCGTAATAGCAGGACATTTTCTCTTAAAAAGAACTGATTTTGGACGCCATGTACATGCTGTAGGTGGGAATGAAGAAGCAGCTAGACTATGTGGAGTAAAAGTAAATAAAGTCATAGTTAAAGTATATGCCTTAGCTGGATTATTAACAGCTTTAGCTGGAATAATATTATCTTCACGTTTAGCATCAGGTTCACCAACTGTTGGAGATGGAGCCGAATTGGATGCTATAGCAGCAGTTGTGCTTGGAGGTACTAATATGATGGGTGGTTCTGGTTCTATAGTAGGTACATGTATAGGTGTTGGAATAATAGGAATATTAGGAAATGGATTAAACCTATTGAGTGTATCTTCATATAATCAGATGATTATAAAAGGTTTGGTAATGTTATTTGCTATATGGATAAATAACATAAAATTAAAAAAATCAGCTAAAGTAAAATAATAAATATTACTTAACTAGTAAGCTATAAGAATTATTAGTTTTGCATAGGTGCTAAATAAAAAGGATAGGTATTAAATAAAAAGAAAGATTGTAATTTAAGCAGAGGATATTAACTTTGAAATCTTAAATGTGAAAATAAATCTTGGGAGGAAATATGAAAAAAATTCTCTTAGATACATTAAATAGCAATAAAAAAGAATATATAGACTATTTAAAAGAGCTTGTAAGTATCAAAACCGAAGATGTAGGTCATGGAATACTAGGTGGATTTGAAAAGGAAGGTCAAGAATATATTGAAAAACTTGCAAATTCCATAGGTTTTAGTGTAAATAGGCAAGAAATGAGCGAAGATTTAATTAAAAAGGCAAAAGACATATATAAAGAAGGTAATCTAGGTCACAATTATGATGATAGATATAATTTAATATGTAAGTACAGTGATAATTTGCCTGGTAAGACAATAGTTTTTAATGGTCATGTAGATACTATGCCACCTGGTGATATAAAAAAATGGAGATATAATCCATATTGTGCTACAGAAGATAAAGGGAAGCTTTATGGACTTGGAACTGCAGATATGAAATCTGGTCTAATGGCTTCAATATTAGCTGTAAAACTTATAAAAGATAGTGGCTTAAATATACCTGGCAATATAAAGGTAATGTCGGTGGTAGATGAAGAAGGCGGAGGAAATGGAACTATAAATGCAGTTATGAATGGAATTGATGGAGATTACTGTGTAATTTGTGAACCATCAGAGAAGGACATAATAATTGCACATATGGGATTTGTATTCTTTGAGGTTGAAGTTAAAGGTGTATCTCTCCACTGTGGAAGTAAGTGGGAAGGTGTAAATGCTATAGAAAAGGCAATGTTATTACTCCAAGATATAAAAGAGTTAGAACATAATTGGCTTATGAGGTATAAACATGCTTTATTACCTCCACCTACAATAAATCTAGGCGTAATAAATGGTGGAACAGCAGGTTCTACTGTACCAGATAAATGTGTATTTAATTTATGTGTACATTTCTTGCCAAATACAATGAGTTATGAGCAAGTTGTGGAAGATATAACTAAGGTTATAATGACAAGAGCTGATGGAGATTTGTGGCTTAAAGATAATAAACCAGAGATAAATATATATCAATCAGGATTAGGTTTTGAGATGGACAAGCAATCTGAATTTATAGTTAATACTCAAAAGATATTAGAAGAAACCTTAGAAAGAAAGCTAAATATAAAGGGGTCAACGGCTGGAAATGATGCAAGACTGATGAAAAACTTAGCTAAAATCCCAACACTAATATTAGGGCCAGGTTCAATAGAACAATGTCATTCAATAGATGAGTATGTTGAAATTCAAGAGTATTTAGACAGTATACTTATGTATGCCAGTCTAATATTAAACTTATAAAAGTAGGAGGAATATATAGATGAAAAAAGTATTAATAGTAGGGGAATCGTGGGTAAAAAATATAACTCATATAAAGGGATTTGACACATTTGTTACAACACATTATGAAGAAGCAGTAAAATGGTTAAAAGAAGCAGTAGAGTCTGGAGGATATGAAGCAGTTCATATGCCTGCACATGTAGCAGCAGACAGTTTTCCATATAAATTGGAAGAGTTAAATGAGTATGATTGTATAATATTATCTGATATAGGTTCTAATACATTCTTATTATCTAATAGTACATTTATAGATTGTAATAGTAAACCAGATAGACTTGAGTTAGTTAAAGAGTATGTAAATAGCGGTGGAGCATTAATCATGGTAGGTGGATATATGTCATTTACAGGTATAGATGCAAAAGCTAGATTTGGAGAAACTGCTATCAAAGATGTATTGCCAATAACAATGATAGATAAAGATGATAGGGTTGAAAAACCAGCAGGAATAACTCCAGTCGTTGTTGATTCTGAACATCCAGTTTTAAAAGATATACCAAAGGAATGGCCACAGTTTTTAGGATATAATAAGACAATAGCTAAAGATAATTGTCCTGTGCTAGCGACTATTGGAGGAGACCCATTTGTAGCTGTTGGCGAATTTGGAAAAGGAAAATCTGCTATCTTTAGTTCTGATTGTGCACCTCATTGGGGTCCAAGAGAATTTACTGATTGGAAATATTATAATAAATTATGGGTTAATATGCTTGATTGGTTAACATGCTAAAAATTTTATAAATTTAAAAGACCTCTTACTTGATAAAGTGTAATTTACAAGTCAAGAGGTTTTCTTATATAAAATGATTATAATATAGAAGCTATTTAAAAAATAATTATTTTATATAATCAAATAATATAATTATTAGTCTTATGGAGGAGAATATGGTTAATATAAATGATTCAAATAAAAAATTTATAATGGATTATATAGATAAAATACAAGGAGAGTTAAGAGATATATCAGATAAAATATGGAAAAATCCAGAACTTCAATATAAAGAATATTATGCTTCAAACTTACAAAAAGAATATTTAAAAAAACATGATTTTAGTGTAGATGAATTAGAGGATATGGATACAGCATTTGTAGCTAGCTATGGAGAAAGTAAGCCAGTTATAGCAGTTTTAGGTGAATATGATGCATTAGATGGTTTGTCTCAAAAAGTATCCATTACAAAAGAATCTATTTCAGATGGTGGTGCAGGTCATGGTTGTGGACATAATTTACTTGGTACGGGTTCAATAGGAGTTGTAATTGCAATAAAGGAACTAATCAAACTAAAAAAATTGAAAGGAACTATAAAATATTATGGATGTCCAGCAGAAGAAGATTTGTCAGGAAAAGTATTAATGATAAAAAAAGGTTTCTTTAATGGAATTGATTGTGCATTTAGTTGGCATCCATTTGATATAAACACTCCAATAAGAATTCCAACTCTTGCTAATTATTCTGTAAAGTTTAGATACAAGGGTGTTAGCGCACATGCAGCACAAGCTCCTTATAACGGAAGAAGTGCACTTGATGCAGTGGAACTTATGAACATAGGCTGTAACTATTTAAGAGAGCATATATTTGATAGCTGTAGAGTTCATTATGTAACTACTAATGGGGGAAAAATGCCAAACATAGTTCCAGACTTTGCAGAAGTATGGTATTACCTAAGAGGAGTTAAAATGGAGCATGTAAGAGATGTATTTGACAGAATTGTTGATATAGCAAAAGGAGCAGCATTGATGACTGGTACTAGTATGGAATATAATATTGTAAGTGGAGTATATGACTATATTCCAAATACAATATTAACAGATGTTTTATCAAAAAACATGAAATTGATAGGAGTACAAAAGTATGATGAAGATGACTACTATTTTGCAAAAAAATTAGTTGAAACAGTTTCTATAGATAAAAGAATTAATGTGTCTAGTGTATTAAGTGGAAACAAGGAGATTACTAAGATGAATCTACATGATGAAGTTACAGATGATACCTTTACTCATAATAACTGTATATCACTATCATTAGATATTGGAGATGTTAGTTACATAACTCCCACAGCACAATGTTCTTGTTCAGTTTGGCCTATTGGTATTTCTGCTCATACATGGCAATCTTGCGCTAGTGCAGGTTCTGACATGGGATTTAAAGCGATGTTGTTAGCATCAAAATCTATAGCATGTTCAATAAATGATGTAATGCTTGATGAATCTATTGTAGATAAAGCAAAAAAGGAATTAAAAGATACTTTAGGCAGTTTTGAATATACTCCAATTATTTAAAAATTAACTTAATGTAAGTAAGATTGAATTGTATGAATTAGTATAAATATATATTGAGAGCCATAGGAACGACTAATTCTAAGACACAGACAAAAGTAAAAATAATTGATTATGGTGGATATACATATACTTTAAAAGAAATACAGGAAAGTTATTTACCAGAGTTGAAGGAAAAGAATTTAATTTCAGGCTCAATAAAAGGACTTATAATTTATAAGTCCTTTTATTATATTTATTCTTTGTTTGTAATTAATTTGATTATCTTAGGCTCAGTTAAATTATAGATTCCTCTGAGAAACAGCATGTCATCTATTATTAAAAATATGTAAGAATAGTTTATAAATATTTGGTTTTCAATATTATTTATTATATCCATTTTATTGATGGATGAGGAATGGCTCTGCCTTCCTTAATTACAGATGTTGTAGGGAAACCAATTGTACAGGCATCAAAGCCATATTCACCTGTTGGTACTCCTAAAATATCGCAAAAATCTTTATTATTACTTAATCTTCCTATTACACTAACAAGTTCAAAACCTAATCCTAAAGCAGTTGCTTTAAGCCACATATTCTGCATAACATGAGATAATGACTTTTGTTCTATGGCTGGTATTCCACGACGTTCTGCCACAATAATAAGATAAGGTGCTGACCCTACACCAAGAACCCCTTTTTTAACTTGCATCTTTAAAGAAGTAATGAAGGATTGTAGAGCTATGTCATTATCGGCCTTCTTCTCATGGGTTGATATTTGAGTTTTAATAACATCAATAAGAATAGTTTTTATTTTATCCATTTGTAAACTGTTATTTGAGATAACAAAGAAATGTCTGAAATCTGTTTGTTTTGCTACTGCAAGTATTGCATAAGGTGCAAGTCTTCCAGTTTCAATTATTTTTTCAACCAGTTCTTTTGAAGGTACTTCTTTTGTAAAACTTCTTATGGATCTTCGAGTTCTTAATAGCATATCCAAAACTTCATTAACATTGTTTTTATCTAAATTGTTCATTTTTATCCTCCATTAATACTTATTCTTAAGATATCCTATAATGTATTCATATAAAGGCGAAATTTTAGGTCATATTAAACATTTACTTCAAATCAATTCGCTATTTTTTATGAACACATTGTTGATTAATAATCTATATGTATATTATAATATGTATATTGATTTATGCAATGAACAATAATATTTAAATTGTTAAGTAATAAACATTTAATATAAAATTGTCAATTAAAATTAAAAAAATTTATATAGAGCGAGGAAATAATTCATGAAAAAAGTATCTGTTGATAGAAGAACAATACGTACTAAAAAGATGATTAGGTCTGCATTAGCAGAGTTAATAGATGAGAAAGGATTTAACAATATATCAGTTACTGACTTAACTCAAAGGGCAGATATAAATAGAGGAACCTTCTACCTGCATTATGTTGATAAGTATGACTTGTTAGAGAAAATTGAAAATGAAATAATACAGGAAATTGAAGAAGAGACTAAGCACCTTGATTCAGTCAACATGATGAACATGGATGCCTCAAATGAACCTCTTCCATTTATGGTAAAGCTTTTTGAATATTTTAGAAAAAATTCAGTAATTATTAAATCTATTTTAGGTCCAAAAGGTGACCCTACCTTTGAAAGAAAAATAAAAAAATTTATTGAAATCAATTTGTTTGAGAAACAAAAATTAAAAAATTTTAACATAGATGAGGCAATAATTTCGGAAGAATATTTTATACAATATATACTTTCAGCGGACTTAGGTGTAATTCAATATTGGCTTGAAAAAAACATGAAAGAATCTCCTGATGAAATGGCACTGATACTTGCTAGAATGTCGTTACTTGGTCCATTAAGAGCAGTAGGTATTCGTAAAGACTCATAAAAACCATCAGAAAAATAATTCTAAACAATGAATTATAATTTTATTAATGATATAATAATAATTAATAAAAAATAGAGAAATAATGACTTGTTCAAATGCAAAGGATATACTACTGTTAAATGATATAAGTAACTTAGAGATAACACATAGTAAGTCAAAAGGATATATAACATTAGTAAGTAAAAAAGAGTAAAAACTTACATAATGTACTATATAATAAATGATTTAGAAAATAAATATAATGAGTTTATAGATAACAAAGTAAATATTTATGTAAGTCACAATACTTTTTATAAACCATAAAGAAGTATTGTGAATATAAAAGAGTTAAATGCGATATTTATAGATATAGATTGTTACAATACAAATTATAATTTATTATATAAAAAGTAGTACAAGAAGGAGTATTTATGTTTGGATATGTTAAAATAAACAAAATGGATTTAACATTTAGAGAATATGACCATTACAAAGCTTATTACTGTGGGTTATGTAAATATCTAAAAAGAAATCATGGAGAAATCTCAAGGTTTTCTTTAAACTACGATATAACATTTCTAATTATCTTATTAACTTCAGTATATAAGCCAGAGTCTATAAGTACAGAAGAAGTGTGTGTAGTCAGTCCATTTAAGAAGAAAAAGATAATAACAAATGATATTACCGAATATGCAGCAAGTATGAATGTTCTTTTAACGTATTATAAATTGGAAGATAATTTAATGGATGATAAACGCATAAAAGATAAATTAGCATATTATATATATAAAAACAAATTAAACTTAGCCTATGAGAAATATCCTGAAAAAGCTGAGTATATAAAGCAACAATTAAATGAATTAAATAAGTTAGAAAAGGACAAAAATATAAATATAGATGAAGTGTCTAATGTCTTTGGAAATATAATGGGAGAAGTATTTGCATATAAAAAAGATGAAAATGAGAGAAATCTAAGAATGATAGGCTTTAATATAGGTAAATATATATATTTACTAGATGCATATGAAGATTTAGATGAAGATTTTAAGAAAGGAAGATATAATCCTTTTATAGAATATATAGATAAAAATGATGAGTTAAAAGAAAAAGTAAAAAAAATAATTGTAACATCATTAGGTTTTTTAGCTAGGGGAATTGATAATTTAAATCTAAATAAAAACGTTGGAATAATAGAAAATATAATTTATTCTGGAGTTTATTTAAGATACATGAATATATTAGAAAGTAGAGGTGGAAAGAATGTACAGTAATACTTATAATAATGAAAATTTTATGAGAGCAAGAGCTTTTATGGAAAATAGTGAATTTAAAAAAGCCTATGATTTTTTAAAAACATTAACTGACAAATGTGCAGAGTGGTATTATCTAACTGGTTTTTCTGCGATGAATATTGGATATTATGAAGAAGGAGAAGACTTCTTAAAGAGAGCAAAATTCATGGAGCCTGAAAATCAAGAATACAATGATGCACTTAGAAGTTATACACAATATAGAAATGAATATAACAATAGAGCTGATAATTATAATAGAAGAAGACGTAATGATTTAGATGGATGTTGTTGCTGTTGTTGTGATGACTGTTGTTGCTGTCTAGGTGATGATTGTTGTGAAAACTGCGCTAAACTTTGGTGTCTAGATTCCTGTTGTGAATGTTTTGGTGGAGATTTAATATCTTGTTGTTAGGATGATAAATATGAGTATAAAAGTTGCTTATGGAGGAGTTTTATTAGCATTAAATGTGATACTGTTAACTCTTACAAATATTATTCCTGTAAATACATTGTTTATTATGGGGTTAGCATCGCTTTTAGTATCAATTGTAATAATGGAATGGGGATTTAAAAGTGGAATTGCTTTTTATATAGGTTCTGTAGCATTAGGATTTATAGTAATGGCAAGTAAATCTCAATGGATTGTATATTCTCTTACTTTTGGGATATATGGTATTGTTAAATATTTTATAGAAAAAGATAGGTCAATATATATTGAGTATCTTATGAAAGTAGTATTTGCAAATATAATGATAGTTATATTGTACTTTATATTAAGGACAATAGTTTATATTCCAATAAATATTATTATAGTAGCTTCATTTGAGGTAGCCTTTATAATATATGATTATGTATATAGTTCTTTTATAGATTATTACAATAATAGACTAAGAAAGATGTTATTTAAAAATAACAACTGACTTAATGTTTTACTTTAGAATGGTTTTAATTTTTATATGAATAATACATTTGCAAAGGTACATTGAAATATAAAAATAAAATTAACATATGTATGAGTTTATTTAATAAAAAAGGCTTTGATTTTTATATCAGAGTCTTTTTATGTTGTTATACAAACTTTTAATGTTTTAGCAATAACAATTTTTATATTTGAAATAGATACTTACCATCTATGAACTAAAATATATAATATGAATAAAAATAAAGGATATCACTTCAATGATGACATCCTTTATTATAATAAGACTTTTGTTGTATAAGTCTTTAAAAGAGCTAATATAAATTAAATATCTACCATATTCACATCTGTAGATAAAGAATAGATAATGTCTTTTCTTTCTACTATTATTTCAACATTTTTAGAAATTTCCTTATTAAGTGATATTTGAGCCAAAAGTTCTTTTGTAGGATTTATTGCGATTGGATTTCCAACTCTTTTTAGCATATTTATATCGCCATTAGTATCTCCATAAGCGTACGAATTTGATAGGTCTAAATCATATTTTACAACAAAATCATTTATAGCGTTATTTTTACTTATAGAATCCCACATTGGTATGACTGTTCCTGTAAATATATCATCTTCAAATACATAATCACTTCCTAAGAAGTCAGTTACATTGTATTTTTTAGCCATTTTTTCAACCAAAAACCCAGGGCTGCCAGAAATAAAGATAACTATGTGACCTTGATTTAAATGCCAATCTATTCTTGAACGTGTGTATTTATAAACTCTATCTGCTTTTAATTTAATTACTTGGTCACTTGTAAAATTAATGCAAGTTTTGTCTAAGCCTTTTAAGGAGTCAACATAAAGATTACATATTTCTAGTAAGTAATCATCATAGTTGCCTTGTCTTTTATCCCAATCCATAAATGTATCTCTGGCGTGTTTATACCAATTTTTTTGGTCAATTATATCATATTTAATTAATTTCTTAAAATGTTCAACCATAAGAGAGTCCCTATAAAGAGTACCATCTATATCAAAAAAAGCTGCTATATTTTTCATAAAAACCACCTCAATTAATCATTTCCTTATATTATATTATAAATTATACCTAAGTTGTTAAAATATATGTATAATAATTTATATATTAAAAAACAAAGATTTTAAATTTTAAAGGACGTGATTGTATGAATTTTAATTTTGCAAAGGTTACAAATTCTAGACTTATGGGGAGCTTGGGTCTTATAATAAATTGGATAGACAATAAAAACAATCACTTTTGTCAATATTTTTTATTGGATGCAGAAGGATTAGGTCTGGCGGATTATGTGAGTTTAAAAAATCCAACACAAGAAGAAGCTTATAGGGAAGAAGAAAGATTAATGGGTGGATTTGGCTCAGATAGAATTGGATTAACAGAGGAGGAATCTCTGTTTTTAGTATCTTACTTTGGAAATAAGAATATTTGTTATAACAAGATATTGCCAGGAGATAAATGTGAATACATTGACATTATAAAAAATTATAAAACAGATTTAACTATAGAAAAATTATATAATAAAATATGTAAAAGAGTTGATGAGGAAGTTGAATTCATAAACTATATGACTATGAGGTTTATAGCATGGGATAGAGAAAGCTTAAGATACTTTTCAGGAAGTGACGAGATTGCAAATATGCATATTACAAATATCAATGGTACATTACTTAAAAATACAGTAAGCAATAAAGGACAAGGTAGGTATATTAGTGAGGCTTTATATGAAGATAATGATGGGTATTATACATGTAAAATAGCCTTTTGTATAAGTAAATGTAATGATACTGGTTTTAAAATCAATTCTATGCTAGTAACAGATAAAGAGCCTATGTACGATTTTGAAGTTTTTGATGAAATTTCTAAGAGTGAATTTGTAAGTGTATATAGCGTAAGTTCACCTGAGGAATTTGCAAAAGTATTTTATGAAGAAAATCCGTTCTTATTAAAAAGTAATATGAATGAAGGTATATTTTTTACTAGATTTAATTTTAATAATGACCATGTTAAAGAAAATGTATATATAATAAATAATGATATGAAAGCTATATATTACTTAATGGGAAACAAGTTTTTTATAGGGACTTATAGTGATAATGATTGTAATTGTATTAATGAAATAAGTCAGTCTAATTATAGCAAATATATTAAATTTGAAGAGAAATTTTTCTTTGAGCAAAATGCTTTATACGATTTTGCAGAGTCAGATTCAATAGACTTTGATGATTTTTTGAAATAGTATATGATTTTTGACATTATTTAAGCGAGATTAACTGAATTTAATCTCGCTTAAATTTATTTCTATAATATTGGGGGAATATTATGAGGAATACATTTATTATTGTGGTCAATTATTAAAATTTTATACAATTTATTAAAAAAATAAAAATATTTTATTTTTTTCTAAAAATATTTGTTAATATTGGTTTTTAACATACTGTATCTAAACATATTACTAGATATATAGGGAGTAAAATATATTTTATGATTGTTATATGATGAAACAATGAAGTTTTATAATGAAAATAAAATAATCTTAAAGAGTTATGAATGATAGTTATAATAAAATTACTAGCTTTTATTTATTTGTAAATATATTAGAATCATACCAGTTCCAGAAAAGTAAAATACACATATTTTATTCAAAATAATGCCTACTATAAACAAGATAATGACTTGTTAGAGTCATTATAACATAGAGTTAGTAAACTTAAGTTGAGAACTGCCAAATAAATCCAAAAACTATGAGAAAGAGTGTAGACCATGTATCCTTGACAATCTAAAAGAGAAGAAAATGCCAGCATGTTTTTTGGTATAGTTAATGAAGATATAAGTGATGTAATTGATTACTCCATTCAAGGATTTGTGGGTTACTTCCATAAACATCAAACAAATAGTGATATGCAGGGATATTTTTTAAGTATTAAGTTAAATGTAAATAAAAAATCAGATAAAATTTTATTTTATCTGATTTTTTATTTACATTTATTTTATTAGATTATGTTAATATTTTTTGACTAAATAAAAGGATATTCAATCAAAATTTTATACCTATAATAATATTGGGGGAATATTATGAGGAATACATTTACTATTATGTTCAATTATTAAGGTCTTATACAATTTATTTAAAAAATAAAAATATTTTACATTTCTTCCTCATCAAACTCCTCAATATTAGTTTGTGGCATGCCTTGTATAGACATATTACTAGAACCATAAGGAGTCGGATACATGTTAGAAGGCATATTACTAGGCATAACTACAGGCATACCATTCATTGTATTATGACATATAACACCTGGTATCATCATAAGTACATTAGGAGGCATATTTTGATTACATGATAAGTTAGGAATACCCATGTTATTCATATTATATCCCATATTATTCATGTTGCCAGACATGTTATTCATATTATACCCCATATTATTCATGTTGCCAGACATATTGTTAGGCATACCCATATTGTTATTCATGTTACCAGACATGTTATTAGGCGTACCCATATTATTATTCATATTACCAGACATGTTATTAGGCATACCCATATTATTATTCATGTTACTAGACATGCTGTTAGGCATACCCATATTATTATTCATGTTACCAGACATGTTGTTAGGCATACCCATATTGTTATTCATGTTACCAGACATATTAGTGGGTACACCCATATTGTTCATATTATTAGATGTATTATAGTTCATGTTGTTAGGCATATTGTTTGGAGTAGATGTGTTGTAGTTCATATTTCCAGATGTATTATTTGTGTTAGGCAAGTTGTTTGGAGAATTACTACTTTTAGGATAATTATTTACGCTATTAGGATAAATGTTACTTATATTCTGATTATTAGGTATTTTTGTATAACCACTAGGGATTTGTGGGTCATTTCTCAACTCATCTTGAGGAATTTCTTCATTAGTAATATAATCTGCATAATTAGCAGGGTCTAAGTAAGGCATGTAGCTAGTATCTAAGTTCTTTTTTTTCTTATTACTCATATTAAACTTGCACCTCCTAGAAAAACTATAAAAAAGTTTACAAAAACTTATTCTAATAATATATATATTAAAAAACTCCATAATATGTGCATTCTAATTATTATTAAATAAATAAAAAAATATTGTTGCGAAATTAGATATAATAGCATATAATGAACATATGAACAGTTATTCATATATTAAAATAATGGAGGATTATATAATGAGAGAAGAGATAAATGATTGTAGTTGTAATATAATACATGAGGAAATAGTAACAGAAGCTAAGTCAACTATGCCAGATGAAGAAATGTTATATGATTTAGCAGAATTATTTAAAGTATTTGGAGATACTACTAGAGTAAAGATATTATATGCATTATTTGCAAATGAAATGTGTGTATGTGATATAGCAAGTTTATTAAATATGACTCACTCTGCAATATCTCACCAACTTAGAGTATTAAAACAGGCTAGGTTAGTAAAATTTAGAAGAGAAGGAAAGACGGTATATTACTCATTAGATGATAGCCATATAAGTCAAATATTTGACTGTGGATTAAATCATATTAGAGAGACTTATAAATGATAAATGAGAGGAGTGAATATATATGGAAGCAAATAATATAATTAAAAAGGAATTTGTATTAGGAGGATTGAATTGTGCGCATTGTGCAGAAGAGATTAACAACAAAGTTTCTAAGCTACAAGAGGTTAAGTCTTCTAATCTAAATTTTATAAATAAAAAACTTACAGTAAATATAGAAAATAGTTTTGATGAAGAAAATACTATAGAAAAGATAATAGAGATAATAGATTCAACAGAACCAGGACTTAATATACAAATAAGCTCTAAAGACAATACAATAGCCAACAAAACATCAGCTAAAAAGGAGCTTATATTAGGAGGGTTAAATTGTGCACATTGTGCAGAAGAGATTAACAACAAAGTTTCTAAACTAAAAGAGGTTGAATCTTCTAATTTGAATTTTGTAAATAAAAAACTTACAGTAAACATAATAAGTACTTTTGAAGAAGATGCTGTTATAAATAAAATAAAAGAAATAATAGACTCAACAGAACCAGGACTTGATATACAAGTAGAGTCTTCTGACAAAACAAAATCTAGAACGGTTGAAAAGTCAGAAACTGTGAGCGATACAAATAAAAAAGAATTAATTCCACTTATAATAGGAGCTCTTGTATATATTTTTGGTATATATCAAACAGCAACAGGATTTGAAAGTCAATTTAGCAATATAGTATTTATAGTTGCTTATGTGATAGTAGGTGGAGATGTACTTTTAAGAGCAATAAGAAATATATCAAAAGGAAGAGTATTTGATGAAAACTTCTTAATGGCTCTAGCAACAGTAGGGGCATTATTAATAGGAGAACTATCAGAAGCAGTAGGAGTTATGCTTTTCTATAAGGTAGGAGAGTATTTACAAGGTGTTGCGGTTGGAAAGTCTAGAAAGTCTATAACTTCACTTATGCAAATAAGACCAGATTATGCAAACCTAAAAGTTAACTCTGAAGTGAAAGTAGTATCTCCAGAAGAAGTAAATATAGGTGATATAATAGTAGTAAAACCTGGTGAAAAAGTGCCATTGGATGGTGTAGTAGTAGATGGAGTATCTATGTTAGACACTTCTGCACTTACAGGTGAGTCTGTATTAAGGGAAGTTGAAAAAGGAGACGAAATTTTATCAGGTGTTATAAATAAGAATGCTTTACTTACTATTGAGGTTACAAAGAGCTTTGGAGAGTCAACAGTTTCAAAAATACTTGACCTTGTTGAAAATTCTAGCATTAAAAAATCAAAAACAGAAAATTTTATATCTAAATTTTCAAGATACTATACTCCAGTAGTAGTTATAGCTGCTTTATTGATAGCATTTGTACCACCACTTGTTATTTCAGGTGAAGTATTTAGTGATTGGCTATACAGAGGGTTGATATTTTTAGTTGTTTCTTGTCCTTGTGCATTAGTTTTATCAATACCACTTAGTTTCTTTAGTGGGATTGGATTTGCATCTAAAAATGGAATACTTATAAAGGGAAGTAATTACTTAGAGGCTTTAAGAAGTGTAGATACAGTAGTGTTTGACAAAACAGGAACTCTTACTAAAGGTGTGTTTAATGTAACTAAGTTAAATCCTGTGGGAATATCAGAAGAAGAATTATTGCAATATGCAGCTCTTGCAGAAGTAAATTCAAATCATCCAATAGCAAAGTCTATATTAAGCTACTATAGTAAAAAAATTGATTTAAATACAATAGATAGTTATGAGGAAATAGCAGCCTATGGAATCAGAGTAAAATACAATGGTCAACTTATATTGGCAGGTAATGAAAAACTTATGAAAAAGGAAAATATACTCTATTCACCAGCTAAAGAAGTAGGAACAGTAGTGTATATTGCTGTTGATAAAATGTATAGAGGTTATATAGTTATATCTGATGAGATAAAAGAAGATAGTAAAAATGCCATAAGAAGTTTAAAATCAATAGGAGTAAAAAAAGTTGTAATGTTAACTGGAGATAATGAAAAAGTAGCAAAAAACATTGCTAAAGAGTTGGAGTTAGATACAGTTTACTCTAATTTACTTCCTAATGAAAAGGTAGATAGACTAGAAGAGTTGTATGAAGGTAGAACAGAAAAAGAAAAAATAGCTTTTGTTGGTGATGGAATAAATGATGCACCAGTTTTAGCCAGAGCGGATGTTGGTATAGCAATGGGAGGTTTAGGTTCAGATGCAGCTATTGAAGCAGCAGATGTGGTACTTATGACAGATGAACCAAGTAAAATATCTAAAGCCATTGAAATAGCAAATAAGACTAATAAGATAGTATGGCAAAATATAATATTTGCTCTAGGTGTAAAAGTTATAGTTATGGCATTAGGAGCTGGAGGAATAGCTACTATGTGGGAGGCTATATTTGCTGATGTAGGGGTAGCACTTATTGCAGTACTAAATGCTATGAGAGCTATGAGATAATATGTAAGTTAAAAATGAATAGATTATAATATTAAAAGATAGATAATAAAAGAAGAAGTATTGATAAGTTTATTCTAACTGTATTAATACTTCTTCTTTTATTATTATATTTATTTACATTTATTTCTATATTCTTATTTATTGTCTGTATTTTCTACTGTATTTTTTCAATCTATATAGGGATAATTCTATTATAACTGTTGAATTTGTATATAGAAATATTTAAAATATTAATAGTTAAGATAAGCAAATGTGATTTTTTATAAAAAATTATAAATATATTAAAATTGATTGAGACTATGGTATTACTACATTATGATGGAATATATGACAATGGAAATTAAAAAAACTTAAAAAAAAATTTAAAAAGTGTTGACGAATTATTTTTAAGGTGATATAGTATTACTTGTCCTTAAGAAAAGGGCAAACATGAAAAATGAACTTTGAAAATTAAACAGTAGGTTAATTTATAAAAACAAGAAACAAACCATAAAGCCAGATATTTAGATAACAATAGTATCTGAGCCTGATAAACTTTTATTTGAGAGTTTGATCCTGGC